>NZ_CP113920.1:0-1200000 GCF_029395535.1 Bifidobacterium sp. ESL0732 | reverse complement strand
AGCGTGAGCTTTGAGATGGGCTTCGGCCACGGTTTTGCCAATCGCAAGGCCGCAGGGATTGTTGTGCTTGCAGACGGCGACGGCGATCTGGGGCGCGAAATCCCACACCGCACGCCATGCGGCATCGGCATCGACGTAATTGTTGTAACTCATCGGCTTGCCGCCTAGCTGCTCGGCGTGAGCGAAACCGGTCTGGTCAAGCGCGTCGACATAAAGACTGGCCTGTTGATGAGGGTTTTCGCCATAGCGGAGTCCGTGTGCATAGTCCCAAGTGCGGGTCAGATGAGAAGAGAACAGATTCGTTTCCATATCTTCTTCAGGCTGCTGCACCTCTTCGGTTTTGGCTGCGTTTTGAGCAGTTTGAGTATCTCTAGAATCGTCAACGGCAATGCTCGACGGTTGCGGCCAGTGATTGCCGGTCCACTCGGCTATGGTCGCGTCATAGGCTGCCGTGGTCTCAAACGCCTTGGCAGCGAGCCAACGACGTTCTTCCAACGAAAATCCGTTGCCATCCGCCACACGCTGTGCGGCCAAGGCATAATCAGCAGGATCGGTAATCACAGCCACGCTGGCACTGTTCTTTGCCGCGCCACGAATCATGGAGGGCCCACCGATATCGATTTTTTCGATGATGTCAGCTTCATCTGCCCCTGAACGTACCGTATCAGCGAAAGGATAAAGATTGACAATGACCATGTCGAATGGCTTGATATCAAGAGACTTCAGTTCTTCGGCCTGCGCAGGATTGGTCATATCGGCCAAAATGCCTGCATGAATATGAGGATCGAGCGTTTTGACACGTCCGCCTAGACTTTCGGGGAAACCTGTGACCTTTTGTACTTCAGTTACATTGACACCGAGCTCGGCGAGTCGTTTCGCTGTAGAACCGGTGGAAACGACTTCGGTACCTGCCTCGATGAACGCATGGGCAAGTCCTTCGATACCGGTTTTGTCGAAAACCGACACCAAAACGCGCCGAATACTACGATTGGTTGCTGCCATCTGTTTCTCCCTTTTTGTTGCGGTGTTATTATGGGATCTCGGTCTCTTCTTCCGATGTCGAATCGGAAGCTGCTGATGAGACTGAAGTTTTTGATGAATCGGGAATATCACTGCCGGTATCGGCTTCATCGCCTACAGAATCATTTCCGTTTTCGTTTATTTTCCCTTGGGCTCGAAGATATCCGAAGAATAATCGCATCGCGAAGACCATCGCGACAACCACTACGGAAAAAAGCCATGCAGAAGAAAAACCAAGGGCGCTGGGAAGACATACCACACGAGAAGAAGCGGCCGAATCCACGCCAACGTGCGCCAAACGATGCATTCCCAATGCGCCGGAGGAAAGACCGAAAAGAATGTTCATAAGCAACGCCATCAACGCACTTGTGAGGAAGAATGACAGAATCGGATAGACAAACTGGCCGATAATCCTCCCGATTTTGACCGGCTCGTCCGGTTTGCCGGCGCCAATGGCGAAACAGCGTGGCAGGAAGAGCTCGACAACTCCGATAACGAAACCACAGAGAAGGGGAATCGATATGAGGAAAATCCGCAGCGTATCGTTGGAAACCGCTTGAGGGAATATCGCGAAAACTGGAACGGCAGGAAGTCCAGAAGCGTGGTCGTTCCACAATGAAAACCCGGCAAGATCGCCGATGGAGAATCCTGAACCAAATAACCATGAAATCGCCCATAGGCAAAGGTTCGGCAGCCATGCCAAGGTGCACAATGTCGTCATGATCCGTGAACCGGTCTGCATATCGGCCATATGGAAGACACGTACCATGGCACTTTGATTGGTAATGACCCAGACCATCACCGTGATAAAACCGATGGCCAGGTATCCCAACAGCAATGCAAGTGTATTGGCGAATCCGAGTTTAAAAGCGATGGCCATACGGTCTGAGATGTTGCGACGGACGAATTCGATGCACCGCTTCATCAATTTTGATTTTGGCAGAGCCCCGCAAAGAAATCCTATGCTGAAGACCAACGCGGTTTTGAGCATGACCATCCAAATGGGGTCTTTAAGGGTGACTGCGATGTTCTGAGTAAATACCCACATAATCGCGCCCCAGAGCAAGAGACCGGTCACATAGGCTTTGGGGCTGGTTGACAGCATTTTGGTGAGCCGGGCGATTAACCAGATGAGCAGGAAGGTCAATAGCAGGGGCACAATGCTCAATGTGATGGCTCCCGCATGGAAACCCGCTCCCTGACTGAGGAGCACAATCGCCAAAGTCAGGGAAACAGACTGGCCGGAAAGCGTGCCGCCGCCTTCTTCCATAGAGACGATCAGCAGTGTCAACGCCATGAAAAGCCCAAGACACACCGTGAAAATAACCGATGCGCCGAGGGCTATCACAAGCCCTTTTATCCATGGCCGCTGATTTTTGCTCATGCCTTGGAAGTACCGCCATTCACTATCTTGCGAATCAGCTGCGCCGCTTGGCCAGGAGTCTTCCCCACTGGAATTCCTGCGGCTTCAAGCGCTTCCTTCTTATCCTGAGCGGTGCCTTTTCCTCCGGAGACGATGGCACCGGCATGGCCCATTTGCTTTCCCTCGGGAGCAGTAAATCCGGCGATATAAGCCACTACGGGTTTGGTCATATGTTCCTTGGCCCAAGCCGCCGCGTCCTGTTCGGCGTTGCCACCGATTTCGCCGATCATCATGACGGCTTTGGTGGCTTCGTCAGCCTCAAACTGCTGCAGGGCTTCAACCAGCGTCGTGCCGACTATCGGATCGCCGCCCACACCGACACAGGCTGTGAAACCGATGTCAGAGAGCTCACCCATCAGCTGGTAGGTCAGGGTACCGGATTTGGAAACCAAGCCCAAGGGCCCCGAGGAGACAATGCCATCAGGGATGATGCCGAGGTTGGTGCCTTTATCGGTAGGGTCGTCGGTTTCGGGAAGTTTCAGAAGACCAGGGCAATTGGGCCCGATAATCCGGATGCCTTTGCGCAAGGCCAGTTCGACGCAATATGCCGTGTCGGCCACCGGAATGCCTTCCGTGATGACAACGATGAGGTCGATACCGGCTTCGATGGCTTCCAGCATCGCATCTTTGGCGAAACGAGGAGGCACAAAAATTACACTTGCCTTGGCACCGGTGGCCTCTTTGGCCTCTCCGCAGGTCGCATAGACAGGAATATCGATGTCGTTGTCGGCTTCATCGACATGGAAAGTCACCTTCTGACCGGCTTTGCGGGGATTGACACCACCGACGATATTGGTGCCGGCGTTGAGCATACGTGCAGTATGTGTCATACCTTGATGGCCGGTCATACCCTGAACGATGACAGGTGCATTGTCTTCGATAAACAGTGTCATTTCGTGGCCTCCTTAGCGTGCTTTGCAAGCCTTGCGGCCTCTTGCGCTGCCTCTTCCATCGTGGCACTGACATGGATATTGGGATTATGCGCATCCTCAAGTATCTTAAGACCTTGTGCAGCGGCGTTGCCGTCGAACCGGACGACAATCGGCCTGGAAACGTTCAGTTTCTCAAGAGCTTCCAAGATTCCGTGCGCCACCTCATCACAAGCGGTAATGCCGCCATAGACGTTAACGAACACCGATTCGACCTGTGGATCAGAAAGAACGATGGAAAGGCTGGTGCTCATGACCTCTGCAGAAGCCCCTCCTCCGATATCAAGGAAGTTGGCCGGTTTCACACCGGTGCCCTGTTCCTCACCTGCGCCGGAGATGGCATCCAAAGAGCTCATTACCAAGCCGGCGCCGTTGCCGATGACCCCAACTTCGCCTTTCAAATGCACGTAATGCAATCCGTGTTCTTTGGCACGTTCCTCGAACATATCAGTATGGGTGGTGTCGGCGAAACGCTTCCATCCGTCATGGCGGAATGCGGCGTTGTCGTCGAGAGAAATCTTGGCATCAAGTGCGCACAGCTTCTTTGAGGATTCGTCATCTGGGTCACCGATTTTGGCCAATGGATTGATTTCCACCAAGGTCGCATCGTTATCTTTGAAGCATTTCCACATCTTCAAGAGCACATCCGCAGCCTGATCGACATCCGCATGGTAGAACCCGATTGATTCCGCCATTTTACGGGCTGCATCCATGTCGAAATCCTGCAAAGCGCTGATATGCAGTCGTTTGACGGATTCAGGATGTTCTCTGGCGATTTCCTCGACTTCAGTACCGCCATTGGCCGTTGCCAATACGTCGAAATCGCGTGAAGAACGATCAAGCGAAATAGAAACGTAATACTCATGAAGTACATTCTTGGCTTCAGCCACGAGAACGCCATTGACCTTATGACCACGAATGGTCATCGGCAAAATCTGTTCCGAAGAGAGAATGGCTTCATCCTGGGTTTTTGCGAGCTTTACTCCGCCTGCCTGGCCACGATGTCCGATCCGGACCTGCGCTTTGACAACGCATGGATAACCAATTTCGTCAGCAGCTTCAGCGACCTCATGGGAATTCTGAGCGAAAATCCCTTTCGGCGTGTCAATGCCTTGCTCCGCAAGCAGCTGCCGTGCCTGATACTCATAAAGATCCATAAGAACCCTCTTAACTACTGTATAGAAACTCATTCAATCTGTGTCATTGACGACTGAAGACCATTGTCAGGCCGGCATGGTGACCAAAGAGCTGATTGGCATATCGCCCAAATCGCTACGACCGGTGAGTCCGATGAGCTCCATCACGAAGCTGAAGCCGACAACCTCGCCGCCTGCTTTGGCGATAAGGTCGGCGGCAGCCTTTGCCGTGCCGCCAGTCGCGATCAGATCGTCGACAATCAGTACTTTGTCGCCAGGCTTGATTGCGTCTTTTTCGATTTCGACCTTGGCTTCGCCATATTCGAGCGAATAACTTTCACCTATGGTTTCAGGAGGCAGTTTTCCTGCCTTACGTACGGCCAGAAAACGCTTACCAAGTTTGGCTGCCAGCGGCGGACCAATAAGGAAGCCACGAGCTTCCAGTCCGGCAATGTAGTCAAAGGAATCCACCGGAACAGGCAGGGCCAATTCAAGCGCCTTGAGCATAATCGAGAATCCATGCGCATCCGCAAGCACCGGAATGAAATCACGGAACAGCACGCCCTCTTTCGGGAAACCTGGAATGGTCCGAATGAGCGAAGCCATATATTGTGCGTCCTCTGCACCGACCTTGCCGAGCTCTGTGATGGTGATATCCGATTGTGTCATGAGCACGCCTTACTGCCTAATGGCCATTGATTACTGATTGGTTGAGGGCTGTGCCCCAAAGCATAACCCGATAAACTATTTAAACCAGAAAGCGGTCACTTCTCTTTTCCGCTGTTCTCGTCTTTCTTGGCGTCGTCCGCTGAGGTTTCGTCTGCCTTTTCATTGTTGTTCTCAGACTGTTCCTCGACAGGCGTGTCTTGGTTTTCATCGTCGCTGTCGAAAGGCTTTTGTGCCTGGTTGTCGGACTGAGTCTGCTCATTCGTGCTATCGCTATCTTCCGGAGCGTTGGCTTCATCCTCATCCGTGTTCACAATCGGATTGCCGTCCTCATCCACTTCGTCATCGTCGATGAAGGCAGGACGCTCATACTTCTTGCTGATGGCACGGAACGTAAAGCGCATTTCGGAACCTTCGGAATCAATGACGATCTCTTCGTATTTGGTATCGACAGAGACGACTTTGCCGATGACACCGCCGATGGTCTGCACCAATTCACCGGGCTGTAGCGAAGAGCGGAAATCCTGAACCTTTTGCTGCTGCTGCTTGGACTTGTGGGACTGCCACCACATCAATGCGACCATTGCCACAACGAGAACGATAAGAAAAACTGAATTGCCACCACTCACAGGGAACTCCAATCGGACGAAACGTTAATTACGGACTTGCTGAAGATGCCAAACTCTCTGATATCTACATACCTACCGTACCGGATTTTAGAATAACTTGTTGACATCATCTTTCGGTTCGAGACCCAGATGTTGCCATGCTTTTTGCGTCGCAACCCTCCCTTTTGGAGTACGGACCAGGAATCCCTCACGCACCAGATACGGCTCGCAGACGGTTTCCACCGTTTCAGATTCCTCTCCGACCATTGCAGAAAGATTGTTGAGACCGACAGGCCCTCCGTCAAAGTTCTTGACAATGGCGTTCAAAACAGCCAGATCAAGCCTGTCAAGACCTTCAGAATCAATCTGATACAGTTCAAGTGCAGCCTCAACATCATCGGGGCCTATTTCGTCGAGATCGTGGACGATCGCCCAGTCGCGTACGCGTCGCAGCAGCCGGTTGGCGATACGCGGTGTGCCGCGGCTACGTAGAGAAAGTTGTTGGGCACTGCCCTCGGTCAGGTTGATGCCGAGCACCCCAGCGCTGCGTTCGATAAGCCGCTCCAGCTCCTCGTGAGGATAAAAATCGAGATGGGCAGTGAAGCCGAAACGGGCACGAAGCGGCGAAGGCAACATACCTTCTCGGGTGGTCGCGCCGATGACGGTGAACCGTGGCAATGTCAAAGGAATGGAGGAAGCGCCAGGCCCTTTGCCGACCATAACATCGACGCGGAAATCCTCCATGGCTATATACAACAGCTCTTCGGCGGGACGCGGCAGACGGTGAATCTCGTCAATGAAGAGTACTTCGCCTTCGTCGAGAGAGCTCAGAATCGAAGCCAAATCACCTGCATGCTGAATAGCGGGGCCTGAGGTCACGCGAATGGGAACCTGCAATTCGTTGGCCACAATCATCGCCAACGTGGTTTTGCCGAGACCCGGAGGACCCGCGAGCAGAATGTGATCCGGCGGTACGTCGCGTTTTCTTGCGGCATCGAGAAATAGCTGCAATTGGGCCTTGAGCAATGGCTGGCCAATGAAACCTTCCAGTGCCCGTGGGCGAAGTTCCTCGTCGCTGACCGGTTCGTTGCCGATCGGCTCGGAGGAAATCATGCGCAATGACTGTTCGCCGGCTCCCTTGTTTGATTGTGACCCGTTGGTCTCTGCCATGATGATTTAGCGCCCCCGATCCAAGGATGTCAATGCCAGTTTCAACACTTTGGGGATGTCTGCATTGTCCAGTGGCGTCTTGATATGGTTGTCTTTGCAAACCTTGGTCACGGCATGCGCCGCGTCGTTTTCGCGCCAGCCCAGCGAGACCAGGCCTTCAATGACCTCCATAGTACCGGTGTCGTATTCAGGCTCGGTCGAGGCTCTCCCACTTTCGATCTCATCGAGATTGATGGAGCCACGAAGCTCGAGGATGATTTTCTGCGCACCTTTTTTGCCAAGCCCTGGGGCTTTTGCCAAAGCGGCCGCGTCCCCGTCCATAACGGTTTTCGCGAGCTTGTCTGGAGGAAGCGTTGAAAGCAACGACAACGCGACCCGAGGCCCTATGCCGCTTACTTTTTGCAGTTGAAGGAACATACGTTTCGAAGATTGTGATAAAAATCCATATAACGCGATGGCATCCTGCGAGACGTTCAGAGAAGTGAACACCTTGGCTTCTTGGCCGGAATGCAAAGCGGAAAGCTCGGCGGCCGGCATACGCACCTCGAAGCCGATTCCGTTGACGTCAATCAGGGCAGAGTCATTGCCGACGCCTTCCACCTTGCCGTTAAGCATTCCTATCATTCGTCACTCCCACCGCAAAATCCGTCATTACCAATAAATAAAGCCTGCGTTTACCGCTGGTTCGAAACCAAAAAAGAACTGGCTACCTGTTGGGAACAGAAGGAAACCAGCATCTCTACCATTCGAACATCTGTTCGATAGCTTACATGCCCCTATCGACGCTATGACGTTTCTTGGCATGCTGCTGGGCCTGCGCCCATTGACGCTGGGCAAGGGTCAGATGTTGCTCGCGTTCCCCGCCTTGAAGCGCCCCGGAAGGACGCAACGCGTGGCATATCGCCTGCGCTAAGGCGTCGGCGGCATCAGCCGGCTCAGGAATCCTGTTGAGGTTCAAGATGCGCGCGACCATGCGTTCCACCTGAATCTTTTCGGCGCGCCCGTTTCCAGTTACGGCCATCTTGGCTTCCGTCGGCGTGTGCAGCGCCACAGGGATGCCCCGTTGCGCAGCAGCCAGCATCGCAAGTCCCGCAGCCTGCGCCGTACCGAGAACTGTATTGCGGTTTTCCTGCGCGAACACGCGTTCGATGGAAACCGTATCAGGCGAAAACCGGTCGATTTTCGCCGCAAGCCCGTTGTATATGGCCAGCAGTCGCAGGTCCTGCGAAATATGCGGATCGCTGCGCACCACGTCGACGTGAACAAAAGAAAGCCGGCGCGATGCGTCGGCTTCGATCACACCGACCCCACAGCGTGTAAGCCCAGGGTCGACGCCAAGGATAATCACAGCGGATTACTCCTCTGCATCCAGCTGTTCCATGACCTCATCGGAGGCGGTCCAGTTGCTGTAGATGCTCTGCACGTCATCAAGATCATCGAGGTTGTCGATAAGCTTGGAGACCTTCTGAGCATCCTCAAGACTCAAATCCACCTCGGTCTTGGGAATCATCACCAGATCGGCGGAATCATAGTCGATGCTGGCCTTTTGCAAAGCCTCACGCACAGCGACCATGTCTTCAGGAGCGGTGATAACGACATAGACCTCGTTTTCGTCCCTGACATCCTCGGCACCGGCTTCGGCGGCGATTTCAAAGAGCTTGTCGTAATCAAGCCCGTCGGAAGGAACCACGATCTGGCCCTTGCGCTCGAAGTTGAAACTCACGGAACCAGAGGTAGCCAGCGAACCGTTGCCTTTGGTCAGCGTGGAACGCACTTCGGCGGCCGCACGGTTGCGGTTGTCGGTGAGGCACTCTATGATCAGGCCCACCCCGGCAGGCGCATAGCCTTCGTAAGTGATGCTTTCGTAATTGGCGGCTCCGGCCTCAGCACCGGACCCACGCTTGATGGCGCGCTTGATGTTGTCGGACGGCATCGAAGACTTCTTGGCCTTGACAATGGCGTCATACAGTGTTGGATTGCCGTCGGGATCTCCGCCGCCCAGACGTGCTGCAATTTCAATGTTCTTGATGAGTTTGGCGAACAGCTTGCCGCGCTTCGAATCGATGGCGGCCTTCTTGTTTTTAGTGGTCGCCCACTTGGAATGCCCTGACATATTGCTCCTAGCAGGTATACGAATACGTTAAACGTAACAATTTTAAAGCGGTTTCACGACAATACGCGGGCGTAGACTTCTAAAACCCGGTCGGTCACTTCGGGCCAGTCATAACGTTTGGAGCGTTCGAAGCCCGCCTGTCGCAAGTGTTCGTGACGTTCCGGGTTGTCCAAAAGCGCAATTACCTGTCGGGCGCAATCGTGCCCATCGCCGTTGGTAAACAGTGCAGCATCGTCACCGTCCTGGGCGACGGCTGCGAAAGCGTCAAGATCGCTGGAAGCAACAGCGCAAGAGGCGGCCATGGCCTCGACCAGAACGATGCCAAAACTCTCGCCGCCGGTTTGCGGGGCTACGTATACGTCAAGCGATTTGTAGAACCGAGCCTTCTCCTTGTCACTGATGCGGCCAAGGAATTCGAAACGTTTGGCCAACGTTCCAGTGGGGTCGACCTTAGCAAGAATCTTTATGGCATCCTGCTCCCCTGTGCCGGCGCAAAGAAAACGAGCAGAGGGATAACGTTTGATGATGTCGTTTGCCGCATGGGCGAAGACGGAGAATCCCTTGCGTGTCTCACCCATACGGCCAAGAAAGCCAATGGTCGGCCGTTCCGTTGTTCCTTGCCAGGCCGCCTTCGGTTGGGCTGTCGCAAAGAACCTGCGATTGATGCCGTTGGGAATGATGTCATATTCGATATTGCGCGGACCATAGTGGTTGACTACCTGCTTGGCTGCATCCGAAACGCAGATTCCTGCAGAAAGCGGCGAGAGATACTGCCGCAAATACCCTTGAAAAACACGTAAAGCCAACGGATACGGGTCGAAAGCGGCATGGAATGTGCCGACGAACGGCGGGTGATGGATCATCGTCAGCGGTTTGTGGCTGAGCGACGGCGTTTCGGGCTCGTGCAGATGGACGATGTCGAAATGTCCCTGTTTGACCCAGCGGCGGGTGCGTGGCCCCACGAAACCGAAATAGCTCAAACGAGCCACGGAACCGTTGTATGGAATGGAAAACGAGGAATCGTTGGTGGTCACCCAAAGCGGCATGTCACGCGTTCTACGTCCCGGAGCCAGCACTTCGACATGGTGGCCGCGTTTCAAGAGCTCCTCCGCAAAGTCACGGATGTGGAACTGCACGCCGCCCGGCGTCTCGAACGAATACGGGGAGATGATGCCGACATTCAGTTTTCTGCCATGAAGCGGGTCTGGACGCTCGACGTTTCCATCGTTTTCTACATAGGACATGATTCTTTATTCTGCCATAGATTCAGTATTTCGGCGTTTATTTCTTGCTCAATCATCATAGAGACAATAATCACATTGCGGTTTTATCGGTTACCTTGATTTGTCTGAGCTCTGCCATGACCTCATCGGGTACATCCTTAAGACGTGAGATATCCAAATCCTCAATAAAGATCGGCTGCAGCATATGCCAGTCTTCGGGATGCGCAGAAATGTCATGGCTCCAGACGTCGACCCATGCCTGGCTGATGGCGTGGATAGCCTCTTCACGGGGCAGGCTGCGGAATCGGTCAATATCGACAGGAGCGCTGATATCGACGACGTAGCCATAGCGAATACCGGCCTTTTTTCGGGCCTCGCCATGAAGTTTCTCACGGAACATATTGACCACAAACAATGGCTTGCCCGTATCCAACGCCAACGTCGCCGGCCCTCGAGCCACACGAATGGTGGATCCGAAAGCGTGTACGAATTCTCCATGACGGCTCAAATCCCGGTCTGCGAGTAATGGCACCAGAACGTGTGGCTTGGCCAGCGCGTCCTCCAGCTTTTCGATAAGATGGGGCTGGCCAGTAAGCAGCACGGTGATGTCCATACGCTTGCGAATTTCGATGAACGTGTCGAGTAGTTTCTCGTTTTTAAGCCGTTCGGCAGTGACGGTTACAGGAGCAAGCACGTTAGCCGCGAGGAATCCTTCGTAATCCCAGTTTCCTTGATGGCTGATGGCCATGGGTGCGCTGCCAGGATTGTCATGCACAAGTTCTCTGCATATCGGCAGTCCCTGGCCAATCGGTCTGGCACGAGCAAGAAGTCGTTCGTCCGAATGACCGCCGACCGTCATCGCTTCGGCAAAGTAGGTGAAGTACGAACGCATGCCACGATGGCTGGCTTTGCGCAGATCTTTTTCCGTAACTTTTCCGTCCCGTGATTCAAGAACGTGACGCAGGTTGCGTTCCAGCTGTTTGACTCCCCCGACATGCAACAACCAACACGCATCCGCGGCAAAGAGAAAAAGGCCACGAAGCAACGGTTCAGGGATGACCCTTGGGTGTTTGGCTAGAAATACGAGGAAATTATCGAACATATCGGTGATTGGTCTTTCAAACGTTGAATCGTAGGAGGTTTAAAATGTTGTCGTTTTAGCAGATAGCGTTACTCTAAATTCATTCTGCAAATAAAAGCAAGCGATTGAATGCGGTATGCCAAAGCCTGTCCCGCATGTTCAAACAGAAATGCGAAACAGGCTTGTTAACAATCAGATTGCGCCGTCGGCTTTCATCTGCCGACGCACTTCGAAGATACGCTGGAAAACGGTGATGGTGCCAAGCACCGCCAGAATGACAATGAAAGCCATGAGCCACCGCGGGTCGCCGAAGATACCGCTCAAGAGCATGCCGACAAGAACGATGACCAAGCGGTCACTTCTCGTGGCAATGCCGTTTTTGGCCTCATAACCCACCGATTCAGCGCGGGCACGGGCGTAGGAAGTGACGAACGAGGTCATCATGGCATACATCGAAGCACCGATGCCTACCCAACCAATCACGTCGTCCATGTCGATAGTTCCGGAGGCAATCGACATACCGCCGTGCAACAGAAAATAGAGCACTACCGCAAAAAGCACGGCCCAATCGGCGATACGGTCAAGGGTCGAGTCGAGGAAAGCCCCGAATTTCGTACCGCCGGTGGTCAATGCAGCTACTGAACCGTCCAACGAATCGAATGCCGCGAGAATCGCCATCAATATGGAACCGGGAATGAGCCAGCCGGTGATTCCCGTGGCGATGGCCACGAGAATCGTACCGACGGCTCCGATAATGGTCACTGCGTTCGCCGTAAGGCCCATCGCCACCAACAGCTTGGCTATCGGAGCGATGAGGCGTTTGAACGGTGGTCGTAGTTTTTCGAGCATGCTTACGCTTCCCTCAGCAACTTTCTCTTACTTGGTCGCTTGAGCGAAATCATCGGCGTTGTTGACTTGGGCACGGGACTTGATGACCTTCAGGATATCGGCCTTAGCCTCGTCGACGGGAACGCCGTTAAGCTGGCTGCCGTCGCGGAAGCGGAAGCTGACCGCATTCTTGTTGACATCGTCCTCGCCAGCAATCAGGGTGAAGGGCACCTTGGATTTGGATGCATTACGAATCTTCTTGCCGAAGCGATCGTCGGACGTGTCCATCTCGCAGCGCACCGTTTCCTGAGTCAGGGAGTCGATGAACTTCTGGAGGTGAGGCGCGAATTCGTCGGCAACGGGAATGCCCGTGACCTGAACCGGAGCCAGCCAGACGGGGAATGCGCCAGCATAGTGCTCAAGCAGAATGGCGAAGAAACGTTCAATGGAACCGAACAGTGCACGGTGAATCATCACCGGACGCTGGTGCGTTCCATCCTTGGCGATGTACTCGAGCTTGAAGCGCTCGGGCAGATTGAAGTCAAGCTGGATGGTCGAAATCTGCCAAGTGCGGCCGATGGCGTCACGAGCCTGCACAGAAATCTTCGGACCGTAGAACGCAGCCCCGCCCGGATCCGCCACAAGGTCAAGTCCGGATTCCTCGCCGACCTCACGCAATGTCTCGGTGGCTTCCGTCCAGATTTCGTCGGACCCGACGAACTTGTTCTCGTCCTTGGTGGAAAGCTCAAGGTAGAAGTCGCTCAGACCGAAATCTCGCAGTACCTTCAGCACGAAGTTCAGAATGGACTTGAGCTCGTCCTTCATTTGGTCACGGGTGCAATAGATGTGCGAATCGTCCTGCGTCAAGCCACGCACACGGGTCAGTCCGTGGACCTCGCCGCTCTTCTCATAACGGTAGACGGTTCCGAACTCGAAGAGGCGCAGAGGCAACTCCTTGTAGGAACGCTGACGTGATTTGAAAATCAGGTTGTGCATCGGGCAGTTCATCGGCTTCAGGTAGTAATCGAAGCCTTTCTTGGTGATGTTGCCGTCTTCATCCACCTCTTCGTCAAGGTGCATCGGGGGGAACATGCCGTCCTTATACCACTGCAGGTGGCCGCTGGTCTCGTAGAGACCGCCTTTGGTTATGTGCGGGGTCTGCACGAAGCTGTAACCAGCCTTACGATGCATTTCGCGGGAGTAGTCTTCCATGGCATTGATGATGGCGCCACCCTTCGGATGGAAGACGGGCAGACCGGGTCCGATCTCCTCCGGGAAGGAGAAGAGGTCCATCTCTGCGCCCAGCTTGCGGTGGTCGCGCTTGGCGGCCTCCTCCATACGGGCCTGATAAGCTTTCAGATCCTCCTTGGAAGCCCAAGCCGTACCGTAGATGCGCTGCATTGAAGGATTGTGTTCATCGCCCAGCCAATAGGCGGCGGCGGTACGTTCCAGCTTGAACGCCTTGATATAACGAGTATTAGGCAGGTGGGGGCCTTGGCAAAGGTCCTTCCAAACGATGTTGCCATCACGGTCAAGATTGTCGTACATCGTGATTTCGCCCTGATTCGGCACCTCGGTGCCGACGGTCTCGTCGATGTCTTCCTTCTTCTTGCCGATGAGCTCGAGCTTGTAAGGCTGGTCGGCCTCTTCTTTTCTGGCCTCGTCCTCGCTCACCACGCGGCGACGGAAGGACTGGGAGGACTTGATAATACGCTTCATGCGCTTGTCGATTTCCTTCAGATCATCAGGGGTGAAGGGCTTATCGACGTCGAAATCATAATAGAAGCCATTCTTGATGGCTGGGCCGATGCCGAGCTTGGCATCCGGACGAATCTCCTGAACCGCCTGCGCCATGACATGGGTGGCGGAGTGGCGCATAATGGCCAAGCCGTCCTCGCTGTCCAAGGCAATGGGTTCGACGCTGTCGCCGTCGTGAAGCGGAGTGTAAAGGTCGCGTGGCTTGCCGTTCAAACGGACGGCGATGATGTTCTTGTCTTCGGCGAAAAGATCGGTGCCGGTCTGCGTGGCTTCCACCTCCTTTGCACTTCCGTTGAGTTTGATGGAGATGGTTTGTTCAGCCATGGTATGGTGTCCTTTGCTTTCAGGGTCCGCGTTACTAGGGGCAGGCCTGGACGGTAATTCAACGTCTCTTAGGTTATGTGGCAACACAGACATGGCTGAAATCCGAGAAGATAGCTCCTTCTAATCCTCCTGGAAAACGCCTCAGAGATCTTTGATACGGTCATCCAAATCGTAGATGAACAGCAAGAGAGCAATGACGACGACCATGGCAATTGGAGCCCAAACAAACATATCGATCATTGCATGTATCGCCGACGCGGCCTGATGTGGCGCTCCCCCGACATAACCGCTTTGTGCAAGAACCCATGCGATGGCTGCGGAGGATACTCCCATGGCGATCTTCATAGAGAAACTCGAGGAGCTGAAAACGATGCCGTCCGACCTGACGCCTGTGGTTTTTTCGCCGTATTCGACCACGTCACCGCTCATCGCGTTCAAAGAGGCATTCATCGGCACCATTCCGAACATCCTCAAGATGATCGAAACGAAAAACATCATCGTGTTATACGGATTTACCAGCACCAGAAGGCTTCCCGCCACAACCAGCACCAGACCGGCCAACGAGAGGTTCCGTTTGCCAAACCTGACGATTAACGGACCAGCCAACGGCAGACCGATGATCAACGGAATGACCGTAGCCAAACCGATAACCCCAGTGAGATTGGAATTGCCCAGGACGTAGGTCGAAATATATGCCGCCATACCGTTGGAAATGCCGTTATATATCCACAAGGCGAAATTGAGTCCCAGTGTAACCCACCAGTACTTGTTGCCGGCCAAAGCTCTGAACTGTTTGAGCACCGAAACACGTTGAGATTCCGCGTTCTGGGCAGTCACTTTTTCATGGGTGTTGTGGAATGTGAACCAATATCCGAAAGGAATCATCACTGCGATAACCCCGAAGAAAACACTCCAACCCATGGCTTTGTTGGCAAACATTCCGATAATCGGCATGGCCAGAATATAAACGAGCATCGCGGCGATATTGGCTATCGTCATCCGATAGATATTGAGGCTCGTCTTCTCGTCGCTGTCGGAAGTGAGCAGGGAGGTCAACGAGGCGTAAGAATCGTTGACCGTCGAATAGGCGATATTGACCACCGTATAGATGATCCAGGCATAGATTGCGCCCTGTAGTGAGTTGCCGAACGGGTCGGTAAACAGAAAGAGGAATGCAATCCCATAAAGGATGCCTCCGGCCAGCATCCACGGGCGGGCCTTCCCCCACTTGCTGTCGGTGCGATCGACGAGGATGCCGACCAACAAATCCCAAAAGGCCGCGATAACGCGCACCACCAAGAGCATTGAGGCGATCATCGCCGGAGAGAATTTGACCACATCCGTGTAGAACATGGTCAGGTAGGTGGCCATGGCGATATTGCCGATGGACGTCCAGAAATCGCCCATGCCAAATGCAAATTTTGTCAGAAACGTCAGTTTGTTCGTTTGAGTTCCAGCCGGTACTGTCATTCAACAATCTTTCACAATATTTTGGCGCATCGAATATGCAATGCGCCAGTTTTCCGGAGTTTTCGATTCCGTCGGTACCAATAGCTGTCCGAGTATTGGTACCGACAGTACTTTGCCCAGGAAGCTAGGCTTTGAGAATCCGTACGGCCATATATTGCTTATTGAGATCCACTTTGACCGAGTTCTGGTAAGTTCCCGGAAGCCTGGTGATGCTCATATTCCAGGTATCAATGACGTCGACCTTATAGCTTTTGCCTTCAGGAAGCGGGAATTCGCGATAAAGGGGCCTATACCAGCCGAAATAGACAAGCTGATAATCCGTGCTGCTGCGCAATACAGGAACGTCCCAGTACTGCATCGCCTTCTCCAGAGCTGGATTGGCGGCCATGCCTTCGGGCAGAGGCGAGGAGGTAGGCCACATAGCATCCTGCGCAAGCGATGCGTCCAGCGGAGCCGCATCAAGCGGTGCCTCTTCGAAAATTTTCCTCATAAACGCGATACGCTGCGGAGCCTCGCCGTGAAGCTTGCCGCCGTGCGCCCACCAGATCTGCGGCCCTTTGTCGATGAAGGTCTCGCCGTGGGTCACATAGCCGCCGCGGATGGCGCCTTCCCAGAACCGGCGCATGAGTTCCTGACCAGTGAGATTGCCCCAGCCCCAATAGATGTTACCTTCATACCCGGGTTCGTCGCACACTACGGGCTTGCTAAATTGGGCACGCCATTGCGTGATGTCTTCAGTGGTGCGGGTGGTGTCGATACGTTGAATCGAGCAATGGGTGCACCAAGGTTCGTTGTAATCGTAGACGTGTGTGCAATTATGAACCGAACGCAGGTGGTTGAAGGGATCGTTAGCCATGACCACACGCGCGTAACACCGCCAATCTTCAAGCGACTTCTGAGGCATCAGGTCATACTCGTTGGCAAGCGACCACCAGATGTTCTTGTAGGCGCTGTACCGGCGAGCCATGTAGGCCAGATAGAATTCGTCATCCTCGGTGCTCATCTTGCTGAAGCCCCACTTGGGTTTGTCGTAAGGATGCAACAGAATAACGTCGGCCTCGATACCGAGTTCGTCGAGTTGGGCGATACGGTGATCAAGATTGTTGAAGAAATCCTCATTGAAACGGCGATGGTCGAATCCGGACTCCATGGAACCCTGATAGGCGAAACTGGCTGGATCTGCATGGTTGAAGTCATAGAACTTCGGGAACACACACATCCTGATCTTATTGAATGGGGCCTTGGAAAGTGTCTCCAGGGTCTGTTCCTGAACGTCCTCGCTCTGGTTGATCCATCCATAGCAAGTTGTTCCGTAAGGCTGGTACGGCGTGCCGTCGTCGTAACAGAAACGATACGGCAGTTCAGTTCCGTAGGCCTTGGCTTCCTCGGCGCGGAGCACTTCACTGGCCAGTTGCACCCTTCCATGGTTGTTGGCCGAAGCTTTGTCCACTTCGATGACACCCTTATGGCCTGCTAACGTTGAATCATTGCTTTCGGTCTCGTAACTCCATTCCCCATCGATGGTGGGCATAAAACGTAGCGAATAATGGCCGTCCGAACGGTAGAACCCGTTCACACTCACACATTCCCCACTTTTCTGAGAAACAAACCTTGCACCAAAAGCAACGTCTTCGTAAGGATTGCCGTCCTGCGTTCCTTCCAGATTCAGCTCGAAAAGCTTATATTGTTCAACATGCTCGTTCATGCGCCGCACCTTTCCATTCATGTACGGACACGACGACGTTCCCGCACAAGTCAATGTTGGTAACCAATAAAACATAATATGAATATTAGTTAATAACTAGTAACATAAAACGGGCGGAACTTATTGTCAAACCCACGGCGGGTTTGTCGCAATACCTCGGCAGGATGCCTCTGCTGCTTAACGACAGCCTTCCCATTGAGGCAGTGGGAAGAGATAGTCGGCGTAGCGGTCCCATTCCTTGAGAAAGTCGATGCTCTTCTGATTGGCAAGCCAACGTCCTTCAAGCCCGTACATCGTAGCATTTGCCAGCATATACACGAATTCCCCGTCCACCCCATCGGGGACGGCCCACTCATGCTGACGGAACGTTTCGATCATCCGTTGCGGGCGCTGGGCAAAGTAGGCATACGCAGGATGCTCAGGTGACATCGCTTCGGTGTTGAGCGTCTCGAAGACCTTCACCAACTCTGGCTGCTCGGCATTTTGCTGGACCACACAGCGCAGCGCCTCGGGAATCTTCGGCAGCTCGCCAGCGCGAGGGCCTCCCGGGTTGAACTGATCCATATAGGTCTTCACCGCATCCGCACGATCATAATGGCGCTCGATCACAGCAATGAGTAAGCCACGCTTGTTCTTGACATGATGAATGATCGCGGTCTGGGAAATCCCAATTTCATTGGCCACGTCCTGAATCGACATACCGTAATAGCCTTTGCGCGCAATCACCTTGACGGCCGCATCAACGATCTGCTCGAAGCGTTGCTCGGAACTCATCCTCTTGCGACGATGCGACGTGTCCGGGGCTGCATGCTCATTGATGATGGCGGCAATCTCGGAGCGTTCGGCATCGACCCGTTTTTTCGCTCCGGTAGACGACTGCTGTTTTTTGGCCTTTTGCGGCATGCACAACCCCCTATTTGTTGTTAATAACAAAGTACTTATTTTAGCATGCGAGTTGTCGAGCGAATTCGACACGCCAAGCTTCACTGTATTGACACAAACAAGAATGAGATTATATTTAAGTTACTAGGTAGTAACAAATAACTATCGCTCCGAGACATGGACGTTCTCCGAGAAGATGAACACAAGGAAGGTGTTTATGGAAACCACAGTTATTTCGGCTGAGGAACTTGCCCCTGACACAGGCAAACCTGTCAGCAAATTAAATCTTGGGCGTTTTGGCGCCGGTTTCATATTCTTCTGCGTCGTATTCATGCTGTCCGGCACCATCGGTTCTTCGGTGTTGCTGCCCGCACGTTTCAACACACTGGGAATAGGTAAGGGAGAAACCGTCCTCGGTACGATGAACTCCATCGGCATTATTTTCGCCTTGATCTCCAACGTCATATTCGGCGCACTCTCCGACGCATCGCACAGCCGATTCGGCAAGCGTACGCCATGGATCATCGTAGGAGGACCAGTCGCCGCGGTCGGCTTCTACCTGACCTCCATCTCCACCACGATGGTGGGCATCGTCGCTTCCTGGTCGTTGCTGCAGGTCGGCCTCAACTGCATGCTTGCACCTTGTGTCGCGATTCTTTCAGATCGCGTTCCACAGAAATATCGTGGTACGATGAGCGCTTTCTACGGCGCCGGCCAAATTGTCGGTCAGTCGTTGGGAACCATCATCGGTTCGGCGTTCATCAACGCACCAAAGACCGGATTCCTCATCGGCACCGTATGCTGGATTTTCTGCGGCATCGGCACCGTCATCCTTATTCCGCGCGAACTTCCTTCGAAGAACGACAGCTCCGAAAAGTTCAGCTTCAAACAGGTCGTTATGCAGTTCCGCCCGCCGATTCAGGGAGCTCGGGATTTCTATCTCGCCCTTATCGGCCGTCTGATGCTGATTTTCGGCTACAACATGATCGTCGGCTTCCAGCTTTACGTCTGCATGCGTTATATCGGGCAAAGCGACAAGGCCGCTGCCGCAACGGTTTCCAGCATGGCTGTGATCACCATGGTTATCTCTCTGGCTGTATCTCTGCTTTCCGGCCCGATTTCAGACCGTCTTGGCAAGCGTAAGCTTCCCGTCTTCATTTCGTCGCTGATCATTGCCGTCGGCATTGCGGTGCCGTGGCTCTGGCCCACGAAGACGGCAATGCTAATCTATGCGGGTGTGATGGGACTAGGCTATGGAATCTACATGGCCGTCGATCAGGCTCTGAATGTCGACGTTCTGCCGAATCCTGACGAAGCCGGCAAGGATCTGGGCATCCTGAACCTCGCCAATACTCTCGGACAGGTCATCGCACCTATCGTCGTCTCCTCGGTAGTCTCGCTGACTAATGGGTACTTCTGGGTCTTCCCAGTGGCCATCGTCGCCGTTATGGCCGGTGCCATCGTCATCCTGTTCATCAAGAAAGTGAAGTAATCCTTCAAGTTTCCGATAATCAATGATTGTGCCGTGACCTGCCGATTGACAAGTCACGGCACTATTTTTATATACCAGATAATTCTTGGAAAAAAATGTGAATATACACAAAAAGAACTAAAAGAGCGGACAACGGGACTCGGACCCGCGCTCTCGACCTTGGCAAGGTCGCGCTTTACCAACTAAGCTATGTCCGCACAGACAACAGACAGAAAATATACAGGTACGCCGGTCATCTCGCAAGTCATCGGCGCGTTTCGCGAAAAGCATCCATCTCCTAGGCATCACGCACAACGCAGTTGCAACACGGCGCCGGATAGGTCTCAAGCATCCTTGCCTTGGTGACTGCGTTACTAGGCTAGGCCTGGACGGTAATCAAGATATTTTTCCCTGCGATATCCGTCCATAAGTCCGGACCTGTTTCTTCCAACATGTGAAGCCTTTCTGACCATCCCGGAATGTCCTGCCTAACATACGGAATCAAGTTCAGCGATGGAGAGGATTATGAAAAAGCAAAAGGGTTTGGTTGGACAACACGGGCAAAGAGGATACTGCCTTGACGCGCATGAAGCGGGTTCTCGATCAGCGTTCACCTCGAGTTTTTTCATTAGGGGGTGTGAACGATGAACGTAAAGTCTCCCACAATACCTTCCGATGAGTCGCTGCTGCACGATTTGAATCTGGCCAAACCCTCACCGTTGTTCTATAAGATCGTGGTTCTGGTGGCGGCCGGTATGTTCATCGACAGCATCGACGTCTACATGGGCAGTTCCATCGCAACGTGTCTGCTTTCCCAACACTTCACTGATTCCGGAACGAATGCCACCTTCCTCTCGGCCGGCTTTTTGGGACTGTTGATAGGCTCGCTGGTCTCTGGGGTCATCGGCGACGCGAAGGGGAGAAAGATCTCGTACAGCATCAATCTTCTGGTGTTCGGCCTGTTTACTTTTGCCTGCACGTTCGCCCCGAATATACTGGTGCTGATCATCTGCAGGTTCATTGCCAGCATGGGCCTCGGCGCCGAGCTCGTCACCGGCTTCACGTATATCAATGAATTTGCGCCGGTGCTCAAACGTGGTCACTGGTGCGCTATCGTTGACCTGATCGCCAATTTTGGCGTGCCGGTGGCAATGGCCCTTTCCGCAATGGTGATCTCACATTGGTCTTGGAGACCCTTGTTCGCCATCGACGGCGTTCTGGCGCTGTTAATCTGGTTCTTCAGGAGGGGTTTGCCGGAATCGCCACGCTGGCTGCTCGTGAAGGGGCGCAGGACCGAAGCCGCATGCATCATCAGTCGACTCACGGTCAATGGTTTTTACGACTCCTCTCCTCAACAAGAAAAGGCGCCCCAGCCTTTCACCATACGAGCTTTGTGGAAGAATTTCATCGTCGCCACGGTGGCAGTGACGGCGACCATGGTTTGCTCATACACCTTCACGACATGGATGCCTACCATTCTGTTCAAGCGCGGCTATGACCTGCATCACTCGTTATGGATCAGCGTACTGATTATGCTCGGCGCCCCCTTGGGATGTTTCATCGGTTCGTTCCTTATCGACAGGATCGGTCGGAAACGCCTGATCGTCGCGGCCTTCGGCATAGAAGCGGCTCTGGGCTGCCTGTATTCCATGCAACATGACATCGTTCTCGTTTCGTTGGTCGGATTCGCCTTGGTCGTCATCCTGTACGTGCTCATGGCTTCAGTGACTGCGGTCTATATTCCGGAACTGTTCCCGACACGTGTACGTTTCCGCTTTGTGGGGGTCGCCAATGCCATAGCCAAATTGTGCAACGCGCTCATGCCTTACCTCATCACACTGTTGCTGACCATTGGCAACGAGAAATGGGTCTATTACCTCATCGCCCTCATAGCCGTGCTCACCATGGCTATTGTGGCGTTCTTGGGACCGGAAACCGCCGAAAAGGAATTGCTGTGAGGCTTACATTCCACGAACGATAACACGGAGAATCCACCGACCCCGCCATGCCAGAAAAGTCGATAGCCACAAGACTCTGATGTGATTGTATCTATCGAACTGCGATGGCTTGCCGCAGATTTTTTACAACGAGCGAAGGGAATACCTTCCGGTCCGACGCGAGGCCACCAACATGGTGTTATTACCCATCTCAAGCCACCCATCGTCAGCATCCTGGCGGAATCCGGAGCTTGCGACCAATACCCCCAACCCATGGTTCTGCTCGTCTCTGATATCACGGAAGCGCATGGCCCGGTAGTCATCGCCCTGACCGGTCCAACCATAATCATTGTAAAAGTCTGTAATCACCGGCGAGGTCTTTCCCCCACGACCGGCCTCAACAGCGACCATCTCCTCGGCATCACGCACAATACAGTTGTAACTTGAGGCCGGATATGTCTCACGCATCTTTGCGACAGCATGCAGCACAGCATCGCTGAGCTTCATGCCTTGCCTGGTATATCCTATTATGACCGCAAAAAAGATCGCCGAATCGCTGTGGACGCTGACAGATTTGACGATGTCCCGGTCTACTTCAAAATCAGGATTATCAAGAACATTGACACCGTCCGATCCGACGATATTGCCATTGTGCATGAATTCAATGTCATCAAGCGCGAACGGCTGCTGATTCTCCATGATGCCAGCGATACCTGGGCTGCCCCAACGCAAATGCCACAACGCCGATTGTGTGGGTATGTCGGCTAAAGCGGTGAACATCGGATCAAGATAAGCAGCCACCGTGGTGTGATAAGTTCTGTCCTCCGATAGTTGGGATGTGCCGTCATCCGGGAAGCCTTTCAGCGACAGGCCCCACCCGTCCCTATGGATCTCACTGAGCCTACGAAAATCCGCAGTATCGGTCTCCCCCAGAACATCTTTCAAACTCAATTGAGCTGCATTGACGCAGTATCCAAGCAATCTGCACATGGGTGCCTACTATAATTGCATTGTTCGAAAACCTACTTGCTTAGGGCATAATGGATTGTTTGATTTCCTCAGGTTTTCGATATAAGTCAGGTTCTACATAGATTTCAAAACGATAAAAAGGCAGGGCCTTGCGCACTGCAGATTCGATTTTGTTAATCGTTTCGACGTCGTAGTCATGGTCAAGTTTGGTAGTCTGCACTTTCAGACACAGGAGAATGTCGTCCTCGGCCATATGCATGGCCTGCATGTTGATGAGACGGTCGACGCCAGGAGTTTCCTCAACAGCTTTACGTATGCGAGCAACCATTTCTGGCTCGACAGCCTCGCCAATCAGCAACGAACCCGATTTGAAGCCGAGCGCCACGGCTCCCACAATAAGAATGACGCCGACGCACATACCACCAACCGCATCCCAGATCTCATCGCCGGTGACCAAAGCCATGGCAATGCCTAAACCCGCGAAAACCAAGCCGACCAAGGCAAGCGTGTCCTCCATCATCACCGAAGCGAGTTCCGCGCTCTTGGTTTTGCGCCAGAACGCGAAAAGATTGAGATTGCTGACTTTGAGTGTTTCCATCCGTTCATGGGCTTCGCGTATCGATGTGTGCAACCCGAAGCCTTCAAGGCATGCCGATACGACGATGACCGCCAAAGACGCAAGCAGCTCGATTGATTCTACGCCTCGTGGCATGGAACCGTTAGTGAGCTTGACCAGTTTCTCGAAGCTTTGCGATGACGAGAACCATCCGCCAACGAAGAAGAGCAATGTTGCCACCAGAAACGAGGCGAGATATTTGGCGCGGTAGAGACCGAAAGGATGGTCCTTATCCGATTTCGCAGCAGCCTTGCCTCCAACCATAAGCACGAGCTCGTTGGCGCAATCGGCCACGGAATGGACAGCCTCGCTCATCATGGCCGAAGACCCGGTGAACGCCGCTGCAAGCCCTTTGGCGACCGCCACCCCAACATTCGCCAACAGCGCCGTTTTCACCGAATCACTTGCCATAGCATATCCCCCACCAATTAAAGCCTATGAATCAATACAACGAAGTTTTATCTTTAAAAAATAATAATCCATGACAAGATATTGATACATATGAAAAAGAAACCTACGAGATAGAAAGGAAAGTGGGTGATGCTGGAATCGAACCAGCGACCCCTTCCGTGTGAGGGAAGTGCACTAACCGCCACCGTTGCCCCAAGATTTGGAACAATGCTCCTCCCGTGATGTAGAGACAAAAGTCCAGCTCATTTTTACTGCTTTACAAACAGCTTCGAAATCAATTCACGCGGCGCTAAAAAATCATCGAGCCTCATAGGATTTAGTACACATAGCGTAAATCGAATCCCTATTCTCTGACTTGGCATTATTGTGTCTTATTGGTCAAATCGTCTTTGAAAAAGATCGGAACATTTACGCATAAAACGAGACAAGAGCCATGAGTCTTTACCTGACCAGTCATGGCTCTTGTCGAATCTGACCATTGCCGCGAAGCTCCATTATCTCACCGAGTATGTAGCGACTGCAGCAACACAATTATCTAGCGTATCCCCTTAATCATCAAAACCGAAAAAGCACCAAGTATACTTAGCACGATTCCTACCGGGAACAGTCCCACATAGCCAACAACAAGAACAATGCCGCCACCGATTGCGGGAGCAAGGGTCTGGGGCAAAGTGGCTGCAATATTCACAACGCCCAAATCCTTTGCATTGGTTCCTGTATCCGGCAACACTTGAGTCATCAGCACTTGGTCGACTCCGGAAAATGCCCCAAAGCCCAGACCGCAAATGAACGCCATGGCGATCATCGCCGTTTTGGTCGGAATCAACCAAGGAATAGTCAATCCCAATCCGACGATCAGAGCAGAAGCCAGAACGAAAGGCTTGCGACGCCCAATTTTGTCACTCAACGGGCCAGCAAGCCCGATTGAAGGCACCATCCCGACCAAACTCGCTACACCCAAAACGGGTACTGCAGACACTGCGGCATCCTGGCTCAGCCCAATGTAACCCTGTAACGTATAAAGGTTATAGCCGGTCACGGCAAAATACCCTGCGTACAGAAGCAGCCTTCCTATGAACGCCCATGCAAAATTGGGGTATCGCAGTGGATTAACCCAAAATGTGGCTAGGAAATCCTTGACTTTGAAATCCGGAAGCTTCGCCTGTTTGCTCGAAGCGTCAGGATTGAACACAATGAACAAGACGATGAAAAGCAAGACGAAGCTCGCCAAAGTCGCATAAGCAAGCGAGATATGTTTAGCGAACATCGCGCCCAAGATTTGACCGCCGATGGCCCCGAGCATAGTTGCCATGCCTGTTATTGCCGCAAAGGTGCCTCTCGCCATCACAGGTACACGATCAGGCATGATGGCCGTCAAAGGACCTTGGACGAAATTGAAACTTGCCTGCACGAAAACCCATCCAATGAAAATGACAATCAATGAGTGACCCATCGAAAGCCCCACCAAAGCGACACTGCCAATCAAGGCGCCAATGAGCATCCATGGTGCACGCCTGCCCAGCTTCGAATGCGTTCGGTCGGACACGGCTCCGGCAATTGGCTGCGCAATCATAGCGGCAAAAGCTCCGACTGTGGTGATGATCGCGAGATTGCGCACTTTATTCGCTTCATCAAAGGCTCCGACTTGAAGAGGCAAGAGAACGGAAGGAATCGCACCCCAAAGTATATAAACAGCTAAGTTTGCTGGCAACATCCAAATCATCAAACGAAGCAAACGGCCTTTGATGGGGACATGATCCTGGGTATTCGGATCAGGCATCCCTGGCGCGACAAGCATTGAAGATTCATTTGAATCCGTAACGTTGTCAGATTCCGGATTAGATATGACCGTATTCATGGAAAACTCGATTCTTCAAAAGGATATTTACATTGGGGGTAGTGCTGCGATGCGCTTACGCACACAGTCAGCAGTCTGCATTGAGATCTGACCGGACATCAAGTCAAGCACGGAATCGAGAGGGGCAGATTTAATCATCGCCAACATGGGATTACTTGACAAATCGGGTAGAAGCTCGTCCAGAATGGCGTGGGAATCAGGATCGTCAAGCAGAATCTCCAAAGGAGTCGATTCCAGACTGTACCGGTGTGTCGGCTTTTTAATTGCCGGAGCCGTCGTCGAAGATGGGTCAGGCCTAGAGGCTTTTACCCAGTCCGTCGGAAAACTCAGTCCAAAGCCCACGGGGAAAGTCGGGTTTTCAGTATCATTCGGCACGTCCGGTCGACTGGCGCGAACGGCTTGCATTGATGAGGGGATTTCCATAGGCAGGTGGGCACGCGGACAATCGGCACCAAAAACGATACGCGTATAGGCCTCGTCGCAAGCTCCGAAATTCACTGTCAACGCCGAGCAGATATCCACAAGCGGTGCCAAAATCGCCGGCCTATCAAGATATACATCCACAATCAAAGGAGTCACTGCGGCGATAGCACGCAAATGGGCAAGCTCATCAGCGTGAAACTCCAAAGATCCAGCATGGAAGAATGAATCAATCGATCCCACTCCTCCACGCTCCTCCCAAGGAGCCGAAGTCCGTACAAGGGCGACGTCGGCTTCTTCCGGGGTCGCCACGACGTTCGCCCATCCGGCAAGCGCCGAGATATCCATTCCTTCCACATATACTTTCGGCTGCCCGGACAAAGGCAACTTGACCGGTCCATCATTGACCAGAAGTACCTGCGCCGCGGTTTGTGCGTCAACCCCTTCCTTGCGAGCCTGTACCGAACCGACAATGCGCTGAGCAGCATCCACGTCCACAAATCTGGCATCGTCAAAAAGACCGAGCCTAAACTTCTCGGCAAGCAGTCGCCGAACAGAAATATCCAATCTCTTCTCCTGGACGCGTCCGCTACGCACCAATTTGACAAGTACTCCCGGACGGAACTCTCCACCAAACTGATCAATTCCGGCTTCCAAAGCCTTCACCATTCGGTCCTCGTAGCTGAGATTCTCAACTCCCCAGAATGTACGAGAAAGGATTCCCCAATCGCTGCAAACAATACCATCAAAGCCGAGTTTTTCTCTTAACAGACCAGTGACGATACCCTTGTTGAAGCCGAATCCGACTTCTTCGTAAGAAGTACCCACAGGCATACCGTAATATGGCATGACTTGACCAACCCCGGCAGCGAACATATCGCGGAAAGGCTGTAGATGCTCTTCAAAACGACCACCGGGATAAACCTGCTCACGCCCGTAATCGAAATGAGGATCTTCCCCGTCCAATTGGGCTCCACCACCAGGAAAATGCTTGACCATCGCGGCCACGGATTGATTTCCAAGTTTCTTGCCTTGTAATCCCTTGACATATGCCAGAGCCATTCGTCTTACCAATTCTGGCGTGGAACCGAACGTGCCGGATGCCCTTGCCCAACGGGGATCCGTTGAAAGGTCCACCTGTGGGTGCAAGGCGACGCGTATCCCCACAGCCAGATATTCCTGCCTGACAACTTCTGCATAATGTTGGGTGATATCAGGATCATCTATAGCTCCAAACCCAAGAAATTCAGGCCATTGGGAGAACGAACCAGTCATCACAGCCGTCATTGGATTGTTGCTGAACGAATGACGAGGATCTGACGAAACCGTAAAAGGTATGCCAAGCCCTCGCTCGAGAACCGTCTGCTGCAGTTTGTTATACCATTCGGCAATTTCACGAGCCGATCGAGACTCAAGGATGTTCCCATGCGTGATGCCACGATCAATGAGTTGACTATTGGACGGCGAGTTCATCATTCCCGGTGCATCAAAATCATCATTAAGAGAGACAACAGTTTGAAACATGAGTCCGGCTTTGTCCTCCAATGTCATGCGAGCCAGCAAATCCTCTACTCGTTGGGGTATGGGAAGGCTGGCATTCTGATACGGGAATTGGTTCTTTTGCACGATTTCTCCTTTGATTTTTAGAAATACTTCGTTATATGCCTAAATACAACGATTCCAAATATATACACTAGTGTAGATTTTGTCAATGCAGAATGCTTGAATCAGACTTATGAAGGACACGAACAGCACCTACGACGACGCTATTACCGCACCTGCCGACCTCGTCAAACATGGTTACGCAAAAGGATCGGCTCGCAGGGAACAGATACTGAATACCGCTTCTCGCTTTTTTGCCGAGAAAGGCTATCACAGAGCGACCATCCTCGATATCGCCGCAGCCTGCGATATTTCAAGAGCAGGTTTATTGTATTATTTCCCTACCAAAGAAAAATTGCTGGAAGCCGTTCTGCAAGCTCGGGACAAGGAGGAACGGGCAAGATTCGTTCCATTTGTCAACAATTCTGGCGCCATGGGAGTATTGCAAGGAATGGTCAAACTCGCCGAGCACAATCGACTGATTCCAGGTCTTATAGAATTGTTTGTTCATCTTTCGAGCGAAGCCTCAAATCCGGCACACCCTGCCCATGACTATTTCGTCGCCCGCTACGCGAGAATCCGAAAAGACACCGCGCGTACAATCCGCACTGCCAAAAAAAATAAATATATCCGCTCTAACGTCGATGCAAATGACGCTTCCCTGCGCTTGACAGCACTCATGGACGGATTGCAAACCCAGTGGTTGTTGGATAACGAAATCAATATGGCGACCCCTATACAAAACATGCTTGAAGAATGGATGACTCCACAGGGACGGCAAATTTTCGAAGAAGCATTAGACAAACAAACCTATTAACTTTTGCACAGAGTATAAAGCAAGCAAAAATAAAATAAACAGCATCGTTCGAATCTTTGAAGTGGGTGATGCTGGAATCGAACCAGCGACCCCTTCCGTGTGAGGGAAGTGCGCTAACCGCTGCGCTAATCACCCAATATTCAATTAGTAGCAGAGCTTAACTCGATGAACAAAGCCATCGAACCGCACCCTATATATTAAAACCGGAGTTTCCTCCGGCTTTCGTGGGCGATACAAGATTCGAACTTGTGACCCCTTCCGTGTCAGGGAAGTGCGCTAGCCTCTGCGCCAACCGCCCAGGTTGTTTGGATTCGGAAGTCGAAGACTCCCTCTTCCGAGGTGGGTACGAGAGTCGAACTCGTCTATACGGCTTTGCAGGCCGCTGCCTAACCGATTGGCTAACCCACCGTAAGGTCGTGTACAACTCCTCGGACCTAGAGCGGACAACGGGACTCGGACCCGCGCTCTCGACCTTGGCAAGGTCGCGCTTTACCAACTAAGCTATGTCCGCAAAGCTTTCAATGAATTTATTCGTTGCAAATTCCTTCACCGAAGCACGAGAGATAACTATATATGCTCTCGCCCGATTTGACAAATAGCTGCGTGTCGCCGCGAAATATCAATATTTCTCTCATTATTAGTCATTAGCACATATTTTTATAAAATGCCGGCTTCTACTCCCGTAGATGAAACTCATTCACCGATGGCATAAGCCCTCAAATTTCAAGGTTTCTAACAACTAGATTAGGATTCATGACTACAGATGCGAAAACAACGAAGCCCATCATGGTTTGCGCCTTCGAAGGCTGGAACGATGCCAGCCAAGCGGCCACAAACGTGATCCGCCACCTTGTGGCCAGTTACGAGTCACGGGAAATCAGGCATATTCGCACCGACAGCTATTACGACCTGCAATCCGCACGCCCGATGATCTGTCATGTCAGCGGACAGGCACGCATCATCTGGCCGCAAACCACCTTCTATGAGATTACGGTTGCGCCCGGTATACACGTCTACGCTCAAATCGCTCCCGAACCCAATTATCGCTGGATCGATTATTGCCGCAACTGCCTGCGTATAGCCGACGAACTTGATGTCAGCGAAATCGTGACCTTGGGGTCGATGTTCGCCGATTGCCCGCATACCCGTCCATTGCCTGTCGAGGAATCTGCTCTGCGGCGCGGGGGCTCAAGCATCCGCGGAGGGGCCGTAAAGGACTCTGGGAAAAACGACAAAGACCGCAATCCTTACGACGGACCGGTCGGCATTCCCACAGTGCTCGATATGCTAGCCGATCAGGAAGGCTTCTCCACCAATTCGATGTGGGTCTCTGTGCCTCAATATCTGGCCGGGGACGAATGCCCTCAAGGTACTTTGCAGATGTTGCAGCGGCTTTCGCAGATGCTGGGTGTTGAGCTCAACGTCGGAACGCTGCCGAAACAATCCGTGACATGGAAGGCGCAGGCTGATGTGCTCGCCAATTGCAATGACGATCTAAAGCTTTATATCCATCATTTGGAGGCCAAATACGACCTTGATCAGCAACTTGACAAGTTGGGCAATTCAACAATCTCCCGAGGCGACGAAATAGCCCAGGAAGCCGAGGAATTCCTTTCGCATATCGAAGACTGAACATCAATATCAAGCAAAATATCAAATCATGGCTGTGACCGGCTGAATGAGGGAAGCTACGGCTTCGGCCGCCGCAGGTGAAGCCTGAAGCACGCCGGCAATCAGAAGGATTGCCACAACTACTGCAAGTACGATGCGGTAGACGGCGAAGGCCTTATAAGAGAACGTCGAAACGAATTTCAGGAACGCAATAATAACGAAATAGCCAACAAGGAAGGCGACCACCATTGCGGCCAAGGTCGCGCCCCAGCCCGGAAAATTCGGCTCGCTTTTGTAATCCCCCACTGCTTTGACGGCTTCGAGGATCCCTGATCCAAAGACGGCCGGAATGGCCATGATAAAGCTCACGCGAACCGCATCCTCACGTGTATAACCCATCGCTCGGCCGAAAGTGATGGTACCTCCGGAACGCGAAACACCAGGAATCAGCGCCAACATCTGGCCGACGCCGAAGAGCAGGGCATCTTTCCAATTCATTTCCCTGACAGTCTTGCGTTCGGGGAATTTCGCGTCGACGACCCATAGAAGAATGCCGAAAAGCAAAAGAACCGTGACCGTGATCCACAAGTTGCGCAGTGTCGTCTCAATGGTTTTCTGGAAGAGGATGCCAGCGATGAGGATGGGCATGGTGCCGATGATGATGTACCAGCCGAAGGTGGCATCGCGGTCGCCTTTGCCGAGACGAGACTTCCAATCCTTGCCATGGTGACCAAAAAGGCAACCGAACCAGTGCGAAAGGATGTTGATGATATCGTGACGGAAATAGAGGATGACCGCTAATTCGGTACCAAGCTGGATGATGGCGGTGAACGCCGCTCCCGGATCGGAATGCAGCATCAGTTCGCCGACGATGCGAATATGCGCGCTTGAGGACACCGGAAGATATTCGGTGAGCGCCTGAACCAGCCCTAAAACAATGGCTTGGAAGAAATTCATAATCCCTCTTTATGCGTATCCCCGCAAGAAAACTGTCTTACTCTCGTTCGCTTCGGAACAAATAAGCTGCGGGGGTTCGTGTCTAACCTGTTTAGACTACCCAATATCTCGGAACTCCGTGTGTCATAAGCTCTGATTGTCGCACATCGCTCACACAATTGAAGCGGTAGGCCGATGCCCGCCGAACAGCAAAGTTTACAATATGCATCACAACTGCTTGCAGGATTGCATGATTGCATGATTGCTGTCGAAAGCAAAACGAAGGGTAACATCATGGCAAAATATCGTAAAAGCAGGGCGTTCGCGCCAAAGGGATTCTTCGAATGCGAAGGCAAAGGGCTCAAATGGTTGGGCGAGGCACAATCGCAGGGCGGCCCGCGTGTGGTCGACGTCTATGACTGGGGCGACGGCTGGCTTGATATCGAACGGGTGAACTCCTGCTCCCCTACGCCCAAAGCCGCACACGATTTCGGCGCCGCCTTGGCACATATGCACGACGCTGGAGCCGACTATTTCGGTTCCGCGCCGGCCGGTTACGACGGGACGTGCTATTTCGGGCCGTTGCAGGACCCAGTGCCGATGGATACCGGCAAGTGGACGAATCCTATGGATTACCTCGGCGAAGGACGTCTGCTCCCGATGGTCAAACTCGGTATCAAGCGTGGCGAACTGAACGACAACGATCTCGAGATGACGCAGGAAGTCATCGACGCCTTGCCGGATCTGCTCGGCCCGGCCGCCGAGGACAAGCCGGCCCGCGTGCACGGCGACCTGTGGAGCGGCAATGTGATGTGGACCGACGATTCGGGCCAGACCGAGGCGGTCCTCATCGACCCGGCCGCGCACGGCGGACACCGTGAGGAAGATCTCGCCATGCTCAATCTGTTCGGCATGCCATTCCTCGACGAAATCATCGACGGCTATGAATCTGCGCATCCGCTCAAGAAAGGCTTCCCCGACAGAATCACCATCTGGCAGCTTTATCCAATTGCCGGTCACTGCGTGTTCTTCGGCGGCGGCTACGTCAGCGAATATCGCGCCATGTGCCGTTCACTGCTGTCCTGAAAGCAGCACCCCAAAGCCCCTCAACCAAAAGTACCTTCGTCCAAGACTCTGGGTGAAGGTACTTTTAAAACCTGTTCTCAAACCGCGTACAGAACGCTTCCACAGGTTTTACATCAAACTTTAGTGCAAGGCGTCTTTGATCTTGTCGAAGAAGCCTTTCCTGTTTGTAGCCGGCCTTGAACTTTGGCTCACGTTGGTGGCATCTGCATCATGGCTCTGGGCGAACTGTTCCATCAGCTTGCGTTCCCCGTCATTGAGCTTTGTGGGAATGTGCACACTGAAATGGGCGATGAGGTCACCACGTTCTTCCGGCTTGCGTATCTTGGCGACACCGATGCCCTTGATCGACACCGTCTCCTCAGGCTGGCAGCCTTGCGGGACAGTGATGGTCTGTTTGCCGTCGAAAGTATCAATCTGCATGTCGTGCCCGAGTACGGCCCAGCTCATAGGAATCTGAATCCAGCAATGGAGATCGTCACCTTCGCGAGTGAATTGCTTATCGGCCTTGATACGAATATCAATGTAAAGGTCACCCGCAGCACCGCCTCCTTCGCCGACCTCGCCCTGATTGGCGAGACGCAGGCGAGTGTTGTCTTCGATACCGGCAGGAATGCTGACGCCAACCTCGCGAGAAGTGCGAATGCGGCCGTGGCCTTGGCAAGTCGGGCACGGATGCTCAATGATGGTGCCGTGGCCTTCGCAACGCTCGCACTGTACTGTGGTCATCATCTGGCCGAGCATCGTACGACGGACCTGCTGTTTTGACCCCTGCCCGTTGCAATCTGGGCAGGTTACCGGCTTTTCGCCGTTCGCGGTACCTTGTCCACCACATTTCGGGCACAGCCCAAACGTGTTGATTTTGACATGTGCGGTGCCGCCGAATACCGCCGTTTTAAGATTGATGGAAGTGCTGGAGAGCGCGTCACGGCCAGGCTGTGTACGAGGAATCGGCCCCTGCCCGCCGCCGCCGAAGGCGTTGCCGAAGAACTGACCGAAAATGTCTCCCATATCGCCGAAACCTGCTGAAGCGAATCCCGAACCTGCGTTCGGATCGTTGGGATCAATGCCGGAATCATACATACGGCGCTTGTCGGGATCAGAAAGCACCTCGTAGGCGTTGTTGACTTCCTTGAACTTGTCCTCGAACTGGGGGCCGGCGATGTCCGGATGATATTTACGGCTCATCTTCCGGTAAGCCTTTTTTATTTCCTCGTCGCTTGCGCTGCGTTCTATACCCAAAACTTCGTAATAATCTGTCTCTGCCACTGAAATTCCTCGAATGTATTGCTATTGCCGAATAACGTTTATGTTGCGTTCTGCCAGTTATTGTGCCATAAGCCTTGGAATACTAGGCCGCCTCGTCCCTGGCTATCAGGTCTGTCAGATATCTGGCGACGGCACGCACTGCGGTGATCGTCGTCTCATAATCCATATGGGTTGGGCCGATGGAACCGACGAAAGCAACGGGATGCGAACCTGCTTCCGGAACATCATCCTTGCCTTCGTCATTATCGGTTCTCCCCTCCGTTTCGCTGCTTCCGTACCCCGAAGAGACGACCGAGGCATGGATAAGTCCTGGTGTCCTCGTTTCAGAGCCGATGGCCACACCAACATCCTCGTTCTCCTCGCTCAAATCACTCATCAAACGCATGATGACGACCTGTTCCTCCAACGCGTCGAACAAAGGCGCGAGATCGATATGGGATTGCTTATGAGCGAGCTGTGAGGTTCCTGCCATATACATCTGCCCGGAGCCTTCGTCGTGGGCCATCGATTCCATGGTCTTAGCCAGGCTCTCCCCCAACGAACGCATCGAACTGTATTCGGAAGCTTTGGTGATGGTGCGAATGCGTCGAGCGGCCTGCACCAACGGCATATCCATGCATTGTGCGTTGACTAGTTCTGAGAACCTGTTCAACTCGACTGCATCCGGTAGCTGCCTCAGCGTAAAGGTATGTTGGGCCACCGAACCTGAATCGGTGATGATGACGGCCAACATCGTAACCGCGTTCAACGGGACGATCTCGATATGACGAAGTTTTGACTTTGAAAGTGCCGGGGAAGATACCACCGCAACCTGACCGGTGATATTGGCCAGAAGGCGCGCAGCTCTCTGCAGAGTGTCCGACAGGCTTACGGAACCTGACAAGAACGTAGTGATCCCTCTGCGTTGCGCCTCCGAAAGGGGAACGACAGAGGCCAGACGGTCGACGAAATAGCGGTAGCCGCGTTCGGTCGGAATACGACCAGCCGAGGTATGCGGCTGAATCAGATACCCTTCTTCTTCCAATACCGACATGTCATTGCGAATGGTTGCCGAACTTACCCCCAAGTCGTGCGCCCGCGTCAAAGCCGTCGATCCCACCGGCTCCTGCGAACGAATATAATCCTCGACCACGGCCCTCAGCACCAGCATGCGTCTTGACTGTGTCATCGGTCCTCCTTCCATGGTCATTTCGATACTCAAAGTGATGCTCAATTATTCATAAGTATATCAAAGTATTAGCACTCTTGGCCAGAGAGTGCTAATACTTCCACTCTCAGAAAATTCGACCAGATTGGAAGGGTTTGTTTACGTGAACGCTAACATAACAAAACATACCAAAGATGTTCAAAACCTTACTTTTCGTCGGCTCTTAAAGTTAGCATGAAAGAGCAATGTGAGGGTGCTCTGCAGCGCGGAATAGGCCGCGTTTGCGGCATCCAGAATATTGGAAGGAAAGTATACACCTATGACCGATTTCACTTGGTCGGATTTGGATGAGCGCGCCGTCAAGATGGCGAAGGTGCTCTCCGCGGACGCGGTTGAACGGGCTGGCAGCGGCCACCCAGGCTCCCCCATTTCCCTGGCTCCAATCGCCTATACACTTTATCAGCATTACATCAAGCACGATCCGAACGACCCCCACTGGGACGGTCGCGATCGCTTCATCCTCTCCGGCGGACACGCTTCGCTGACGCAGTACGTTCAGCTTTACTTCTCCGGTTATGGCTTGACCATCGACGATCTCAAGTATTTCCGTGGTGGCGCCGATACGCGCACTCCAGGCCATCCTGAAGTCGGCCTGACCCCCGGACTCGAAATGACCACCGGCCCACTCGGCCAAGGTCTTGCTTCGGCTGTCGGTTTTTCCTACGGCCAGCGTTTCGAACGCGGCCTGCTCGACCCGAATGCCCCCGCAGGAACCTCGCCCTTCGACCACAAGGTCTGGGTTATCTGCGGCGAAGGCGATGTCGAGGAAGGTGTTTCCTCGGAAGCTTCTTCACTCGCCGGCAACGAACGTCTCGGCAATCTCACCGTCATCTTCGATGCCAACCACATCCAGATCGAAGGCGACACCAAGCTCACCTTCTCCGAGGATATCCTCAAGCGTTATGAGGCCTACGGCTGGTACACCGACGAAGTCAGCTTCGTCCAGCCTGACGGTTCCTACAAGGAAGACACCGCAGCCCTCGCCGCTGCGCTCGACAAGGCCGAAAAGGTCACCGACCGCCCGAAGTTCATCAAGGTAGACACCCTGATGGCCTGGCCGACCCCCGGCAAGACCAACGACGAATCCGCGCATGGCTCCAAGCTCGGCCCGGAAGCCGTCGCCGGCCTCAAGAAGGTTCTCGGCTTTGACCCAGATGTTGACTTCCCCGTCGACGAAGAGGCTCTCGCCCACGCTCGTAAGGTTGCCGACCGTGGACTGGAAGCTCACAAGGAATGGGACGAGAAGCTCGCCGCCTGGCGCAAGGCCAACCCCGAGCAGTCCAAGCTTTATGACCGCATCAAGGCACACAAACTGCCCGAAGGCTTCGACGAGGCCATCGACGAACTCGAAAAGAGCTTCGCCGCCGGCGACAAGAACGCCACCCGTAAGTCCTCCGGCCAGGTCATCAACGCCATCGCCAAGGTCATGCCCGAACTGTGGGGCGGCTCTGCCGATCTCGCAGGCTCGAACAAGACCGACATCGACGGCGCAGAGACCTTCGGCCCCAAGGCCGATGAGACCCGCACCTGGCCAGAAGCCAGCAAGTATGGCCGTCAGCTGCACTTCGGCGTACGCGAGTTCGCTATGGGCGCCATCACCAACGGCATCCTGCTTGGCAGCGACACCCGTCCGTTCGGGGGCACTTTCTTCCAGTTCTCGGATTACGAGCGTCCAGCCGTGCGTCTCGCCGCGCTGATGAAGATTCCGAACCTCTATGTCTGGACCCACGATTCCGTGGCTCTTGGCGAAGACGGCCCGACCCACCAGCCGATCGAGCACCTCGCTGCCTTCCGCGCCATGCCTGACATGGAAGTCGTGCGTCCTGCCGACGAGTACGAAACCGCCGAGGCTTACCGCTACTTCTTCGAAAAGAAGAACACCCTGCCGACCGCGATGATCCTCACCCGTCAGGGTGTGCCGACTCTCCCCGAAACCGCCGAAAAGGCGCGTGACGGGGTGCGCAAGGGCGCTTACATCCTCGTCGACACAGACGGTGAGCCCGATGTCATCATCATGGCCACTGGTTCCGAAGTCCAGTGGGCCGTCGAAGGTGCCAAGACCCTCGCCGACAAGGGTGTGAAGGCCCGTGTGGTCTCCATGCCGTCCATGGAATGGTTCGAGGAACAGGACGACGACTATAAGGAAGCCGTGCTTCCGAAGTCCGTTAAGGCCCGCGTCTCCATCGAGGCCGGCGTCGCCCAGCCTTGGTACAAGTACCTCGGCACCTACGGCAAGCCGATCTCCATCGAGCGTTTCGGACTGCAGGGCGACGGTGCACAGAACATGATCGACCTCGGCATCACTGCCGAGCACGTGGTCGAAGCAGCCGAAGCCTCCATCGAAGAGGCTCGTGCCTGAGGTCAGACCTCAACTATATATAAGCGATGCGGTTATTTGCCAGTCTCACGAAACTGTGATAATCGCGAATGATTGCATCGCTTGAAATAACAAAACTTTCCAATACCAATATTGGAATAAGGAGAAAATATGACAGAAGCAACACAGCGCACTAGCGATTCCGGCGTCTCGATCTGGCTCGATGACCTTGATCGCACCCGCATCACCTCCGGCAATCTGCAGGAACTCATCAAGGATAAGAACGTCGTCGGTGTGACCACCAACCCGTCCATCTTCCAGAAGGCTTTGGCTCAGGTCGGCCCGTACGACGAACAGCTCAAGGAACTCGGCAAGATCAACGTCGAGGATGCCGTGCGCGCGCTGACCACCACCGATGTGCGTAACGCCACCGATATCTTCCGCGAAGTCGCTGAGAAGACCGATTACGTTGATGGCCGCGTGTCCATCGAGGTCGATCCTCGCCTGGCTCACGACACCGAGAACACCGAGAAGCAGGCTGAGCTGCTGTGGAAGATGGTCGATCGGCCGAACGCACTGATCAAGATTCCGGCAACCCTCGAAGGTCTGCCGGCCATCACCGCCACGCTCGCCAAGGGCATCTCCGTCAACGTGACGCTGATCTTCTCTCTCGAGCGCTATAACCAGGTCATGGATGCCTTCATTGCCGGCATGGAACAAGCCGCCAAGAACGGTCACGATCTGAGCAAGATGGCTTCCGTCGGCTCGTTCTTCGTATCTCGCGTCGACACCGCCGTGGACAAGCTGCTCGAAGCCAACGGTTCGCCTGAGGCCAAGGCTCTGGAAGGCAAGGCCGCTGTGGCCAATGCCCGCCTCGCCTACAAGATGTGGCAAGACAAGTTCGCCAACGATCCTCGCTGGCCTGCGCTGGCAGCCAAGGGCGCCAAGGCGCAGCGTCCGTTGTGGGCCTCCACCGGCACCAAGAACGCCGCATACTCCGACTGCAAGTATGTTGACGAGCTTGTCGCTCCTGACGTTGTCAACACCATGCCGGAAAAGACGCTCAACGCCCTCGCCGATCACGGTGACGGCAAGCCCAGCATCGAAGGCACCTATGAGGAGAGCCAAGCCGTAATGGACAAGCTCGCCGCTCTCGGCATCAACATCAAGGATGTCACCGATCAGCTCGAAGCCGACGGCGTTGCCAAGTTCATCGCCTCCTGGGATTCGGTCCTCGCCGACACCCAGGCTGGTATCGACCGCGTCAACGGCTGAGGCTAATTCCCTTAACCGGGAGTCGTAATAAATGGAGCTTACGGATATATTTCTTATCCGTGAGCTCCATTTATATTAAATAAACTAATAAGTTATGAATTCAAAAGCTTGGTGGACCACTCAGCGAGGAGGGTCTTGACAGCTTCCGGTTGATCGATGTGGATGTTGTGACCGGCTGGATCTATGACCTTATAAACGGCGTTTGGATAGTGCGGTAGTAGAGCCTTTTGGTCAACGTAGCCGACCACCTGGTCCTCTTTGCCGGTGACGATGAGCGTAGGGCCGGTGTAGGTTCCCAAACGCTGTTCTGGGTCGCCATTGAGCCAGTAGCGCTGGCCCAGCTTAGTGTTGGCATCTCGATTGCAGAGCTTGGTTCCAGGTAGGATATAACGCTGGTAACGCCGCCAGGCGTCGAAGGACTGGTTGACACCCATAGTGACGAAATCGATGACCTTGTCCTGCGGAAGATTGTGGGTCAAGTCGGGATTGGCATTACTAATGACATGCTCGGCCAAATGACGATGCGAAATCACGGGATCGACAACAGTAGCAATCAAGGAAATGCCCGCGACACGTCTTGGTTCACGGGAAAGAGTGTCCCGAACCAACGCGCCACCCATAGAATTGCCAAGCATCGCAAAACGTTGGTTGCCAACTAACACATTGACTGTATCTGTGAACCACTCGGCGAGTTCCGGCAATCCCCCGATGCCCGGTAACGCTGGAGTCTGTCCATAACCCGGCAAATCCATATAAATCCGTTGCGTGCCTTCGGAAAATGCGTCATCAAGCATCATCAGAGAACGATGATCCACGCCCATGCCATGGGCGATGATAATAGGCAGCCCTTCCCCTTTGACAACCGTATATGCTTCAGGCTGCACAGCCATATAACTACTCCCCTTTTACCTACCATTATGTTCAGCAACACTATGGTCTTATCAATCAGTACAGGCATTTTGAATCGTTAGGATATCACTACCAAATTTTTCGTTTCATTCGTTTGCCGAACTAGCACATTCTATTACCTATTTTATCCGTTTCCGATATTTCGCCGAAAGGCATTCATTAACGAATCAGCCAAAACGACTTACAAATGCTTTTCAATCCACTGGGCTACACCGTCATCGTTATTTGACGGGCAGACTTCATCTGCGATGGCCTTGACTTCCAGCTTTGCATTGGCTACTGCCACACCACGACCTGCGTGTTGCAATAGATCCATATCAATCAGGTCATCGCCGAATGCGATGGTATCCGAAAGCGATATGCCAAAGTGCTGGCAGGCCAAGTTCATTGCGTTGCGTTTCGTAGCTTCGGGATTCATCAGCAGCCAAAGAACATCTTCTGAGATTAGCAGAGCCATGTCATCCGGAACCAACGACCTGACCTTTTCACGCTGATCTTCCGTTGGGAACATCATAATCTTTTGTGCCATACCTGATGGCATATCGCTGAAGTCTGTCAGTTGATATTCTTGAGCCGGCCAAACATCCGTCAAATCAAAATTTGTATAGCGAATGTCATTGAATTCGATGCCGATCCTAAGACTCGGAATGTGCTCTAGAAATTCGTGACAAACCTCAATGCAACGCTCAACAGGAACACCGAACCGCAAAATATTGCTATTCCCGGTACTCTGGTCATCACTCAGTTCTTTCAAAGAAGAATGCTCGCAATCCAAATCGACAACACCACCATTATGGTATGCACACGCCGAAGCGCCAATACGTTGGACCAACTCAAAGGCGGTCATTGGCGGCCTGGCCGTCGCCACCATGGCCACATTACCTGCTTTCCGAGCCGCTGCGAAGGCTTTCTCGCTACGTTCAGAAAGCCAGCGGCCCCTGTATTCGTCACCACACAGCGCAGTCAAGTCCAAGTCAACCACGAGCAGCTTGCCACCGCTTGACAGGTCGGTATTCGTCATATTCGTTTTCCCGTTACTACTGTCGAATCGTTTTTAAATACATAACATCGTAAAATACAAAAATGCGTTTCATGAAACCTACCATGAAACGCATATCTAAAACTTCTAAATAATCACTTAATCAAGTTGAACTTCGTCATCAGTCCCAAGGCGATGATGATAGCAACCCAGAGGAGAGCGATGATAATCGTCCAACGGTTCAGGTTCTTTTCTGCCACTCCGGAGGTACCTGCGTTCTGGGTGAGACCACCGCCGAACATATCGGAAAGGCCGCCGCCCTTGCCCTTGTGCATGAGAATCAGCAACGTCAACAGAATGCTGAAGATAACAAGGATGATTTGCAGAACCAGCTTGACGATTGCCATTGTCGACACAGTTGAACCTCCAGTTCGAAACACTAGTTAATAAGTATACCTCAAAGTACGGAAAACGTTCCATTCATTGCCGATAATGCTTCGTTAATTCAACGGGAAGAAGTCACGGTTTTCAGCGTGAGCCTGCAGATCTTGGCAAGTTCGTCCGCGTCGAGCGAAGCACCGCCGATAAGGAATCCGTCGACATCGGGCTGGCTGATGAGCTCTACTGCGTTCTTAGAAGTGACAGAACCTCCATAAAGAATACGAACCATGTCGGAGACTTTGGACCCGAAGGTCTCATGGAGATTGCTACGAATGGCTTTGGCTGCGTCCTGAGCGCTTTCTGGGGTAGCCACGAGGCCCGTGCCGATGGCCCAGACAGGTTCATAGGCAATAATCAGTTTGGCTGCTTCTTCGTCGGAAAGGTCACGGGTGACATCGTGGACCTGGCCTACTGCGAAATCAAGCTCGATGCCCTTGCGACGTTCTTCCATGCTTTCACCGACGCAGAGAATGGGCTGCATGCCGGCCGTCAACACGGCACGAACCTGATCGACGATGTTGGCATCGTCTTCGGGATGGTATTTGCGGCGTTCCGAATGGCCGACGATGACATATTTGCATCCGAGCTGGGCCAGCATATCGGCGTTGACGTCACCGGTAAACGCCCCTTGGTTGGTCACCGAAACGGTCTGCGCACCATAGTTGATCTTGAGTTTGTCGGCTTCGACCAAAACCTGAACGCTGCGAATCGAAGTGAACGTCGGCATCAATGCGACTTCGACACGTTTGTAGTCGAAATGGGCGTCGCGCAGGAGCCACGCAAGTTTTTGCACGAAATACGTGGCTTCGAGATGATCGAAATTCATCTTCCAATTGCCAGCCACCAATGGAATACGTGCAGAGGACATTGCTTTCCTTCCCAACCACGGAATTACGGTTTATCTGCTCAAGCCGCCGCAACGATTCCCCTAATGAGAGTTACGGCAACCCTTTTTGCAAAAAGAATGCGGACATACCAAACGGCATGTCCGCAAACATTCCTGTTAGTAGTGTAGCGCATCTCGGCTACTCACCTTTGAAGTGCCACACCACCAACGGTTTTGAATCGATTACTCAAGCACCTTGAGTCCAGGAAGGGTCTTGCCTTCGAGGAACTCGAGGGAAGCGCCGCCACCGGTGGAGATGTGAGAGAAGCCATCCTCCGGGAAGCCGAGGTTACGCACCGCGGAAGCGGAATCGCCGCCACCGACGATGGTGAAAGCCCCCTTGGCCGTGGCGTCGACCATACCTTGGGCGACAGCCTTCGTACCGGCTTGGAACTGCTCGACCTCAAACACGCCTGCGGGGCCGTTCCAGACTACCGTCTTGGAGTCGACAATCTTGTCGTGGAAGAGCTTCTGGGTCTTCGGGCCGATATCGAGGCCCATCATGTCGGAAGGAATCTTGTCGGCATCGACAACCTGCGGATTGACCGGGGTGTTGCCGTCAGGGAAGCCCTTGTTGACCACAACGTCGACGGGGAGAATGAGCTCCACGCCGTTCTTCTTGGCCTCATCCATGTAACCCTTGACAGTCTCGATCTGATCGGACTCGAGCAGGGAGGTACCGACCTCGTAGCCCTTGGCTGCGAGGAACGTGTAGGCCATGCCGCCGCCGATCAGCAGACGATCGGCCTTCTTCAAGAGGTTCTCGATAACGCCGAGCTTGTCGGAGACCTTCGAGCCGCCGAGCACGACGGTGAACGGACGCTCCGGGTTCTCAGTGGCGCGGGACAGCGCCTTGACTTCCTTCTCGATGAGCTTGCCGGCTGCACTCGGCAGATCGGCGGCCACATCGTAGTCCGAGCCCTGTGCGCGGTGCACAACGCCGAAGCCGTCGGAAACGAAGACGTCGCCCAAAGCGGCGATCTTCTTGGCATAGCCGGCACGCACAGCATCGTCCTTACTGGTCTCTTCGGGGTTGTAACGAACGTTCTGCAGCAGCACAACGTCGCCGTCCTTCATGGCGGCGACCTTGGCCTGTGCGTCCGGGCCGTAGGTGTCGTTGGCCAGCGTCACGTCGACGCCGAGCAGCTCGCCTAGGCGCTTCGCGACAGGTGCCAGCGAAAGCTCAGGAACGACCTTGCCCTTCGGACGGCCGAGGTGGGCCATCAGGATGACCTTTGCACCATCGGCACGCAGTTCCTCGATCGTGGGCAGCGCGGCGCGGATACGGCCGTCATCGGTGATGGTGGTGCCCTTCAGCGGCACATTGAAATCAGCGCGGACAAGAACCTTCTTGCCTTTCAGATCTCCTAAATCCTTGAGTGTCCTCATTGGTATCCTTTCCTTGATAACCGTTATCAGCCGAAAAATCATTTTTCCCGGCCAGGTAAGAGTACAAAGTTGTGACCTATGTCACTTGCAATGGTACCGTCCTCGCCCAACAAGAACGCCATTTTGAGCACACAATAGCCCAGAAAAAACAATTGAATTGTGAGCGCTAACATCACTTATCTTGCAAACAATTTAGTGCTATCTTCGAGCCTTAAAACAGCCAAACTTTGTAATTATTATCACTAGCTAGGCAAGAACTATCGGGGTCGAGAGCGGCTCACTGCTATTCGTCATTCGGGCTATTCTTCTTGTCGCTGCTCCTGCGCGCGCTTGATTTTGGCCGCCAACTGCAGCAAACGACGGATACGACCAGCAATAGCATCCTTCGTGATCGGAGGGTTCGACAGGCGTCCCAGCTCTTCCAGACTGGCATCCGTGTGCTGAAGCCTCAGATCGCCCGCAGCCTTAAGGTTTTCAGGGATATCATCACCAAGGATTTCGAAGGCCTGTTTGACTTTCTGAGTAGCCTCTGCAGCGGCTTTGGCGCTGCGACGCATATTCGCATCGTCGAAATTGGCGAGGCGATTAGCCTTGCCTCGAGCTTCGCCATCCGTACGTTTGCCGGTCCATTCTCGCGCCGAATGCGGGGCCCCCATCAGCATCAGCATGCGTTCGATGGAATCGGAATCACGAAGTGTAATGCGCTCAGAACTGCGGACCTTACGCGCCTGTGCAGAAATGCCAAGCCTGCGGGCCGCACCCTGCAACGCCGTCACCGTCTCGTGCGACGGGCAAATGATTTCAAGATAGCTGGATTTGCCTGGGTCGGAAATCATGCCGCGGGCGAGGAATGCACCACGCCAAGCGGCCTTCACCTGGGCGATATTGCCGCTGATCACCTCTGCCGGAAGACCTTCGACCAGATGCATACGACGATCGAGCAAGCCGGTCTGCAGGGCCAGTGCAGTCGCACCGCGTTCGACCAGCAAATCGTAACGCTGAACGATGCCATTGGGAGTCTGTCTGCTGACCTTGGTTACTTTAGCTTCGCGCTGAAAATAATGTGCGATGGTCTTGCGAAGCCATTCGGTCGCTTCAAGCGAGTCGAACTGTGCACGAATGACAGCTTTGTTGCCGACGGGACGCAGACCTCCCCCAAACCGCATCATCGTCGCAGCTTGCGCCATCTTCGCGGCCGGCAAATCCGTCTCCACGCTTGCCAGCTCACTTTTGACCTCGTTCAGAAGAGCCAAAGCCCAACCTCCTACTTCCCGTTCTTCATGTAAGTGTAATTGGAACATTAAACGGAGTTATCTCACGCAATGCCACGGCTATCTGTGATAGCGAATGACTTGGACAAGAATCCATCGTTTTACATTCACTTGCCTATTTTGTGTTTTTAATTACACAACATCGCCAATCATTGGTTGCGAATGATCGACAACCACGGCCAATCCTATCGTCGCTCATGGCGGTGCAACTCCCTCGCGGATACTGTCACGCTCAGCCCATGGGCACGGAACCGTTGCGCCAGCTCATTGCCGATGGCGACGGAACGGTGCTGCCCGCCAGTGCATCCAACAGCTATTGTGACATAATGCTTATCTTCCTGAGCGTAACCTTTGATGGCTATCATGATGGCCTTCTCATAGGCATCCAGGAATTCCTTCGCGCTTTCGTTGGAAAGGACATAATCGCTTACCGGTTTATCGTTGCCGTTGAGTTCACGAAGGCTCGGCACCCAATACGGATTGGGCAGGAATCTTACGTCAGCGACGAAATCAGCATCAAGCGGAATCCCGTATTTGAAGCCGAAACTGAAGATGTGGACGGAAACAGTTTTCGCACCGCTGCCAAGCAGAGCCTCGTACAGTTTCGTCGAAAGCTGATGGATGCTGAGGCTTGAGGTATCGATGACAGTGTCGGCCCGTTCCTTGAGGTTGGAAAGCAGTTCACGTTCCTCACGAATGCCATCAATGAGGCGATTGCCATGTTGCAGCGGATGAGGACGACGAACCGACTCGTAACGTTGCACAAGCACTTTGTCGCTGGCATCGAGGAAAAGGATGTATGTACGCACGCCCAAATCATCCAAGTGGCTTAAGACAGCGGAAAGATCATCAAAATAACTGCGGGAACGCACGTCGATGACGGCTGCGAGCTTGTGGACCTTGGAACCGGACGAGGTCATCATATCAACCAGCGGAATCAGAAGTTTCGGAGGAAGGTTGTCGACCACATACCAACCCATGTCCTCAACGCAATCTGCGGCATGGGAACGGCCGGCACCGCTCATACCGGTGATGAGCATGACTTCGAATTCCTTGGCGGGACTGGGTTTGTTGTTATCATCTTTTGATGATACTTCGTCTTTCGTATCATTGGAATTGGGTGCAGGGGCCGTCTTTTCGACCTTGTTTCCGGTGCCGTCCGGTCCTTGCGTTTCCGAAATCACAGTGCCTCCTGTAAGGCGCTTCTCATCGCCTGCTCAAAATCTGTCGTTCCTATAATATGCGCCCCTACCGTCATCAGCCTTACCTGGGCTATAGCTTGATAGAGCAACATTTCTTCGCCTCCAATGGCGGCCCCTCCGTTTTTCTGCCAAATCTGCATAAGCTTGGTCGGACGTGGGTCGTAGACCACGTCGAGAAGGGTTTTCCCCGACAAAACGTTCTCGGAACCAGTGAGGGTAGCCGCCAGTTTTTCTGCCGTCTCGTCGGCTCCATGCGCCGGTATGGTGTTGATGACGATATCGGCTTCTGTCAGATATTTGGGAGCTTGAGAAAGCAAAATTTGCGCGTATTGAAGCCTATCTTGCGTATCGGCAAGCTGCCTCATCGGGTCATTGTCATGCTGATGCCGGGCACATACTGTTACTTGAGTTACGGCACCTGTGCCGGGAACTTCGATTTCCGTAAAGGCCGCCAAAGCGGAAAGCGCTGTATTACCATTACCAAGAATGACGGCTTTTGTTCCAAGACTTTGCGGTTTTTCGGTATTCGCCTTGCTAGATATATCGGAAATAATGGCTTGCGTCGACTTTTCTGTTTGAAGCTTCTTGCACCCAGACTTCTCGCGCTCAGAAAGCTGCCAGCAATGAGAAAAGGCTTTTACGATGCCTTCGACATCGGTATTGTAAAGCTTGATATCCGGCTTTGCTGCCGCTTTCGACCAATCGAACACAGCGGTGTTGGCCACAAGAAGCTTCCGAGACCAAGTATCGGATGGAGACCCGTAAGGTTGGATTGTCCGTTTCAACGGCATGGTCAGGCTCAGCCCTGCCCAACTCGAATCCAAGCCTTGAAGAAAACTATCGAGATCGTCTTCGCCGACTTCAGCCCGCGAATAATGCCAATCGTCGAGCCCGAGAGCCTTGTAGGCCGCATTATGCAACACAGGCGAAAGCGAATGAGCTATGGGCTTGCCCAAAACAGCACAGCGATGATGTATCTCGTTGGCCATTGGTTGATGCTCCTTCTGTCAATCTCAAGGATTGTTGTCTACTTGTTAGGTCTGACTTATTTCCCTGACTTGTTTATAGGATGTTTTCCGGTTTTGGATACTCAATTTGTCCGGGATTCGGTCACCGATGAAGCCTCTGCTCCATCGGAATCCTTGTGGAGTGCAGTGTATACAGCTTCGGCTTTGGCTTTCCCGATTCCTTTGACGCCTTCCAAGTCCTTTAGACTGGCCTTGCGGATGCCTTTTACCGAACCGAAAGCGCGCAAAAGCTTTTTCTGGTAGCTTTCGCCGATGCCCGGGATATCGTCGAGGGCGGAGCGCAAGGCGCCTTTGCGTCGAGACTTGCGGTGGTAAGTGATGGCGAAACGGTGGGATTCGTCGCGCACGCGCTGGAGCAGATACATGCCTTCAGACTGGCGTTTGAGGATAAGTGGGTAGTCCTCCCCCGGAATCCAAACCTCTTCGAGCCTTTTGGCCAGGCCGCAAACAGCCACATCGTCGACGCCGCAGTCTTTGAGGGCTTTGGCTGCGATTTCGACCTGTGGTTTACCACCGTCGACCACTATGAGGTTAGGTTTGTATGCAAAGTGACGCGGATGCGTGTCTTGCTGGACAACGGCATCAGCGCTGGTCAAGCCGTTCGCTTCAGACTTTGTATTTTGGTTTGTCGAAAGCTGATTGAGGTTATCATCGGCTGCGGCTAATGGCTGCGGCTCGTTCTGTACTGGTGATTGCAAAGATATATCGGAATCTTTTTTAGTTACTTGCGCGTAAGCGATGTTTACTGATTGAGCCGATTGGCTTTGTGATGTCTCCTTAGCCTGCTCGACGCGTTTCTCATTGTCCATGCTCTCGCCGGTGTCGCCGGCGATGTTGCCGTGGCGGAACCTACGGGTGAGAGTCTCGTACATAGCGCTCAAATCGTCGAGCGCACCTTTGCCGTCCTTACCACGTATGGCAAAACGGCGGTATTCGGACTTCTTGGCTATGGCATCCTCGAAGACGACCATCGAAGCGACCTGATAGATACCGCCAATGGTGTTGGAGATATCGTAGCCTTCGATGCGTAACGGCGATTCATTCAACCCCAGCGCCTTGGCCACATCGTTCATCGCCTGCGTACGGGCGCCGATATCGCTGATACGGCTCATCTTGCTGCGTTGCAACGCCTGCTTGGCATTGCTGTCGGCTCGGTCCATCAGAGCCTTCTTCTCACCACGACTGGGCACACGGATTTTTACTGCAGCACCACGTAAACCGCTGAGCCATTCCTCAAGCTCGTCGCGCCTAGCCGGTTCGATAGGAACCAATACCTCTCTGGGAACCGGCGAAATCGGCGCCAGCAAATCACTCCTGCCTGTCTGCATCCGACGTTCCCGGCGAACACGCGTCGCCTGGGCGCGCGAAAGGCTGTCGGTGGCCGTGATGCTTTGGGTCGCTCCCAATGCATCACGGCGCTCGACGATGTCAATCGCGCTATCGGCGGGCAAAGAGGCTGGAATGGGGGCAGAACTTTTTTCATCTAGATCGCCCGAATCCTTGGCGGCCTCGCCGTCCTGTTCCAGCAATTCCTCACCATTGCTAGGAAGGTTCAACGGGACATTGGCCTGACTCTCAGTCTCCTCCATCATGTCGGAATAGACCTGCGTGATGAGATCGGCGATGAGATCGGCATCGTCGATGTCCTCGACTCGTTTGACGCTCCAGTTACGTTCGCCACGGATGGAACCGGAACGAACGAAGAACGCATGAATAGAGGCTTCCAGCTCATCGGATTCCATGCCGAATACGTCAGCGTCCACGTCAGAGTCGAAGACGACCGCATTCTGCTCGGACATGGTTTTAAGCATGGAGATCTGGTCCCGCAGACGTGCGGCCTTCTCGAATTCCATATCGTCACTGGCCTGTTTCATCTCACGGGTCAGACCTGCAATAAAGGATGTGCCGTAACGACCGGTGAGCACACCGACCAGACGCTCGCACATCCGACGGTGATCCTTTTCACTGATTCTTCCGACACACGGTGCCGAGCATTTTCCGATGGATGCCAGCAAGCAAGGTCGATTGGTCAGTTTGGCACGGTTGAAGACGGTCTTCGTGCAGGTCCGCACCGGAAAAGCCTTGAGCAGCTTATCGAGGCTTTGACGCAAATCCCACGCTTTGACGTATGGTCCGAAATACCGTGTATCTCGGCGCTTACGGTTGCGCGTCACCCATACCCTCGGGTACTTTTCACCCAGAGAAACGGCCAGATAGGGATAGGTCTTGTCATCACGGAATACGACATTGAATCTTGGATCGAATTCCTTGATCCATGTGTATTCGAGGGTGAGCGCCTCGAGCTCGGTGGCGACCACCGTCCATTCAAGGCTTCGAGCGGTGAGCACCATGTTCTGCGTACGCGGGTGCAACTCGCTCAACGGCTGGAAATAGAAGGTGAGACGGTTGCGCAAGTTCTTGGCCTTGCCGACGTAGATGACCCTGCCATCTCCGTCACGCCATTTGTAGACGCCCGGATCAGTGGGAATTTCGCTGGTTTCGGGACGGAACAAGTCGCGGGTGTCCCCCAGCAGACGTTTCGACTTGCCGGCATCCGCCTGAGCCGTCTTGCGCCAGCCTGTGGTCACTTCACCACCGTGTTCCTCTGCCATTACCGCCAATATCCGCCTTTCCGATCCCTTCAGCTACCACCTTCATTGCAACTCAGCTGAGCATAGGGCCTAGATACTTGCCCGTCCAGCTCTTTTCGCATTTGGCCACATGTTCCGGCGTGCCCTGGGTGACGATGGTGCCGCCGCCGTCGCCGCCTTCGGGTCCGAGATCGATGATCCAGTCGGCGCATTTGACCACGTCGAGATTGTGCTCGATGACGATGACCGTGTTGCCTTTGTCAACCAGACCTTGCAGGACCTGCAGCAGCTTGCGCACGTCCTCAAAATGCAGACCAGTGGTCGGTTCGTCGAGGATATAGACCGTACGGCCGGTGGAACGGCGCTGCAATTCGGTGGCGAGCTTGACGCGCTGCGATTCACCGCCGGAAAGCGTGGTGGCGGGCTGGCCAAGACGGATATAGCCCAGACCGACATCAACCAACGTATCGAGGTAACGGGAGATACCCGTGTAAGCTTTGAAGAAGTCGGCCGCTTCGGAAATAGGCATGTTGAGTACGTCTGCAACCGATTTGCCGTTGTATTTCACTTCGAGAGTCTCGCGGTTATAGCGTTTGCCGTGGCATTCCTCGCATTCCACGTAGACATCAGGCAGGAAGTTCATTTCAATCTTGATGGTGCCGTCGCCGTGGCAGGCCTCGCAACGGCCTCCTTTCACATTGAACGAGAAACGACCTGGGCCATAACCGCGAACCTGCGCCTCGGGGGTCTTGGCGAAAAGCTGGCGAATCTTGTCCCACACACCCGTATAGGTGGCAGGATTGCTTCGCGGCGTGCGGCCGATCGGGTTCTGATCGACGTGGATGACCTTGTCACATTGCTCGATGCCCTCGACTCGCGTGTGCTTGCCAGGTACGATTCGTGCGCCGTTTAGCTTGTCAGCCAATGAAGGATAAAGAATCGAATTGATCAACGTCGACTTGCCGGATCCGGAAACGCCGGTGATGCAGGTCATCACACCAAGAGGAATCGAAACGTTGATATTCTTTAGATTGTTCTCTCGTGCCCCGATGACCTTGAGCTGCCGGTTCCTGTCGGTTTTGCGACGCTTCTTGGGCACTTCAATCGTGCGACGGCCAGCGATGTAGTCACCGGTGATGGAACGAGGCGCGTCAACCACGTGCGCTGCGGGACCGGAATAAACGACTTCGCCACCTTTTTCGCCGGCTCCGGGGCCAATGTCGACCAGCCAGTCAGCCTTTTCGATAGTCTCCTCATCATGTTCGACCACAATCAGCGTATTGCCAAGATCTCGCAAGTGGTGCAGCGTTTTGATAAGACGTTCGTTATCGCGCTGGTGCAAACCTATGGACGGCTCGTCAAGCACATACATGACGCCAACAAGGCCGCTGCCAATCTGCGTCGCCAGACGGATGCGCTGTGCTTCGCCGCCGGAAAGCGTTTTGGCGGCACGAGACAACGTCAGGTAGTTCAAACCGACATCGTTCATGAAACCAAGGCGTGCGCGAATCTCTTTTAGCACCTCGCCGGCAATCAGAGCGGCGGAGCCTTCGAGTCTCAGCGACCGAATCCATTTGAGGCTGCGTTCCACGGGCATATCGCACACGTCGGCGATGGACTTACCGTCAACGGTGACCGCCAACACCTCGGGACGCAGACGCTTGCCTTGGCAGGTCTGGCACGGTACCTCGCGCATATAAGACTCGTAATATAATTTCATCTGATCGGAATCAGTCTCGTCGTGGCGACGCATGAGCGTACGCACGACGCCTTCGAAACCGGTGCTGTATTCGCGAAGCCTGCCCCACCGGTTGCGGTAGGAGACCTTGACCTTGAAGTCGTGGCCATACATGATGGCGTGCTGGATATTCTTGGGCAGATCCTTCCATGGGGTATCGAGGCTGAATCCCATCTCCTCGGCCAACCCCTCAAGCACATGGCGGTAGTATTCGCCGGTGCCCTTGGTCATGCCCCAAGGCTCGATGGCGTTCTCGTTGAGCGATTTGTCCGGGTCGGGAATGACCAGTTCAGGGTCAATCTCGAGCTTGTAGCCGATGCCGTCACAATCGGGGCAGGCACCGTAGGGGGCGTTGAAGGAGAACGTTCGTGGTTCGATCTCGTCAAGTTCCAGCTGATGGCCATTCGGGCACGAACGTTTCTCGCTGAACGGTTCACGTCGGTTCGGGTCTTTCTCGTCCAGATCGACGTAATCGATGACCACGATTCCCTTGGCCAGTTTCAAGGCGGTTTCGATGGAATCAGTGAGACGCTGGCGGATGCCATCCTTGATGACCAGACGATCGACCACGACTTCAATGGTGTGCTTCTTCTGCTTGGTGAGCTTGATATCGTCGGAAAGCTGACGCATCTCGCCGTCGATCAGTGCACGCGAGTATCCGTCTCCGCGCAGCAGCTCAAGCAGATCCTCGAACTCTCCCTTGCGCCCGCGAACAACCGGTGCCAGAATCTGGAAGCGGGTCTTTTTCGGCTTCTTCATCAAGGTGTCGACCATCTGCTGCGGCGTCTGGGCGCTGACCACCTCACCGCAGACCGGGCAATGCGGGATTCCGGTACGCGAGAACAGCAGACGCAGATAATCATAAATCTCGGTGATGGTGCCGACCGTGGAACGCGGGTTGCGGTTCGTGGTCTTCTGGTCGATGGAAACGGCCGGGCTCAGACCTTCGATGAAATCGACATCAGGTTTGTCCATTTGTCCCAGAAACTGGCGGGCGTAAGCGCTCAACGACTCAACGTAACGACGCTGCCCTTCGGCAAACAACGTATCGAACGCCAAGGAGGACTTGCCGGAACCAGAAAGTCCGGTGAATACCACCATACGGTTACGCGGAATGGCAAGATCGATGTTCTTCAGGTTGTGCTCGCGAGCGCCCTGAATCGTGATCTTCAAATCGCTGGGAATATGCGAGATATCCGCCACCAGCGAACTGTCTGTCTTACGCAGCGGCGCCTTCGCAATCTCCTGGGACAGGAACGAATCGCTGTCCATCAACTTCTGCGCCACAACGCTTGCCGACGATTCCACAGTTCCCTTGGATTTATGCGCCGCCGATGCTGTTGCCAATGCTTACCTCCGCTTAATACCAAATGCTTCTCTGTAGGATAACCCATCATAGTGGACGGTTCGAACAATTGTTCGATTATCCATCGTGTTGGTCGAATCCAGTACTTACCCTTAAGCATCAACCAACAAATACCGATATCATTTCATAACTTAGTTATTGGCTGAAACCCAAGGTTATGCCACCATTCAATTACGCCCTACACCTTATTGGTTCAACAAAAGCAGACGTGTCGCTATGATGGCATGTTGGTATATTTGGCCGGAATTTCGTGATAGCAACAGGACAGGTAATAAGGTATGGCAATCGAGGCGCAAGGGCTGGAAATTCAGATCGGGGCACGGACACTGCTCAATCCCACTGATTTTCATGTGAGCAAGGGCGACAAGATCGGCCTCGTTGGACGTAATGGCGCCGGCAAGACCACACTGACCCGCGTCATCACCGGAGACCTGCTCCCCACGGCCGGCAAGGTCCGCGTTTCCGGCAAGCTCGGCTATCTGCCACAGGACACGCACGCCGACGACCCTGAACAGAGCGCGCTGGACCGTATGATGAGCGCACGCGATATCGCCAGCATTATCAAGCGCATGCGCAAGGCCGAAAAGGAAATGACCAACGAGAACCCGAAGGTCATGGAAAAAGCTATGGATAAGTACGACAAGGCCATGCAGGCGTTCGACAAGGCCGGCGGCTACGCGGCGCAGTCCGAGGCCATCTCCATGGCAGCCAGCCTCGGTCTCCCCAACGAGACGATGCAACAGCCAATCGGCACGCTTTCCGGCGGTCAGAAGCGTCGTATCGAGCTGGCACGAATCCTGTTCTCCGACGCCGATACGTTGATTCTCGACGAACCGACCAACCATTTGGACGCGGATTCCATCGAATGGCTGCGTGGCTATCTCAAGCGGTTCGAAGGCGGGTTCCTCGTTATCTCCCACTCCACCGAGCTGCTGGACGAAGTGGTGAACAAAGTCTGGCATCTGGACGCGCAGACCGCTCAGATTGACATGTATTCGCTAGGTTGGAAGGCCTACCTAAAGCAGCGCGTGGTCGACGAGGAGCGTCGCCGCCGCGAACGCGAAGTTGCAGAAAAGAAGGCTGCACGTCTGATGAAGCAAGGCATCCGCCTGCACGCCAAGGCCACGAAGGCTGTCGCAGCACAGAACATGATGCGTCGCGCGGAACGGCTGCTTTCAGAAACCAGCGAGGCCGAGCGACAGGAGAAAGTCGCGGACATCCGATTCCCCGAACCGGCGCCCTGCGGCAAAACGCCAATCATGGCCAAGGAAATTTCCAAAGCCTTCGGCTCAAATATTGTCTTCACCGGCATCAACCTGGCCATCGACAAAGGCTCACGTGTGGTCATCCTGGGTTATAACGGCGCGGGCAAAACAACAACTTTGCGCATTCTGGCCGGCGAGGATAAGCCTGACACCGGTGAAGTCATCTACGGCCACGGCTGCAAGATCGGCTACTTCGCCCAGGAGCACGACACGTTGGAGATGGACGCGACTGTGCTCGAGAACCTGCAGCACGTCGCCCCTGACCTTGACGACACCCATGCCCGTTCCATCCTCGGCAGCTTCCTCTTCTCCGGTGATGATGCGTTCAAACCGGCCAAGGTGCTTTCCGGCGGCGAGCAGACAAGGCTTGCGCTGGCGACGTTGGTGACTTCGCGCGCCAATGTGCTGCTACTCGACGAACCGACCAACAACCTCGACCCGGTTTCACGCGACGAGATTCTCAAGGCCATCGCCAAGTACGAGGGTGCTATCATTCTGGTCACCCACGACGAAGGCGCTGTCAAGGCGCTCAACCCCGAGCGCGTGCTGCTGATGCCCGACGGCGACGAAGATTTGTGGAGCGACGACTACCTCGATTTGGTCGCCGAAGAATAATTGCGTGTCAAATCTCCATGTGGCCGCGCTAGGGTAACATCGAGCTAGATATTGATGGACCCAGGAGGTCAGCTATGGACGAAATCACGATGACGGAACTGATGCGTAAATCCTTGCTCCAACGGCGGGCTTACAGCGTTGAGACTGTGCGTAGCATGGAACGTCCGTTGCTTGACCAAGGTGTTCCGCTCATGCGCATGGCCGCCTCCGCCGCGGCAAGGGTGACTGCCGAATTGCTTGAAGAACACGACATCGATATCACGGAAGCGAAAGTGGTGCTGTTGGCCGGAGCCGGAGACAACGGCGGGGATGGCCTCTTCGCGGCCGCTCAATTGGCTCGAGCCGGTGCCCAGGTCACAGCCATCGCTGTCGGTAAATCCCTGCATTTGCAAGGTTTACTGGCCTTCACCCGCAGCGGCGGACGGTTGTTGATCGTCAATCCGGAAGCGGACATCCCCGGGGCTTCGGCAGGTTTCAGCGCAGGCGAAGCTGGAGAACGGTTGCAGGCGGCCATCGAATTGACGCAACAGGCCGACGTGATTCTTGACGCGATGACCGGTATCGGCGTGCACGGAGCGCTGCGGGGGCCTGCCGCAACCATGGCGAATATCCTGTATCCTAGCAATGACGGTAAAACAAAACCGAAAATGCCGAATTCCGTTGCCGGCACTGAACAAGGGCAGAAGCCGCTGGTAGTCGCCATCGATACCCCTTCCGGCGTTGGAGTGGATGACGGTACGTTGCCCGGCAGCTATATCCCGGCCGATGTTACGGTGATGTTCGGCGCGATGAAACCCTGTGCAATGCTGCCTCCCGCAAGTTTCGCCTGCGGCCACACGATTTTGGTCGATTTCGGTTTCGATATCTCGCACGCCTACCCCGTCGTTTCCTCCATTGACGATATTGCCGGCCGCATGATACGGCTGCCAAAATCGTCCGATTCCAAATATTCGCGCGGTGTCGTCGGACTGATTACGGGATCGGCAAAATATCCAGGTGCGGCCGTCCTGAGTTCCGGTGCGGCTGTCCGTTCCAATATCGGTATGGTCCGTTATATGGGTCCGGTGAATGCGTCCGATATGGTATTGCGCAACTCACCGGAAATCGTTCTTGGCAAAGGCCGCGTTGAGGCTTGGGCCGTTGGTTCTGGCGTCCCGGCAGCGGCCGCCGTGAGCGATTCTGATAATGAGAGATCAGGTAAACACAGCCTCTCCGGCTCCGACGGCCAGCGAGAAGCCATTGCGGCGCTGCTCAAACACTATGCATTGCCGGACGAGAATGTTTCCTCGACCAGCGACGAAACCGAGATTCCGGTTCATGATCTCAATAAGGACGAAACCCCATACGCTTCTGAACAGGCCGAAACCACGTGGGGCGATTCCGACTCGAATATCGATTACGAGCGCGAGCCTTGGACCATGCCACCAATCTGCGTTGATGCAGGCGCGCTTGATCTGCTGCCAGAACATGTGCCGACACATGTCATCATCACGCCGCATGCCGGTGAACTTGCGGCGTTGCTGCGCCGCCGCGGCGAAGACGTTGACACGGCAGATATCACCGCCGAACCTTGGCATTGGGCCAAACGGGCACACGCGCTGACCGGTGCGACCGTGTTGCTCAAGGGTGCGGTGACCATCGTTGTCGGAGATGCAAACGTGGTAGGTCTGCCGGCTGGAATTGAACCGGGACCGGCAAATGCGGACGGTTCACACAAGATAGCCACTACCTTCATCTCTGGAAGCGGACCCGCATGGCTGGCAACCGCCGGAGCCGGTGATGTCCTCGCGGGCGTGATGGGCGGAATGCTCGCACAACAGGGCGAAGGACAATTGCAGCACGACCCGAGCCTCGACGTTATGACCGCGGCCAGCGCAAGCTATATCCACGGTTACGCCGCAGGTCTGGCCGCCGAGTCCGACCAGCACGGCTGGGAGCCGCCCGAGATTTTCGATGCCGATGGCACGATCACACCGGAAGGCGAGCCGGGGCATCCGATTGTTGCGACCGACGTTATCGCGGCATTGTCTCAGGCCTTCGAGGAATTGCTGCAAAACTAGGCTTTAGACGCAGCGACAGATATTCCAGACAAAACCGGTGAACACAGTCAAAACAAGAGAGCAAGAATAAGAGAAGAAAGATACCTATGAATACAGCAGAGAGCAATGGCTTTGCCAATGGAAAAAGCGAAATCCACGATGTCATGTTCGATTTCTGCGGAGTGCTGCTGGAGCTGAACTATCGGCCATGTCTCCAAGGCCATTTCCCGCAGAATTTTGTTGATACCTTGTGCGCAGATGAGAGCGATATCTACGGGTTCTTCGCCGCCGAAGCGCGCATGGATGCAGGCGACGACTTCGCCGATGTCATCAAGGATTATCGGAAACAGTACGGCGATGATCTGGCAGAGGCGTTCACCTATTACATCGAGCATTACGACGATGCCTTACCGAAGATGATTGACGGCATGGAAAAGCTACTGACGGATCTGCGCCAGGCCGGCTACGGCGTGTGGGGGCTGACGAATTGGTCGGGCGAAACCTTCCATTTCGCTTTCGAAAAGTTCCCGCAACTCAAGCCGCTGCTGCAAGGCACGGTGGTTTCGGGCGTCGAAAAAATGCACAAGCCCAACTCCGACATCTTCAACCTTGCTTTGAACCGCTTTGGGCTCGACGCCGTACAAACAGTGTTCTTCGACGACACCCAGGCCAATGTGGATGGTGCGAAAGCCGTCGGCATCCAGGGAATACATTTCCTGGATGCTCCCAATGCACGGAAAGAGCTGCAACGTCTCGGCGTAAAAATCTGAACTCGGTTGTGGCTGTTAAACACTTCTGAATGGAAATATCCCCACTGTCGAAAGCACAAACCAACAATGGTGGCAACGAAAGAAAGCTGTCATTACCGGCGTTGGCTGGAGTTTCCCAATCTTGACGACCTTTAGTCATGGCAAAAACAGAACCAAGGATAATTCATATATCAAAAATTGTTATAAGTTAATCTGCTTGATACACACTTTGTTATAAACTTTAGATATGACACTGCTGCAGCTGAAATATATCGTCAAGATCGTGGAGTGCGGCTCGATGAACGAGGCCTCCCACGAGCTGTACGTCTCCCAGCCCGCGCTGAGTTCGTCGGTCAAGGAGCTCGAGCACGAGATGGGCATCGAGATTTTCACCCGCTCCTCTCAGGGCATCGCACTGACCGTAGACGGTGCGGAATTCCTCACTTACGCGCGCCAGGTGCTCGACCAGGCCGAACTGATGGAAGAACGCTACAAGCACGCCAAGCCGCGCAAACAACTCTGTAGCGTTTCCACCCAGCACTACATGTTCGCTGTCGAAGCGTTCGTCGAAATGATTAATTCTATTGAATCCGACGAATACGAATTCACCATCCGCGAGACCCGCACGCGTGACATCATTGACCAGGTCGCGAACATGCTTTCCGAAATCGGCATCCTCTACCTCTCCGATTTCAACAAGGATGTAATCGGCAAGCTGCTACGAAGCAAGCATCTCGAGTTCCACCCGCTTTTCCGAGCCCCGCTGCACGTGTTCATCTCACGTAACAACCCACTTGCGACCAGGAAAAAGATTACGATGGACGACCTCAAGCCATACCCGTTCATCCAGTACGAGCAGGGCGAGGAAGGCAGCTTCTACTTCGCCGAAGAAGCAGTCTGGCCCAAGGACTCCCCTAAGCTCATCACCGTCACCGACCGCGCCACGATCCTGAACTTCATCATTGGCCTCAACGGTTATACGGTGTGCACCGGCATCGACAACGGCGACCTCAACAACGAGAAAATCGTCACCGTTCCGCTAGACACCGACGAGACCATGCTGCTCGGCTGGATCACCAACGAACGCGCCAACCTCTCCAACGCAGCCGAAAGCTACCTCTCCAAGCTCAAGTCCGTCATCGCCAGCCACGGCTACACGCTGATCGAATAAAGGTCATGTCGGCAACCGCTACGTTTTCATACGGTTGCCGACATTGTTCCGTACAGGCCACGACCTCCAGACCTGCACGAAGTCAGTCTTCACTGCCCCTTGATCGGACCACCGACATTCCCGTATTTCTTGCCGGCATAGATACCGTAGACATAACAAGCCAGCACGATAATCAACGTAACCGCCAAGATGGCATATAGATTCATTCGGTCTTGGGTATGCATGGCGAGCCCGAAGACCACCAGAACCACGCCACCGAGAATAAACACAAACCCGCCGAAACGCTGGCAACGCCGCCACGATTCACGGCTTTTGAAGGCTCCCGGCACGCGGATGCCGCTCCATCGGTTCATTTTGGCATTCGGCATGACGTTGCCGATGACGATGAACACCAGGCCGGTCACGACATTGATAACGGCTTCCAACGGTATTTTGGAACCGGTGTGCCCCTTGCTGAAAGCATCTGCGACGATCCAAACGGTCATAGCGCTGAATACCGCGAACATACAGCATCCCCCAATCGCCCACATACGCACCGTCGTCTTTGGACCCATCTCCGAATTCGAATCTTTATGCACGCCACGTTCAAGAGGGATTTCGCCCACCAGCCAGCCGGCACATATCAGCAGAGTCAACAAAGGCAAAATGAGATCCTCATATTTACTGCCCCAACGGTCGAGCTCGCCGCTGGCGTTGTAATGTGCAGGCACGATATTCGGCATATAAGGCAAGGCAAGCAGAACGATAATCAACGGTAACAAGCCAAGCAATACCATCGCAATGTTCCACTTTTTCTCCCCTGCAATCACGGATTTCCAACCGCTCTTTCTTTCTTTTCCAGGCCCATCTTCCGTGTGTTTTTGGACACGGGAGGCGTCGCGCTCCATCGGTTCCGCTATCGATTGCCTTTTGTCAAGATTGTTTCTCATGATTACTCTCCTTGCACTCCAGCCTTACCGTCATCTGGCGTTTCGGCTGACAATCGGTCGGTTACAGAGCCGGTCCCATTGCCTTTCGCCGATTTCACGCCATAGTTCGAAGCCTTGGAAATCGCTTCGTTGCGTTGCAGCTCCTTCAACCAGACAATGGTGTCGTCGAGCACAGTGAGGTTCGGCTCGTACCAGATGGTCGTGCCCTCGCGGCTGTCCGTCACCAGATCGGCCTCGCGCAGCTTCTTGAGATGGTACGAAAGCCTTGACGCCGACAATCCCGTGGCCTGCGCGAGTTCTCCGGCGTTCATCACTCTGCGCCGCAGCAACTGCAGAATCTCGCGCCGCGCCGGGTCCGCGAGCGCCGACAACGTGGTCTGTACACCCATGGTGCCCCTCCTTTTTACACACCCAACATCGTTATATTTCAAATAATATTGAAATATATGATTATCGTACCGCGCTTCTCGATTTATTTCAAATTATATTGAAATAGATGTTTGCAAATTTCGGGACAAACCCACAGACTTCAGACCCATCAATATTGACAACCCTTAATCACCGATGTACAGTTTCTTTTACATAGTAAAGTTTGCTTTACTGCAAAAGCAGTGGTCTAATCCACCAAACAATATCTGCAACGGAGAAATCACATGACTGTCAAGCATCAAACAGACAACGGCGAATTCGGCGATTTGCCGAAGATTGCGCCAGAGAAGCCAACCGCAAACCTACGGTCTTCGCATAACGAGACGAGCTCCTTCGGAGCGAAAACCATTTTCGGCGGTGGCAAAGTGGCGCTTTGGGGTATGAGCATTGGCGCGGGATGCGTCATCGGCATCGCTGTGGCCACAGCCATCGAGCTATTGGCCAGCGGCTCGGTCCACGACCGGACGGAACTGGCCATCGCTGAGGGAATCTGCTCGTTCTTGGTAGCCGCTGGTCTAACATGGATTATTCTGGTGGACAAGAGAACGTTGAAAGGCTACGACCAGCACCAGGAAGAAAGCGTCGAGAACTCCTGGATTCAGCGGTCTGCGGTTTACGGATTCGACGGCATCTTACTCGCCAATACCGTGTTGAGCATGGTACTCACTTTCCGCGACAAACCAATCAGCAGCACGGTGGCTCAATACTGCCTCGGTGGATGTGTTCTGATCGGAATACTTTCCTGGGGCATTGGCTATCTGATACTCTACATCAAGGGCACTCGATGAGGAATCGTCTTACACAACTGCGAACCGAAAAAGGTCTGTCGCAGGCGGCGCTCGCCGAACTTGCCAGCGTAAGCCGTCAGACCATCATCTCCATCGAAAAGGGCCGTTTTGACCCGTCCCTGCCACTGGCGTTCCGCCTGGCCAAGATTTTCAACTGCACCATCGAGGACATCTTTGATCCGGACGAAAAAGTCGACGAAGAATGAGACTACTGTAAATCCGTCGTCCAAATCTGCCGATTTACAGCATGCCACCCCACATGTTTTTGGCATGATCGATTTTGGCTTCTATCTCCCTTAAATCCGCAGCTCTGCGCCTGTCTTCTTCACTGGTCCCGGTCATGCTGTTTGCTTTGTGCTCGAGACTATGCTTCACCCCGAACACAGCGCATAACGCGGCTGCACCGACTAGCACGACGATAACCAGCCACCCCATCACGACTCCTTCGTCTCCGACTTTGTGTTGTCGTCAGTTCGTTTGGCTTTCAACTCTTCTTCGACGCATAGATGACGTTGTCGATGAGATCCTTGTAGTGCTCGGTGATGACCTGGCGCTTGGCCTTGAGGCTTGGGGTGAGCATGCCGTTGGCCTCGGTGAACTCGTCGGGGACGATCTCAAACTTGCGGATGGATTCGGCACGCGAGACCAGCTCGTTGGCCTTGTTGACGGCACGCTCGACCTCGGCGCGGATAATCGGGTTCTCGCTGGCTTCCTTCAGGTCCTTGACTGGTTCGGCGCCCTCGGAAGCGAGCCATGCATTCGTATCCTGCAGGTCGATCGAGATGATCGCGGCGATGAACGGCTTGCGGTCGCCGACCATGACGCATTGGCTGACCACCGGCGAGGTCATGACCGAAGTCTCAACCTCGGCGGGCGAGACGTTCTTGCCGCCGGCGGTGATGATGATGTCCTTCTTGCGGCCGGTCAGGGTTACGAATCCATCGGAATCAAGCGAGCCGAGATCGCCGGTATGAAGCCATCCGTCGACGATCTGTTCGGCGGTGATCTCAGGATGGTTGTGGTAGCCGACGCACACCGCACGGCTCTTGATGCACAGCTCCCCCGTATCGCTCACGCCGACGGTGACGCCTTGCAGCGGGATGCCCACGGTACCGATCTTGTAGCCTTTGGTGGGGTTGACCATCGCGGGCGCGCAGGTTTCGGTCATGCCGTAGCCTTCGAGCAATGGCAGGCCGACGCCGTTGAAGAAGTGCGCGATGGTCGCGTTGAGCGGGGCGCCGCCGGAAACGGCGTATTCGACCCGGCCGCCGAAAATCTGCATGATGGTGGAATAGACCAGCTTGTTATAGACGGCGTGACGCATACGCAAGGCACGCGGAATCGGCTGGCCGGACTGCTGGGCCTTCGACCAGGCGATGGCCGTTTCGGTGGCGTGGGAGAAGATGCGGCCGGCGGCACCGGAGCCGGCCTTCTGCGAGGCGGCGTTGTAGATCTTCTCGAAGATACGCGGGACCGCGAGGATGAACGTCGGTTTAAACGTGCGGAAATCGGCCAGAATGGTCTTGAAATTGCTGGAAAGCCCCAGGGTAACCGTTCCCGCAAAGCAGACCAGCTGCATGAAGCGAGCGAAAACGTGCGCCAGCGGCAGGAAGAGCAGCAGCCTGCGGCCGGGTTTGTTGAGGATGTCGCCCATGGATTGCACGCCGGAAATCGTGATGAACACGAAATTCGAATGGGTCAGTTCGATGCCTTTCGGCGTGCCGGTGGAACCGGATGTGTAGACGATGGTGGCCAGATCGCTGCCTTTGACCGCTTTTTCGCGCTGCCAGAACTCCTCGTCGCTGACACTCTGACCGAACTTCTCGATGGTTTCGATAGCACCTGCAGCGATGACATACACGTCTTTGAGATCAGCACATGAATCGCGCACTGTATCAATCTTGTCGCGCTGTGCATCGTCCTCGGCAAAGGCCATTTTGACGTTGGAATCATTGAAAATCATCTGCACTTGAGCCGGAGAATTGGTCTCGTAAACGGGAACCGTTAGTGCACCGATCGACATGATGGCTACGTCCAGCGCCGTCCATTGCCAGGACGTATGCGCGATAATCGCAACGGAATCCCCCGGTTTGATGCCACGGGCGATCAGACCTTTGGCAAGTCCGATGACCTTGTCACGGAACTGCGTGGCTGTAAACGACTGCCACTTGCCGTCGTTACCCACATACTCGACCAACGACTCATCCGGCGTACGCTTTGCACGGTCATCAAGCAGTGTGAAAACGTTCCGGTCGCTTTCGATCGGACGAACCAACGGCTGTGTGTATTCCTGCTGCATACTGCTCCCTTATTGACGTAATGCTGGTTAGACTCTACTCCGGACTCCAGAAATTGGTGTCAAAAACCACCAATGACCAAATAGGTCAAACTTTTAAGTCACGCCCGAAACTGAGAGAGATATTTTTTGACACATTCTTTGATATCGTCACTGAGCAACGACTGTCGGCGCGAGGCCATCGGCCGGTTCCCCCGACGGCGACACCGTCCTCTTCCTGTCACTAAGAAGAGCGCGTACGACGCCCAGGCATGGCCTCGAAGCCGCTACATGGACATACCCTACCTGGCCCCAGAATCGAAAAGACGAATAAGAATCCTGTAAAGAAGATCAGGACTGCAAACCGAAAGTGCACCCTCAACCGGACGTTATCGTTAACGTCCAGACTGGCCGACTACCTCTTAAGATTTTGATACACCAACAGATATAAAATGCCTCCCCGCAGGATCCGATTCTCTACAAACCGAACCTACCGGAGAGGCATCCCAATCGCCTACACTTAATGCACAAGAACTTTTTTATTGCAAATCTTTGAGGAAGCTCGTTCCGACCCCGGCCCCGTCGACGTTGAAATTATCGAGGATGGTGGCCCCGAAATCGGAAAAGGTCCTGCGGGTCCCGAGGCTGGCGGGATGTTCCATGCTCGGCGAGTAGGCAAGCAGCGGGACGAATTCCCTGGTATGGTCGGTCCCCTTGAAGCAGGGGTCGTTGCCATGGTCGGCGGTGATCATCAGCAGATCGTCGTCCCTCATGTTGGCGATGACCGTGCCCAGACGGTCATCGAGCTCCATGAGAGCGCAACCATCGCCTTCGGGGTTGCGCCGGTGGCCGTACATCGCGTCGAAGTCCACCAGATTCGCAAAACAGAAACCCGTGAAATCCTGTTCCATCACATGGTCGACATGGTCCATGCCATCCATGTTGCTCTGGTTGTGATACCCTTCGTCGATGCCCTGGCCGGAGAAGATATCGTTGATCTTGCCGATGCCGATGGTCCTGACCCCGGCCTCCTGCAGGTAATCCAACACGGTCTTCCCATAGGGCTTCAACGTGAAATCATGACGGTTCGCCGTCCTGGTGAAATGCCCCTTGCCAGAGCCCACATACGGGCGCGCGATGATACGGCCGACCATGTATTCCGGGCCGTTGACAAGGCTGCGGGCGTATTCGCAGATCCGGTACAGCTCCTTGACCGGGATAATGTCCTCATGGGCGGCTATCTGCAACACGGAATCACCCGAGGTATAGACGATCAGATCGCCGGTCTCCATCTGGTGCTCGCCCAGCTCGTCAAGAATCTTCGTACCCGATTCCGGCCGATTCCCGACGATCCCGCGGCCCGCAAACTTCGAGATCCTATCCATCAGCTCATCCGGGAAACCATGGGGGAAGAAACTGAGCTCCCGCCTGACCGGAAGACCCATCATCTCCCAATGCCCGTCCATGCTGTCCTTGCCCACCGACACCTCCCGCATCCTCCCATAACAGCCGATGGGCTGCTCGGCAGCCGGCACGCCCTCGATGGGAACCGGACGCAGGTTCGATATGCCGAGCCTGGCGAAATTCGGCAGCTCCAGCCTCCCGGCGAAATACCTGCCTATACTGCCCAAGGTGTCGGCACCTTCATCACCGAACCGGGCCGCATCAGGAGCCGCACCGGTCCCGATGGAATCCATAACCAAACCGAAAACACGCCTGTACCTCATCGTTCAAGTTCCCTTTCACCCAACGACTTCTCCAACCGCCGACATGACGGTTGATTGCATCCAGCCACAGCACAATATTGCCGAGAAACCTCCAGGCCACCGGCAACATTGTGCTTTCGCTCGTCATTCGACAAGTTGCTTTTACTTGTCACCGTCACCTGACTTCACTTTGTTTTTTACCGGATTAGGAATCAAATTAACAATAACCAATGAAACAATGTAAAGCGCCCCAATGCACAGCAATGCTGCGGTAAAACCGCTCCGATCGATAATGTAGCCAACCAGTATTGGTGAGAGTCCACCAACTGCTCGCCCGGTATTAAAGATCGCATTGTTCGCAAAGCTCCGGATTTCGGTCGGATAGAAACTGCTAATCAATGCACCATAGCCGGCGTTCATACCATTGGCAAAGAAGCCGACAACGGCGCCAACCAACAACATCAGGAAAACATTGTGAACAAACGCATACAATGCCACAGACAATCCAGCCATAATCAAGAAGACCGAGTAAGTTACTTTTGAACCGAATTTGTCAAAGAGCTTGCCAAACGTGAGCATTCCAAGAGACATCCCGATAATGGTTGAAATCATCCACAGAGACGAACCAGAGACGGAAAGGCCTTCCTTCTTCTCTAGCATTGACGGCAGCCAGTTCATCAGTCCGTAGTATCCCGCTACTTGCACAGCTGACATAATCGTCAATCCCAGTGTAATCAGCGCGGTCTTGGGCGTATTCACGAGCAGCCTGATTCGCGGCTGAACATGCTGAGCAACATCGGCTGCATGAGTATCTTGCCAGCTTTTCGTTTCAGGAAGATGACGGCGCACGAAGTATGCCAAGATGACGGGAATGACACCAAATATGAAAGCACCGCGCCAACCTGCAAACGGAGTGACAATCGCCACCAATAATGCGGCGACCAATGTTCCCATTTGTCCGCCAACGGTTATCCAGGCTGACATCTGGCCACGACGTTCTTTGGGGAACGCTTCTGCAACTAATGCCATCCCGATACCATATTCACCGCCTGCGCCAAGTCCCACAATGAATCGCAAGACATAAATCACCGCGATACTTTGCGCAAAGGCCATCAGGAAAGTTCCAATTGCAAAGATGAAGATCGTGTAGGTAAAAACCTTAATACGACCTTTTCTGTCGGCCCAGTAGCCAAATATGACGCCTCCGACCAGCATGCCGATGTTGGTAATCGAAGGTAAAACGCCGCCAGCTGCTGACGAAATATGAAATTCGCGAATGATCGAACTCAAGGCAAAGGACAGCAACAAAATGTCCATTCCTTCAAGTCCAAGTCCCAGCATTGATGAAACTAGCACCTTTTTTTGGTAAGACTTATCTTCTTTCATGTGAAATCTCTCCCCTTTCAACCATTACATAAAATGCAAACGTCTCCGTGTAACCAAAGTTACACGGAGCGATACATCAATTTAAGACTGCGTCTAGGACTGAAATGGCTGACTCGCGATGAATACGGTTGTAGTCTTCCGGTTGTTCCCAACTGTAGGTTGCTCGGCTGAGATGAACTACCAAACAATTGGCAACTGGAATCTGATAAATGGAACCGAGAATGAACAGAACAGCTGATTCCATTTCTGCATTGATGATGCCACGATCCTGCCAGAACTTCATCTTAGCGTCATCAACTTTAACTGGGCTATTCTCGATTTTGGGTTGCCGGTACTGACCGAGGAAATATGTTTCCGTGGTCAGCCCTACGCCTGTATATACCTTGAAGCCCCGTTGTTGTGCTCCTCGATACAACTTACCGACCAGAATCGGATCGGCAACTGCAGGATAATTATCAGGCACATAATCACCCATGAGTCCGGGTGTTCGCGCCATCGCACGATTGATGATGAGATCTCCCGGCTTAATGTCGTCGCGCCAAGAACCACAACCACCGCAACGGATGATTTGCTTTGCACCGTTTTCGATCAATTCGATAATGCAGATTTCGGTTGATCCGGCACCCATTCCCGTTGAACAAATAGAGACATTGTGTCCTTTGTATTTGCCAATGACCAGAACAAACTCGCGAGTATCTTCGATTTTCTGCCTGTCTGCCCAGTCTTTGGAAATTAAATCAACACGACCGGGATCCCCGACAATCAAAGTCACCTCACCTAATTGTCCTTTTTGCAGGTGAGTCAGATGTTCACTGCTCATTGGTATCAGCCTTCTTTACTTTCAATGTCAAAACGATGATGAACGAGATGATATACAGTGCAGAAAGGAAGCCCATAGTGACCATCAAGGTCGAATGGTCAAGCAGGAACCCGATAACGACTGAGGAGAAACCACCTAGCGCTCTTCCAAAATTGAAAATCAGGTTATTGGCAGTCGCCCTGATTCTGGTATCATACAGATTACCAACAATAGCGCCGTAGCCTGCATTCATACCATTGGCAAAGAAGCCGACGACCGCACCGCCAAGCAACAAGGCAATTTGAGTGTCTGCAAAACTATACAGGAATACAGCGAGTGCAGATGCAATCAAGAAGATTGAATAAGCAACTTTGCTGCCGATCCTATCCATGATCTGGCCGAAAACGAACATGCCTAGCGACATACCGATGATCGTGGCGATCATCCAAATGGATGAACCTGAAACTGACAAACCGGACTTCTTCTGCAGGATGGAAGGCAGCCAATTCATCAATCCGAAATATCCAGCAACCTGGACAGTTGCCATGATTGCCAGCTTGACGGTATTGGATGCATTCCCATCACGGAACAAATCGACCAATGTGATCTTATCGGTAGCTTCTTTGGTCGACGTTTCTTTTGCCTTCAGCCATTCCTGTGATTCCGGAACCCTGAAATAGACATAAATACCCAGGAAAATCGGAAGCGCGCCGAAGATGAATACACCGCGCCATCCGGCCAGAGGGACGATGATTGCCGCCGCTACTGCGGCAACGATGCTGCCTATCTGACCCGCAATCGTGACGTAAGAGGTAACTCGTCCACGTTGTTCATTGTTGAAGACATCCGAAACCATTGACATGATGACGCCGTAAACGCCGCCACCGCCAACGCCGACCAGGAATCTCAACAGATAAACGATGGCGATATTGGGAGCAAAGGCCATAAGACCAGTAGCTCCGGCATAGATGAATGTAGTGATCGCATATATCTTCACCCTGCCGTTTCGGTCCGCCAAAGGTCCGAAGAACAACCCACCAACGAGCATGCCGATATTGGTGATGGTTGAAATAAACCCACCAGCCGTGCCACTGATGTGAAAACTGGTTATCATGCTCGCAAGCACAAACGACAATACCATGGTGCTTGCGGATTGAGAAAATAGTCCCCCACTACTTACCCACAACGCACGACGCTGTTCCTTACTGCTTTTAACAGCTTGCTTCTCCATCAGAAACCTCCTAAGGATTCTGTAATGATTCTCTATTCGACAGCATATGCTTGTTGAATGCTCAAATCGACTTGTTTTGACTAGTAGCATTCAACATAAAACAAGCATAACATAGGCAAAAACGATTTATTGTGTGTTAAACTACATAAATAAGCTTGATTTTTTGTTTATTTCACTAAGATGGTGATCTTTATGATTGACTTGAAATTTGTAGTTGAGCACCTGCATCATCGATTAATAGCAATGAATGCTGTTGCATTAGAAGGAAGGCCTGTAAGTTCAATTACCATTATGGACAATCTCAGTGTTCATCAGTGGCTCTGCGGCGGCGAGATGGTTCTGGTTGGTTCACAGACTTTGCCAACGCAAAATGACCAATTACGCAAATTATTGACAGAACTTGAACAAAATCACGCCTGCTGCCTTATCGTCAAATATATCAACGACTCATTTGAACTATCTCCTAATCTGATCAAGTTTTCCGAAGAAATTGGACTGCCAATTTTTCGTTTACCTAAACAAACAATGTATCTCGAGATAACAAACGATGTGAACGCTTTATTATTTAGAGAACGACAAGACAAGCATTTAGAGATGCTTGATCTAACGCATCTATTAAAGACCGACAACCCGCACGAACAAGACTTCGACTATCTTTCCAGCCTCAAAAATATTGACCTGTACAAACACGATGTTCAAGTAATTCAAATAATTTTTCAAGATGCACCACTCACACCTCGTCAACGTGTCCAAGATCTTTATTCGTTAACTGGTCAATTAAATACAATATTTATTACTGCTGTTCGGCAGACAACTTTATCAGCTTATTTCGTCATCGAAACGGCAACGGGTGCTATGGCAATCCTTTTTACAGCTCCGCAACAAAGAAAAAACGAACTGAATATTATTCAACCTTATTACCACTTATTAGCGCAAATTCAAGCTACCAACACAGACTTATACTTTGGAGTCTCAGACATTCAACCTGCTTGTCAAATACAAACTGCCAATCAAGAGGCCAGCTTCAGCATAAAAATGGCAAAATTGTTCAAGCCGCAAAAAAAGCTTGTATTGTTTCACGATGTGGCCTTGTGGTCATTGATCAATAATGCCCAACAATCAACCTCGGCTCAATTAATTCCGATGAGATTAAAAGAAACCCTTCAAAATTCGGAACTTTTCACAACATTGAAAGTCTTTTTTCAAAACAACGAATCTATTAAAAATACCAGCCGTATCCTATGCACGCATCCCAACACCATTCGTTATCGATTAAACGAAATCATGCTTAAAACAGGACTGGATTATCGCAAAACCGATGATAAGTTTTGCCTGTATGTTGCTGTCATTATCAAAATGCTCAATCAATGACTTGGTTGTGCGGACAGAAAATTGGAGACCGAATCGGAGAAACCGGCTTCATGAACGATTTGTTATGTCTCAGCAGATCGCCGATGCCTTTGGAGACGTGGCCGGCACAGCGGCGACGCTTCCTGTGGCGTCTTGTGGTGAAGAGGACCCGGCCACAAGGGGCGGGCTGTAATTTACCGTGAACCAGACACGGTGACCTGCCGGGCCGTCAAATACAGGACCAGGAAGACGCCCGTGATGTTACACGACGACAGAGATTTTTTCCTGACGCGACCCGGAGGGACTCAAGCGCATGGTCCGCAGTCAACGTCTTAAGCTGGATCTGATCTGAAGGCCGCCAGTGAAGCTTAAAAGACCTCACTGACCCGGGATAACCAACAAATCATAGACAAGCTGACATCTACGAACACGCCACAAGATCCTAAACAATGAACCTGCGCCTTGTATAGCCTCTTCAAAAGAATATGTCTGCTCGTCCATTTCAGCCATCGCTCCAAGAGAAGCCGACAATTATGTCTTTGTTGAATCAACGCCTAAATCGTCGGTTCCAATCACGCGCCATACTTAGCTAGGTACTCATTAGCACGGGTCTTGATGTCGTCGTCCAGCAGGGGCTTGCCATCGACCGTGACCATCCGGGAGGCGGCGTCAAAGATTTCGCTGACTTTGACGATGGACACGACCGGGAAGCCGAACTCCTCCTCGATGGCCTTGACGGCAGATATTTCGGAGCCGTTCGCTTTCTCCATGCGGTCAACGGAGATCACGCAGCCTACGATATCGACGTTTGCAACGGACTTGAGTTTCGGAACTGCCTCACGAACGGCGGTGCCGGCGGACATCACGTCATCGACCAACAGCACTTTCATGCCGTCCTTAAGTGGCATGCCAACGAGGATGCCGCCGTCGCCGTGGTCCTTCTTCTCCTTGCGGTCGAAGGTGTAGCCGACTTCCATGCCATGCATACTGGTGAGCGCGATGGATGTCGAGACCGCGAGTGGGATGCCCTTATAGGCCGGGCCGAAAATCGTGGCGATATCACTTGGCAAGGTGCCACCGGCAATGGCAGACGTGATCTTCTCGGCATAGAACGCACCGAACATGGCAATCTTGCGTCCGTCATTAAATACACCCGCGTTAATAAAGTAAGGCGACTGACGACCGGACTTCAGCGTGAAATCCCCGAATTTCAGTGCACCGGACTCAAGAAGGAATTCCGTGAAACGCTCGTCAATCGGGGTCATGGATGAATTACCCGTCTGCTTTGAACTATTTTCATTATTCCTGTTGTCCATAATCAATCTTTCCTTAGTATTGCTTCTTATTATTTTTGGACTTTAACATACTACAGAATCACCACGTCTGGCCCTTGGCCAGTTTCGCTGCAAGTTCAGGACGGGAATCGAGCAGGTCATCCAATTCTCGCGCGACGCGCATGGGAGCGGTTGGGTCGACGAGCGCGGCGGCGCCGACTTCAACGGCGTTGGCGCCAGCGTACAGGTATTCCAACGCCTTCTCCCCCGAATCGATGCCGCCGATGCCGATAATCGGGATATCCGGAATGGCCTGACGCACACGCCAGACAAAGCTTAGGGCAATCGGGAAGATGGCCGGGCCGGAAACACCGCCGGTACGGTTGGCGATAATCGGCTTGCCGGTATTGATGTCGATGCGCATACCGACGAGCGTGTTGATAAGGCTGAGCGCGTCCGCACCAGCGTCGACGGCCGCATGGGCAATCTGGACGATGTCGGTGACATTCGGGGAGAGCTTGACGATCATCGGCTTGTCGGTCAACGTACGTAAGTGCTTGATAAGACGGCTCAGCACCACAGGATCGGTACCAACGCTCATGCCGCCGTGGCTCACGTTGGGGCAGCTGACGTTGATTTCGAGCATATCGGCTTCGGAATCGGCGAGTTTTTCGACGACCTGCGCGTAATCCTCGTCGCTATGGCCGGCAACGTTGGTGATGACCATGGCACCAAGCTTCTTGAGCCGCGGCAGTTCATCGACCAGATAGTGGTCGACTCCAGGATTCTGCAGACCGACGGCGTTGACCATACTGGACGGGCCTTCAGCGGTACGCGGCGAAGGATTTCCCTCCCACGGTACTGGTGAAACGCCCTTGGTGCAGATGGCGCCCATCTGGCTGACGTCGTAATAGTCGCCGCAGGCGTCAAGCTGGAAGGTACCCGAGGCTGTGCCGACCGGATTCTTCCATTCGGTTCCGGCAACAATGGTCTTGTGCCGCCACTCGTGGGGTTCCAGGACGTTCATCTGTTTGCCCTGTTCGGCCGGTTCAGTCTGTTTGATCTGTTCATTCATCGAAGCAGCTCTTTCATTGCTTGTATTCGTCATCGTGTTCACGCCTCCCAGCCAAGTTCTTCGATGGTGAAAACGGGGCCGTCTTTGCAGACTTTGAGCCTTCCACTCGGCGTATCGACCACGCAGGCCACACATGCTCCGTAGCCGCAACCCATACGGGCTTCAAGGCTCAACTGTGCCGGAATGTCACGTTTGCTCGCCCAGGCTGCAACAGCCTTCATCATCGGCGTCGGACCGCAGGAGAGAATCACCGGCGGATGGTCGGCACTGCTCAGTTCATCTTCGATGTCGTTGAGCAAGTCGACGACGTTACCTTCGGCATTGACGATGCTGTGGGTCTTGTCTGCAAACGGCGCCACCAAATCGTCGGCGAAACGTGCGTCACGATATCCGAAAACGGAAGTGACCTGAGTTCCATCGTTGCGTTCACTGAGTTTCTGTGCGGCATACAGCAACGGCGGAACGCCAAGGCCTCCGCCGACCAGTACATAATTCGCAGGTTTCGAGGTATCGAACGGCTTGCCCAACGGCCCAAGAACGTCGATGACATCGCCGGCTTGAAGTAACGAAAACTCTGCCGTTCCAGCTCCCACAATCTGGTAAATCAGCGTCACGTCATCGTCGTCAACTTTGGCCACACCGAACGGGCGAGGCAACGCCATTCTGGCATCTGCAGGATAAAGGTTGACGAACTGTGCCGGCTGCACGGTACAAGCCACATACGGATCACGGATGACCAACTCGTAGATTCCTTCGGACAGTATTGAGGCCCTTATCACCTCGTCGGTTCGCCTTCCGGGCTTTCGTCCGGCCTGGTTTGCCTGCCGTTCGACGGTTCCTGTGGTGACAGTAGGCATAAAAGCGGTTGCGCTCATGTCTCTCCTTCTGAAATTCTGTTGATTGATAAGTTTCAAAGTTACGATTACCGCTGCAGTGCTTTTCTCAAATCGTCACGCATGGCGATGGCTGCGGCCCGCGCGCTGCGACCGACAAGGGCGAGAGCTTCCTCTTTGCTCATATCCTCGCGATACTCCCCCGACTTCTTCCACGAACCGATGATGCCGCGCGACGAGTTGACAATGGCACCACGTCCGTTCTTATCGAACATCTGTGCGGCGTCGGCTGCAGTACCGCCTTGTGCACCGTAGCCAGGAACCAGGAAGAACGTATGGGGCATGCGTTCGCGCAGTTCCCTGCCTTGCTCGGGATGGGTCGCACCGACTACGGCACCAAGCCGTGAATAGCCATACTTGCCGATCAAATCGGCACCCCAGCCTTCCACGAGGTCGGCCACATGCTTGTACAACTTGTCACCATCCGCAAGCTCGAGTTCCTGAATTTCCTTGCTGGAAGGGTTCGAAGTACGCACCAGAGCGAACACGTCTTTGTCAGAGACCTTAGCGGCATCAGTGAACGGGGTGATGCCATCAGTGCCGAAGTAAGGATTGACTGTGATACCGTCCTCCCGCCAAGGCTGGCCGTTGTAATCGTGTTCTCGCGAGTTGATACCGGTCAGATGCTTTGCGTAGGCGGCTGCAGTCGAACCGATATCGCCGCGCTTGATGTCACCGAGCACATACAGCCCTTGCTGCTGCGCATACTCGCAGGTGAAACGGTAGATATCAAAACCGATGGAACCATAGGCCTCATACATGGCAATTTGCGGCTTGACGGCTGGCACGATGTCTTTCACGGAATCGATGATCGCACGATTGAATTCGTAAAAACCTTCAACGATTTGGGCACCGGGCTCAGCTTTTTCCAAAGCGTCGTCGGCAACCTTTTGCTTGGCTTCAGCACCATCTGCATTGTTCAGTGAAGCCAGAAGTCGTTGAGCATCGGGATCATCTACGCCTTTCAAGGAATCGATGAGTTCGTTGAGACCCTTTTCATCGAATTCATTTTCTGAAGTGAAGACCTGCGATGGAACCAGCGCCTGAGTCGGATCCAGTCCAACGATGCTGGGGTTGTCTTTGGCTTCGATGGCCTCAATCAGTCGATCCATTATTTTCCCTCGTTTTCTTCAGTGTTATATTCATAATCATTACAGTTAGCTTAACTGTAATGTACGTCTATATATCAGTTGTATTTTCGTTGGTAAATGGCCGCTTTGTCATGTTATTGACTTTCGGATCTTTGTGGCAGCCGGCTAAATACCAGCTTCGAACCGATGATTGTCGCCATCGACCTGCCGGTCAGCTTCCAGCCGTCGAACGGAGTGTTGCGTCCCTTAGAATGGAATTTAGACGAGTCCACAGTCCATTCGTTATAAGTATCGATCAAAGTCAGATCGACGTTTTCGGGATGTTCGACGTTGCTTAGATCCAGTATTCGTTTCGTTGCGCATTTCGACGAAGTGTTGAGCAGCATTGCCACATCAGTCGGCGTGTGTCCCATCAAGCGTTCGGGAGCCAAGGCCATGAGCTCAATCAATCGTTCATCGCTGATGGCCCCACCTTCGACCAACACCTTGCGGCAAACGCCGTATGCACATTCCAATCCGATAATGCCATTGGGAGCATCGGCCAGACCGGCCGCTTTCTCCGCGGCTGTGTGCGGAGCGTGGTCGGTGGCGATCATATCTACAGTTCCATCCGCAATCGCTGCGACCGTCGCGCGCCTGTCCGCTTCACTTCTCAGCGGCGGGTTCATCTTGGCCATCGCCCCATACTTCAAAATGTCCTCATCACACAGCGCAAGATAGTGCGGTGCCGTCTCACAAGTGATGGGCATTCCTTCGGCTTTGGCCTTACGAACCGCATCGAATGCGCCGGATGTCGAAACGTGCTGGAAATGGACATGGGCACCTGTACGTCTTACGGCTTCGATGTCACGGTTGACTATCGCCAGCTCAGTCTCGGCAGGGATGCCGGCGATACCAAGCTTTCTGCTGACTGCCCCATCATTGATGGAACCGGAATCATGGTGTTCGCAATGTTCCAGCACCGGCAGGCCCGTCGCCTTCGAATCAGCGAGAACCGCATCAAGAATTTCATCGGTAATGGCCGAGCCGTCATCCGTTATGGCACGTAATGGATGTTCCGAAACTGCTTTGTCCGAAGCGTCTTGCGTATCAGAGGGATTATCAGAACGCGATGATTGATCTGCCGAATCCATGAACCGCTCATAATCAGATGGCTGTGTCGGCAGCTTCCCCGCCCGCCCCAGCGAGGCGCATACGGAAAGATCGTAATCAACTGGCAATTTCACATTGTGCAACTGCTCGTAGCGTTGTAGGTAGTCAAGCGTGTTATAAACGCCGACTTCCTTCAGTTCCTTACCGTCTTCAACAGCGTTCTGGACATTGATGTCACGCCCGTCCGCAGCAGGCAAGGTGTTCGGCATAATGAGCACGCGCGTGTACCCACCGGCCGCAGCGGCCTGCGAGCCGGAAACCATCGTCTCTTTGTCGCGTTGACCAGGATCTCGGAAATGCACATGCGGATCGGCAAGACCTGGCGCAACCATCAGTGATGAACCATCAATGTCGCCGGAAACGACGGCACCTGGCTTGACGAGCAAGCGTTGCTCGTCAGTTTCCGGAACGACAAGATCGATGCGCTCGCCGGTGTCCCACACCGCAATGTCATGAATGGTCAGCATGTGCATTCCGTTCTCTCAATAAACCGCTTATTCGTTTATGTTTCATTTTGATTGATTTCATCAATAATCAATCAAAATGTTTCGTTTGTCATGTACCCAAATCCTAAACGACACAAGAGAATATGGACACAAGACGGCATTACTACAATTTCGCTTCTTCATCGCAATAATCGCAGCGATATTCGCGACGTTCGGCGTTGGCCAGATGGAACCGCTGTTCCAGGCCGGTCTCAGAGGTGGTCACGCAACGCGGGTTTTTGCAGGAGATGACGCCGACCAGATGTTCAGGCAACTCCGGCTTGGCCTTTTCTACGATCTGGCCGCCGCGAACGATGTTCACTGTGGCGTGTGGAGCGACGAAGCCAAGGGCGTCCAAATTCAGATCTTCGACGTCCTCGAGCTTGATGATATCCTTGGCTCCCAGTGCATGGCTGGTGGCGTTCATAATCAACGCCAGTTTGGTGGTAGCCGGATCAACCTTCAGATAATGCAACACGGTGAGTGCGGTTCCCGCGTCCACATGGTCGATGATAATGCCGTTGGTGATACTCGTAACTTCCATCAGGCCAGCACCTCCCTTTCACTTAAGCAATAATGCTCGTCATAGCCGGGCAGCTTGTCGCCGAGCACCGAACTTTCCAGCGCCATGCGCATCAGCATGCCACGACGTACCTGTTCAAAGTAGGCGGCGCGCGGATCATCGTCGACTTCCTTGGCGATTTCATTGACACGCGGCAGCGGATGCAGCACAGCCATCGTAGGCTTGGCAAGTTTCATCTTGCCCTCATCGAGGATATAGGTATCGCGCAAACGCAGGTAATCGTCCTCGTTGAAGAAGCGTTCCTGCTGGACACGGGTCATGTAGAGCACATCAAGGTCGCCGATGACGGCGGACAGGTCCTTGGCTTCCACGTAGGAGCAGGTCGGACTTTGATCAATGCAGTCAAGCACATATTGCGGTGTCTTGAGTTCGTCTGGGCTGATAAGCACGAAACGGATATTGCCGAAACGGCACAGCGTGGTTATCAAGGAATGGACCGTGCGGCCGAAAGTAAGATCGCCGCAAAGCCCTACAGTCAGATCGGTGACACGTCCGAAACGCGCCTGAATGGTGGAAAGATCGGCCAAGGTCTGCGTCGGGTGCATATGCCCGCCGTCGCCGGCGTTGATGACCGGCACGTCCGAGGAGTGCGCGGCGACCAGCGCGGCCCCTTCCTTGGGATGACGCATGGCGATCAAGTCGGCATACTGCGAGACGACTTTGACGGTGTCGTGGATGGTCTCGCCCTTCGTGGCGGAGGAAAGCTGGGCACCGGCGAAACCGATGACCTTGCCGCCGAGACGGAGCATCGCCGTCTCGAAGCTCAAACGTGTGCGCGTACTGGGCTCATAAAACAAAGTGGCCAACACCCGGCCATTGCAGGTGTTCGCCACTTCCTTACGATGAGAATCGATGTATTGCGCTTTGTCAAGCAATGTTCGAATCTCTGAAGTCGGTATGTTGTCCAACGTCACCACGCTGGAACCAACCAATGATGATCGCCCGCCCCCATCAGCGGGATTCTTCGTAGGTTTTTGTGTTATCGGCATCGGCTCACCTTTCTTCAACCAAGGTGGCCACTTCGTGTGACCATTGACAAGATACCCGCACGAGGCGACATGAAATCATATCCTAATGTCATGCGAACTTTCGACGGCCCCCTGCCAAAGGCCTTCGACGAGGAGACGGACGAAGTAACGAACCGCAATCAAATATGTCAACGCCAACGTCACACTTCTAATGGTAAGCTCCGGTTGGCATTGACGGTAGGTAATAGATAATAGTATAATTCCGATAAAGCTATCTGAGTCAATGTTTTTGTCATTTAGGCATAGGAAAGAGGTTTGTTTCCTTGGCAACGATTTTAAAAGTTAAGACAATCAAGCTTAAGGAAACTTTAAAAACGACCCAGGTCATGCATTGGTTGCGACAACAAACTGGCCCAGTTTTTGCTTGGGAGGACCCCGCACGTAGGCAACGCCTATTCGCAAGCGGAGTGGCTTTACAACCACCGGTAAGCAGACTAACTTTTGCCGCAGGACGGCAGTGGTTCCAGAATCTGTCCCAACAATTAGTTTTAACCTCATCAAGTAGTTGGCACGATGTTAAAGCAGTGGGGAGTTTCCTATTTGACGAAGCCGATGTACGTACGCAGAATTGGGGTCCCTTAAGTGGCGGCTTACTGTTTGTGCCACACATTTTGGTGCATTATCAAAAGCAGCAATGGCGTTTGACTTTAATTGACGCCGATTCCAGCGCAATTGATCAACTGGGCGAAGAACTCCAAAACGAGCCAGCTTTACCAGCACAGCAAGGGTGCATTGATGACTATCATGAAATCAATCCGCAAGCTTGGACACATAGGGTCCAACAAGCTTTAGATTGTATTCACCAACACCAATTGGCGAAAGTCGTTCTGGCACGGACTGCCCAGGCGCACGTCCGACAAAGCGTGCCCGAAAGCCTGTGGTTGCAATTGCGTCAACAACACCCTCACGTTTATCATATTCTATTGCGCGATCATGATACTAGTTTCATTAGCGCGACACCGGAAAGATTGGTAAGATTTCAGCCACAACGGCTTTTAACGGGTGCGCTGGCTGGGACGACACGACGCACTGGGAATTTGTCAACTGATCAGGCTTTAGCACAGCAATTATTGCATGACTCCAAAAATCTGGCAGAACACAAATTGGTGGTGGATTGGCTTGATCAAAGGTTACGTGCCTTATGTTTAAGGGTCAGCCATGAAGCGCAGCCGCGAATTTTAGCTACAGCTAATTTGCAGCATCTATATACGCCGATTGTGGCGCGCGGCATGTATGACCCGCTGAAAGTGTTGGCCTCCTTACACCCCACACCGGCTTTGGCGGGTACACCGCAACGATTGGCCCAAAAAATTATTCGGCGATTAGAACCCCAAACCCGCGGCTTATACGGAGCGCCTGTAGGTTATTTGAGTTTCGACCAAGAAGGTGAATGGGCGGTTGGTATTCGTAGTGGTTTGTTAACCGGTCAGGAATTAACGTTATGGGGCGGTGCCGGAATTGTATCGGCATCACAACCAGCCGCCGAATTACAGGAAACGACACACAAACTGCAGTCTTTACTGTCGATTTTTCGAATAAAAGATTGAGGAAGCAAAATCATGAGTAATGGATACGCTTACTTAACACGACAATTGCGGCCTCTATTACAGGCCTTTTTGACCGTTGGCGTGCAAAAAGTGGTGCTTTCGCCAGGTTCGCGCTCGACTCCGTTGGCTATTCTATTAGGACAATTAGAAGATCAAGGCAAACTGCAATTGTATGTCGATGTCGATGAGCGTTCAGCGGCTTATTTTGCTCTTGGCCTGTCGAAAACAAGCGGGCAACCGGTATTGCTGGTATGCACATCCGGGACAGCGGCGGCTAATTACTATCCGGCTATTTGTGAAGCGAAAGCCAGCAATGTGCCGTTGATTGTTTTGACAACTGACCGTCCACCCGAATTACAGCAAGTAGGTGCGCCTCAAACATTGACGCAGGATTATATGTACGCACAGCAGGTGAAAGCTTTCTATCGGTTGGTCATGCCCCAAGCTGCAACGACACCCCACGAGATTAAATACAATATCTATAGCGCGCAAAAGGCAGTGTATCAGGCGCTCGCTTATCCGCAAGGACCAGTGCATTTGAATCTACCGCTGCAAAAGCCGCTATTGCCTGATCTGGAAGTTAGCGATGATTCAATGCAAGTGCGGCCGATCTTTACGAAGCCGCAGACTCTGCCTGAACCAGCATTATTACAACTGGTTGAGCAATATTTATCGGGTAAAAAGGGCCTAGTAGTAGTTGGTCCAGCTCTCAATTCAGCTACCGCCAGCCAAGTTATTTGCCAATTTGCGCAATGCTATCACTGGCCTATTTTGGCCGATCCTTTGAGCGGTTTACGCGGACAAAGCCCCGAAATTCTGGCTACTGGGGATTGGATTTGTAAAAATATGACATCTCTACCTGCCAGTTATCATCCCGAAGTGGTGCTGCGCTTGGGAGCCACCCCCGTTTCGGCGGCGTTAAGCTCGTGGCTGGCGCAAGAGCAAATTACGACAGTTTATCTAGATGCCCAGCGAAGTTTTTTGGATCACACCTTGCACACCGATTTGGTTGTCCCTTTTACGCCAACCACCGTTCTACCAAAGTTGCATTTGCAAGAAGCATCTCAGCGCTGGCTTTTACAGTGGCAGCAATTGGATCAAACAATTCAAAAGAACTTACAATCTCATCTATACAAGACACCTACTTTAACGGAACCCAAAGTAGCTTTTGGTCTCGCACAAGCTTTACCACGAGATGCCGCTTTATTCGTCAGCAATTCAATGCCGATTCGTGAAATTGATGATTATTTTTGGCCTGCTGCGCCGGTCAAACTTTGGGCGAATCGGGGCGCCAATGGGATAGATGGGATTAATTCGACGGCGTTGGCCATGGCCACACAACATCAGCCAGCATATTTATACATCGGCGACCTGGCCTTCTTCCATGATCTAACCGGTTTGATGGTGGGGCGTCAGTATCAATTGGATTTGACGATTATTGTCCAGAACAATAACGGCGGCGGCATTTTCTCGTTCCTGCCCCAAGCCCGTGAAACATCCCAATTCGAAAAAGTTTTTGGTACTCCTTTGGATTTAGATATTGCTACCATTGCGCGTTTGTATCAAGCTAAGTACTGTCGAGTAACGACTTTTGATCAATTGACTAGCGCTTTGCACGCTCCCGTCAAGGGTCTGACCATCTTGGAAGTGGTGACGCAACGGGCAACACTGGTTTCCTTTGAACAACAATCGGCACAACAAGTTACGCACGCCATCAAGGACTTGCCGCATGCAAATTAACGTGCATCAGAATTCATATCATGTATTCGTTTACGGATCCGGGCAACCGTATTGGTTGTTCTTACATGGCTTTATGGGTAGCAGCCAAGATTTTGCGCCTATCGCCCGGCACATCAAAGGGACGGCGTTATTGCCTGATTTGTTGGGTCATGGACAAAGCGGCAAGCCTACACAGCCCAAACGTTACGCAATGGCTCGTCAAGCCGCGGATTTAAAAAATATTTTACAACAGTTACAAATTGAGCAGCCGCTGCGGCTTGTGGGTTACTCGATGGGCGGCCGTCTAGCGTTATATTTTTCCTGGCGATATCCACAGTTAGTCAGACAGCTAATACTAGAAAGCAGTACAGCTGGATTGGCAACCGTAGAACAACGCGAAAGACGGCGACAACAAGATCAGGAAAAAGCACATTTTTTGCAAACCAAACCGTTCGCTGAATTTGTGACACATTGGGAGCAGCTGCCTTTATTCGCCTCACAAAAAAACTTGTCGCCACAGCTACAAGAACAAGTACGGCAACGCCGCTTAAGTCAGGAACCACAAGCTTTGGCTGCCAGTTTATTGGGTATGGGAACTGGGGTGATGCCCAATTTGTGGCCGTATCTGGCCCAAATATCTTTGCCGGTCATGTTGATAACGGGACAACAGGATCGCAAATTCCGAGGCATTATGCGACAAATGGCTGCCCAACTACCCCAAGCTCAGTTACATGTCATTGCCCAAGCAGGGCATAATGTACATCTGGAGCAGCCGCAGTCGTATTGTCGACTATTGAAGGAGTTTTTGCCATGCGTCTAACGGGCTTGAAATTATTACCGATTCGCCTCCATCTCAAGCATCCTTTTGTATCCGCCCACGAAACATTAAGCGAACGCCTGGTGACTTTGGTAGCCGTACGTGATGAAGACGGCAATTGGGGTTATGGCGAGCTGGAAGCATTCACCACATTGTTTTACACGAATGAAACGCAAGCTATCGAGCAAATGGTGCTGCAACGGTATTTGTGGCCTGTGGTGCGGAATCAACAATTTACGACACCACCAGACCTATATGCGCATTTACAAGTTTTAAAGGGACATCATTTTGCCAAAGCCGCTTTGGATATGGCGGTTTGGGATCTCTACGCCAAGCAACAACAGCTACCGCTAGCCGCGGTCCTAGCCCGGCAAGTTCATGCTCAGTGGCAGGATTATGTGCCGGTGGGTGTCAGTTTGGGCCTGCAAGACGATGAACCGCTGCTAGCGGCTGTCCAAAAAGCGCAGCAACAAGGCTATAGGCGTATCAAATTAAAAGTTAAAGGCAATGCCGATTTACAGAGGATCGCTCGTTTGCGTCAACGAACGTCGATAAAGTCTTTGACGGTAGACGCCAATCAAAGCTTGCAGTGGACCAAAGATTTAGCGGCAACCATTGATCGCCTGCAGTTGACTTTTATCGAAGATCCGGTGTCGCATCCTACAGCCGAAGGGCCACAGCATATGCACACTCCGATTTGCTTAGACGAGCCGATCACCAGTGTGGACCAAGCCAAGTATGCTTGGCGATTACAATTAGGCCAAATCATGAGTGTCAAACAGGCGGTAATTGGTGGGTTAACACCAGCTTTAGAACTGGTCATGGCGCACCGCCAGTTGGGTTTTGAGATTTGGTGCGGCGGAATGCTGGAGGGAGGCATTGGGCGCGCGGCCAATTTGGCCTTAGCCAGCTTAACTGATTTTGCTTATCCAGGCGACTTAGCAGCAACGGAACGTTATTATCAAAAAGACTATACGACGCCTTTACATGTGACTCAGGGTCTGATGCCGGTATCGCATGGTGTGGGAGTAGGCGTCGATTTGCTGCCCATGTACCAAAAATTATTGGACCAACAAAAAACAATATGCTAATTGAACGATGACGGGGTACGCTGGAAAGCCATATCCAAGTCCCACCGCACTCCGTTTCATTTTTACTCTGCTTGGCAACCAGGTCATGCCTCAAGCTGGTGTTTGACGAAAAGACCTATTCCGAAAAAGAATGTCGTGAGGCCTGCCAGCACAGCCAAAGTCGAGAACCTAACGGCCATAGAAAAGACGCTCGGTGACCTCCCTGCAACGGCGCATCACAGAGGCGACATCGTTCTCGAAATATTGGCCTCGGTTCGCATCGTAGCCCAGGAACGTAGCTACTCCCCCAAGCCCATAGAAATCAGATGGCAATACATCGGCCTGTGAGAGCCTTGCACCCCATAAATAATTGCCGTTGCGTGCGGCAGTCAGCATTTTCCACGCCTTACGCAACGCCTCGGCATCGTCGGCCTTGATATATTCCAGACGTTCGAGCTCATCCAGCGCCGCCAGTGTCGAGTTGACACGAAGACTTTCGTGCTCCCCGGCATGTTCGAGTTGTAACAGCTGCACCGTCCATTCGACGTCGGAAAGCCCGCCGGCACCGAGTTTCAAGTGCTGGTTTCGTTTCACACCGTGCGGCAAGCGTTCTGCCTCCATCCGTGCTTTGAGCTTGCGAATTTCTCCGATTTCCTCATCAGTCAACGACCGGTTCATATAGCGTAGCGGGTTCGCAAGCTGGGTTAGGAAATCCTTGGCCAATTGGGCATCACCAGCAGCATATCGGGCCCTCAGCAACGCCTGGCGTTCCCAAGTGCTGTACCACTTGGTGTAATAGTCGCGACAAGATTCATAGGAACGGATCAACGGGCCATTCTTGCCTTCAGGCCGAAGACCAAAATCGAGATCGATTTTAGGTTCAAGACTGGCCGGGCCTTGCAGGATGTTGCGCAGATCGTTGACCACGTTACGCGCGAAATCAGCAGCCGCTTTCGCTGAATCGTCACCATCTTGGTTACCTGTGGTTTGGATAGGACGATACATCATGATGATATCGGCATCGGAGCAGAAATTGACTTCCCGCCCACCATATCGGCCCATGGCGATGACACTGATGGCCACGGGAGGAGTATCCAACTTCATCTCGGCACACTGATGATCGATTGACCATTGCAAAGCCGCTTCGATGGCGGAGTCGTAGACATCGGTCATGCCGGTCAATCCTGCACCGTCGTCAAATACGTGTGACGTCCATCCGAGCCCGATGCGTTCGATTTCATGGCGTCGCATTGCTCTAATGGAAGTGGCGAAATCGTTCATATTGTCGGCATAACGCGAAACCGCCGCTTGGGCCCGTACATCAAGGCTTTCACGGGTTCGCGGCATCAGCATCTCATCGTCGCCGAGCCACGTCACCGACTCGATGGACTGGTTGAGCGAATCGCCCAGAAGCCTCGAATTGGAGAGGATATGGCACAGCCTGATCAGTGCCTGCGGCGAATCGCGCAGGAAACCGAGATATTGGCTGCCACCACCGAAGCGTTCCTCAAGTTTGCGCCATTGTAGCAAGCCCATATCGGGATTCTGCCCCTGTGCCAGCCATTGCAGAATCGAAGGAAGCAGGATGCGGTTGATCTTGGCTGCTCGGGAAACGCCTTCCGTCAGTGCCCGGACGTGGCGCATCGCCGCGTCAGGATCGGCGAAACCAATGGATTCAAAGCGTTCACGGGTCGCCTCGTCGCTCAGCGTGACCTGATCGTCGTCAAGCTGAGCGTTGATCGGAAGCATCGGACGATAATAGATATCGGCATGGAGACGACGTACCTCGCGGCGTACCTTGTCATACTTATCTATCAACTGATCGGGCAGCAAATCAAACGCTCGAGCCATGCGACGTAATTCCGTATTGTCGTCTATCGCCCGTGGGTCGGCGTTGCGCACGATATCGATTCCGCCTTCGTTGGCCTTGCCCAGATCAGGAAAAAGATGTGTGCGCTTAAGCTCCCACATCTGCGCACGATGCTCAAGAACTCTTTCAAAGCGATAATCCTCATCAAGCTTTGCAGCTTGCGGACGTGCCACATACCCTCCGGCCGAAAGTGCCTGCAAGGCACCCAACGTGGAACGGCCTCGCAGCGATTCGTCGGAACGATCGTGGACCAGCTGCAGCATCTGCACCGTAAATTCAACATCGCGCAGTCCGCCTTTGCCGAGCTTAATCTCGCGGTCACGCAGATCCGGAGCGATATTGTCTTCAACACGCTTGCGCATTTTCTGGCAGTCATAAACGAAGTTATCGTGTTTTGAAGCCGACCAGACCAATGGTCGGGTCAAATCAAGATAAGCTTTGCCTAGTTCCTCATCGCCAGCTACCACCCGCGCTTTCAGCAACGCCTGAAATTCCCAGTTGCTCGCCCACTTCTCGTAATAGACACGACAGGAATCGACCGTGCGCACGAGTGGTCCGTCCTTGCCCTCAGGGCGCAAGGCCGTGTCAATCTGCCAGAGCGGCGGCATGTCCACACCAGGCATCACCGACTGGCAGATTTTTTGCAAAATCATGCCAATCTTCGTACCGATTCGCGTCAGGGCTACACCGTCGATTTTCTCGACGTTGCCTTCTGCGACAAGTGGTTCGACGACATACACCAGATCGCAATCAGAAACATAGTTAAGCTCCTGAGCGCCGAGCTTGCCCATGCCAATAACCGTGAAACCGCAACGCTCACTGCCTTCAACCTGTGTTCTGGCGATATCGAGCGCTGCAGAAATTGCGGCATCAGCAAGGTCAGAAAGTCTTGCGCTGATTTGTGGCTGTATGGCGACCGGGTCGTCCGCCGATGTATCCTCTGCCATGATGGCGGCAAGCTGAAGGTAATAATTCGTGCGCAAAGCTTCCACGGCAGCAGTCATGTTGCCGTTTGGCACATCCCCTTGCCGTGAAGCACCCGTCCTGACGGCCTCGGCCATGTGAGAAATGCGTTCGTCACGCGTAAAGGCAAGGCTGCCACAAGGGTCACAGGCTGCGGCAGACACAAGATTCGGATGTGCCCGCATCAGCGCACCCAAAGCGTTGGAAGCCCCCAACACTCCAATTAGCCGTGAAAGCGCTGTCGAATCGTGGACGAGCTCATCGAGGCCGCTCTTGCGAAAACCCGACGCACCAAGTCCTGTGCTGGTTTCAGGTTGATCACACGCTCCCAATGAGACCTGAACGTTGTACAACGAACCATTTTGATTGCCGGAAACGGCATCGTGCGTTCCGTTTTGCCGTGAAACGAAAATCTCGACAAAATGTTTCAGTGCGATATCCGGGTCGCACGCACGCTGAAGAGCGGCGAGCACGTTCTTGAGATCGATCTCGCCGAACCCGGCATCAGCCAGACATCCAAAAAGATCACGGCTGCCGCTCAAATTCTGCAATCCGGCATGGATGAGCTCGCGATTGCTGATATTGACGTCCATCGAATGTTCCATGGTTCCAATTTACAACAACTTCACGCTTGGAAAACACAGAAACCTTAATCAAGTTGCACGTCCAGCCACAATATGCGTATCCATTGCCACATCGCATAGAATGTGCCAATCCTCAGTCTTACCTTCGATTTCTGAACCATCTACAAACGCAAAAGCAACAGTTGGCAGATTATCGGTTATTCTTTTATATAACAGAAATTTATACGGGAGACACAATGGGAAATATCGACATTGTTGTTGCGGTCATCATAGGCGTCATAGGGTTCGCAATCGGAATCATTTTCGGAGCCATACCTGCGTTCAGCAATAAAATGGATGAAAACCAGAATCGTTGGCAACAATGGTCGGGCGTGTTCGTGCTTCTTGTCTTTTTCCTGTTGATGTACTTCAAGCTCAATATCGCCTCTTGGTCGCTCATCCTCGCAACCATTGCCGGTTTCGCAATTGCCAAGATACCTCCGCTTCACCGGTGGCTTTTGGCAAGATTCCCGATGTTACGACCAAAACAAGAAGAGAAGCAGCAGCCCAGACCTGCCCAATACCATAAACCGAGAAAGAAAAACGGCAAAAAGCGCAAGCATACGCACTGATTCTTCCAGCTTTAGTTTTAAGCTTTTTAGACCTGATACTTCAGATTTGGCATTAGCTGATTACATACAAAATCAGGCTTCTCAGATATAACCGAATCAATGTTCGCGGAAACTGTCGTTTGCTGAAAACTGTCTTATTTCACCCTTATTGAACGACTTGGAACAGCGGTTCGACATTGGCCCAGATTCGGCGGGCCAGCGCAGCACGGTTCATCGTGTAAAGATGGATGCCGTCGACGCCATGCGCCACCAGGTCAGAAATCTGTTCGGAAGCGTAGTTGATGCCGGCCTGCTGCAGGCTGGGCAAATCGTCGCCCCACTTGTCGACGATGCGTTGCACGGCAGGCGGAATCTTGGAACCATTGCGCTTGGTCATGTTGTTGATCGATGCAACACTGCGCAACGGCATGATGCCGGCCTCAATCGGCACGTCGACACCCTTGGAACGCGCGAGATCAAGGAAATGATAGAAATCATCGTTGTCATAGAACAATTGGGTGATCAGATGGTTGACACCGGCATCCACCTTTTTTTTGAGATTGTCAACGTCGTCTTCCAAACAAGGGGATTCGAGATGACATTCCGGGTAGCAGGCGCCCATAATCTGCATATCAGGGTCGTGCTCGCGAATATAGGCGGCCAAGTCACTAGCATGTTCGAAATCCCCGCACGGTTCGTTGCCTTCGACGTAATCGCCCCTGAGCGCCAACACTCCAAAGACGCCGGCCTTGCGGAAGAGCCCCAGAGCTTCATCCACCGTTGCCTTGCTGCTATACAGAGCGGTCAAATGGGCCACGACCGGGATGTGATAGTCATAATTGATGGCATGGGCGATCCTCGCGGTTTTGATGCGATCTGCATGGGTTCCGTGACGATAGGTTACAGAGATGAAGTCGGGGTTTAAACCCTGAAGCCCGTCAAGCGCATCATAGATGGCACCCACCGGCGCGTGCGGCTTGGGCGGGAACACTTCGAGCGAGAAAATCGGCGAATGCATGGCTGTCTCCTGTGACAAATCGTGTGACCGGCATCGTTTGCTTTTGCTCGATGCCGGCCACACGTTGGTAGTAGTTCGATTACTTAGTTACGCGAGGCCTGCGAATCGTTCGCAAGTTCGGCGCGAACGGTCTTGGCGGCTTCGACCATATGCTCAAGGCTCGGCCAGGTCTCCTCGTTGCCGCGGGTCTTGAGGCCGCAGTCGGGATTGATCCATACACGGCTGGGATCGGCCTTCTGCAGGATGGCATGGATGCGATCGACCAATTCCTTGGTGGACGGGATACGAGGCGAATGGATGTCGTAAACACCAGGGCCAACCTCGGTCTCGAAGTGCGCGTCATGAATCGCGTCGAGCACGACCAAGTCGCCACGCGAGGCTTCGAAGGAAATCACGTCGGCATCCATGTTGTCGATGTCCTTGATGATGTCGTTGAATTCGGAGTAGCACATATGAGTGTGAATCTGCGTAGTCGGTTTGACGGCCGAATGCACCAGGCGGAAGGCCGGAATTGCCCAGTCAAGGTACTTCTTGTGCCAGTCGGAGCGGCGCAGCGGCAGCTTCTCGCGCAGCGCGGCTTCGTCGATTTGGATGACCTTGATGCCGGCGGCCTCGAGATCGAGCACCTCGTCGCGGATAGCCAGCGCCAGCTGCTGGGTCTGCAGCTCGTTGCTGATGTCCTCGCGCGGCCAGGACCAGTTCAAAATCGTGACCGGACCGGTGAGCATGCCCTTGACGACGTGCTTGGTGCGGCTTTGCGCATACTTGCTCCAACGTACCGTGATCGGCTCGGCACGCGAGACGTCGCCCCAGACGATCGGAGGCTTGACACAGCGGGTGCCGTAGGACTGCACCCACGCGTTCTTGGTGAAGAGATAACCGTTCAAATGCTGGCCAAAGTATTCGACCATATCATTGCGCTCGAATTCGCCGTGAACCAGCACATCGAGGCCGATCTGCTCCTGATGGGCGATGACCTGATCAATCTGTCCCGCAATGAAATCGTCATAGGTCTTCTGGTCGATTTCCCCCTTGCGGAACTTGGCACGGGTGGAACGCACTTCGCGGGTTTGCGGGAAGGAACCGATGGTGGTGGTCGGCAGTTCCGGTAGGTTCAGTTCCTCGTGCTGCACTTTCCTGCGCTCGGCACGGGCCGGCTGACGCACGAAGTCCTTGTCGGTGAGCGAAGCGAGACGCTGCGCCACGGCCTGATCAGGAGCCACGCGGCTGCCGTCGAAGAGCTCCTGATTGGCGGCCAGCGTCTGCGATTCCTTACGCAACGTGTCATCGGCATCGGTCAGCTCGGCGACATCAACGAGCTCACCGAGCTTCTGGACTGCGAAGGCGAAGTGCTTCAGTACTTCCGGCTTCAGCCCAGTCTCGTCTTCCGTGCTGAACGGCACATGGAGCAGGGAGGATGCTGTGGAAACCGCGACGTTGTTGGTCTTGGTCTTCAACGCATCGAGCAGCCCGAGGCTTTGCGCGTAGTTGTTGCGCCAGATGTTGCGGCCGTTGATCACGCCTGCGAAAATCGTGGTGTTCTTGGCGACATCATACTTTTCGATGGCAGCAAGATTCTCGTCACGCCCTTCAATGAGGTCGAGGCCGACGCCGTCGAACTCGAAGAGGTTCACCGTCTCGTAGATGTCGGCGATGTTGCCGAAGTAAGTGTTGAGCAACACCTTGACGTTCTTGCCGTCGGCACCGGAACGTGCCGGCAAGATGGCGGAATAGAGCGCCTTGAAGAGTTCGGTGTCGCCGTCTTCCTTGTCAAGCACCAAGTAAGGTTCATCGAGCTGCACCCATTGCGCACCGAGTTCGGCGAACTTGCTGATGACTTGTGCGTAGACTCCGGAGACCGCATCAACCAGGCCACGATCAAGTTCCAGTTCTTCGGCCTGCGGGTTGCGGGCCAGCTTGAGGAAAGTGTAAGGACCAATCAGTACCGGCTTAGTAACGATGCCCTGTGCCTTGGCTTCGTTGAATTCGTCGAACGGTTTGGTGGAATTGAGCTTGATTTCAGTGGAAGCATCGATTTCGGGAACCAGATAGTGATAGTTAGTGGTAAACCACTTCTTCATCGGTAATGCGGTAACGTCGCCTTCCGGCCCCTGATAGCCGCGGCCCATGGCGAACAGCGTATCCTCGGCGTTCTTAAAGGAAAGACGGCGGTAACGTTCCGGAATGACATTCAGCAGGATAGCAGTGTCGAGCATCTGGTCGTAATAGCTGAAATCATTGCTGGGGATGAGATTGACGCCCGCGTCGGCCTGCAGCTTCCAATGGTCGGCACGCAACTGCTTGCCCGTAGCGCGTACGTCGTCAAGGCTGGACTTGCCTTTCCAGTAGCCTTCGATAACCTTCTTTAATTCGCGGTCACGCCCGATGCGAGGGAAACCGGAAACCGATGTGAGAGCAGACATAATTCCTCCAGAGATTGACAAACGACTAACGAAATCTTACCAAATAATCCCGTTCAAAGGGCATCAAGCCATTTAAGGTGTCGTTATCAATATTATTTATACGACAATTCCGGTTCCTACAATACGCCTCTCAACCTGTCATAGAACAACGAACCTCTGAAATCGTTCTCCGACATGCCAACAGCCATATGCCAGCCGCACGACACACCCACCTTCACAACCCATTATGGCCGGCTTCCATTCAACGATTCATCATATTTCGCGCAACTGGTCGCCGAGATCGCGCAGAACCTTGCGAAGCTTGCGGTCGCTGATGTCGCGCAGTTCGAGGTCGGCAAGACGGGATTCGCGGTCTTCATCGGTCAGGGAATCAATATCGGTGACGGTGTCTTTGGTGGCACGGTCACGTTTGTGCAGGGCTCCAAAACCAGGAGCCATGGCTCGGGTGACGATGAGGAAACCGGTATGACCGATCATCTGATGGTCCGGACGGACGGCGAGACCTTGTGCCTTCCAGGTACGTTCGAACGTCTCTTGCACCTCCGGTTCCATCCAGCAACCGGCATCGCGCAAGGCCTCACAGAAACGGGACATCTGCGTGGTTGTGGTGATGTAGACGATGAGCACTCCGCCGGGGGCGATGACACAATAGGCTTGTTCAAGCCGATTCCACGGGTCGAGCATGTCGAGGACTATACGATCGAATGGTTGAGAAGAAAATTGAGTCAGGCTAGCTGCCACATCATTAGTCGATTCAGTTAACGAATCTTTATCGCCTACCATATCCGACTGTGTTATCGGATAATCATCGACTACTTTACCAGCAGCAGGTCTATCAGCAGATTCAATGCCGTTCGCAAGTTTTGCAGCAACCGTATCGAAATCACCAGTCAGCAAATCCCACCATTCCGGGCGTTTGCCATAATATAGCGTCGCATTGGCCTCGGCTATTTTGGCGAATTCGGGACGCATCTCGATGGTGGTCAAGTGGCCTTGCTCCCCCACGGCATCAAGCAGATTGAGGCTCATCGCGCCACTGCCGGCACCGGATTCCAAAACGTTCATTCCAGCGCGTATATCGCCAAGCTGAATGACCTGGGCGATGTCTTTCGGATACATGATCTGCGCTCCGCGCGGCATGGAAAGCACATAATCCGCGAGCCTCGGCCGCATGACCGCGTAATCCCAACCGCCGATAGCACGTGCCGCCTTCCATGGCTTGGGCTTGTCATGGCCAGGCGTGCCGCCGCTTATCTGCGCCTCGCGCTTCGAGGTGACGGTAGTGACGACGATGCCTTCACTCGAGCCGATGACATCGTCGTGCAGGATGATGCCGTGGTCGGTCTGGGTGGAACCACCGACAACAAGCTGGTCAGTGATCTTCTTGCCCTTGCGGTCCGTAAACTGGACCTTCTCCCCCGCTTGTAACGCCCCGCGTCTCGGCATACCCGCTCCTTGTCATCCCTCGAAGTCTCAAATCGGCCTGACAAACTTCAGACCAATGTCATCAAACCTTATATTCTCACGTCGCCTCGATGGCTCAATGCAAAACAAAAAGGAATTCAAGCACAAAAATCGCCTGATTTTATGCTTGAATTCCTTTTTTGGCTGTTAAAAGCCGATTCAGCAGTCCACCTTGTAGACCGGTTCCTTGCCTTCGGTGACGCGCTTGACATCGGTCATGCTGTGCATGACCATGTTGCGCACGGAAGTCTGAGTGTAGAAGGCGGAATGCGGGGTGATGATGACGTTGTCCATCGCCGAAAGCTCGCGGTAGAACTGCGGCAGCTGAGACTCGTTGTCGAATCGCTTCATGAAGAGCTCTGTTTCCTCGGCGAACACGTCAATGGCGGCACCGGCAATCTCGTGGTTCTTGAGCGCCGCAATTAGAGCCTGCGTGTCGATAAGCGGGCCGCGCGCCTGGTTGACGATGAACGCCGTATCCTTCATCATTTTGAACTGCTCGGCACCGATCATGCCAACCATGTAGGGCTCAAGCGGGGTGTGCAGCGTCAGGATATCGGCCTCGCGCACCACGGTGTCGAAATCGGTGTATTCAAGGAACGCTTCGTTGGCGGCGTTGGTAATCAGATCGTTGCCGATGACTGTGGCGCCCAAGGCGTGGAAAAGCTCGGCCACGGCGGAACCGATGCGGCCGACACCGATGATGCCAACGGTCTTGTGGTAGATTTCGTCGCTCATTTCCTCTGAAACGCGAACGAAATCGCCCTTGCGCTCATTGCCCAGAATCTGGCCGTAATGACGAAGCAGATACATGACCGAAGCGAGTGTGTTTTCGGCGACCGCACGCGGCGAATAGGCCGGAGTATGGGTGACCAGAATATGGTATTTCCTCACATAATCAAGATTGAGAATATCAAAACCGACCGTACGCAGCGCAATGTGATGAATGTCGTAGTCGACCAGCCTCTTATAGATTTCCTCGTCGGCGACATCGGGAACCTGTTGCAGGCTGACGGCATCATAGCCATGGCCTTTGGCCATGTCGACCGTCTCGAGCGTCAGGTCATCCGGCGTCGTCACCAGCTCGTCCTCCGGATGGTTTCTCATCCATTCGTCGGCATAATCCTGCCCTTCAGGACGAATATTATACAGGAGTGCTTTCATCACTACCCTTTCTTCATTCTTCGGTAATAAATGTTATTAAACTCAGTTATCATCGATGGCGTAGGCCGACCAGCGACCCTGGTCGTGGGTCACTTTGAGCGGCAGGCCGAAGATATGGCTGAGACGCTCGGCGGTAAAGCCGTGCTCGAGGTCACCGGTATAGATAATGGTTCCCGGTTGCGGATCGGCACCAGCGACATTGTCCGCGTGGGCGTCGGTCTCGTTGCCGGCCATGCGACCCATGATGGCAACGTGATCAAAACCTTGCGGAATCTCCTCGAGCCGGTGCGTCACCAGCAGCACCGTGCGGTCTGTGTCGTGCCGACCAATATCGCTCAGCGCTCGCAAAGCCAGCTCGCGGCCACCCAGATCGAGACCGGTCGTCGGCTCGTCAAGAATCAGCAGATCGGGGTCACCCATCAGGGCCCGACAAATCAAGACGCGGGTGCGCTCACCTTCCGAAAGCTTGAACATCTGCTTGCCTTCGAGATATTCGATGCCGAACATGGTCATGTACCCACGAGCTTTGTCGTAATCGGCCTGGGTGAAGTGTTCACGCCAGCGGCCGGTGGTCGAGGTCAACGCTGTCAAAATGACGTCGAGCGGGTCTTCCTCGTTGGGGAACGAACGTGACAATTCCGCGGAACTAAGGCCAATACGATTGCGGTAGGAAAAGACGTTGACTTTGCCGAGGCGGTTGCCAAGGATATCGACGGTTCCCACTGAGGGGAACCCACGGGTCGCCATCATCGCCACGAGGCTGGATTTGCCGATGCCGTTGGGGCCAAAAAGCACCCACTTCTCTCCACTTTTGAGGTCAAGGTTCACGTCGGTCAAAATGACGCGACGGTTCCTACGAAATTCCACATTGGTCAGTTTCAGCGCCGAAACAGCTTCGCCCATTCTTATTCTTGTCCCTTCATCATGGCCATGCGCTCTATTGCGCGATTCTGTTTGTTCTCATAGCCTAATCCGGAACAGCCGAGGAAAATGCCGTCGTTCCATAATGTGACGAAGCCACGCCGCCGGTCAGGTGAGGAAACTAGCCACCAAAAGAATCACGGAAAAGAAATATAGGCAGCAACCCACGACGATTTTGAGAGTGTGCAGGGTTCGTTTTTTACCGAAGACCGCGGAAAGGCAGAGAGCCGTCGCCACAATGAAAATGACGGCAATCAATACGTACAGCACATACTGAAACATGTCGCACCTTTCTTGGTTTGTCTCTGCGTGTTCAACGATTACTTGCAGAATATAATAATTCAAGCACTTCTGCATTCTGCCATATCAAACTTAACATTTTCATGTCATATGACCAAAGCCGACTTGTCAACGCAGAACCTGACGATAGACATCCATGGTTTCGTCGGCGATGCGTTCCCAACTGAATTGGTCGCGGGCACGTCTGAAGCCGGCTTCGCCCATCTCCTTGGCTCGTTGCGGATTTTCCATAAGCCGGTTGATGGCCGCAGCCATATCGTGCACGAAATCCTCAGGATGTATGGGTGTTCCGCTGCCGTCACGTTTCTGTTCTATCGGAACGAGATAACCGGTCACCCCGTCGACCACAACCTCGGGAATTCCGCCTGTGGCACTGGCGACCACCGGCAGACCGCAGGCCATCGCCTCAAGGTTAACGATGCCAAGCGGCTCGTAGATACTCGGACAAATGAAGGCGTTGCAACCATGTTCGAGGGCGTTCAACTCGGAACGTGGCAGCATCGCCTCAATCCAGATAACGTTGCCGCGTTCGGCCTTGAGCTGGGCGAAAGAGGAGCGAACTTCATTGCCTAGTTCCTCGGTATCCGGGGCCCCGGCGCAGAGCACGACCTGAATGTCCTTGTCAATCAGAGGAAGGGCCCGCAACAGATACGGCAGGCCTTTCTGCCGCGTGACACGACCGACAAAGAGCAAGGTGGGCTTGTTTCTGTCGATATGGTAACGCTCAAACACCTTCCAACCCGGGTCATCTGGGCTTGGGGTGGCAAAGTCGGACACAGTGATGCCATTATGAACCACGGCAATTTTCGCGGTATCAATCGAAGGATAGGCCGTATGAATGTCCTGTTTCATGCCTTCTGAGACCGCGATGACACGGTCGGCATGGGTGAAGGCGTCACGTTCGGCCCAAGAACTTAGATTATAACCGCCGCCAAGCTGGTCACGTTTCCACGGACGGAACGGTTCGAGGCTGTGCGCGGTGACGACAAGCGGGATATCGTGCATCTGCTGGGCCAACCGACCAGCCAGACAGGCATACCATGTATGGGCATGCGTGATGTCACCATCGACATCATTGGCCATTTGCAAATCCACCCCGAAGGTCTGCAAAGCCATATTATCTTGTGATAATTCAGCCGGCACATCATAGCCGACCACGTGCAAACTGCCATCTGGCACCAGTGGAACCTCATCAGGCTTTCTGGGCCCATCGAAAGCCCGCACCGTAACCTCGGCACGCTCGGCGAGCACTTTCGACAGTTGTTCGACATGCACGCCTGCACCGCCGTAGATATGCGGCGGATACTCACGGGTCAGCAGATCAATCCTCATATGCGTCAATCAACCTTATGCACCTATCACTTTGAACAACGGCTTACAAACCGAACAACGCCCTTTAAATCGCGGTGCCATTGGAATCAAGGTTCGGATTGTGATGATAATTCCCAGCCGTGAAGAACAGGCTCAGCACACCGACCACAAAAATGATGGAAACGGTCAAAATCAGCCACATTGGATGCTTAGGAACCCACATCAGAATCGCAAAGGCGATGCCCGAAAGAATAATCAAGGTCCAGCTGGCGATTCTGAACCACTGATGCAACGAGTGCGGCGCCTTCATGACCTTCGGATCGCTGTAGTTGGGATCAAGATTCTCTGCCGGTGCCGCCAGCTTCTCGGCCTTGGGCTTCCATTCGGTGCCACCGTTCTCCTCAAGGCGACGGCTGCGTTCCTGCAACGAATATTCATCAATCAAACCACCACGGCCACGATTCTGCGGCTGATTCGGTTGCGGCACTCCTTGACGGTTGCGCTTGGTCTGTGCCCTGCGTTCAGCGCGATTCGGCATCTCGATTCCTTTCAGCGGTGAATTCGTTCTGGTCTAATTTTAGCCCCAACCCTGCCAAGAGATACGCACACGAATTTCTTGCGGCCTACCTCTTAGTTTTCGAGCCCACTTCTCAGAGCCTTGGAAGCACCATCGGCTTTTGTGTGGAGACAATCGGGGCGGGAAGCTCGGTGGTGCCGTTGAGGAAACGGTCGACGGCAGATGCGCAACTGCGGCCTTCGGCAATCGCCCAGACCACAAGACTCTGGCCTCTTCCCGCGTCACCGCACACAAAGACGCCATCCTGACTGGTCTCGAATTGCTTGTTACGAGCCACATTACCGCGTCGGTCGAGCTCGACCGGCAGCTGGCTGAGCAGCGTCGAGGTGTCAGGATGCAGGAAGCCAGTGGAGATCAATACCAGATCGGCGTCGATAATCCGTTCGGTTCCGGGGACATGTTCGCGTTTACCGTCCGCCGTACTTTTCACATCGATGACTTTGACACCTGTGACATGGCCGGATTCATCGGCTACGAATCCGCTCGCCAAGCCGCTGCCATCCAGGGTCACACGATCGGTTTCTGCGACTTCCTCGATGCCAGTGAAACTGACGGTATCGGTCTTGTATTCATAGGTGCCGCCCTCCTCCATCGAGGTGGTGGGCTGGTAGAGACGCGCGTAAGTCGGCCAGGGTTGATTGTCCGGACGGACCTTGGGTTCCTTGGGATTGATCTGCAGGACGGTGATGCTGGTGGCGCCTTGACGAATAGCGGTGCCAAGGCAATCCGAACCGGTATCGCCGCCACCGATAATGACGACTTTCTTGCCGTTGGCGTCGATATCGTTGATTGGCTCCTTGCCTTCGCAACGACGGTTGGCATCAGGCAGGAAGTCCATGGCGAAGTGGATGCCGTCAAGTTCACGGCCGGGTACGCTGACATCACGCGGAACGCCGGAACCAATAGCTACTACCACGGCGTCATAGCGCGAACGCAGCTCGTCCCAACTCACATCCTTGCCGATTTCCATATTCGTGCGGAACACTGTGCCCTCGGCCTCCATCTGCTGGATGCGGCGGTCAATCAGATGCTTGTCGAGTTTGAAGGACGGGATGCCGTAGCGCATCAGCCCGCCGATTTCGTCGTCACGTTCGTAAACGACGACGGTGTGGCCAGCACGGGTCAGCTGCTGGGCGCAGGCGAGACCGGCGGGGCCGGAACCGACGATGGCGATAGTCATGTCGGAAAGACGCTGTGGCGGCATCGGCTTCACGTAGTCAAGTTTCCACGCCTGGTCGATGATGGTCTGCTCGTCGGCTTTGATCATCGTCGGCGGCTGGTGAATGCCCAATACGCACGCCTGTTCACACGGTGCCGGGCAGATCAGTCCAGTGACTTCGGGGAAATTGTTGGTGGAGGAAAGCCGCTGATAGGCTTCTTCCCACTGACCTTGCCGCACCAGATCGTTGAAGTCCGGAATGATGTTGCCAAGCGGGCAACCTGTCATACAGAATGGCGTGCCACAGTCCATGCAACGCGCGGCCTGCTCCTTGGTCCACGGCTGGAAACCGGACTGGGCGTGCACATCCTTCCAATCGTGGATGCGCTCGGCCACTGGACGGTCCTGCGCCTCGTGGCGCGTCTGTACTTTCAGAAATCCTTTGGGATCGCTCATCAGTCCACTCCCTCCATCACATGCTCGTAGACGCTATCCCAGGCTCCGGGAGCGTTGAAATCGACGTTGTCAACGCGGGCCTCGTCCATGGCCGCGCTCATCGCGACGAACTGCTTAGGCACGACATGCGTGAAGCGGGAACGCGCCTGTTCCCAATCGTCGAGCAGGGTCTGCGCGAAGAGCGAACCCGTTTCTTCCGCATGTTTCTTGACCATCTGATGGACGCGCTGGGCTTCGTCGTCGTTCAAGGCTTCGAAGAGCAGGGAACCGGATTTGACGGCTCCCGGATTGACCTTGTTCATATCCAGATCGAGTACGTAGGCGTGGCCTCCGGAGAAACCGGCGCCGAAGTTGCGTCCGGTGGGACCGAGCACCACCACGGTGCCGCCGGTCATATATTCACAGCCGTGGTCACCCACGCCTTCCACCACGAATGTCGCGCCGCCGTTACGAACCGCGAATCGTTCACCGGCACGTCCGGCAACGTACATCTCTCCTGAGGTCGCGCCGAAACCGGTGACATTGCCGGCGATGACGTTGGTGTGCGGATCGAAGCTCAATTCGCCGTCTTCGGGACGGACGATGATGCGTCCGCCGGAAAGGCCCTTGGCTGCATAATCGTTGACCTCGCCGTAGATGCGCAAGGTCTCGCCGCGCGGGATGAACGCGCCAATGGACTGACCGCCGGAACCGCGCAGGGTCATATCGATGGTGTCATCAGGCAGGCCTTTGGCACCGTAACGCTTGGTGATTTCGTAGCCGACCATCGTGCCGACGGTGCGGTTGACGTTGCGGATCGGCAGGTCGAGACGCACCGGCTCGCGGTTGTCGAGCGCAGGCTTGACCAATTCGATGAGTCTGTTGTCCAGTGCCTTGTCAAGCTCGTGGTTCTGCTTAATCGTCTGATGAAGAATCGTACCGGGCGTCGGGCCCGACTGGGCAAGGACGTTCGAAAGATCAACGCCATTGGACTTCCAACGTTCCACGGCTTCGTCCTGATCGAGGCATTCAACGTGGCCGACGGCCTCTTCGAGGCTATGGAAGCCGAGTCGCGCCAGCAGTTCTCGCACCTCACGAGCGATGAACATGAAGAAGTTGACCACGTATTCGGGCTTGCCGGTGTAGCGTGCGCGCAACTCCGGGTCCTGGGTGGCGATGCCTTGCGGGCAGGTGTTCAGGTTGCAGGCGCGCATCATGACGCAACCTTCGGCCATTAGCGCAGTGGTGGCAAAGCCGAATTCCTCGGCACCGAGCAGGGCGGCGATGACCACGTCACGGCCGGTCTTCAGTTCGCCGTCACACTGAACAACGATGCGCGAACGTAGACCGTTCAAAATCAGTGTCTGCTGGGTCTCGGAAAGGCCAATCTCCCAAGGAGTGCCGGCGTGCTTGATGGCGTTCAGCGGAGCCGCACCCGTGCCGCCATCAGAGCCAGAAATCAACACCACGTCGGCATGGCATTTGGCTACGCCTGCCGCAACGGTGCCCACGCCGAATTCGGAGACGAGCTTGACGTGGATGCGGGCCTTGGGATTGGCCATCTTTGCATCGTAGATCAGCTGCTTCAGATCCTCGATGGAGTAGATGTCGTGGTGAGGCGGCGGTGAAATCAGTTCGACGCCAGGCGTGGCGTGACGCACGGTGGCAATCCATGGCGGCACTTTGGCGCCAGGCAGATGCCCACCTTCACCGGGCTTGGCACCCTGGGCAAGCTTGATTTGCAGGTCGGTGGCGTGGACGAGATAATCGCTGGTAACGCCGAACCGCGCGGACGCGATCTGCTTGATGCGGCTGGAACGCAGCGGGTCTTCGATACGGTCGTCGGATTCGCCGCCCTCGCCGGAATTGGAACGGGCTCCGATAGAGTTCATGGCGATAGCAAGCGTTTCGTGTGCTTCCTGCGAGATAGAACCATAGCTCATCGCACCGGTGGAGAACCGCTTGACAATCTCGCTTTCCGGCTCGACTTCCTCAATCGGAATCGGCTTGCGATTGCCGGTGAATTTCATCAGCCCACGCAGCGTCATCAATCTGTTTGACGTGTCGTTGACGTGCTCGGAATATTTCTTGAACAGGCCGTAGTCGCCGCGTTGGGTGGCCTGTTGCAGCAAGAAAACGGATTCTGGGTCATTCAAATGATCTTCGCCGGTTCTCCTCCACTTGTATTGTCCGCCGACGCGCAGCCTACGGTGCGGCGTTGCCGTCCATTGGTTTGGATAGGCAACGCGATGTCGGGTGGCGACTTCCTCGGCGATTTCATCGAGGCCGATGCCGCCGACACGTGAGGTAGTGCCGGTGAAGTACTTGTCGATGACCTCCTGATTAAGGCCGACAGCCTCGAAAAGTTGAGCGCCGCGGTAGCTCATGATAGTGGAGACGCCCATCTTGCTCATGATCTTCAGAACGCCGACGGAAAGAGCCTTGCGAAGGTTCTCCACACCGGTCTTGGCATCGACGTCAAGGAATCCACCTCGCGCCAGATCCTCCACGGATTCGAAGGCGAGGTAAGGATTCACACAAGCGGCGCCATAGGCGATGAGCAAGGCGACGTGATGGATTTCACGGACGTCGCCCGCCTCGACGGCCATGGAGACCTGCGTACGGGTATGCATACGCAACAAGTGATGCTGCACCGCGCTGGTAAGCAGCAACGAAGGAATCGGACCCCATGTATGGTTGGAATCGCGGTCGGAAAGCACGATGAAATTCTTGCCTTCGGCGATGGCCTGATCAACTTCGTCAAAAATCTCTTCAAGACGGGCCTCAAGCGCTTTGCCGCCTCCGGCGACCTGATAAAGACCGTGAACAATGAACGGCTTGTAATACCCGCCGAGCACCTTGGCGCGGTCAAGACGCTTGAGCTGGGCCATCTCGTCGGAATCGATGACCGGGTTCGGGATGACGATCTTCTTGGCGGAAAGCGCCAAGTCCTCCAGCAGATTGGGCTCTGGACCGATGGCCGAGGCCAACGACGTGACGATTTCCTCACGTTCCCAGTCCAGCGGCGGGTTGGTGACCTGTGCGAATTTCTGGGTGAAGTAGTCGAACAGCATGCGGCTATGGTTGGAAAGAACAGGCTGAGGGGTGTCATTGCCCATCGCACCGATAGGCTCCTTGCCGGTGTTGGCCATCGGCCGCAGCAGAATCTTCAAATCCTCCTGCGTATAGCCGAACGCGCGTTGGCGGCGGACGACAGAAACGTTGGAGTGACGGACGTGCTCGCGTGCCGGAAGGTCGCTCAGTCTGACAGCATTGCCTTCAATCCATTCACGGTATGGATGCTGCGTAGCGAGCTGATGCTTGATCTCCTTGTCAGGCACAATGCGCCCTTCAGCGGTATCAATGAGAAACATCTTGCCAGGTTCGAGCCTGCCCTTGGCGACGATATGTTCCTGTTCGGTTTCGGGCAACACACCGGCTTCGCTGGCCAGCACAACGTATCCGTCGTCGGTGATCTGCCAACGTCCGGGACGAAAGCCGTTGCGGTCGAGCTGTGCTCCGACCAACGTACCGTCGGTGAAAATGATGTCGGCTGGACCGTCCCAAGGCTCGATCAGTGAATTGTTATATTCGTAGAACGCACGGACGTCGGCGTCAAACGTATCGTCCTTCTCCCAAGCCGGCGGCAACATCATCAGCACGGCGTGCGGCAGACTGCGCCCGGCGAGATGAAGCAGCTCAAGGCATTCATCGAACGTGCCGGAATCGGAATAACCCGGCGTGGCCACCGGCAGCAACGGTTCGAACTCCCCCAACAACTCGCTGCTGAGCTTGCCTTCACGCGCGGAAAGCCAGTTGCGGTTGCCCTGGATGGTATTGATCTCGCCGTTGTGCGCAATGAGGCGGAACGGCTGGGCCAACGGCCAGCTTGGGAAGGTGTTGGTGGAGAAGCGCGAATGGACGATGGCAATGGTCGTCTTCATCTTGGAATCGTTGAGGTCCGGGAAGAAGTTGGTGAGCTGCATCGTGGTAAGCATGCCCTTGTAGGTAATCGTCCGCGCGGAAAGCGAGGCGAAATAGACCCCGGCCTCGTGCTCGACGCGTTTGCGGACGCGGAACGCCTTGCGGTCAAGCTCCAAGCCGCCCAACGATGCCTGCCCGGCCTGTTGTGGCGAGGACATGACCAACATTTCGAAGGCCGGCATCGAAGCCAACGCCTGCAAGCCCAGCCCGTCCGGGTTGGTCGGCACTGTACGCCACGCAAGGACTTCCAAGCCTTCTTCGGCTACGATATCGGCGATCTGACGCTTCTGCTCGCTTGCAGATGCCAAGTCGCGGTCAAGGAATGCGATACCAACGACATAATGCCCGGCCTGCGGCAAATCAGCCTCGATAACGGAACGCATGAACTCGTCGGGCATGGCCATAAGGATGCCGGCACCATCACCGGTGTTTTCCTCGGCTCCTACCGCCCCACGGTGGTTCAGGTTAACGAGCACTTCGATGGCGTCGTCGACGATCTTGCGTTCCGGGCGCTTGTTCAAGGTGGTAACCATGCCGACACCGCACGCATCATGCTCTGCCGCAGGGTCATACATACCTTGCGCGCGATGAATCGTCAAATCGAGTGGGGTCTTAAGAGTCACCACAATCACCTCTAGCTTCCGATAACCAAATACTCCGTTACGAGTGCTCTCATAGATTAGCGGTATGGGATGTCAGGAATGTATCCATGTCCATTTTCAGGAAAAATCTTCCACATCGTGGACATTGCCGTTTTCTATGACCAATAGATATAAGATCTTCTGCCTAATTATCTGGGTACCAGCCGCAGGTATCGAGCACCTGCTCAATGACGGTATCGTTGAGCAATCGTCCTCTCAGCGTTGGGATAATGCGGTTGTTTTCGTGGATTTCTATCAAACCCGATTGCTCGATTGATTTGAGTTTTTGACGGTCAATGACAAGTCCGGAAGCCTGTTCGATTCTCGGGATATCAAGGCCCTCATGCAGACGCAACCCTAGCATCACCGTTTCTTCAAGGTTTTCCTCATGGGTGATGGCTTCGCTTCCCTGCCACGGCACGTTGCCGGCGTGCATCGCTTCGGCCCACTTGCGTGGGTGGGCGATATCCCAAGCCCGCATACCGAACTGGTTGGTGTCCGATTGACGATTATCCTCAACCTCAAATTGGGCATCGCCACTTTGAATCCCTATATCGATCGGCATCCCAGGCTCTACCGGAATTTGTTTTATATTCGGCTCGTCATGATTGTCTTGCAGAACTTCGGTTTTTCGGAATCCGTCTGCGTCAATATTGCGAGCGCCGTTACTGGCATGTTCTTGCCATGCGCCGACGCTCGACGTGCGGTAGTGCGAATGAGCACCCGGCCCGATGCCCGCCCAGTCTACGTTGCGCCAATAGCCCAAGTTGTGTCGACTCTCATAGCCCGGTCGCGCCCAATTCGAGATCTCATACCATTGCAGACCGGCTTGTTTGAATAGGTCATCGGCGATCTCGTATTTAGCTGCCTCGTCGTCATCATCCGGCTTGGCGATCTGCCCGGCCTTGATCTGCCGACCCATCTTGGTGGTCGGTTCGACAGTCAGTGCGTACGCCGATATATGGTTGACTCCCAGTTCAATGGCCGTCTCGACCGACTCACGCCAATCGTCCATACTCTCGCCGGGTGCCCCATAGATAAGGTCGACGCTGGAACGCAAGCCGACCTTGTTCGCCGCTTTGACTCCGGCGACGACATTGGCCGGCGTGTGCGTACGGTCGAGCGTTTTCAACACATGCGGCACGGCCGATTGCATACCGAACGAAATGCGTGTGAACCCTGCTGCCGCCAACGTTTCCAAATACCGTTCATCCACCGTATCGGGATTGGCTTCGGTGGTGATTTCCGCACCGTCCTCAATACCCCAGATTTCGTGCACCGCGCCCAGCATCTGTCCAAGGTCCTCCGCCGGCAGCAGCGTCGGCGTCCCTCCCCCGAAGAACACCGTCGAAGCCGCCGGCTCGTCGATGCTATGCCGCGCCTGCCACGCCCGTACCAGCCGCATCTCCTCGCAAGCGAGGTTCGCGTAATTGCCACGCGACGCACCAGAGCCCATGTCGACGGCCGTATACGTGTTGAAATCGCAGTACCCGCACCGCCGATAGCAAAACGGCACATGAATATACACTTCGAACATAACGTTTCAGTCTAGCGTGAGGACGATATTGGCTGGATAAAGTGCCCTTGCGTTTCTTGTCAAGAACGATTACTTCCCAAGCAATTGGCGGTGACTACCCGTCTCCACCAGCAGCAGAGTCAGTGTCTCATGTTTGACACGATAAATCAACAACCAGTCTGACTCGATATGCAACTCGCGGAAAACGCTCAGATTCCCTTTCAGCGCATGGTCATGGTATCGACGATGCAAGGTCTCCTTGTCCTCATTGACCAGCACACGCACCACCCGCTCGAGTTTGTCGAGATCATAATGCTTTCTGCCAAGCGCCTTTGCCTGGCGCAGAAATGTCGGCGAGCGCTCAATGCGTTGAAGTGCCACGAATCTCCTCCATCAGGTCGTCCACGCTGTCGAACGAGCGCGTCGGCTCGCTGGCAGCTTTGAACACCCTTTCCTCAAAACCCGATAATTCAGGACGAAAAGGCAACGCTTGGTCGACCACCGTCTGGTGCAGAAACATATTGAGCGCGGTCGACATGTCCAGCCCCAGCTTGGCAAAGACCGAACTCGCTTTCTCCTTGGTCTCGGTATCGGTTCTGAAGTTGACTCTGGTGGACTTCGGCGCACTTGCAGACAAACTCATAATTGCTCCTTACATGTCTATTGTATGTACGATGGTATCACATTAATATCAGTAGCGATATCATCAATCAGGAATCATGCCCACACGAAACCGGCATCGGGGCCGGCGCCGATTTCGAAATGGCATTTGGCGATGCCGAGGTCGGTACGGGTGCAGGGGCCGAATCCCTCTTTGGTCTCCACGGTGCGACCTTCGGATCGCAGGGCGAACGTGAATTTCTGCTGGTTCAGTGAGGTGGGCGCTAGCAACGCGGCCTCGACGCCGGCGCGGAACCAGGTGGGCGTCGCCATGCCATCGGGCACGCGCGCGACCTGGTCGTAGCGCTTGGACTTGTGCTGGTGGCCGTGGCTGACTCCATAACCCATGACGATGGCAAACCTGGGCCGCTCCCCTTGCTCCAATGCGACGTGCCTGCGCAGATGCCGGCCGAACTGCCGCACCCATCCGGTATCCAGTCCTAGCTGTGTGGCGCGCAACAGCACATGCGCGCCGTAATAGCCGCAACGTTCCTCCCAGTCCGACGTACGATCCGAGACGATGGCGACGAGGTTGCGGGCGCCTTTGTAGATGCCGTAGTCGGTGAGGAAACCTTCGAATGCGGCAGGATCGTTGAGCTTCAGCTGCATGCTCAAGTTACCTTCGCGGTTATATTGGTCGATGGTGTTTTGAAGCTCAACGGCAATATCCTGCGGAATCGGCTTGTCGGTATAACGCCGAACGGCATGACGAACCCGAATCACTTCACTCAGTTCCATCATGAACCTTTACTTCACGGCCTTTTCGGCGGCACGAATCTTGTTTTTGGTGTCGATATCCATGGACTTGTTGGCTCCGGCCTCGCCGGTGGATAGCGCGGCGACGAACGCCTCCTGCGGAACCTCGACATGACCGAGCATCTTCATACGCTTCTTGCCGGCCTTCTGCTTCTCGAGCAGCTTGCGCTTACGGGTGATGTCGCCGCCATAGCACTTGGCGAGCACGTCCTTGCGCAGGGCACGAATGGTCTCACGGGCGATGACGCGCGAGCCGATGGCGGCCTGAATCGGAATCTCGAACTGCTGGCGCGGAATGAGCTTGGAGAGCTTCTTGGTCATCATCACGCCGTAGCTGTACGACTTGTCGCGGTGGACGATGGCGCTGAACGCATCGACCTTCTCGCCCTGGATGAGGATATCGACCTTTACAAGGTCCGCGGCCTGTTCGCCGTCCTCGTGGTAGTCGAGGGAGGCGTAGCCTTTGGTGCGGCTTTTGAGCTGGTCGAAGAAGTCGAAGACGATCTCGGCGAGCGGAATGCGGTAGTGCATCTCGACACGCTCCGGGCTCAGATACTCCATCGTGCCCATTTCGCCGCGATGGTCCTGGCACAGGTCCATCACCGAACCGATGAATTCCTTGGGGGTGATAATGTCGGCCGCGACCATCGGTTCGACGATCTGCTTGATCTTGCCGTCCGGGAATTCGCTCGGGTTTTTGACCTCGTGCAGCGTTCCATCCTCTGTGGTGACTTTATAGGTCACGTTCGGAGCGGTGGAAATGAGGTCGAGCCCGAACTCACGGCTCAGACGTTCGACCACAATCTCCATGTGCAGCAGCCCTAGGAAGCCACAGCGGAAGCCGAATCCCAGCGCCACCGACGTTTCCGGCTCGTAAGTCAAGGCCGCATCGTTCAACTTGAGCTTGTCAAGCGCGTCGCGCAGTTCCGGGAATTGGGCGTTGTCAATCGGGAAGATGCCGGCGTAGACCATGGGATGCGGGTCACGGTAGCCTGGCAGTGGCTCGGTGGCAGGACGCAACGCCGAGGTGACGGTGTCACCGACTTTGGATTGGCTGACGTCCTTCGCTCCGGTGATGATGTAGCCGACCTCACCGGCGCCGAGCGCCTTGGTCGGGGTCATGTCCGGGCTGATCACGCCGATCTCGATGGGCTCGTGCGTCATACCGATGCCCATCATATGTACCTTTTCACGGCTTTTGAGCTCGCCGTCGACCATACGGATATAGGTTACGATGCCTCGATAGGTATCGTAGACAGAATCGAATATCAGCGCGCGGGCGGGGGCCTTGGGGTCGCCGTGCGGGGCAGGAATTTCCAGCACGATCTGGTCGAGCAGGTCTTTGATGCCTTCGCCGGTCTTACCGGAGACACGCAGCACATCACTCGGCTTGCAACCCAACAGGTTCGCGATCTCCTCGGCGTGCTTGTCGGGTTCGGCACTGGGCAGGTCGATCTTGTTCAGGACCGGAATGATGGTCAGGTCGTCCTCGATGGCCATATAGAGGTTGGAGAGTGTCTGAGCCTCGATGCCCTGTGTGGCATCGACCAGCAGCACCGCGCCCTCGCATGCGGCCAGCGCACGCGAGACCTCGTAAGTGAAATCGACATGCCCCGGAGTATCGATCATGCCAAGCGTGTATTCCTGCCCGTCGAAGGTCCACGGCACGCGCACGGCCTGTGACTTGATGGTGATGCCACGTTCCTGCTCGATGTCCATGCGGTCGAGGAACCGGTCGTGCATCTCGCGTTGTGGCACGATGCCGGAAAGCTGGAGGATGCGGTCGGCCACCGTGGACTTGCCGTGGTCGATATGCGCGATGATGCAGAAATTACGAATCAGCGATTGATCGGTGAATCCCGGTTTGTTCTTCGCCTCAGTCACTGATGCCACTCCTTCATACCCAAACGTTTCTTGGCGGAACCTCTCCGACTCCGCTTTTTCTTTTGCTACGTCTTATTCTATCGGCCGAGGTAGGCAAAGAGCTACCGGAAATTATTGCCGGGGAACATTATAAAATGCATAAGAAATCAAGCAATGATGAAACACGCAACTTCATTTCCTTCAAATACGCACGAAATATCGGCATAAGGTGTTATCCTAAAGTCTTGTATGTCCTTATAGAAAACGTTGTTTGGAGAAATTGTGGCAAACATTAAGTCGCAGAAGAAGCGCGTGCTGACCAATGAAAAGGCGCACAAGCGCAACGTGTCCGTGAAGTCCAGCCTGAAGACTGCGATTCGCAAGACCCGTGAAGCCATCGAGTCCGGAGACAAGGCAGCAGCCCAGGCTGCTTACCAGATCGCCGGCCAGAAACTCGACAAGGCCGCCAGCGCGGGCGTGGTTCACAAGAACCAGGCCGCCAACCGCAAGTCGAATCTCGCAGTCGCCATCAACAAGATGTGAGCTTTTCGCTTTAGGCATCGACCTTAGGGTCAGTAAAGACTCCTTCGGTTTCCGGGATTTCAATATCCTTTGGAAACCGGAGGAGTTTTGTTATTTGCACCGTCGGCTCCACCGCGTCGAACCCGTGGCTCAGAACGAAATCCTGGTCAGCGCGAAGAAGAGGAACGCCACCAAGGTGAAGATGAACAACGGTGAGCGCCAGCCACGGTAGGTGTGCTTGGGGCTACGGTTGCGGCGGTACCAGGCTATGATCTTGTCCTTGTTCACTACCACCAACACGATGGCGACGAAGAAGAAGACACCATCGAACGTCCACTGCGCCACGGTCTGCATGGGCTCGGCAAGCATGCCGAACAGCCTTCCGACTCCTTCGCAAATCACGAGATTGTAGAAGATGTGCATGCTCATCGACCATGCGACAGAATACTCGCTGGCCATCCAACCGAGCACCAAGCCCAGCAGCACGGCATTGAATCCTTGGCTGATGTCGCCATGGATGAAGCCGAACAGCAACGCTGACGTTACGATGGCGAAAATCCTGCCATAGCGTTCCAGATTCGGCATCACGATGCCACGCATCAGCAGTTCCTCGGTCACAGGCCCGACGAAACCCAACGAAAGCAGACCAAAGATTGAGCTGTTCACCATCTGGTCAATCTCGTCGCCATTGCTATGTTGCGACCATCCCAACAGATCCAGCGCGCCTTGGAAACCTTGGGCGAACAGGTCGCCGACCGCCGCGAAAGCCAGCATCGCGATAAGCAAGCAGAGCCACATCCGCCAGTTCATCGGTTTTCGGGATGAGAGACGTATCGTGAAACGCATTGACCTTGAGCCTTGCGATTTGTCGATATAGAGCTTCCGACACGCCAGTAGTACGACGAGGATGGCGATTGGCTCGCTGACGGTGCCGACCACGGCGTCTGTTTTCTTCTCCGGCATATGGCCAAGCATAGCGAAAACAACACCAATCACCTGCAATACGAGCCACAGCACTACGAAGCCCCAGATGATTGCGGCCTGGTGTCCCACATCGTGCCGTCGCTGCCCGTCTGGGCTCAACGGTTTAGCTTCAACTTGCGGCTGTTGGAATGGCGCAGACGGCTTGGAAGGTCCATCTTGAACATTCAATGCCGTCGCAGCTCTTTCATCAACTTCTCCTTCTGCAGCAACGGCGTTCTCACCACTTTCACCGTCAACGCCATCAACGCCGTCAACATGGCCAGAATCATTTAAACGGTCACCGCCTCCATGACAACCAGAACCATCTACGCCATTATTTCGGTTTATTTTGTTGACGTTATCCATGCCATTCGAAACGTAGGAGTTATTCGGATCTCGCGGAACGTCCGTGACATTCAACCCGTTCAAGCTCCCCATGTCACCTGTCGCCTTCTTCCCTGGCTCGACCATCTTCTCCTCCGCTTCCCGATTTTTTGGAATATATTCAAAATACCATAAACGTATCGAAATTCATAATTTTTTTAATGTTTATCATTAATTTTTTGTTGATTAGTGATATGCTCTTGCTATCAAGCAAGTTTGTAATCGATAAAGGAGCAACGCCATGTATGAAACCAATAAGGTCGACGCCTTCATCATGTGGGCCGCGAAAATCCTCGAATGGTTCAACATCGTCGCATCAGTGGTTCTGCTCGCCGGCGGAATTTTCCTCGGTGCCGGCCAGCCTTGCCCAGATTTTCTCAAAGACACCAAGCTTCCGAATATTTACGGCTTTGCCCTCGATACTACATTCCAAAAAGTCTCGGAACATAAAGTGGCACTTGTGTGGTATACGCTTGAAGGCATTGCCATATTGCTCATCGTGGCATATGCCGCCAAAAACCTCAGCGATGCTTTTAAAACCATCCACCGGCCGGAAAATGGTGAGGAGCCGACGCCTTTTCGGGATTCCATCGTCAAAAACGTACACAGAATCGGCTGGTGTTTTATATCTGTAGCCATCGTGATAGCTTCCGTTGATTTCTGGACTGGTTTTGTGACTGGATATACCGATGGAATGGTAGATACGTATGGAATCGGCACTCATAACGATTATTACAGCGATATCGCCAATTCCACCGATGGCTTTGGATATCTTATCATCGGGATTTTCATTCTGTGCATCACGCGCATTTTGAGATATGGCGAGCAATTGCAACGCGAACATGATCAGCTGATATAAGGAAGCGAATCATGATTTTCAAACAACACTCTGACCGTTCGACATCATACGATGCCACGTCATCTACAGACGACGAAAGCCAATCTGTAAAGGCTACAAACAACACTAGCCAATACGATACCGCTGCTTCCCCATCGGAAAACAAAAGTCCCAGACCATTGACGTATGAGGAAAAAGTACGCCTTGCCCAAGAACAACACACCACTACCGATGCGATTACCCCACCTTCTGAAAACGACAATGGGCCGAAAGAGCCTAAAGGCACTATCGTGCTGGAACTCGACAAGGTGATGGTCGACCGGCATATGTCGCTCAAGGATCTGGCGGACGAGGTTGGCATCTCGAACGTCAATCTCTCGAAGATCAAGAACAACCGTGTGGCAGCCATTCGTTTTACGACACTGGCCGGCATCTGCGAGGCGCTGGACTGCCAGCCCGGCGACATCCTCAAGTACGAGACAAAACAATCGACGCGATAAACGCCCGCTTAAACGACGAAAAGCACGTTTCTGGTCCGTTTTCGTGACTTTCGTCGTTCGCATGGAATTCGAATATCTGGAATTCCAGCGAACGCGATGACAGAATCCGCGGGCAATCAATGATTACAACGGGAAGTGCCTTCGATGTTCTCCGGACGCAGCATCAATGCGGGATCCTCGTGCTGCTGACTGACCACTTGGGCCTCATATAAACCGCGGTAATACGGGCAATCGGACAATAATGTCTCGTGATCGCCCTCTCCGACGATATCGCCGTCACGCAGGACGACGATATGACTGGCGTGGGTGATGGTGGTGAAACGATGGGCGATGAGGATGGTGGTGCGCCGCTGCCCTTCCTCCGTACTATCCGCCCGATCCAGCGAGTCGAAGAAATGCTTCTCGGAAAGGGCGTCCACGGATGCGGTCGGCTCATCCATAATAAGCAATGACGGCCGCCTGAACAAGGCGCGGGCCAGGGCGACACGCTGCCATTGCCCGATAGAAAGTTGGTAACCGCCTTCGAAGTGCCTTCCCAATACAGTATCCAGACCTTCGGGCAGTGACTGCTCCAAACCCTTCATCCCTACTAGATCAAGCGCATGTTCAATGGCGTCATCGTCGTCGATTCGATCCGGATCGCCAAATCCCACATTCTCACGTAAGGGCCGCTCGTAACGTATATAATCCTGGAAAATCGCAGAACACCGCCCGTACAATGACGAACGGGAATATTCACTGATATCCCTGCCGTTAATGAGAATCGACCCGGAAGTGGGCTCATAGACACGTAAAATCAGTTTTGCGATAGTCGATTTACCCGCGCCATTGAGTCCGACAAGAGCCGAACATTGACCGGCGGGAAGATCAAAAGAGACACCATGGAGAATTTCCTTGCCATCCGTGGAACCAGGATAGGCAAATCTTACGTTTCGGAACGAAACGGTCATGGGCGTTCCATCATCGAGTTTCTCGCCGCCGGAGCGAATCACAGCCGGCTGCGTGTCCATGAGATGAACCCAATTGCCGGCGTACAGCAGACTCTGATACATGCTGGAGACCGAAACCAAAATGAGTAATACCGATTGTCCGAATGACCCTGTCGCACTGATATAACCGGCCAGCTGCCCGACGTTACCTGTATGCATAGCCTGAAGCGCGCCCACGGCGACCGCCCCGATATTAGCCAGAGTCGTAAGAATCCCCAAGCCAAGCGCAATCCACAGATAGGTACGCGACATACCGAGATCCTGTTTGAGAAAACCTGCGATAAGCGTCTTATAACGCCCTGACAACAAACCGCCCAGACCAAACAGATGGACTTCCTTGGCCGCATTATCCGATGTCAGAATCGAACGATAATAGTCCGACAGGCGCTTTTCCCCTGCCCGCCGGTAATCGATATTGTACTGTTTGGAACTGGCCATCAAGGTGCCGATGGTACCTGGAATAGGCGCCAGCAGAAGGAAAAAGGCCACCCATTTGTTCCATGAGACCAGTAAGGAGAACACGGATACGATAGTGAGCAACGACTGTAGAAAATCACGTGCGCTATCAAATATAGTAAAGATATGTCCGCCGGTATCCCCTCCGGCCCGCTGTATGCAATCGTTGGTCTGTGCATCCTCGAACTGCTGCGTTTCCAGCGTAGTGAGCTTATCGATGATACTGCAATTGGCGCGGTAGGAGAGTTTTTCTCGAATTGAGTCGGATAGGTATTTAATGACGTTCTCGGCCACGAACATTCCCACTAGGACCACGGCGAAAAGCACCGCCGAATCGACAACCTTCGCAAGCACACCCGTAGCCACGGAATTTACGATCTGTGTTGTGGCCAAAATCTGTAGGGGCGACAGCAGGGCCCGCACCACAGTAAGAATGAGGAGGACAATGACGGATATCGGCGCCACTGCCATCAATAGCCGTAATGACCTTCGCAATGTCGTCAGAGACGGAATGCGAGAACGCCCCTTTGCCGCAGGCTTATCATTCCTTGTACTATCACCAATCTGCACGCTACTCCCCTTCGAGTCGATTCAATGGATGCGGTAAGCCAATTATACGAATCAGCCAATAAACATCTTTTTCGAATTGTCCACCTGACCCATATATGTGATTGGAGTGCAATAGTGATTCACAAACTCTTGCCTAAAAGCCTTCAGACAGTCACGTCTTTGAGCTGAAAGTCTGGTGTCAGGTGCATCTATTTTCCCAACTTGCGCGGACAACAAATGCTTGTAATAAGCTATGCATGATTTTACCCGTTGCCAACAGTGATCATTACTCTGATCATTCTTGATACCGGTATTTAATAATGAGATTGCCTGGACCGAAGAGCAATTGAACTCTATTTCTGCGACCCGTGACTAACTCTCCTCCCCTTACCTCTGACACTCAAGCATAAAAAGATGTAAACTCCACACATCAACAAGTCCCCCACAATGCTTACTAAGCACTGTCGACGCGATTGGTTTTTCTTACGAAACATGTAATCTCAATCGAACATTGGTTGACCAATCAACAATGGTCACAAATTTTACTTGTTGTTGTCACTTTTCTCGTCCTCATCCTCCTTGACAGGCAACGGCAGATACGTACGGTTCCGTCTGATGGCACCTGGCACCTTCCAGTCGAAACGGACAGAGAGCACGCGCAGGATGACGACGAAGGAGACGATAGCGATGTCACCAATGACCTGCACTGTGAAATTGATCGCGTGATGCTCATAGGTTCGCGTAACGAACACCGTCAACACGCTGCCGATCAACGCCGGAACTGCATACCAATGGCTGTCACGGATGACCGATGGGACGTCGTTGATCAGGATGTCACGAATAAGGCCTCCCCCGATGGCCGTAATCAGTCCCATAAACACCGCCGTCATGCCTGACGTGTGGTAAATCAACGCCTTTTGTGTGCCGTTGACCGTGTAGAGACCAAGCGCCAGTGCGTCAAGCGCGACCATGATCCATTTGAGCCGGTCGACTTCCGGATAAATGATGGCGACCGTGATGCTGGCCAACAGCGAAGTAACGACCAGCCCCTTATTGGAAACGCCGACGGACGGGAATATCCCCAGCAGAACGTCACGAATGATGCCCCCGCCGAGGCCGGTGAGCCAGACAGTCATCAGGATGGCGATGAAATCGTACTTTTTCTTGACGGCGCAAAGCCCGCCCAACAAGCCGCAGCAAAAGGTCGCAATATATTCGATGGCCCAGAAAAAGACATTACTTTCCAGCGCCAACTGCATATCGCACATCCTTCGTCAAATTGCATAAAGACCAATAGCAAAGTATACCAAATATCAGCCAAAATACAGAACAAACGACCTGTGCCGTCATCACGATGAATCATGTGCCGACACAAGTCGTTTGCAATACGAAACTTAAAAGTTCCAAATCGGCTCTAAAGCTTGGACTTTAAAGCCTAAACCTTTAAATCGCTCAGCAGACCCTCCACATCCAGTCATGCGGATCTTCGATCTCGCCCATCTGGATACCGAGCAGTTCGTCGCGCAGCTGCAGCGTGAGGTCGCCGGACTTGCCGCCACCCACTTCGACGTCGAACGTCTCGGACTTGAAGCGGCCGATCGGGGTGATGATCGCGGCGGTGCCGCAGGCAAAGACCTCGGTGACCTCGCCGGACTTAATGTCCTCCAGCAGGTCGTCAAGCTTAATCATGGTCTCCACGACATCGCGGCCGTGGTCCTGCGCCAGCTGGATGAGCGAACGGCGGGTGACGCCGGGCAGGATGTTGCCGGTGAGCGACGGGGTCTCCAAATGGCCGTCCTTATGAACGGTGAACATGTTCATGCCGCCGAGCTCCTCAAGATAGGTCTTGGTGGCCGCGTCGACGAAGCAGACCTGCTCGCAGCCGTGGTCGGCACCGCGGTACTCGCCCAGTAGGGACGCCGCATAATTGCCGCCGCACTTGGCAAAGCCGGTGCCGCCGGGGCCGGTACGGAACCACTTGTCTTCCACCCAGATGCTCACCGGCTTGACGCCGCCCGGGAAGTACGGGCCGGAAGGCGAGGCGATGACGCAGTAGTCGACGGTCTGCGGGGCGCGCACGCCGAGGAACGCCTCGGAGGCGAACATATACGGGCGCATGTAGAGCGTATACTCGCGACGGGTCGGCACCCATTCGACGTCACGCTTGACCAACGCGGCGACCGAGCCCAGGAAATCGTCCTTGGAAAGTTCGGGCAAATACAGGCGCTTGGCAGAATTGGCGAAGCGCTCGGCGTTGGCATCCGGACGGAACAGCCAGGTGCTGCCGTCGGCGTGGCGATAGGCCTTGAGACCTTCGAAGCATTCCTGCGCATAATGCAGAACCGAGGCACCCGGATCCATGGCAAGCGGGCCATACGGCTCGACCCGGCGATCGCCCCAGCCGCTGGACTTGTGCCATACCATGTGGACCATGTTGTCGCTGAAAAGCTGGCCGAACGCCGGCTTGTCAATCAGCTTCGCGCGCTCGGCGTCGGTTGCGGGATGTGGGTTGTCAAGAACCTTGAAAGGCTCGGTCAATTGCGACAACGCTTGCGGATCATGATGGGTTTGCTCAGTCATTTGCACTTCTTCTTTGCTTCAGCCGCCTTGCGGCCGGAATGGTAGTTTGCCGTACGCTTGTGGCGCTTTGGTTATGCTGCTACCTTTGCACAGAACCGCACGGGCATGGTGGAATAGTTCACATTCTGAAAAATCTGCCCAAACGATTGAAAATGTTCACCCATGAAAAACCAGAAGACAAAATGACCCATGCAGCCCATATAAACGGACTGCACGGGTCAACATGAAGAGATTTACGGGCCAAAAAATGATCCAAAATCTCAGATATCGCTAACGATATCGGCTAATCACTTCTTGTCAGCGTCAGCAGCTGCGGCATCAGCAGCAGGAGCAGCAGCGTCACCTTCGGCTGCGGCGCCTTCAGTGCTTTCGCCAGCGGCAGCATCCTCAGCAGAAACTGCGGTGGTGGCGGTGGCATCCTCAGGAACCTCAACCGTGACGACGGACTCTTCAGAACTGATGTTGACGAACTCGACGCCTTCGGGCAGGTTGAGATCCTTGGCGAAGACTTTCTCGCCGTCCTGCAGCCCATCGACGTTGACGTCGATACGCTCGGGCAGTTGGTCGACGCTGGCGCGCACACGGAGCTGCTGGATGTCGACGAACGCGACAGCAGCACCCTTCGGAGTACCCACGGCGAAGACCGGGACGTCGACCTCGATCTTCTCGCCGGCTTTGACCTCGTAGAAGTCGATGTGCTCGACAATGCGCTTGACGGGGTTGCGCTGGACGTCCTTGACGACGGCCATCTTGGAATCCTTGCCATACTTGATGGTGAACAGCGCGTTCGTACGGCGCAGAGCCAAGGTGGTCTCACGCATGGGGAGCTTCACGAAAACAGGGTCGTTGCCGCCGGCGTAGATGGTGGCCGGAATCTGCTTAGCCACGCGCATACGACGGGCCACGCCCTTGCCGAACTCATTGCGGACTTCGCCTTCGATGGTAATGGTGTTTGCCATAATCTAATCTCCTTGAGATTTACCTATTATTATGTACTGCGTTGTTTCGGTGCACCGACGCGCCGAAATCACAGCCTCAAAGAGACCCAACATATTCAGCCCAGTCGATAACGGGAATCGCTTCCCCTCGCCAAAGCGCGACAGATATTCAAACCTGCCGAAACAACACTCAATATCATATCAGCCAGTCTGACATGACACCTCACATCGTCGATAATGGCTTAAAGCAATGTCTCCGATAACAAAATCCCGTTCCAACATTCAATGGCGGAACGGGATTTTTATAGTAAGAAACTACCGATACGGCGAATAACACATCACCAAAGACCGATGACCTTCCACCAGCCGACGCCGACGGTCAGGAAGATGACGGTGGTGACCATGGCGCAGATGATGCCCACACGAAGGAATTCGGAGGTCTTGAGATAATCAGCGCCGTAAATCAGGGCGGAGGGTCCGGACGCATAATGCGTCATGGCTCCGATCAGACCGGAAAGGGCACCAAAGGTGAGCACGGCAACGGGAGCAGGAGCGCCTGCCGCGATGGTGACGGTGACGAAGAGCGTGTACAGCGCGACCACCTGGGCCAGTTCGGAGGCGAACAGATAGTGGACCAGCACGTAGCAGATGCCAAGAATGAAGAGGACTGCATACCAAGGCATGCCACCTACCATGTGTGCGATCAGGCCGCCGAGCCAATCGGTGACGCCAAGGGTGCTCAACGGCTTGGCCATGCCGACCAGCACGCCGAAGAAGATCAGCGTGGACCAAGCGGACTTGTCGTTGGCCATGGATTTCCAAGTGATGATTCCCGTGCACAGCAGGATGGTGACGCCAAGGAAGGCGACCGTGGTGGCCGAGATGCCGGTCATCGAACCGGTGGCCCAGAGGATGAGCATCAGCACGAAGGAAAGCGCCATGACCCATTCCTTGGGGCTCAGCGAACCCATCGCTTTGAGTTCCGCTTTGGCATCCGTCTTGGCCGTAGGCACATGCTTGATGGTCGGCGGGAATATCTTGTAGATCAGGGCCGGAATGAGGATCAGGCAGAGCAGACCGGGAATAATGCAGGCGATCGCCCACGTTCCCCAGCCAATCGGATGGTGCATCTGCGCGGCAAGCTGGATCACCACGGGTCCGGCGGCCATGGAAGTGGCGAACATCGCCGAGGTAATAGCGTTGACATTGTTGGCCGTAGCGGAAAGGAACCCACCCAGCTTCTTGCGGGATTCCTCGGACTCGGTGGTCGATCCCTGAACCTCGCTGACCGATTGGATGATCGGGAACAGGATACCGCCCAGACGTGCAGTATTCGAAGGTGTGGCAGGCGCCAGCACCAAATCAGCTGCCGCAAGACCATAGGAGATGCCGAGGGAGGATTTGCCAAGCCATGAGATGAAGACCAGAGCGATGCGACGCCCCAGACCGGTCGAGACGAAGCCCTGTGCAATGAAGAACGCCGCGACGATCAGCCAGATCGAGGCGCTGCCAAGGCCCGAGAACGCCTCTTTCGAGGGATCCATCGCCCCGGTGAGCATGGCCACGGTCAGGCCGATGATGGCGACAGCGGAGGTCGGCAAAGGCTGGAGAATCAGGCCGAGAATCGTACCGACGAACACGCCCAGCATATGCATGCCGCCTGGGTGCACCCCTTGGGGAGGCGGTATGACGAAAATCGCAAGTCCGACAACCACGCAGACGGCGGCCTTGATGATCTTGGTCTTGTTAATGGCGATGGCTCCGGATGACGGAGCCGGGGAATTTGCTGCCATAGCTTCTCCTTAAACTAGTGGACGGTGCCTGATAAATGGGCTTCTTTGCCACTCAGCAGATCGTTTTTCTAGGCTATCCGATAGGCAATGTTGTCCACAAATAACATTTTCTAATATGCTTCAATCCTTGAAATTCCGACGTTTTATACAGATCAACCGTCGTGTATTCAATATTGGAAATATTTATTTGCGGAGCCGCCATCCTCTTGTATAGCGTGAACACGTAAGCACATGCTTCGGTAAAGACGCCGAGGCCTTTAAGAGAATGCGAGCGATGATGACAACGATGAACGCGTTACACGATTCCTTTGTCAACCGTGATCTGGCCTACTCCTACGACGAACGCAAGGAACTAGGCATCGATGGTCTGCTTCCCGCGGCCGTCCAGGACCTCGATCACCAGGAGGCCGTGGTCTATGAACGTTTCCAGTCAAAGACGACCAATCTGGAAAAGCGGATCTATCTGATGAGCGTATGCCGCAGGAACCGTAACCTCTTCTATGTGAGCATGGGTCGTCACCTGACCGAATACATGCCCATCGTCTACGCACCGACCGTGGCCCAGTCCATTCAGCGTTACACCGAGTTCTACACCGGCAGCGATGTGGCCTACATCTCCATCGACCACCCCGACCGCATCAAGGCTGCGCTCAAACAATATGCCGGCGAGCGCGAAATCGACCTTGTCGTGGCCACTGACGGCGAAGGTATCCTTGGTATCGGCGACTGGGGTTCCAACGGGGCGGAAATCCTTACCGGCAAACTCGCCGTCTACACGGCCGCAGCTGGCATCGACCCCTCACGCGTATTGCCAGTGATGATCGACGTCGGCACCGACCGCAAGGAGCTGCTCGACAACCCGAATTACATGGGTAACCGCTTCAGCCGCGTACGTGGACAACGTTACGACGATTTCATCGACGATTTCGTGCATGCAAGCCTCGATCTCTACCCCAACGCCCTCATCCACTGGGAGGACTTCGGACGTTCCACCGCGGCACCAATCCTCGAACGTTATCGCAACAATGTACTGACACTGAACGATGACATCCAAGGTACCGGCGTGACGATGCTGGCTGCACTCATCGCCGCCCGCAACATCGCGAAAACCGACTTCAAGGACACACGCATCCTGGTCTACGGTGCAGGCACCGCCGGTGTGGGCATCGCGGACCAGCTGGTCGAAGACCTCATCGAGCGCGGTGGCATCGACCCGGAGGACGCCAAGCGTCAGGTGGCGCTGGTCGACCGCTTCGGCCTGATCGAGGAAGGCCAGGACGACCTGACCGAAGGTCAGAAGAAGTATGCCCGCAAGCCCGGGGAATTCGCCGGACTCAGCGACCCGACTGACTTGGCAGCCATTGTAGAAGCGTTCAAGCCGACCGTGCTCATCGGCACCTCCACCAATACCGGTGCCTTCACCGAGGACGTGGTGCGCACGATGTCCAAGTACTGCGAGCGCCCGCTGATCTGCCCGATCTCAAACCCGACCGAGCTGATGGAGGCCAAAGCGGTCGATGTGATCAACTGGAGCGACGGCCGTGCGTTCGTCACCACCGGCACGCCTTCCGATCCGGTCGAATACGACGGTGTCATGCATTACGTAGGCCAAGGCAACAATGCGCTGATGTACCCTGGCATCTGCTTCGGCGCCATCGTGGGCAAGGCCAGCCATATCAGCCAGGGCATGCTTCTGGCCGCGGCATATGCCATCTCGGATATGATCGACGTCGACAAGCCGGGTGTGGCCGTTCTGCCACCGGTCAGCAGTCTCACCGAAATCTCACGCCGCGTGGCCTACGCGGTGGCCAGCGAGGCCATCAAGGAAGGTCTCAACCGTGAGCCCGTCGGCGACGTGAACGCGGCGCTGGACGCGGCCACATGGCATCCCGGATATTAAATTTCATCACGAAATATCTGTGATATCCCCCGTTATACCAATTAGGGTAACCGGATAAAAACCGTAGTCAGACAGCGAACGATTCGCTTTGCGACACCTTTTGCAGCGCACAGGTCGAATCGTTCGCTGTCAGCCAATCTTATAAACAATAATAATTTAAACTGGAATATATCAAGGGGGGGATAGAAGGGCGGATCATATGGCTCCTATAGAAAGTATTCGTGATCTCGAATTGTTCCGTCTGGTGTGTGAGCTTGGAAGCTTCACCGACGCGGCCGCCGTGGCCCATGTCTCCCAACCCACCGTCTCACAAGCAGTGAAACGTATGGAAATGCGGATCGGTTCGCCGCTGATTCGCCGCAGCCGTTTCGGCGCGGACGGCGATCTTGTCATCACTGCGGCAGGACGCGTGCTGGTCCAGCGCAGCAAGGCTATTTTCGACCAGATAGACGGTCTCAGCGACGACCTCAAACACCTGAATTCCCCCAGCCGCTATCGCGTCGGTCTGCCTCCCATACTTTCGAAATATCTGTTCGGCAATGATTCATTCGCGACCTTGGGCGATGCCGTGGGTGGCAACGTCGCCATCTCGACGGTGGGCTCACAAGCCATGTTGCAGAAGATCAAACAGCATACTGTCGATTTCGGAATTATCGCCGTCAGCGGGGATGCACCCGATATCCCCGGCATCGATATGGTCAAGGTGGCCAGCTCATCATTCGGTCTGGTGACCTCGCGCAACCGTAAAGGTACCACCCCACGCGTAGACATCGGCACGCTTCAGAGGGATGACGACGATCTCAATTTCGTGACACTCAACCACGAGTATGTCCATGCGCAAGCTTCAGACCAATTATTGAACGAGCTGGACATCCCCATGCCGACTATCGAGGTCTCCGATGTCAACATGATGAAATCTATCATCGCTTCAGACCAAGCCATAGGGTTGATGGCCTCCATAGCAATCGAGGACGAACCGGAATTCAGATTCGTGTCACTTGACGGCGCGCAACTGCCTTCTTTCGACATCTATTCTTTCATGAATCATGCGACCCGTCACGAACAAGGAGCCGAGGCTTTCTCCTCACTGGTCAACCGTCGTTTTGACAAGGAAAAGAACGGGAAAAACTGAAATCGAAATCATACTGGGATTCGCATAGCGATACTTTACAATGGAAGTGAAACAGCTCAACGGCTTGTCGTTCATGTCCAGGGAGGTCCTATGAGTCAGCAATCCACCAGCAAGACACGGCTTATTCAGCTCTTGGCCGGCCTGACGGTCTCTATCGGCACTTTCTATGCACTCGCCGACTATCTTTTCCGCTTTGTTCTCGAACCTGGCTCAAGGCATTCCCTGTTCAGAAGCAATCGACCGGACACAACCTTGGCCGCCCGACAGCCACATCACGACGCCGATGAAGAGGCCGAAGCCGCACGCTGGTTTGAGAATGCGAAACGCCAAGTGACCATCAAGGCGTCCGACGGCACGCAACTGCATGGCTGGATGCTCGATCCAGACTGTGCCAATCCTCCGAGCCATCTCTATGCCATCTGCTGCCACGGATTTTCCGGCGAACCGGCCGAAATGGCGAAATACGCGCATCGCTTCTCCAAACTCGGTTTCACCGTACTCACGCCGGCCAGTCGTTGCCACGAATTGAGCGGCGGTAAATACATCGGCATGGGCGCCTTGGAACGCCACGACCTTTTGCAATGGACAGATACCATCGTGGCCAACGATCGGAAAGCGCAAATCCTGCTCGACGGCAATTCCATGGGAGCCTCAACAGTCATGCTTACTGCAGGCGACCCGAATCTGCCAAAGAACGTTAAGGCCGCTATCGCCGACTGCGGCTATACCAGCCTTGAAGACCAATTCTTGTATAGCGCGAAGTATCTTTACCATGCACCACGACTTTTGGCCCGCCCGGTAATCAATATCATGAGTTCCATCGCACACCGACGCGCCGGATATGATTTCAGCGAGGCCTCTTGCGTTGAGGCATTGCGTCATACATCTATTCCGATGTTGTTCATCCATGGTTCCGCTGATGACTTCGTGAATCCGGCAAGCCTCGACCGCAATTTCCGTGCCTGTGCCAGCCCGATTAAACAAAAACTCATGATTCCCGGTGCCGCACATGCCATGTCCGCCTCGACCGACCCCGAACGTTACTGGAAGACTGTAACGGCGTTCGTAAGGGGAATATTCAAACTCAACAAGCCCAAAGGCGTTTCAGGATATATCGTTTTTAACTGATAGCACAATAGCAAATTTATTGATCAGTTCGAACGACAAAAGCGAGGAGACAAATCCGTAAGCCCGTTTTCCAATAATCTCAATATTTCCCGCCATTTATTTTTATGGATCAAAGACGGCCGGATTGCCTTGCAACATATGGGCTGGCTTACGCTACCGTAAGGTGACGAAACGCCATAAATCCTATAGAATTGGCTTTATTGCTTGAATAATGCCGCTAAAAAGAAGGTCGAGGAGTCCACACGTGTCAGTCATCAATTCACTGAAAAAGGAAACGCTGAAGCTGAGTCAAAAGGCCTTCCACTTGGGAAACGGCTTCGAGCACCCGGTCAATACCGAGGATCCGGAAACCCCGGATTTCAACGATGACCGTCATCTCGCCACCGTCAAGCCCGTTGATTACTCGACATTGCCGCACAGCCACGAATGGGGGCCTGGCTACCCCACGAAGCTTTTCGTAGATGACAAGACCGGTCTTCTGACCGTCACCACTGCAGGCAATCCGCCCATTGATGACGATATGTCGATTTACGATCTCTATGTCGAACGCGCGGAACGCATGGGCGACGACCCGCTTTACACCTTCAAAGTCGATAACAAGTGGGTTACCAAAACCGCCAAAGAGTTCCTCGTCGATGTGCGTAGCGTAGCCAAAGGCCTGATGCATTACGGCATCGACAAAGGCGACGGCGTTTCGTTCATGTCCCACACTTCCTACGAATGGGACGTCGTGGATGCGGCCGTGATGGCTGTCGGCGGCGTGCTCGCCACTATTTATGACACCGATTCCGCCGAGCAGATCCGCAATATCGTCAACAATTCCGATTCCCGCTTGCTGATCGTGGAAACCAACGATATGCGCGAGAAGGCCGACGGCGCCGTCGAGGACTGCCCGACGCTCGAAAAGATCTACACGATCGAGGCCGGTGCGCTTGAGGAACTGCGCGATTACGGCAAGTCAGTCACCGACGAAACCCTTGATGCACGTATCGATTCCATCAAGAAGACCGATCTCTGCTCCATCGTCTACACCTCTGGCTCCACCGCCGCCCCCAAGGGTGTCGAGATGACACACGAGCACTACTGCACCACCGCGTTGAACCTGCGCGACTACATGCCTGATCTGCTCCATCAAAAGGGCAAGTCCGTCCTGCTCTTCCTGCCTCAGGCACACACCTTCGCCCGTGCGGTCAACTACATCGTGGTCGCCAGCGATCTGCGTATCTATATCGCCGGCGGCATCAAGACACTGATCAGCGATCTGCAGGTCGCCAAGCCCGTTGTCACCATCCTCGTGCCTCGTGTGTTGGAGAAGGTCTACAACGCCGCTTCCCAGAAAGCCGGAAATGGCGCGAAGGGCATAGCATTCGCAGCAGCAGTAGTTGCTGCCCAGGAATACGAAAAGGAAATGAGCGAAAACGGCAAGGCCAGCTTCGCCACCCGCGCACGCCGTGCAGCCTTTGATCCCATCGTCTACAAGTCACTGCGCGAAGTGCTCGGCGGACAGGCCGAATGGTTCGTCGCCGGCGGTGCACCGCTCGACCCGGAACTGCTTGCGTTCTTCCGCGGCGCCAATATCCCCGCCTACGAAGGCTACGGTCTGACCGAAACCACTGCCCCCTGCGCTTTCAATCCGAAAGGGACACCGTTCCACGAAGGATCGGTCGGAGTGCCTTACCCCGGCTTCTCGATTCGCTTGGCAGAGGATGGCGAGATTCAGGTCAAAGGAACCTGCGTCTTCCACCGTTACCACAAGAATGACGAAGCCACCGAACTCGCCTTTACTCCCGACGGCTGGTACGCCACCGGCGATCTGGGCCGCATCAGTGACGACGGTTTCCTCTATATCACCGGTCGTAAGAAGGATCTGATCATCACCGCCGGCGGCAAGAACGTTGCCCCTGGCCCGATTGAGGAGATCATTCAGCGTTGCCCGTTCGTCTCCCAGGCTTTAGTACTCGGCGACAAGCGCCCATTCATTTCAGCGCTCATCACTATTGACGAGCCTTCCTTACGCCAGTGGCTCGATGCCGCAGGCCTCGACCCCGATATGCCTTTGGAGGAGGCCTGCAAGAACGCCGTTGTCCGCGCCGAGGTGCAGAAGTGGGTCGATAAAGCCAACGAAGGCGTTTCCCGTGCCGAATCCGTGCGCAAGTTCATCCTTCTGCCCGAGGAATTCAGCCAGGAGAACGGTATGCTTACCGCCTCCATGAAGGTGATTCGCCGAGCGGTTATCAAGCATTACGCCAATCTGCTCAACACACAGATGTATACGAAGAAGAAGTAAGCCGCATTCGCGACACATATGATTAGGCCGGAGTGGTTGGAGTGTTTCCTTCCCATCCGGTCTTTTTACTATCAAGTTCTTTTATGATTTTACTTACGAATGTCAGTGACGTTGTTTTGGCAGAACTTTCAGAACCCCAACCGCTCCAACTGCTTGGGGTCGGACTGCCAGCCTTTGGCGACCTTGACGTGGAGGTCAAGTTTGGACTTCTGGCCTACGATGCGGTTCACGGCGGTGCGCAGGCGCTTCTTGACTTGCACCAGATGTTCGGCTCGGTGACCGATGATGATGGGCTTTTGGGAGTCTCGTTCGACGTAGATGGAGACCATGACGTGCGCCTTACCGTCTTCGGTCTCGGGGTTGTCGGATTCGCCGGGGCGATCGATGGAATCCACGACCACGGCCAACGAATGCGGAAGCTCATCATCCAGCTCCTCGAGGAACGCACCGCGCACCAGCTCGGCGATAGTGTCCTCCGGCTTTTCTTCAGTGATCTGGTCATCTGGGTACATCTGCGGGCCTTCGGGCATGTTGTCGATAAGCACACGTTTGACCTCGGCCACATTGTCATGTTCCAGAGCGCTGACCGGCACCAGATCGGTAAAGTCTGCGAACTGGTTGATTTCCATGAGCTTCGCCATCAATTCCTGGCGGTTGAGCTCATCGATCTTGGTGACGATGGCGATCAGTGGCACCTTCCAGACAAACTTGCCGGTCTTCTCGTCTTTACGAGCGAACTCGCTGCGCAAACGGCTCAGGATGCGCTTGTCCCCCGGCCCGATCTCCTGATCGGCGGGTAGCAGGAATGCAATCTCGTCAACATCGCTCAGCGACTCGTCCACGACGTCATTCAAGCGCTGGCCAAGCAGGGTACGCGGGCGATGGATACCCGGAGTATCGACCAGCACCAGCTGGGCATTATCGGTGGTCAGGATGCCACGGATGGCCTTACGAGTGGTCTCCGGACGTGAGGAAGCGATGGCGACCTGCGTGCCGATGAGTGAATTAATCAGCGTCGACTTTCCGACGTTCGGACGGCCGACCACGGCCACAAAGCCGGAACGGTATGGTTCCTTATTGTCAGACTGTTCTTCGTTATTCTTGCGCTCAGTCATGTTTTTCGTTTTCCTTTACGTCTTGTTTCATGTCTCGTTTGATTTCATTATCGTCATCTTCGTCCTGTTTTTCAGCCATATCAAGCGTCGCAGGTTCGACCACGATGGTGGAGACCTTCTTGCGGCGACCGGCGGAATCGACAGCGGTCAGGCGCAGGCCTCGTGTCACCGCGCTCATGCCGACGATCGGGACCCGACCGAGCAGCTTTGTCAAGAGGCCATAGACGGTGTCCACATCATCCTCGTCGATGTCGACTTCGAATAACTCTTCAAGGTCTGCAATCGGTGTACGGGCGGGCATCTGCCACTTGTGATCGCCAATCTTCTTGGGCTCGGTATGCTGGATACGGTCGTGCTCGTCTTCCAACTCACCGACAATCTGCTCGATGGCGTCCTCGATGGTAACCAGTCCGGCGATACCGCCGTATTCGTCTACCACCACGGCGACATGCTGCCGAGTGCGTTGCATCTCGTGGAACAAATCATCGACCGGTTTGGATTCGGGAACCAGCATCGGTTGACGGCAGATGGACTTGACCTCGCGTTTACGGGCCTCGGGGTTGAATGCAGTGGCACGTACGGCATCCTTCAAATAGGCCATGCCGACCAGATCATCGACGTCGTCACCAATAATCGGGATACGCGAGAAACCGGAACGCGAGCACAGCTGTAGGAAATGCTCAAGCGTGGAATCGGATTCGACACAAATCATATCGGTGCGCGGCACCATGATCTCGCGGGTCAATGTGTCGGAAAGCATCAGCACGTTACGCAGCATTTCCGCTACTTCCGGGTCAAAATCATCGGTTTCGACCAACCTGTCGATGGTCGCACGTCCCTGTTCGCGCTGGATTTTTTCCAGTTCCTCGTCGTCGGAAAGCTCGTCTTCCTTGTCGCGTCTACGCTGTTCCTTACCTTCTCCGGCCTTGGCAAAAGGCGTCAAGACGACGGCCAATGAGATGGTACCGGAAAATCGCATCATCACGTCGAGCGGCTTAGAAGCACCTGCGGAACGTGGACGGAGAAGAACCGATACCACCGCGACGATCAGCGCAAAAATTACCCCCGTAACCAAAGCGACCCAAACCGGCTGGGAAAACAGCATAACGATAATCGCTACCAAAACCCCGTCAAAGACGTTGCAGAAAATGCGGAAGAACGCACAGGAGCCGGCCGTGGCGTAACGATCGACGATAAGCCGCTGTACCTTGTGAACTTTGCGAATCTGCTTGGCCTGCACGAATTTACCAAGGTCTTCATCATCGGTCTGAATCTCGATAATCCGGTTGTTGAGGCTGGCCTTGGTGACGCGCGAGACGGCGGATTCGCTCGATGCCATCATCATCGACAGCCACACAAGTAGTGCTGCCACAATGACGAGCACAACCACGGTAGCGATGGTCAGAGTATCCATATTCTGCGTACTTTCCTAGTTCTTATCACCATTTGACGGTTTGTCATCGTTACGCCCGGAAGCATGGCTTGCATCCCATTGGGCCAGCAAATCGGTAGAATCTGCCGGCAGCACGGCCTGTGGAACCGGCTCGTCGCGGATGGCGAAAAACGTGAGCAAAAGCTGCCGTTGCAAGCCAAACATCTGCCGTTCCTGCTCGGGGTCGACGTGATCATAGCCCAGAAGATGCAAGATACCGTGAATAGCCAAAAGCATCATCTCGTCCATCGTGGAATGACCGGCCGCCGCGGCCTGTTGCGCGGCTACCCACGGGCAGATGACGATATCGCCCAAAACGCCTTCCATGATCTTGCCGTCTTCGCCCGGACGCAACTCATCCATCGGGAAACTCATCACGTCGGTCGGTCCTTCGAGCTGCATCCAACGCATGTGCAACTGGGCAATCGGATCAGGGTCGACAAAAAGGATGGTCAGGTCGGACTGCGTGCTCACCTGCATGCGTTCCATCACCCACAAACCCAGGTCGGAGAAGAGTTTCGGGTCGATCTGCCAGACCGTCTCATTGGTGACTTCGACGCTCAACGGCGTTCCTTTCCGTTTGGTTTATGCCCGGCTTCCTCGGCAGAATGCGCATCGTAGGCCTCTACGATCTTGCCGACCAACTCGTGACGCACCACATCTTTGGCACCGAGGTGGGCGAAACTGATGCCGTCGATACCGCCAAGAATCGATTCGATGGACTTAAGCCCGGAATGTGGTACGGCCAGATCGATCTGGGTGACGTCGCCGGTGATAACCATCTTGGTGTTGAAACCGAGACGTGTCAAAAACATCTTCATCTGTTGCTCGGTGGTGTTCTGTGCTTCGTCGAGGATGACGAACGCATCGTTGAGCGTGCGGCCGCGCATGTAGGCGAGCGGCGCGACCTCGATGGTGCCGTCGGTCATATAACGGTGCATCTGACCGGCACCCAGCATATCGGAAAGCGCGTCGTAGAGCGGTCGCAGATACGGATCAACCTTATCGTTCAACGTGCCTGGCAGATAGCCAAGGCTTTCGCCAGCTTCGACGGCTGGACGCGTAAGAATGATACGACTTACTCTGCCGTCTTCAAACGCCCGGACCGCTTTGGCAACGGCGAGGTAGGTCTTTCCGGTTCCTGCGGGACCGATGGCAAAGGTAATCGTATTGGCATCAATGGCGCGAACATAGAAGACCTGACCAGCGGTTTTTGCACGAACAGGCTCGCCGTTGGCGAACGCGATGACACCCGGAACATGACGGTTGAAGGAAGAACGTTTGTGCTCATCGGCAAACTGATCATCATCCTGGAATGAACGAGCTTGCGAGCGCTGCCTTATGCCGGCACCAGCGAACCCTCGCATATACGAATGTTGCGCATATCCGTGCCCACGACCGCCGTCACCCATCAGCCCAGCCTTCTTGCCGACCTGTCGGGCTTCGAGCATCCGCCGCACGTTCATCGCATCGGCCGGAGCTTTGTAGGCCGCGTCGATGATGTTGTTGAGTACGTCGAAGACCTTGTCGGCCTCGATATCATCACGCTTGTTGTAAGCGGAGATCTCGATGCGATTGCCCCTCACGAACACGTTGACATCAGGGAATGCATGCTGCACCTCGGCAAGCACCTTGTCGCCCGAACCCAGCACTGCCACTGGATCGAGTTCAGTGGGAATGGTGATGACTCGTTTTGCGCTGGCCACCGCTCTCCTACTCTTCCATCGTCTCGCCGGTCAGCACATGCGCATGCACGTGGAAGACCGACTGGCCGGCATCCTCGCCGGTGTTGAAGATGAGACGATAGGCGCCGTGAAATTCCTTATCGGCAATCGACTGGGCAATCTCGACGATATGGGCGAGCTCGGCAGGATCGGACTTGGCCAGTTCGGCCACGTTGGCGCAGTGCTTCTTCGGCACGATCAGCACGTGCACCTTCGCCTTGGGGTTGATGTCTTTGAACGCGTAGGTGGTGTCATCTTCGTACACCTTGGTGCTCGGAATCTCGCCCGCAATGATCTTGCAGAACAGGCAATCGTCGGCCATATATGCTCCTTGCTAAAAGCTTTGGGGACGCGGTTGCGCCCTACTCCCCCATGCTATTAGCCCGCACGGATAATTAAGCTGGCCGATACAGCCACAAACTCAAGCGAATCGTCCCAGCGAACGAGCCAAAAGCGAGAGCGCCACCGGGCCGGCAGTCGAAGCACGCATGATATTGCTCCCGAGTACACAGGACTCAGCCCCGGCATCCGTAAATTGTTCCACTTCGTCATCGCTGATGCCGCCTTCCGGCCCAACCACAACGTAAATTCTGCGAGGCTTACCGTCGTCCAAACAACGCTGCTCAAGCGCGGCGACCTTCTGCTCGATGCCTTCCCAAGTCGAAGTCGCATCCTGGTGCAACACAATCACCAATTCGTGGTGGACGCAAGCACGACGGCATATCGCCACCACCTGCTTGCTGGAGACGCAGTCGTCAAGCGTTGGTTTCCAAGTGCGACGTGATTGTTCGGTAGCCGCGACAAGCGTCTGATCCCATTTACGGTCGGTTCGCCCGGCCTTCCACTTGGAAATCGAACGATTGGCCTGCCACGGCACGACCTCATCCACGCCAATCTGCGTAGCCATATCAATAGCTTGCTCATCGTGCCCGGTTTTCGCGAGCGCTTGCACCAGCGCAAGCCTGGTAATCGGCTGCTCTTCCGTCGTGAATTCCGATACTTTGACCAGCCCGTTCTGCGTATCGGCGACTTCCGCGTCGATACGCAGCCCTTTCCCATCGGAAAGCTGAAGTCTGTCACCGTTCTGCAGGCGCATGGCACCTATCGCGTGCCGTTTGATGGCGGGCGGCAGGGTTATCGTCCACCCAGCATGCAGCTCGTCACGATTGACCGGCACATCGTCGTGCTCGGCGTCGAATATAAAAAGTGGACTTGTCATAGTTCAAGGCTACCGGAACCACGGACGAACGCACTTACATATGAAGAATATCGTCACGCGAATAGTAAACGGCGCCAGCCCGCGGATATTCGCCGGTCAACTCAGGAATAGTGACGAAACGGTACCCTTTCTTGCCAAGTTCTTCAATGATTTTAGGCACAGCCTCAACGGTGTGGGAATGGATATCATGCATCAAAACGATGGCTCCTGGCTCGACCTGCGACATAATCTTGCGTGTCAAAGAGGACGACGTGGCACCATGGGACCAATCGTAAGAATCCACGCCATAAACAGCCACAGCGGCACCTGTCTGCTCGCCGATATACTTGCGACTTTCCTCGTCGACGACTCCATGTGGCGGGCGCACAAAACTAACCGGGAACCCGGTCGCCGAACCGATGACTTTGCCGGTATCACCGATCTGCTGCCGCTCGTGATGGTTCTTCATGATTGCCGGCAGATCCTCGTGACTCCATGTATGGCTTTCCACAGGGAAGCCTGCTTGTGAGACCTCACGTGCGAGCGCCCCGCCATCGGCCTGCACCTTCTGGCCCATCTGGAAAAACGTCGCCTTCGCATTCCCGGATTTGAGATATAGCAGTAGTTGCGGAGTCAATGTCGGGTCAGGCCCGTCATCAAACGTGAGCGCCACACACCGCTGAACATTGCAGTCGACGTCTCGGGCTTTGCTGTGTACGGCCACGGCTTTATCCGCGGCCTCATAAAGCTTTTCTTGGTCCCGTTTGCAAACCGAATACGGAGCGGCTTTCGTCACATCCGAGTTCGCCTGATCGACCGCTTTGCTGAGTCTTGTCAACGTGACGTCATCGATACTGTCTTTCTCGGACTTGGCAAAACCTGTCACTCCAGCGGAAATGGCTTTCAGCTCGTCCTGCGCGACCTTGGAAGCTTCAGCGTCGGTGTCTCGCAAAACGTGCATCGGTTTAAATGCTCTGTTCAGTGCAGCAATCTGCCGTTGCAACGTAGCCGTCCATTCACGTTCACGCTTGGTCTCGGCATTGAGTTTCGGCGTCAACTGTGCGGTTGTGCACGCCATGACCGGATTGACGGCTTCCTCGGCTCTAATTTGATGAAGCTGGCCTCGCGCGGTTTTCAAAGTTCTTTTCGCCGTTTGGAGAGTATGGTCCGATATGGTTTGCGTCTGGGATTCGCTGTTTGTAGCCGCCAATTTGGTCAACGCGTCATTCTGCGCAATGACTTCGTCTAAATGCGCCGACGCAAGCTCATATGAATTTCCCCATTGTACACACTGCCCCATGCCTTTGCGGTAATAGGAGTAGACGGGATTGAACAGAGCCACACCCAAAACAACAACCAACGCGGCCACAAGCACAATGACAAGAAGAACGCGAGTAACACGTTGCTTTCCGCTTTTGTGCATCCGCTGCGTCTTCGCCATCTCGACCTCAACTCTCCATTCCCAACAACAACAGCATCATTCTACATTGTGTTGCACCCTTGCATTGCCGAACGTTTTCGACACACCGACCTGCCAAACGACGTCGGAATGGTGTATAGTTCTATCTGTTGCTTGAACGACACCTGCCCAGGTGGCGGAATGGTAGACGCGCTAGCTTGAGGTGCTAGTTCCTATAATTTTACAGGAGTACGGGTTCAACTCCCGTCCTGGGCACGAAAACTGAAAACTAGAAACCCCTTGGAAATCAAGGGGTTTCAGTGTATCTGGCCACTTTTAGACGGCACGATTGGCAGCATTTTGGCAGCGAAAGGCACAAAAAGGGCACGGCATTTTCAAGAGCTCGATGCCTTCGCTTTGTCAGTGACGACAATGACCATATACTATAAAGCGTAGTTACCAATGAAAAGCGAAACGACCCGACTTTAGACCTTCAATACCGGCAAAGTCACGAGGACAGCAGGAAAGGCGCCATGGCTTCCCACAAATCTTTATTGAAAGTCATCCGCCGATTCATGCCCGTCGTCACGATCATCCTCACCCTTATCGTGGGCGGCACTTCCATCGCGCATATCCCCCCAGGGCACACCTACGACGTCTGGTCGCATACCTACCGTATCTCGGCCGTCATCAATGGAAGCCACACCCATCATGTAGAAGCTCAGAGCGCTTTCCATCACGGTAACGACAACGTTGGCGGCAAAGCAGATTGGGAATGGATCAACTATTCTCTTGAGCATTATGACAATTGGGATCCGGCAGTGGTCATTGCCAATACCATCACCGTCAAGGATTCCCAAGGCGCGGACGTGCCCTTCAACAACACAGCCATCAATAGCGCAGTCACTTATCTTCCCCAACTTGCCGGATTCCTTTTGGGCCGGGCGTTCGGCTTGAGCGCGAACATCACATTTTATTTGGCTGAAATACTCACACTCGTAGCCAATGCGCTGTGCGTCGGCCTTGCTATCTGGTTCCTGCCGAAATGGCGTATCATCATCGGCTTGATTTTGCCGATTGTCAATGTCCATCCCTTCGCGATTTCAGCGGATCCATATATCCAAGCCGTCGCCGCGCTGTTCACCTGCATGCTTTATCGTGCGTCAGTGCGAAAAACATCCACGAAATATCTAGTCGGCCTTTCAGTCGTTGGCGTATTACTTTCGATGGGCAAATTCGTCTATACGCCCCTCACACTATTGCTGCTGCTCATACCCTGGCTTCAGTCGGCGCTTGCGACATCCACGATCCCATCGGAAGCACTCGAGGCCGATTCCGATGAAAACACGGAAAACGAAACCAACAAATCTCATCATCTGTCGGCACGTACTTGGATTCCAATCGTAGGTACCGGCTGCTCGTTTATATGGCTGGCTGTTTGGATGAAGCTGAACGACTGGTACTCGACAACTCCTGGGTTGCTTCCTTATCACGACATGCTCGAGCGAAAACACGATTTGATGACGAAGCCCTCTGTGATGGTTCAAGCGATAAAAAGCATCGCCTATTCGATCATCCACAGTCAGGCGAATTTCGATTTCGTCACCGATACCAAACGCATACGCGTTTTCTGGGCACTGTTGGCCATATTGCTTGTCGTTGTATTGGCTGCCCTATGTGTTCACCGCTTGTCAGCAGCGCAAAAAACATTCTGGCTCCTTGCTTATCTGATTTCGATAGGCATACTTTTACTGACCTATCTGGCTCTTTGGCTGCAATATACACCGAAAGGGTACGTTGGCATACCCGGGATGCAATACCGCTACTTCATGCCGTTGGTTCCCCTGTGGGCCCTCTGTGGTTTGGTTTGTTGCAGTTCGCTTATCGTGGCAATCCAGAAACTTGCGAAACCGGAAACAGTCAGTCAATAAGTTGTATGCTCCTCCCTACGTGCACACTCATGTCCTTTTGCATCGGGCAACAGGCTTGCTGGTAGGGTCGGATAGCAGGAAATGGACAGGAGATACAAGACATGCGGATCATCAATATCGAGTCGGTTAACGACGAACGGGTGGCCGCTTACGTAAGCCTAACCGAAGCGCAGCTGCGCAACCGGCTCGAACCTGAAAAGGGTATTTTCATCGCGGAATCCCCCAAAGTCATCGACCGGGCGTTGGCAGCAGGACGCGAACCGGTTTCGCTGCTGGTCGAGGAACCTTGGCTTGCCGGAATGCAGGATATGTTCGATCGCATCGACAAACGCTGGGGCAAGGACGTCCCGGTTTACGTGGCCTCGCCGGCACAATTGAAAAAACTGACCGGCTATCGCCTTCATCGCGGGGCCTTGGCCGCGATGAGACGCTGGAAACTGCCAACCGTCAGGGAGCTGTGCAAGGATGCTCGGAGGATTGCAGTGATGGAGAATATTGTCGATCATACCAACGTCGGCGCGCTGATGCGTTCGGCGGCTGCATTGGACGTCGATGCCGTATTGGTCACACCTTCTTGCGGCGATCCGCTGTACCGCCGAGCTGCCCGCGTTTCGATGGGGACTGTTTTTCAGGTTCCGTGGACGCGTATCGATGAGGAGACCCTCTCACAACAAGGCGAGGATATCGAATCCGAAAAACACACCAAGGAAGAAGACCGGAAATACTGGCCGGTGCGTGGACTCGAGGAACTGCACAACCTCGGCTTCACCACCGTCGCCATGGCACTGACCGATGATTCCATCAGCCTTGACGAACTGACCAGACGACTCAACAATGCCGAGACCGAGTTTGACCATATCGATAAACTCGCCCTCGTTTTCGGTACGGAAGGCGATGGGCTTTCACACCGCACCATCGCCAACACCGATCTCACCGTCAAAATTCCGATGAGCAACGGCGTAGACAGTCTCAATGTGGCCGCTTCCAGCGCCGTCGCCTTTTACGCGACCAGTCCGAGACGTAATTAGACGTTTGGGGGCTTCTCGGGCGTTTCGCGTCGGCTCAATCCGATACAGTAATTGGTAGAAAAAGGTCGTGTACAAAGATGAGCGCCTCACGGCTTTGGAAGCGACGTGAAAACGATTGAACTTTTATCTGTGCTGGGTCTAAAATCGCAAATGCCCGACAGAAAACGGTAATCAGGGGGTAAGGAATGGCAAAGAGTCCTAAAATACTGGCTATCGTATTGGCAGGCGGAGAAGGTACACGCCTTATGCCGTTGACGCGTGACCGCGCCAAGCCTGCGGTTCCGTTCGGCGGCGTCTACCGTCTTATTGATTTTCCGTTGAGCAACCTGGTCAATTCCGGTTATACGCAAATCGTCGTATTAACGCAATACAAATCACATTCATTGGATCGCCATATCTCAAAGGTCTGGCGTTTTTCGCCGCTGCTCGACGCCTATGTTTCTCCTGTTCCGGCGCAGCAGAGGCTCGGTAAACATTGGTATTTGGGCTCTGCGGATGCGGTCTACCAAACGATTAACATCATCGAAGACGAGCAACCCGATTATGTGGTCATCGTCGGCGCCGACCACGTCTATCGCATGGATTTTGGGCAGATGTTGAAACAGCATATCGAATCGGGAGCCGAGTTCACCGTTGCCGGTATTCGCCAGCCAATCGGAGCCTCCCGTCAATTCGGTGTCATCGACGTTGACCCTGACCATCCGCACATGATCCGCGGCTTCAAAGAGAAGCCCGAGGCCACGGAAGGCATGCCCGGCCATCCAGACCAGATTCTGGCTTCGATGGGCAATTACATCGCCACCACCGACGCGCTTTTCGACGCGCTGGCACACGATGAAAAAGCCGAGGATACCAAGCATGACATGGGCGGTGACATTGCACCCTTCTTCTCCCAACGGCACGAGGCTGGAGTCTATGATTTCAGTGAGAACGAGATTCCTGGAGCCACCGACTACGACCGAGCCTATTGGCGTGATGTGGGCACCATCAAGCAATTTTACGAAGCCCACATGGATTTGATCGAGTACAATCCCCCGTTCAATCTCTACAATCAGGATTGGCCTATCTACACTCTTTCCGGCAATCTGCCGCCCGCCAAGTTCGTGCGTTCAGAGACCAACCGGATCGGGCGGGCCACCGAGTCCATCATCGCCCCAGGTGTCATCGTCTCGGGCGGTGACGTGCAGCATTCGGTGCTTTCGCCGAATGTCCGTATCAATTCATGGTCGCAGGTCGTCGATTCCATCCTCTTCGACGGGGTCATTGTCGGCCGTCGCGCGCGAGTCTGCAAGGCCATCCTCGATAAAAGCGTCATTTTGGAGGAGAACGCGACCGTGGGCATCGATCAAGAGCACGACCGCGCCCGCGGATTCACGGTCAAAGACGGCATCACCATTGTGCCGAAACGCACAATTATCAAAGATTGACCATTCTAACCATGGTTCTAAGCCCAGCATAATGTCCGGTTTCTGACATACACGATTAGATATGCAAGAAAAGGACCATTACAACAGCATCAGTGGGCGGTCTTTAGCATGATAATCAAAATATGCAAGAAACCGGCCACTGAGGAAGACTCAACGGCCGTTTTCTTGCACAATCAAAACAATATATAAGAAAACGGCCGTCAATAAATCATGGTAATGGTGATATTACCTATATCCCGATGAAAGTTACCGCTCTTAGTCACCTAAATAAAACAGCACGAACTTGTATGGCATTCATCAGTACTTCGGCATATTGTCGAAGTTGAAGCCGATGGCTTCCAGCTGTTCACGGCCTTCCGGGCGGATCATGTCAAGTGTCCAACGCGGCTGCCACGTCCAGTCAATACGAAATTCTTCGACCAAACCGGCCAACGTGGAGGCACATTCGTCCTCAAGAAGATCAGTAAGCGGGCAGGCCGGCGTGGTCAATGTCATCGTAATGATGGCACGCCCCTTCTCATCGATTTCGATGCCATAGACCAGACCAAGGTCGATGACATCGATGCCTAGCTCGGGATCGATGACCTGATGCAGCGCCTCACGCACATCCGCGGCCGTGGCCTTGCCGATGTCGTTGAACGAGGTCAGCGGGATGCCAGTCTCTTCGTCCTTGACGGTATTGCCAGCCGGTTCATCGGAAGCATCGGCCTTCGCAGAGGCCTTCTCATCTTGCTTATCGAACTTATCGAGCGAACCCACCGCATGCGGATTGGCGACGGCCGCTTCGGCCTTCTCTTCGCTGCCGAGCGCCTTGGCCGCAGAATCAAGAATCGAGGATTGAGGTGTCGGTACGAGATTGTCGTTGCTGGGCATGTTGCCTCCTGCTGTAATAAACTACAAATCATTATCTCATGTATTCAATGCATCAGCACAAGCGGATAGCATAATCAAGTTACCTATCGGATTATCAAAGTATCAATACCTATGCAGTATGCCTTGGTTTCGGACATTCACCGTTTATTTATCGAATGCGATGATGGTGTCAACCGAGGCGATTCTCTACTTATCCGCCGCCAATGCCTTGGCAAGCGAGTCCTTGAGACCTGCCCAGCCGAGCAGCGCGCATTTGATACGCATCGGATATTTCGAGACGCCTTGAAACACGACGGCATCGCCCAACGCCTCTTCGTCGGCATCATTATCAAGGCCGGCTCCACGAGACTTCATGAGCTTCTGGAACACGCCCTCAAGCTGCATGGCCTCTTCGACCGTCTTGCCGTCAACCAGATCGACCATCATCGACAGACTGGCAGTGGAGATGGAACAGCCGCTACCGTCCCAGACCAAGCGCTCGATCTTATGAGGCTCGGATTCGGAAACCTCGACATGAACAGTCACCTGATCGCCGCAAGTCGGATTGAACTGGTGCGACTCCCCTGGCGTGCAGTATTCGTGGCTGGCACGCACAGTCGTCTCGCCGGTTTCGCTCGCGCTGTTCGGCTCTTTCGTCACATCCGCAGCGAAATGTTCCTTGCCATGCGGATGCTTCGACGCGTCAAGAATGACCTCCTGATACATCTGCTCGAGATCGTCACCACTCACACCAAAATCACTCATTGCTCACACCTCAAAGAACGAACGAACCTTGCCGGCCGTTTCGACTATTTGCTTGGCTTCCTCGACGGTATTGTACACGCCGGTCGAAGCGCGGCTGGAGGCGAACAGACCGAAATGACGGTGGACGGGCTGAGCGCAATGATGGCCGACACGTACCGCGATACCCTGGGCATCAAAGAACTGACCGACATCGTGAGGATGTACGCCTTCGACGTCGAACGATACCGTGCCGATACGGTCCTTGTTCTCCACCGGCCCAAGCACGCGGAAACCGGGGACATCGTTTAATTTCAGGAGCTCGTCGGTAATTGCCTTTTCATGGGCTTCGACGTTCTCCATGCCGATTTTGCGCATCCAATCGGCAGCCACGCCTGCGGCAACGACCTGTGCGACGGGCTGGGTTCCTGCTTCGAAACGGGCCGGCGGCTCCATATATTCGGCAGGCTTGTCCATCCAAGCGAGCTCGACCATCGACCCACCGAAACTGGCCGGCGGCAAGGCTTCCAGCAGCTCACGTTTGCCATAGAGAAATCCGACACCGGTCGGTCCGTACATCTTATGAGCGCTCCAAGCCGCGAAATCGACATCCATCTTGTGGAAGTTAAGTTTGAGATGCGGCACAGACTGGCAGGCATCGAGAATAAAAATGGCACCGACTTCGTGCGCCCGCTTGACGATGGGCTCGATATCGGTGATGGCCCCGGTTACGTTGCTGATATGGGTGATGGCAACGATCTTGGTCCGATCGGTAATGACTTCATCGGCGGTATCGGAACGGATACGCCCATCATCGGTAAGGTCAAACCACTTCAGCGTGGCACCAGTACGATAAGCCAGTTCCTGGAACGGCAGTAAAACGGAATGATGCTCGGCCTTGGAAACGACAATCTCGTCTCCCGGCTTCAAAGCAAAACGCTTGGCCGCATCCCCACCACGTCCCAGTGAGGCATTGCCAAAGGCAGTGGCCAAGAGATTCAGTCCAGCCGTAGCGCCAGCGGTAACGACAATCTCTTCCTGCCCCTCTTCAGCATTGGCACCTACCAGCTTGGCAACCTTGGCACGCGCTTCTTCAAACGCAACAGTACTACGCGCAGCAAGCTCATGCGCCCCACGATGCACCCCTGCATTGATGGTCTCATAAAACTCCGACTCCGCATCAATCACGCACTGCGGCTTCTGCGCAGTCGCCGCCGAATCAAAGTACACCAGCGGATGTCCATGAATCCGCTGATCCAAAATAGGAAACTGATCCCTAATCTTCAAAAAGTCGACCATACTGCCTTCTATCTTTCAAGCTAACACTCTTATCAAGTTCTAACTCAATCCGAATATCGTTTCAAGCGCAGCTTGCAGATTTCGATACTCGATGTATCGAAATCTTCCAAAGCCCTACCCTCACAGCGAATCGGCTGACGCTGCATAAGCTGATTCGGGGAAATATGCGATGTCAGACTGTAAAAACTTGGCCTGAGCGGCCCGGAGCGTGTCGGACATTGTATATTTCCCCGGATCAGCGACCAACCGCTAAAAGCAAGCTAAACAAAATCTTAGCAACACCTAAAGCGGTTAATCAGAGAGAATCAGGCCATAGCCGATTCAGACGCCCCTTCCGGCAGATACTGATCATACCCAGTCTCTTCGAGTTCATCCGCCAGTTCGGGCCCGCCAGTCTTGACAAACCGTCCGCCAGCAAACACATGCACGATATCGGGCTTGATGTACTTGAGGATTCGCGTGTAGTGGGTGATGAGCATGATGCCGAGGCCCGTGTTCTCCTTGGCGCGGTTGACGCCTTCGGAGACGATGCGCAGCGCGTCGACGTCGAGGCCGGAGTCGGTCTCGTCCATGATGGCGAACTTCGGCTTCAAGAGCTCCAGCTGCAGCACTTCGGCGCGCTTCTTCTCACCACCGGAGAACCCTTCGTTGACCGAGCGGGAAGCGAACTTCTTATCCATGCGAAGATTCTTCATGGCGTCCTGCAGTTCCTTGGTCCAGGTGCGGATGGCCGGAGCTTTGCCGTCGACTTCGGTTTTGGCTGTACGCAGGAAGTTGGTCATCGAAACGCCCGGTACTTCGACTGGGTACTGCATGGCGAGGAACAGACCGGCCTTCGCACGTTCGTCAGCAGTCATCTTCAGCAGATCCTTGCCGTCGAGCAGCGCCTCGCCAGAATCGACGAAGTACTTCGGGTGGCCGGCCAGCGTGTAGGCCAGCGTCGACTTACCGGAGCCGTTGGGGCCCATGATGGCGTGCGTCTCGCCGGAGTTGACGGTCAAGGTCGCGCCCTTGAGAATCTGCTTGCGGCCTTCCTTGGTCTCCACCGATGCGTAGAGATCCTTGATTTCCAATGTAGACATTTACTTATCCTCCAATACCGCTTGCATATCGGCGCTTTCGCCGCGCGCGAGCCTACGGTCTATGACATTCATAAGGTGTTCGGCGATGCTGGGCACGCCGATTTGTTCGATCAGGTCGGCGAAGAAACCACGGACCACGAGCTTGCGGGCCTCGGATTCCGTGATGCCTCGCGACTGCAGATAGAAGAGCTCCTCGTCGTCGAAATGGCCGACAGAGCTGGCGTGGCCGGCACCGATGATGTTGCCGTTCTCGATCTCGAGATTCGGCTCGGAATCGGCGATCGGCCCTGGAGTCAGCACCAGGTTGCGGTTGAGCTCGTAGGAGTCGGTGTTCGGTGCCTGCGGCTGGATGAGCGCGTTGCCCACCCAGGTCGAGTGTGCGTCCTTGCCATCAAGCGCACCCTTGTAGACCACGCGGGACTTGCAGTCCGCGTAGTTATGGACCACCATTGTGCGGTGTTCAAGGTGCTGTCCGGCCTCAGCGAAGTAGATGCCGAGCATGTTGAGATTACCTTGTGGACCCCCGAACTCCTGATCCATACGCAGACGCACGATGTCGCCGCCGAGAGTGACCACGGCGTGACGCAGCGAAGCGTTGTCTCCGACATGGATACGCTGGTTGCCCACATGCTTGGAGCCTTTATCCCATTCCTGCACGAAGGTCGTGGAGACGTGAGAATCCTTGCCGGTGATGATTTCGACACCTTCGGCAAGACGGGCCAAGCCATGATGCGTCACAACGATATCGCCGTGCGTGCGATCGGCGACCTTGAGTACGAGATGCAGAGAGTCAAGATCAGTGCCTTGTCCTTCGACATCAACCAATACGGGCTGGTCAAGCTCACCGGAAATGGAGACCACGACAGTTTTGCTGCCAGCGTTCCATTCGACGGCCGAAACGCGGTCGTTGGGCTTCATCACAGTTCCAGATGGCGCTTCACTACGGTCGACGACCGATTCGGTCACCTTGGTACCGTCAATCGACGAGCCGTCCATGTTGGTGACGCTCACCTTGGTCTCGCCGCTGTGGGTGAAGACGTTGAAGAATTCCTCGATACGCTCAAGCGGCGTATAACGCCAGTCCTCTTGCTTGCGCGTCGGCATCTTGAAATCGTCCACCTCAAACGAGCGCGGCTCGTTGTCAGCGCTAGACGGCATGGCTGCCGGCATTGCGTAGGGATCATTAGGATCCGCTACTGGAATGTTTACTTCTTGTTCGGCCATCGATCAGCCCACCGATCCTTCCATTTGCAACTCGACCAGTCTGTTGAGCTCCAACGCGTATTCCATCGGAAGCTCGCGGCTGATTGGCTCGACGAAGCCACGCACAATCATGCCCATGGCTTCCTTCTCCTCGAGTCCGCGGCTCATCAGGTAGAAGAGCTGATCCTCGGAAACCTTAGAGACGGTCGCTTCGTGCGCCATCGTCACGTCGTCCTCGCGGATGTCGACGTGCGGATAGGTGTCGGAACGCGAATAATCGTCGACCAACAGCGTGTCGCAGACCACCGAAGAGCTCGAGCCCTTGGCCCCATCGATCACCTTGACCAGTCCGCGGTAGGCGCAACGTCCACCGCCGCGCGAAATCGACTTGGCAACAATGGTGGAGCTGGTGTGCGGTGCCAGATGAATCATCTTGGCGCCGGTATCCTGGTACTGCCCCTTACCTGCGAAGCTCAGCGACATGGTGGAAGCCTTGGCGTACGGTTCGGCCAGAATGCAGGATGGGTATTTCATGCTCGCCTTGGAGCCGATGTTGCCGTCGACCCACTCCATGGTGCCGCCCTCTTTGACGTAGGCGCGCTGGGTGACGAGGTTGTAGACGTTGTTCGACCAGTTCTGCACGGTCGTATAGCGCACGCGGGCGTTCTTGCCGACGATGATTTCGACATTGGCGGCGTGCAGCGAGTCCGTGGCATAGATCGGGGCCGTGCAGCCTTCGACGTAGTGGACGTAGGAACCTTCCTCGGCGATGATCAGTGTCCGTTCGAACTGGCCCATGTTCGGCGTGTTGATGCGGAAATAGGCCTGCAGCGGAATGTCGACGTGAACGCCCTTGGGAACGTAGACGAACGAGCCGCCGGACCAGGCCGCCGTGTTGAGCGCCGCAAACTTATTGTCATCGTACGGAATGACGGTGGCAAAGTATTTCTTGACCAGATCCGGGTACTCGCGCAACGCGGTGTCCGTATCAGTGAAAATCACGCCTTCCTTCTTCAGGTCGTCCTGGATGGAGTTGTAGATGACCTCGGACTCGTACTGCGCGGCAACGCCGGAGACCAGACGCTTCTTTTCGGCGTCGGGAATGCCCAGCTTGTCGTAGGTCGTACGGATATCCGTGGGCAGGTCTTCCCAGCTCTTGGCCGGCTTGTCGATCGGCTTGACGTAATACTTGAAATCTTCGGCATGGAATTCGGAAAGGTCAACGCCCCACTTGGGCATCGGCTTCTCCACGAATGCGCGATAGCCCTTAAGCCTCATGTCGAGCATCCACTGCGGTTCGCCCTTGTCGGCGGAAATAGCACGAACGACATTCTCGTCAATGCCCTTCTTCGCGGCTTCACCGGCTGCGTCGGAATCGTGCCAGCCATAGTTGTACTCACCGAATTCCTGGATGATCTCGTCATCCTTTTTGATCTTATCCTCGTTGACACGTTCGCGATCAGCCACATACTGGCTCATCTCCGTATCAGACGCGGCGTTTGGTGTTGGTTTTTCTGCCACCGTACGCTGCCTCCTATCATTGACTACACTCAATATAAACCTAACAGAATCGAGGTTTTATTACTAGAGTTGTGCATAAAACAACGCTGACAATGAAAGTGATTTAATTCACAAGTCTGTCCATATTGCATCGCTTTGTACAATTACATGTTTTTGTCTGTATTTTCCTCAGTTTCCTTTTCCCACATATAGCAGAAAACCCCACCGAAGCGGGGTCTTCTTGCGTTCACTTATTGGCAAGCTTGATGACTAATATCACCAAATGATGGTGAGACGGCACCGATAACACTGCCAAATGATTTAGACTCAGTCCTCTTCAGGCTGGCTCTTACGGGCTTCCTGATGGTCGAGCGCGGCCTTCACCAGCCCTTGGAAGAGCGGATGCGGCTTGGTCGGGCGGGATTTGAACTCAGGATGAGCCTGCGTGCCGATGTAGAACGGGTGTACGTCCTGCGGCAATTCGACGAACTCGGTAAGCTCGCCGTCGGGGCTTTCACCGGAAATATCAAGGCCGCCTTCACGCAGGCGATCCTTGTAGGCGACGTTGACCTCGTAACGGTGACGATGGCGCTCAGTGACATTGGTGGTACCGTAGAGCTTTTCGACCAACGAGCCTTCCTTGAGTACGGCCGGATAAGAACCGAGGCGCATAGTGTGGCCCATATCGGAATTGGCAAGGATGTCTTTCTGCTCCTCCATCGTGGCGATAACGGGGTTCTTGCAGCCGGGTTCGAACTCGGAGGAATCCGCGTCCTCGAGCTCCAGCACGTCGCGTGCGTACTCGATGACCATGCACTGCAAACCAAGGCACAGGCCAAGCGCTGGCAGCTTATGCTCGCGGGCGTAGCGCAGCGCGCCGATTTTGCCTTCAATGCCGCGGATGCCGAAACCACCGGGAACGATGATGCCGTCCATATCGCGCAGCTCGGCGTCGGCACCGGCCTCGCTCTCGCAAAGATCGGCTGCCACGAGCTTGACGTTCGCCTTGGCATAGTTGCCAAAGCCGCCAGCCTTTACAGCCTCGATAACGGAAAGGTAGGCATCTGGCAAATCGATGTACTTGCCGACGATAGCGATGTTGACTTCTTCCTTCGGATGGTGCACGCGCTCCAGCAAATCATCCCACTCGGCCCAATCGACGTCGTGGGCCGACATCTCAAGGTAACGGACCACGTAGGAGTCGAGGCCTTCGTTGTGCAGGATCTTCGGCACGTCGTAGATGCTCGGGGCATCCACGCAGTTGACCACACCCTCTTCGTCGACGTCGCACATCAGGGAGATCTTGTCCTTGATGCCCTGGTTGAGCGGGCGATCGCTGCGCAGCACGAGCGCGTCGGGGGTGATGCCGAGCTGACGCAGGGTCATCACGGAATGCTGGGTCGGCTTGGTCTTGAGCTCGTGTGCTGCCGGCAAGTACGGCACCAGCGAAACGTGGACAAACATGCAGTTATGCGGGCCGAGCTCGCGCTTGACCTCGCGCGCGGCCTCGAGGAACGGCTGGGATTCGATGTCGCCGACGGTACCACCGATTTCGGTGATGATCACGTCGACGTCGTCCGCGGCCTGGGCGCGCATACGGCTCTTGATCTCGTTGGTGATATGCGGAATGACCTGGACGCACTGGCCCAAGTACTTGCCGGCACGTTCCTTCTCGAGTACGGACTGATAAATCTGGCCAGTGGTGACGTTCGCTTTCTGGGAGAGGAAGACGTCGAGGAAGCGCTCGTAATGGCCGATGTCCAGATCGGTTTCGGCGCCGTCTTCGGTGACGTAGACCTCACCATGCTGGAACGGGTTCATAGTGCCCGGATCGACGTTGATGTAGGGATCGAGCTTTTGCTGCAATACGCGGAGACCACGGCTGCGAAGAAGACGACCGAGAGAGGATGCTGTCAGGCCCTTACCAAGGGAAGAAACAACGCCACCGGTGACGAAAATATGCTTGGTGACATGTCCATGGGAATTATCATTATTTTCTCTTGCCATGGAACTTCAGCCTATCATTCGCTATTGACTCGGCGTGTTCGTAGGCAGGATCGGAAAAACAGATTCCGCTTCCCGTTTTTCTTTATTATTTTGTAATTTTTACTGAACCTTATTGTGCCAACAGATGGGCAACTGCGTCGAGGGCGAGCTTGTAGCCATAGAAGCCCATACCGGTGATGGTGCCGGTGGCGACTGGACTAATCACGCTATATTTACGGAAAGAATCGCGGGCTGAGGGGTTGGAGATATGAACCTCCATCAATGGCAGACCGGCATCAGTGACCATTTTGGCAGCGTCCGAAAGTCCATAACTGTAATGGGTGAATGCGGCGGGGTTCATCACCACCGGAGTCTGCTCGTCGACGGCCCGGTGCATCCAGCCGATGACCTCGGCTTCGTCGTCGGACTGGCGCACCTCGACTTCGAGGCCCAACGCTTTGCCCCACTCGGCGCAATCCTTGCGCAAAGTTTTGAGGTCCTGATGGCCGTATACATCGGGTTCGCGTACTCCCAGACGCCCGAGATTCGGTCCATTGACGACGATTACCTTGGTCATTTATTTTGTCCTTTTTTATTTAAAAATTATCAATTATTAATATATTGATGAATCAGTTACGGATGCGCTGGAATGCTTCGACAAGAGCATCCATCGGCGGGTCTTCGAGGTGCATCGGATGACCGATACTGTCGAGAATGACGAAACGCAGAGTGTTGCCGCGCGCCTTCTTGTCCTTGTGCATCAATGCGAGCACCGAATCCCAATCACCGCCGTCCCAGGAAATCGGCAGACCGAGCGAAGAAAGGATTGAACGATGCAGATCAACGGATTCCTGATCGAGATGGCCGAGGATATGCGAAAGTTCCGCGGCATAGACGCAACCAACTGCCACCGCATTGCCGTGACGCCAACGGAAGTTCTCGAGCTTTTCGATGGCATGGGCCAGCGTGTGACCGTAGTTGAGGAATTCGCGCAGACCGGCCTCTTTGAGATCGTTGGAAACGTGATAGGCCTTGACGCGAACCGTACGCTCGATGAGTTCAGCGACCACGTCTTCGAGCGGCGAGCCTAGGAAATCGTCACCATTGAAGTTCTTCAGTTCATCGGCGTGCTCCTGCAAAATATCCAAGATTGTGGTGTCACGGATGAACCCGGATTTGGTGACCTCCCCAAGCCCCTCGGTGAAAATATCCTGTGGCAAGGTCTTTAGCGTACGCAAATCGGCGAGCACGCCTGCGGGCGTGTAGAACGAGCCGACGAGATTCTTGCCCTCGTCAGTGTTGATACCGGTTTTGCCTCCGGTCGAGGCGTCGACCATCGCCAGCAGCGAGGTCGGGCAATTGACATAACGGATGCCGCGCATCCAGGTGGCCGCAATGAAACCGGCAAGGTCGGTCGCGGCTCCCCCGCCGAGGCCGACGATGGCGTCCGAACGGGTGAAGCCAATCTCTCCAAGCCTCTTCCAGATGGTTTTGGCAACATCAATGGTCTTGCCCTTTTCCGCGTCGGGAATAACCATGTCATAGACCTCGTAACCGGCCTGACGCAACAAAGCGCGCGCCTGATCGGAATGGCGTTGCACCGGTTGGGTGTGAATCAACGCAACACGAAGTACGTCCGGACCGACCATTTCCGGCAAGCGGTTCAGCGTGCCTTCACCAATACAAACGTCATAGGGTTCGATACCCGAACCGGTGACATGGACAATGCGTTCCTGAATCATATTGCTCAACTTCCTTGCCGCCACCCGCGGCGTCGAACCATGGGTATGCACATGCAGATTGGAGATTTCACGGAAAACGGGGTCGCGCTCTTCATAAAGTTTTAGCCAGCGTTTGTTGGCATCGCCGTTGAGCATCGGTCGGTTGCCACTTCGCGCAGCTCGTTCCATGGCCTCGTTTTTATCGGCTTCCAGATAGACCAGTTTGCCGCCGTCGTCGATATAGTGGGCCAGCGCGTCTCGCGTCGACTGTGTCATAGGCGCGCCGCCACCCAATGCAAGCAGACCATCAAACGACCCGAGCAAGTCAGCAATAACTTCGGCTTCCAGCTTACGGAACGCAGGTTCCCCATATTTTTCGAAATATCGGGGAATCTTCATGCCCGCTTCCTGCTCGATTTCGATATCCGCGTCGACGAAATCAACATCGAGCATCTGCGCCGCCTCACGCCCCACGCGAGTCTTGCCGGCACCGGGCATACCGATGACCACGGCAAGCGGACGATGACCACTCATGATTACTGCACCTTGTCTCTCTGTATTCTACGTTTTCTCTCTATTTTGATAGTTTTTAGTTTCTGCAGAATGTGGCATGCAATCTCGCAGCAAAAACACTCAGCGCATATGCTCCGGCCAAGAATCGAGATAACTCTGTGCGTTGCGACGGGTCTCTTCGACGCTGTCGCCGCCGAATTTCTCAAGCACGAACTTTGCCAGTGTCAGGCGCACCATAGCCTCGGCGACCACAGAAGCGGCGGGAACCGCAGTGGTGTCGGAACGCTGGTTGATGGCCTTGGCCTCTTCGCCGTTGGTAACATCGACGGTGCGCAACGCACGCGGAATCGAGGGAATCGGCTTCATCGCGGCACGCACGCGAATCGGCTGGCCGTCGGACATGCCACCTTCCGTGCCACCGGAACGGTTGGAATAACGCTCGATATGGCCGTTGTCATCCACGAACATTTCGTCATGGGCCTCGGAGCCGAACCGATCGGCCTCGAGGAATCCGTCGCCGACTTCGACGCCCTTGATAGCCTGAATCCCCATCAAGGCACCGGCGAGTGCAGCATCAAGCCTCCGGTCGCTTTCCACGTATGTACCCAATCCTGCGGGCACGCCGTAGGCGATGACTTCCACGACGCCGCCCAGCGTATCGGCACGTGACTTGGCCTCATCAACCTTCGCCATCATGCGTTTCTCGGCATCCTTATCGAGCGTGCGCACCGGAGAAGCATCAAGCGCCTCGACATCGGCAGGCGTCGGCAATGTGCTGGTATCAGCCTTTTCACCGCCCAGAGCAACTACATGAGCAACCGTGCGAATGCCTACTGTCTGTTCAAGGAATTTCGCAGCAACTTCACCCAAAGCCACACGCGAAGCTGTCTCTCGAGCGCTGGAACGTTCAAGCGCGTTGCGGGCATCGTCGAAACCGTACTTGCGCATGCCGGTCAGATCGGCATGGCCGGGACGTGGACGGGTCAGCGGTTCGTTACGACCAGTCGGCGGCAACTCGTGGTCGAGCGGATCGGCGCTCATCACTTCGGTCCACTTCGGCCATTCCGTATTGGCGATTTCGATGGTCACCGGCGAACCCAGCGTCCTGCCGTGACGTACGCCAGTCAGCAGCCGCACTTTGTCCTGCTCGAACTTCATGCGCGCCCCACGGCCATAGCCCAGACGCCTGCGAGCCAGTGCGTCCACGACGTCCTGCGAGCGCACCTCTACGCCGGCCGGAAGCCCTTCAATCATGGCGACCAACGCCTCACCGTGCGACTCCCCTGCCGTCTGCCAACGCAACATATTCACTCCTTGCCGAACCTTGACGAATAGCGACCTTCAAAAAATAAACCTTGAACTTTGCGCTTTTTCGCGCTTTCCATTCGTCAAATAATGGGTTTATGCACTATCTTACCGATATGGCCTACATTGCAGTACTGCCGAGTCTGATTTTCGGACTGGCGCTTGCCGTCGAAGACATCCGCCGTTTTCGAGTGCCCAGAACATGGGTGGCCATAGGAGTGTTGATACAGCTCGCGGTCTTCCTCGCCCTTGCCATCGTCGAACGTAATCCCGCCAAAGCTTTGCTACCGCTTGGATACGCGCTGCTATCGGCCGCCATCCAGTTCCTACTCTCGCGCTTCAAGCCCGGCGCCCTAGGATTCGGAGACGTCACCGCATCGTTTCTGATTGGCCTTGCCGTAGGCTCCTTCGACCTGATGCCCTACCTCTATTGGTGGCTACTCATGGGCGTCCTAGGTCTCCTCTGGATCCACCTCTATCCCAAACTGGCTCATCACTCATCCGCCAACTCTCGTAAAGCCCCGTTCGTCCCCGTAATCACGGCCTCGGCAATTATTGCAATCTTATTGACCACAATATAATGAACTCAATTCAGTTGGCGTTGGGATTTTGGGCCTTGTATTCATTGCGGATTTGGTTGAATTCATCTTGGGTGGTGACGAACTTTGTTTCGCCCGTCTGCAAGTTCGTGGTGACGAAATAGAGCCAATTGCCAGGTGTCGGATTCATCGCGGCCTGGATGGCTTCGTCTCCCGGAGAACTGATTGGCGTAGGCGGCAGACCCTTGTTGATGCGCGTGTTGTAGGGGTCGGATGCGTCGTTGAGCATCGCATCGGTAAGATCACTCGGCTTGACATTCGCCCCGTAGGCAACCGTGGAATCCATACCCAAAGCCATGCCCTGATTAAGCCTATTCATGATGACGCGCACGACTTTGCCGTAGTATTCCGAACGGTTCACTTCAGATTCGGCGATGGAGGCCATATTGAGGATGGTCTCGCGTTCGGTGCCGGTCGGCACTTTCAAATCGTTGAGCCTGGCCACGCGCTTATCGACAATCGACTTTAAAATCGAGGCAGCCGTGCTGCCCTTCTTCTTGACATCGTAGACACCCGGTTCGAACCAGCCTTCGAATTTGCCGCCAGCTTCAGCAGGAAGAATCCCCTGTCCGCCGCCATTGATTATCGCATCGAACTGAGATTTATCGATACCAGAAAGCTGTGCGGCCTGCGCTATTACATCCGAACTTCGCTCCCCTGCTTTCACCTCAAGGAATCCAGTGGCTTTGGTCCTGTCGGAAAGAATCTTCACCGCGTCCACGGATGACATGTGCTTTTTGAGCTCGTACGTGCCCGGATAGAGCGTGCTGTTGTTGGCAGCCACCGTGCTCGCGAACGTATCAGCATTCTTGACCACGCCTGCCTTGACCAGATGCTTCGCTATGGAAGCGACGCTTTCGCCAGTATCGACGGTGAACCACACTTGTCCTGTTCCCGGACCGGAATAATCCGAGGGAACCTCCTGCGCATTGTTATTGACGTGATGGGTCACGGCTCTGATGCCGAAGAAGCCGCCACAACCGACAATAAGCAGAACCACTGCCACAATGGCTGCAATGGTCATCCGCCGACGACGCTGTTGTTGCTTGCGCAGACGCATTTCATGGCGCGATTTCGGCGGCTTTGGCGGCTCAAGCTGAGCGGATTGACCTTCAGGGTTGACCCACTCGGCGTTCGAATCGAAAAGCTCGTTGAAGTCTTCAGGCATGAATTCCCTCTCTGCTTCCGGATTGTCAGTTGCGTCCATCCAAAGCCGACTGAAGGATGACAACCGCCGACTGCTGATCGACCACCGGCCGGTGATTTCTGCTCTGGACGCTGGCTTGGCTCAACTGGTGGTGTGCGCTCACCGTGGTGAGACGCTCGTCCTGAAGTACTATCTCAGGAACATTGTCTATTTTATATTCCTCGCTCTGGACGGCATTTTGCAGCCTTTTGGCAAGATTTGACGCCCAACGCTTGGCTTTTTTAGCACTTTTCCCCGCTTCTCCGCTCAGAAGCAGCGGAAGACCAACGACGACTTTATCGATATCGGTATGCTCATCAATGAAATCCACGACTTCATCCAAGGCGCGGAACGAATCGCCATAAGCCTGGATATTACCTTCCGGGTGCGCAAAGGAGAGCTCAGGGTCACTTAAAGCCAAACCGACCCTGGCGTCTCCCAAATCCACGCCCAGCCATGTCATCGAAGGTTTCAGTCCTTGCGCACGGCCTGACGCAGGGCTTTCAGCGCCTCGTCGATCTTGGAGGCATCGGCTCCTCCGCCTTGGGCGAAGTCCGGCTTGCCGCCGCCACCACCGCCGAGCACCTTCGAGGCCACGCGCACGAGGTCACCGGCCTTGAAGCCAGCCTTGCGTGCATCGTCGTTGGTGGCCACAGCGACCATCGGCTTGCCTTGGTCGTTGACGCCGGAAAGCGCGATAACCGCGGACTTCTTGTCGCCGATCTTGGCACGGATGTCCATGACGGTCTTGCGCAGTGCATCGAACGAGCCGAAATGACCGACATTCGAGGCCACCAGCTCGACCGTGGCATTCGCATCGGCTTCCGCCTGCGCAATCAGAGCCGGAACCGCGGCTTCGAGTTGGGATTCATAAAGCGAGTTCAGACGCTGGTCGGCCTCCTTGACCTTGGATTCAAGGGAAAGCACACGGTCGCGCAGTTCTTCGGGACGCACTTTGAGTTCGTCGGCCAAGCCGGAGACTGTCTTATGCTGCGCATCGTTGAATTCGTAAGCTTTTTTGCCCATAAACGCCTCGATGCGGCGAACACCGGAACCAACCGAAGACTCGGAGGTAATGACGAATTCGCCGATCTTGCCGGTGGCATCGAGGTGAGTGCCGCCGCAAAGTTCGCGGCTCCACGCGTCCTCACCAATGGTCACCACGCGCACACGGTCGCCATATTTTTCACCAAAGAGATGCATGGAACCGAGTTCGAGTGCCTTCTTATAATCCATCTCGACCATGGTGACCGGCAAATCATCGCAAGCGCGTTCGACCACACGAGCTTCGACTTGGTCAATCTGTTCACGCGTCATGGCAGTGGGCCATTGGAAGTCGAAATGCAAGTAGTCAGGGGCGACCAACGAACCGCGCTGGGTCGCCTGCTCGCCGAGCACCTCGCGCAGGGCCTTGTGCAGCATGTGTGTGGCGGTGTGGGAACGTGCCAAACCGCGGCGACGTTCCTCGTCGATGGTGGCGTTGACCTTCTCGCCGACGCTGAGCTTACCTTCAGTCAAACGGCAGCTGTGCACGGTCAGGTCCTTGATGGGCTTCTGCACGTCATCGACCTCGAGCACCGCGCCGTCGTCGGAGATCATCTCACCTTCATCGGCCAGCTGGCCGCCCTGCTCCGCATAGAACGGGGTGCGGTCGAGCACGATTTCGACGTTGGCTGGACCTTCGACGCTGTGTACGCTACCCTTGCCTTCCTCAAAGATGCCAAGGATGGTTGAACGACTGGAATGATCCTTGTAGCCAACGAACTCAACCGGTTTGTCAAGCGTTTTCTTGAAATCGTCATAAACACTGACATCCACATTGTGACGCTTCTTGAGGGCGTCGGCGCGGGCACGCGACTTCTGCTCGTCCATCAGCTCTTGGAAGCCCTTCTTATCGACCTTGACGCCCTGTTCGCCCGCAATCTCAAGCGTGAGCTCAATCGGGAAACCATAGGTGTCGTGCAGGGTAAAGGCGTCCTTTCCGGAGACCTCACCGTTTTCAGACTTCTTGGCCTTCTTGACGGCCGTGTCGAGGATAGTCGTGCCGTTTTCAAGCGTGCGGCGGAACGCATCCTCCTCACCGTAGGCGGCTTCGGAAACGTCGTGGAACGTGTCGTTCAATTCCGGATAGCTGGGTACCATCGCGTCCTTGGAGACTGGGAAAAGCGTAGGCAGCACCGGTTCGTTGACACCAAGCATCTTCATAGAGCGCACAGTACGGCGCAACAGGCGGCGCAGCACATAGCCTCGGCCGACATTGCTGGGGCGCACGCCGTCGCTCATAATCATCAAAGCAGAACGCACATGATCGGCCACGACACGGAAGCGGACATCGGATTCCTGATCCTCGCCGTACTTGTGACCGGAAATCTTCTCGGCAGCTTCGATGACCGGATAGATTTCATCGGTTTCGTAAATGTTCTGCTTGCCTTGCAGCAGGTAGGCCACGCGCTCGAGACCCGCACCGGTGTCGATGTTCTTGTGCTCGAGTTCACCGACGATATGCAGGTCGGTCTTTGATTTGACATTGTCGACGGCGTAATTCTCGAAGACCAGATCCCAGATCTCGATGTAGCGGTTGTCGTCGGCGCTGGGGCCGCCCTCCTTGCCATACTTCGGCCCGCGATCGACGTAAATCTCGGAGCAGGGGCCGCCGGGGCCGGGGCCGCCGGTGGTCCAGAAGTTGTCTTCCATACCGAGGATTTCCATGTGCTCGGGGTCCATGCCCTCGTTGACCCACAGTGAGCGTGCCTCATCGTCGTCAGTATAAGTGGTGACCCACAGCGTCTCGGGGTCGAAGCCCAGGCCGCCCTTGTCCTGCGGCGTGGTCAGCAGTTCCCATGCATAGTGGATGGCCTCGGCCTTGAAATAGTCGCCAAAGGAGAAGTTACCGAGCATCTGGAAGAAGGTGCCGTGGCGGGTCGTCTTGCCGACCTCGTCGATGTCGAGGGTGCGCACGCACTTCTGGTTGGAGGTCACGCGCTTGCTCGGTGGAGTCTGCTCCCCCAGCAGATAAGGAATGAACGGGACCATGCCAGCGATGGTGAACAACGTGGTCGGGTTCGGCGAAATCAATGACGCCGAGGGAAGAACCAAATGACCTTGCTTCTCGAAATAGGTTTGGAACCGGCTGGCGATTTCAGAGGTGCGCATGCTTGCTGCTGCTCCTTGGTTTGTTCGCAACGAAATTGTTGCGATTGTACTTATCGAATCAAACTAAAAATGGAATTATATGGAATCGTTCAACCGATTCCCGCTTGTGACAAAACTTATTATTTACGAGCATTGTTTATCGGATTTTATAGACGATGCCAGGCGTCCAAATCCGCTACGAAAAGGCAACCGCTTATCCAAGCTTGTCGGCATATTGTGAATTGAGCTCCTGCTCGCGTGCAAGACGCGTGGCGTTGAATTCGTCGAAGAGTCCTCGCAAGGAACGTTGCATCACATGGTCCTGATCGGGGCCTAGCACAAACTGACGAGCCTTGTCCGGAGTATTGGCCCGCACATAGGCCTCAGCCTTGGAAACCGCGACCACCCCGATGACCACACCAAGCGATACCCAGAAAATTCGTTTGACCATCGTTACTCCTTGCCGCCTTTCGGCTTCGCTGCAGTGGCTTTGGGCTTAGTGGCATCCCCTGCCGAACCTGCGCCTTTCTGATGCATGAAGCTTTGCGCGGTGGATTTCAAAGCATAGAAGGACGAAGCCAGTTTGATGACCGGCTTGCCCAGGAACGAACCATAAAGATCGGTCAATGCTCCGATGTTGCCGGCAGTCGTGGAAGCAGCCGAGGAAATCTTGTTGACATCCTCAAGCGACTTGTTGACCTGACGTACCGTGGTCACGCCTTCGTCAAGCGCGGGGATGGCGTGATCGCCGGAATCCTTGACGGTCTGCGCGAGCTGGTCGAACAGCTTGCCCAGCCTGATGAGCGGATAGATCAGGAACCCCGCCAGCACAGCGAATGCTATGGCGGCGATAAGCCCTGCGATGTCCCCAATACTCATGTAAGCCTCTTTCCGATACGGTTCCTCGACATTTCAGCCATAATAAAACACAAGGTTACCCAACGCCAACGACGCTGAATGGAAAAAATCATTGATTATAGGCGACTACCGTCACCGCGTTCCCGATTGGTTTGTTGGTGTCGAAATCCAATGTTGTGACGCTTCCGTTGGCCGGACGTTCGGAAAGGTCGTAGCCCGGGCCGGCGAAGCGGTGCATCAGACTCAAGAGTGTGTTGCCGTGGGAGATCTGGAGGACGTCGTCGCCATCCTTGAGACTGGCATTCGCGGCAATCAGCGCAAACCCGCCTTCGACACGCTCCCAGTATTCGTCGTCACTTTCGGCGTCGTGGAAAGGGTCGGCTTCCTTGAGGAAATCTCGGGTGCCTTTGAGTCCATATTTTTCGATGATCTGGTTATAGGTCTTGGCACCGTGCGGAGCGCCGGCGGCCCACCATGCCATATTCATATCCTGACCTTCGAAATAGCCATAGAACTGCTCACGAAAGTGCATATCGGCGACCAGCTTTGGGCGCGTGTGGCCATTCTGCTCGTTGATATCAAGGATTCGGGCTGCGGTCTGCTCGGCACGGGTCGTGTCGGAGCAATAGGCGGCAGCGAAATCGAAATCCTTGAGTTTCGCTCCAGCCTTGCCTGCGTCGGCAATGCCGGAATCGGTCAATGGTGAATTCGACCAACCCTGCAAACGGTTATAGCGATTGAAATAGGTCTGCCCATGGCGGACAAGATGAAGATGCAACAACATGGCTCCATTATCGCACAGCGCCATGTCTCATTATGTGAGTCACGGTTTTGCCATTGGGAGCCTTGCCTTCTATGTTTAGAAGCAGTTTTGAGAATGCAATGAAAGGAGCAGTCGATATGACTTCGACATCACGACTCCCGCTGCATTTTGTTTGGCGTGGCTGGCGTAGCTAACACAATCTGTTAAGTAAACCAGAATTTAATATCGTGCCTTCGCCAAGGCGTCACTTGTCTTTATCGAATTTCCATCGTAGTTCCGTATATCGGGAATTTGAGTATCACTGCGTTTTATTCGGTAATTGTTCGATTTTTGGAAACCGATAACCCTTACACTTGGCGTGGGCCAAAACCAATCGAAAGAGCAACAGGAACGCTATGAGCAACGAAAACCACCAAGCCTCACACGGAAGGGCGCTGACGGCGACCATCATCGTCATCATCCTCATCCTCGTCGGCGGCTTCACCTACCAACTCGGCCGGCGACATGCGCTGGCCGACGACACCGGCACGTCGACCTCGCAACATGCGCTGAAGCGTGTCGGCATCCTCCAATATGTCAGCCACCCCGCATTGAACCAGATTCACAAGGGCGTGGTCGATGAGTTGGAAAAGGAAGGCTTCATCGACGGCAAGAACATCCAGATTATGGACCAGAACGGGCAGGCCGACCAAAGCAAACTCGCCACGATGAGCGAGCAGCTGGTCAACAAAAAGGCCGATGTATTGGTCGGCATCGCCACCCCAGCCGCACAGGCGCTGGCCAACGCAACCAGTACCACCCCGATTGTCCTCGGCGCGGTCACCGACCCCGTCGCAGCAGGGTTGGTTAATGACATGAAGGCTCCCGGCAAGAACATCACCGGCGTCTCCGACCAGCCGCCCGTTGCCTCGGAAATCAAGCTCGGCAAGGAACTGATGCCACAGGCAAAGACGGTGGGTATGCTTTATTCCTCTACCGAAGACAATTCCAAGTCGCAGGTCGATACGGCAACGAAGGCCGCCACGAAACTCGGGTTGCAGGTCAAGAAATTCGCAGTGCCATCCAGTAACGAAATCGCTCAGGCCGTTCAAGTGATGAGCGGACAGGTCGATTTCATCTACATACCGCTGGACAACACCATCGCCAATGCCATGCCAACCGTCACCGAAGAGGCCAACAAACAGAACAAGCCGGTCATTACCTCAGTGGACACCATGGTCACCCAAGGAGGACTCGCCACCATTGGCGTCAACCAATACCAGCTGGGGATCCAAACCGGCAAGATGGCCGCAGACATTCTCAAAGGCAAGAGCAAACCGGCAACCACGCCCGTCTATACCTTCTCCACTGGTGACACCATCATCAACAAGGAGCAGGCGCAGCGCCTCGGCATCAATGTGCCGGAAAAGCTCATGAAAAACGCCAAGCTCGTCACCACTGATGTCGGCAAGAAATAGATGACAGCTTTGCTGCTATCTGTCGATAGAAATAAATATTTTCGATCCCTCTTAAATTTAACCAATTTTTAAAAAGAAGATAAACACCATGTCCGAAAAAGAACATCGTTCACCAAGCACGCTGGTAACCGCTGCAGTTACGGCGGTAGCAGTGGTCGTCGTCGGTGTCGCCATGTATTTCGTAGGTGAGCACAGTGTGAAAAAGACCACTAGCCAAACGGCCGCGACCGCACAGACGCAAACAGTCAAGAAGGTCGGCATCTTACAGACCATGAGTCATCCGGCACTCGACCAGATCCATCAAGGCGTCATCGACGGCCTCAAAAAGGGCGGCTATGTCGAAGGCAAGAACCTCGAAGTCACCAGCATGAACGGCGAAGGCGACCAGAGCAAGCTCGCCACCATGAGCCAGCAGCTCGTCAACAAGAAGCCCGACGCGCTGTGCGGCATCGCCACCGGTGCCACGCAGGCTCTGGCCAACACCACCAAGGACATCCCGATCATGCTCGGAGCGGTCACCGACCCGGTCGCCGCAGGCGTGGTCAAGGACCTCAAACACCCTGGCGGCAACATCACCGGAGTCTCCAACGTCCCACCGCTCAAAGCACAGCTGGAACTCGCCCGCAAACTCCTGCCAAAAGCGAAGTCGGTCGGCTTCCTTTATAACTCCGACGAGGTCAACGCCAAATCACAGGTCGATCACGCCGACGCCATCGCCAAGAAAATGGGGCTTGAGACCAAGCGCTTCGCGGTTCCGACCAGCAATGAGATCGCCCAGACCGTGCAGATCATGAGCGGCCAAGTCGATTTCATCTTCATCCCCAACGACAACGCCATCGCCAACGCGATGCCTACCGTCACGCAAGAGGCCAACAAGAAGCATGAACCCGTCATCGTGGCCGCCGACACCATGGTCAAGCAGGGTGCCGTCGCCACCATCGCCCCCAGTCAGTACGACTTCGGCCTGAAAACCGGCGAAATGATGGCCGACGTGTTGAGCGGCAAATCCAAGACCGCTACCACACCCGTCTACGTGTTCAACGGTGGCGACGTCTACATCAATAAGAAGGAAGCAGACCTCAACGGCATCACCGTCCCCGACTCGGTGATGAAGAATGCGAAGGTCGTCGGCGAGGAAGGCAGCAACAAATGATCATCTCATCAATCGGCCAGGGCATGCTGTGGAGCATGCTCGGCCTCGGCATTTTCATGACCTACCGTATCCTCGGATTCCCCGATATGACTACGGAAGGCTCGTTCCCGCTGGGAGGCGCGGTGTGCGTGGCGGCCATCACCATGGGCGTCAACCCGTTCCTCGCCACCCTGCTCGGAGTCCTGGCCGGCATGTGTGCGGGACTGGTGACCGGTCTTCTCTACACGAAAGGCAAGATTCCCGTGGTTCTCGCCGGCATTCTGGTGATGTCCGCATTGAACTCCGTGATGCTGTTCGTCATGAAATCACCGAACCTTTCTCTGCTGAACCTGCCGAAGATCCAGGACGTCTTCCGTCCGCTGAACCTGCCGGAAAACTACGACACCGTCTTCATTGGGCTTTTGGCCGTGACCATCGTCATTGGCCTGATGTCCCTGTTCTTCAACACCGAATTCGGCCAGGCCTACATCGCCACCGGAGACAACGAATCCATGGCTAAATCGCTCGGCATTCATACTGAACGTATGACAAATGTGGGGCTTATGCTCTCCAACGGACTGATTGCGCTTTCCGGTGCGCTCATCAGCCAGCATGACGGCTACGCCGACGTGAGCAAGGGCGTGGGCACCATCGTCATCGGCCTCTCCTCCATCATCATCGGCGAAGTCCTCTTTGGCGAACTCTCCTTCTTCCAACGCATGCTCGCCACCGTGGTCGGCAGCATCATCTATCAGCTCCTAATTCTGCTGGTCATCCGACTTGGCTTCGACACCACGTATTTGAAGTTCTTCTCTGCCGTCGTGCTCTCGCTGTGCATGCTTATCCCGCAGTTCAAGCGGGCGTTGCACCTGACCACAGGTTTCGAGAAATACTTCAAGAAGGATGACACTGTAGTGTCCAGCGGAAAGGCAAACTCATGAAAGACGAGACCTTGATCAAATCCAACAAAACCGATGCTGCGTTGACCGCCAGTGCGGCCGAGATGCAGGATGTCAGCGACCTGAAGGATATTCGCCTCGCAGTCGAACACTGCTCGGTGAGAGTCGATAACGGGATGAACGATACCAAGGAAATCCTGACCGACGCCAACCTCGCGGTGAAACCAGGAGATTTCATCACCGTGCTCGGCGGCAACGGCGCAGGGAAAAGCACCCTGTTCAACGTCATCGCCGGCGGCATCCACCCCACAACCGGGCGTGTGCTGCTCAACGGTGAAGACGTCACCTCGACCTCGCAAGAGACACACGCGAAGTACATCGCCCGGGTATTCCAAGACCCGAAGATGGGTACGGCACCACGTATGACAGTGGCGGAAAACCTGCTGCTCGCGACTCGACGCGGCCAGCCACGACGCTTCAAGATGCGCGAGATGGCGGCCAACCACGACCGTTTCTACGAGCTCTGCAAAGGCATCGGCAACGGGCTTGAGGAACATCTGAACACCCCTGCCGGCAATCTTTCCGGCGGCCAGCGTCAGGCACTGAGCCTCATCATGGCAACCATCACCAAACCAGACCTGCTGCTGCTCGACGAGCACACCGCGGCCCTCGACCCGAAGACCTCCAAGCAGCTCATGGCCATCACTGCGAGCACCATCAACGACCAACACCTGACTTGCCTGATGATCACCCACCGGCTCGATGACGCCCTCAAATATGGCAACCGCCTCATCGTACTGCAAAAAGGCCAGATCGCGCGCGACCTGAACGCCGAAGAGAAGAAGAAACTGACCATGAGCGACTTGCTTGAGTTCTTCGAAGACGGGTTCTAAACAGCAAAATCCAGCTTCGAACAAAATCGGCCTGCCAAATAACCGTTCATATTGATACCAAATATCAGAACGTCGATTCGGTAGGCCGTTTTTATTCCAGCTTCATTTCTGGCATTCAATATCTATTCAACCAACGGCGAAGCGCTTGAAAATGTTCTGAAAACAACGGTCAATAAACCTTCTTTGTTTGCCATACTGGTTCCATGACACGATTCTTCACCCGCTGGATCATCCTGACCATTGCCGCTGCCACGATGGTGCTGCTCATCCCGAGTATGCAGCCAATCGGTACTCCCCCGATTCTAGGCATTGCCGTATTCGCGCTGTTCCTGGCACTGGTCAATGCCGTCATCCGGCCGATTCTCAACGTAGTCACGCAGGTTTTCGCTCTTCCGCTTTCGATCATGTCGCTGGGGTTGATCTCGATCATCCTGCTCTTGGTCGTCAACTGGCTATGCATGCGGTTGGCTTCGTGGCTGGCGGTGTCGCTATTTGGCGTAGGCGTTTATATTTCGGGCTTCTTCGCCTCGATAATCGGCACCATCATCATGTCGATCGTCTCCGCCATCGTCGATGCCGTTATCGGCGAGTGACCAACTATTCCGACAACGCCAAGGGCCCTGTGAGCTTGAAACTCACCGGGCCCTTGCGGTATGTCCTTTAAAGGAATGGGATTCAGAAATCAGCGAGCGTAGAACTCGACGACGTACTGAATGTTGACCTCGACCGGGATCTCTTTGGTCTCCGGCTTGCGGGTGAGAGTCGCCTTGAGAGAGGCGAGGTTGACGTCCAGGTATCCGGGGACTGCAGGCAGCACATCGCGGTGCACGCCTTCAGCGGCAATCTGGAAGGGAACCATGGTCTGGCTCTTCGGCTTGACCTGGATGGTCTGGCCGGGCTTGACGCGGTAGGACGGACGGTCCACCACGTTGCCGTCGACCATGATGTGACGGTGCACGACATACTGACGTGCCTGGGCGGTCGTGCGGGCGAAGCCTGCGCGGAGCACCAGAGCGTCGAGACGGGTCTCGAGATCGACGAGCATTGCATCACCGGTCTGGCCCTTGGTATGGGTGCCCTTTTCATAAGCTGCACGAAGCTGCTTCTCGGAGACGCCGTACTGGGCGCGCAGACGCTGCTTCTCGCGCAGACGAACCGCGTAATCGGATTCAGTGCGGCGACGCGTGCGGCCATGCTCACCAGGAGCGTACGGACGCTTCTCAAAGATGCGCTGAGCCTTAGGGGTCAGTGCGATGCCGAGGGCACGCGAAAGGCGCACCTGACGGCGAGAACGCTGAATGTTAGTCATTCTGTTGTTCCTTTGTATTCTGTCGTTATCTGAACGGAACGCGATTCTTTTTCAAGAACGCGCTGAGTCGGGCCTCTCCAGTGCTTCAAGGCGCCAAGCGCCAACGATATCCCCGTTTTGCCGAGCATACCGCCGACCCACTGATGGGCTAAGACTCCAGATAATGTCCGCCTTATGGCAGACACAAACTCTTATTTTACCCGCAGGGTACGGACGGAACTCACAATTTCTCGATCGGGGCGACACGGAGCATCAGGCGCTTGACACCGTCGGAGCCGAAATCGACCGTGATGATGGAGTTGCGGCCCTTGTCCTGCGTGTCGACGACGGTGCCTAAGCCGTATTGGTCGTGAGTAATCTTATCGCCGATCGAGAAGTCGGCGATGCTCAGCTTGTTGTCTTTTTTGAGCGACGAGGCCGGCACCGAGCGCGAGGCTGATTTAGGCGTAGTACGGCGAGTGGTCACTTTGCCACCGCGAGTGCGCGAGCCCAAAGAGTACGAGGACGAGCCATAGTCGGAATGAGAGCCATACGACGAGCCGCCTGAAGAACGGGAACCGTAACCGGAACGCGACGAGGAGCTCCGATAGTCCGAACCCGCGCCGTAGAGCGAGTGCGAACGAGAACGCGAGCCATACGACGAACCGCCGGACGAGTGGGAACCATAGCCTGAACGGGAACTGTACGACGAACCGTAGCCGGAACGCCTGGAACCGCGCGAACCGCCATACGACGAGGAACCGGAACCACCGAACGTAGAGCCAGACGAGAAACCGTCGTCATCCTCCCAGCCGCCGAACTCGTCATCGAAATCTCCGTCACCGCCTGAACTCCAGCTGGAACGCATGCGTTCCACACCGGCCTCGCGGCGTTTCCATTCGATTAGCTCGTCGGGAATCTCGTCGAGGAACTGGCTGGGCATCATGTCGTTGGCCTGGCCCCACTGCGAGCGCACGGCCGCGCGGGTGACGTAGAGCCGTTGCTTGGCGCGGGTGATGCCGACATAAGCCAGACGACGCTCTTCCGAAAGCTCCTGCTCGTCCTCCAGCGAGCGCGAATGCGGGAACGTGCCTTGTTCCATGCCGGTCAAAAAGACGACCGGATACTCCAGGCCCTTGGCGGTGTGCAGCGTCATCAGCGTGACTTTGCCGCTGTCCTCCCCTTCGCCGGGAAGCTGATCGGAATCGGCGACCAACGCCGTGGTCTCAAGGAACCCGGACAGCGTGGCATCGGGCGTCTTCTGCTCGAACTCGGCTGCCACGGACTGCAGCTGCGAAAGGTTCTCGACGCGCGACTCGTCCTGCGGATCGGTGGAACGTTGCAGCTCTTCGAGCAGCTTGGACTGGTTGAGCACTTCGGCGACGATCTCGGAAGGCTTGGAATTATGATCTGAGGCAAACTGCATCAGTCCTCGCATCAGATCCTGGAATTCGCCGAGCTTGGTGCGCGTGCGCGTAGGCAGATCGGGAATCTCGTCCATCTGTTCGATGCCGCCCCAGAACGGCATGTCGTGCGCCTCAGCGAAGCTCGCGACCATCGATTCAGCTCGGGCACCAAGGCCGCGCTTGGGCGTGTTCATGATGCGGCGCATGTTTACGGAATCAGCGGGATTGGTAATGGCCTGCAAGTAGGCGATGGCATCCTTGACCTCGCGACGTTCATAGAATTTCGTGCCGCCGACGAGCTGGTAGGGAATGCCAGCATTGATCAGCGCCTCTTCCAGCGCGCGCGACTGGGCGTTGGCGCGATACATGATGGCCATGTCGGAATAGCGATAGCCGTTCTCACTTTTTAGGTTGGCGATTTCGTTGGCGATCCAACCGCCCTCCTGCTGGGCGTTGTCGGCCGCATAGCCGACAATCGGGTCGCCCTTGCCGAGCGATGTCCAGAGTTTCTTGGGCTTGCGTCCAGTGTTCTTGGAAATGACGGCGTTGGCCGCGTCGAGGATGGTCTGCGTAGAACGGTAGTTCTGCTCCAGCATAATCGTGAGGGCGCCCGGAAAATCCTTCTCGAAGTCCTGGATATTGCTGATATCGGCGCCACGGAAGGCGTAGATGGACTGGTCCGAATCGCCGACAACGGTCACCCAAGCCGGGCCTTCACGCCCTGCGGTTGGCTGGTTTCCTGCCATCGAGCCCAGCGCCGGTCGATCGGCGCTGTCGATGCCGGAAAGCTCACGCACCAGCTGGTACTGGGCGTGGTTGGTGTCCTGGTATTCATCGACCAAGATGTAACGGAATTTGTGATGATAGCAATCCGCGACTTCCGGGTGGTCGTGCAGCAGCTCGACCGTGCGCACGATCAGATCATCGAAATCCACGGCGTTCGCCGCGGCCAAGCGATACTGGTATTCCGCGTATATCACGGCATACACCGCATCTGCGTTGTCGGCACGTCCCATCTGATAGCCTTGCTGGCCAGGCTTGTAATCGGGTGCGTAAGTATTGAGCAGTTCTTTCCATCCGACCAGTTTGTTCTTGTAATCGGAAATCTGGCCAAGAATGGCACGAGGCGTATAACGCTTCAGATCGACGTTGAGGCCGGTACCAATGAGCTTAATCAGCCGTTGGCTGTCGGCGGTGTCATAGATGGAGAAGCCGGAATTGAGACCGATGGTTTTGCCGTCGCGTCGCAAAATGCGCACGCAAGCGGAATGGAACGTCGAAATCCACATATGCTCGGCAACTGGACCAATCAAGGCTTCCAAGCGCTCGCGCATTTCGGCAGCGGCCTTGTTGGTGAAGGTGATGGCCAAGATCTGGCTGGGCCAGGCCCCGAATTGGGAAAGAATCCACGCCACTCGACGTGTCAGCACGCGCGTCTTGCCAGAGCCGGCACCTGCCCCAATCAACAGCGCTGGCCCGCGATACTGCACCGCCTTGGCCTGCTGCGGGTTCAAATCACCGACAAGTTCCTCGGAGCTTCGTGCAATCAAATCCGGATCCTGTGCCACACCCATTCCCTTCGAAAGCCGTTTCGCGAGCTCCCTTAATCTGAGCCAGCCCGCCTGCCATAGGACTTCATTTTTATCACACACAGTTGTCATCATGCATTTAAAAATACATTACTAATTCCATCAGTTACATTTGGGCGTGGATAGCTTAATCATGACAAGCAAACAATCATTTGCCGTTGAAAATCAAAAACCTCCACAAACCAGAGTCAGGACCCCTAGCTTCCCTTTTTACGATTTAGTGATATACAAACGTGTAAAAAGGTGTGTACCTCAGCAATCAGCAAAGGCACACACCTGAATCATCAATACCGGAAAAATCTACGATACCGATAGTCGCTATTATTACTTGGAAAGCTCCAGTTCGAGTTGTTCCAACGGCTTCTGCTTGGTCTCTGGCACGAGAACATAGCAGAAGAAGAAAGCGAGGACGGAGAACACAGCCAAGCCGGCAAATGTGACCATGGAGCCATACTTGTCAACAAGAATCGGAAACAGCTGTGCGACAAGGAAAGTGAAAATCCATTGTGAGAAGGTGTTGGCCGACTGTCCCAGACCACGGATACGTGTCGGATACATCTCACCCGGCAGAACGTAGGAGACCGTACCGAAGCTTACGCTCCAGACGATGACATAGGCCAAAAGCAGCGCAATCAGTAGAGGACCATTCGGATGGGCCACGGTAAAGAGCCAAGCGATAAGGCCCAAAAGGATAGCCATACCGACGGAGCCGAACAGAAGAAGCGGACGCCTTCCCACCTTATCAATGATCCATACGGAGAGAAGCGTACCGGCTACCATCGCGACACCAACCAGAACCGTGCTCTGCACCGCCGCGTTGCTTCCGAAGCCGGCGGTCTTGAAGATTTCAGGAGCATAGTAGAAAACTGCGGTGATGCCTGTCAGCTGCATAAAGAAAGGCACTCCAGTGACGATGAGCAAGCGACGACGCATACGGGGAGCGAAAATCTCGGAAATCTTTGGTTTTTCCTCAGAAGCGATGACGACGTTGATACGTTCCATCTCTTCGTCAACAGCCTTTTCATCGGTGAAGATGCGGCCAATGGCCTTGCGAGCATCTTCAGTGCGTCCCTGCTGAATAAGCCAACGCGGGCTTTCAGGAATGAAACGAAGGCAGACGATAAGAATGAGAGCAGGAATGATGCCGATAATGAAGATAGTTCTCCAGCTGTACTGAACATTCCACGCTTCGGCATGCATGCTAATGACAGCCGCGGACACCGAGAAGATGACCAGATTGCCGATGACATTGAAGAGCTGGTTGAAAGAAACCAGACGACCACGAATACGAGCAGGTGAAACCTCACCGATATACAACGGTGCCACCGTCGTCTCCAAACCAATGCCGAAACCGACCATCATACGGGCAACCACGAGGAACACGACATTAGGGGCAATGGCCTCACCTGTAGCACCAATGATGAACAGTGCTGCGACGGCGACCAAGACCTTCTTGCGTCCGAACAAATCGGAAAGACGACCTGCGAAAATCACGCCGATAATGCAGCCTACAGTGATGCAGGAAGTCACCCAACCTGTGCCGGCTGCAGAAAGATGGAATTTGGTCGTCAAAAAACCGATCGAGCTGGAGATACTTCCATTATCAAAACCAAAAAGGAAGCCACCAATCGAAGTGATAAAGGCGATTAATATGACCGAGCCGGTCGCCTCCCCGGTTTTACCTTTTGAAGCAGTGTCTGGCTGCTTTGATGATGTACTCATCATGAACTCCTTTTCTTGATTCTCTTTCACAACGTTTCTATTGTCTTGACAATTTCAGCTATGGCTGCAGCGCCATCAACATCAGTCATGACCTGCATATTCGGAGCAGATTGCTTGTCAGGCACGGTTTCACCCAATGTGTACTGCCCCTTGGTTTCCACCTTCACCGACATCGATTCATATGTGCCTACTTCTGGATCGGCAGCGGCAAGCACGGCCAACGGATCGTAAAGCACACAGCCATCGCCCCAGTCGAACATCGGCTTTTCCATATAAGTCGCGCAAATCTCGGCGAACAAGGCGTTGGCCGGCGACTTGTCCGCTGGGATAGCTTTGATGGCATCGTCACGCAGAATTACACCTGTTTCAGGATTGGTCACGTCAAGGCTGACCATTCTCATCGGGATGCCCGAAGAAAAGACGATATTGGCCGCAATGGGATCAAAATAGATATTGCATTCCGCAACCGGGGTGACATTGCCTTTCCCGTATGTCGGGTTGATACCAAGGCCACCGCCCATAAAAACGATTTCTTTGATTTCATCGGCAATGCTTGGATCGATCAGCAAAGCAGCCGCGACATTGGTCTGAGGGCCAATCGCCACAACCGTCACCTCATGTGGATATTGATGAACGGTTTTGATGATTTGTTCAGGAGCGATTGACGACGAGCCTTTTTCGAGTTCTGGAAGATCAATCTTACCGACCTTTCCACGAGGTCCCTTATAGGCTTCCTGCAATTCCTGAGGCAAGACGCCGCCCAAAGGAAGCGGAATACCCTGGGCCACCGGGATATCGTCTCGACCGGCAGCCTGCAGGACTTTTTTCGCCCCACGCGCGGTCAACCACGGAGGGCAATTGCCGAACGTGCTCGTAACAGCCAGAAGATCCAGTCGCTTATCCGCCAGCGCAAAAAGCAGGGCGATGGGATCGTCGGCATCCGTTCCCGGGATTCCTACGCCCGGATCGGTATCAATGATTATTTTTTTACTTGACATCTTTGTCTCCCTTTCAGTCAATACCATTAGTCACTGTCAAAAACTTTCATTGCCCGTCTAGAGCAAGTTGTTCGAATGCAACCATGGCGCCTCCTAACACCCCATCCATCGGGGCAACTGTGGTATAGGTCAATTCCAAGTCGCTTGCGGGTACAGGCTTCCTGGCCATGACACGAATTTTTTCCTCTAATTTTTGTTTCGGAAAGCCCTTCATCTGAGGGATGCCTCCCCCAACAAGGACACATTGCGGATCCAAGAGATTGATTGCCGTGGCGAAAGCTCGTGCCAAGTATTCCAACCATTCGTCGACGAACGGTTCATCACCATGACGCACGAATACCTCACCGATGGGTTCATCCTCGCCATAGTGTTCTTTAAGCATCTCGACAAGGGCATGGCCCGCAGTCTTGCTTTCAAGACAACCCATATTGCCGCATCCGCAACGAATACCCGTACCGCCGGGAACATGCCCAAGTTCTCCGGCAACACCATGTTTGCCCACCATGATCTTGCCATCGAATGCCAAAGCACAGCCCAAACCTGTACCGATATAGCAACCGACCCAAGCGCCGCACTTGGGCAATTCGAATCGCACACTGTCATATTTGAGCAAGAAATTAACATCTCGGTCAATGAACACAGGCACCTTGAACTGCGACAATCCTTTCACTACGTCTACGTTCTGAAGGCCTTCAATAAATGTGGTCTGAATGATCTTGCGACGATTCTGATCTATCAGGGACGGGAAACCAGCGGATATTGCGGACAGTCGATAGCTCTGGGAGAGATTCCTATCGAGAAAACCGGAAAGGAACGATGCCAGAGGCTTAATCGCGTCTTTGCCATCCAACGTTTTCTGGGTATCGACAACTTCAACAGATAATATTTCCCCAGAACTGTCAATCAGGCCCACTCGCAAGTGAGTACCGCCACAATCAATCCCCAAAACCACAGGCGTTTCCCCATCGGGTGTTTTTCCCATGGGCATTGCCCGCCAATATTTTGCAACCGCCTCCGCCTCGTTCATTTGCGATCCACCTTTTCACCAGTGGCACGCTCGTAGGTATCAAGCATCAGCGACCAAGCCTCATCCACATCCTTGGAAAGATTGAAAAGACCGGCATTGCCGACGATGAAGGTATCCGCACCACTTTCGCGAACTTTCTTATAAGTCCCCTCGAAACAATGCCCATCGATTTGAATCTCGTAGTTCAGCCCTTCGCGTTCGCGGAATTCAACCGCCTGACGTATCTTCGGCAGAACCTCATCGATGAACGACTGACCGGCAAAACCAATGTCGACACTCATGAACGTCAGCAAATCGACGCGAGGCAGCAGAAGCTTGACTTCTTCGAACGGAGTCAGAGGATTGAGTACCAATCCTGTTCTGCAACCGTTTTCCTTTATTCGGTTCATAATTCTGAAAGCATCATTGTGAATGGTCTCTACATGCGGTGAGATGATGTCGACACCCGCATGCGCCAATGGTTCAATCCAGCGCTCGGGCTCATCGGCCATCAGATGCACTTCGGTACGAATCTTTGTATACGGAACGATGGCACTGATCCAATCGGGGCTCAAAGCGAGATTCGGGGCGAAATGCCCATCCATCACATCGAGGTGAAACGAGTCCGCATGTTTGTTCAATGCGCTTATCTGCTCAGCCACATTGGCAAAATCCATACACATCAGCGAGACTGCAAATCGAGGAGCGTTCATGATAGTCCTTTCCATGCTTTTCAATCCAGCTTTGGATTTCCCGGCACAATTGCTTTTCTGTTTAATTCGAGTGTAGAATGTCTATATATGTTCCACAACGACATATATATGTATAATTAGGACATAAATATGACATATATCAATGACGATTCAATTGTGAGAAATCCGACGCTTCCCGAGCTTTCTCTGCCGCAAATTCCGTCGATGACGGTAGCGGGCAGGACACAGATGCTTTCCCTTCTGTGTAGGCTTATTGCATCAGGAAAAGCACAAAGCAAGGCGTCGCTTGGACGTATTACAGGATTTTCAAGATCGACCATAACTTCCGACATCGATTACCTGATGCGAAAAGGAATCATTTCCAACAATGGCGTCATTGAAACCGACCGCGGCCGTCCGGCAAACAAATTGCAGATTTCTCCTTCCTTGGGGATATTGGGAATCGCAGATATTGGAGCAGAACACACCACGCTCGCCATCGCCGATATGAACCTGCATATCATCGGCTATCAAAACCAATTAATCAGCGTTAAGACGCACGCTCCCGACCAACTTCTCAAACAAGTGAGCGAGCAGTTGGAAAAACTTAGGAATGAACTGACCCCAGATCAGAAGTTCAGACATTGCGTCATCGACTTGCCAGGTAGAATAGACGTCAAAACCCATGAACTGTTCAGGCCCCCGATCATGCCTGGATGGGATGTATCAAATCCCGGCAAAACCATGTCCGAACTGATGCATTGTCCTGTTTCCACCGACAATGACGTTAATATCCACGCTCTTGGCGAGACCGCCGCCGTCCCCGCCGACCAAAGACCATTGATTGCTATCAAAGTCGCCACCGGTATCGGGGCCGGAATCGTGGACGTCGAAGGTGAGATATTCCATGGCTTCGATGGATCAGCCGGAGAAATAGGGCACACGTCTTTCGACCCCCGAAACACCAGAAAATGCAAGTGTGGTATGACAGGTTGCTTGGAAACAATTGCATCTTTGCCGGCCATGCTCGAAGAGTTCAACAGAGTCAGCCCAGACAAACAAATTGCGACAGTTGAGGAGTTGATCAAACAACTTCAACAACATGATGAAAACGCACAGAACGTGGTCAGAATGGCCGGGAAAGCCATAGGACAAGCCGTGGCATATCTTTGCAATATACTTAATCCACGACAGGTAATGATATTCGGTCTCATTGCAGAAAACAGCGATGAGCTCATCACACAAATCCGCACGAGCGTTTATAGCCTCACGCGGCCATTGGCGACACGAAATCTGGTCATTCGACGCAGTTGCCTCGGAAGATTGGGAGGAGTTGTGGGATGTATGGTCGAAGGCACGGAAGAAAGCCTTTCCCCAGATTATCTTTTCCGTCAATAATTTTCCGATGTGATTACCAGCCCGATATCTAGTGATTCTGGTCTGTTTGAAAACGTCTTTATAGTCTTGCCTGATAGAACTAATCATGTTTGCCCAACATTTTTGGCGAACGTCACCTCCCGTGATTATGCTCGTAGACCATATATGCGCGTTGCAGGGGCATCGCAGTAACCACTTGCCGACGGAAACGAGAGGATGACATGAAGGAACTTGAAGATAGGATTCGTCGGGACGGAACCGTGAAACCAGGCGAGGTGCTCAAGGTCGATGCCTTCCTTAACCACCAGTGCGACGTGACGTTGTTCGACCATATGGGTGCCGAATGGGCCCGCATCTTCGCCGGCAAGAAAATCGACAAGATCCTGACCATCGAGGCCAGCGGCATTGGCATCGCCTGCATCGCGGCCCAGCACTTCGGCAACTGCCCCGTCGTTTTCGCCAAGAAAACCCAGTCCATCAATCTCGACGGCGACCAGTACACGGCAAAAGTCTATTCCTATACCAAACAGAAGGAATTCCCGGTCATCGTCTCGAAGCGCTTCCTGAACCCCGGCGAGCACGTTTTGCTCATCGACGATTTTCTCGCCAACGGCAAGGCCATGCACGGTCTCATCGACATCTGCAACGAAGCTGGCGTCGTCATCGAAGGCATTGGCATCGCCATCGAAAAAGGCTTCCAGCGCGGTGGCAAGGAACTGCGTGAAGCCGGTTATGAAGTTGCATCGCTAGCCATCGTCAAGGCCATGGATGGCGAAAGCGGAACCGTCGAATTCGCATAGTCTTAAGAAACGCCCTGAACCCGTTCTGCCTACTGGTGAGCATAAACTTTCAGCTGTCAGCACTATCTCAATTTCATCAAGAAAAGAGACCCTTTGAGCACTGATCAGCACGGCACTCACGAAGAGGCCGAACCAGCAAATATCATCCCAAATAATCAAAACGAGTCTGACGGCAAATCGGCCGCGGCTTCATCAACCAAGCAGACAGCAGCAGATAATAACGCTTCAGGGTTTGCCTCCCACCTGCCGTGGAACAAGCAAAACGACAATCCTAGCGCACGGAAATCAAAACAGCCAAAACCCAGTACCGAAGAGGCACTGACCAGCCTCGATGGGCAGATTTCCTTCTGGCGCGGCGTCCCCTTTGGCCTGCAGCACGTCATGGCGATGTTCGTCGCCAATCTCGCCCCGATCTTCCTGGTGACGGCTGCCGCTCACCTGACGCCTGCACAGTCGGCGATGATCATCCAGAATGGCCTGCTGGTAGCCGGCCTCGGCACCTGTCTGCAGCTTTATCCGCTCTGGCGCGTCGGCAGCCGCCTGCCGATGGTTACCGGCATCTCATTCACCTATGTCGCCGCAGCCACCGCCATCGTCGGTAAACAAGGCTACGGTGCTTTGGTCGGAGCCATTATCGTGGGTGGCCTGCTTGAGCTGGTACTGGGCCTGACCGCCACATTCTGGAAGAAATACGTGCCGCCGATCGTCTCCGCCATCGTCGTAACCTCGATCGGTTTCTCCCTGCTTTCCACCGGCGCTTCCTCGTTTGGCGGCGGATCAGGCGCCAAAGACTTCGGCAGCTGGCAGAACCTCACGCTGGGCCTCATCTCGCTGGTCGCCTGCCTCGCCTTCCAGCTGTTGATGAAAGGCACCGTCAAACAGCTTTCCATCCTCTTCGGTCTGGTCGTAGGCTATATCGTCGCCATACCGATGGGCAAGGTTGATTTCTCAGGCTTCCAGCATCTGCAGGTCGTAAGCCTCCCCCATTTCATGCCGTTCGCCCCGACATTCGACATCGGCTCCATCATTTCCTTCGCACTGCTCTATGTCGTTTCCTCCGTCGAGGTTCTGGGTGATACCGCAGCGCTTTCTCAGGTCGGTCTGAATCGTTTGCCCACCGACAAGGAGACTTCGGGAGCCATCGCCGGCGACGGACTGATCTCCACTGTTTCCGGCCTGTTTGGCTGCCTGCCGCTCACGTCGTTTGCCCAGAACATCGGGCTGGTCGCGGTCACCAAAGTGGTCAACCGTAAGGTCATTCTTTCCGGCGGGCTCATCCTCATCCTCGCCAGCTTTGTGCCTGGCGTGGCCCAGCTGTTCAACTCCATGCCGCAGGCGGTGCTCGGCGGCTGCACCATCATGATGTTTGGCAACATCATCCTCTCCGGCTTCCAGATGATCGCCGAAGCTGGCTTCAGTCAGCGCAACACCACCATCGCAGCGCTCTCGCTCACCATCGGCATCGGCTTCACGCAGGTCGGAGGCATCTTCGCCCAGTTCCCGCAGCTCTTCCAGTCGATTTTTGCCACCAACTGCATTGCGGTCTCGTTCGTGGTCGCAGTAATTTTGAACGCCGTGCTTCCCAGTGAGGAACATTTCCTCGTCAACACTCATAGCGGTTCCGGCGAAAACGATACGACGGAAGCCAAAGACTGAAAATAAAACAGCTGCCGCACTTGGGGTATCACATTGCTGCTCTGACACCGCAAAAGCTTCATCCATCAACGGAAAATTCATCTTTCGATGACGGAAATCGTTGACACAAAAGTGGTCTCACCGAAATTTATCTATTCGATAAGACCACTTTTTGCCGTTCACTGGCACAATCGGGAAGCCGACTGATACCGAATCACGCCGAAATGCATTAGGCTACTTGCTAATTCCCATGTATTCGTCGATGATGTCGTTGTAGATGCCGATGAAGTCGAAGTACATCGCCTTGGGCAGACTTTCGTTGACGCAGTGCATCGTGTCGTTGCCCGGTCCGAACATCACGTAGGCGGTGTCCTTGGGGCTATCGAGCAGGAGCACGCTGCCGTCGGTGCCGCCGGAAACGCCGAACATCGGAATTTCGGCGGACTTGCCCTGCTCGTTTAAGTGGCGCTCCCCCACGGACTTGACGATATCGACGAGCTTGGCGCTTTTCGGCCCGATGACGGGAATGATATCCATGCCGACGGTATAGGAGACACTCGCCTTGTGGCTCTTGTTGAACTTCTCGACTTCCTCATCAACAATCGCCAGAATCTCCTTGTTGTCAAATTCGGGGATGACGCGGATGTTGATCTCGGCGTTGGCCGATTCAGGGATGGCGTTGACCTGCTGGCCGCCACGTATGACGTCGATGTTGTATACGGTATCGCCGAGGTCGGGATTGCTTTTATCTGCAGCCGCCGTCTTGATACGCTTGGAAACAGTATCGAGGAACTCAAGCAGGTTCTCCACCGCGTTGATGCCGAGTGCAGGCGTCGAGCTGTGCGCGGCCTTGCCTTTCATCGCGATGTTGAGATTGAGCTCGCCTTTAGTGGCATAGACGATGTTATAACCGGAAGGTTCGCCGACGAGCAGTGCCTCCACGCCTTTCATATAACCCTGCTTTTCGAGCGCCGCAGCACCCGGCATGCCGACTTCCTCACCTGCGGTAGCCAGAAAACGCACGGTGCCGTGCATCTTGTCCTCGTGCTTCTTCAAGTCGAGCATGGCGAAGACCATGGCGGCAAGACCTGCCTTCATATCGGTGACGCCACGGCCATACACCAGATCGCCGTCTTCAGTAAGCTCGAATGGATCGGTCTTCCAGCCTTCCTGCTGAGCCGATACAGTATCCATATGCCCGGTGATGCCGAGAATCGGATCGCCGTGCCCGAGTTCGGCTACCAGGTTGGCGCGGGTCGGATCGTCCTCAAGTGGCAAAACTTTGCACGGCACGTCAGCCTTATCAAAGATTGCTTTGATCTCGTCGGCGACGACCTTCTCGTTGCCGTTTTCGGTATGCAACCCAATGAACTTGCGTAGCAAATCCATGGCTTCTTGTTCGTTCATGATATTCCTCCTCGTTTAATGACAAGCAGACACTGTTCTATTAAATCACCTCTGTTGGCGAGTACCACCAGTAGTGAAAATCTCAGAGAAATTCCGTTCTCGAATAAAACCAACCAACGGAAAGCACACGCATCATATTTCTATTACCGCTGGCTGGGATTATGGTTGTCGGGGTTCGGATCGGCGAAGGCGTTCAGCTTGTCCATATCCGCGCCTTCGATGGTGAAATCGACCTGCGCGTTGGCTTCGATATGCTCGCGACTCGTCGCCTTGGGGAGTGGCAATACACCGTTCTGCAGGCAGAAGCGAATCGCTAGCTGGGCGGTGGAGACCCCGTACTTTTCGGCCATTGTCTTAAGTTCGGGCGAAGAGAGCAACCCTCCGGTGGCCAGCGGCGAATAGGCCTCGATCAGCTGGCCATGGGATTGCGCAAATGTCCTGTTCCTCGGCTCTGTTGCACCAATATAATACTGGATCTGGTTAGCAGCGGGAGTCACGTCCGAATGATCAAGAATGTTTTTGAGGTCATGGTCGTCGAAATTCGATACACCGATGGCTCGGACACGGCCTGAACGATAGATCTTCTCCATCTCGGCCCACACGGCCAGATTCTCATCATCCATGCGCATCGTTCCGGCATGTTCCCAAGGCCATGGTGCGTGAATCAGGTAAAGGTCAAGCGTGTCGAGACCGAGGTTTTTCATCGTCTTCTCGAAATGAGGCAAGACCCCGTCGGCCTGCTTCACTTCTGCCGGCAGCTTCGAGGTCACGAAAATCTCATCACGGTCGATTCCCGATTCTCTGATGGCACGTCCAACGCTGCGTTCGTTGCCGTACACGTAGGCGGTATCGATGTGGCGATAGCCTACGTCCAGTGCCATCCGCACCGAATCGTAGGCCACTTCCCCATCGGGAATCTGCCAAGTGCCGAAACCGATCTTCGGAATCTTCACTCCGTTATTGAGTGTATAGGTATCAGTAAGAATCGTCATTGCTTCTGCCTTTCGGTTGTTTAAGACTGATGATATTCAGTCTAGCCCCTCATAGATATCGCGATGGCGAATCACGACGATGCCGGAAAGGAACATCAGGACGACGACAACAAGGACCAGTACGATAATCGGCGTCCAAGAATGCAGGGCACCATCTAGTGCACCGAGCGCCACCGGACCGACCGCGGCCAGCAGGTAGCCACCGGACTGGGCCATGCCGGAAAGGCGGGCGGTGTCAGCCGCGTTCGAAGTGCGCTTCTGGAAGAAAATCACGCAGATGCTGAACGCCGCAGCCGAGGCCATGCCCATCAGGGCGGAGGCCACCACATTGAGCGGAAGGTTCGCGCCTGGAACGAGAATACCCAGTACACCCAAGGCAAACCCGCCACCTACGATGCCGTTGATAATGGACAGCCCGTGTTTGTGCTCGGCGATCATCGGCACCGTCAGCGTCAAGGGCATGCCGGTGAGCTGGAAGATCGTGGCGAGATTGCCCGCAGCGACAGCGCTGAAACCGGCCTCCTGCCACATCGATGGCAACCATGTGAGCAACGAGTAATAAAGCATCGATTGTAGGCCAAAGTAAGCCAGAATCACCCAAGCCAACGGCGAACGCCACGGTGTTCTGTCGATCATCGGACGGTCGACACTGGCTTCGACGGCATCGTGTGACGAGCCGGAATGGCGCTGGTTGAGCACCGCAATGGCAATCCATACGACAAGCGCGACAGGTCCCACCAGCGCAAACGTCGCCATACTGGACTGGATGCCAATTCTCGAAGCGACGATACCGGAGGTGGCGGTGCCCAGCGAGGCGACGATCACCTGAGCCATGGTGTAAAGCGTGGTCATGCCAGCGATGTTTTGCGGAAAACGGTCCTTGATGACCGCCGGCAGCAAGACGTTGCCGCCCGCGATGCCGATTCCGAGAACGGCCGTCCCAATCATCAGAGCCCAAGAAGAGGGAATGACGCGCAGGTAACTGCCGACGCTCAGAATAATCAGCGAAACGACAAGCACTTTGTCGCTGCCGTGTTTGGCACCGAACTTACCCATCAGAGGCGAGGCGAACGCGAATCCCAACAACGGGATGGTGGTCAGCAACCCCGCCAGTGAAGTCGGCAAGCCGATTTCGGCCTTCAGATCGTTCAGCAGCGGCGGCATCATAGTGATCGGCATACGCAAGTTCGCACCGGCCAGTATCAATCCCAAAACCACCAGCCATGCGCCCCTGCTCATATGCTTGCTCACTTATCAATCCTCCTAAACTGTTCGTTGACTCAATCATGCCTATCATCTCTCACCTTTGCAGGCGAACAAGGCATCGTGACATTATATTTTGGCATCATCTCAATCGAACGACCGGCAACAACCCGGCGGGTTGAAACTATAAGCCGTCAATTTCGCACTATCTACAGTAACCGACCTACCGACGGATTTGTTTTTCTATCGTGCAAGTTCTTTCAATGTGTCGCCGGCAATCCTGTATGTCGTCCAATCGGACATCTGTTCGGCACCCAACGACAGGTAGAAATCGATGCTTGGCTTGTTCCAGTCCAGGCACCACCATTCCAAACGGCCGCATTTGCGCTCGACGGCAATCCTGGCCAGCTCTTTCAATATCGCTTTACCATAGCCGTGTCCCCTGTATTCCGGCGAAACATACAAATCCTCCAGATACAGGCCTGCTCTGCCCAAAAACGTCGAGAAATTATGGAAGAACAGTGCGAAGCCTATCTCCTTGTGGCCAAGACAGGCGAAAATGACCTCCGCCTTCTGCTTGTCGAAAATCCATTCCTCGAGCGTTTCCTCATCGGCGACGACCTCGTCCAGCATTTTCTCGTAATCGGCAAGTTCCTTGATGAATTTCAGAATAAGCGTAACGTCTTTTCGCTGTGCATATCTGAATGTCAATTCGTTGTCCATATTTCATTTTCCTTTCAAAGCGGCAAACTGTCAGATTGATTATCACCGTTCTTGGGTTATTTCGGGTCAGGCTATATCTCACATTGCCGAACACATGAACAGGTTATCGATCCATGCAATCAAATCAATGATATTCCGGATTCCCATCGGTTCAGTCACTTCAGGCAGCCGTGCCGGGCCGAAAGCTTTCACATGGCGCTGGAACGATATGTTTATTGCACAAACCAACAGAATAAACAAAAAGGCGTTGTGCCCGTATTGGCATGCGGGCACAACACCATCCAGGCAAAAAGTCTGCTTGGCTCACTCCCACTCGATGGTGGCCGGCGGCTTGGAGGTGCAGTCCAGCACCACACGGTTGATGCCGCGGCACTCGTTGGTGATGCGCGTGGAAATCGTGGCCAGCACATCGTAGGGCAGGCGGTACCAGTCGGCGGTCATCGCGTCGTCTGAAGAGATAGGACGCAGCACGATCGGCGAGCCGTACGTGCGTTCATCGCCCTGTACACCCACAGAATGGACGTTGGCGAGCAGGACCACCGGGCACTGCCAGATGTCGCGGTCGAGTCCGGCCTTGGTCATTTCCTCGCGGGCGATGGCGTCGGCCTCACGAAGCAGATCAAGACGTTCACGGGTGACTTCACCGATGATACGGATGCCGAGACCCGGTCCTGGGAACGGCTGGCGCCAGACGATATTATCCGGAAGGCCGAGCTTGGTGCCGATCGCACGAACCTCATCTTTGAAAAGACTGCGCAACGGCTCGATGAGCTTGAACTTGACGTCCTTGGGCAGTCCGCCGACGTTGTGATGCGACTTGATATTTGCCGCACCGTCGCCGCCGCCGGATTCAACGACATCCGGATAGAGCGTGCCCTGCACGAGGAATTTGACTTCCTTGCCGCGGGCTCCGGCCTCCTCGAGGACCTGCTTCTGGGCCTTCTCAAAGGTGCGGATAAACTTCTCGCCGATGATCTTGCGCTTGCGTTCCGGCTCGGTGACTCCCTTCAGAGCGGCCAAGAACTCTTCGGAAGCGTCGACTTCAATGAGACGAATGCCCGTGGCCTCGACGAAATCATGGCGGACCTGCTCGGCCTCACCCTTGCGCAGCATGCCGTGGTCGACGAAGACACAGGTGAGCTGGTCGCCGATGGCTTTGTGCACCAAAGTCGCCGCAACGGCGGAATCGACACCGCCGGAAAGCCCGCAGATGACCTCGGCATCACCGACCTCCTCGCGGATTTTCTTGACCTGCGTGTCAATAATATTGTCGGCATCCCAATCACTGGGCAGACCGGCGCATTTGTGAAGGAACGTGGAGAATAGCTCGTTACCAAGCGGAGTGTGCTTGACTTCTGGATGCCACTGCACGCCATAAAGTTTGCGGGACTCGTCCTCCATCGCGGCCACAGGGGCACCTTCGGTATGCGCGAGTACTTTGAAGCCCTTTGGAGCTTTTTCGACGGCGACTCCATGGCTCATCCATGTAGTCTGTTCGTCCGGCGAACCGGCAAGTACGCCTTCGGCATCATCGATCACGGCCTCGGTCTTGCCGTATTCACCGAGCGCTGCCTTATCGACCTTGCCTCCCAGCTCGTTGGCCATAACCTGGAAGCCATAGCAGATGCCCAGCACCGGCACGCCCGCATCGAAGATCTTCTTGTCAATCTTCGGAGCGCCCGGCTCGTAGACTGAGGCGGGGCCACCAGAAAGGATGATGGCCTTTGGATCCTTCGCCAGCATCTCGTCCACCGGCATGGAATGCGGTACTAATTCGGAATAGACATGCGCCTCACGCACGCGCCGCGCGATAAGCTGGGCATATTGTGCACCGAAGTCAACGACAAGCACTGGACCTTTTGCCATGGATTCTCCCTATAGATAATCTCAGTATGAAACAGATATAAAGTAGTGTCCATTCTCGCGGTTCAAGGCGACAAAATCAAGAGTTTCGATGGTGGAAGTGGAACAAACAAAAAACAACATCACAAAAAACAACACGCCGCGTGAATTTTCTGTGAATCGAACATTGCTAAGCCTTGGCGTTACGGAGTTTATGGCTCAATTTCAACGTTTGTAAGTTGTTTTTTTACGTGCGAAAATCTCACAAATTATTTGTAGAATATAACATTATTTCACAAAAATAGCCCAACATCGCACACAGATGCAAAAAAACGTCCAAAAGTCTGAGTCGACACGTAAAGTGAACATCGATTGGGCACGAACCTGAACATCAATATTAACAAAGGTTTGAGCCCGAAGAAAATAATCAATTGCACACAATGTGTACAGGAGTACAGGAGCATAAATGACTAGTCCTGTTATTGGCACCCCGTGGAAGAAGCTCGGCAAGCCGGTTTCTGATGAGGCTCTCGAAGGAGTCGACAAGTATTGGCGTACCGCCAACTATCTTTCCATCGGTCAGATTTATCTGCGTAGCAACCCGTTGATGAAGGAGCCCTTCACCCGCAAGGACGTCAAGTATCGTCTCGTGGGCCACTGGGGCACCACCCCGGGTCTGAACTTCCTGTTCGGCCACATCAACCGTCTTATCGCCGACCACCAGCAGAACACCGTGTTCATCATGGGCCCTGGCCACGGCGGCCCTGCAGGCACCTCGCAGTCGTATCTTGATGGTACGTATACGGAGTATTATCCGGAGGTCACCAGGGACGAGGCGGGGCTGCAGAAATTCTTCCGCCAGTTCTCGTATCCTGGCGGCATCCCGTCGCACTTCGCCCCGGAGACGCCGGGCTCGATCCATGAGGGCGGCGAGCTCGGCTACGCTTTGAGCCACGCGTACGGCGCGATCATGAACAACCCGAGCCTGTTCGTGCCGGCCGTGGTCGGCGACGGCGAGGCCGAGACCGGCCCGCTGGCCACGAGCTGGCAGTCCAACAAGCTCGTCAACCCGCGCACCGACGGCATCGTGCTGCCGATCCTGCACCTCAACGGCTACAAGATCGCCAACCCGTCCATCCTCTCCCGCATCCCCGACGAGGAGCTGCACGAGTTCTTCGCGGGCATGGGCTACGAGCCCTTCGAGTTCGTCGCGGGCTTCGACGACGAGGACCACATGTCCATCCACCGCCGTTTCGCCGGCATGCTCGAGGAGGTCTTCGACAGGATCTGCGACATCAAGGCCAAGGCCCAGACCGACGACATGGACCGCCCCACCTACCCGATGATCATCTTCCGCACCCCCAAGGGCTGGACCTGCCCGAAGTACATCGACGGCAAGAAGACCGAGGGCTCCTGGCGCGCCCACCAGGTCCCGCTGGCCAGCGCCCGCGACACCGAGGCCCACTTCCAGGTCCTCAAGGGCTGGATGGAGTCCTACCGGCCCGAGGAGCTCTTCGACGAGAAGGGCGCCGTGCGCCCCGAGGTCACCGCGTTCATGCCCACCGGCGAGCTGCGCCTGGGCCAGAACCCGAACGCCAACGGCGGCCGCATCCGCGAGGACCTGCGCCTGCCGGCCCTCGACGCCTACGAGGTCAAGGGCGTCAAGGAGTTCGGCCACGGCTGGGGACAGCTCGAGGCCACCCGCCAGCTGGGCAACTACACCCGCGACATCATCAAGATGAACCCGGACTCGTTCCGCATCTTCGGGCCCGACGAGACCGCGTCCAACCGCCTGCAGGCCGCCTACGAGGTCACCGACAAGCAGTGGGACAACGGCTACCTCTCCGAACAGACCGACGAGCACCTGGCCGTGACCGGCCAGGTCATCGAGCAGCTCTCCGAGCACCAGATGGAGGGCTTCCTCGAGGGCTACGTCCTCACCGGCCGCCACGGCATCTGGAGCACCTACGAGTCCTTCGCCCACGTCATCGACTCCATGCTCAACCAGCACGCCAAATGGCTCGAGGCCACCGTCCGCCACATCCCGTGGCGCAAGCCCGTCGCCTCGATCAACATGCTGATCTCCTCGCACGTCTGGCGCCAGGACCACAACGGCTTCTCCCACCAGGACCCGGGCGTGAGCTCCGTGCTGCTCAACAAGGCGTTCAACAACGACCACGTCGTGGCCGAGTACTTCCCCGCCGACGCCAACATGCTGCTCGCCGTCGCCGAGAAGGCCTTCAAATCCACGAACAAGATCAACGCCATCTTCGCCGGCAAGCAGCCCGCCGCCACCTGGCAGACCCTCGACGAGGCCCGCGCCGAACTGGAGAAGGGCGCGGCCGAATGGAAGTGGGCCTCCACCGCCAAGGACAACGACGAGGCCCAGATCGTGCTCGCCTGCGTCGGCGACGTGCCCACCCTCGAGACCATGGCCGCCAGCGAGAAGCTCAAGGAGTTCGGCATCAAATTCAAGGTCGTCAACATCGTCGACACCCTCAAGCTGCAAAGCCCCAAGGACAACGACGAGGCCCTGAGCGACGACGAGTTCACCGAGCTGTTCACCCCGGACAAGCCCGTCCTCCTCGCCTACCACTCCTACGCCCACGACATCCACGCCCTCATCTACGACCGCCCCAACCACGACAGCTTCAACGTCCACGGCTACAAGGAGGAAGGCTCCACCACCACGCCCTACGACATGGTGCGCGTCAACGACATGGACCGCTACGAGCTCACCGCCGAGGTGCTCCGCACCCTCGACCCGGACAAGTACGCCCACGAGATCGACAAGCTCGAACAGTTCCGCACCGACGCCTTCCAGTTCGCCGTCGACGAAGGCTACGACCACCCCGACTACACCGGCTTCGTCTACTCCGACGTCAAAAACCAGGACGCCAAAGCCACCGCCAAAGCCGCCATGAGCACCGGCAGCGACAACGAATGAGCTGATTCTCATTCGACTACGCTTCAAGTAGTCATTTGATAGAAAAGGACATCGGGTTTCGGCCCGGTGCCCTTTTCTATTATTCAATTTCAGTATTGGACAACCAACGTCGGCTACGTCACACCTCCGCCTAAAATGGAAACGATCGATATCGTAGTTGATCGAAAAGATCGTGTGCAACATGCATAAAGGAGTTATCTCGTGACAAACGAAGTCATTTATATCGCCAGCCCAGAAGGCAAGAACGGCCGTAACGTAGTGGCCTACGGCGTGGTGAAAGCCCTTTCCGCCCAAGGAAAGACGGCCGTATTCCGTCCGGTCGCCTGCAAGAAGGAAACGTTCAGCGCCGAACTGCTCAAGGCCTCCAATGCCGGACAGTCCGTCGACCAGGTGCGCGGTGTGTGCCCCAAGTGCGCACGCAAAGACAAAGCCTCGGCACGAGGTGATATCGTCGCCGCTTATAGCGCCGAGCTGGAACGCACCAACCCTGACTCGATGGTGATCGTCGGCAGCGACGGTTCCGCCATCTTCGACCCGGAAGCGTTCACCTTCAATGCCGAAATCGCATCCGACCTCAAGGCCAAGACCTTCCTCGCCATCTGCACCATTCCACGCAACGGCGAACAGGTGAAGGCGAGCGTCGAAACCTGCACGGCTGAAGTCGAACAGGCCGGCGGAAAGGTCGTCGGCGTCTTTGTCACCGGTTGCACCGATGAAAAGGCCACAGACGCCAAGGAAGCCCTGAAGGACTCCCCCGTTCCGGTCTGGACTATCCCTGCCGTTGACTTCCCCTCCGACACTGATTCTGATGCCGCTGATAAGGCCGCCAAGGCCTTTGCCGACAACGCTCCCGCCTCCGAGGTCGTGGCTGCGGCTCGCACATCGTTCGACGCCCCGACCACGCCGTACGCATTCCAGAATGGCCTGCTGGCCAGCGCCAAGGCTCACAAGAAGACCATCGTGCTGCCGGAAGGTTCGGAAGACCGCATCATCAAAGCCGCGGATTACCTGTTGGAGCGCGACATCGTCAATCTGATCATCGTCGGCGACAAGGACGCCATCCTTGCTCGCGGCAAGGAACTCGGTCTCAAGTCGCTCGAGAAGGCCTCCTATCAGCCGATGGACGATGAGAGCGTGCTCGAGCCGATGACCACCAAACTGTGCGAACTGCGCGCCAAGAAGGGCATGACGCCCGAGCAGGCCCGCAAGCAGCTGACCGACCCGAGCTATTTCGGCACCATGCTGGTAGTACTTGGCAAGGCCGATGGCCTGGTCTCCGGCTCGATCAACTCCACAGCCAACACCGTGCGCCCAGCACTGCAAGTCATCAAGACCAAGCCCGGCGCCTCGCTGGTCTCCGGCGCGTTCCTTATGTGCTTCAAAGACCATGTGGCCGTCTTCGCCGACTGCGCCATCAACCTCAACCCGAACGCCGAACAGCTGGCCGACATCGCCATCCAGTCCGCGCAGACCGCCAAGTCCTTTGGTATCGACCCCAAGGTGGGCATGCTCTGCTACTCCACCCTTGGCTCCGGCAAGGGCCCGGACGTCGATCTGGTCGAGGAAGCCACGAAGCTCGTTCACGAGAAGGCCCCAGATCTGCCTGCCGTCGGCTCCATCCAGTTTGATGCCGCCTGGTCGCCCACCGTGGCCGCTACGAAGGCCAAGGGCAACGATGTGGCGGGCCATGTCAACGTGTTCGTTTTCCCGTCGCTTGCCGCCGGCAACATCGCCTATAAGGCCGTGCAGCGCACCTCCGGCGCCATCGCCATCGGCCCGGTGCTCCAAGGCCTCAACAAGCCCGTCAATGACCTCTCACGCGGCGCCTTGGTCGAAGACATCATCAACACGGTGGCGTTGACCGCGGTGGAGGCCCAGCAGTAAACAGCAAAGGACAACGTTTATGAAGCAATCGGGACATGTAAGGCAATCCGCCAATTTTATAAAAGATTGACGATTCTTTGCATGTCCCGATTGTTTTATGACGAGATTATTTTTAGACAAATAAAAGAAACGCTGCACACCGGTTTTGAATTTCACGAACCATTACGATTAAGGCTTTCCATTCCAGTAGCAACCAGGTCGAAACAGGAAAAGAAGGTATGATGCCGGGAAATCAACGAGAAGACATCGGCGCGCGTCACGTCCAAATCCAGCATCTGCTTGCGGAAAACGGACCAACCAAGGTCAAGGATATCGCTGAACAGCTGCATTTTTCGGATGTCACCATCTATCGCGATATCAAGAAGCTCGAAAAGGAAGGCATTCTTCAGCTCGACAACGGCATCGTCGTGCTTTCGCGCTCCTTCGCCAGCGAGATACCGCCTTCTTCACGATACGAAAGCAACCTTGCAGCCAAGGAAATCATCTGTACCAGAGCTTCGGAATTTATTCGTCCGGATTCGACCATCATCCTCGATGACTCCTCGACAGTACTACCTCTGTTGGATTTCATCAAAAAGAAAGCTCCGCTCACCGTCATCACCAATTCCGTCTTCGCCGGGGAACAATTGATGAGCGCCTCAGGTATACGTCTCTATATGACGGGAGGACTTTATTATCCTTGGGCCAACGCTTTTCATGGCCACATGGCGATTCACGCATTGCAATCATTGCAAGCGGACATCTGTTTTATCTCGACGACTTCCGTCACCAGCCGTGGCGCCGCCGATTCCTATGACGCAACCGCCGAACTGAAGTCGGCCATGCTTTCAATATCCGAAACCAAGATTCTTCTGGCGGACAATTCGAAATTCAGCAAACGTGCCCTGTACATCGCAGGAACCCTGTCCGATTTCGATTACATCATCACCGACAAGACGCCCGCAAACATCAAGCCGGAGCAGCTCGCCGAAGCCCATACCCAACTGATCACGGTCGGTCCGGAAGCCAACGCCGAAAACAGCGGGATAGGCACCAAACCGCTATGATTGCACGCGGTCACATGCCATATTCGGTATAAACATATCCATGGAAAAAGGTGGAAGTCCCATAGGGATTCCCACCTTTTACTTTGCATATTCTCGGTTATCAAAGATATCAGTTCTACGTCATGGAAAGTGCACTGTGTCTGATACCGAAGCAACCTGAGTTAACCTACCGATTTTCGGCCTTTTACTCAGCGGCACCGGCCAGCACTTTCGGCGTGGAAGTGCAGTTTAGACCGATACGATCGACACCAAGGTCGATAAGCGCCAAGAAATGCTCACGGGTGCGAATGTGCGCTGAAGCCTTCACCTTGATACGCCCGTCAGCAGCTTTCATGACCTTCTTCATCACTTCCACCGATCCGCCAACCGTAGGGCCTCCAGTATAGAAACCGGTCGAGGTCTTGACGAAATCAGCACCGGAGGCAATCACCGCTTCGGTGGCTTCGACAATCTGCTCATCGGAAAGCGCATCCGTTTCGATAATGACTTTGGAAACCACTCCTGCCTCCCTGCAGGCATCGACGGCACCACGAAGCTCCTCACCGGCCTGCGCCGCATGACCCGAGCGCACCATACCGTAGTTGATGACCAGGTCCAGATCCGTCAGGCCTTCGTGGCGGCAATATTCCTTTGCCAATTGCGTCTTGTCTTCGGCGGTTCCCTGCCCGAAGGGGAAATCGCAGACGACGGACATACCTGTATTGGTGTTCTCCACGATAGGAGACACAAAATCAAGCGATGCCGGATTGACACAGACGGAAGCCACACCGAAACCGACACCGTCTCGCGTGATCTGCTTGATCTCGTCTTCGGTGGCTTCTGGACGGAGAATCGTATGGTCGATATATCTGGCCAGTTCAGCTTTCGTCATCTCTTTCGCAGGTTTGCGTTGTGTTGTTCCTTCAGTCATTTTTTACTCCTTTTGTAACTGAAAAATCTTGACGTATTTCCGCCTTGTGCCCGTTGGACAGGCCTTTGGGAAAATCCGTACTCATGCCGTGACGACGAATTTCGCCACGGATTTCTTCCATGCATTGATCACTGGGCGGGTCGAGCTTGGCAAAGTCGTAGGCTCTTCCCAGCCCTGTGTATTTTGAGGTGCCCAAACGGTGAAATGGCAGCACATCGTAGTATTTCACTCCGGCGTCAGCCAGAAATTCAATCATGTCTTCGACCTGACCGTTTTCCATATTGATGCCCGGTATCAACGGGGACCTCACGCAGAGCCGCTCCGGGTCGTAATGTGCCATCCAACGGATATTGTCCAATGAGGTTTCGTTGGAATGTCCCATGTACTTTCGGTAGGTTTCAGGGTCGGTGGACGTCAGGCTGCAGATGAACAGATCGATGTTGTCGCTCACCTCGACAATCGATTTCAGCGGCACACCAGCAGCTGTTTCGACCGCGGTATGCAGACCGTGCTCTTTGCACAGCCTTGCCGTCTCATCGACGAATCTGGCCTGCACCAACGGCTCCCCGCCAGAGAAGGTGACGCCGCCCTGCCCGCTTCTGCGGTAGAAAGGCATGTCCCGCAAGACCTTTTCAGTGACTTCCTCAGGGCTTTGCATATTGCCTACGATCTTCAAAGCTCCTGTGGGACAGGCCTTCACCCATTCGAGTTGCGACGGACGTATCCGCTCACGGTGCAGCACCAATTTCCCGTCCTGCATCTCGACTTCACCGTTCTGCGCCGCTTGCACGCAAAGGCCGCATTCGATGCATTTCTTCGACGAGAACATCACCTGCCGATACGGCTTGATGCCTTCGGGATTGGCGCACCAGGTGCACGAGTAGGAGCAGCCCTTCAAGAACACCACGGTGCGTATGCCCGGTCCGTCGTGAATCGAGAACCGCTGGATATTGAATACTCGTCCCATGGACGGATGGTCCGTTGTCAATTCTTTTACCTCTCAGACACTTTCGTTGATGGTTCGAGAGATGATCTCGTTCTGGATGTCGCGGTCCAACTCCACGAAGAACGCCGAATATCCGGCTACACGAACTACTAAGCCGCGATAGTTCTCGGGGTGCTTCTGCGCGTCGATGAGCGTCTCTGAAGACAGGACGTTGAGCTGGATATGGACCCCGCCGATATCAAAATAACCGCGAATCAGGTCGACGACCTTCTTTCGATCAGTGGCATTACGAATCAAAGCAGGCACGAACTTGATGTTCAGGCAGACACCGTTGATCGCTTGTGTCTGGTCCCAGCTGGCCACCGACTTCATCTCGGCGGTCGGCCCTTCGACGTCCTCACCCTGCTTGGGCGAGATGCCGCCGTCGGCCAACGGTGTCAACGCATTACGGCCACTGGGAAGCGCACCGACTTGACGGCCAAGCGGCGTGTTCGAAGAAAGGCAGAACAGGCCTGGAATATAGTGGCCGCCGCCCGGGCTCTTGAACCGACGCACGGAATCCGAATACTGCTTGGCCACGAATGCGACCATCTCATCCGCCTCGTCGTTGTCATTTCCGTACTTCGGTACGTTCAGACAACGCTGTTGGATCACCTTGTCGGAGAAGTCAGTCTCAAGAGACTTGACGAGCTCCTCACGGCTCATCTTCGACTCGTCGAACACCAGCTGCTTCATGACCAGCAGGGAATCCGCCACATCCGAAAGACCCACGCCGTTGACGCCTGTGGCATCATAGAGAGCACCGCTATTGGTGCAGTCATGGCCGGATTCAAGACATCCGTCGATCAGGATCGAGGAATAGATGTGCGGCGTCTGGCGCTTGTGAAGCGTCGCCATCGTATTGAGCGAGCAAACCATCAGCGAGACGAAGTAGTCGACCTGCTCGCTGTAGGCCTTCTTAACGTCGTCGAAGGTGTTCATATCGGCGAAATGGCCGGTGTGCGGGCCGAGCTGCTGGCCGGAGACCGGGCATTTTCCGTCGTTGATTGCCAGCTCGAGGCACTTGGCGAGGTTGAAGTAGCAGCTGTTGGTGCGAGCCATGGTATTGCCTTGGCCGGTCGGTTCCACACAACCCACCAACGACCAGTCACGCGCTTCTTCGAGGCTCATGCCGTGTTCGCGCATCAGGGCGGGGATGATCCGTTCGTCATTGAAGAATGGGTCCTTGCCGCCTTCCTTGTGGCCGAGAATCCGAAGGACTCGATTGATGAACTCATCCGGAGTCTTCTTGCTGACACGGATGCCCACGTTCGGCTCGGAATTGAACACGGCCTCTTCTGCATCGAGACACAGATACGACAAGTCGTTGACCGCGTCATTGCCATTCTTGTCGACGCCACCGAGGGTGATGCCGATAGTAGTGGCGAAACCGCCATTGTTGCGTGCCGACGAATAGGACTTGGCCTTGATCAGATCCATGTGCTTGACCCACAGTGCCTGGATGATGGTCGAAATCTCATCTTTGGTGAAGGTTCCGTCCTTGAGATCCTTGACGTAGAAGGGGTACATGTACTGGTCGAAACGTCCGCCGGAAATGGCACCGCCGTTCTGGGCGCAGTAATCGATGAGCAGCGTGAACCAATAGGATTGAGCCGCCTCGAAGAAATTGCGGGCCGGGCGATACGGTACCTGAGCACAATTGCTGGCGATGAGTCTCAGTTCCTTGGCACGTTCTGGGTCATCGGTCTCATTGGCCATGCCGGTCGCCAAGTCCGAGAAGCGCTGCTGGAAGATGCGCACACCGTCCACAACGACCTGAACAGCCATATAGAACGAACGCTTGTCGGAATATTCCAGATCTGTCGGATCGAGCTGCGCAAGTTTCTTTGCCGCAAGACGCTCTGAACCCTCAAAACCTTCGTCGATAATCCGCTTGATATTGGGCTGATAATGTCCGTAACCGGACGAGGCTCTGCTCAGCGGGTCAAAGGGACGATATGGAGAGTCGAGGATATCAGTGATCTGCGAAGGCAGCAGGTTACGAGCAAGCGAACTGGTGGAATAGCCTTCCCACTTCGGGAAAATGTCATCGACCAGATAGTCGATCTCCTCAGGTGCGATCTGGAGGGTATCGACCTGGCGAACCGGCATCTTCTCGAGCTCTTCGCGTGAAAGACTGCCGAATTCCGGATAAATCGGTGCAGAACGGAGTGTGGAACCGTGGTTGCCCACAATTAGTTCGTTGTCGCCGATGAAAATGGTCTTTTTCATCAACAGATCTTTCAACGCATACGCTCGGCGAAGCACTTGCGGCAATCCGACGGTCTTCTCGTAGCTTTCGGTAACGATTCCCGCCCGTTCGACATCGATTCTCGGTTTGACAGAACGTATCTCATCATTGAGAATCTCCGTGCGCTTGGGGGCAAGCAAACCTATCTTGCCTTTGGTTTTCATCATTGTTCTGGTCATAATGACCTCCTTTTTCCATCGTCATATAACCAATGTCGCTATGGCCTCATTGCCTTTTCAGACCGATAAAGCCGTAGCAAGTAAAGATGTTTTACTGTGCGAGTGCAGCCTTCTTGATAGGCTCGTTGTTCTCACCACGGACACCGAGGAGTTTTTCGGTGAAGTGCTTGCTGAACCAATCCACGATGGTGCCGATGAAGAATCCCATGATGATCGTGCCGATACCGAGGATGCCGATACCGAGGTTGAACTTGATCAGGATGCCGGCGATGATAATCGTGATGATATCTTGGCAGGTGCGGAACACGCGATAGCTGATCTTCGGGAAGTGACGGTGCAGGCTGGGGGCGATACCGTCATACGGGCAGGCACCGAGGTTCGGACGAATCTGCAGGGAAACGCCGAGGCAGAAGAAGAACAGGCCGATGACCAGATGAATCGCGAGAATCCACCAAGAGAACGTCGGGTTGTAGAAGTGATGGTAGATCGAAGTGAACGTATCAGTGAAGAATCCTACGAGCGTCATGTTGGTGATCATGCCGAAGCCGAAAATCGAGCGATCGAAAGGAATAACAATCAGTATGAATAGAATCGTGTTCACCAGAGGCACCATCCACGTGTAGGCGATGCCCGTGAGATGGGAAAGTGCCATCAGGAACGCCGCGTACGGGTCAACGCCCACGAAGCCGACGTTGCAGACGCCGATGCCGATGGAGACGATGACGACGCCGACAAGATTGACGAGGATTCTGCGTAACAGGGAATAGGGTTTCAGTGTCCATTGCTCACGATCGGTGACCAGGGTCCACCAATGCATCTGTTTTATGCTTTTCATCTCACTTACTCCTTTCGTCGATCGTCTGGCTTTCATTGCGTTCCTCGACCTCGGCTGGATACGGCATCGCTTCGACGGCTCCGTATCCTTCCACGCACAGCGACGCTGCGGCGTTGGCGAAACGGACCATCTCGTTGAGCTCGTCCTTCTTTAGGTCGCACAGATCGCAATGATGCAGAAGCGTGTAAAGGAACGCGCCCATGAAACAGTCGCCTGCGCCGGTGGTGTCGATCAGGTTGGTGCGGAATCCGTTGATGCTGTGCTCCTCGCCATCCCATGCCCAGGAGGCTCCTCTTGCATCTTCGGTCATGATCAACAGACGCACGCCCTTAGAGTTGACCAAACGGGACACCGCTTCAAGATCACGAGTGCCGAACACGACATCGAAATCTTCGACGGAACCCTTGAGGATTGATATATTGCTCATTTCCTCGTTCAATGCGTCGATCAGTTTCTGTGGGGACTTGTGGACGGTCGGACGATAGTTCATGTCGATGGCCACTGGGATATTGCGTTTCTTGGCTTCGGAAAGCAAAACATGCGCCGTACGACCCAAAGGAGCATCGACGAAACTCACGCCCGCCACATAGAGCATGCGGGTATTGAGAACCTTGTCAAGATCCAATTCATCAGTATTGACATTGAGCGAGGCGCTGCCATCGACGGCAAAACTGAAGCTGCGCTCCCCGTTGAAAAGACTGACGAACACATGGGAAGTGAACAGATCAGGATCGGTGAGCAGCGAACTGCAATCCACACCGTTGCTCTGCAGCTCCCTGCGCAGGAACCTTCCCATGAAATCGTCACCGACCTTGCCAACGAATGAGGTATTCGCACCAAGTCTTGCTGCAGCGACGGCGACATTCGATGCCGTGCCTCCGAGGTTCATCTCATAGCAACGCTGTTTGGAAAAACCACGGCGGAAAATTGGGGTGTAATCAGCATTGATATCACCGAACGATACCAAGTCCTTACGCTCTTCTGGATTATTCTCCATATTTAGCCTCCTTGCCTAACTTCTTTTAATCTCAAATGGGACGGTCCTGAAAGGGACCGCCAGCTATCAAGCTCATCTCCAATTTAAAGTCCGGCAAATGAAATTCCCAACAAGAAAGCTTTCCTTCTTATCGCCTTATTTAAGGTTTTACTCGATATTAAAGGAAAAACATAAGCAATTTTTTTCATACAACGTGTGTATTTTTTCATTCCCTTGAAAAAATAGAGCAACCGAGATTTTTGGCGAAGATCATCGCCGAACAAACTTCGGGATATTGAACTTTCCCGGGTCCAAAACGGACGGAAATCCAGGAGTCTTTGTAACAGCTCGTGAGTAAACTGAAAACTTGGTAGCCGTGGTAACATCCACGGGTCAATTAATCTATATGGAGGATGTAAACAATGGCGAAAACCGTCCTTGTCATCAATGCCGGTTCCAGCTCGATTAAGTATCAGCTGGTGGATTTAGGAAGCGGGGATGCTCTCGCAAGCGGCCTCGTGGAGAAAATCGGTGAACCCATCGATGGCCATTACAAGCACGAATACAAGGGTGAGAAACACGAGCTCGAAGAGCCAATCAAGACCCATGCCGACGGTTTGAAGCGCGTCCTTGGCTTCTTCAAGGAATACGGCCCCGATCTTCAGGAATCCGGCATCGTCGCAGTCGGTCACCGCGTGGTGCAAGGCGGCTCCGTCTTCCCGCAGCCGGCGCTCGTGAACGACAAGACCATTCAGCAGGTCAAGGACCTTGCCGTGCTCGCGCCGCTGCACAACGGCCCTGAGGCCACTGGCGCCGAAGTCATGGAACAGCTTCTGCCCGACGTCCCGCAGATTTTTGTCTTCGATTCCTCCTTCTTCTTCCAGCTTCCGAAGGAAGCCAGCACCTATGCGCTCAACAAGGAAGTCGCCGAGAAGTACAAGATCCGCCGTTATGGCGCCCACGGCACCAGCCACGAGTACATCGGCAGCGTCGTCCCCGGAGTCGTCGGCAAGCCTGCCGAAGGCCTGAAGCAGATTGTGCTGCACATCGGCAATGGCGCTTCCGCCTCCGCTCAGATTTCCGGCCGTCCAATCGACACCTCCATGGGCTTGACCCCGCTCGAAGGCCTGGTGATGGGCGGACGCACCGGTGACATCGACCCGGCTGCCGTCTTCCATCTCATCCGCAACGCCCACATGAATGTGGACGAAATCGATGAACTCTTCAACAAGAAATCCGGCATGACCGGCATGACCGGCTATGGCGACATGCGCGAGGTCGATCGCCTCATCAGCGAAGGCAACGAAGACGCTATTCTCGCCATGGATATCTACATCCACCGCATCGTCGGCTATATCGGCAACTACACCGCTCAAATGGGCGGCGTGGACGTGATTACTTTCACCGCCGGCGTCGGCGAGAACGACAACAACGTGCGTGCCCACGTCTGCGAGCGTCTCGCTCCGTTCGGCGTGAAGCTCGACAAGGCCAAGAACGACGCTCGTTCCAAGGAACCGCGCATCATCTCCACGCCCGACAGCTCGGTGATCATCGCCGTCATCCCCACCAACGAGGAGCTGGCCATCGCTCACAAGGCCGACAAGATCGCGACCGAGGGCAAGGACAGCTACGGCAACGTCTTCAAGAAGTAATATAAGCTTGATTGCATAAGACACAAGATGCATGCCGCCTTGTTGAGCAATCACGTCATATATAACAGTGAGAGGTTGTTTCCCATTGAGTTAACTCTTTAGGAAGCAACCTCTTGCATATCCATACAAATATGTATAACAGATTTTGAGAATTATAGCATTGCACAGTGTGTGCATTGACTCCACCAACACACCAAAATCTGTCAGGAAAAAAGCGGAGGGCATAGGAAACGATACCAATATTCCCTACGTCCTCCGCAATAATGTTATGCACGTTGCTTTGGCAAGTTCAGAGGATACTAAACCGCATTCCGCTCATGCAAAAAGGCTTCGATTTCCTGACTGGTCGGAAGTGAGGCTTGCGCTCCTAATTTTGTGACCGCAAGAGCAGAAGCAGCCGATGAATATACCAAGGCATTGGAAATATCGGAGTCTTTGGCTATCTGGCTGGCAAATGCTCCGATGAACTCGTCACCGGCTGCAGTTGAATCGACTGCGTTGACTTCAAACGCATCTATCTTATCTTCAGCATCCGCGGTCTTATAGAAAGAACCGTGTGAGCCAAGTGTGATGACGACATTGCCGAAGCCCTGCCTCATCAGCTTTTCCGACGCTCGTTCAGCCGATTGCAAAGAATCGACCCGGATGCCGCTCAATGTTTCAGCCTCGTGTTCATTGGGAACAATCCAATTGACCATGGAAGCATGTTTCGCATCAATCCGTTGTGCCGGTGCGGGATTGAGAATGATCGTCTTATCGCGTCGATGAGCGATCTCGATTGCCCGATACACCGTTTCCAGAGGTATTTCAAGCTGCAGAACGATGATATCATTGTCCTCAATCAATGACTCCATATGTTCTATCTCTACCGGGGTGAACAGTGAATTCGCTCCTGGAATAATGACGATGCGATTACGTCCATGGTCATCCAGCTGAGGATTGCCAACGCCAGAAACCGCCTCGTCGGTAAACAAGACCGCATGATGATCGATGCCAGAAGCCTGCAATGAAGCTATCTGTTCTTCACCGAAATCATCTTTCCCGAGTTTTCCCATCATAGTGACCTCAGCGCCGGAACGCGCAGCGGCGACCGCTTGATTCGCTCCTTTCCCTCCAGGGAAACGATTGAATGAAAGACCAGTGACGGTTTCTCCCTCGCGCACGAATTCATGTGAACGGAACACCAAGTCTGTCATGAAACTTCCGATTACCAGAATCTTGCGCATCTAAATCTCCTTGAGGACTCCTTGTTCGACGAGCCTTTTACCAAGTGCACCGCCAGGGTGGTTCAATCCGAAATCTCGCTCGGAGAAGTTGATGAGTCTGGACAACGTCAGTCCTATTGCATCACCGGCCACCAAAGTGGCAGTCGAACTGTTGGATGGAGCAAGATCGAACTTGTCGGCCTCATGGTCGACATGGACCTCAATGGGAATGTCCGAAGCTTTCGCCAGTGTGGATTCACGATTCCCAGTGATTGAGATGATTTTCACGCCCTTGGCCTTAAGCGAAGGAATGACGCGAAGCACTTCATTGGTCTCTCCACTGTTGGAAATGGCAATCACGATATCCTCTTTGGTAACCATCCCCAAATCTCCATGGACGGCTTCGGTCGAATGCATAAAGAATGAGGGAATCCCAAGACTCGCATATGTGGCTGCAAGTTTTGAACCAATGTGGCCGGATTTACCGACGCCGGTAAATATCACTCTTCCTTTGCCGGACAAAATCAATTCGACGGCATCGGTATACGCGCAATCAACATGACTCTCCACGTCCTCTATGGCCTCGACCTCGGAATGAAACACCTCCTCAATCAACGAAACGATTTCCTTTTTCTCAGTCATAAAACTTCCTTCATCATTCATAAATGAATGGCATCTTTTCTGTTCGACACACTCAGGCTTTGTCATATTCGGCTTTGAGTGCATCAAGAGGGACACGAGCCACAACGATTGCACGGCGCTGCCATGTATAGCTGACCAGCAACTCGTCATCATCCGTTCGTATTGCGGTTGGATATGAATATTCATTAATGCCAGAGGTGATAATGCCTCCGTCATTACCGGTATATCCTTCAACCGCATCGGCCGATGTGTGTAATTGCGGCATATGGCTACCTGTCGGGATCATGAGCGACGTCTTGCCGTCCTCAATGGTGTAGCACTGACGCCAAGTCAACCCGCCATCTTTGGTGATGGAAATCGAAAGCGGGCATCGGGCACCCCAAGAATCAGAGACCGGGTTATGCACGATGGCTGCCGTCCGACCATCCTCATCAAGCTTGACGGCGCAGAAGCCGGAGTTATTCTGCGGCAGATCCACTGTCACAGCCTCGCTCCACGTTGAACCGTCATCCTTGGAGACAGTACGGAAAGCCTTGCCTTCTGTCGAACGGCACATAGCCACAAGAGTCGGCATACCGTCATTGCCGGACCGATTTTTCATCTCCCAAAGGGTAGGTTGTATGATTCCCGCTCCTTTGAGCTTCGAGCGGTTCAGCGGAACACGACGAAGCTGCCATGTACGACCGCTATCTCGGCTGATGTCGAAACGACAGTTCCATTGCGGGTTGTCTCCGCCGGATTCTATTGAATTGGGCGCGACCCACGTACCCAAGGAGGTCACCAGAGGCGGGTTCTTGACCGGCCCTCTACCTCCTTGGTCATCATCGGGAACCAGTTCACGTTCAACGCTCCAGGTTTCCCCGTCATCATCCGAAACGCGATACCACGTCTTCCAATATGAGATTTGTGGACCATTTTTTGCAAAAAGCCACAGTCTACGATCGGGACCGTAGGCAAGCACCGGGTTCCACCAGGCCCTACGGTGTCCACGCATCACGACTTTTGGCGCGTCCCAAGGACCTGCGGGTATTCCCCGGCTCATCCAGATAGCATTGTCGACTGCCCCTTCATGGGCGCCGGCAAACCAAGCGACAGTAACGACCCCGCTCTCCGGCGACCGCACCAATGTCGATGCATGGCACTGCCGCCAGAGTTCGGAATTGCCTGAAACCATCCAGCGTTCAGGTAATTTGTTCATTATTTGGCATCCCTCGTCAACGAGTTGAGGTTGTTGTGATAGGTCTCAGGGGTCAGCCACAGCGCAATTGCCGTGATGACCGCAGCGATCATGGTGTAGATGGCTACCAGATACCAGCGTGAACCGTCAGCGCCGGCAAGAGCGGTGGCGATGAACGGGGTGAGTCCACCGGAAAGGATGGACGCGATCTCACGACCCGCAGCAGCCCCGGAATAGCGCCGGTCGGCCGGAAACAGCTCAGCGAAGAACGAAGGCTGCACCGCATTAATTGCATTGTGACCAAGGTTGAGCATGACGATGTAGGCCAAAGTAATCACGATGAACGACTTGGTCTGCAAAGCCATGAAGAACGGGAAGGCCATGATGAACACGATGATGGTGCCGATCAGATAGACAGGCTTACGCCCGATTCTATCGGACAATGCCGCGAAGAGACCATGTGCCGGGAAGGCGAGCACGGACATGATAAGAATCGCCCAATTAAGCTGATCCTTGGGAATGCCCAGATGCCCTGGAGCATATGACAAAGCGAAGGTGCAGAGCAGGAAGTACGGCACCGATTCCGCGAAACGCAAACCGATGATACGCAGCAGGTTACGCCAATCCTCGACGAAGACCTTATAGAGCAATCCGTGTTCTTGCTGTGCCGGAGCAGCAGGAGCAGCGGCCTTTTCGGCATTGGCTTTCTTCTGATCGGCCACGGTCGCATCGAAGTTCTCGGCAGTGAGTGCACGGTTACGGCTTTGCTTCTCAAGTTCGGCCTTGGCCTTGGTATAGACAGGGCTTTCCTCGAGTGAACGACGCATCCACAGGCCCACAAGCATAACGACGGCGGAGAACCAGAACGGAATCCTCCAACCCCAGCTAATCATCTGGTCCTTCGGCAGCGTGTAGACCCACGCAAAGATGAGGGTGATAATGATCTGGGAGGAGAAACCGCCGGTATTCGGCCATGCAGCCCAGAATCCACGGTGTTTTGTCGGTGCGGATTCCAGAACGATAATCATGGAACCGCCCCATTCTCCACCCACGGCGAACCCTTGGATGAGACGAAGAACGATAAGGGCGATTGGAGCCGCAATACCGATGGTCGCCACCGATGGGATGCATCCGATCAGGAAAGTGCCAAGACCCATCACCAAAAGCGTCATAATGAGTGTGGACTTACGGCCTTTCTTATCCCCTCGTTGTCCGAAAATCACACCGCCGAGAGGCCTTGCGATGAAACCGACGGCAAATGTGGCGAACGATGAAAGCGTGGCGACGAATGGGCTCTGATGAGCGAAGAACACTGTCGGGAAGGCAATGGCCGCCGCAGTCCCATATACAAAGTAATCGTAATACTCAAGCGTATTGCCAATAAAACTTGAAAAAACGACTTTCGCCAGATATTTCTTATCAACTGGACTAGAATCTTGTGTTGAAGCAACTGCTTCACCAGTTGTTGTTTTCATGTATTTTCCTTTATCTGTAAACAATGATTGGATCGCCTCCTCCCTGCCTTTTCACTCCAGGGTGGAGGCCTATCACCTTATTTCAGGATAAAACTCTAGATGTTTTCAATACAGCGGCAATTTCCTCCTTCGTTTGCTCATCGGGTTGATCAATAGGAACTCGGCAAATACCAGCTGGAATGCCAAGCACACCCAAGGCATACTTCAGACGGTTGATGCTGGGACCAAGGACCTCTACCAGACGCTCGACTTTCTTCTGCGCCTCATCTATGGTCTTCTGGTCGCCAGAGACGAAGGCCTCACGCAAATCGGCCCATGCGGTCGGTGCCACACCCGAGACACCGGAAACCACTCCTGCTCCCCCGCACTTAAGAACATGAGGAAGATCAGCGTCGTTGCCCGACCACAGCTTCAGCTGGGGTGCGGCATCCCGATATTGTTCGACCCGCTGTGAGGCAAGACCCGAAAGCTTCACACCATCGAGACCGACTTCCTGCAGCTGCGTCAACGTTTCCGGCGTGACATCAGTACATGCGACATCCGGGTAGATATATGCGTTCAGCTCCGTATCGATTGCATCACGCAACGCTTGGTAATATTCCAACACGCCATGCTGCGAAGCGGTGTAGTAATAAGGTGTAATGGCGGCGAATCTCGTCGCGCCGACATCCTTAGCAGCTTGCATATTGTCCAATGCCTGCCTCACCGACGGCGCACCGATGTGGATGATCGTACGTTCGGGACCGAACAATTCAATGGCCCAACGGGAGAGCAAGGCACGCTCATTGCCACTGAGAGCAGGAAACTCAGCCGTCGTCCCTGCCACAAGCACATCGTCCACATACGGTTCCACCCGTTTGAGGAAGGCCTTATTACCCTGCTCATCTAGATTTCCAGAATCGTCAAAGACGGCGATTGCAGCTGTTATTATCTCAGGCCTAGCGCCCATGTATACTCCCTCGTACTAGAATTTGTTGTTAACAGTCTTCTGTTAACAATTGACATGATAACCAAATCTGTTTAATTTTGCAAACGCAACGCGCGGAAAGGTCAGACAAAAATGGAAAAATTTACATATCAAAACACTATGAAAAGAATCGTCGGAGCTTATGCCTTGGAGGGCGAAAACCAGCAGCAACGTCTCGAACTGATTCAAAAAATCATGGGCTTAGGGTTGTGCACGGGGTTGGAAATACCGATCTTCTCAAATCTGTACAAAGAAGACGCATCGTGGCTCTGGAGTGAACTCGGCGCGAACACGTCCAATGTATTCACCATGATCACTGCCACAATGGAGGCAATCGAAGAAAACGAAAACTTCGGTCTCGCTTCCCAAAACGACGAGGGAAGGGACCTCTCGCTCAAGATGCTAGCCTCGGTAAGAGATATTGTGGCGAAACTCAACCGGGAACATAATCAGAGAATTTTCGCAGTCGAAATCCAGAGTGCACCCCAAATGAAGAGTGAACCTGAGACGCGGGAAGCATTCACCGAATCCTTGCTGGAAATCGCCTCTTGGGATTGGTCTGGAGCGGCAATTTGTGTGGAACATTGCGATGCTTTCACCACTCAACATACTCCGGCCAAGGGATTCCTCACCTTGGATGACGAGGTATCAGCGGTTTTGAAAGCACGCGAGGCGCAATCCCGCACGCCGGTCGGCATCACGCTCAATTGGGGAAGAAGCGCCATAGAGCTACGAGATGGCGCTGCTGTAAACGACCATATCTCACATTGTCGAGAAGCGAACGTGCTTTATGGTCTTATGTATTCATCAGCAAGCCCTGTCGCCAACGCATTCGGACCGGCATGGACCGATGCTCATCTTCCGCTTCGTCCAAACACCGATCTAGACCCGGGTGAACCGACGTCTGCTTTAACCTCACAATTGTTGCAAGAAAGCCGGATGTTGGCTGGAGACGAACTGCTTTATGACGGCATTAAAACTTCGATACGCCCGCTTGACTCACCAGTTGAGGCGAAAACCGCTTTGGTGAAGTATGGCCTGAGACAGCTCAACAATGTCTATAAGCTACCTGCATACGAGGCCACGATAACAGATTAAATGGCTTCTCCGTCCAAAGCACGGACCATCCTATTGAGCGAACCTTCAAGATGACGATCGATCAGAGTCTTGACATCCGCGGTTTTGCCGGCTTTCAGCGAATTAAGAATCACCACATGATCATCGAAAGAGGGAGTGAGATCTTCATCCTCGGCATTGGTAACCTGAAGCATCACAGAGAAAATTGGCATCAATGTCGACCAAAAATCGATGACCCTTTCGTTTTTGGAACTTTTGATGAGTTCGTCATGAAAGTCAAGATCCTCTTGAGCGTAACGATTGGTGTCATTTGCTTTGATCGCAGCGTCCATCCTGGTGATGCAATCATCCATTTCCTTCCAAGAAATCGATGAGATGTCGGAGACGATATGCGTCACCGCTATCTCTTCAAAAGCGACACGGACTTCATACATATCACGGACGTCTTTTTCCGAAAGACCACGGACCACACAGCTTTGGCGTTTTTTCTCTATCAAACCTTCATTCATCAACAGCATGAAAGCATCACGTACCGGTCCACGGCTGACGTCATACTGCCGAGCAACTTCCGTCTCGACCAACCGTTCGCCCGCAGGAATAGTCTGGTAAATTATCTTAGACCGCAAATCATCAGCAATTTGTTCGCCCAAAGGCTCCAATCTGACAGCACGGTTTTTCATGGAATCCCTTCTATCAGACTTTCGAATCCAACTAAACATTATTCCTGCACCTTAGCTACTAAGGTATTTAGACACAATTAACTTAGAATATAATGCCTTGCCACGAGGACAACAATATCTTTCAGCAGATGCCAAGAGAATTATAAAAATAAGTTTAGAGTACAGTGCAATCATCGCATAGCGAAAAATCGTTTAGCACTGTAACCTATTGTAATACATCGTGAAGTTCTCACTGAAATTCGAAATTCCTAGTCTTCAACGCTTTTGAGCATCTTGCACCACATACCCGGGAAGTCGGGGATGGTCTTGCGTGTAGTGGCAATGTTGCGGATACGGGTATCCGGCACTGCCAAGCCGATCATCGCAGCGAACGTCGCCATGCGGTGGTCGGCGTAGGTTTCCATAATCTCACCGTGCAGCAGGTTACGCGGCACCGGCGTGATGGACAGCCCGTCGGGCAACTCCTCGGCTCCGGCCCCGATGCGGGTGATTTCGGCGACCAAGGCCGCCAGACGATTCGTCTCGTGGCCACGAAGATGGCCGATACCGACCAACTCGCTGGGGCCTTCGGCCAGGGCAGCCAACGCGGCGATGCTGGGAGCAATCTCCCCTGCCGCCGACATGTCGAATGCCTTGCCCAACCCGCGAATGGGCCCATCCATCGAAACCGTCAATGTCCCGTTTCTCGGTGCGGAAGCTGACTTTTCAGGATTGCGTACGTCCGCCATCACCTCGTCGAAAGGTTGTCCATTCAACGAGACCGTGGCTCCCATTTTCTGCAGGATATCAGGGAGCAGACCGCCTGGCTGAGTCGTGGAGGTCGGCCAGTTCGGTACGCTCACCGCGCCACCGGCGATCATCGCGGCGCCGAGGAACGGGGCGGCATTCGAGAGATCAGGCTCCACCACTACCCCGTCAGGCAGTTGCAAGGAGCGATGAGCCACCTGCCAGTGGCCGATTTCCGGCATTCCGGCATCGCCGCCGGCACCGTTGACATCGGCCATGGTCATACGGATATGCGGCATGCTGGGAAGCTTGGTGCCGGTATGACGCAAATCGAGACCCGACGGCAGACGCGAGCCGATCAGCAACAGGCTGGAAATGAACTGCGAGGATGAAGACGAATCGATGGCCATAGATGAAAGCTGTGAGTCCGAAGAGCCAGAAGAGGAGTTCGAATCCGCATAATCCTGCTCGTTTCCATCGCTTTCCCGGATTTCCTGCGGCGTAATGATGAACGGAAGGAATCCGGGCTTCCCTTCGTATTCGACATACGCTCCCAACTGCTCAAGCCCATCGAGTAGCGGGTGCATTGGTCGCGCGTAAGCCTGCTTGTCACCGTCGAAACGCACCGGGCCGTCGGCAAATAGCGCCAAACCCGGCACGAAGCGCATCACGGTTCCGGCAAGTCCGCAGAATACCGTGACATTGCCGTTGAATCGTCCGGAGGCGGGCGGCGTCACCGTCACACGGGTTTCTTCGTTTTCGTCAAATTCGACACCGACGCCAAGCGTCCGCAACGCACCGGCCATCAGCTCCGTATCACGCGAGCGCAGCATGCCCTCGATCGACACCGGTCTGTGCCCGAGCGCGGCCAGAATCAGATACCGGTTCGACAACGACTTGCTGCCGGGGATGACCACGGTCGCATTTAGTCTGCCTTTGGCGACAGGAGCCGGCCACGGGTCGGGCAGTTCAGGCGACTTGGATTCGGTGGACAATGAGGAAACTACATTCCCATTCGGTTTATTGCTCTCGCTATGAGAAGGTCCGGTCAGGTTGTCGTTCTGGCGATCATCACGGCTGCTGTCAAAGTCTTCAACGCTTGTCATAGTCGCGATTTTAGTGGAACTCCCCTACAGTTGCCTCCAAATATCCAAACGCGGCAAGCAACCTGACCCAAGTGAAAAACCCAATCAACTTCCGACTTTTACGGACAAGCGATACAGCGAAGCAAACCAACTTGACCCAAGTGAAAAATTCAGTCATTCACCGACTGTCCTGACAGGCGTTGCAACGCGTCGAACACATCCACCGCATTGCGTGCATGGTTGAAATCACTGGCATAGTTGTCGAACGTTTCCATGTGTTTGAAATCCGTGTTCTTAATGATTTGGGCGCGAAGTTGCTGGTACTCATGGCCGTGTGGCCCGTTGGCGGCATCGCTCGGCGCCCCTAGAGCCTTCAGTCGAGCGACAATCTTCGAGTTCTTGTTCGCATTCGCCGACATTGTTGCGTACAGGTCATGGGTCTTGTTGTCCTTTGCCTTTTTCAAAGGCTTCAAAGCAGCCGAACAGGCGTCCACGTAACCGGAAAACTGGGTGTAATTGGCATCCAAAGACGGCTGCTCGGGCAGGTTCGCGCAAGACGATTTCGAATTCGAAACCGCAAGTATGGTGGTTGCGTACGCAGTAATCAGCGACTTGTCCTTGCGATAGCTTGACAGATAATCGTTGAATACTTTATCATCCTTTTCCCCGTTGGCGTCCATCTGCTTGGCAAGTTCATCGTTGGCCGTGTCCGCGGCTTTGATGACGGCGCCCAGATCGTCGAGGTCAACGGACTCCAGACTTCCCATGCCTTCGATGTTAAGCGCCTCAACGGTGGAGTCCAGCAGATTCCATTGCCGGGCGACGTTGCCCACAGCCTTCGCCGTCGCCTCCGGATTCCTGGCGTTATCGGCCTTACCTGGCCCTTTCAGGTACGCTTTGCGCGCCGTTGCGCCGGCTGCTGCGGACTTCTTCTGTGCGCTTTCGGTTTTGTGGGCGCGGTCGACACACCATTGAAGATGAAACGCCTTACGTTCAGCGAGCAGGTCACGGCCGTATTGTTCCACGTGCTCCCTGATAGCGAACGACGGATCCGCGTCTGCTTCAAGATCATCCATCCGGTCGACCTGGGCCGTGATATCGTCTGCATCCTCATCAATCGGGACTATCTGCTTGGCGGCCTTAACGCTGGAATCCAAAGTAGCATTCACCGAAGCGATAAGAGTCTTCATCGCAGCATCGTCGGAATCCGAAAGGGGCACCACCGTACTGCGGCACGAGGCCATCATTTTGTCATACTTTACCTTATTCTCATTGCTGGCTGAAATGCTTCCCCAATTCCCACCACAGGTCTTGTACATCGTCGAAATCGCCGGTGCGTGGTTGATGTAATCGCCGAGCAAAGCCTTGTCGGCGGCGTAGGCCTTGGTATAGCGATCGAGTTGCATCTTTACCTCCGCGCTATCCATGCCGTCGAGTCCCGCGAACTTCGCGTTGTCGGCATCAGCATCGGAAACAAGGGAGTTGAGCTTCGTCATGTCCGCTTCGCCGACGTTCTTGCTTCTGATCATGTCTTGCACTTGCTTGTCGATGGCAGAACGGTCGCTGCGGAGTCTGGATACTTGGTTGCTCACCTTGTCAACGGTCGGTCGGCCGGGAGTGGACATGTCCTTCTTGAGCATTTCAATCATTTGCTCGGCACGTTGGGCTCTTCCCCTTATCCCGAAACCGACGGCAGAAGCCAGAACGACCACGATAATCACCACAACGATGACAAGAATCTGAAGCTTGTCGGCCTTTTTATTCATCTCGATGTCTTGCAGGGAAGGCTTGTTGGAATATGTATCTATTGGCGCATTGTCGGGCTCCGTTACCCAACCGGACGTGGATAAAGCGCTGGCGACATCAGCACTCGGCTTCCTACGGCTTGGTGCGGAATCTCCTGCTGCGGTTTGGACAGTCTGACTAGTGCGATTGGTTTCATTGGCTCGATCGGTTTCGGGAGTCCGTTCGGCCCGATCGGTTTCGCCGGTGTGCTCAGCCTCACTACTATCAAATGGAAGCTGCGAGGCTCCTTCATCTATGGGCTGTTGCTGATCATCATTGCGTTTCATGCGATATCAAACCTTATCGTTCAGTCCGTCATCTCTTATCTGAAATCATAGTCGAGCCCTCAATCCAGGAAAATTTGAACACTTCCAGCTGTACGACACGCCGAAGGTTGTTGACCCTGACATATTGTCAGGGCATAGCGTTTCTTTTGCGACCGCAATCCGGCCGCAGACGAGATGACGAAGGAGGACGCAATGAGTGATACCGCTACCGATAAAACGTCATGGGCACAGACCGAAGCCATCGGCCTGACCATCGGCGAAGTGTCGAAGATGTTCCATGTCAGCGTGCGCATGCTCCGACATTGGGAAGACCTTGGTCTGCTCTCACCGGAACGCGATGCCAGCGGTTATCGGTCCTACACGCCCGGTGACCTGAATCGACTCCGTCGTCTGCTCGTCTACAAGGAGCTCGGCGTACCGGCCACACGCATCGGACGATTGCTCGATGCACCTGCGCCACAGGTCGTCAAGGAGCTCAAAGCGGGACGAAACGACCTCGAAAAGAGATTGCATCATCTCCAGAAAATCCTTGACGAGACCGACCGGCTCATCGACATGGCAGAGAAAGGAACGACCATGACCAATACAGATTCCATCGACCAACGGCAAAGCGAGGCCAAAGATCGCTGGGGCGACACCAAACAATGGATGGAATTCGCCGAACAGCAAACCACTACTGACGGGAAAACAAAGATGAGGCAAGAGCAACACATGCGCGAGGTCGAAGCAAAACTGGCCGACGCCAAACGTCGTGGTGTCAAGCCTGGCAGCAACGAGGCCAATGAACTCGCCGAGCAACATCGTGCATCCCTCTACTACTACGAGGTCACCCGATCCATGCAGGTCTGCCTAGGCCGCATGTACGTCGCCGACCCACGCTTCAAAAAGCACTACGATGACATCGAGCCCGGCCTGGCCCAGTGGCTCTGCGAAGTCATCGAAGCCAACGCCGACGCCCAAGGCATCGACCTCGGCAACGTGGCGTGGGAATGACATTCGTCAACAAATTCGGCGGTTCCGCATCGCAACAGAATCCGGAACCACCGATTTGTCTAGAGGCCGAAAGGAACCAGCGTGAGGTGGCGGATGTTACCTTCGTTTTCGATAGCTACGGCGCCAAGCGTGCGGGCGACTTCATCTACGGACTGGGTTGGCGAATCGAGCAGAGCTCGCGTCAACAAGCCTCGGTAGTGCTTGGCCATGTGGGAGATCGTCTTGTTGCGTGAGTCGGCGATGCGGACGTCCCACCATTGGACGTTTGAATCTTCCGGGCCCGACTTGGTGACTCGATAGAGTTCCGAACGCAGATCGACCGTGACATTGTCATTATCGACAACGGTACTTTCCGACATCTGCTGATTGGCATTATCATCTGCCACGGTATCAGCATCCTCTTTTTTGACGATCTCCGATTCGTCGCCAAAACCGGTCTCCGGACTCCAACCCGCGAGCGCCTTGCGCCAGAACGTTTTCAGCGGGCCGATGCCAGGCAGGGAGACATTCATGGAAAGCCGGTAAGAGGGTATCAGGTCCTCGCCTGTCGTCACACCGAACAGACCCGAGAAAATCAACACATCGTCGCCTTGATCCAACTGCGCGGCCTCGTACAGTACACCGGTATAGACCACACGCGCTGCAGCTGTCGGGGCGTTGAGAATATCGCGTTGGGCGATGATTTCACGCATTCCCTTGGCGCCGACCTTCAATATTTTGCCCGCATCCTCGCGTTTCGATGTCTCGATCAAAACGGACAGAACCTTCTCTCTGGCGTCATTGAGTTCGGGAAAGGACAGATGGGCAAGATTGAACTTCGGTCCCTCAGCCGGTGCGGCCTTACCTTCAGATGGCGGTAAAAGAAGATGCATAATTCACCAGTTTATCGGACCAGCAAACCGAAACATCGTGACTGATGAATCAGAAATGTCATAATAGACAAACCTGGTATATCTGTAAATATGCGATTTAAGCCTTCTGAAGACTACACGCAAAATCAGCTAAACCTCAATACCTCAAGCGTTATAAATCGTCTTTTCTTTCGTTCGCTAAGTGAAAATTCGAATTTCGCCTCGTACGCTTCCAAGCAGCTGGAACCATTGAAAAACCGAGCTGTCAAGGGCCTTAACGACAAATGTAGAAAAGCCCACAAAAGAGCGTAGAACCCTTGTTTTAAGCCCAAAGAATTGTTATCTTCTTCCTAACTCTCGTTAAGAAAGGGATTTCAATGACTGCTAATCTCAATACCGCTTCCGGCCAGCCGTGGGCCGACAACACACATTCGCAGACCGCCGGCGTACGCGGCCCGGTGCTCCTGCAGGACTACCAGCTGGTGGAGAAACTCGCACACTTCAACCGCGAACGCATCCCCGAGCGCGTGGTGCACGCCAAGGGCGCTGGAGCTTACGGCACCTTCAAACTCACGAAGGACATGAGCGAGTACACCAAAGCCGACGTATTCAACGGCGTTGGCAAGGAGACTCCGGTCTTTCTGCGCTTCTCGCAGGTGGCCGGCGAGCTCGGCTATCCGGATACCATGCGCGACGTGCGCGGCTTCGCACTGCGTTTCTACACCCAGCAGGGCAACTACGACATCGTCGGCAACAACACGCCGACCTTCTTCATCAATGACCCGCTGAAGTTCCCCGATTTCATCCACTCCCAGAAGCGCGACCCGCGCACCCACCTGCGTAATCAGACCCGTCAGTGGGACTTCTGGTCGCACTCCCCCGAGTCCGTACACCAAGTCACTTACCTGATGGGTGATCGCGGCAACCCGGCCAGCTACCGTACCATGAACGGCTACGGCAGCCACACCTACAAGTGGGTCAACGCCGACGGCACCGCCTTCTGGATCAAGTATCACTTCATGAGCGAGCAGGGCGTGCAGAACATGAGCAATGAGACCGCCGCCAAGGCCGCCAGCGAGGACACTGACTACCTGCTGCACGATCTGTTCGACGCCATCGAATCGAAGAACTACCCGTCGTGGAAGGTCTGCGTGCAGATTCTTCCCTACGAGGAGGGGCTGAATTATAAGCACGACATCTTCGACATCACCAAGGTCGTCTCGCACAAGGACTACCCGCTGGTCGAGATCGGTGAATTCACTCTGAACCGCAATCCCGACAACTACTTCGAGGACATCGAAGAATCCGCGTTCGCCCCGTCCAACTTCGTGCCGGGCATCGAGCCCTCCCCCGACAAGATGCTGCAGGGCCGCCTGTTCGCCTATAAGGACGCTGCGCGCTATCGCCTCGGTGCCAACTACGAGCAGCTCAAGGTCAACCGCCCGGTGGTCGAGACGCACAACTACGAGCGTGACGGTTTTATGTCGAACAACGCGCAAGACGGCGCCGTCGACTATGAGCCGAATAGCTTCGACGGTCCGACGGAAGATAATTCTGCCCGCAACCATGGCGACGAACTTGAAGGCAAGACCGGCAACTATGCCGCCTACGAGCCCGACAACTTCTCCGCCGCCGGCGCGCTCTACAACGTGCTTAGCGAGGACGAAAAGCAACGTCTGGTCGAAACCATCGCCTCCAACCTAGGTCAGGTCGAGGGCGAGCACGCCGAGGAAATCAAGGTCCTCGAGACCCGCCAGTTCTATCAGGCCGACCCCGACTATGGCACCCGCGTGGCCAAAACGCTTGGTCTGAATCTCGACGATATCAAGTGAAAGTGGAATGACGCACAGTTTCTGCGTCTAAACAGCAAAAAGGGAATCCTTCTCGCACGTGTTTGTTCGCACGAGAAGGATTCCCTTTTCATATCTGTGCTACCGGGTCAAAATATTCCGACAAGCCATAAAAGGAAGATATTCAAATTATCATCGAGCCTGGCTCACCAATCGCGACCAAAGCCAGCGGCAACTTACAGATACATGTCTGCGAGATATTTATACGTGTTCTTGCGAGCCTCGAGACTATAGACCGGAACGTGAACCATCAATTCATCGATATGGTAGGCCGCGATCTCCTCGTCAAGGATGTCCTTGACCTGCTGTTTGGTGCCTTTGATCAAGATCCTGTTGTCGTAGGCGTGCTTCAAGCGAGCTTCGTCAGCCTCGGTGTAGACGTACGACTCAGCACGGTCTGGCGAGACCAATGTGGCCTGCGGCTGGCCCAAGGTCAGGTACGACAGTTCGAACGATTTTTCATGACGATGCAGCTCTTCCTCAGTGTCGGTGATCAGCACTCGATAATCCATACTGACAATCGGATGGTCGAAGAAGACACTCGGCTTGAAGGAATCACGATAGGATTGGAATACCGCAGGCGAAATGCCCGGATTGTAACCGAACCATTTCACGAAGCTGTAGCCCAGGCCGAGTTCGGCCGCCTTCATCGCCGATTGACCGCTCGAACCAAGCATCCAGGGCTGAGGGACGTCATCACCGGTATTGGGGGCAGCGAAAACGTTGCGGTATAACGGGCTCGCCTCCGTGGCTCTTCCATCGGTAAGCAGCGCAAGAATGTCATTGATCTTGCCATACATCTGCGGATCACGATCCAGCATCGGTCGCCCTTCGGACAAGGCCATGATTTCCGCAGGGCCGCCGCCCGGAGCACGTCCCAGACCCAAGTCAATCCGTCCCGGTGCAATCGCCTCGAGCGTCTTGAAGGTCTCTGCAATCTTCAACGGGGAATAATGCATGATCATGGTACCGCCTGTTCCAAGGCGCATCGTCTTCGTGGCGGCCGCGTAATAGGCCACCAGCAGTTCAGGCGCAATGCTCGCACTGGCCGGGAAGCCATGATGCTCAGAGAACCAGTAACGGCTATATCCGAGGCTTTCGGCATATTGCACCAGTCCTTTGGTTTTCTGCACGTTCTCTTTCGGCGTCTCGCCGGTGTTGAGCATCAACAAATCATGAACGGCTAATTTCATGGTTGCTCTCCTATCCTTATCCACATTCCGATACTTTTCTGTCGTCGCGCTTCTCGGCGCCCCCTTGCATAACCCATGGCCGAATCGGCCGGATCGCTCCGGAATGTATCGTCAACGCTACAGCAATGCCATTCAGGAAATCAACGATTTCCGCTTTAGCCCGAAAGATTTGCCAACCTCGACTTGGAGAAGATTATTCGAGACCTAATTAATTGAAATAATACATATCAGATTTATTTTTGACTATTCGTTCAAAAATTGTTATAGTGACACGTATGGCAAGACCGAGAAGTTTCGACGAACACAAAGTGCTCGAACGATGTCGCGAAGTTTTCTGTGTGCACGGCTACGACGCCACCTCAATCGACGACCTCGTTGTTGCGACCGGGCTCAAACGCGGGAGCCTTTACCAAGCGTTTGGAAGCAAACGCGGGGTGTTCCTGAAAGTGTTGCAGAGTACGTTGAACGCTACGTTCAGGAACAAATCGGCAAATAAATCTGAATCCAGCGAGGGCGAAGGCGATGACGTTCCCACCAACACCACTTCCCCATTGGCTCAGTCTGAAGCTAGCCGAAAGACGATCCGACCTGAACCGCAATTACCTGCAAATAGCCTTTTTTCAGTTGACGTTCTGACAGTTGTCACCATCGCCTGCCTGGAACTTGCGCCCCATAACGCGAAGGTTCGAGATATCATCGCTCAGTGGCGATCTCTGATTCCGCCCGAGCATGCAGTATTGCTACCACAGGCGCTCGGGGACAATCTGCTTAATCGTGCTGGAATTGCCACAAAGCCGATGACTGATTGAATCAACATTATCCGTAGATATCCGATCAATCGATCTTTTTAAAACCAAGATTATAAAAAAGAAGTATCACTATGTCCGAAATACAAAATAATCAAAAAGGCAGCAACACCGTGACCATCGAAGGAAAGACCCTGAAAGTCGTTCCGAATGGTCTCAACAAACTTTGGTCGTTCAAGGGTAATCTCGAAATTCCGCTGTTTCATGTGGCCGGCGCTACACTCGATCCCGGATTCAACATGTCCGGACGACGCGCGTTCCGCGACCCCGGCTTGGCCACCCCTGGTAAAAAGGCTGGCACGTTCAAGTTCCCCGACGGTGATGTCGAGTTCTGGAACATCGCCCAACCGGAACAGCCACTCGTCATCCAGCTTCATGACGAGGAGTTTGATCGCCTTGTGCTCGGCGTAGCTGACCCTCGCCAAGTTGCAGATGCCATCAACACAGCTATCGAGTAAAAGACCAAACCGAAAAAATCAATCGGCTTTCTGATAAGGTTGTCGTGATTGAGAAGAAACAACCGGAAGAAAGCCGATTATTTATGACTGCCGATGTTGACAACCCGCAGGAGCATGATTCCATAAAGAACGATTCACAGGAAATCGAAGAAAATCGCGAGAATTGGGACGACCGAGCCGAAGTCCATTTCAACGGAGGATACGGGAATATCGACGCATTGATTGGCGGCTCGCCCCTCTCGAATCCCATTGTCAGACGTGATTACGAAGTGCTGAAACCGTACCTGCCGAACCATTCGGTCCGCGGCCAGCGGCTGCTGCATCTGCAATGCCATATCGGCACCGACACCGTCTGCTGGGCGAGACTCGGCGCGAAAGACGTCTGCGGGTTAGATTTCTCCCCTGCCTCGCTGCGTTACGCCCGTCAGATAGCCGAACAGGCCGGAGAGGATATCACCTATGTCGAAGCCGACGCTCGCAAAGCGGCCGAAGCGCTTCCGGGCAGACAGTTCGATGTCATTGTCACCAGCGTCGGAACGGTGACATGGCTGCCGGCATTGGAGGAATGGGCACAATCCATCTCTAAGCTGCTGGCACCGAACGGCGTCTTTATGATTCGCGACAACCATCCGTTGCTGTTTGCGCTCGGCGATGACGGCTTGAGCATCGGCAACAGCTATTTTCCAGGTACCGAGGATTCATACGATACTGAAAACACTTATACGATGGCTCCGCAAACGGAGAATTCCGATTACACGGATTCGGACAAGTCCGCCGGAAATGAAAGCTCGGAAGCGCCGAAAATCACCCATATCCACAACCATAACTGGGCCCACGACTTCGACGAGATCACGCGTGTGCTCATCGACGCAGGCCTGCGCATCGAACGGATCGGCGAATACGACGTTTCCGACTGGCAATCGTTGCCGATGCTCGAATACAACAAACAAGACGAGTCATGGCACATGCCCAAAGGCTACCCGCGCATCCCCCTGACGTTCTCGATTGTGGCGCGAAAGGCCTGAGTTTCGGCTGCTTTGAGGCGAATTCGAGCAGCGTCACCAAGCTATGAGAATTTCACGCTTCGCTCACGATGATAAGGGACTTGATGGCTTCGCGCTGATCCATGGCCTCATAGGGCTGCTGGATATGGTCGAGGTCGAAGCGTTGAGTGAACACGCGACAGGGCTCGATACGACCATCAAGAACGGCGTTGAGCAGGATATTCTTGTCATACGTAGTTACGGATGCGGCACCGCCACGAAGCCCGGTGTTGTTCCAGAAAAGTTTCGTAGTGTCGATCTCTTTGCCATGCGGAACGCCGACGCGACCAACGACAGCTCCTGGACGCACAATTTGAAGCGCCGTCGCGGTGGATTCCTGCGTGCCCACACATTCGAGCACAGAATCTGCCCCGTCACCGTCCGTCATATCCATGACGCGCTTGACAGCATCTTCACCACGCTCGGGCACGATATCGGTCGCACCAAACTGACGCGCGAGACGTTGCCTATCGTCATGCCGGCTCATCGCGATAATGCGTTCGGCACCGCGCAACTTGGCCGAGATCACTCCGCAAAGTCCTACGGCCCCGTCGCCCATGACCACCGCGGTGTCGCCTTCTTTCACCTCGGCACTGGCGGCGGCGTGGTAACCCGTGGCCATAACGTCGGAAAGGGCGAGCAGCGAATTGAGAGTGTCGTCGCAATAGTCGCTGGGCTTGCCGGGAATCTTAATCAAAGCCCAGTCGGCATTGGTGAACCGCAGGTATTCACCTTGGTAGCCGGCATTGCCACCCGACTCCTGATTCATGCAGTTCCCGTCAAAACCAGCACGGCAGGCGGCGCATTTCCCGCAGCCATGCGTGAACGGGACGATAACGAAATCGCCAGGGCACACATGCGTGACCTCGCTGCCAACTTCTTCGACGATACCGATGGCCTCATGACCGGTCAGCGAACCTTTCTCTCGTTTCGAGATGCCGCGAAACCACCACAGATCCGACCCGCAGACGCACGCCCGCAGAATACGGATGACCGCGTCGGTCGGCTTTTTGATGACCGGCATGGGTGCATCGGTGACGGTCACCTTGCCCGGTTCCACAAACATTCCAGCTTTCATTATTACATTCCTTTCGTTCGGTAGACCCTAATCATATGTGAGTCAGGCTTCGAACTATAGCTACATCATTTATTAGATTCGGATACTCCGGATAACTCAGAGCACCTCTCAGCAATGCCGATCAGTTCAGTTTGGCGTATTCTTCAGGGTCGACCGGTTCTAGCCATTCATTCGAAGCGCCCTCTTCAGAAGCCATCACGGCTATGTGAGAGAACGGTTCATTCGGGCTCGCGCCGTGCCAGTGCTTGGTTTCCGGCGGCACCACCACCACGTCGCCAGGGCGCAGCTCACGCACTGGCTCACCCTCGAACTGGCAGTAACCACGGCCGCCCACGGCGATGAGAATCTGAGTGGCCTTGTGGTGGATATGCCAATGGTTCCTGCAACCGGCCTCGAAGGTCACGTTGGCGACCCTGGCCTGGTCCGTGCCACCCAGCGGAGCGTTGTAGCTCTGACCGTCAAAATACTGGGCGTAGGCATCGTTGGGACGGCCCATAGGAAACGGGCTTGGATTCGTGAATGTTGTTGCCATTTTCTTTATCTCTTTTCTGCTGGAATTAATTAAATACGATACGCTTCCTGCTTATTGGTTTTCCGACAAACCAGGTTGCATATCAATCGACGTATAGGTGGTTATCGATAAAACCGGTGGGAAGACTAGCGGCCGCTGAATACGGGGAAATCGCTAGCCTCGCCATAATCCCTGACCTTTGGCATATCTCGGAGCGTCTGCATGTCTTCGGCGTTGATACTGAAATCGACCTCGGCGTTGGCCTTGATATGGGCCTCGGAAGAAGCTTTGGGCAGCGGCAATGTGCCGAGTTCCAAGCAGTAGCGAATCATCAACTGCGGCACGGAGACGCCGTAACGTTCCGCCATCTTGGTGAGCGTCGGGTTGCCCGCCATCTCGCCGTGGGCGATTGGCGAATAGGCCTCGACCAGAATATTGTTCTTCTTGGCGGTGTCGAGCAGGTCGAAACGCGTGTTGCCCACATGCGTGAGCAGCTGGTTGACCGCCGGCTTGATTTCGCAGTGTTGCAGGATGTTATCGAGGTCAACATCCTCGAAATTCGAAACGCCAATGGCACGCACGTTGCCAGCCTTCACGGCTTCCTCCATCGCCCGCCACGCCTCGAGGTTGCCTTCGAAGCAATGGTCGCCCTCATGGAAATGAGCCCAAGGTTCGGGCGCGTAGATGAGCAGCAGATCAATGTAGTCGATGTCGAGGGCTTTAAGCGAGGCTTCAATGGAATCCTTGGCGGACTGGTAGTCCTTGTGTTCGGCCCTCACCTTCGTGCTCACGAACACATCCTCGCGTTTGAGGCCCGAAGCACGAACGCCTTCGCCCACACCACGCTCATTCTCGTAAGCCTGAGCCGTGTCAACGTAGCGATACCCGCACGCGAGCGCCATCTGCACCGCCGATCCGACTTTGTCATCATCAATCAGCCAAGTTCCAAATCCCAGTTTGGGGATCTTCACCCCGTTGTTCAGAGTGTAGTTTTCTTCAAGTACCGTCATCATCGTTCCTTTCGAATCGTATTCATCGTCATATAACGACATCTATCGTCAACTATAAAAACTTCAAGCACTTGAACACCAAATCATGCGTCTAGAAGAAGACACACTCGTTCTCATCAATCCATAAAAGCATGCTTGCTTTGCCGGCATTTCGGTTTAGTCGCGAAAACGCAATGGCCACCGTATTGTTCTCAAACGCGTGAAGTCCAGATAATCGATATTCCTAAACCAACGCTCCACGTATTTCCGATAATTTGATGTAAGCCGAAATAGAAAATTTTCGATAGCTCAATCAAAATGCCGCTTCGCTCGTATTATTTGTCCAAATTCAACCTTGTTCATGCCCCGCCATAGAGAGCTATCCAAGATGGCTGACACTGAACGAATTTATTCGAACGTTCCCTCAACGTTGCCAGTGCCAAGTACTTTTCCGCCCATCTCGGCTTTAAGCCGACGGTAAGAGGTCATCGGCGTAAGCCCAAGCTGTCTATCGAGCGCGTAGACGGTGAATTCGTAACGGTGGCTGGTTCCCTTCGGCGGCTTCGGCCCGCGGTAACGATGCCAGCCGTACGCCATTCCCTGAACCGCATCACCGATTCCAGGCCGCGCTCCCCTGACGATACCTGCCGGCAAAATCTCCATAACCGGCAAATCCCAAATAATCCAATGCGTCATTTCGCCGAACAACGGATGACCCATATCTCGCAGCACAATGGCCAGCGACTTGGCTTCATCCGGGATGCCCGAAAACGTAAATTCAGGAGATATATCGCGGCCCCGCCCTGTGAATTCGATCTTAAACCGGCCATTCTCATCGATCCCACCGCAAGCAATTTCAATCCGCTCCATCGCGATTTCTTCCTTTGCTTTTAACCTTCAATTACTTTATAGGTAGTAGATTATCATTATTATTTATTCAGAAGTAGCATTTCTGTTGAGATGAGCATGATGCTGACGCCAGACCATGAGGACGTGAAAACCGGAAAGAAGCAGACCGCCGTCCGGATGCTGGTGCATCTTCTCGCTTTCATCCTGATATTCCTTTTGCTCTATGTTCCCGCCTTCATGCTGGTCAAGCACGTTCTGCACATCCAGCGCCACGCCAGCGGCGAAAACCGTTGGATGCTGTCCATGTCGGTATCAGCCCCGCTGGAAGTCGCGGCGGTCGTCATCGCCTACCTCATAGTGGTGATGCTGCTCGAAAAGCGTAGGAACCCTTACGAACTAAGGCTCTCACGGTTTCCCGGCCTACTGGTTGGAATGTTCGCGGGCTTCGGCGTCATCGCCCTGTGCATCGGCATCCTCTTCCTTACCGGCAACTACCGCGTCACCGGCTTCAACCCGGACTACTCGCCGTGGATGGATATTTTTGTCATGGGCGTCTGCGGCGGCATCGGCGAGGAAATCGCGTGCCGCGGTATCATCTTCAGACTGCTCGAGGAATGGATCGGGACGTGGGGCGGCGTTCTGGTTTCCGGTCTGTTGTTCGGGCTCATGCACCTGAACAACCTCGGAGCGACGCTGTAGGGAGCACCTGCCCTCGCAATAGAATCTGGAATGCTGTTCGCCGCCATCTACGCGTGGACCAGATCACTGTGGCGGGTCATCGGCTTCCACGCCATGTGGAACGTCGCCGAGGACCCGATATTCGGCTCCGTCGTCTCCGGAACCGGCAAGCAATCGTCATGGCTCATCGCGAGTTGGCAAGGCTCCGCAATCCTGACCGGTGGCTCCTTCGGCTTCGAAGCCAGCATCGTTCCAGTGCTGGTGTGCGGTGTGATTGCGGTGTTTATATTGATGTCTCTGCAGAAACGAGGAAAAATCGTGAAACCTTTGTGGACATGACATAAAAATCTTGAGGTTGACAGTAATTACCATTACAAAATCCAGCTTCGTTGAATTAATCAGATACTGTCCCAATCCGCAATTTGCGGCCTACGCTCCACCTTATATCCATAAAGCAGCCTGTATTATTAACTTTTAGTATCCTAGATCATGTGAATTCCAACTCAGAATTCATGAATTACGTTGTAGTTTATTCCAAACCCCAATAGCTCGTCTTTTCGTGCATAGCTTTCCATTTTTGTGTGTAATCGGTTCCAGGAGTTGTATGCGTTCGGGCTTCAAATAAAGGAAATACTCGAGTATTGCTTGATTCTGAGGAGTGTCGTCAAGCTCAATTTTAAGTTTTTTACTTGGCGTGGTAAGAATTGAATAATCATAAGATCCAGCCATTGGGCCACCGCATGAACGAAGGACTTTGATTATTTCTTTATAACTTAGATTGTTCAGAGAAGACACGAGAAAATCAACAAGAAAAGCATTATTTATTCCTGCCTCATGTAATTCTACTAATCTTTCATACGTATATTCATGTTCACGTAATCTGCGCAAAATATCCGGCGACGGTAAGCCTAAATCTTCATTAGTTGGCATCGAGACAAGATATGCCTGATACAAGTTGTCAAAAGCAACATTCGAAAGAAACAAATCGCCCTGTTCCCAAATTTTCTTTTTTAGTTGCAAGTCAGAAATAGACGAATCTACTAATACATGACAAGCATCATCTTGGCCTAGCACAATTCCGCTATTTGTCTTCTCATCGATATAGGTGCTAAAGCCTTTTGACCTTTTAATAAACTCGGATTTTACTGACCAATCTACATCGCTTGGCAACCTTTGCCACGTTTCTCCGTCATCAGCAATAATACCTGAAACCATAAGTCGCCCATATTCATCAGTTTTATCTAGCGCACTCAAATCAACATCTTCCGGTTTTAAGTAATTTTGCAAAGATAAAGCCCCTTCCCAAGAACTCTTAACCAGTTCAATTTTCCGTGAAAGAGGAAAAGAGGGAATATTGATTATTTGTGCAGCTAGCTTAAGTTGACGATCTTCTGACACGTCGTCTACATTGGTAATCGCATAACAAGCTTTACGATCCTTGAGAAAATCAACAACAGCAGCAATCAAAGGAACGGGGTCTTTGCTGTCAAAAGGCGTATCCAAACCTTTTTCTGGATATTCATTAGCGCACACTTCTATATTCATAAAAGTGGGTTTTACTCTTTTGGTTCTGAACAACGCAGGAGCGAATCTATGCCAAGTCATCTCGTCAAGGCCGTTTCCACCGCTGGACAATTGAGTACCAATGGCTTCTGCGATGACATCCGGACTGCTCTTCTTCAGAATTTCATCCAATGTACTGATTTTATAAGAATCGTCCACGTGAGTCTCAATTATTTTTAGTATATTCAGAAGCTCGGCATCGTTGTTTGTATCTAACGAGTATTCACCATCTTCCAATACGTCGTTCAGATAGGCGTTAAGATTCTCAAGTGTTTTATAACTTATCGAAGTTTCATCGTCATTTTCAATATCATCGTATTTATCCACCAGTTGATTCAACGATGGAATAAAATCTTCATTACCTAACGCTATAAGGAGATTATGCCGATTGTATTCATACAGACCATACTTCACGAATGCTTTCTGTACAGTGTCGAAAAAACCAGATAAATTAACGATTTCACCAAGATCATTACCATTATTCTGCCAAGAAATTACGAATGCTCTTGCTTGGTCTGGGGTCAAATTGTCCGCAGCCTCCGGATGTGCCACTAATGCATCGAATTCATGAATATGATCTTGGAAATATTGTTGGAATACCTCTACTTCTTCCTCAGCATTCTCATTACCATCTAAGCCATAATATGCACCTTCTCCATAAATATTCTCCTCTTCGAAATATCTACGATCGATGCTCAAATTCTTTAATGCGACATCAACGTATTCTTTTCTTCTCTGTTCGTCTGGCTCCTGATCGAACAGAAAGAACAACATTTGCTCGTTGTATGGAGTAAGCGCGTCTATCAACTCTTTTTGGTGTTTGCCTTCTTTAAGATAGGCACAGAGAAAATTAAAAGCTGATTCCGTTACAAAGTTTAAAGAGCCCAATTGCCTTTTAAGTGCAATTAAGTTTCTATCATTTGAACCATCACTTCTTTTATTCATTATAATCTTCTTTATCCGGCAATGAGGCAATATTTTTCTTGTTCTGCTTGTCAAACAAGTAATCAAGAATATCGATGTCGTAAGTCATAGGATCAGCAAAATCAATTTTCCTTAGTTCCATTGATTTCACTGCATCCTTGGCACCCTCTTCACCAAGTCCAAATCGAAATGTCTTGTTCCCTCCCACTTGGTTCAAGTCAATAACATGGTACATAAAGTCTCTTGCCTCAGGAGTTATTCCACTATCGGGAACAGTAAAATACAAAGCATAATCTTGTGCTAAGTAGCCATTCTTAATTAAGTCAGAAATCAATCGACTATTAATTTTAAAATACTTTGAAACACATTCGTCCAATGAACAACCTGTCTTAGTTTTCCATGTATCGTGTGCCATGAAATAGTCAAAGTCAGCAACAGCTAAAATTTCTTGTTGCTTGACTAAACTTTCAATTTGATCTAAAAGTTTGTTTTGCTTGTCCTTTTCCCAAGTAAATATTTTCAGATTCTTATGCAACAATCCATTTAATTGTATTTTAGTTAGAAATAACAAAAAGTTTTGCCGACCATACTGATCAACGGTATCAATTTGTATCTTTGTGTCGTTACCAAGATCTAAAAATTTCTTCCAAAAGTCGGGTACACTTATTGTTTTATCATCGAATGCCTCGCTATGCTCACCAATTGACCATCTAATAAGCAATTGTAGAATTGGACGATTAAAACATTTTTGAATTACATCACATAATTCATCATGCAACTGCTGAGCATATTGGCTGTCACTCTTGTCACCGATTGCCGAATAACGCTTTTGCAAATCATTCACTTTCTGTGACAGCAGCTTCATATTACTATCACGGATTTCACAGTAATCGTTATACAACTTGTCCAATCCACTATTCCGATTTTGTAATTTCACCGCATCCGTAACATACACATTCTTGTAAATCAGAAACCCTAAAAGTTTCGAATAAGACAAACCTGTTTCATTATCGCCAAAAGTGATCTCTTTAAAATGCTTTCCACTAGCGTCAATTCTGCTTCCATCGGTTTTATTAGATAGAAGTTTCTTATGGAAAATACGCTTATAAGCCGAACAAAATTCTTCTGAGTATGAAATATATTCATTATGAATATTAGTCAAAGTTCTTTCATCGGGAATATGTTTACATGCTATTGCAAGTACCTCTTCATCCAACTCAGGCAAATCTTTTTTAAATAAATTCATGGCTATTCGATAAGCGTTCTCATGAGAAATAAAAGGAACAACTGAAATGATTACGTCGAAAAACTTTGCACGTGAGAAAGGCACCGTGCCTTTGGAATCATGTCCAATTTGATCAGGAAATATGTTATCTTTTATTGCGTAGACGAATTGTACTGGCCTGTACCAGTTTCTAAACTCGCCATGCCAATTTTTTGTCATTGCTCCTGCATTTAAAATTAGGTTTAACTCGCGCAAAGAATCAAATATTGCAGAATCACTAAAGCGATCCAAATCTTCAAAGATAACTATTCTTTTGCCGGTACTCTTGAAAAAATAGACTATCTCATCAAGATACCTTTCAAAGTAGGGATCAGATGAATCACTATTATCAAAATTAAGTTCAGCTTCACCAATACGCATACCTTTTAAGCTGAGTCTTCCAATATTCAAATAGAATAGAATCCCTATTCCTATTGAACAAAGCACAACCAACAAAGAACAAAGAAATTCTTCACTCGTAATGGCAAATTTTGACGGATCAAGCTTATTTATTTGATTCACAATCTCGTCAATGACAGGAAAATCTATCCCTAACAGAACATTTTTTAAATTGGAATACCATCCAAAAGCCATAAAAAGAACTGCCCCAACCACACCAGAAAATAGGCTAGCGGCAAACAGTTTAAGCCACGGAACAGATTTAATACCATGAAAACGAGACCGTGGCAACTTTGTTGAATCAACACTATAGAGTAGCTGCTTCACAATTTCTTTTTGCAATATATTATTTAGGGGTTCTGCTTCTTCAAAACGCTCATTCACATTAACCGAAAGAGTTCTCTCTGCATTACTACTTGAAGCTTCATTCATAGAATCAGCATTACCCTGTACACTAGCGTTGGAAGCCAAAAGAGCAAGAGAAACCTTCACTGTTTTAGACCTATGCCGCTCATAGACTTTTTCCAAAATACTGCTTTTCCCTGAACCGAATGGACCCGATAAAGCTATATTATGATTTTTGTAATCTTTAAGTGCATCCTCAAGATGGTTTACATATCTTTTATGATATGCATTTGAATATTTCGGATATAAAGGCTCTAATTTATTCTCGTCATTATTCGAGTTCATGTCTTCATTGCACATACCGATAAGTATATCCGTAAGATATTACCAAACTATGCCATTACAATAAATTATCTACAGTAAGTTTTTAAAACCTTTTTCGAACAACCTCGAACAAAAATCTGAATCAGATTAGACCAAACTCTAAATTTCTCTTGATGGGATAGCGAAAATACTCTTGATTCTGCAAATCTAGTCAAAATACTATATGGAAAACAATTACCGACATAATCAATCACCCTTATTGGATCTGGACTGTAACAACATTGTTCCTTATAAATCTATCTCTTAAAAGTTTGAATCACACAACAATGAATCCTTTGAGCTTCATCATAAAAAAATAAAATTTAATCAGTAGTAATTCTCTATCATCTAGTGACATCAGATTAACGTATCCAAATCTTTATATGTTAACTTAGCAAATCGACGCCGGCACACTAACAATAGAATTGCTTTTCTGATATACAAAAACGATATACATGTAAATTTTGATGCAGATAAAGAATGAAATGAGTATTGACATACCTTTGGACACGATGGCTCCTATCAAGCACGTTCAACCGCGGGCGTACAAGCAAAACTTTCGCGCGAGTCAAGGATGGTCAGCCCGTTACCGTGTTGTGCAATAATGAGCCCATTTATGTCATCGTCGATCGACATGACTACGAGAGAAGCTTCGTCAAGCACAAATCGAGCAGGAAAACGCTGAGGCACGATATCAAGTGGAAGCCAGCGAAGGGCACACTTTCTCAAGCGTTCAGGAAATGAGGAATTTCCTCGATGCTTAAGAATACCCACTCAATACCTGCTTGGGAAAAGACTATCGAACCCTGAAAAAGGAACATCGCGAGATGGGTAAGGTGGGCTGCAGTCGACGCAGTCATGAGCGAAAATCGGACAAAGCTCGATACAGAATACCGTGACCACACACTCAAAGGGAACTGGTTGGGCTACCGAGAGCTGTACATCGAAAGCGATTGCCTTCTCATCTATCGTATCGAGGAATACGGCATCTCATTGGTTCTGACTCGGAAGGACACCCATGACAATTTATTTTTGGCCAAAATCTTGAAAAGATCATAAGACAATACGAAAAGTCGCCACATCATTCCGGCAAGATCGGCAGTTAGCTTGCAAGGTAGCAAAACAAAAACTCGAATAGATTGTCATAATTGGAATAAGAAACATCTCGTAATTGATCCCAACAACGTTTCCGATATCAAAAATCAGAATAACAGAGATTTCAGCAAAAAATGTGTTCTGGTGGTTGCCTGTATCGCATGTTTTCCGCCCTCACACCCTGTCTCATGCACCGGGTTTCATTTCTTTTCTTCCGGTACCTTGATGATTGGTTTGCGGTTGCCCTTGACCGCGAATGGGAGGCCGTTGGCCTGCTCGTAGATGTTGCGGACTAGCTTCTCGATTTCATCCGCATGGCCGGTCGAGAACAGAAACTGGGAGACGGCCTGATCGTAGTGGTTTTTGTTGTCGGTATTCAGTCGCTTCCAATTGATGTTTTTGAAATGCTCCAATAGAGGTCGGGAATCCGGCGGAAGACTAATCCTTCCCTGCTCGATGAGCACCGCAATGATAGGATATCCGGCATAATGTTGCCAGTACGTCGCGTTGTCGTTGGAGGTATACAGTCGCTCGGAAATCATCACCGTATAACGTTTCGTGCGAGCCGATGAAGTAACGATAGCCTTCGACTCCGCTGCGCACAATTCCACGCGACCATCCGCCACTGCGCTTAAAGTTTCGTATATTTTCGCGATTGGAGTTGGGTTTCTGAGAATATCGGGCATATGGGGTCTCCTTCCAATCGTTATAGGTACGTACGAACCAGTTTTCGTGAACCGCCGCAGCCGGATCACGATTTCACCCAGACCGTCACGTAGACATCTCTGAACCTCCAGCCATCATCCCACTGGCCATGACAAAGTGTGTGTTAACACGAAAAGTGAATAGGAATATTCACGATTCTATAAGTTATAGAGATACTGAAGATGAAAGTCATCGTGTCTGAATCGTGTCTAGACACAAAAAACAGCTGAAAGCAAAACACCAAGAAACGTTGAAATTTCAACGATTTCAGTCGGGATGACAGGATTTGAACCTGCGACATCCTGCTCCCAAAGCAGGCGCGCTACCAAACTGCGCTACATCCCGATGTGCCAGCAAAACAAAACACAAGTAATAAGTATAGCGCAACCCCGGCCATGCGACTCGCTAAGATAGGCAGTAGCAAAAACAATAAGCAAATACGAAATTTACAGGGATGGCGAAGTCGGGAAGTTAACCACCAAATACGACTAACGGAATCGTTCGGGAAAACAGATAACAATTATACGGCCAAACGTAACACATATTGGATTAGCATCAACCGGTAGCAAGCTGACAAACCTGCACACGTCCGAAACACGAAGGGTAACGAATAACAATGGGACTGCATCAGCGCACGGAGACCTCGGGGCTCGTCTCCTTCATCATCTGCGCAATCGCGGGGGCGAGCGTCATGGAACTGTGCGTCTCGCTGCTGCCGGCCGCGTGGATGATCAGCCGCCGCCAGTTCGTCATCGCCTCCATCATCATCGCCGCATGCGGTACCATTTCCTTCATTTTCGGCTATGCGCGACGCTCTAGCTCACTGAATACCCACAACCGCTGGATTGAAATTCTGCGCCGCTTGGTCGAAATTCTGGCCCTCGCGACGGTCTACGCCTCCACGCTGTTCCTCACCTCGTTCGCCATCCTCAGCATGGCCAGCAACCTGATGGGCACGATGTTCCTTGAATACATCATTCCCCTGTGTGCTGGCTTTGCAGGCGTCGCCGGGTACGTCACCTTCGTGCAGGCTGAGTTGATGGATGCCAAAACACTGGCCGGACTATTGCCGCTTTTTGTTGTAGCCGGCGTCAGCGTCGCGGGTCTGACCACAGACGATCCGAACTGGTACACCAACAATTTCTCGCAGCTTGGTGACCGCACCACCTTCGCCGCACACATGTTCAACTCGACGCTGATACTCTCCGGCGTCTGCATCATCATCGTCAGCTACTTCGCCATATCCGAACTCGTGACTTCGTACCGCCAGCGCCGCGAATGGCACCAGGAGCAAGGACCGCTGCGTTCCAGCCGTATCAAACACTACAAAGCACGTCTCATCTGCCTGTCGATCATGCTCGCCTTCTCCGGCATCGCTTTCATCGGTATCGGTACGTTCCGCTACACGCCGCATCCCATCCTTCACAACGTCTTCGCCCGCGGCATCGTCGTCGTCATGGGCCTGCTTCTGATTGCGCTTCCCTGGCTTGCACCGCAGCTTTCCATCGCCATCTACTTAGCCGGTTATCTCGCCATCGCGGTGTGCGGAGTAGTGCTCGTGCAATGGATGATGGGCGCCAATACGATGACCAACGTCGAGGCGCTGGCCGGCCTCGTTTTTCTTGGCTGGTTCATCATGTTCTCGCGTCAGATAGCGGCCATCGAGGCCGATCGTATCGCCGAGCAGGTTCTGCATATTGACCAAGAAGAGACTTCGACAGACTTGACCACGGCCAATATCGCCGACACGATTCCTTCTTCAGTCGACAAGAATCGTCGCATGCATTCACGCATTGCGGCTACGCAATAAACGTCACTTCCTTGCTGCCAATTCATCGCGCAAACGTCGAATCTCCTCATGCTGGATGGCGATGGTGGAATCCGCGGCCTGAATACCGATACCGGTCAGCTCTTCCCACGTCACCCACGTGGACTGCACATGTTCATCCTTGTCGAAATGACGCGGCCCTTGCTTCCACGCTGACAGATGAATAACGAAAATATGCGCCAGTTCGTTGGTCATGCCACCAGAGGAATAGAAGTCGCCGACATGTTCGATATGAACGGATTGCTCATCTTTTGGCACAACTCCCGTTTCCTCTCGCAGCTCGCGCAATGCCGAGACTTCGGGCTTTTCTCCGTCTTCCATAAGACCGGCTGGAAAACCGTACGTAAACTTGTTTGGTCCGACACGATATTCGCGTTCCAGCAGATACTTGTCCTGAACTTCATCGTGAACGAGCATCACCACGGCCTGCGGATGGACCAGAATCTGCCGCCGAACCGGCACTTCCGCGCCATCGGTTTTCGCGAGCGCCAGCTTGCGGTCATCAATATGGAAAATGGCCCCACGGTAGACGGTTTCGCTGGAAAGCAACCGGATTGGCGCCTCCATGTCAACGCCGTCGCTCGAGTCCTGCAAACGCTTATTGACTCGCTTGCGGATAGATTCTGTCGTTTCTGTATCCATCATTCTTCCCAACTTCCCCATCAAAACTTTTGACAGACATAAACCTCGACACACGAATATATTAATATCAGCTAATTTTTATTAACGTAGAACAAAAACATATAAGCAAAAGTCAGCCTGGATAAACCCATCCGCATGGTATAACCCAACAGATATCTGATGACTAGTCTCGCCCAAGCACCAATTGCCACGGATCCGTGACGATGCCGACACGTTCCGTCTCAGGCCGGAAACCGGTGGCTTTCTCCACACCGTCCGCAATATCGTCAAGCGCATACCTGAACCACATCGACTCGATGGCCGAATGCGGTGTGTTGATAAGCGCTGGCTTCATGGTGGAATGGTTGAGCGTCGCTTCATACCAGGCCTGCTGCAGCGCGTCCGTGGCCGGATGATGGCGCAGATCGCTGGTCACGTAGACATCGGCGCCGCTTTCCCGCACTTCGTCGAAATCGGAATCCCCCGACCCTGGCAGCACAGCGATTTTTCGGATGTCTGCGTCCAAATCACCCGCAACCTGAATGCCGTAATTCGTTTTCGGCACTTCCGCCGCGACACGTTCGGCAAACGCACGCAATGTCATCGGCTCAGCCAACATACCCACACGTCCCAGCCCAACGGCATGGCCGTTTTCCTCTCCTGCCGGTACCAGTGGCGTCTGGTCTTGCAAACCAAACGCATCGGCCGCAGCCTGGGCGACCCCACGATAGGCGACATCGGCATTGGTGTGCCCGACCCACAGCCCGCAGTGCGCACGATACAGCTTTCCTGCGATGGCTCCATGTACTCCAAGTCCAGAAACCTCGTGTACTGCGCGGAAGAACAGAGGATGATGGCAGATGAGCAAATCGGCACCCATCGCAATCGCCTTGTCGACCACGGCCATGGTCGGGTCGGCGGCGAAGACGATCTTGCAGACGGTATCATTCAAATCCCCGACAATCAGCCCCGGAAAGTCCCAATCCTCGGCATACCTGAGCGGGTATAGCTGCTCCAGCACTCCCACCACCTGCGAAAGTTTCGGCTTTACCTGACCAGTCATATTTCCTCTTTACCTTGTTTTAGCGTTTACGGCAGTTTCGTTCCAAACATATCGACAGCAGGTACAACCATCAGTGCGCAGCGGCTTGCCAGTCAGAGCCGATGCCGATGGAGACGTCCAGCGGCACGGCCAGGTCGACGGCGTGCTCCATGGCGTTGCGCACCAAATCGCTGACCTGCTCGCTCTCCCCCGGCGCGACTTCCAGCACGAGTTCGTCGTGAATCTGCAGAATCACACGGCTTTTGACCCCGGCCTCACGAAGCGCATAATCGGCGCGAATCATGGCAATCTTCATGATGTCGGCAGCTGAACCCTGAATCGGTGCGTTGAGTGCCCCACGTTCGGCGGCGTCTCGCACCTGACGACGCGATGACTTAAGCCCTGGAAAATAACGACGGCGCCCAAACATCGTCTCCGTATAGCCTTTCTCACGAGCAGTGGCGACAAGCGATTCCAGATAGTCGTGTACCTTACCGAAGGTGGCGAAATACTTGGATTTCAGCACATCGGCTTCAGCCGGGCTAATCTTGAGCTGTTGCGAAAGACCGTAAGTGCTGAGCCCATAGGCCAACCCGTAGCTCATCGCCTTGACGTGGCTGCGCTGGTCGGAAGTGATCTCATCCATCGGAATGTCATACACAAGACTGGCCACATACCGATGGAAGTCTGCACCCGACTTGAACGCCTCGATCAGCGATTCGTCGCCGGAGAGGTCGGCCATGATGCGCAGCTCGACCTGCGAATAATCGCAGCTCAACAATGATTCAAAACCCTCGCCCGGCACGAACGCCGAACGGATTTCGCGGCCGGTGGCGTTGCGGTTAGGGATGTTCTGCAGATTCGGATCAACCGAGCTCAGACGTCCGGTAGCCGCAACGGTCTGCTCGAAGGTCGTGTGGATCCTGCCGTCTTTGGAATTAACGGCTTCCAGCAGCGTCTGCGCAATCTGTTTCAACTTATTGGTCTCGCGGTGCCGCAGCAATGCTCCAAGGAAATTACTGGCTTTCTCGTCTTCGGCATATTTGACATACAGGTTCTGCAGCGTCGCCGCGTTAGTAGTATATGAGCCGGACTTGGTCTTTCGCGAAGGCGTGAGACCCATTTCGTCAAACAAGACCGTTTGCAGCTGCTTCGGGCTCTGCAAGTTGAGCTCATGGCCCGCAGCTTCGAACGCGATCTGCTGGGCCTGGTCGGCATCGGCCGTAAACCCGTCGAGCAACTCATGCAAACGTCCCAAATCGACCTTTGCGCCAGCGTCCTCAATGCCGTAAAGCACTTGGGATACCGGCAGCTCAATGGAACGCAACAGACCATATTGCTTACGCTGATCAATCGGCGTCTTGAGGAAGTCTGCAAGCGCCCGCACGATGGCGGTATCCTTCACGGCTTCTTGTTGAGCTTCTTTGGAAGCGTCGCCGTCGTTGCTAGAACCGTCTTCGCCTCCCAAATCAAGCTCGCCTTGAGTCTGTTTGGGCTTGCTGTCCTCAATTTCCAACCCAAGAAAATGTTCGGCGGCCTTTTCAAGCGTTTCGGCATGGAAATCAGGTTGAACCAGATAACCGGCAAGTTTGGTGTCAAACAACGGACGTCGCATCTTCACACCGGCCGAAGCCAGCACGTGCAGGTGCTCCTTGTACCCATGCACCACCATCGAGGTATGGAATCGGTCGATAAGCTGCTGCAGCTCATTACGCATAGCGTCATCGAAGCTGTCACTGTCAAACACGGCGGCCTCATTATCGGCCAACAACGCCACGGCTTCAAGTTTCGCATTTCCCGGCTTGGAACGTCCGGTTGCGTAAAGAACCCACGAATGGTTTACCTGCTTGGAACAGCACTTCTCCCGGTCGACCAGTTCCGGGCCTTTGGCACCGTCGATGATGGCCTGTTCGTCGGTTTTCTCCTCAGCGAGAATGGTTGTCTGACCATGTCCATTTCCTCCGCTACTCTCGCTGGATTCGCCGGAAGAAGCCTTATCGACGTGGGCTTCGGGGAATGCGGAAACGATATGCTTCTCAACCCAGCTCTTGAGTTCCTCAGCGTTGCCGATTCCAGTGACATGCGGCTCTTTGACAATAGGCTCCTTATCGTCGGTATCGGTCGCACTCACCGCAGCGTCCGAATCCGTGTCCCCGGGCATGACTCCACCGTTGAAGGACTTGACGATCTTGTTCTTCGACCGGTTGCTGAATTGGAGTTTGGAAAAGATCTCGTTGACTTTATCCATATCCATGCCGCCAAGCGTGAAGTCGTCGATAGTGGCACCGAGATCGAGGTCGCGCAGGACGGCGTTGACACGCCTGTTAAGCTTGACCTGGTCGATGTTGTCGCGCAGCGCCTGTCCCTTCTTGCCGGGCAGTTCATCGGCGTGTTCGATGATGCCTTTAAGTCCGCCGTACTGGTTGATCCACTTGGCCGCATACCCGTCTCCGACGCCCGGAACGCCGGGGATATTGTCCGCGGTCTCGCCGCGCATGGCCGCAAGATCCGGATATTGCTGCGGAGTGACGTGGTATTTTTCGACGATGGCGTCCGGGGTCATGTGCTTCAAGTCCTTGAAGTGGTGACCCGGGTAGAGCACGGTGATATCGTCGTCAATCAGTTGGAAAGCATCACGGTCGCCAGAAAGCACGAGCGTTCTGTAACCGGCGTCCTCGCCCATCGAGGCCATGGTGCCGATGATGTCATCGCCTTCGTAGCCTTTCTTTTCCACGTACTTGACGCCAAGAGCCTTGAGCAGATCCTGGATGATTGGTAGCTGGCTCAGCAGCTCCTCGGGGGCCGCATCTCGAGTGCCTTTGTATTGCGGTAGCATCTTATTGCGGAACGTGCCGCCGGCCATGTCGAAAGCGACGGCGAGATGATCGGGCTTCTCATTATCGAGCACCTGCGCGAGCATGGTTGAAAATCCCCACACGGCGTTGGTCGGCTGTCCGGTGGAAGTGGAGAAACTTTCGACTGGCAAAGCGAAATAGGCGCGGAAGGCCAAGGAATGGCCGTCAACCACCAAAAGTGTACCGTTCGATTTTTTGCTGCTCGTGGATTTCGTGACATCGTCCGCCGTCGGGATAGTCTCCGTCTTCGCAGCGTCTTTTGTTTTCAAAGTATCATCCGCTTTCTGCTTGCTATCGCTATCGCTCATAAGATCGTCATTCCTTGCAACTTCGTTTCGTAAGCCGTATGGTTTCCACTATACAAATATCGCCTGCCGATTCATAGGCGAATCGACAGGCGAATTCATAAATTTCGTGGTCAGGCTCAGCGCTGCTGAGGTTCCGGCTTCGGATCGCCGTACTTGGCGATGATGGCCATAGCCAGGCGCTTCTTGGGGATACGTTGATCCATGGAAGTCTTCTGAATCCAGCGAAAGGCGCCCTGCTCGGAGAAGTCCGCCTTGTCCATCAGCAGGCCCTTGGCGCGATCTACGAGCTTGCGCTCCTCAAGTGTATCTTCGGCCTTCTTGAGCTTTTCTTCGGCTTCCTTGAGCTGCGATTCGGTCTGTTTGAGTTTGCCTTCATTCGCTTCGACGGTATCAAGCAAATCGTTGATCTCGGCGAAACGCCCCATGGCCACTTCCAGCGCCGGCAGCAGCTTGGATTCCTCATATGGCTTGGTGACGTAGGCCATGGCGCCAGCACCGGTGGCCTGCTTAACCAAATCGGGCTGGGAATAAGCAGTGAGCATGACGACAGGGGCGATATTCTCGTCGCAAATCGTGCCGGCAGCGGTAATACCATCCATGCGTGGCATCTTGACATCCATGCACACCACATCCGGGCGGAATTTACGGGTAAGTTCGATGGCTTCCTCACCATTGGCAGCTTCACCAACGACTTTGTAGCCATTGTCTTCAAGCATGGCTACCAAATCCATACGGTTCACGGATTCGTCCTCGGCCACGACGACGGTGCGCTGACGCGGCTTGTCTTCATCCTCGGCCTTTTCCGTCTTGGTCTCATCAACGACGGACTCAATGTCATCGGTCGCTGCAGCTTTCAGTTCCTCGTCAGTCAGTATCTGATCCATATCATCATCCATTTCTGTATATACTTCCGCACTCGTTGTCTTCGCGCCTTCTCAGTCTCTTACGACAAATGTCGAGTACATAAGGATATTGATACTATGATATATCAATCATTCAAAAGTGATAAACACACTCAACGTGCCCTTGGTGGGACTCGAACCCACACTGCACAGATTTTGAGGCTGTTTCCTCTACCAATTGGGATACAAGGGCTTGTATCTGTCCGCAATGCTCAAATTGCAACCATTTAAAAATAGCATAATCAAGAGACGTAGGAGTGTCGATTTCGTCATCTGCGTGTCTTCTCGCTCGTTCTACACATTGAGCTCCGCAAGTCATGAAACAATCTTTGGCCCTGCAAGTGTTGTTGTCTTGCAGAGCCAAAGATTGTTTTCTAAAAGCAGGCTTTCAGCTAACGGCTATACCGCGCCGGAAGTCTCTTTCGACACTTCAGTCAGCGTCGCAGGCACCCACGGTGTGGACATAGAGCGAGTCGGTGCGACCGGCCTTATGCTCGCCTTGAGCGGAACTCAGCACGACGATCTTGTCTCCGTTGACGACCTTGCCGGCGTCGCGAAGCAGCTTGTCAGTGAAGATCATCAGCTGATGACGGTTCATGTCGTGGTAATCCTCTTTGACGCAGAAGCCTTCGGTGCCCCAGCTCAGAGCCAGCCAGTGATAGGTGTGCTCGTTGTTGGTGATGCCGTAGATCGGGGCAGCCGGACGTTCGCGGGAAACGCGGTGCACCGTGGAACCGGTCTGCGTGTAGGCCACGATGGCCTTGGCATTGATCTTGTCGGCCAGATCGACGGCAGCAGAGGAAACGGCACCGGTGCTCGACATGTCGAGGTTGGAGATGGAAGGAATACGGTCGAAGCCATGTTCGGTGGCGTAGCCGGAGATGCGGGCCATCGTGTTGACGGTCTGTGCCGGATACTTGCCGACGGCGGTCTCGTTGGAGGTCATGGTCGCATCGGCACCGTCGAGGACAGCGTTGGCGCAATCGGAAGCCTCGGCGCGGGACGGAATCGGGGAATTGACCATGGAGCCAAGAACCTCGGTAGCGACGATGACGGGCTTGGCGTATTCGCGGGCCAGCTCGATGCAGCGCTTGGTGACCAGCGGGACCTGCTCGAATGGCATTTCGACGGCCATGTCGCCGCGGGCAACCATGATGCCGTCGAAGGCCTTGACAATATCTTCGAGATTCTCCACAGCCTGCGGCTTCTCGATCTTGGCAACGATTGGGATTCGACGGCCTTCCTCGTCCATGATCTCGTGGGCGCGGTCGATGTCGGTGGCGAAACGCACGAAGGACATGGCGATGATGTCGGCGCCGGTCTGGATGGCCCAACGCAGGTCGGCCTCATCCTTCTCGGTCAGGGCCGGGAGGCTCACGGCCACGCCCGGCAGGTTGATGCCCTTGTGGCTGGAAACCGGTCCTGCTACGACGACCTTGGTGTGTACGTTGTTGCCTTCGACCTTGGTGACCTCGAGACGAACCTTGCCGTCGTCGATGAGGATCGGATCGCCGGGATGGCAATCGCCGGGAAGACCCTTGAAAGTGGTGGAAGTGATGTGCTCGTCACCCTCGACGTCGTCGGTGGTGATGATGAATTCCTGTCCGGCCTTGAGCTGGACCTTGTCTTCGCCCTCGGCGTTCTTCTTGAACCAACCGCAACGAATCTTTGGGCCCTGCAGATCAACCAGAGCGGCGACGTTGCGGCCCGTGGTCTTGGAAGCCTGACGGACGTTGTTGTAGACCTTCAGATGGTCTTCGGTAGTGCCGTGCGAACGATTGAGACGTGCGACATCCATACCGTTCTTGACCAGCTCGGTCAAGTTCTCCAGCGATTCGCTCGCCGGTCCGATGGTGTCTACGATTTTTGCTTTCCTCATGAATACCTGCCTATTCTTTACTGACATGTTGTTTGGCGGGAATCGACCCGCAACATACAACAAGTCTACTAGCATTCACAGGTATCGGTGGCCGTTACGCCGACTTTTATGTGAGCGTTCACATATGCCAATCGGCCATCACTTGCTTGTCTTGGCGGCATCCGCTTTCATCTTAATGACACTGGCCAAGGCCGCCGTGCCGATGGCGACGATAATGACGGCGAGCGATATCCACGTCGGTATCTCCGGCACCTGCGTAATCGGCCGTCCTCCGTTGATGAACGGAAGAGAATTGCCATGCAACGCCTCCATCACCAGCTTGACACCAATGAAGCCAAGCACTACTGCCAAGCCGTAAGGCAGATACTCCAGCTTGTCGAGCAACGCTCCAAGCAGGAAGTAAAGCTGCTGGAGGCCAAGAAGCGCGAAGATGTTGGAAGTGAAGACGATGAACGGGTCTTTGGTAAGTCCGAAAATGGCGGGAATCGAATCGAAAGCGAACATCACGTCGGTGGTGCCGATAGTGAGGAAGACGATGAGCATCGGGGTGAAGAACTTCTTGCCGTCGATGGTGGTGCGTAGCTTTTCGCCATCATAATGGTCCGTGATCTTCACCACTTTACGCAGTGCTCGGATGATGGCGTTTTCGTGGTATTCCTCATCGTCGTCATCGCCGGCCACCAGTTTCACGGCGGTATAGATCAGGAATGCGCCGAATATGAAGAAGACCCATGTGAAGCGTTGGATGACAGCCGCACCGACCAGAATGAAGAGGCCTCGCAAAATCAAGGCGATGGTAATGCCGATGCTCAACACATATTTTTGCAGTTTCTTGGGGACTGCGAAATTCGTCATGATAATGACGAAGACGAAAAGGTTGTCGATGCTGAGCGAATATTCGGTGAGCCAGCCAGAATAGAACTCCAGCGCCGGTTGCGAACCGGATACCCACCAGACCAAACCGCCAAAAATGAGCGCCGCCACGACGAAGAACGCGATGTGCTGCACGCATTCCTTGGTGGAAGGCACATGTGGCCTGCGCCCAATCACGAACAAGTCGACGACGAAGAAAATCGCAAGCACCACGTATGTGGCAATCATAAACGCAAGGGGTGTTTCGGCCATGTTTCCACCCTACGGGAGGGCGATGACCGAATGAACATCGTCCGACAAGACTGAACCCGGCTTTCCGTTTGATAAAGCGGTAATGCTGTAAACGAATGAAACAGAAAGGCATCCTGAAAAAAGATGAAACGAATCTCTTTTTGAGGATGCCTTAATATTACAGACAGCTTCACTCTACAGACGAATGACTATCAGGCGGCCTGCTTGGTAGCCTTCTCCTTCTTCAAGGTGAAGATGTGGAGGAAGATGGCGCAGATGGTGCAGAGTACCACGGCGATCAGAAGCATGATCAAGCCGGCGTTCCAGCCGTAGTGGTCGACGGCGACGCCGAGGAGGCTGGTGCCGCAGGTGGAGCCGAGGACGTAGCTCATGAAGCCACGCAGGCCGACGGTGGAGCCGACGGCGAACGGCGGCACGACCTCCATGGTCTGCACGGAGTCAAGGAACTGCGGGATGTAGACCAGGCAGCCGGCGAGGGCGGCGAACACGGTGACCGCGACGACCGAGGAGCTGGTCCAGTAGCCGATGATGCAGAAGACGATGATCACCAGGGCGATGATGGCCGGCGGCATGCGGTGGCCCTTGAAGAGCTTGTCGGAGATGATGCCGGCGAGCAGCGTCGACGGGATGGCGGCCCACTCGAAGAAGGTGAACGCCACCATCATCTGGCCGTGGCTAAAGCCCTTTGCCTGGGTGAGGAAGATCGGGATCCAGGTGAGGATGCCGAAGCGGATCATGTAGACAAAGGTATCCATGAAGGAAACGAGCCAGGCGCCGGGATTCGTGAAGACATATTTGGTGAGAATCTGCCAGGACGAAAGGTCCTTGTAATCCACGTCGCCCTGCTCTTCCTTGGTCTCCTCAAGAGGCTGAAGGCCCTCTTCCTCAGGACGGCCCTTGATGAGGAACCAGATTACGACCGCAATGATGATTGCGATGATGGCGGGAAAGACGTAGTAGGCAAAACGCCAGCTACCGGTTCCCACGACACCCAGCATAAAGCCAGCCAACGGCGAGACCAGGCCGCCGCCGATATTGTGGGAGCAGTTCCAGATCGAGGTGATGAAACCGCGGTCCTTCTTCTTGAACCATGTAGACAGCGTAATGAACGCAGGCCCGACACCCATGCCTTGGAACAAGCCCAGAAGAATGAGAATGAACGCGGTCGCCCATACATTGACTCCGAAGAACGCCAAACCGATGTTGAGGAGAGCGCAGATGACCAAACCGGTCACCATGAAACGCTTCGGGTTGGCCTTATCAGCCAAAGCGCTCATGAATCCCTTGCCTAAACCATATGAAATCAGTAGACAGCTGGAGAGCATGCCGACCTGACCCTTGGTCAGATGCAGCTGCCCTTGAAGTTCGGGGGTCGAGAGCGTGAAGTTGTTGCGCACGATATAGAACGCGGCATAGCCGACGAAAACGCCCACCAAAGACATCCACTTGTATCTGGCGAACACCGACTCTGCTTTTTCGGCAGGGACCGGGGGTTTATGCTGAATTTTCAGGAAACCTATCATATTTGCTTTTCTCCCTTATATTTCTCATTTTTCAGTCTGTTTGCCGCCCTGCAACAGACGCCATCAGGGATATCACTTGAAGTATCCTTCCTTGGACACAGACAGAAACAGACAATGATAAATTATATTATGACAGAATAATTTATCAAACAAGAAAAATAGGTGTGTCTGCTTTTATTTGCCAAAAAAGAGTTATTTTTGAATACGAATTGTCTAAATTGTATCGTTACAGAATATGCAAGACTTCGCTTTCAGGGATGCACTTTCCGCACGAAAGCACATCCTACGCAAACTGTCGTCACGAATCAGCAAACATACAGCAAAATGACAGGGCGGCTCATCCGCTGAAGTTATTTCTGAGCCTCGGTGATCTGGCGGAGTTCCTTCTTGAGGTCCCGAATTTCGTCGCGCAGACGGGCGGCGAGCTCGAACTGGAGCTGCTCGGCGGCGGTGTGCATCTGGTCACTCATCTGGCGGATCAGGTCGGCCAGATCTTGAGCAGGCAGGCCGGCGTTGATGATGTCGTCGTGGTGCTTCTGCAGGTCGGCCTCGTCGAGGCTGGTCAAGGCGATGCGCTTGTTGGATCCGGCACGCTTCTCGTCGCGGTAGCCGCCGGCCAGCAGCGTTTCCGTGTCCACGTCTTCTTTGGCCAGCATGTCGGTGACGTCGCTGATCTTCTTGACCAGCGGCTTGGGATCGATACCGTGTTCCTTGTTGTAGGCAATCTGCTTTTCGCGGCGGCGGTTGGTCTCGCTTATGGCCGTCTCCATCGCGTCGGTGACCTCGTCGGCGTACATGATCACCGTGCCGGAGACGTTACGAGCGGCACGGCCGATGGTCTGGATGAGCGAACGGTGCGAGCGCAGGAAGCCTTCCTTGTCGGCGTCGAGAATCGCCACCAACGACACCTCAGGTAAATCAAGGCCCTCACGGAGCAAGTTGATGCCGACGATGACGTCGATCTTTCCTTCGCGCAGCTCCCGCAGCAGCTCGACGCGGCGAAGCGTGTCGACATCGGAATGCAGGTATTCCACCTTGATGTCCCGCTCCAAGAGATAGTCGGTGAGGTCCTCAGCCATCTTCTTGGTCAGCGTCGTCACGAGCACACGCTCGTGCTTGGCGACGCGATCCTTGATCTCGCCAAGCAGATCGTCGATCTGACCTTTGACCGGACGTACGATGACCTTCGGGTCAAGCAAACCGGTCGGTCTGATGACCTGTTCCACTACACCGTCGGAAAGTCCGAGCTCATAATCGCCAGGAGTTGCGGAAAGATAGACTGTTTGACCGACACGCTCGAGGAACTCCGGCCATTTCAGTGGCCTGTTGTCCATCGCGGAAGGCAGACGGAACCCATTCTCCACCAACGTGCGCTTGCGGCTGGCGTCGCCTTCGTACATGCCGCCGATCTGAGGGACGGTGACATGCGATTCGTCGATGACCAAGAGGAAATCGTCGGGGAAGAAATCAAGCAGGGTGTGTGGCGGGCTACCCGGCTCACGCTCGTCGAAATGACGCGAATAGTTCTCGATACCTGAGCAGAAGCCGACCTGCTGAATCATCTCGAGGTCGTAGTTGGTGCGCATCTCCAGACGTTGGGCCTCCAGCTCCTTGCCCTGTTTGCGCAGCTCGGCGGTGCGATCGACCAGCTCCTCCTTGATGGTCTTCAGCGCATGTTCGGTGCGCTCGGGGCCGGCGATATAGTGCGAGGCCGGGAAGATGTGAACCTGCGACTCGTGGGCTATCACGTCGCCGGTCAGAGGGTGCAACGTAGAGATGCGGTCGATCTCGTCGCCGAAGAACTCGATGCGGATGGCCAGCTCTTCGTAGACCGGGATGATCTCGACGGTGTCGCCGCGCACGCGGAAGGTGCCGCGGGTGAAGGCGATATCGTTGCGCTTGTATTGCATCGAGACGAACTTGCGCAACAATGAATCACGATTGATCTCCTCCCCCTCATGCAGAAAGAGCATGCGGCCGGCGTATTCCTCCGGGGTTCCCAAACCATAGATGCAGGAGACCGTGGCCACCACCACGCAGTCGTCGCGGGTCAGCAGGTTCGCTGTCGCCGCGTGGCGCAGACGCTCCACGTCATCGTTGACGTTCGAATCCTTTTCGATATAGGTATCGGTCTGGGGAATATAGGCTTCAGGCTGGTAGTAATCGTAGTAAGAGACGAAGTAGCTCACGGCATTGTCCGGCATCAGCTCACGGAACTCCGCACACAGCTGGGCGGCCAAGGTCTTGTTGGGTTCCAAAATAAGCGTGGGACGTTGCAGCTTCTCGATGAGCCAAGCCGTGGTTGCCGTCTTGCCGGTACCAGTGGCACCCATCAGGACCACGTCGTTTTCACCGTTCTCGATGCGTCGAGCAATCTCGTCGATGGCCTCCGGCTGGTCGCCGGACGGCTTGTATGGTGCCTTCACCACAAACGGATGATGCGTACGCTCGATATTGAACCCCATGCCTGTTTCGATTCCTTTCGCCAGCCCAACTCATTCAAAGACAGCCAACAAAGACGCAAGCCTTCGCTCGGTTTCGTTTCGAAAGCTCAACTTAATCATGGCTTCGCGGCCGTATTCCCACAATTAACTTTATGGCGGATTCGGCCTCATTCATCGCCATTGTGCGAACAGCATATCAAGACGGTCGAACATTTGTTCGATTGGTTGTGTGGAGTCGATGACCACATCGGCGATGGCTTCGCGCTGTTTACGGCTGGACTGGTGGCGTATCCTGCCTTCGGCTTGCTCTCGGCTCATTCCACGCGTTTTCATCATCCTTTGGATACGGGTTTCCTCGGGTGCCTCCACAGTAAGGATATGGTCGAATCTGAAGGGAATGGTGTCGATAACCTCAGCCAGCAGAGGCACATCGTGGACAACGACAGGGGTTGAAGAAGATTTTTCCGTGGCAACCTGACGTTCCAAATCCTTGGCACGCCGATAAATCAGTGGATGTTCGATATCGTCGAGCCTCTGTCTGGCGTCGGGTGCCGCACCAGACGAAAAGACGTGTGCAGCCATCCACTTTCGGTTCAACGAACCGTCGGGTTGTGTCGCATCTGGACCGAATTCCCTAACGATTTCATGGATTCCCTCGCTGCCCGGCTCGACAACCTCACGGGCCAGTTGGTCGTAATCAATAAGGTAAGCTCCACGCTCCTTTAGATGTGCAGCCACAGTGCTTTTACCTGCCGCAATGCCCCCGGTTAATCCGATGCGTTTAATCATGGTCAACAATCATACAGGCATACGATTGCAACGAAGCAAACTGCACTACCTGAAACCTTGACTTCCTGAACAATCAAAAATCCTGCATACGATCTCTATAACCCTGCTCTGTCGAGTTTCTCCTCCACGAAACTCTTCGCCTGAACGCACTGCTCGTCAACGTCTACATCATCATTCCACATCTCGATCATCACTCTGCCGGACCAATGCTGCCTTTTCAACTCGGCAAACGCCTTGTCGAAGTCGACAATACCTTTTCCGAACGGCACTTTTCGCGCTTTGCCGGGTAATACATCCTTGGCATGCAGAGCAACAATCCTGCCTTCTGCGGCACGTAAATCGTCAACGACATCACACGAGTTATAAAATGAGTTACCGATATCGGGATATGCCTGCAACCACGGAGAACCAATCTCGTCAAGAACCGCGGTTATCCTGTGCAAATCGGTCAGATCCTGCCCATCCACGTTTTCAATGGCGAGCATAACACCCTTTTTCGCAGCGTAGCGAACGCCTTTGGCAAGATTCCTCATGAAACGTGGACGGCAATATTCGTCATGCGCATCATAAAACGTGTAATACCCCGCTAGCTGAACCACAGAAGCCCCTACCTCTTTGGCAAAGTCAATGGATCTGAAGAGCAGGTCACAGGCCTTGACTTCATGTTCCTTTATCGGTGATCCTAACGAGAAACGACGATGCGCCGACAAGCAGACCCCTCCTATCAGCACATTTTCCCTTTCGGCCGCTCTGCGAATACGACGCACATCTTCGGCATCCGTATAAAGCCGCAACATCCGCTTTTCACTCTCGTCTATTGAAATATCCATGAAATCGAATCCGAATTCTCTGACTTGAGCGAACAATCCATCCCACGACTGATTCGAATCCAAGGCCTTCTCGTATATTCCCAACAGTGTCGATTTCATTATTTCCAGCTTTCAACAATGATTTTCAATAAAATCCAAATATCAAACCGCTTTACAATCCGAACCGACACTCCAGCTTCACCACCATCGGTTCGCTTTGTATCGAACATCCAAAAACCAAAAAAGGTCCACCGTGTGGACGGGGTTCTTTCTTGACCTCGTCCACGCAGCGGACCTCGCCATCAACGCTCCAGTGACGTCAACGGTTTCTTGACCAAGTCGTCGAGCTCTTCTGGAGTAACGGTTACCTGTTCGCCGTAATGGCTGAGAGCCAACCCAGCGACATTGACGCCGTACTTGAGGCAATTCTCCTTGTCGCCGCGTAACCACGCGTGCAGCACGCCTGCAGCCAGCCCATCGCCCGCACCGAGACGATCGAGGATCTCGACCGGCACTGCATCCTCATGCATATGCTTGCCGTCCACCAGGGCGTCAGCACCACGTGCGCCGTCTGACATCACGATGACAGAGGCATTGGAGACTTCGGAAAGCGCTCTGAGTCCAGATTCCTTGTCAGGCACTTTCTTCACAAGCAGGTTCACGTCATCCAACTTGCAGAAGAGGATATCCGAGCGCTCTATGAAGGGACGAATAATCTTACGCGCCTCTTCCACACTCCAAAGCTTGGTACGGTAGTTGACATCAAAAGCCACAGGTACGCCAGCCTGATGGGCCTTGAGACTTGCGGTTTCCAGAATCGTCCTGACAGTAGGAGACAAGGGCAAGCTCAATCCCGAAAGCAACAGCAGACGGGTGTCAAGCAATTGATCCCAATCAATGTCATCCACAGTCATATTGCAGAAAGCGGTGTTGGCACGGTCAAACATGACTTTGGTTGGCATCGGAGGCTTTGCATATTCGGCATAATACGTTCCGATACGAGCGCCCGGAACACGCTTGACATGCGAGAGGTCAACCCCGAATGCGTTGTATTGGAATTCCACACGCCGACCCAAAGAGGAATCAGGCAACGCAGAGAACCATGACGTATTCCATTTCAGGGAACTCAATGAACAGAGGACATTGGCTTCGGTGCCGGCTATCTGGATATTGAACGATTTCGCTCGTTGAATCCTGTGGCCGACGGGGACGGACAGGCGTATACCGCCTTCACCAATAGATGTGACATCATAAGACGTCATTGTCATATGCTCCAATCTTTTTCTTGTTTTGCTACTTCATTACTTCATTGTCATTTTCATTTCTAAAGCGCAGCTCGTAAAGCTTGAGCCGCAGCAAAAGGATCGTCAGCCTTGACGATGGCGCTGCCCACGACCGCGATGTCAAAAGGACAGTCCACAAACCTTTTAAGGCTCGTGGCATTAAGGCCACCTGCCAAAGTTATGCTGACACTGTTGGAGGGAACAAGGTCACGCAATCTGAACAGCTGATTGCGCACCGATTGGTCCTCCTCCGGGGTGCAGGTATCGCGATGCACAATAATCACCTTGACGCCGGCATCGATGAATCCGCGAATGTCATCATCGTTCCAGCCAGGGAACAATTCGACTTCTACTCCCCCGCCGAACCGTGAAGCGGCCTTGCAAGCTCCTCGAATGACATCCAGACCGCTTTCGCCGACAACCGAGACCCTGCTTGCCCCGGCTTCGAAGTACAGGTTCGCAAATTTTTCGCCTGCCCTCGCAATCCGGATATCGGCCAGCAGAGTCTTCCCCGGCAACACCGCACGAAGATCGCGCATGGAATCGACGCCCTTTGCAAGGCACAGCACCGTTCCGTCTTCCACGATGTCGACAGCGGGGGCAGCTTTGACCGCGACTTTCAGCGCTGTGGCAACGTCGGTGACATCCAGAGCTAGCTGCAGAAGCCTTCTGCTCATTCGGGATCCCGCATCTCATAGAAGTGCTGCGGATTTTCATACATGAACCCGTGCACTACCTCTTCGCTAAAGCCCTCATCAATCAGACGCGGCAGGAAAACATCCTTGATGTAGTTGAGCCCAGGACCGAAACCATACACCTTATGGTGTGAGCGCCTGCCCATATCGTTGCAAAGCATCAATTTGTCGGCGTAACCATCGTCGACAAGCTGTCGGAGCAAGTCGACACGCATGGAGTCGGGATAGTACTTCGCCTTTCCAGGGCCATCATAAATCAGGGAGCAACCGGTCTCCAACATTTTGCGGTGGTACCAAAGATCCGGATCACGATCAACATGGGCGACTGCGAACCTTGAGGTGTCGAAGTCCTCCTCTTGGACAATCTTCAAGATCTCAAGCCCCATGGTTCCGATGGTGGTGTGAGCATGGACGGAGACGCCGGTCTTCTTGGCTGCCCGACATGCCGCACGAATAACCTTCTCCTCACCTTTGGTGATATGCAGATAGGCAGTCCCGCACTTGATCCAGCCGGCTTTGATATTCGTGCCGTCCATACCGACCGTGATGTCCTCAACCATTTCATCGACGATACGCTCGATGTCCCAATCACCGAGATCATCCGGCATACCATGCTCTTGGCAAATATAGCCGGTGCAGGCCACGACATTCACACCGGAGGCCTTTGAGGCATAATACATACCCTTGGTGTCACGACCCCACGTCTTTGGCGTGGCCTCGACCAAAGTGCCACCGCCGTCTTTCTTGTATTCCTGCAGCATCTCAACCGCCTTGGAGTAGGAATTCAGCAAGTGGTCTTCTTCGACCTTGGATCCATGACCCTGCGGGTGAGTCAGGAGATGCTCATGCGGCATCGTATAGCCCATGTCCGCAACATCGATATCCCCACATACCGTTTGTACCCGTCCCATTTGTTACTCCTTTGCAACTTTGATTGGTTTAACGCTTGCGCGTATTTCACACTTTACACGTAAATGTGAATATGTCAATTTTATAATGAAATAATTTTCATTTTAAGTGTTAAATACTACAGAGGATGGTATAGTCTCATTGGAAAATAACGTCATCCAGAAGGAAAGCACGAAAAGGTTCAAACCATGAAATCGCCTCGGCTCAATAGGTTATATTCAGCGGCAAAATGGTATTATGAGGATCATCTCAACCAAAATGAAATAGCCCACCGACTTAACGTCTCGAGAACATCCGTTTCTCGTCTGTTGCAAGAAGCCCAGGACAAAGGCATCGTGACCATCACCGTGCATCCTCCTATGATGGAGGAAAGAGACATCAGCGAGGCCATTAAACGCGATTACGACATCAAGGACGTGGTAATCGTACCTGCGATGGACAACGAACTCGACACCGCATCGGCAGTGGGTTATGCAGCCGCGATAAAACTTACCGACATGATGCAATCCGGTTTCTCGTTGACAATGACGTGGGGCCGAATCATCGCGAACATCGTTTCCAAGATTCCGCCGAACGCTCTTGAAAACATACACATCACGACTCTTTCAGGCAGCATCGGAGGAAGCAAGCCCGAGCTTGACGGGCCGGACCTGGCACGACGCATGGCATTGGCCCTTCATGGCAACTACGAATACATCAACGCACCTGCCATTGTGTTGACATCGACGCTTCGCGACCAGTTGCTCTCCACGCAGCAAATCGCACAAGTCCTTAAGAAAGCAGCCCTCTCTGACGTGGCCTTATTCGGGGTGGGAACATTGACCGACCCAAACTCCTCCCTGAACCGGGCAGGCTATATCACCAAGCAAGACCAGCAATTGTATCTGGCCCAAGGAGGGGTGGGCCATATAGCAGCGCGTATCATCGACAAGGATGGTCAAGAGATCTCAGAGTTCAATGACCGGACCGTTTCGCTGCCTTTGGCCGAGATAGCTTCCATTCCCCACCGCATGTGCGTGGTATCGGGAGTTTCAAAAGCACCCGCACTGCAAGCCGCGCTCAAAATGCATTACATGAATTACCTTGTGGTGGACTCCCGTTGCGCCACTTCTTTGCTCTCCTTATCCTAACAATTCCAACCTTTCTAACTATTTAACCCCTTCCTTATCAACGCCATGTAATGCGACCATAATAATCTCTATTATGGATTAATTTCCATTTTAATTTGCACTTATGTTCGTTTTAGGTATAATATGGTTTCGAAATACATATGGAAGGATTTCGCGGCATAGGCTCGCCACGCACCTCTTCCAACCAGCAATTTCAGAAAGGATAATGCTTATGTTGGAGAGTCTCAAGACGACGGTTTGTCAGGCGAACAAAGAGTTGCCAGAAGCCGGACTCGTATCTGGAACATCCGGAAACGTCTCACAGAGAGACCCAGAAAGCGGTCTCATAGCGATCAAGCCCTCAGGCGTCAGTTTCCGAAACCTGAAGCCCTCAGATATCGTCATCGTCGATGACCAAGGCAATGTAATCGAAGGGGACCTCAAACCTTCCGTCGATACCGCAAGCCATTGCGTCATCTATCGGGAGCGTAAGGACGTCAATGGCATCGTGCATACGCACTCGCGGTTTGCAACGGTTTTCGCTATCCAAGGCAGACCGATACCCGTGTTGACGACCTTATCGGCGGACCTGTTCGGAGGTCCGATTCCCGTAACCGGATACGCTGCGATTGGAGGTGAACAAATCGGGCATGAAGTCGTCAAGTACATTGGCTCAGGCAGCGCCGTGCTTTTAAGAAATCACGGGGTATTCACCATAGGAGGCGATGCGGCGCAAGCGGTAAGAGCAGCCACCTATGTTGAGGAAACCGCAGAGGTCTCATATTTTGCGACACTTGCGGGCGACGTACAACCCTTGGACACCCAAGCCATCAATGAAGCGCGGCAATGGTACCTCAAAGACTACGGCCAAAAGCCGGTCTCGTCCGGAGCCTAAATGTCTGAATGTATCCTACAGACACACGACACCTCAAACACATCAAATAAATAAAAACATCTTTAACTACAATGGAGTAGAGATATGAGTACATCTCAAACGCTGGCAGTAAACCAGCAAATTGATAATCACCCAGTCACCGGCCACCAAAAATCCTTGATCGGATTGGCGGTAGTCGGCAATATCGCCGAGTTCTTCGACATGTTCCTGATTGGTTTCGTCATCTCGTTGCTGACCAAGGACCAAGCCTGGCAGCTCACCGGCTTCCAATCAGGAATCGTGCTGGCAGGCGCCGGCGTCGGCACCGTAGTCGGTTCCATCCTTTGGGGAAGGCTTGCCGATCGATTCGGCCGGAAGCACGCTTTTGTCTGGTGCATCATCGTGCTGGTGGTTTTCACGGCAGCTTCCATCTTCACGCCTACCGATGGATGGTTGTTCCTGACCATTATGCGTATCGGCGTCGGTGTCGGTGTAGGTGGCCTGAGTATCACCAGCATTCCCTTCGTCCAGGAATTCGTTCCCGCCAAGCAACGTGGGTTGCTCTCGGGACTCACCGCGGTTTTCATTCCGTTGGGCATTTTCCTTGGCGGGCTTGCTACCCGCACGCTGAGCGGCGCTATTGGATGGCGCGGTCTCATCGCTCTGGGATGCTTCCCTGTAATCCTTCTGATCTGGGCTCATTTCATTCCTGAATCTCCTCGTTTCTTGCAAGGCCGCGGAGAGCTTGACAAGGCTCGCGCCGCGTATGCCTGGGCCATGGAAATTCCTGAAAGCGAAGTAGGTGAACTGCCTGAAATCGAAGAGAACAAGGGTGCTTCCTATTCTTTGATTTTCAAGAAATATCCCAAGGCACTTGCCATTGTCACCATTGGATCTTTCTGCTTCATCGCCGGTTCGTTTACCGTGCAATCTTGGGGACAGACGATTCTCGGCGAGTCCTTCCATTTCGACACCGCGATGGTTTCCAACTTATTCATGCTTGTCAGCCTCGGCGATCTTCTGGGCCGGCTTGGCACTGCGTGGATTTCGGATAAAATCGGTCGTCGTATGACACTATTCGGATGTGGTGTACTCGGTGGTATTGGCTGCCTGGTAGCAGCATTCGCCGCTCACGCCGCTACCGGTAGCAATCTGCAAACGGTCGGAATCGTCTTCTACATCGGCATCTTCATCGTCATGACCTTCGGAGATGGCGCATTCGGCGTGCTCAATCCCTTCGGCGGTGAACAGTTCCCGAACGAAGCTCGCTCCACCGGTCTTGGCCTCGGCTATGGTATCGGCGCAACAGCCAAGATCTTCGGACCGTTTGTGGTCGGCCTGCTCATCGGCGGCGGAACCCCTACGGCCAAAGTCGTATTCCTGCCATTCGTGATTTTCGCAGTGCTGCTCTTCCTCGGAGCCGTCACCTATCTGTTTGCCAATGAAACAGCAGGAAAGAATCTGGAAGAAATCTGATTCCCCTTGCAATAAAATGCGCCTGACTGCGTCCTTAAGGGCCAAATTCAGGCGCATTTTATTGCGAATTATTATCATAACTCAGTTTATGTTGTCAAAAAACAACGAAAATAAGGAGCAAATGGCATGACTAGCCCTGTTATCGGAACACCGTGGAAAAAACTGGACAGACCGATTCCGGATGAGACACTTGAAGGTATCGATAAATACTGGCGAGTAACCAATTATATGAGTATTGGTCAGATTTATCTGCGTAGCAACCCTCTGATGAAGGAGCCCTTCACCCGAAATGATCTGAAGTATCGTCTGGTGGGCCACTGGGGCACTACCCCAGGGGTCAATTTCCTGTTAGGACATATCAATAGGTTGATTGCGGACCATCAGCAGAACACCGTAGTGGTAATCGGACCCGGTCATAGTGGTCCTGGAACCGTCGCTCAGTCGTATCTTGATGGTACGTATACGGAGTATTATCCGGAGGTCACCAGGGACGAGGCGGGGCTGCAGAAATTCTTCCGCCAGTTCTCGTATCCTGGCGGCATCCCGTCGCACTTCGCCCCGGAGACGCCGGGCTCGATCCATGAGGGCGGCGAGCTCGGCTACGCTTTGAGCCACGCGTACGGCGCGATCATGAACAACCCGAGCCTGTTCGTGCCGGCCGTGGTCGGCGACGGCGAGGCCGAGACCGGCCCGCTGGCCACGAGCTGGCAGTCCAACAAGCTCGTCAACCCGCGCACCGACGGCATCGTGCTGCCGATCCTGCACCTCAACGGCTACAAGATCGCCAACCCGTCCATCCTCTCCCGCATCCCCGACGAGGAGCTGCACGAGTTCTTCGCGGGCATGGGCTACGAGCCCTTCGAGTTCGTCGCGGGCTTCGACGACGAGGACCACATGTCCATCCACCGCCGTTTCGCCGGCATGCTCGAGGAGGTCTTCGACAGGATCTGCGACATCAAGGCCAAGGCCCAGACCGACGACATGGACCGCCCCACCTACCCGATGATCATCTTCCGCACCCCCAAGGGCTGGACCTGCCCGAAGTACATCGACGGCAAGAAGACCGAGGGCTCCTGGCGCGCCCACCAGGTCCCGCTGGCCAGCGCCCGCGACACCGAGGCCCACTTCCAGGTCCTCAAGGGCTGGATGGAGTCCTACCGGCCCGAGGAGCTCTTCGACGAGAAGGGCGCCGTGCGCCCCGAGGTCACCGCGTTCATGCCCACCGGCGAGCTGCGCCTGGGCCAGAACCCGAACGCCAACGGCGGCCGCATCCGCGAGGACCTGCGCCTGCCGGCCCTCGACGCCTACGAGGTCAAGGGCGTCAAGGAGTTCGGCCACGGCTGGGGACAGCTCGAGGCCACCCGCCAGCTGGGCAACTACACCCGCGACATCATCAAGATGAACCCGGACTCGTTCCGCATCTTCGGGCCCGACGAGACCGCGTCCAACCGCCTGCAGGCCGCCTACGAGGTCACCGACAAGCAGTGGGACAACGGCTACCTCTCCGAACAGACCGACGAGCACCTGGCCGTGACCGGCCAGGTCATCGAGCAGCTCTCCGAGCACCAGATGGAGGGCTTCCTCGAGGGCTACGTCCTCACCGGCCGCCACGGCATCTGGAGCACCTACGAGTCCTTCGCCCACGTCATCGACTCCATGCTCAACCAGCACGCCAAATGGCTCGAGGCCACCGTCCGCCACATCCCGTGGCGCAAGCCCGTCGCCTCGATCAACATGCTGATCTCCTCGCACGTCTGGCGCCAGGACCACAACGGCTTCTCCCACCAGGACCCGGGCGTGAGCTCCGTGCTGCTCAACAAGGCGTTCAACAACGACCACGTCGTGGCCGAGTACTTCCCCGCCGACGCCAACATGCTGCTCGCCGTCGCCGAGAAGGCCTTCAAATCCACGAACAAGATCAACGCCATCTTCGCCGGCAAGCAGCCCGCCGCCACCTGGCAGACCCTCGACGAGGCCCGCGCCGAACTGGAGAAGGGCGCGGCCGAATGGAAGTGGGCCTCCACCGCCAAGGACAACGACGAGGCCCAGATCGTGCTCGCCTGCGTCGGCGACGTGCCCACCCTCGAGACCATGGCCGCCAGCGAGAAGCTCAAGGAGTTCGGCATCAAATTCAAGGTCGTCAACATCGTCGACACCCTCAAGCTGCAAAGCCCCAAGGACAACGACGAGGCCCTGAGCGACGACGAGTTCACCGAGCTGTTCACCCCGGACAAGCCCGTCCTCCTCGCCTACCACTCCTACGCCCACGACATCCACGCCCTCATCTACGACCGCCCCAACCACGACAGCTTCAACGTCCACGGCTACAAGGAGGAAGGCTCCACCACCACGCCCTACGACATGGTGCGCGTCAACGACATGGACCGCTACGAGCTCACCGCCGAGGTGCTCCGCACCCTCGACCCGGACAAGTACGCCCACGAGATCGACAAGCTCGAACAGTTCCGCACCGACGCCTTCCAGTTCGCCGTCGACGAAGGCTACGACCACCCCGACTACACCGGCTTCGTCTACTCCGACGTCAAAAACCAGGACGCCAAAGCCACCGCCAAAGCCGCCATGAGCACCGGCAGCGACAACGAATAAACCAACCCCATTCGATATTGGGGTTATAAGCCGAATATTCTCGCCTATAACCCCAATCTGGTGAGATGAAAGAATAAAAAAAGAGTACCAGTGCTAACGCTGGTACTCTTTTTAAATTCTCTACTGAAATGTTTGACTTTCAGCAGAGAATCCATTAAAAATCACTGAGGTGCATCTCAGTTCACTTCTTCTCCTTGAGGAGCTCCTCACGAAGAGCGGCGAGCTTGTCGGAACCGGCAAGCGTGCCTTCGGATTCGTTCTCCGAGGAGTACTTGGTGGATTCCTCAGAAGCCTTCTCAGCGTGCTCACCTGCACCCTGGCCGTCCTCGGCAGCGGACTCAGCCGCATTGTCGAGTTCCTTGGCGACGAAGGCCTTATGCTGCTCCCACAAATCGTGAGCGGCCGCATACTGGTTCTCCCACTCCTCGCGCTGCTTCTCGTAGCCGGCGATCCATTCGTTGGTCTGCGGGTCGAAGCCTTCGGGGTACTTGTAGTTGCCATCCTCGTCGTAATCGGCAGGCATGCCATAAAGCGCGGGATCGAAGTCCTCGCTAGCGGGATCGACGGAGTCGTTGGCCTGCTTGAGGGACAGGGAAATACGGCGACGGTCGAGATCGACGTCGATGACCTTGACGAAGATCTCTTCGCCCTGCTTGACGACGGTCTCCGGGTTGTCGACGTGACGGTTGGCGAGCTCGGAAATGTGGACCAGGCCCTCGATGCCGTCTTCGACGGAAACGAACACGCCGAACTGCACGATCTTGGTGACCTTGCCCTTGACGATCTGTCCGGGAACGTGGGTGCGTGCGAAGCGCTGCCACGGATCTTCCTGCGTCGCCTTGAGGGACAGCGAGATACGCTCGCGATCCATGTCGACGTCGAGCACCTCGACGGTGACCTTGTCGCCGACCTTGACGACCTCGGACGGGTGGTCGATGTGCTTCCAGGAAAGCTCGGAAACGTGAATGAGGCCGTCCACCCCGCCGAGATCGACGAACGCGCCGAAGTTGACGATGGAGGAAACGGTGCCTTCACGAATCTGGCCCTTCTTGAGCTGCGCCAGGAAGGTCTCGCGGACCTCGGACTGGGTCTCCTCAAGATACTGACGGCGAGACAGGACCACGTTGTTGCGGTTCTTGTCGAGCTCAAGGATCTTGGCCTTGATCTTCTGGCCGATGTAAGGCGAAAGGTCGCGGACGCGACGCATTTCGACGAGCGAAGCAGGCAGGAAGCCACGCAGGCCGATGTCGACGATCAGGCCGCCCTTGACAGCTTCGATAACGGTGCCTTCGACAACGCCGTCGTCATTCTTGATCTTTTCGATATCGCCCCAGGCGCGCTCATACTGGGCACGCTTCTTGGACAGAATAAGACGTCCTTCCTTGTCTTCCTTGGTGACGACAAGGGCTTCGACGGTGTCGCCGACCTGGACGACTTCGTCGGGATTGACATCTTTCTTGATGGAAAGTTCGCGGGAGGGAATGACACCCTCGGTCTTGTAGCCGATGTCGAGCAGCACTTCGTCGTGATCGACCTTGACGACCGTGCCCGTAACCAAATCACCATCATCAAAATTCTTGATGGTGGAATCGACTGCCTTGATGAAGTCTTCTTCGGTGCCGATATCGTTGATCGCGACCTTGGTGACTTCGTTATTGTTCTCTGCCATTAAAAGTGGTTTCTTTGTTATTAGTTGGATGGATATTACCTATTAAGTTATGTTGGTGGCCTTACGGCCACGCAAGTCATAAGATTACTAGTCGCCCTAGCCAAAGCGTTGCAGACAATCCGGGCGTGTCGCCAATAGCTCAGGCGATTTGTCGCTCGGCCATCTCAACGACGTTAGCCAAGAGCATGGCACGGGTCATCGGCCCCACTCCCCCCGGATTCGGGGTGTAGGCGGACGACAGGGCATGGCAGGTCTTGTCGATATCGCCTCGCACGCGGTAGCGCTCGGCCTCTTCGTCGTAAACGCGGGAGACACCGACATCAACCAACACCGCTCCGGGCTTCACATCCTCAGGCTTTACAAATCCGGCACGGCCGACGGCGGCGACGATGATATCGGCTTGGCGCAGATGCTTCTGAATATCCGTTGTCCCTGTATGACACAGCGTCACGGTGGCATTTACATCTTTCGCAGTGAGCATGAGGCCGATGGTACGCCCGACGGTGATGCCACGGCCAACGACGCAGACGTCCTTGCCCTTGAGGTCAATGCCATAGTGCTTCAGCAATACGATGATGCCGCGCGGCGTGCAAGGTTGCGGAGCCGGGTTCCTGCCGTCGATATGCGTGACCAGCTCGCCCAGATTGGCCGGATGCATGCCATCGGCATCCTTGGCCGGGTCGACGTGGGCGATGACCTCGTTGGTGTCGACGCCTTTCGGCAAGGGCAACTGGACGATGTAGCCAGTGCATTTCGGGTCGGCGTTGAGCCGTTCCACGGCATCGATAATCTCCTGCTGGCTGGCGGTTTCGGGAAGCTCAACGGCAATCGAGGCGATGCCGACTTCGGCGCAATCCTTGTGTTTGCCGGCCACGTATTTGCGCGAGCCGACGTCGTCGCCGACGAGGATGGTGCCTAAGCCTGGCTGAACGCCTTGTGCCTTGAGTGCTTCGACACGCCCTCGCAAATCCTCCTTGATGGCTCCCGCGGCAGCCTTTCCGTCCAACTTGAGAGGAGTCCGTTCCTCGTGTGCCATACCGATTCCTTAATCTGAGTAAGCTATTACGACATTTCATGCAGCCTTGTTGCAGACCGCACACGATAGTTATCGATTCTAAGGGGAAGACGGATCACAAACGCAGAAGTGTCCACCATCAACGCCATATCCATTGCTTATAACTATTTATAAGGAAAGAAAACCAAACGCGATTCGCAATATCAATCATCAAGTACGCCGCGACGAAGATCAAGGGCTTTCAAATCCATCTCGACGTGATCAACAGGTTTCAAAAACCCCGGCCTTCCTACGATCGATAAAAACATACGTTCTATTTGACAATGATTCTCATTTTCAGTATATTACCTTATCGCTATACTTTAACTATCAGCGTTACGCAACAGACGATGCGAACCGGCGACAAACGAATACCAATTTAAGGGGTCAGCATGAAACGTTTCGGATGGCAGGTCAAGGCCACGGCTCTCCTAGGCTCGATATGCATGGTTTTTGGTCTTGCGGCCTGCGGTGGCGGCAATGATTCTCAAGCGCCAAGCAAATCCAACGACAGCTCAAAACAGGCAAGCGGCCCGATCAAAGTGGTCGCTTCGATCAACCAATGGGGATCGTTGGCCAAGGAAATCGGCGGAAATGACATCAAGGTGACCTCAATCGTCAACACCGTCTCCGTCGACGCCCATGATTTCGAGCCGCAGACCGCCGATATGGCCAAAATACAAAGCGCCGAGATTGTGGTCGTCAACGGCGCAGGATACGACAACTGGGCTAGCAAATCTCTTACCAAAGGCACCACCAGCGTCTCGGCAGCTACCGCGGTCGGGGCAAGCACCGGTGACAATCCGCATCTTTGGTTCTCCAAGGATGCGAGAAAGGCCACCGCCACGGAGCTGGAGGACGCCTTCGCCAAGGCAAGACCCGCCAAAGCCAAACAGTTTGAAGCAAGGCTTAAGACATGGAAAGCACGCGAAGCCAAACTCGAAGATTCCATGAAGGCGTTCTCACAAAAGCACAAAGACGCCACTTACGGCGCCACGGAGCCGGTGGCCTACTATCTTATGGACGACCTAGGTTTCAACGATAAGACGCCCAAAGGCTATACACAGGCCGTCAGTTCCGAAGGCGAACCGGCTCCCAGCGACCTACAGAAGTTCCAGCATCTGATTTCAGGCCGCGACGTCAATCTGCTCATCAACAACACGCAGGAAGCCAGCAATACCACCAATCTGCTCACCGGAACGGCGGGACGCACCGAAGTGCCCGTTGTCGATGTCAGCGAGCAGATGCCACAGGACCAGACCACACTCACCGGCTGGATTACTACGCTGATGAAAAGCATCGACAAGGCCATGACAGATTTCAAGGCCAGTGAAGCCGACCATCAGAAAGTCGGAACCGGCGACAACTCGGACAAGTCCTCGCAATCCGGTCAATCCAACGAATCCGGCAATGGCACAAATTCCAATCAGCAGCAGCCCTCAACCTCAGGCAACGCTACGGTGCCTTCCAATGCAGGTCAGACCGACCCAGGCAAGTGAAAGCAACGCAGCAAACAGTCCGCCAGGCTGTCTGCTGCGTTAAAGCGTTTAAGTACAGATGCATGGCACCAACCGATGGCGACAATCAATGGTTGGTGCCATGCATCTGTTTATTACATATCAGACTTCCCCGTCCGACTTTCCTGTTTAAACCGGCTTTCGCTGAGCGGACAATTTCATTCTAATTGAGAATGATTTTCAATTTCAATTATAATAAGTATTCATCAATCGTTAAGTAGTGTTCGAACGCCTGCAAGCGAAAAGAAAGACAACTATGAGCATCGAGACGAAAGCCAAGACGGAACAGGGAGCCGGAACCGAGGGAGACAAGCCTGCTTTGGTCTTCCGCGACACCGGTATCAAACGCGGCGAAAGAATCATTTGGCAGCATGGCAATTTTTCGATTCCCTCAGGTTCCATCACCGCCATCGTCGGCACGAACGGCGCCGGCAAAACCACGATGATGAAGGCGGAACTCGGGCTTCTCCCCCTGTTTGCCGGCAGTCTGACCGTGCTTGGCGAGGCAGCCGGCACGACCAACCATTTGATCGGCTATGTGCCGCAGAACTACGCCAGCGATATCGAATCGAACCTCACCGCAGAGCAATCAGTGTTGCTGGGGCTGACCGGGACGCGATTCGGCATCCATCCCACCACGCGAGCGCAACGGGCACAGGCGCGCGAGGCCATGGTTTTCACCGGCGTCGACGACAAACGCCATTACCGTCTTTCCGAACTTTCGGGAGGCCTGCGCCAACGAGTCGCCATCGCCCAGGCGCTGGTGGGCGGGCCAAAACTGTTGATGCTTGATGAGCCGTTGGCCAACCTTGACCTTGCCGCCCAACGTGAGACGGTGCACGTGTTGGCCAAACTCAACCACGAAATGGGCATGACCATCCAGGTGGTGGCCCACGACCTCAACATGTTGCTGCCGATCCTTGACGGCGCCGTCTATCTCTTGGACGGGCACCCGCACTATGCGAAGATGAACGAGGTCCTGGACGCCGACCTGCTCACCCATCTCTATGGTACGAAGGTGCAAGTGGTCACCACACCTCAGGGCGATATGTTCGTAACTCCAGGCCCCGACGAACCCGACGACGTCACGCCGGACATCCACAAGCCCGACGAAGTGGCCAGTTTCCATCATCATGAAGAAACCTCGACAATCGAAAACATCCATCATGATTCGAACGTCACGCAAGAAAAACCACGATATTTCGAAAAGAAGATTTCCTCCAAACCCGAGAAAGATGCGGGACAAGCGGACAGGAATGAAGGAAACCAGCGGCAGGAGGCAGGGCTATGAGCCATATCCAATTCAGTTTCAACCATGAATGGATGGAAACACTTTCGGTGCCGTTCATGCACAACGCCTTCATCGCCGGGCTTTGCATCGCTCTTGCCGCGGGAGTAATGGGCTACTTCACCATCGCCCGGCATTCGACATTCGCCGCGCACGCGCTGGCACATATCGGTCTGCCGGGAGCCACGGGAGCCGTTTTGCTGGGCCTGCCGGTCTCACTTGGCCTCGGCATCTTCGCGCTTGGCGGGGCGCTGACCATCGGGGCATTGGGCAAAAAGGCCTCACAACGCGAAATCGCGACCGGCACGGTGCTCGCCTTTGCCACCGGCTTGGGCCTCTTTTTCTCGCGCATGTCCAGTTCGGCCTCGCAGCAGATGCAGGCCATTCTTTTCGGGTCGATATTGACTATCACCAACGACCAAGTGCTGGGCTTCGCGATTTTCGACGTGCTGTTGCTCGCGGTGATGGCCATAGTCTATCGCCCGCTGCTCTTCAGCTCATTGGACGAGCAGGTGGCTCAGGCCAAGGGCGTGCCGATCGGTGTGATGAACGTGCTGTTCATGGCCATCATGGCCGGCGTCATCACCATCGCGGTGCCCGCTGTCGGCACGTTGCTCATTTTCGCGCTGGTGGTCACTCCCGCCGCCACGGCGAACATCATGACCAGCACACCGCTGCGTTCGATGACCGTTTCAAGCGTCTTGTGTCTGGTCTCGATTTGGGGCGGATTGGTCATCTCAGCCATGTTCCCCACCCCGCCGAGCTTTGTGATTGTCACCATCTCGACGCTTTTCTGGCTTGTCGCCAAAGGCGTGGAAGCATTGCGTCGCCGTTAAAAAGACGCACTGTATAGTTGAGGGCCATCTCTTCGCATCGAGATGGCCCTCAACTTATTTGGAAAATCAGACATGCGGCTTTATCAGCCGGAATCAAGAAAAAATCACTTCTTTTTCTTGGAACCTTTGGCATCCTTGTTTTCGGCTTCAATCCTTGCCAGCGTCTGGTTCGCCGGTTCTTCAGGAGCCTCGGAATGGTGCTTGGCATCCTCTTCCGTAGGCTCTGCATACCCGAGATTGACGTCAAGCAAGTGCTGGGCCTCGTCCTCTTCGATATGTTCGGAAAGCGCGATTTCGGAAGTAAGGATATTGCGGGCGCGCGTAAGCATGCGCTTCTCGCCTGCGGAAAGACCATGCTCGTCAACGTCGCGCTGGGCCAGGTCGCGCACGACTTCGGCAATCTTGTTGACCTCACCAGTAGCGATCTTCTCGACGTTCAACTTGTAACGCCTTGACCAGTTCATCTTCTCGTTGTCAACAATCGGCGTGCGCAGAATCTCAAAGACCTTGGCGACTTCCTTGCCGTCTACGATATTGCGGATGCCGACCTTCTTGGCATTCTCGACCGGCACCTCGATGACCAGCCCATCGCTGGAAAGTACCGAAAGCTGCAGATAGTCGCGTGTGACGCCTTTTACCGTACGTTTTTCGAAGGCCGTCACCTTCGCCGCACCGTGACGCGGATAAACGACAACATCTCCAACTTTGTAATCCATGGAACCTCCGAGACGCTCAAACGCAATGTGTATAAGTTTTTCACGCGCCGCGGACGTTTACCCTTGCCGCGAACCGACAAAACCGCAGAGAAACGGCTGGAAACCTCGCCTCGCAGCAAATTGGGTGCGCCGGAACCTATAATAGATTATTTGTAGCAATGTTTTTGAAAGGCGGAGGACACATGCTCAACACTTCGGCACATCAGAAGACCCCACGTACCATCTTGGTGGTCGAGGACGAGCCCGATCTCGCCACGGCAATCGCGCAACGCATCACAGCCAACGGTTGGACCGCACGTGTGGCAGGAGATGGAGCGAGTGCCGTACGCGCCGCAAGCCAAATCAAGCCTGATCTGGTCATCATGGACATCATGCTGCCCGTCATGGACGGCATCGAAGCCACCAAACGCATCATCGCCGAACGCCCGGTGCCGGTGCTCATGCTCACCGCCCGCGATTCCGAGGCCGACAAGGTGATGGGACTTTCCGCCGGTGCCGACGACTACATGACCAAGCCGTTCTCCCCGCGTGAACTTATCGCCCGTTGTGAGGCGCTGCTGCGCCGCGTCGAACGCGCCACCCTCATCGCCAAGAACAACGAGAACGAAAAGGTGCTGGACTTTGGAACGCTGGTCATCGACCCGCGTCAGCGCATCGTGACCCAAGACGGCAAACAGGTGCATCTCACCCCTACGGAATTCGACCTTCTTGCCACGCTGGCCCGCAAACCAAAGTCCGTCTTCAAACGCGAGAAGCTCTTGGAAGAGGTCTGGGATTGGCCGGACGCTTCCGGCACCCGTACTGTCGATTCGCACGTCAAGGCCCTTCGCCACAAGCTTGGCAGCGACCTGATTCGCACCGCGCACGGCGTAGGCTACGCCTTCGAGCCTCCCGAGGACGGCAACGCCGCGACGCCGTCCGTCCAGTAGCCAGCAGCAATTCAACAGCCCTACGGGGCTGCTTTTCATATACATTGATTTACAAGGGTTTATAAGAGAATACAGTGACTACAGCGAAGAACAACCGCACACATCAATCCGGCAAGAAAATATTGGACAACGAACGCCCGATAGGCTTGTTCTCATCGTTGAAGGCCGAGCTGAGCGTCATCATCGTTGTGGCAACCGCCATCGCCTTCGTCATGGCTTGGTTCCTCCTGAAAATGGGATTGAGCGGGTGGATCGCCATGCCGCTGACGCTTGTCGTAGCTCTCGGCATCACCTACTTCTTCTCACGCGGCCTGACCGCTCCCCTGCGCCAGATGCGCGACGCGGCCAAGGCGATGGCTGAAGGCGACTACACGGTGCGCGTCAAGGTGGGTACCCGCAGCAACGACGAGGTGGGCCAGCTCGCCCGCTCGTTCAACGAGATGGCCGAGGAGTTGCAGCACGCCGACCGGATGCGGCGCGACATGATCGCCAACGTCTCCCACGAACTGCGCACTCCCGTCTCCGCGCTGCAGGCGATGCTCGAGAACTTGGCCGACGGCGTTGTGGAACCCACTCCCGCCAATCTTGAAGGGATTCTGAACCAGACCCATCGTCTTTCCGACCTCATCGCCTTCCTACTCGACCTTTCACGTATGGAGGCCGGGGCGGCAAGCCTCAATATCGAGCAGTTCAACTTCGCCGACTTCATTGACGAAACGCTGGAACCGCTGGAAATCGCCGATGCCGGCCACGCCCACGACGTCGACGTGCATGTGCCCGATTCGATTGAAATCGAAGGCGATCAGGACAGGCTGCGCCAGCTTTTCACGAACATCATCTCGAACGCTTTCAAACATTCGCCCGACAACACCACGGTGCTGGTCGAAGCCCACGAAGACAAAATCCACGGCACCGTGGTCACCAACGTCGTCAATTTCGGCTCGCAGATTCCTCCCGAGGCGCGTGCCGACATCTTCCGCCGTTTCGTCAAGGGCAAGTCCGGTCCAGGCACCGAATCCGGCGGCACCGGCCTCGGGTTGTCCATCGCACGCTGGGCGGCACAGCTGCACGGCGGCAACGTCAAGGTCGTCGATGACAACCGCGGCACCGATTTCGAAATCACGCTGCCGAAATTCCATATCGTAGACGATGAGCCTGCCGGGGAAACGACCCTCTGATCTTTATAGAATCGTACACTTGTTCTATTTTTATTGTCTCGACTGTTTGACACAATGATATTCGAACAAACGTTCGAATATTTGGAGGTGTGAGATGGCATCGACAGCATCATGCAGACTGGCAGGCAATGATTCGAGGCAGGGTTGCAGGGTCACTCAGATTTTTCGCTCGACACTGGCGCCGACACCAGTCCCCATCGCGCTGGAGGCGGTGCATGCAGGTTTTCCCTCTGTAGCACAAGATTATTTTGCCGGTGATTTCAGCTTTGACGAACACATTATCCGCAATCCAGACACGACTTTTATCATCACGGTCGCCGGGGACTCCATGGAGGGAGCAGGCATCTGGGACGGCGACCTTTTGGTGGTCGACCGCTCGCTTGAGCCACAAGCCGATGACGTGGTAGTGGCCGTTCTCGATGATGAGCTGACCGTCAAACGTCTTGTTATGCGCGGAACGACACCGATTCTGCATCCGGAGAATCCCCATTATCCTGATTTCTCCCCCGAGAACGCCGAAGAACTGGTGATTTGGGGTGTCGTCATCGGCAATTTCCATACACAAAGCCGTTCCAGTCGGTTCGGCTCCGCTTTGCCTGGAATCACTCGTCCTGGCATGTCGGCCACATCCGGATACAAAACCGACGCCATCGAGAGAGCGAACGGAACCACCGGACTTGCGGCACACAGCCGAGGATGGTCCGGCGGCGCCACCATCTACCCCTTCCCACAGCGGCATAACTAACAGGCCGTCATGAGCGAATCGCTTCAGGTACTGGCCGACGCAAACAGTTTCTTCGCCTCCTGTGAACGCGTTTTCGACCCGAGACTTGCCGATAAGCCGGTCGTGGTGCTCTCGAACAATGACGGATGTGTGGTGGCCCGTAGTGCGGAGGCAAAGCAACTGGGCATCAAAGAGGGCACGCCATGGTTCAGCATCCGAGAAGAGGCGGAACAGGCCGGCGTGGTGGCCCGCAGCTCTAACTACGAGCTGTACGCCAGCCTGTCGGCGCGAATGATGTCAGTGATGAGCCGGTTCATGCCAGGTCAGGAAATCTATTCCATCGACGAGTGCTTCCTGAACCCCTCAACGGGCACTGCAGAGACCATGCAGATTTCGAAGGCCATGCGCAAGGCCGTGTTGGAAGGCGTCGGCGTACCGGTGAGCGTAGGCATCGCACCGACGAAAACACTGGCCAAAGTGGCCAACCACTGGGCCAAAAAGCATCCCTCAAGCGGCGGGGTGAGCCTCTTCAGCGACATCGAAGCGCAATATGGCGATGCCGCTCTCGCCTCCATACCGGTGAGCGACGTATGGGGTGTAGGCAGACGACTCACACGCAAATTGCAGGCTTTGGGCATCCTCACTGCGCTCGACCTGCGGAATCAGGACCCGGTGTCTATCAGGCATCGTTTCTCCATCACCTTGGAACGCACCGTGCTGGAACTCAAGGGGATTCCCTGCATCGTCGGTGATGCGAGCGCCAATGACGGCAAACGCAAGTCGGAAATCCTGTGTTCACGCATGTTCTCAAAACCCGTCACCGACATGGCCCAACTGAATCAAGCCCTGAGCGTCTACGCCCAAAAGGCGTGCCGCAGGCTGCGCCGTCAGTCAAGCCTGTGTTCGCACGTCGCCGCATTCTGCGCCACGAGCCCGTTCGGTCCGGAAAACAGCTATCAGTCCTTTCATGCGACGACCACCCTGCGCGACCCGAGCGACGACCCGCTAATCATCGCCAAGGCCGCGTGCGAGGCCATGCGCGGCCGGGCCGACCCGCACGCCCGTTATATTCGTGCCGGGGTGCTCCTGCTAGGGCTGCAGGACGCCAAGGATTTCAGCACTTTACACGGGTTCGAAGCCAGACGGGACGATCACAATCTGGGAGCCGTCATCGACGAGGCCAACAAGAAATTCGGTACGGCTCGTGTCGGCATCGGCTATGGCGGGATGCGCGGAAAAGGACGCGGTGATGAGGATACGTCAGCCTCATGGACGATGAGGCGCGAGATGCTTTCCCCCCGTTGCACGACACGTTGGGACGAGATGGCTGTGGCCCACGCCAATTAGCGAATCCAACCGCCGATACAACCCCGTTATTCGTCCCGATTCGGAGTACAAGCCAACGCAAGACCGATGACATCACAGGCCCCGGCTGCGCGCAACGCGGATATGCACTGCCCCATCGTGGCGCCAGTGGTCACGATATCGTCTACGACGATAAACAACGAGTCGTCACCCCTCAAATCCCCGACAACCTGCACATGCCCTTCAATCCTTCGCGAACGGGATGCGGCACCTGACGCCTGTACGGATTTGCCATATACCCCTTCAAGTTTCAACACTGGTCTGACTTCAGCTGAAAACCCATGGTCATTCAAACGGCGAGCCATCAACCTGGTAAGCGGCAATGTCTGCCATCGACCACGGCGGTGCATGGAAGCTGCCGACGAGGGTGCCGGAACCAAGCTAAGAATCCGGATTCGTCCATAAGACGTCGGCCTTTCAAGTACCTTTAGGGCCAAATCAACGAGCACTGATGCAAAATCGCAGTCACATTCCTCATCGCCGTGGTCTTTCCAATCGAGAATCGCATGGCGCACAGCCCCTTGATACCAAGAACATCCATAGCAGCGGCCGACATCGCCAGGAAGCACTTTGCGATAGACATGCCGAAAAAGCAGCATGCAAGAAGAACAAAGCACCTCATCCGGTTTGTCGCATCCCGCACAGCCACGCGGCAGCAGGAGATCGCGAATGGCAGCAAACCAAAATCGTAATGCATCAAAAAATCGCGAAACTACAGTTCCCATATCTCAAAGCTAGCGGATTCTCCGTTAGAACCGACGCAAAACCGACCACTGTGGTCGAATGCTGTGGGTTATCCACATTCCGGGCGTGTCGCAATAGGATATGCACAATCCCGACAGCGAATCCTGCTGCCTCAGCTACGACAAGGCCGCGATAAGACGGTCGCAGACCTGAAGCGTATCAAGAGGCCCGGCGACGAGAATCGGCTTCGTGCCGATGACAGCTGCGGGATAGTCGTTGCCATCCGGATCCATACGGTCGCCGATAAAAACGACCTGATCGACGTTACATCCCAAAATGCCGCACAACTTACGCACAGCATAGGCCTTGTCGATGCCACGGGCAGAGATGTCAATGCTCGTTGACCCACCGGAACGCACCAGCAGATTGGGCAAATCAACGGCCACCGCTTCTGCAAGCCGGTTTTTCTTGCTGTTGTCAGGGTCCCAATGTTCCTTTTCGTCCAACGGGGCTTCCTGCCCCAAGGCCGAAAACGTAATCTGGCTGCCACGATCCTCGATACGGTGCCCCCAGGCATGTTCCAGCCAAATGCCCTGCTCACGCGCATGACGTTCGATCGAGGCAATGGCGCTTTTGCGGTCGGCCATATCAAGGTCGTTGGAATAGACACACTGCCACTGGCCATCGTTCCAGCGAAAATAACGCGTACCGCTAGTCGGCATGACATGGATGCGGGAGCGGCAGGCATCAGGTTCAAGCACATCGAGCACCTGGCTTTTGACGAGCTCGAAACGGCCACCAGTGATGACGGCCACATCGATGAGGTGAGTCAGAGTGGAAAAGCGCGAGGCCATGTCAGCATGCATGGGTTTCTTTGAACGGGCAAGCGTGTTGTCCAAATCGAAGGCGATCACCTTTACGTTGTCAACAAAATTGGAAAGATCATGGTCGTGCCACATTTCTATCGCCGCATTCGCCCCTGCTGCCATCGATTGCTCCGTTCGTTTCGCGGGTGACCCCACTACCCAATATCCCTTTATGTTACGACTACCAATGCCTATGGCGCACCATAGAATGAAACCATGTTGCGACCACCTTGGCAGGCCCACGTCTATCGGAATCGGCATGGACGGGGTTCGAGAACGCCGATGTTCGGCGTACGTCTACCTCGTTATCGCACACGTAGCGGCATGTTCGACGACATGGTCTCCTCGCAGATCCGACGGCTTCTGACAGCATGGCCGGAGCTTGTGCGCCCGGTGCAATTCGCTGTCGAAGATGTGCCACCATCCACCCCTGCACCTTGGGAGCCCAAACGCAACCCGACATCCCAGAGCTTCAATGCCAATCACGGCATTCCTGCCCGCATTGTGCTTTACCGGATGCCCATGCAGATGCACCATCCCAACAAAACGGAACTCGAATGGGCCATCCGTGACGCCTTGGTCTCAAGACTCGCCGATCTCTATGGCCGCCGGCCCGAGGAAATCGATCCGGACTGGACCGGCACCGAACTCTAGCGCACGATACCGGCGTTGTCGTTGACCCACACCTGCATATTCCGCGGTTCGAGGGCCGAGGAAGCAAGATAGGCGACTGCGGCAAGCTTGTCCCCTGTCACATCCGATTGGGTAAGCCTCATGCCCATGGACACGTTTTTCCCGTTTTTCAACGTGAACATCACGGCATTCTGGTCAACGTCCTTGGCCGCGATACTCATTCCGGCGTACGCCGGAATCGTAATCTCTTTGCTTCCCGCCGGCTTGCCTGAGGCATCATAGCCGCGCAAGGACGCTTTGGTCTCACTATCCGAGGTATTCAGGAACGTAAGCGCTCCCTCGGTATGATCGGGGACCACGACTGCCGTTTGGTCAAAAGTCCCGGTAGGCGACACATAGGCGAAATCGGTTCCGGAATCCGCGTTCTGGGTCACTTTGGCCGTGACATCAATAGGACTTGCCGCACTTGCTTCAAGCCCGTCGACTCCTTCGGGAGCCTTGCCCAAATCGACCGGAACGACTTTACCTGCCTCAAGATGCTGCGTCTTGGCCGGTGTCGCCCCATTGCCGTCAACCCATGAAAGGTTCAGATCCGTATCAAGCTGCGAACGGGCGAAAACGGTTACATCGTCATCGCCAGCAATCCCCGGCAGATAGGCCTTTTTCGAAGCGGCGTTCAGCGGCACCGCGTAATCAGAGCCCTTGGCATTGAGCCCATCCATCTCTACGCTGCGCACGACCGCGGCAATCGGTGTCTCTTTGCTTTTGACCTTGACGAAAAGAGCTTCGTTATTGGGGGCTGCTGCGGACAGTTCCAAGGTCGCCTCGCCATTGGCCCCGATATTGACGATGTTGCCTGTGGAAAGCTGCAGAGGTGTACCGTGCTTGGTGCTGAAGACCTGAACCTGCAACGAGGTGGCTTTCGCCGAGAAATTGGCAACGGACAATTGCTGCGTCGCTCCCGTGGTGGTGGGGCCGAGCAGGAAATCCTGTTCCAGCGATGGCGCGACGCAAGTGGAGGCGGACAGGCCCTTCAAATCGCCGTCAGTGGCCCATGAAGCCACGGATGCGGCGGCACCGGTACCGGATTTTGCCGCCAACAGCCGCGTTTCAAACGCCTGCGAACCCTTATCGACAGAACCGGAATAGGTTTTGACGCTCGCGCTGTCGACGGTGTCGCCACCAGAAAGTTTCTTGTTGTCCGCTTCACTGCCATTGGTGACCGCGCCGACGGTGGCCTCATAGACAGAGCCGAAAGCTGAGTAGCGTGCAGACGAGGTCATATTGCCTTCCGAGGCTTGGAAAGCGCTGTCACCATATTTCTCATTGTCGGAAAGCGCCATGCGCGAAGGGCAGTAATAGGTAAGATCAGTCTGGTTGACTTGCTTCGCGGCGGTGGCATTACCGGCCTTGGCGGAATCGACAAGCCAGCCGGGCAAAGGCAGGAGCACCACCGCGACAATCAAAGCGACCAGTACGATGACGGTAATCACGGCCAGCAGAACGCGTGAAACGACACGTGAACGTGGCACAGCTACGTCTTCCGTCTCAGAACCGGTTTCCGAAACTTGCGTTGGGACGTCGTTCACTGCATTGCCGATATAGTCTGAACGCTCAGGAAACGCCGAAACGGCAGGAGGTGCCGGCGGGGTCGGAACGGCCTGTTGATCAGATGGAACAGTGGGACGACGCTTGTCGCTATCCATGTCGTTGTTCATAGTGTTCTTCCTGTTGCTCATGCCTGCTCCCGCCCGTATCTGCGCGTTCTGGGAAATGCCACCAGAACGTAAATCACCATTACCAATCCCAAGCACCACAGCCAGGTCCTACGCCAAGTGCTGTGTTGGGCGGCATTCTGACCCTTAAGCGACACACCTTGCTTATTTTCGTCCACTTTTGTCAATCGGTAATAGGTTCCGTTTGAAGCGTTCACCAGTGATTGGGCACCATCGCTGGAGTTGATGTTGCTGAACAGACGCAATGTGGCGTCCTGGTCAGAAGCGGATTTGTCGGCGGAAACGTAGATACCGCCAAAACCAAGTTTGGTCAGAGAATTGATGGCATCGTCGTTGCCATTGGAAAGCAATTCGCTGCTTGCCTTGGCAATCAGATCAACCGACAGATCACTGGTGCCGGAAGCAACACTGGCCTTCCATGCAGGAGAGACGTCGACAAGGTCACCGCGACGTGTTCGCATCACAGAAAAATCGATGTGATTGCCGGATACAGCCTGAAGTGCCAAGATTCGATGGCTTTCATTGTTTTGCAGATAGTCTACTGCAACCATGGGCAATCCGGCATCGCTTGCCTCAACCTGGTTGCCTCGTGACATCATGCCGAATGCTCCGGCCAGGCAAACGGAAATTGCCAGTACCACGACGAGCATCGCACGCCCGAATTTGATGGCCACACCTTTAACTTTGCCCTGAGCAGTGTCGGTCTGAAGGTTCTGCTTGTCCTGTTCGCTTTCCGAAATCCTCAAAGGTACGAAACGCTTGACGGCGCCACCGGAAACGATACAGGCACAAGAGAGCAATGCCAAAAGGGTCAGCATGACACCCGGCAGCACGGACGCGGCGAAAGCGTCACTGCCTTCGACAGATACGCAGATACGCGCAGCGGCCATAGCAAGTACGAGCCCAGTAAGAGCTACGAACCACATCATTCTCGAGGCTCGAAGCGCGAACGGCAGCAGCAACGCGACCACGGCCACCACGACGATGACACACAGTGCGGCCAGAATCCCCAAAGATTCCCATCCACGCAGGCTGATGAACAGTCGCGAGCTCATTTCGCCTCCGAACGGAAGGGCGAAAGCACGCGAAATGACCTGCCCGAAGGAGAGCGAGGCCGGTGCTGAATCCGGCAGAGGTTGAAGGACGTCGGCGAAGAGCTGCCTCCAAGCCCCCACATTTGCATAATGGACGCTGTTGACCAGCGTCGGCAGCAAAAGCGCCAATCCGGGCACCGGAATAAGCAGCAACATGAGCCGGTGCGAACGGACGACGAAAAGGAAAAAGACCAGACAGACAATCAGGGGGAATATCAGCTGCGGCTCACAGGCCACGCTCACAGCGAAGCACAATGCCGCACAACCTGCAGCCTGAATGGAAGCATGCGAATGTACCAAGTCCTCGGTGCCATACATCCCCACGGCCCTAAACGTGAACGCAAAGGCCGCCGGCAGGAAGACCATCGTCATCAGCAACGGAATATTGGCATTGCCGAACGCGCCCAGAGCAAAAGCCAAAGCGACCCAGAGCAACCCGACGACCACACGCACCCAGTCGGAACGGGTGAATACACCTGCCAAGGCCCAGAAGGCCAGGGCCATAGCCGGTGCGGCAAGGAAGTACATCAACGAAATGGCAAGGACAGGATGGCCAATCGTAACCACGGAGACCACAAGCCAGACCATGAGCCATGGCGCGGGAGGCGCCGGCACACCGATGCCGATCCCAAACGCCCACGGCGTACTTGCCGCCGAAAGCAATGTCGAAAAACTCGCCCCGCTTGGCAACAACGATGACGAATAAAGGCTGGAACCACCCAAAACCTCACGGAATACGTCCCATTCAAAGGCAACAACCACCACAAAGGCCACAACGGACATCAGAGCGGCAAGACCAAAACGCCGTACAGCGCGCATGCGCAGGTGGCTTTTCGCAAGAGGACTCAAGAGCTCGGTATGCTGCTGGCTATCGAGAGCACGGCTGCGCTTGCGCCATTCCTCAATCTGCTTATGGTCGGCCGTGAGCAGATCCAATGCCGCCGTTCCGGCCCCGTGACGTATCTTCTGCTGACGACGGGCGTGAATCATCTGCGGCAATTCACCCAGAGCGCGCCAAGGCAGGCATAAGATGCACCACGCTCGCCACGGGCTTTTGGCAAGAAGAGCGCCAATGGCATGCAACAGCGCACGGAAAAGATTCAGCACCCACATAAGCGGCCAGACTAGAGTGCGAATATCGGTGTAATAGTATTTTTGCGCGGCGTCGAGAATCGATGACGTGGAATCCAATGGGTTGTCTTCGTCGATGGGCTCGCCTGCACGGCTACGTATGCCTTCGAAACGCGCGCGACGGTGTGCGATATGAGCTTGCGGTACGACAATGACGCGCCCGCCGCCCTCGCAGATGCGACGCGAGAAATCGGCGCTTTCGGCATAGGTGGTGAACCACGGATTGATTTCCCCGGTATCTTTTTTGGTCTGCAAAGGCAGCAAGGCACCGGCCAGCGAAACGGCAAACACATCGGCACGTCCGTCATACTGCTCCTGGTCAGGTTCACCGTCGACCACGAGGCTTTCCAAACGGTGCTTGCCGGCGTAACTGCCGACATCGTGGAGAGCCGAACCAGACCAGTCAAGCTGTTTGGCACCTATCAGCGAAACCGTAGGCGTATTATGCCAAGCTTCGACCAATGCTTCCAGACAACTGTCACCCACAGGCCTGGAATCGTCATGCAAAAGCCAAAGCGCACGGATGGAGGCGGGAAGACTGGCATAACGGAACGCTTTGCCCACGGCATCGGAAAAGGAACGTGCCCCGGCGGCACGCACCAGTTGAATATCCACGCGTTCGGGAGGTTCCGGCATAAGCTGCTGTGCCGCACCATGGCCAAGCTCAGGCAGAGACGAGACGGTGAATCCGGTGCGCATCGGCTGCGCCGTACCACCCGTGCAATCGCCGATGACGATGGTGCGTGGCAGAACTTTCTGACCCAACAACGCATGCAAGGTCGCTGGGAAAAACCGGACATCATGTTCGACGGATACAATCGCGGCGACACTTCGGTCGACTGTCTGCCCGTTTATCCGGGGCCTGGAACCGATTACCTCGGCCACAATTCGTTTGATATCGACACTGCCGTTGGAACTCATGCTCACCAGTGTAGACGATGGCCTCGCTAGCGTCCCATGGCAAAACAATATGGAGAAATTCTGGTTTATATTGACCATTATGTATAGTAAATGCTCATGCCCGACGTGGCTCTACCATCAGATTTTCAGGTAAAATTCAACCTCTAGGCATACAATGCCCTCTAGGAACAGTGAATGACAGTCCCGCAGCGGCCTTCGAGGCTTCGGTTGGCGGGTAGACAGAAAGGCAAGATATGGCTTCACACCGTATCAAAGACCTCAAGATACCTAACCTCGGCGGGTGGCGCACTCCCAAACCCATGCACGGAACCGCCTATTTCGTCCGTCATCGGGTGCGTAGCGCCATCATCATGACCATGGTGGGTATTCTGGTTTTTGTTTCGACTGCGGTAGGTGTCGCTGCCTTCACTTTGGTCAATGCGCCCAAAAGTGTCAAGACTGTTATCCAAGCACACGGCAAAGAGGAAAAACTCGTCGACCCGAACGAAGGCAAACCGATCGAATTCCTGGCTTTGGGGCAGGATACACGAGACGGCGGAGACAATGCCTCTCTCGGCGGAGGTGACGATTCGGGCGAACACAACGCCGACACCACCATGGTGGTGCAGATCAGCGCCGACCGCTCCTATATCAATCTGGTCTCGATCCCCCGCGATTCCCTGGTCAACGCACCCAGCTGCCAGACCACCAAAGGCGTCCTCCCCGCGCAGCGCAACGTCATGTTCAATTCCATTTTCGCCGACGGCTGGAACGAAGGCGGCGATCTCGCCAGCGCCGCAAGCTGCACGATGAACGCGGTCAACGCGTTGACCGGCCTCAAGCTCGAACATTTCATCGTGGTCGATTTCCAAGGACTTCAAGGGATGATCAATGCCATCGGCGGTGTCAACGTCTGCCTGCCGACCGACACGAAAGACGATTACACAGGCCTTGACCTGAAGCGAGGCCTCCAGCATCTCGACGGCACCCAGGCCACGGAATACGCCCGCATGCGCCACGGAACCGGCACCGACGGCAGCGACATCATGCGTGCGGCCCGCCAACAGTATCTGGTCAAGGAGATAATCGCCGAAGCGCTGTCGAAGAACCTTTTGACCAACAGCCAGCAGCTCTACCGCCTGGCCCATGAGGCCTTGAAGTCCCTGAACATTTCCAGCGGTCTTTCCAACGCCACTACGTTGGCAGGGTTGGCCCTAAGCCTGCACAGTATCAAGCAGGATCACATCTACGCGCGCACCATCCCCGTCGTCCCGGCACCAACCGACCCGAATAACCGTGTCGTCTGGGCCGATAACGCCGATGAGACCTGGGCTGCGCTGCGTGAATACAAGCCTTTGACCCAGCAGGACATGTCCACGCAGAACACTTCCGGGCAGAGCCAAGATACAACGGGGCAAAGCCAAAATTCCGACAACTCCAACGGTACGCAGTCCCAGCAACAGCAGCAAGGTACGCCAGATCCGAAGACCGGCCTCATCACCACCTCCGACGGCAGACTTATCGACCCCGTTACCGGAGGAACCGTCGACCCGGACAACGGCATGATCCACGATCCTGTGACCGGCCAGTATATGGGCGTCGCCAATCAGTACCTCAACGCGACCGTATGTGCGGTTCCTGCGCAGAAGTAAGTAAACCCTCCCCTGTTTACACCTTCCCGCGAGTAAAAGTAGTAACTGCTTTTAGCTTTCGGGAGGGTATATGGTCAAGCAGTCAGGTGGATTCGACGCGCAGGGCACCCCACCCAGCTTCATACCCTCCGGGGCACGGAAGCGTCCGGATACGGGCCGTGTACCGGTTCCTTCAAATCCTTCCAATTCGCAGATTCCTCCTGCATTTTCCCCTACAAAGCCACGGAAAAGAGCTGCGAACCGCCAACCCGTTCGGCAGCCGGCTGCACCTGCAGCACCGGCTTCACTTCAGCCGCGGGTACCTCGTCAAAGCACCGGTTCCTCACGTGTTGCTTCTGTGGCACGCTCTTCGTCTTCCCGCAATTCGGGACACGGATATGGCGGTTCCGCAATGCCTCCACAACGTCCGAACCGTTCCCAACCTTCAGATTTTAACGATGTGGTGGCAAAACCGCATAAAAAACACCACTGGATTCTCACTACTCTGCTGGCTGTCATCCTGGTCATCGTTCTGGCGCTTTTCGGCTGCTGGAATTGGGCCAATTCTCAACTCGACAAAACCGATTGGCTCACCGGCAAGGCCGATACCGACGGTACTTCCTGGCTGGTGCTGGGATCTGACGAACGCGATGATTCCGGTATCGGCGGCAGCGCCGACGATACCCCAGGCTTCCGCACCGACACCATGCTTGTGCTGACCAAGCCAAAGCACGGTAGTTCCTCACTCATTTCGATTCCACGCGATTCGCTGGTCAAGGTCGACGGAAACAGCATGAAGCTCAACGCCGTCGCTGAGACGCAGAGCAAGAAAACGCTGCCCGGTGAAGTCGAAGGCATCACCGGGCAGAAAATCGACCATGTCGCCGAAATCAAGTTCAATGGACTGACCAAGGTGGTCGATGCCCTGGGCGGCGTCAAGCTTTGCTATGACAGCACAGTCAAAGACGATTATTCCGGGCTCAACTGGCAGGCCGGCTGCCATGTGGCCGATGGCGGCACGGCACTGGCCTTCTCGCGCATGCGCTACTCCGATCCGAAAGGTGATTTCGGACGCGCCGAACGGCAACGCGAGGTCATCGGAGCCATCATGAGCAAGGCTTCATCGTCCGACACTTTGAAGAATCCGGCAAAGACGCAAAAAGTCGCCAAAGCCGCTCTTTCCTCCATCGAAGTCGACAAACAAACCAACCCGTTGACGCTGGTGTCGATGGCTCTGGCATTCAAGTCCGCCACCGGAAAACAAGGTATAACCGGCTCGCTCTATTGGACCGACCCAGACCACTATGTCGAAGACGTGGGTTCAACCGTTCTTCTGGACGATACGAAGAACCTCGAATTGTTCAGCCAACTCGCCTCAGGCACCCACAAGCCGGGGACGGTCGGCACCTTGGCTGAAACGGTAGCGCAAAATTAATACTATTTTTCTGGCAAAAACCCTTGAAAAAATGTAATTTTCGTGATTATCTAAGTAGTGGAATGCAGTCGAGGACAAATAGGAAGGTCGTTTGCTTCTATGAGTAATGCTTTTGATTGGCGGGCCAAGGCGGCATGTCGCGACAAGGATCCGGAGCTGTTCTTCCCTGTCGGTAACACGGGCGCTGCCTATCAGCAAATCGAAGAGGCCAAAGCCATCTGCCGTACCTGCAAGGTCATCGATGCGTGCCTGAAGTGCGCGCTCGACACCAATCAGGATTATGGCGTCTGGGGAGGTCTTAGCGAAGATGAGCGTCGCGCTCTGAAGCGTCGCGCCATGCGCGCTCGCCGCAGCCAGAACATGCAGATGCAGGTCTGACTTCGTTGCTGGCTGGCGCACCGCCAAAAGGCGCGTCGCCTGTGAATGGGCTTGTTCACAGTTTCTTTATATAACAAGCGTTCCCTACGGTTCTTAGAAATCGTAGGGAACGCTTGTTATATGACTATTCATCAGCACCAGCTGATGAGCCCGTGTCAGTACTCTCCCTCATCGCCTTCCTGCGCCGCACGCAGATTGATGTCGAGGATGACGCGCGTACCGCCGCCGTGACGCTCGTCCCAGCGCACTGTGCCGTTGAAGTCGTTGGTCACGAAAGTGTTGATGATCTGCGTGCCCAGCCCTGAACCGGAGGAACGTGCCATGCCGTTGTCCTCCTCCGCGGCCAGTCCGGAACCGTCGTCTTCGACCACGACGTTCAAATGATTGCCGCTGCGTCCCACGGAAATGGTGATGTTGCCTTCCTTGCGGTCTTCGAAACCGTGCTCCACTGCATTGGTGATGAGCTCAGTCAAAACTAAGGAAAGCGGGGTGGCATCCTGGGCCGGCATCATGCCGAACTTGCCGATGTAGCGGATATGGATGTGCTGGTCGTCCATCGTCGCAAGATCGACGCTCATCTTGAGCAAATTGGAAATCACGGCGTCGTAGTCGACGATCTCGTTGACGGTCTGGCTCAGGCCCTCATGCACCGTGGCGATGGTCTGAATGCGCCGCTGCGCTTCCTTGAGCTCGGTTTTCACCTCCTGCGATTTCGTCTTTCGCGCCTGCAGACGGAGCAATGCAGACACTGTCTGGAGATTGTTCTTTACCCTGTGGTGGATTTCGGAGATGGTGGCATCCTTCGTTTGCAGTTCCTGTTCGCGGCGACGCAGTTCGGTGACATCGCGGCAAAGCACTATGGCTCCGGCGCGACCAGTTTCGTTGTAGAGCGGCAACGAATGCATCGACACCATAGAATTGTTGGCATCGAGCTCACAATCGGCGGCCGCTTTGCCGCTGAGGACCAGCGGCAGGGTCTCGGGTACCGGGTCATTGGGATGGAGCAGTTGCGTTCCTATTTCGCTCAGATAGTGCCCTTCCATTGCGGTGATGGCGCCAAGCCTGCGGAAACAGCTGATGGCATTGGGAGCGGCATACTTGACGATGCCCGTTGGCCCAAGAATGATGAAACCGTCCGAGACCCTGGCATTGTGCTGCTGGCTTATCAGCGCGTCGTGATACGGGAATTGGCCTCGGGGTATCATTTCGAAAAGCATCTTGCCGGCGTTGATGCTTTCGGATTCGTAGCGGCCATTGGATTCGCGGGTCGACATGTTCGTCTCGCGCACTACCACGCCCAGCGTCTTGTTGCCGCAGCGCACCGGCGCATAGACGTTGCACACACTTGATTTGCCGACCTGGTGCAACGTCGTGGTGTGGAGCACGCCTTCCGCACTCATCGCGGTATCGATTTCACCAACAAGGTTCGGTGACACCTCGTCGCCGACGGCATCATCGCTGCGCATCGTCATCACAGTGGAGGGACGGCACTGTTCGGCGACGATGTATTTGCCATCGTCACGCCGAACAACCAGGAGAAGGTCTGCAAAACTCAGGTCGGCGACAACCTGCCAGTCCGCCACCAACAAATGAAGCCATTCACGATCGCCGGCGTCGAAATCGGACTGCGCGGCGAGAATCTCATCAAAATCAGCCATAGTTCAATGATACTATGAGTCGGTTTCGCGGGTGTTGCCGGTCTTAAAGAAATATGTCACTAACTAAGGTTACGATGTCGTAAGTTACGTTCGCGTAAGCAATGTCATTTCTCAAATATTTACGCGACGTATCCGACCGGCGTAGAGACAGTTGAGACCTTGGAGGGACCATGTCCGACAAGTCCGTCAAAAACACTGCAGATGGCACCTTAGCCATCAATCCGTATCAGCATGCCTCCGCTCAAAATGGCAACAGCTCGGCATCGGAGCACGCGAAACAAAGCGGTTTGAATCGCCATAACGCAAATCCTTCCATTTCCGGCAAACCGATCAAAGACCCCAAAACCGTCGAGGCCACTGTCACCAAGGCCCAGCAGCAGGCCATGGAAGCCAAAGCCGACGCCATCCGTACGCAAGCACATAGCAAGGCCGACACCATCCGCCGTAAAGCCGACGGGCGGGCGGCATACGTCATCGCCCGAGGCGAGGTCAAAGCCGCCGAGGCACTAGGCATCACTCCCCCGCCCATGCCCGGTCGCAAGGTCCGTCTCGACGTCCACGGACGTCCGAAACCGCTGCTGAGAGGCTGGATTCACGCCATCGCGGCGCCCCTTGCCCTCGCTGCCGGAATCGTGCTCATCTGCCTCGCCCACGGAGCTGCGCTCAAATGGGCGTGTGCTGTCTTCATGATCTGCTCGATGATCCTGTTTACCAATTCGGCCGCCTATCACTTGGGCGATTGGTCGGCCAAGACTACGGACATCCTGCGACGCATCGACCACATGAACATCTTCCTCTTGATCGCCGGGACCTACACACCGGTCTCGTTCGCTCTGACGCCGAACTGGCGCAACGGGGTAATCGGCGGGATGTGGGCCTGCACGCTCGTGGCACTCCTGATCCATGTCATCTGGATCAATGCCCCACGCTGGCTATATACGGCCGTCTACATCGTCTTCGGTGTCTCCGGCGTGGCCTTCCTCGACCTCTTCTGGTTCTCACCCTATGCAGGTCCTGCAGTGGTCGTTCTGCTCGCGGCGGGCGGTGCCTGCTATATCGCCGGGGCCATCGTCTACGCGCTGCGTAAGCCAGACCCTTGGCCACGCGTCTTCGGGTTCCACGAAATCTTCCACTTGGGCACGGTGGCCGGTTACGCCTGCCATATGGTGGCCATCTACATGGTCATCGTCAACCTGCGGTAATGCCGAAAACGTCTCGTCCTAGAAAAAAATTCTCCGTATAGCCTACAGGTCTTTTAACAACATTTCGCAGCCGATTTTCATATCCCATATCTTGACGACGTAAGCAAAAGGGCCCGAACCCATAATCACACGGATTCAGACCCTTTTCGTATTTGTCATACGTCAGTAAAAACTGGCAGACAAAAGACGTCCTTACTTCATCGGCTTGGAATCAATAATCTTCACCTTGATCTCGCGGCCGTTCGGGGCCTTGTACGAGACCTCATTACCTTTCTTGGCACCCATGATGGCGGCACCAATAGGCGATTCCGGGCTGATGACATCGTAATCGGTGGCCACGGCGATATCGCGTGAGCCGAGCACGTACTTCATTTCCTTGCCCGCAAGTTCGAGTGTGACCAAAGAACCATTGCCGACCTTGCCTGCCGGCGGCGCCTTCAGAATCTTCGTGTTGCGCAATTTCACGATGAGCTCGTTGATGCGTCCCTCGTTCTTGCCCTGCTCCTCACGTGCGGCCTGATAGCCGCCGTTTTCGCTCAAGTCTCCTTCGGCGCGGGCCGTGGCGATGCGCTGGGTGATCTCATCACGATAATCGCCCTGACGGTAGGCCAGCTCCTTCTGAAGCTTGTCATAGGCCTCCTGCGTAAGCAGAATGGTCTTTTCTTCCTCTGCCATGATTCTTCCTTGCCTTTTTATCGGTTTGTTTTAGGTACTGCATTCAGCGGGTACGGCACTGTGCAAAACAAATATGACCGGCACTCAGGCCGGTCAATCGTATTGGATTTCCGTGCCTCAGCGCGTGGAGATGATGTCGATGACAAACACCAGCGTATCATCACCACCGATTCCGGCCTGCGGCATTCCCTGCCTGCCATAGCCGTATTCCGGCGGAATCGAGACCACCAGACGCGAGCCGACGTTGTGTCCGGGAACCGTGCGGTCCCAGCCTTTGATGACCTGGCCGACGCCGATGCCGAAGCTTGCCGGCTGATGACGGTCGAAACTGGAATCGAATGGTTCGTCCTTGCCCCAGACGACCCCGTGGTAGTTCACGGTGACATTGTCGCCGGAACGGACCATCGGGCCGTTGCCTTCGACCAGTTCGACGGCCTTAAGACCGGCGGGTGCAGAAGTGTCAGGGAACTTGATAACCGGATTCGCACCGAACTCGGCATTTACCTCGGGCATATTCGTAGCCATACGTAGGCCTCCTTGTTATTTTACAATGTCATTAGATTAGCACTGCCGCACCCCTAGGCGCTTATTGCGCTTAAAGTGCACAGAATCTGCGAGAGAGGATTGTCCGTTTCCGGGCAGGTGGAAGCCGGGCCCTGTCAGCATTCCACGACGTTGACGGCCAGTCCGCCTTCCGATGTCTCCTTGTACTTCGACATCATGTCGGCACCGGTGTCCTTCATGGTCTTGATGACCTGATCGAGGCTGACCATGTGCTGCCCGTTGCCGAGAAGTGCCATACGCACCGCATTGATCGCGGTGTTGGCAGCCATGGCGTTGCGTTCGATGCAGGGAATCTGGACCAAGCCGGCCACCGGGTCGCAGGTCAGGCCCAGATGGTGTTCCATGGCCACCTCCGCGGCGTTCTCGACCTGCCGTGGCGTGCCCTGCATGACCTCACAGAGCCCGGCCGCCGCCATCGAAGCGGCGGAACCGACCTCGCCCTGGCACCCCACTTCGGCACCGGAAATGGAGGCGTTGCGCTTGAAGAGATAACCGACGGCTCCTGCAGCCAAAAGGAAGCGGATGACGCCTTCCTCATTGGCGGAACCGGCGAAATGCCAATAGTATTCAAGCACCGCCGGAATGATGCCTGCCGATCCGTTGGTCGGCGCGGTGACGATACGGCCGCCGCCGGCGTTTTCCTCGTTGACCGCGAGCGCGAAAAGATCGACCCAAGTGCATTCCGAGGTCTCCAGCACGGCGGCCGGCCGACGTACGTTATGGGAGAGAATATCGGCATTGCCGGAAAGCTCGCGATAAATCTTCGGCGCCCGACGCGGTACGTCAAGGCCTCCGGGCAATGTCTTCTGTGTCGACATGCAGCCGTTTTTGACACAGTCGTCCATGTGATGCCAGACGTTGAGCAACGCTTCTTTGATAGCCTTGGGCGTTCGGGTGGACGTCTCGTTGGCCCATACGATTTCGGAAATGCTTTTGCCTTCACGTTTGCAGATTTCGAGCAGTTCATTGCCGCTAGTGAAAGGATAAGGCGCTTCAGGAGGAAAATCATTGCTGCTGTCCGCACTCGCCTCTTCGGCGAACGTCGTTCCTTTGGGCGCCTTCTCGTGGATACCAATCAACAGATCGTCGGCATGGCCCTGACGCACGAACCCACCCCCGATCGAATACCAGACCTGCTCGTCTATTTTTTGGCCTTTATCATCAAAAGCCTCGAAACGCATGCCGTTGGGATGGGCTGCCAGCATCTTCCATTTTTGGAAGATGACGTCCTTGTTGTAATCGAAGCCGATACTGTGCCTGCCGCCGAGATTGAGCTTCCCCGTATTCTCGCATTCCTCACGGATGTTGAGCAGGTGATCGGTGTTGACCGTGGCCGGCACGTTGCCTTCGAGCCCCGCCATCGTGGCGCGGTCGGTGCCGTGACCAAGGCCCGTCATGGACAATGAACCGTAAAGCGTGCTTTTCACGCGGCTGACACGCCCCAGCAAATCACGGTTTTCCAACGATTCCACAAAATTTGAAGCGGCGATCATCGGGCCGACGGTATGCGAGGAACTAGGACCCACGCCGATTTTGAACATGTCAAGAATAGAAAACATAGATAATATTTTAACGGCATTGCGTGTTGAGCATATTTCTTCTGAGCGGAAATAGGGAAATGCCGCGTTTTGAAGTCGAATCTAAAAGTACTCCCGGTGGGACTCGAACCCACAAGCCAATGGCGGCTGATTTTAAGTCAGCTGCGTCTACCAATTCCGCCACGGGAGCACATCGGCAAATGCCGACAACTTGAAATTATGCCACATCGCCTCTACCGTAAGGAAAGCGTCAGCAAAAAGGGAACGCGGCATATTAACACCTAATGAAACTCAGCCTTTCAGCATTCTCATGCCGTAATCGAGGACAATGCCGTCGAGAAGACCGTGATCGCTGGAAATGAAGGAATCAATCGGCGTGCCATGGTCACGTTGTGCAGCCTCGGAAACCTTTGCAAGCACACGGTTCCAAATCAACGCTCCCCCGCCGACCACGTCGATACGGCCGGGATGGATGGTCTTGTAGGTGGCGCGTTCGGCACGGGTCATGTTGAGGAAGCGGTCGTCAACCTCGAAAATATCCTTATACGATACCCGCACACCGTCGACGGCACGGTGGTCGTATTTCTTCAGGCCCAGCACGAGCGCGGTCATTGTGGTCACCGTTCCCGAAACGCCGATAATAGTGTGGGTTTTGCCGGCAGGTACGTGCTCAAATGCCTCGTCGATATGCCGGTCGATATCCTGGCTTGCTTCGGCGATTTCGGTTTCCATCGGCGGGTCGGTGCGCAAGTGACGTTCCGTCATACGTACCGAACCGATATTCATCGAAAACGCGGACTGCACGCTCGTGGCAGGCGCGGACTTACCGTCGCCGCCCATCACCATTTCGGTGGAGCCTCCGCCAAGGTCGACCACCAGATACGGTGCCTCAAGCCCCTTTCGCGGCACGCTGCCCGTGGCCCCCAGGAAGCTCAGTGCGGCTTCTTCCGTTCCCGGAATCACTTCGGGCCGAACGCCCAGAATCGACTCAATTCCGTCTTCGAATTCCTTGCGGTTCTGGGCATCTCGCGTCGCCGAAGTAGCCACAAAACGCAATCCATCAGCCGGGTGTTCCTTCAAGATTTTTGCAAAATCCCTGGCAGCGGCATACGCACGTTCAAGCGCATCGTCGGCGAAACGATGGGTCTTGTCGACGTCCTGACCGAGCCTGATGACTTGCAGCACTCGGGGCACGACGTCCTCAACGCTCCCGTCGGCAAACACCTTGGAAATTTTGAGACGTATGGAGTTGGTGCCGCAATCGATTCCGGCAACAGTCACAAAATCCTTGGTTTCGTCTCTCATTTCAGCACCATCCACTTTTCGTATCATCTTGTTTTGTTGCTTTAGACATTATCCGTCAGACGCAACATTGCAGGGAATCCTAATCCCGACCGAACACCATGCCATGCCGCGACACGCATGAAACTGCAGGACATCAGTCCAGTTCAACGGTACAACGGCAGACGTTCGGGTCGAACTCGTCGACGATACGTTCCAGCACCATGTCGCCTATGGGGTTTGCTCCCCTGCCCATCACCAACGTCTGCGCCACGAGTGCGTGCAGGCATTTGACGCGTACGGGCATGCCGCCGGCGCTCGTGCCCGCGATATGCTCCTCACTGTCGCCAAGGCGAATCGCTAGCTCATGCCGGAAGGCAAGATAAAGCCGGTGCGCACGCTCGTACTCTGCGCGAATCGTCTCGTCATGCTGAACCAGATCGGTATAGTGCTGCATCGAGCCGTCCGCTTCAACACGCGAAACAGCCTTAGTTGCCTCTGGACTGGTCAAATAGCAGGTTGTGGGGAACGGAGTGCCGTCAGGCAATACGGGCCGCGTCACCACGGCCAGCGGCCTGCCACACACGCAACGAGCCCCCACGGCGACCATACCGCGCGGGAAACGCCCAAGTTGCTTCTTTACCAAGACGACATCGTCATTGCTGGCCTTGTCGTCCATCACGCGGTCCACCAGATTCCTGGCTTGCGCATTGAGGGCGGCTTCGTCAATCTGAATCGAATCCGATACGTTTTCATCGCCCGCAGCAGATTGCTGCTCGACGTTCATTGAGTTAGGATTCAATGATTTCGAGAATTGGGGTTGTTCTTTTTGCACGCTGTTCCTTGTCGGGTATCGTTCTGTCTCGTTTGTATAAAAATTATCAGTATTCGACATATCTATCACATGTCTATATATCTTGTGTTCAAACCCTTATCGAACGTGATGCCAGCATAGATTACGTCGAAATCGTTCATTTCTTGCCGCTACCACTACTCTGAGAACCGGCACTCGCCTTCTGGCCGGCCTTGTTCTGCGGATTTGCAGCATTCTTTTTATCGTTGTTGTTGCCTGACTGATTGGTGTTGCCGTTTGCATTTTGCGTCCCGTCAGCATCAGGGTCGGTATCGGTTTGCCCGCCCACGGCCTTGGGTGTCGTGACCTCACCGGTCTTGCTCTTTTTCAGCGGTTCGTCGGCCTTCTTGAAACCATAGGCAAGTTCGCGGTACCAAGGCAGAGCCGGTTTGTCAGAGCTGACCTCGTTCTGATCGGTGTCGTCTGATTTGGGTTTGACACCGGTGACTGCTTCGGGATGTTCGACGTGGATAGCCTGCTCGCCGGGGAAGACGAACCCAAGCCGATCACGTGCCTGCGCGGTGACATAGGCGTTGTCGTTCCAACGAGAAATATCGTTTTCGAGATTCTGTTTTTGCGCCACCAATGCGGCTTCCTGCCGTTTCAGCCCGTTGAGCTCGGCAAGATTCAAGGCGTAGCTGTGGAATGTGGCGACCAGTTGGATGGCACCCAACGCCACGATGAACAAGGCAATGAAGAACGCCATCGGGCCGGAGCCGCGGCGACGGCTCTGCTTCTTGCCGTTCTCCGTTTTGCTTTTGTTCTTCGTAGTGCCCATAAGACATAAAATACCCGTCACATTCGACTCCTAAGAATGAATGTGACGGGCAAAGCTCACAGCACAACAGCACTGCGGATGGCTTCAACTAGAAGTTACTTGATGTACTTCTTGCAGGCCTTGAAGGCGGAATAGCCGGCGTACTCGGCGGTGGAGCCAAGCTCTTCCTCGATCTCGAGCAGGCGGTTGTACTTCGCGATGCGCTCGCCACGGGCAGGAGCACCGGTCTTGATCTGACGAGTGTTCTTGGCGACGGCAAGGTCGGCGATGGTGGTGTCTGGAGTCTCGCCGGAACGGTGGGAGACCATGGAGGTGAAGCCGTTGGCCGTGGCGAGCTCGATGGCGTCGAGCGTCTCGGTGACGGTGCCGATCTGGTTGAGCTTGACGAGCAGGCTGTTCGCGGCGTGCAGATCGATGCCCTTCTGCAGGCGCTTCGGGTTGGTCACGAGCAGGTCGTCACCGACGAACTGGAGCTTGTCGCCCATCTCGGCGGTGATCTTCTGCCATGCAGGCCAATCTTCTTCGGCGAACGGATCCTCGATGGAGACCAGAGGATACTTGGAGACAAGCTCCTTGTAGTAGTTCAGCATGTAGTCGGCATCGCGGTCGGCGCCGTCGAAGTGATAGGTGTTGGTGTCCTTGTTGTAGAACTCGGAGGACGCCACGTCGAGGCACAGACCGATCTGGCGGCCGGGCTCATAACCGGCGGCCTCGATGGCCTGCATGATGTACTTGAGGGAATCCTCGTTGGTCTTCATCTTCGGAGCGAAGCCGCCTTCGTCGCCAAGACCGGTATCGTGGCCGTCCTTCTTCAGGATGCCCTTGAGGGTGTGATAGACCTCGACACCGGCGCGCAGCGCGTCGCTGTAGGTCTCGAAGCCGTAGGGGGAGATCATGTATTCCTGAATGTCGGTGGCGAAATCAGCGTGCGCACCGCCGTTCATGATGTTCATGTTCGGAACCGGCAGGATGTGGCCGTTGGTGCCGCCGATGTAGCGGTAGAGCGGCAGTTCGGCGGATTCCGCGGCGGCATAGAGGGCCGCGAGCGAAACGCCGAGGATGGCGTTGGCGCCGAGCTTACCCTTGTTGGGGGTGCCGTCGAGCTCGATCATGGTCTCGTCAAGAGCGCGCTGGTCGGTGGCGTCCATGCCGATGACCTTGGGCGCGATGGTCTCATTGACGGCCTTAACCGCTTCGAGAACACCCTTGCCGTTGTAACGGGACTTATCGCCATCGCGACGCTCCCAAGCCTCAGCCTCACCGGTCGAAGCGCCAGAAGGAACCAGGCCGATGCCTTCGGCACCATCAACGGTGTCGAGAACTACCTTGACGGTCGGGTTTCCACGGGAATCGAGAATTTCGCTGGCATATACGCTTTCAATTGCTGCCACAATTACTCCTTAAAGATGGACTTTCACTAACAGTTCCAAGATTAATGTCTTTGATGGACGTAAACCAGCGAAATCGGCTATTTTATGTGAACGTTAACATAGAGTGTGCGCACAAATTTGTCGTACCTTCCGGATTGCCGGCAACCTTTCCGGTCATTGCCCTATTGAGCAATCCACCCCTCGATGTCCAGCTCAAGAGTTCTAATACTCTTTGACATGGGGTGCCCAAGCCAAGTGTTTGAAAAAGCTGGCGTGCAAAACACAAAAGCGAACCGGCCGGGCTGAGATCATACTCATCGAACCTGATGTAGGTAATGCTATCGAAGGGATGTCCGATGCACAACGGTATTGTGCGTCCGAAAAGCCATTCGGCAACTTCATCATCAGCATCTTCAACCTCGTCGGGCATGCGGCATATCGCCGGCATCCTCGATGGCGCTGAAGCCATGTCCTCCAAACAGGGCACAGGCGCGAACCTGCGGCCACGAGGAGGCATAAAGCTGCTGCAGATGATCGGTCCATGGCTTTCCACGGTCGTTTTATGTCTCTGGTGGTTTTTCGCCACCTTGTCTCCCGCCGAATCTCGGCCGCTGCCCTCTCCTATCGAGGTCATCAAGTCGTGCGGCGATCTGAACGCCGAAGGCCTGCTCTTCCCATCGATCGGCATCAGTCTTGCCCGTGTCCTGCTGGGTCTCGGGCTGGGCATCGTCATTGCCGTGCCTGTCGCCGTGATCGCCGGAGCTTCGACCATTGGCTTCGACCTCGTCGACAAACCGGTGCATATGTTGCGTGCCATACCGTTCCCGGCGCTTTCGCCTCTGCTCATCATCATGCTGGGCATCGATGAATCTATGAAGATCGCGCTAATCGCCATCGGCGTGTTCGGGCTGATCTACGTCAATGTGCGCGACGGTATCCGTAATCTTGACCCCAAGCTCATCGAGCTGGCCAAAGCGTATCGGCTGCCCAAGCCCTTGGTACTACGTCGGATTCTTTTCCGGGGAGCCCTTCCGAGTTTTATGACCGGTCTGCGCTTCGCCATCACCGTGGCGTGGATCGCGCTGGTCACCTGTGAGACGGTGAACTCCTCAGTGGGCATCGGCTATATCCTCTCCCGTGCCCAGCAGTTCTCTCGTACCGATCAGATGGTGCTGTGCATCGTACTTTACGCCATCTTCGGGCTGGGAAGCGAAGCCATAGTCGGCTTGCTGCAACATGCGCTTACCCCGTGGAACCACAAGCACTGAATCCGTGAGGCTATCCGCATCGTCACTTGTCCCCGTTCGACTGCCTACGTTCAAAACCGCCAATATTTTGACCTATGAACTCAACATCATTCAAGAAGAAGGAAGTATCATGAAAACAAATCACCTCATCTCGGCCTCATACGCAGAGCAACATAGCACAATACGTCGCATATGCGCAGCGACCTGCACGCTTGCTGCGGTTGTGGCAATGGCAGCTTGCGGAACCTCCTCAGGTACCTCGAATGCATCGGGCTCCGCCAAATCCGAAGGCACCATTCGGATCGCCTATCTTTCAACGGCGAACTACCTGACCACCATACACAACGAACCATTCGTCAGCGAGACGATGAAGCCCTACCAAGCCAAGTTCATGGGACCATTCAACCCGCCAGATACGGCACGTAAAACCATTCTGGCAGGCCGGGCCGAAGCCACCAGTACCGGCACCGGAGCTTTCATCAGCCTTATTGATCAAAAGCAGCCCTGGGTCGCCTTCGCCATCGAATACTATGACGGCGATTCCCAAGGCATCGTGGCCGCCCCGAACTCGAAAGTCACCACCCTCAAAGACCTCTACGGCAAGCGCATCGGTATCGACAAAAAAGGCGCAACCGGCGACTACGTGGTCAATGCCGCGTTCCACCACGCCGGACTCGATCCCAAACAAGTCACCGAAGTCGAACTGAGCCAGACCGATTTCGCCGCGGCATTCACCTCCGGAAAAATCGACGCGCTGGCGACGTACGACCAGAACCTCGCCACAGCCATGGCCACACCCGGCGCCCGGCTCATCACCAACGGAAAACACTATGATTCGAAGAACGTGAGCATACATATGGTCTCCAAGAAATTCGCCGACGCACACCCGCAAATCGTCAAGAAACTCTACCAGACACTGGTCAAGGAATCCGATAAGGCGCAGAAAAACCCGGAATTCATTTATCAGACCTACAAAAAATTCGGTGCATCGGACACCATCATCAAGCAGGTGAGAAAATTCGACATACCGAAAATCCTGCCGGTGGATGCCAAAGGCAAGCAAATGCTTGATGACATCGCACAGCAATACGTCGATTTCGGCTTCATCAAGACCAAGCCGAACCTCGACGCCCATGTGCTCGACTGCACGAAGTGAGCCAGGACATGCCGCAACAAGCTTCACAACAATCCAGCGACCTTCCTCTGCTTGATTTGGAGCACATCGGCCTGTCGTTCGCAGACAGGCCGGTGCTCCGCGACATCAACGCCACAGTAGGCACAGGTGAGTTCGTCTCGCTGATCGGCCGTTCAGGCTGCGGCAAATCGACCTTGCTGCGTATCGTCGCCGGGCTTCTCACCCCACTGTGCGGCAGGATGGAAGCCACGGACTCGTTCGCTCTTGCCTTTCAGGATGCCAGGCTGATACCTTGGATGAGGCTGTGGGACAATGTGACGTTGGGGTTGTCAGGCTCGAAAAACGAACGAAGAGACATCGCACAGAATGCCTTGAAACAAGTACAACTTGACGATCATATCGATTCCTGGCCATCGTCCCTTTCCGGAGGACAGGCACAGCGCGCATCGCTGGCTCGAGTCTTGGTGCGCAATCCGAAACTCCTGCTGCTCGATGAGCCGTTCGGCGCTCTCGATTCACTCACGCGCTTGGACATGCAGAATCTATTGGCCGCATTGTGCGCCAGGCATCAATGGGGCGTGCTGATGGTCACCCATGATATCGCCGAAGCCACGCGCCTCTCCGATCGGGTGCTGGTACTTTCCGATGGTGAGATTTCCGATGACATCCATATCGATCGCCATGACCTGGATAGTGAGGGACGGCCTCAAGACCATACCCAGATTGAGGACGACCTGCGCGGGATGCTATACGGGAAAGCGTGACTTACCGACTGTTTGGCAAACGGTGATTTCGACTCCGATACCTCCGAAATCGCCTATATACCACACAACATTTTTTATCCGTTTTACTGTATTGCCAATGATGCCTGGCCTTAGCGCGAACCTCCGTGCCACGCCAGATCTTCAAGCAGTTGGTCGGTCCAGCCCATTACCTCGGGGCTGGTCATCGGCTTGCCGCCAAGCGTTTCGCCGAAGGGTGCGGGGATGAGCAACGTATGAGTGACCGGACGGTATTGCGAGCCCTTGTAGATACGCGAGAGCCGCATTTGCAACGATTCCGGCGGGTCAATCTTGGCGATGCGCACACGGTTGCCTTGGGTGACGATTTCGCTGATGCCGAGCGCACGAGCCTTGCTGCGAAGTCTGGCGACGTCGAACAGCGTGTCGAATTCCTCCGGCAACGGGCCGTAACGGTCGGTAAGTTCCTCTCGCAGCTCGGTGAGATCATCTTCAGTGCGCGCGCTGGCCAACTTGCGGTAGGCTTCGAGGCGAAGCTTATCCGAATCGATGTAATCGACCGGAATCGAAGCCTCGATGGGTAGGTCGATGGTGACGGCGACGGATTCTCTACGTTCCGGCTCCTTGTATTTCTCGACGGCATCGGAAACCATACGCACGTACAGGTCGAAGCCGACGCCCTCGATATGGCCGCTCTGCTCACCGCCCAGAAGGTTGCCGGTTCCGCGCAGTTCAAGATCCTTCATCGCCACGTCGAAACCGCTTCCGAGCGCCGTGTTCTGCGCGATGGTGGCCAGACGGTCGTGTGACTGCTGGGTCATCGGCTTACTCGGGTCGTAAAGGAAGTAAGCGTATGCACGTTCGCGGCCACGGCCCACACGGCCTCGCAGCTGATGGAGCTGACTTAAGCCGAAACGGTCGGCGTGATCGACAATCAGCGTGTTGGCGTTGGTGATATCAAGACCGGTTTCGATGATCGTGGTGCATACCAGCACGTCGATGTCACGATGCCAGAAGTCCTGGATGATGTTGTCGAGCTGTTTCTCCCCCATCTTGCCGTGGGCGATGCCGATTTTCGCCTCGGGCACCAGATCGTGGATCTTGGCTGCCACCTTGTCGATGTCGTTGACACGGTTATGGACGTAGAAGACCTGACCACCGCGCAAGAGCTCACGACGAATAGCGGCGGTGACCTGAGCATCCTCGTAGGCGCCGACGTAGGTGAGCACCGGCAAACGGTCCTCAGGCGGCGTGGCCAGCGTCGACATCTCGCGGATGCCGGTGACGGCCATTTCCAGCGTTCTTGGGATTGGTGTGGCGGAAAGCGAGAGCACGTCTATGTTGGTACGCAGGGCCTTGAGGGTCTCCTTATGTTCGACGCCGAAACGCTGCTCCTCGTCGATGATCAGAAGGCCCAGATCCTTGAACTTGATTTTCGGATTCAAGAGCTTGTGGGTGCCGATAACGACATCGACCTTGCCGGATTCGAGACCCTTCAGCGTCTCGTCGATCTCCTTTTTGGTCTGGAACCGGCTCATCGCTGCGACATCCACCGGAAAACCCTCGTAGCGTTCGGTGAACGTCTCGTAGTGTTGCTGCACCAGAAGCGTGGTCGGTGCCAGAATGGCCACCTGTTTGCCGTCTTGGACGGCCTTGAACGCAGCACGCACGGCGATTTCCGTCTTACCGAAGCCGACGTCGCCGCAGATCAGGCGATCCATCGGCACGGGCTTTTCCATGTCGGCCTTGACCTCGTCGATGGTGGTGAGCTGATCGGCCGTCTCCTGATACGGGAAGGAATCCTCCAGCTCCTTTTGCCAGGGGGTGTCGGGACTGAACGCGAAGCCCTTGGCCTGCTGCCGAGCGGAGTAGAGCTTGACCAAGTCGTCGGCAATCTCGTGGACATGTTTGCGCGCCTTGGCCTTAGTCTGGGCCCAGTCGGAGCCGCCGAGCTTGTTGAGTTTGGGCTTGTCAGCACCGATGTATTTGGAGACCTGATCGAGCTGGTCGGTGGGGATGAAAAGCTTGTCCGGTGGCGCGTTGCGTTTGGACGGAGCATATTCGATGACCAGGTATTCGCGGGTGGCACGGTTCGCGCCGACACCGGTAGTGCGCTGGCGCATCTCGACAAACCGGCCGATGCCGTGCTGTTCGTGGACGATGTAATCGCCGGCTTTGAGCTCCATCAAGTCAATAGCCTTATGACGGCGACGGTGGGTCTTCTGCTGGGCGACGGCGCTGGTCTTACCGGTCAGGTCACGTTCGGTAAGCAACGCGAATTTAGCGGCGGAATCGATGAAACCATCCATGGCCTGGGAGCGCACGGTATCGAAACGTGTCACACCTGTTTGGCCGAGCGCGCGCTTCAAACGTGACAACGTGCCGTTGGCAGCGGCCGTAATGGTTACCTCAAAACCGTCGTCAATAAGCCCTTCGACGCCTGTCTTGGCACGCTTTTCGTCACCGCGATACTCTTCGGGAACCGACGCATCGAGCTGGACGTGACCAGCCATGGTCTTGTCGATGCCGAAACTGGTGAGCCGCCACACTTCATGGTTGGAAAATTCCAGCGAACGAATCGTCTCGTCGAAATCGAGGAAACTCGCCTGATCGAAGCTGATAGGCGCACCTGCCCCGTGACCGCTGGCGGCCACATGCCAGCTGGCGGCGAGGAATTCGTTGGCTGTTTTGGCGAGGTCGGCGGCGGCGCGGCGCAGCTTTTCAGGGTCGGAAAGCATGATGACCGCATCCTTGGGCAGCATTGTGGCCACCGGTTGCATATCGTCAATCAGCGCAGGAATCAGGGATTCCATGCCTTCCACCGGGATGGAGTCAGCGATGGATTGCAGCATGTCGTCGGCATTGGGTATCCGGCCGATCAACGACTTGGCACGGGCACGCACCTTGTCGGTGAGCTGTAGCTCGCGGCACGGCGTAGCCCAGACAACATCGATGCCATCACCGTAGGTGCGCTGATCGGAGGCGTGAAATTCCTTGATGGTGTCGATTTCATCGCCGAAGAATTCGATACGCACCGGGTGCGGTAGGGTCGGTGGGAACACGTCGACGATTCCGCCACGCACCGCGAATTCGCCGCGGTTGACGACCAGATCGACGCGGGTATAGGCGTTTTCGACCAATCGTGCGGAAACCTCGTCCAGTGGAATCTCCCTGCCGACCTTGAACACCAACGGCTCCACGTCGCCCAAACCGGACACCACCGGCTGAATCAGCGAGCGTACCGGCATGACGAGAATGCGAATCGGGCCGAACATTTCGCTGCCATCTTTCGGATGACAGAGCTTACGGAAGACGGCCATGCGGCTAGCCACGGTGTCGGCACGCGGCGAAAGGCGTTCGTGCGGCAGCGTTTCCCAAGCCTCGAGTTGGCTTACTTCGCCAAGATCTCCCCCGTACCACGAACGGATGGAATTGACGGTCTCCTCGGCCTCACGGCTCGAAGACACGACCATCACCACGGAGGAATATTGTGCACGCGCGGCCGCAATCGCCGGCCTGATACCCTCAGGAGCGCCGACAGTCAGCGCCTGATCGGCCGCACCAACCGGAGCTTCGATCTCACCGGCCAGCAGGTCCCGGAATGCTTCGTCATCGTCAAGACGCGGCAGAAATCGGGCAAGCGAACCGGACATATCATGGGCTTGCGGCTCCTGTTTCGTGTTTTGACCCGATTTTTTCACCGGTTTGGTTGTTGAATTTGATGAAGACGTTTCTGCTTTATCCTTGCTGTTACTGATATTATGTTTCGATACTTTTGCGAAACGGCCTTTCGCTTCAGCGGCCATTGAACCGCTCCTGCGCCTCACTCATGCCCTCGAACATGATAGTTTCCACTGCGTCGGCACCATCCGCGAGGAATTCGGGCAGTTCGTTGCGTTGCTGCGCGGAAAAACCTCCGAGTACCCAGTTGACCGTGTTCTCATGGGCGTGTGGTCCACGAGCAGCGTGACCGGTACCCATGCGGACGCGTGAATACTTGTTGGTTCCCAGAGATTTGTCGATGGAACGGATACCGTTGTGCCCGCCCGCCGAGCCACCGGCCTTGACCTTAATCCGCCCGAAATCGAGGTCCATATCGTCGTGGATGGCAATAATCCGTTTTGGGTCGATGTCGTAATAGGTAGAAATGGACGAAACCGCATCTCCGGAATCGTTCATATAAGTCAACGGCTTGGTAAGGAAGAACTTGAGGCTTCTGCCGCTGAGATTCATCACACCTTTGCCCAAATCAGCCAATCCCTTATGATCGCCGAAAGACACGGACCAGCGTTCCGCCAGCACGTCGGCGACCATGAACCCCATATTGTGGCGGGTGCCCTCGTATTTCTTGCCGGGGTTGCCCAGTCCCGCAATCAGCCAGAATTGTGATGCCATCTCGTGCTACGTTCCTTCTCGTCAGTGATATACAAGCGATATATCAGGTTCATTCATATCAACCACCTCAATCCGGGCATGACAAAATGCACCGAAAATGCGGTTACCTGATATCAATCATACCGATTCCAACCGACGCTTGGCTACGCCTAACGACGAACGCAACGACGGAAGAATGATTATAGCTACATCACAGATCGAGATACCAGTAGGACATGTCGAGATAGCCGTGGCCGTCCCAGCAGGCCTTGGGTAGAAAACCATAGCGGGTAAAACCAAAATGCTTCATCAGGGCGATGGAGCCAGTGTTGCTGGCGAAAATCAGACCGATGGCCTTGCGATTGCCAAGTTCCTTGGCTTTGCCAATGAGCCAGGAGACCATTTCGGTGCCATATCCTTGATACTGCGCGGCGGTGGCGATGTAATAGCTCAACTCGACCACGCCGTCGTAGCCGGCACGAGGATGGAAACGCGACAAGGAACCGAAACCGACTACTTTCCCGTACCGATCTTCCAAGACGACCACAGGAAAATCGCGGCGTGGTTCATGCTCGGCCACCCATTCGCGGCGCTGCTCGAGGGTTCGCGGCTTTAGATCGGCCGTGGATCCGCCAGCGATAACCGCCTCATTGTAGATATCGGTGATTACCTGCAAATCGCTGTCCTCCGCCGCTCGAATCATGGCTACTCCTCGTTTCGCTTCCACGCTTTTTTAATTTCTAAGACTTATTGATTGAATATAGTAACGGCGTTGTATGAACAGCACCGAGATATTGCTGCTCACACAACGCCGTCATAATAGCTTAGCCGGTTTAGCGGCTTATTGTTGGCCTTCCAACTGGAGGGCGCGGTTCAGCTGGTCGTTGAGCTCCTGCTGGGCCTTGCCGTAAGCGGCCCAGTCGCCCTTCTTCATGGCGGCATCAGAGTCCTTCATGGCCTGGCCTGCCTTGCTCAAGGCGTCCTTCAAATCAGGGTTGCTGGCAGTCGCACCGGAAGAACCGGACGTACCTGCAGTGCCGTTCGTTCCATTGGTCTTGCCAGAGGTGTCGCCTTGGGTAGCAGAGTTGTCGGAGGAGGAACCGCTGGTCGCGGCACCGCCCTTGTTTTCGGCATCGCCTGCGGAAGCTCCGGAATCACCGCCGAAGACCTGATCGAGTGCCTCGTCCAAGGTGTCCGCGAAACCGACTTGATCGCCGAAGGCCACGAGGATCTTCTTCAAAAGCGGGAAGCTGGTGGCGCCGCTGGATTTGACATAGACGGGCTCGACGTAGACCAATCCACCACCAAGTGGCAGTGTCAGGAGGTTGCCACGCACCACCTTGGTGGAGCCGGTTCCCAGGAGGTTCAGTTCCTTGGAGACGTCAGCATTCGAGTTGAAATTGTTTTGCGCCTGGCCAGGGCCCGGCACATTGGCGTCCTTCGGCAACTCCTGCAATCGTATCGTGCCGTAATTCGGCCCTATCTTGCCCTTGGTATCCCCCGCGTCGGAATCGACTGAAAGGAAGCCGGTCAAGATCTCACGCGTCGAGCTACCTGCCGGAATGTAGGTGGAAGTCAACGAGAAGAGCGGCCGCTTGGAACCGCCGGTCTTAAGGGTCAGATAATACGGCGGCTGCAGCACATCGTGTTGCTGGGCATCCTGGGCCTCGGTGGGATCGACCGGGGTCTGCCAGAAGTCCTCGCCAGAGAAGAACTGGCCGGGGCTTGTGACGTGGTATTTGGCCAGCAGCTGGCGCTGCACCTTGAAGAGGCTTTCCGGATAACGCAGATGGCTCATCAGCTGGCCGGAGATATCGGAAATTGGGTGGTATTGACCCGGGAAAATCTTCTGCCATGCCTTGATGACCGGATCCTTCGTATCCCAAGTGTAGAGGTCGACCGAACCGTCATAGGCATCGACCGTCGCCTTGACTGAGTTGCGGATGTAGTTGGCGGGCTGCGAATTGAGCCCTTGAACCGTCTTGGAAGTGATGGTGGTCGAATCTTGAGTGGCCACGCCAAGGTCGGTCATCTGTGAATACGGATAGGCATCCGAAGTCGTATAGCCGTCGACAATCCACTTCACACGTCCGTTGACTACCGCCGGATAAACACGTCCATCAAGCGTCAAGTACGGAGCCACCTTGGCCACGCGGTCACGCGGGCTGCGATCGTAAAGAATCTGCGAATCCGAGGTGACACGATCGGAGAAGAAGATCTGGTCGCTGCCGAAGCGGATGGCATAAAGCAAACGGGTCAGCATGTTGTTGACCTTCGGACCACCATTGCCTTCAAACGTGTTGGAGGCGCCGGTGGAGCCCTTCGGGTAATCGAACTCCCAGGGTGCGGTGCCCTGCGGCGAACCGACGATGGAGTACTCCGGTGAATTCGGCGAGAAGTAAATGCGCGGCTCATAATGCTGGGACTTGGTCAGCTTGCCTTGAGTGGGTATGCCGGATTCGAAGAACTCGGGGTTGCCATCAGTGGTCACCTTGTTGCCATAGGCGGCGACGACGCCATAGCCGTGGGTGAAGACGGTGTGGTCGTTGACCCAGTTGCGGTTGTCGTTGCCGTTGACGTTAAGCTCGCGGGCAGCAATCACGGTGTCCTGGCTCTTGCCATCGATATCGTACTTATCGACCGCCAACGAGTCGGCAAACATGTAATACTGCTTGGACTGCTGCAACTGCTTGAACGTCGGAGATATGACTTCCGGATCAAGCAGACGAATCTGCGCGGTGGTCTCCGGGTCGCTTGCGAGCGCGCCGGATTGACCATGAGTGGTGGCGTTGTAGCCGCCAACCTTCACCTTATCGAGGCCATAAGCCTGCTGGGTCGCCTTGATGTTGCGTGCAATATAGGACGATTCCATTTCCTGCTCGTTAGGGCTGACCTTGAAACGCTGCAGGAGCATCGGCCAAAGCATGCCAAGCACGATGGCCACGACCACAACGGCGGCGATGGCAATCATCGGCACGCGCCACGCCTTGACGGCTGCCACCACACGCACATCCGGAGAGGCGGGGCCGTCGAAGGAATGGGAACGCATAAGCCAGATGCCGAGCAAAACGCCAAGAATCGCTGTCAGCGCGGCAAGAATGAACGCCACCGGCACGTTGGCGTGCACAGTGGTGTAATCCGCACCGGTGAAACGGTTACCGCTCTGGGTAAGCGTATTGAAGACGCCGATGACCTGACGAACGGACCAGGCGAGCATATTGAGAATGAACCAGACACTGATCTGACGACGCGCGTATTTGGTCATGGTCATGATGCCGTGGCCATTGACCGGCATCGTGATGCGGATGCCGCCCATGGCGAAGTGGGTAATCACCGAGAACAGGAGGCCGAAGAAGAGCAGCATCCTCAGCGCGGAGAGCATAAGGTTCACACCGGGAAGGATGAAGACGTAGAACCCATTATCAATACCAAACTGTGGGTCAGTGACTCCAAACCGCTGGGCATGGAACATCAAAAGAACCTCGGACCAGTTCGAATTGAACTGGGCGCCGAAAATCAGGCCGACGATCAGCGAGACGATTACCGCCACTTTCCTGGCGGATTTCGAGCTCACTGACTTGCCGACTTCAACAACGTCGCCTCGGACGCGAATCTTGGAACCGTCGGCGGAATCCGGGCGCTTTCGGATGGCCATAGTGGCGGCAAAGTAGCTCACCAGCGCCATGAGCACAGCAAAGGCGACCCACAAGCCGACCTTCGTCCAAAGTTGTGTCCAGACGACCGATTGGAAGCCGAGCTGCCCAAACCACATCAGGTCGGTGACAAAGTGATCAAGACCGAACAGCAACGCCAGAATCAGCGCCACAACGACGACCACACCGATGAAGACCTTCGTCCCATTGGATGTGCCTTTGGGCTGCTTGTTCGGACGACGTGTCAGACGCGGGTTACCACTGCGTGGCGGCCAGAAATCACTTGCGGAGAAATTCGGGCGTTTGTTTCCAGACTGGGCGTCGTCATCGCCGTCGGTATGGATATGCAAAATTGTAGGGTCGTCGTCATCATCGTTCTGGCGATAACGATTGGATCCGTTGCGCGGGTCCGGGAACCCGCCGAAAAAGTCAAAGAAGGACATGTCTCAATCGTAGCGAAAGGTGTCGCCCGTCACAGGCGGATTTCAGGCGAACACGGTCTGTACCAGCACCATATAGAGGACAGTGCTCGCGAAAATCGCCAACAGCGAATTGTGTCGCCAGCGGTATATCAGCACAAGCACCGCGATGGCGATGAGCATGGGTATGCCGTGGTCACCGGAGACGAACGACACGTTTTTGAGCGAATAGACCACCAACATACCGGTCATCGCATATGGCAGCACGTCACCCAGGTAACGGATGAGCCGAGGAGGCGTTTTGGAATCGGGGAACAGCAGGAACACCGTAAAACGTGTGACCATCGTGGCGAAGACAACCACGGCAATGGTGATTACGGACTGCATCGTGCTCATCGTCATCATCGCTTGCCTTCCTTTTCACGGCTATCTGCCATCGTTTGTGCGACAGCACCGTCGTTGGCTTTGCTACCTCCCTCATATATGCCAAGGTTTTCAGTGCAATCACCATCACCAGACGAATCCGACTTGAGTTCCTCCAACCAAGGACGCAAAAACAGGAAAACAATCAGCATGCCCGCTAACGCAGGCAACATGAAATCCTTCGGGCCAAAGGCCAGCAGACAGGCCAGCGACACCACCAGGCCCACCAACGCCGGCATATGCCCGCGCAAAGTGTGCGGTGACGATGACCATTGGTCCAAGAGAATCGAAACGAACATGGCGACCATGGCGAACTCGACGCCTTTGGTGGAAAACGGCAGAATGCCGCCGATCAGCCAACCCAGAGCGGCGCCGCCAACCCAATAGCAGTAGTCAAGTACGGAGACCCAAAGCATGAACCAGCCATGATCGATCGTTTTCGGCACTTTGGCGGATGAATTGATGGCGAACGTCTCGTCGCACATCCAGAAAATAAGCAAAGGTTTCTTCCAGCCCAGTCCGCCGAAGGGACGAAGCATCGCCAGACCATAGAAAAAGTGACGGCTGTTGACCATCAGCGTCATCACAAACGCGGCGAACGGGTTGAAGGCGCTCAAAAGCAGGTCGATGGTGACGAATTCCATCGACCCCGCAAAAATGAATGCCGCCATGCAGACCGGGTAGGCAAGTGAGAATCCCTTGGAAAACATCAACAACCCGTAGGAAAGACCGGTCAGCACGAAACTGGCGCAAATCGGCAGGGTACGCGGAAACGCCTCACGAAATGCCGCCGACACTGTTTTCCCGGACGCCACCGACATCCATCCTCCTCCGTTCCGTTCAGCCGCCGAACTCGTTTACGACAATATCGGCTATATTATAAAAACGATTCGGCACGCTCTCAATACCGGTCACACTGTGAGCATTCCGAACTCTTTGGTGCATGTAAGCCCGCCACATGACGCCCCACCCGCATCCAAGTGCCATCGAATATCAGCCAAGCCAGTCAAATACCAGAACGGACCCATTGCCAAACCTGCAGGCATAACGAAACAGCAACATCGTTCAACAGACAGATACAAGCCTATTGTCCACTCAACCATGCTTGGCGTGACTGGCGCATATAGTGAAACCGAAATCCGCATAGTGGATGCAATTCCATCAGTTGCATCGCACAGAGTTATATTGGAAGTTTTATGGTAGACACCACTGGTAACGCACAATCAGAACAGCCTGTCGAACCGCAACAGGGTACGGCATCCATAAATGCACACGACAGCGACCAAAGCCGAACCGCGACGAAACTCAACGGCCGGCACCGCCTCGTTGTGGCATTCACATTCTTCTCCATGTTCTTCGGGGCCGGAAATCTAATCTTCCCGCCGCTGATGGGCGCACAGGCACAAAGCGCGGCGATTCCGGCCACCATCGGTTTCATCGTCTCGGCAGTGGGCCTGCCGATTCTCGGCGTACTAGCCGTGGCCTCGGCGGGCGGCTTCGAGCACCTCGCCTCGCGCGTCTCCCCCAAGTTCGCCGCAGTACTGGCCTTCGTCATCATCATGGCCATCGGCCCGTGTTTCGCCATACCCCGCACCGCCACGACCTCATATGAAATGGCCATAACTCCGTTCGCCGGAGAAAACAACCGTCTGGCGCTGCTGATCTATTCGCTGGTCTTCTTCACCTTGTCGTTCATCCTGAGCCAGCACCCCGAAAAACTTTCCAAATCGCTCGGCCGTTTCATGGGACCTCTGCTGCTGGTACTTATCGCCGTCATGTTCGTCGCCTGTATCTTCATCAGCCACGCACCGCTCGGCAAACCGTTTGGCGAATATGCACACGGTTCGTTAATCTACGGGTTCATCAATGGCTACCAGACCATGGACCTTCTGGCCGCGTTGTATTTCGGCATTGTTATTTCAGCCAATATTTCTGAGTTCGGCGTCACCGACATCAAAGCGAACCGTCGTGAAACGGGCATTGCCGGAACAGGCGCCGGGATTCTGCTCATTCTCATTTATGCCGCGCTTTCCTTTATCGGTGCAGTAAGCGGTTCCATCAAACCCGCCAACGGCAAGAACGACACAGGGGCCACCGTACTGACCAACCTCACCACCTCGGCGTTCGGCTCCATCGGAACCGCCTTCGTCGGCCTCATCTTCGTGCTCGCCTGCTTCAATGTCTGCACCGGCCTCATTTCGACCTGCGCAACCTATTTCGAAGACATCTTCCCCACTGTTTTCGGCCATCCAGTCAAATATCGAACATGGAGCGTTTTCTTTGCCGTTTTCAGCTTCATCGTCTCGAACGCGGGCCTAAGTGCCATCATCACCGTCTCGTTGCCGGTGCTCGGAGCCCTCTATCCCATTGCCATCGTGCTGGTGCTGCTCAATCTCGTGCAAAAGCCGTTCTCGGCCAAGTTCCCACGCGTCTATTTCTGGACGGTGCTTCTGGTGGCGATCTTCACCATCTTCGACTGCATTATCAAACTGCTCGCCGTTTTCGGGCTTTCGCTAACTTCCGTGAGCAACGCACTGGCTCACTTGCCGCTCTATAGCGCCCAACTGACTTGGCTTATCCCCGCCGCTGCCGGCATTGTCATCGGCGTTATCGACAGTCTGATTCGCCGTAATCACAAGTAACCACGAAACCCTAAGCTTAGGTACATTTGTGGGGTTCCGCCTTTCGACAGGCGGAACCCCACAATCATCAATATTGATTACGTCTCGTAATCAAACTATCAAACTATATTAAATGCGCTTTCGGTTCAGGCTTTCGTGATATGACCGCCGAACTGGTTGCGCATCGCGGTGACGACACGCAGGATGTCATCGGCACCGCCACGCGAGGCCTGACGGGTGTAAAGACCGGCGCTGATGGCCGGGGTCGGCACGCCAAGTTCGGCAGCAGCTTCAATCGTCCATTTCGCCTCGCCGGTCTCGTCTGCTACCGGCGGCATGGCTTTGAGATCCGGATCGTTCTTCATAGCACGGACCAACAGATCGAGCAGCCACGAATCGACGACACTGCCGGCGCGCCAGGAAGCCATGACCTCAGCGGGATCGTTTACATATTCGCTGCGTTCCATCGTCGCGAAACCTTCGCCGAACGCCTGCATCATACCGTATTCGATGCCGTTGTGCACCATCTTGGCGAAATGTCCGCCGCCGACCGGCCCGGCATGGACCAAGCCGTCCTTGCCTTCCGGCTTCAGCGCTTCGAAAATCGGGAGCATCCGCTGATATTCCTCATCGGTGCCGCCAGCCATCAAAGCATAACCACGCTCTTCGCCCCAGACACCGCCGGAAACACCGCAGTCCATGTATTCGATGCCCTTTTTCGCAAGTTTTTCTGCGTTGAGCTTGTCGTCGGTATATCTGCAATTGCCACCGTTGATAATCAAATCACCGGGCTCGAGCAGCTCCATCAGCTCATCGAGCGTGCTGTCGGTAGCTTTGCCGGCGGGCACCATAATCCACACGTTACGCGGCGCATCAAGCTTAGAGACAAGCTCCTTAAGGCTGGAGACGTCACGGCCGGATTCAGGGCTCAGGTCGTAGCCGACGACCTCATGGCCGGCTTCTCGAATCCTTTTGGCCATATTGCCACCCATACGTCCAAGACCAATCATGCCAAGTTGCATTATTTTCTCCCTTATTAAACAATATTGAACGATAAAACTCTATTTATGATTCCGAGAGCTTGGACATTTCTGATACGCACTCAGGCTAAAACGAAAACGCCCGAACCACTATAACCCAAACAATGGCGAAAATCCACCATAATACAACTGAAACAACACGCGACAAAAGACTTCAGCACTGCATCTACGACGATGGCATCATCCCATTCAGTCACACAGCAGGTATCGACACTGAAAAATCCTTATCAGTCAGTACCCATATATTTTTGTGCAGCTTCCAACGCACGTTCCTCGACTTGTTCGGGACTTCCTGAGATATCGATTTCGCACCCCGTCTCATCAGGCTGCAAAGGCTCCAGGTCTGCGAACTGGCTGGGCAGCAAGGAAACAGGCATATAGTGCCCCTTGCGCTGCCTCATTCTCGAACCAATCAAATCTTCGGAACCCACCAAATGGATAAACAACACATCAAGATCCTGGCGTAGCACGTCGCGATAAGCACGTTTCAGAGCGGAACAGGAAACGACGGTGGACACACCTTTCGCGTCCTGATCTCGCATCCACTGATTGATGATCTTGAGCCAGGGCCAACGGTCTTCGTCGTTGAGCGGGATGCCATGGCTCATCTTGTCGACGTTGGCCTTGGGATGGAAATCATCTCCCTCGGCCATCTCGAAACCGAATTTGTCCGCAAGCGCTTGGGCCACAGTGGTCTTTCCACATCCCGAAACGCCCATGACAATGATGTGTGTGCTCACCATGAACCCCCTGTTAGTACTACTTCTACTGTAAAACAAAACGCTGAACAGTCAACAAGATGTCAATATTTGCCACGATATGGCAATGCCGGACGGCAGATTCTTCTGCGCACCCGGCATGTCGCATGTCGCTGAGATTGCTTCATCAAAGAGCAATCTCAGCGATTACCACTCCGTCACTCGGTGCCGTCCTTGGCGATAGCGCCGGTGGCGCGACCGATGGCACGCAGACCGTGGTACATCACCAGCACCGCGACGGTGCCGATGGCGATGCCGTTGAACTTGACCCCGCTGATAGCGAAGCCGAAGTCGGCGATGCCGATGATCATGGTGACCGCGGCGGTCATGTTGTTCAGGGGCTTGCCGAAGTCGACCTGGTTGTCGACCCAGATGCGCACGCCGACCATGCCGATCATGCCGTAGAGCAGCGTGGTCACGCCGCCGAGCACGCCGGAGGGAATCGTGTTGATGACCGCGCCGAACTTCGGGCAGAGGCTCAGGATCAGGGCGAAGGCGGCCGCGCACCAGTAGGCGGCGGTGGAGTAGACGCGGGTGGCGGCCATCACGCCGATGTTCTCGCCGTAGGTGGTGGTGCCGGAGCCGCCGCCGAAGCCGGCGATCGTGGTGCCTAGGCCGTCGGCGAACAGGGCGGTGCCGATCTGGTCGTCATAGTCACGGCCGGTCATCTGGGCGACCGACTTGACGTGGCCGACGTTTTCGGCGATCAGGACCATGACCACCGGGATGAACATGGGCAGCACCGAAAAATCGGCCTGCGGCATATGGAACTGCGGAAAGCCGATCCACGAGGCCTTCGCCACGGCGGCGAAATCGACCTGTCCGCGGAAGCAGGCGTAGGCATAGCCGACCAGGACGCCGAGCAGGATGTTCAGGCGGCCAATCAAGCCCTTGAAAAGCACCGCGATCAAGAGGACCGCGACCAGCGTCACCGCCGCTGTGTCAGGAGCCTTCTGGAAGTTGGACCAGACCGAGGGGGCGAGATTGAAGCCGATGATGGCGACGATGGCGCCGTTAACCACCGGCGGCATGATCAGATCGATCCACTTGGCGCCGGCGAAGTGGACGAGGATGCCGACCAGCGCCAGCAGGATGCCCGTGCACATGATGCCGAAGCCCGCAGCCGGGATGCCGGCACCGAGTCCCTTTTCGGCTTCAACGGCCGTAATAGGGGCTATAAAACCAAAAGAGCTACCCAGATAACTGGGTAGCTTGTTTGTATTGATCAACAGGAACAGCGCGGTGGACATTGCGGTGAAGAACAATGTCGTCGACGGATCGAAATGCGTCAGTATCGGAACGAGGAACGTCGCGCCGAACATCGCGATCACGTGCTGGGCTCCAATGCCCGCCGTTCGGCCCCACGTCATGCGCTCGTCAGGGTCGATCACCTCACCGGGATTCAATGTCTTGCCGTCACCGTGCAGTTTCCAGGTGAACATGTTACTCATCCTTCGCTCTCCTTTTGGGCATACTTTGACCACTAATTGAAAATAGAGGATTTACCGCGCGGCTTTGATTTCGTCGCGCGCCTTGGGATAGTTTAATGCGCCCTTGGACATTCGGCGTGTCGTGTTCGCGTAGTGGACATAGCACATGACTACACACGACAACTGACGTTGTTGGACGGGGATATACAATGCTGAGGCACCCTCTAGGCCGGTAGGCCAAGCTTTATGCCACAGCATCGCATATCCCCGTCCAACAACTCAACCTAGAACATCATGTTCAGAGTATCCTACATCATATATCTCAGCTCAAGAATATTAGTCCGAGCGCACAGATTTAGAGATGAGGGGTGACGGACTGGACCACGTCTACCAGGTCGCCGTTGGAGAGCAGGGGGCGCTGGAACTCGCGCCACGGATCGACCTTGACGACCCAGCGGCCGGTGTCCTTGTCGTAGACCGGGCGGGCGGTCTGCTCGAAGTGGATGCGCTCGTCGGTGCGGCCGGTGTTGGGGTCGCGGCGCGAATAGTGCAGGCAGGTGCAGTTGGTGATCTTCCAGTTGTCGCTGTCGGCGCGGCGCAGGAACTCCTCGTCGGAGAGGTCCTCGAGGGTGAGCATCAACGAGAGCATGAAGTCGCCGTGAGTCACCGCGATGACGGACTGCGCCTCGGCGCGGCGGTTCAACGAAGTCAGCAGGTTGTGGGCGCGGTTCTCGGCCACGTCGGCGATGGATTCGCCGGCCGGCGGGCGCCAGTAGAGCGGGTCGGTTTTCTTGAACATCCAGTTGCGCTCGTAGTTGGTCTTGAAGACCTCCTGCGTCACGGTGCTGATCTCGCCCCAGGAGCGTTCACGCAGCACGCGCGTCTCCTCCCATTTGGCCTTGGGCAGCGCCATCGTCGCCGCGGTCTCGCGGGTGCGCACGTAGGGCGAGACGAGGTAGCGGTCGAAAAGCTGTTGCTGCTCGACCAGCCAGCGTCCGATGCAGTAGGCCTGCTTACGCCCGGTCGCCGTGAGCCTCCACGAGCGGTCGGGCACGGTGACGTTATCCTGCGTAAAGAGCGAATTGTCACCGTGCTCCCCCGCTTTGACGATGACGTTGGCCTCCGATTCCCCGTGTCGGATCACATACAAATCCAATGGCATGCCCATGTGCCTTGCCTCGTTTTCAATATCTTTCCATTGACCTTCATTATTTGCTACAAGTCATTATCGCACAGGAAACGCGGCGGAGGCCAGCAGCGAAACGAGACAAAATCGAATTCAACGTCAAATACCTGGAAGACGGAAACGTCGTTGAGCGTTCCATCGAACGCTCAACGACGCCATGAGATAATGGACGGGCCCTGGATCTCAGAGAAAACACCCCTTCCCGTGTTCCGCAACTTCCCCGAGCACAGAACACAAGAAGGGGCATCCAGCGAACGTTTCAGTCCGCCAAAACCGTTCTCGCCGTAACGACCAGCGAATCAGCCTTCGATGGCGATCTGGTGCTTGGCCTCGACCTTCGGCGCCGGCTGCACCTTGGCGATCTCAAGGCTCAGCGTGCCGTTCTTGTAGTTGGCGTGCACGTCGGATTCCTTGACCTCATCGCCGACGTAGAAGCTGCGCGAGCAGGTGCCGGCGTAACGTTCGCGGCGCAGCCACTTGCCCTCATCGTTCTTCTCGTCATGGCTCTCGTCGCGCTTAGCCGAGACGGTCAAGTAGCCGTCGTGCAGCTCGAGGGCGATGTCGTCCTTGTTGAAGCCGGGCATATCGATGGAGACGTCGTAGGCCTTGTCGGTCTCGCGAACATCGGTCTTCATCATGTTGGCCGAGGAAATCGGGTTGCCCATGCGGTTGCTGGAATCGCCCCAACCGGCGAAGAACGGATCGTCGAACAAATCAGAGAACGCATCATGCATCAAAGCCGGAAACATAGCCATAATCAATACTCCTTGAAGTAGGAGGCAAGTCTCTTTACGTCCGCGGCCGGAGCCAAACCGGCCAGATGACGAGAGGCTCCGGAACCTTGCGGCTCCAAGTCTTTATCGTGTCACTATGTCCAACCGTTATTCCCGCTCCGGCTTCCCGGTTTTAACCTGCAGTGAACAAAACTTGAGCCAGATCGACTCAAGTTTTGAAAATGACTGAATTTCGAGGTTTAAACCTACTACGAGAAGGACACAAACAAAAATGGATGTTCGCCACCTCAGACACCTTGCATATCGGCATTAGCCGGAACAACGGAAACGATGTCCCTACCCTCGGAGTCCATACATCCCCGACAACGAGAAAAAGCGAGAAACACAATGACACCCTCATCACTTCAGAGACAGGAAAACGGGAAACGGATCAATCGCTGATATGACGAAGAATCCATCTCCCGTTCGCTTCATGAAGTCCCGTAATCGACTACTCGCCCTTGTACGGGTAATCGCGACGGCGCTTGGCCCGGAACTCACGCACCCGCTTGATCTTGTTCTGTCGATTGAACTCGATGACCGAAACCCCGTCGTAGTCGTAGGATTCGCCCTCGCGTACCCGCCCTGCGAGCGTCCAGAAAACGGTGATTGACGGCTGCCCTTCACGACCGCGGGCATGGGTGAAATTGGCTATCTTCCACATCGACACGGCCTGGTGCTCCAGCGAATCCTCAATCCAGTGATGAATCTGGTTGCGGTTTTCGTAGATATGCCCGTTGGATTCCTCATAGACGCAATCAGGAGCGAAAATCGCGTCGAGCTTGTCGAAATCGCGGGTCACCCACATGTTGAAGTAGTCGGAAATGGCACGCTCGCGCTTACGTGCCCTCGGTATCGATAACGTCACTGTCGCCATAACCATCATCATACGCTATACAAAGCGCGTTACACGGCCACGATATCGAATTTGTCTCGAAAAATTATGGCTTCACGGTTTTCTGCGGCGACCCGTCGCACAATCACGTATGATTGCTTCATTTATTCAGCAATAGCCAAATACGGCAACGGAATATCACAACCTACGAAAGCCGCTTGCCGAGATAATCCTTCAAAACCACTGCCTGGTTGTTGTGTGGGTCTTTGGCGCCATAGAGCAAGGTGACTTTGGGCTGTTCGTGGCATATCGCGACCAACTTGCCGACCGTTTCCGCGTTTTCGTCTAGCTCTTTGCGGTATTTATCGGCGAACTCGTCGAACTTGGCAGGATCGTGGCCGAACCACTTGCGCAGCTCGGCGCTCGGCCCGATTTCCTTGAGCCACAGATCGAGTTTCGCCTTCACCTTTGAAATGCCGCGCGGCCAAAGCCTGTCGACCAAGACGCGGTAGCCGTCGGCATCTTCGGCCGCCTCATACACCCGTTTCAACGCAATCGTCATATCCCCGCTCCTTTGACTCGTATACCTCAGCCTAGCGCAGATAGGAACGGAACGACAGAGCAAATCGGATATCGGCGAAAAAATCAAGATTCCTAGATACGGCCGTCGCAACCATCGAGGATAAACGTCGACAAGCCGTCAGTTCATCAGGAAATCGAGAACGTTCATGCCGGCGTCGGTTTCGGCGCGATAGAGCTCCGTGAAGCCGCATTGGGTGCAACTGACGGTGATGAACTTCTTGTTCTGCACATTGAAGAGCTTGGCGAATTCCCCGCCCGTCGCCTGGAACTGATCGGAAATGTAGTGTTGGCATCCGCATTTTTCGCATACGTACTGTTTCTGCTGCATTGGAGGGCCTTTCAGTTGGAGACGATGTCTTGGTTACTTATTTAATCACAACACACAGGCATCAATGCAACGCAGCGCCAGCGGATATACATTTTTACCGGCAAAATTCTATCTATTGACGAAATAACAAACAAACCAGAAATACCGGCCAGACGGTTTGCACAAATAGGCTTCAAAGTGTTCTGCTGTATAGCAGCAAAGCCTTGAGACCGACACGCGAGATTCGGACCTCTGCGCTCATTACTCCCTGAATATCTAAAGCGCCTCAAGTGTCCAAAGGCCCATGGACACATAGGCTGACCGTTATCACAAAATCAGAATGCCGATAATTCTGCAACAGCAAGCCGATGACGAGAACCGACAGAAAATCTTGACCGTTTGACCGTTTGACCAGCTTTGGGCCGGACAAACACATGATAAAGAGCCGCACGCCGCAAGGCAGGCAGCTCTTTTATTGATGCAACAGGACGACCAACGGACTCAGACAAGAACCTCGTCGATCGGCTGGTCGCCGTCGTAGAAGGCGATGGTCTTGCGCTTGGCCACATCGGCGCTGAGCACGCGGGCGATGACCGCCGCGACGTTGCCGCGCGAGGTCGCACGTTGCTCGGGCGTGGCCGGCTTGCCGTCGATCATCGTGTGGTCGTTAGTTAGAACGATTTTGTCGGTTTCGGGCTCGAGCGTCAGCACGCCCGGACCCAGAATCGTGTATTCGAGCGAGGAATCAATCAGGTGCGCGTCGGCGTCATGCTTGGCCTGCGCGTACGGCAGGAACGACTCCGGCCAGCCCATCGTCTGCGGGTCACGGTCGGCCGTATCGTAGGAGACCATCACAAAGCGACGCACGCCCGCTTTTTGCGCCGCGTCGATCGCGTTGACCGCGGCCTGATAATCGACGGCGTGGGTGCGAACGGCGTCGCCACCACCGGCACCGGCCGAGAACACGACAGCCACAGCGTCTTCAAACAAGCCAGCAAAGCTGTCGACGTTGGCATGTTCCATATCGAAGACCACCGGATTTGCGCCGGCCTTACGCACATCGTCGGACTGCGCAGGGTTACGGATAACCGCGTCGACCGCGAATCCCGCAGCCTTCAGCTTCGGTTCGGCGAGCAACGCCACCTTGCCATGCCCGCCCAAAATCACCACACGTCGCTGATCAGCCATATCGATTCCTTTCAAAAATCGCAACGTCCATCGTTATTGATGGATCATAACCATCATTATCATGCCATAAAAACACCGTTACGCGCACAGAGCGAATTGTCGGACTCGAGGCTGCGAGATTTATAGTCCGGTTATCTGCTACGAAGCCTGTCAGAACTCGTTATCTTGCTCATTTAACCACCAGTATTCTAACGGTTAAGCCATTTATCCACTAGAAAACTACAGCTTAAGACTTTATAAGACACGGCATCGGTTCTGCGAGTCATTTAGGAAAAAAGAAGAATCACATGGCCGAAATTTTATAAAACCGCCGACACATTTTCTTAAAACACATGGCAGCAACTCCATAGAATAAGATTTCAGGCGGAAACCAACGCTCCATGAGCGTCATATTCGTAAGAATGATTATAAAGATACGACGGAGAGATATCGATAGATCCATCTTGCCACGTCAGTACACCGTCTTCCAACTGAAAATGCTCAAAAACAGCCTCGTCACGCAACGGGGCAAACGCGGGAACATCATCAAACATTTCGCTAAAATCGCAAAGCCGAGTTTTCCCGTTCGAAAACGTAACCACCATGGTATAGTCCCCGGTCGCATGAGCATCGAGGACCTCTAATTCACCACTCGGAGAATCCGCATAAACGATTCCATCATGTACGAACATCAAAATCTCCTTATGACAAAGGCTTTATTTTATTAAAAGGCTTACCGCTTATAGCTTCATTCCATGCAAGGTACAATTCACTCTCATGCAATTCAAGCCACGCGGCCACCAATTTGTATTGTCTTTCCGGCAAAGAACCCGCCAACACTTCACCATCGATGCCGATGGAAGCCTTAAAATCACCATACTTCACATGTACGTGCGGCTTATGATGTTTGCCTTCATCCTGATACACCATCTTGATGATGATTCCGAAAAATCTGCTTACTTCCGGCATTCGATCACCTCTTTTAGTCCTAGTCCTAAATCTCATTGTAGAGGAAATCAGCAACCTTGAAAGAAGTCTTTCTCAATATCATCTATAATCGAAAAGTCACTGTGAACCGCAATCATTCACAATACGATTTCGATTTATCACATCAGTCAGGAGAACAGCTATGACAATTCAGCATATTGCCTCTCCTCTGATGACTACCAAAGGGCTCGCCGGACTGCTGTACCGGATGGGACGCACCTTTGACGGGCTCAATACCTCGCGCATGGCAACCGAAGAGTTTCTGCGCACCGGCAATCCCAACGTCGTCGGTTCGCGCAACGACTATGCACTGCTTTGCGATTTGAAAGACGCCTCCTCGTATGTCATCGAATACGACTATTCGACACGGCCTATGGATCTGGCATGGTTCACCGGCATCAACGCGAAAATGACCCGCACCGCAGCCATGGAGCCTGGCGTTCTAAGAACGGCGGAAAACGTCATCGTCTCCACCCGCCGAGGCACCTATACCCCGCCTGTGCCTTCTGCCGCGGCAATCGAGCAGGAACTACGTCTAGTTTCTGCCGACGACACGGCAAACGAACTCGGCACAGGAAGTAACGCCGCAACGTCAAATTCGGTAAATGTTGCCGCAACGCCCACAGGCAATCCGCAACCTCTCGAACGGGCTTCGCATCTGTTCGCAACACTGGCAAAGATGCAACCGTTCGGCGATGGCAACAAGCGCACCGCCCTACTCGCCGCCAACGGCCTGCTGCTCAAGCTGCATTCATCCGCCGTCCTCGCCGTCCCGGTAGAGCCTCCAGATCGCGATACCTTCAACGACAAACTGAGTGCTTGGTACTTCGATAATGACCCATCTGTTATCGATTGGTTTGCTAATTGGAACCACACGCATTGCACAGAGCAATATTCAAACTCAAAGAATATAGCTTATCCCAATCTATAAAGCCAATTACGGTTATGTACACACAAGCACTTCCGAACAGTTAAAATATGATTAAATCATATTCATTCCATTAAAGCTCTTTTCTCCAATTGAAGCATATTATCCATTGCTTTATATAATTTGCCCTTTGTCTCTTTTGCAAGAGCATCAATCTCAACAGTTTCAAGGATATCGCTCAAGTTGATATCCGACGGAAAATCAACGATTTCGCGCTGTTTATTCTGGTTAGTTATTGACGAATTGCCACTACCTATTCTCTCACGAATATGTTGCATTCTACCAATTGTCGTTTCCTGTTTACCTTTCGGGAAGACCTCAAGCCTCATGCTCGGTTTCAAAAGCGATGAAACTTTATCCGGATAAAGCCAATATGCGTACACCCAGTCATCATTTGTTGCACCAAAGTAATCATTCATCTTTTGAGTATGAAATCCATAGTATGTCATTCGCCCTTTATTCCAGCACCAATGATTACTTATTTGGCCTTTATCTTGTAAATCATCCATAACAGGATCATAGACTTTCTCAATCAAATACTGTTCAACCGCAGATTGATCAGTACATGCTTGACTCACAAAATCAAAAACCTCGGAATAATTACGATACAAGTTATAAGCAAGCTTATTCTGTTCTTCATCGTTCACAATATTCTCCTTCTTTAATAACCTCACATAATCTTCAATAAGAATCTGAGTGCGCCCCTGCGCAGAGTCTCTCAAAGATTCCAACACTTTAGCTACAGACGAATAAGATAATGTCAGCCAAATAGCTGGATTTTGGCACTGATCTTTCGGAATTTCAAAACCTTCAGGTGCTAACAATACGTAAATACGATATTGACGATTACCGTATGTGGATTCAATGTATTGGTGATAATCGTCCAATTGACGATTATGCAATCCAGAATCAACTTTGTTCTCAATACACATCACCATTCTGTCATCAATTGTTTTTGCTAAAATATCAATCCTGTCCTCAGATTCTCTGACAACATTCAACTCCGATAAATCATCAGCAGCCAGAGGAACGAAACTTGCAACGCCGCTCTCTGCAAACTTCTCTGAATTATCTACATAAAGTTGTGCAAGCAGCCGATGAATAAACAAATCACCAAGCCCATGAGGTCCCGATGGATCCATAAGCCATGCAAGAAACGCTGAATGCTTAATCTCCTGACGTCCCATGTCAACGGCGTCGAAGACATTTACTCGGTTGAGTCTCTGATTAAGTTGATCGAAATCCGGATCGGCAAGCAGCTCCATTGCCTTTGATGCTAAAGAATTATTCTCCGACATAATTCATCTTTCTTGATAATCTTTCATAATCTACTCTCAATATATAACACATCAATGCGCTGCCGAACAGTCTCATAAGCTTACCATCGCTGTCGGGTTTCGGAACTTTCGCGTTGTCCTATAACAACTTTGCGATCGACGCAATGACTTTGTACGAAAGGTTCGTTGGAATCAACTCTTCTCTATCGTACAAATGAGCGTTTTTACACAGAACTCCGTCTTTATGCCGTTACATAGCACCAACGCGATTGTTCTACCATAGAAATCGATCTCTGATTTGTTACTACACTCAAATAGCAGATCACTCTATTTGTTGTAAATCATTTGAGGCTGATCATATTAGCAAGTTATGTTGCATTTGCACAACATCCACGTCTCATTACCGATTAAGAAACGTCGTGCCTGTTTCTACTTCGTCAGGCGCAAGAATGTCCCGCTCATCAAAATAAGCGATTGGGTTTTTGGAATCGTTGCGTTTTAACGTTTTCCCGAGCCATGCATCGTATTGGCGCTCCACCGGTTCACCGATGAAGCCCATGCGCATGTCCTCACGCTTGATCAAACCTCGAATCTTTGCCACGCATACCACGACGTTGTCAGGATTGAGAATAACAGCCAAATCACAACGTACCGCCCGGCCCGGCTCAAGTTTCCACCAACTGTTGCCGGCATGCCACACCTCTTCGGGTGACATACCTTCCTGCCAGCCGATAAATTCGCGGTATCCGCCTTCTGGCAGTTCCTCGTGACGAACCGGCTTACGCGGACCAAGCTTCATCGTAATAATCTCGCTCAAAGACACCCGCCTTTTATCAATCTAAACTTGCTTACTAGTTTCCATGATACTAAGCAAGCCGCACCGATCAATATGTACCTCTAAAGAATGACCAACTGCTGCTTAGATAACAAAAGTGGCCCGATACCAGATGATATCGAACCACTTGTAAGGGTTAAGCGTATCACAGTCTCACACGTTGAACTTGAAGTCTACGATGTCACCGTCCTGCATCACGTAGTCGCGGCCCTCCTGGCGGAGCTTGCCTTCCTCCTTGATCTCGTTCATGCTGCCCTTGGCGGCGACAAAATCGTCGTAGGAGACGATGTCGGCCTTGATGAAGCCACGCTCGAAATCACTGTGGATGACGCCGGCGGCCTGCGGGGCGGTCCAGCCCTGATGAATCTGCCAGGCGCGCACTTCCTTGACGCCAGCGGTAAGGAAGGTCTGCAAGCCGAGCACATCGAAGCCCACACGGGCCAGCTGGTCGAGACCGGATTCCTTCAAACCAGCGTCCTCAAGCATCTCACGAGCGTCAGCCTCGTCGAGGTCGGTCAGGTCGGACTCGAATTGTGCGTTCAAGAAAATCGACTGCGCGGGGGCGACGGAATCGGCGAGCTTCTTCTGCAGATCCAAGTCGCCCAGCTCAATGTCGTCGACGTTGAAGACGTAGATGAACGGCTTGGCGGTCATCAGGTGCAGGTCATAGATGTCGGCCTTGTCGATCTTGCCGGCGGAAGCGGCGTGGTCGATGGTCTCGCCTTCCGAAAGAATCGACTGCGCTTTCTTGACCGCGTCCATATATTCCTGTGTGACCTTCTTGCCGCGCAGCTCCTTCTCGAGCTTGGGCAGCGCGTTCTCGATGGTCTGCAGATCGGCGAGCATCAGCTCGGTGTTGATGGTGTCGATGTCGTCGGCCGGATCGACACGGCCGTTGACGTGCACGATGTCGTCGTCCTTGAAGGCGCGCACGACCTCGCAGATCGCGTCGGCCTCGCGGATGTTAGCCAGGAACTTGTTGCCCAGGCCCTCGCCCTCGCTGGCGCCCTTGACGATGCCGGCGATGTCGACGAAGGTGACGGTCGCGGGCACGATCTTCTCGGTGCCCACCAACTTGGCGAGCACGGGCAGACGCTTGTCAGGCAACGGCACGATGCCGGTGTTGGGCTCGATGGTGGCGAAAGGATAGTTCTCCGCAAGCACGTTGTTGCGGGTCAAAGCGTTGAACATGGTGGACTTGCCGACGTTCGGCAGACCGACGATTCCGATAGTTAAAGACATACCTCAAGTCTAGCGCCGAGACGGACGAAAACGACGATCCTATTAGAATGGAATCAACGGTCATTGCGCCCGCAATAGTTGCATCATCGGCGATGAAAGGACACGCATGAGAAAATATGCCGCTTTCAACAGGCACGGACATGGCACAACGCAAAATCGCGACAAAGAAAGCCTCAGCCATGCGACAAACTCCGTATCTGCAGAATCTTCCCCGATGCCACCCGAACCAGAAAGCTTGAAACCACGGCGCCGACGCCAATTTCCCCGCATGATGACACGGATACTGAGCATATGCGTCATTGCGGCCCTCTTTCTTGCAGCGGCTTATGGAACATGGACGCTGATCCTTCACCCCAAGGCGATGCCGCCGAGCAGAACCGCCAAAACCAGCGTCCAGCAATTCGCATACGACAGTTCATCCCTCTTCCTCACCGACCGGAAACTGACCGACGAAAAAGGTAATACGAACTATTCCCCCACCTCGATGTGGACGGCGCTTTCGATGGCCGAGCAGGGATCGGCAGGAACCACCAAAACCGAATTGCAATCCGTCCTTGACAACGGCGCGCAGCCCAATACGGATGACTGCCATTCGCTGATGCTCTCCATCAACGGCAGACGCCATGGCAAATCAAGGATGCAGACCGCCAATTCGATATGGATCCGGAAAGACCATCCGCTCGATAAGGATTACAAAAAATCCATGAGAACCGGCTTTTTCGTCGACATGAAAACGGTCTCAGGCGACGCCTCCAGGCAAATGAGCTCGTGGGTGGACAGGAAGACGCATGGGATTCTCAAGCCCGATTTCGCTTCGAACAACTCCACGCTGACACTCCTCAATACCGTATACGCCAATGGAAAATGGCAGGATCCATTCGATGCGGACAACACTTCCGACCAGCCTTTCCATGGAGTGAGAGGAGACTCAACGGTTCCCATGATGAGTCAGCAAGGGACGATGGAACTGGCCAAAGGCAAAGGATTCAGACGTGTCGACAAAAAATTCGACGACGGATCTACATTGAAAATCGTGCTACCCGACCAAAAGTCAGCGGCGAACGACCTGGCTGGGAAAACCGATTCGCTGCGTGCCATGTTCAACGCGAAAAGCGAAGAGACCAAAGTCGACCTTGAGCTTCCGAAATTCAAAGTGGCCAATACGTTTGATGACACGATACCGATCTTAAAAAAGCTGGGAATCCGTTCGGCATTTGACTCGTCCCATGCGAATTTCTCCAAAATGACAAGCAGCGAGCAGTTCTTCATTCAGCAAGTCATCCAAGGCACCAGCATCGATGTGGGCGAAACCGGCGTCAAAGCCGCCGCATACACCAAAGTCGAGATGCTGAGCAGCGCGCCGAATCCAGGAAGAATTGAATCATTCATCGTCGATCATCCGTTCATGTACGAATACGAAACCCCTGGCGGGGTCCCACTGTTCATCGGCATCGTACGAAACCTGTAGACAGACGACGAGTATAGCAACGGTCCAATTGTTTGACGCCGGCAGATAGTCAACAAGACAACAGCGGCAAATGCTCCAACTGGCAACCCAACCGCGCAAATCGGAACGCTCATCAGCAGTCAGCGTCCTAAAACGCCCAGCAGCTCATCGTATTGGGCAGATTTGTCGCGAAAACCACCTATAGTCACTCTTATCATCAATCACAGAAGAGGTCGCTGAACCCATCAGTAACCGACCAGAGGCACGGCGGTGCCAGCGAGGGCCGATGAAAGGGAGTTCAGCCGAAATTTCCGGTCGTCTCCGCGGCAGGAAGTTGGGTCTGGGTCCAAGAAATCCAGGACTGTCGCGGCCAATGCCGCGGAGCGCTATCGATGAGAATCGTTGTAGGCTTTTTCGCGATGAGGCGTGGCTCGATATCATAGCTCGGCTTCAAGCGACAAATGCACTGGCAGCCATTCACATCTCTGTAGGCTTCTTCCCTACCGGAAGGAAAACAGTATGTCGGCAACAACCGACCATACCGAAAGTGGAGCCAGCACTTCGTTCCAGTCTACGGCGACAGGAGTGAAGGCAGGCAAAGCAGCGCGCCAATCGACCGATCCGAACGTCAAGGTCGCGGCCACGCACCCCATTCCCCCGCTCAGCGGCAAAGGCAAGCCCGGTAAATCCGGCGGCGGCGTGCAACGCAACCTGAAGACCCGCCACGTCTCGATGATCGCGCTCGGCGGCTGCATCGGCACCGGCCTGTTCATGACCTCGGGCTCCACCATCTCCAAGGCCGGCCCCGGCGGCGGACTGGTGGCCTATATCGCCATGGGCATCATGGTCTACTTTTTGATGACCAGCCTCGGCGAGCTGGCGACCAACCAGCCGGTTTCCGGCTCCTTCGCAACCTACAACGCCAAATACGTCGATCCGGCGCTCGGCTTTGCGATGGGCTGGAACTATTGGTTTAACTGGGCCATCACCGTTGCCGTCGATATTTCCACGGCGGCCCTCCTGATTCAGTACTGGCTGCCGAACACCCCAGGCTGGATCTGGAGCCTTATCGTACTGGTGGTCATCTTCCTGATCAACGCTCTGACCGTCTCCGCATTCGGCGAGACCGAATATTGGCTTTCGCTGATCAAGGTCATCACCGTCATCGTCTTCCTCGTGCTTGGCTTCGCCATGATCTTCGGCATCATGTTCCATCCTGCGGTCGGCTTCGGCAACTTCACCTACAAAGACGCCCCGTTCGTCGGAGGCTTCCCCGCCATCCTGAGCGTCTTCCTCATCGCCGGCTTCTCGTTCCAGGGCACGGAGCTCATCGGCGTGACCGCAGGCGAATCGGCCGACCCGGAGCACGCAGTGCCGAAGGCCATCAACAGCGTCTTCTGGCGCATCCTCCTCTTCTATGTCCTTTCGATCTTCGTGATCGCGGCGCTAATCCCCTACACCAGCCCGAATCTGCTTTCGGCGGCCGACGGCAATATCGCGATGTCACCCTTTACGCTGGTCTTCAAACGTGCGGGCCTCGCCTTCGCCGCAAGCCTGATGAACGCCATCGTGCTAACTGCGGTGCTCTCGGCGGCCAACTCGGGCATGTACGCCTCGACCCGCATGCTCTACTCACTGGCCGGCGACGGATACGCTCCGAAGTTCTTCGCTCATACGACGAAGCATGGCATTCCGATGGCCGCCCTTATCGTCACCACCATCATTTCACTGGCCACCTTCGCCGCCTCGATCTTCGGCCAGAAGATCTACATGTGGCTTGTGGCGGCTTCGGGACTCACCGGGTTTATCGCCTGGGTCGGCATCGCGATCAGCCACTTCCGCTTCCGTCGCGCGTTCATCAAGCAGGGCCATCAGCTTTCGGAGCTGAAGTACCACGCCAAGCTCTTCCCGCTCGGCCCGATCATCGCGCTCATCCTGTGCATCGTCGTGATCGGCGGGCAGAACATCGATGCGTTCGTGCATTGGGATTGGCAGCAGATCGGCATCACCTACATCGGCCTGCCGCTGGTCCTGATCCTCTATTTCGGATACAAGATCAAGAACCACACCCATATCATTCCACTGGACGAAGTGGACGTCTCGCCTTCCGACCTTTCAAAGGAACACCAAGAAACAGAGGCTTAAATCCAAAAGCCGCTAGGCATTTCATTCACCTGACAAATAGGGGCATCCGACAAATCGAAATCTCCGATGTCCTATTTGTTTTGCCTGTCAAGCAACGTTTATCGCGAAAATGAAACCAGATCCGAAGTGAATCCTTTACCGATAGCGCAAAACGACAGACCATCAAGCCAACAAAATGAATGTATCAGCACTTCAGCGTTTTGGTATGTCAACATGCGTTCAGTCTTCCGGCGGCACGAACGCCTCGAAGATGAAACGGTCGAAATCGTTGCGGCACCGGTCTAGTTCCCCGGCACTGCGCAAAGTCCAGGCCACCGGCAATGCACCCAGCGCACGCGTCAAGCACATCTGCGGTGAACGGCCACCGGCCCAATGATAAGCCACGAAATCCGGACGCGAAAGCCAGTTGAAACCAAGCTTTCCGGCGATCCAGGGGATGATGCCGCGTTGCAATGAGTGCAGATTCGTCTGCAAATCTGTATTTCGGTCAATCGGGAACGGCGTCGAAACGGCAAGTTGGCCACGGAAGACCTCGGGATGATTCTGACGATACCAACGCATGGCCATCGGATTGAACGACTCCACCACATACGCTCCGTCGTAGTCACGCAGCAGCTTGTCGCCGCTTTTCATCAGCAAACGTTGGCGATCGCCCCACGAATTGCCTTCAAATTTGTATTCGACTATAATCGGCACGCGCCCATCGACGACCTTGAGCACGTCGGAAAACAGCGGGACGTGCTGGTATTGGCTTTGCTGCGGCAACGGCATGATCTTCTCCGCCTCCAACTCGGCTTGCGAAAGAGGCTCGGCCTTGGCATCCCCGTATACGCTCGGGTTCGGGAACAGCGGGATATGACGCAATTGGTCGTATGTCAGATCAGCGACACGTTGAGGACAACCGGCCACACGCAGCAGGTCCGGGTCATGAACCACCACGACCCTGTTGTCGGCAGTAAGTTGCAGGTCAAGTTCGATGCCATATCCGGCTTCGCAGGCGGCAGCAAAAGCGGCAAGCGAGTTTTCGGGGGCGATGGGCCTGTCATCATTTTCCGGCCCCATGCCGTAGCCGGCCTTACGGGCCATACGACGGGCAAGTTCGATATAATCGCCGTCGGTTTCTTGATATTCTTTCGTCAGCCCCGAACCGGCATCGTGTAGGCCTCGATGAGCATAGAAGACATCGGGCATATTCGCTGCGTTCTGCCTCTGACGTTCCTGGCGTGAGCGGGGAGCCAACGCCCAAAGCGTCGTACCGGTTAGCGCCGCCCCGCCAAGTAGTAAGCGGAGTATCGCAGGCGTCAAGCACTCCTTGCCTGTTTTGGGCCGTGACTTGGCAATCTGGCGATTTGTAGTTCGCTTTGACATTATCGTTCTCCTAAAATCAGTATGAGCGCTCACCGAGCATCATGATATATGTCGGGAATACTATATGACAGCCACGGTCATGATATTTAACGACTCGGTTTACAGTCATTAATTCATTTCCACTCATACCAAGGTTTCCGCACATACCTCAAATTTCAGTGACCGGCACAGTGACGAACGTGGATATGCGGCGCGCGACCTCGCACGATAACGGTCCACGCATTTCGAAGTGTGTGAATGAGATGCCCTTCTTTGCGCTCGGCGGCCGCAATGGTGCGGGCGGCACGACCCATCGTGGGGCTGTCGAGATGTGGAATGACTCGGAAATCAACCAGATGCAGCCCGGTCATGTCTTGCAACGAAGGCGCGGCGCCACGTTCGTCCATTTCACCGATGTAGTCAATATCCGGACCGGCAACGACAGCACCGGCGGAAACGCCGACATAGGTCTTGCCTTTAGCGACCTCTTCGACGATAATCTCGGCGGCTTTCGAACGGTTAAGTTCATGAAGCAAAAAGAAACTGTTGCCCCCACCGACCCAAATGATGTTACAAGTCGATAGAATATATCGGATTTCCTCTTTGCTTGCACGTGCCACTTCCAGCTGATGGACCCGGAATCCACTGGCGCGTAGCAATCTTCGGACAAACGGTCGAAGATAACGCGTGATTTCCTGATTATCCGCAGTTGGAATATACGCAATACGCAAACGGGGATGATTGCCGCGCCGTTTTGGCAGCAAACTGCGCAGTGAGCGCAGGGCAGGGAGCATACTTGATGCCAGAAGTACCCTGCCCATACCGCCTCAACCTCAATTCCCGTAGTACGTTACGTTCGCTCGCGCATATACGTCTTTTATCATAATGCCTAAAATCAGTGACACTCCGTCAGAACAATCAGCAATCAAACAGCAAAGGCCGGCAACCCACGCAACTAGGCCGGCCAACACCGGCAATCGCAACAATCCGATTGCCCTTAAACCCACAATTCCGCAAATTGGCCGGTGTCACTAAGGTCTTCAGTCTTGCCAAAATTCTACCAACGATCCCGCTTATTCAGCCGTTTTGGATAGCGTCAACCCCGGAAATCACCGCGCCTCGGAAACCTTGCTTTTCCAACTCGGTGACGCCTTTGATGGTGGTCCCGCCGGGTGAGCAGACGGCGTCCTTCATCGCACCGGGATTGGTGCCGGTGGCCATATAGAGCGCGCCGACGCCTTCCGTCATCTTGGCGGCAAGACGGTAGGCGGTCTCGCGCTTCAAGCCATACTTCACGCCGGCGTCCGCGAGCGCCTCGATATACATCGCGGTGAATGCAGGCGCACAGCCGGCCACGGACGAGCCGATGTCCATCAACGGCGTGTCGACACGCTCGATCAACGCGATCGGCGAGAACAGCGCTTCGAACGTTTCTCGCTGGGAATCGTTCAACGTATTCGCATTTTCGGTGACGAGAACGCCCTGTCCGACTTCAATAGGCGTATTGGGGATGACACACTGAACGTGCGCACCATCGCCGAGCAGCTCCTCAAAGTAATCGAGATTACGGCCTGCGGCAATGGAAACAATGAATTTGTCTTGGGTTTTAAGATCATCCAGCACTTCGGCGAGTGCCGTTTCAATCTGACCGGGCTTGACGGCGACGATGACGATATCGGCGTCAGCGACCGTTTCGGTGGCACTATGGGTGGCTTTGGCACCAATGGCCGACGCCGCAGCCTGCGCCTTGTCGAAATGCCCGGAATTGGCCACAATCTGCGAGCCGTCGATCACTCCCCCGTTGACCAATCCTTTGGCGATGCCTTGGGCCATGTTGCCGAAACCGATGAATCCGACGGTCACGTCTTTTACGTCTGTCATAGTGAAAACCTTTCGATCATGATGTCGTTATTATACGTCGGCAAGCGCCCCTTCTCGCGATGTCAAAATCGGCCGTTCCGAGAGCTTCCCTACCGAAATGGCCGATTATAAGACAAACAATGACTTAGATAACGCAACGGGCAATGCGACGAAGAACATATACCCATAATTGTGATACATCAAGTTTGCGCTTACGGCTCAGAGCCGAACGACAAACGAAAAGTCGATGTCTTTCTCACCGCTGATCGAGTACCGCTCACCCACAGGCGCGCCCCAACTGTCGATACCGCCGACCCCTCGAACGGCTCCGTATATCGTCAGAACCGTACGTCTTGCAGGCGGCAGTTCCTCTTGATGGGTCGCGTTTTCCAGTTCCAAGGGCGTATAGGGCAGGCAGCTGAACGCGAAAGGCTTGCCGTTTGAAGCGAACGTCAGGCTGAACGGCGCAATGGCAGCATCGGCATTGTTGAGTGTCGTCTCACGGGTGACACGGACCCAATCGGTATCCACATGCATTCCACATTCCTGTGGGACCAGATACGGGGTGACGGGCATGCCCTCGACTTCCACGATTCGCTTCTTGCCCGAGCCGAGCCGATCGGGATAGGTCTCGCCCGGCAAGCCGAAGTAGGTAAAACCGGTGGCCGGTGTCGGCATGACCATGCGCAAGCCGAAAGCCGGAAGCTCAGGCAGATTTGCCTTGCCGTGGTAACGGACGTTCACCGTCAGATTCCCTGTAGCGTCGAGCGTATAGCAGACATCGACTTTCGTGGCCGGAACAGTCGGCGTGGTGAACGTATAGCGCAGCGAGGCCTTAGAAGCGCGAAGCTGACCTCCAGTGCTTCCGTCGGCAGGGGTATAGGGAATGGCAACCGCTTTGCCATCTACGTTGAGGCTTGGCAGACCGGCGGCGCTGAACAGATCGGCACCGGCCCACTGCGCGGAGGCACGCGAAAAGCCATTGCCACGGTCATTGTCTGTAGTCGCCCTCCAGAATGCGGGTTGCGGCGCGCTATACAGCCATTCCTTGCCCCCGGTTTTCAGCGATACCAAGCCGCTTCGGTAGTCGAACAGATAATCGCGACCAGAGGTATGCAGACCGATCATCTCTTCATCGATGACAACGCGTATGTTATCTCTCATATCTGCCATACTCCTCGTTTACTTCCTGCATCGCAGGTTTTTCGGTTCCGTCGGCGAACAGCAACCCGTCGCCGGAGAATTGGCATTGTGTGGGACGATCATCGAAGTCTCCGCCATAGCGCATCACCTTGCGACCGGTGATGGTATCGGTGACTTGAAGCGCCTGATCCTTGAAATCCCAGACAAAACCGCCGACATATTGCGGGTAGCGATCGAACAAATCCATGTAATCGCGCAAGCCTCCGACGGAATTGCCCATGCTGTGCATGTATTCGCAAAGGACGAACGGCTTTTTCGGATTGTTCTCAAGATATTTGACGACGTCGGCCGGATAGGAATACATCCTGCTCTCAAAATCGGAGATACGGTCCTCATAGCGACGGACGTGCACGACCCCTTCGTAATGGACCGGCCGTGTCGGATCCGCCTTTTTGTAATACTCATTCATCGCCGCAATGTTTTCTCCGGCATAGGATTCGTTGCCCAACGACCAGAAGAGAATCGAGGGATGATTTTTGAGCGTCTCATACTGCGTTCTGGCTCGGTCGACTACCATCTGGCGCCATTGTGGGAAACTGCCTGGCACATTATATGATCCATCGTCGCCGCCAAGCTTTTCCCAGGTGCCGTGCGATTCCATATTCGTTTCGGCCATGACGTAAATACCGGCTTCGTCGCACATCCGATACCACGGGAGCTGGTCGGGGTAATGACAGGTACGCACGGCATTAATATGGTTCGCCCTGATCGTCGCCATATCAGCATCCATGTCCGCTTGGGTGATGGCACGACCTCTTGTCGCGCTCCATTCGTGGCGGTTGACGCCGAGAATCCGCAGACGTTCGCCGTTGAGCCGAACCACTTTGTCCGCATCGATTTCGATACGCCGGAATCCCACGGCTTGCGGCACGACCTCAACGGTCTCGCCCTTAGCGTTGACTACCGTGAGGGTAAGGCGATACAGATAAGGGTCACCATGCGACCAGAGATGGGGATCCTTCAAGGTATAGGCTGAGAAATTCGTTTGTTCCCGAGCTTCGACTGCTTTTTGAGTCAGGACGTTGCCTTCACGGTCAGCCAGTTCCATGGTGACCTTCGAGCCGCTTTGCAAAGGCGAAAGACGTGCGGAAACGTTGAGAACGCCGGTACGGCCATCGTCTTGTAAGGTCGGTTTGACATCCAGATCATCGACATGCGTTTCAGGGAGGGACAACAGGCTCACCGGGCGGAAAATGCCAAAGAAACGGAAGAAATCCTGGTCTTCGATCCAGCTTGCGGTGCAGTGCCGGAACACCGCCACCGCGATGAGGTTCTCCCCCTCGTGCACGTATGGGCTCAGATCGAAAGCACTGGGTGTGAACGAATCTTCGGCGTACCCCACGAACTGTCCGTTGCACCAGAGGTAGAAAGCTCGTTCCACCCCTTCAAACCGGATATGCAACGGACGAGAGGCCCAGATTCTATCAAGGGTAAACGAATGACGATAAAGTCCGACCGGATTGTCTGGGGCCTCGGAAAAGCTTCCGGCTTGCGGGTCATCGGGCGGAGTCGTATAGGCGGGACGCCTGAAAACCGAGCCCTCCCAAGGGTACGCAGTGTTGGTGTATTCCACCTGCGCGTAGCCGGAAAGTTCGATATGGCCAGGAACATCGATCAGACCAAACCGCTTCTCCGAAGCATCCGGCAAATAGAACCCTTCCGGGATATCTTGGGGATTATCAGCATATAAGAAGCGCCACTGGCCGTCCAAAACACGGACAAGACTTGAGCGGCCCTCACCCGCTTCCTGCCCACTTGCGTAACAAGAATGGTCGGAATGTGCAGGCAATTCATTGACCCTGAAAGTCTGAGGATCGTCAAGCCATGCCAACGATGGTTTCATCTATATCGCACTCCTATATGTGTTTTGAATGTGCTTTGCGGGTCCGTGCGCCACGAAAACCAGGTCTAGAACAGCCCTTCCAAGTCTCCACGGTCAAGGGCCTCATCGTAAAGATGGGCGAAAACCGCACCACCGTGATGGATGCCATCGTGCTGGTATTCGTTGGTGACCCAAGCATGCGAATTGCCGACGCGCGAAAGCGTGTCAAGCTGCATACCGGAGTCAACGTACATGTCGTCGAAATAGACCGCAGCCTGAAGCGGAACCTCGTTGCGCTTGAGCTGGGTGGTGTCGTAGATCTTGCCGAAATGGGTATCGCCCATCATCTCTTCGACGGCCGGCTTGAACGGGCGCAAGGCGCGCTCCTGATCGAACATCCATGGGAACATCGCCTCGCCTGTGAAAAGCAGCGGCCGATGATGGATATCGAATTCCGGATGCTCGTTACGCACCTTCTGGGCAGCCCAGCCGATAGGCTCGTCGAGCTCGCCGTCGGCGTAGATGAACTCCTGCAACGGCCAGTAGAGCGGCGTGGATGATGTGGCTTCCATCACCGACTCGAGGAACTGGTCGGAAAGCGGCGCCCTCCGGTTTTCCGAACCGTCACCCTTGGCAAAAGCGATATCCACCAGCCAGTGCAGACGCTCGGGGCTGGGTTGCATGCCGAAATCGCTGCCCAGGGTCTGCAGGCGCTCGACGGTCAGCGGGTCTCCGTTGGGCAAAGTAATCGGAGATTTCCTTTTAGCCGCGCCAATATGGTCGGCCACAGCACCCACACGTTCGATATCCTGCGGATAGCGATTGTAGTACAGGCGCGTTTTCTCAACCATCCTCGGGAACGTATGTTCATATACTTCACGGGCGTTGGCCGGGACGTGCGGAATGCCGCCCATAGTGAAACTCGCGATTGCCCCTTCGGAATATGAGGAAAGGTAGGCGAGCGTCAGGAACCCGCCATAGCTCTGCCCTAATGTCACCCACTTTTTGCCAGCGAACTCGGTGCGACGCAAATGCTCGAAATCACGGACAATGGAGCCGGCGAGGAAGCATTTGAGGTATTCCGCCTGGGCACGGGCGCCTTCAATACGCTGCATTGCGTTCGAATCGACGCATGAGGACCGTCCGGTACCACGCTGGTCAGGAAGAATGACACGGAAATGCTTGATGGCTTCCGCAATCCAGCCGTCACTCGACGGGTTCAATGGACGCGGGCCGGCGCCGCCGGGACCACCCTGCAGGAAAATCAACAGCGGCAGGTCGTCATGGACGTGTTCGGGAGCAGTGACGACACGATAAAACAGACTCAGGGATTCTCCGGCGAAACCCTTGCCAGGATCGTTGCCCCTCCAGTCCAGCGGTACTTTGATGGAACGATCATCCACAGCCAATCCAGGTACATAATATCTTGCCAGTAAAGTCATGTTTCCCCCTTGATAATTACGGCAATCCATCAGATTAACTGTATAACGAACGCAGTGCAGACTCCGGCCAAACAACCATTATTCGACTAAAAAGTGTCACACGATGGTATATATGTTGATGACATTATACATAACACCAATCCGACAAAATCGACTATCAGCATAAAGACGCGAACGAAAAGCGCCGTTCAACGTTTTCACCGTTTCAAGATGAACGACACCCGAAATTCGAAAGCCAAAAGCCAAACGTCATTCCTAAGCACGATATCAAAGACAACTGCACTGCGATAGTCTTGGAGCCATGAGCAAGTTACGACGGTTCGGCAGATGGCTGACGCACAACCCGGTGGTCGGGAGTGCGTTGCCGGCGCTGGTGGCGCTGCTCTTTGCGTGCATCAGCACCAGCGACAACATAGGCGGGCTAGGGATCAGCTACAGCGCAAGCTGGCAGGTTGCATGGTCGTGTGTACTCATCGTTCCCGTCGTCTTCCGCCGCAGCCACCCGCAGGGTGCGGCACTCGCTTTTGCAATCCTGACCGTCCTGCAGCTGATCATTGGCCCGAGTTACGTGTTCGGCGACCTGCTGGCGGTGGTAATGCTCTATTCGGTCATCGTCTACGGAAACCCTGCACGCAGCAAAGCCTTCATTACGTTGGCATTCGTCATCGGCATCGCCGCGGCGCCGATCATCACCTGGGGCTCGGAGGTCGGGCCGCTGCATAATCCCGGCCACGCCGGAGACACGGCAAGCTCGGTCTATGATTCCTGCCGAGCCGTTTACACTTCCGGATTGAATGGAACCTGCGGAAGGAATCTCGTAGCGACTGCGGTTTTCCTAATCGCCGGCATCGTCACTGCGCTCGCTGCAGCTTGCTTCTTAGGCTATCGTTCGCGCATGCGGCTGGCCACCGCGTCCTTGCTACAGGAACGCAATGAGGCACTGGCAGCCCGTGAGCAAGAGGACCTTGACATCGCCCGCACCGCCGAACGCGCACGCATCGCCCGTGACATGCACGACGTCGTGGCACATACGCTGTCCACAATCATCGTCCAATCCGATGGTGGCAGGTATGCAGGTGCGAAGAATCCTGCCAAGGCGCGGGAAATCATGGAGACCATTAGGCACGAATCAAAGCGCGCGCAGCACGACATGGACGGGTTGCTGAGCACGTTCGGCGGCGCCTCCCATGGCAGTTATGCCGATATCTCTGGACTTATCGCCCAAGCTGATACAACAGCCCATGCAACAAAAGGTAATGTAATACGAATTGTCGGCGGCAAAGTCCAACCGTGCCCAGAACATCTGAGCAGCAAAGCACAATCCGCCCTTTACCACGCAGTACAGGAGGCGCTTACCAATGCACGCAAGTACGCGGGGGACGGCGTTACCATAGAGGTTGCGGAGAACTGGAACGAAAACGGTTTATGTATAACCGTGCGCGACGACGGCAACGGAGCGGCCGCTTCGCTTGACGGACATCGTCCCGGTTATGGAATCACCGGCATGCGCGAGCGTATCGAGGCCGTGGGCGGAAGTGTCACCGCCGGACCTCGAGTCGGTGGCGGTTTTGAGATTGACGTGACATTGCCGCTTGAGGGGACAACGGAAGCGATAGCCAAAACAGAAACATCAGCCAATGACGAACCCGATAATGCGGAATCTGCCGAACACCATGCCAATAATGACGAATCCGCCAATATCAACTTGCCGACTCACACAACCCGCGCAACTCACACAACCCGCGATAACGGGCCTTCCATTCACTTTGCCGAACCTTTTGACAGTTCATCTTCCGACGTTGATGAACGGAACAAAACAAATGACGTGGAGGGATATCGCCATCCCCCGCTCGCAAATCTCTCGAAAACGACAAATCACTCTGCAGCGAAACCGGCAACGCAAGAAGATTCCGCCGAACTTAACTGGGCAGAACGCGTATCGGGCTTTTTCGCACGACACTACTTGTTGGCCGACACTATCATTGCCTCGGTTTTGATGTTTATTATCTTCCCATGGAGCACAGTGACCTTCCGCTATAACGACAGCACACGCACCATGTCGTTCAGCACCGTCGTGCATGCATCCACATTTGCCACAAAAATTACGACCACCATCATCAGCCTTGTGGTGTTTGCCGTCCTGGTGTTTCGCCGCCGTTTCCCGCGATCGAGCGCGGCGGCCATGGCGGTTACGGCAGCTTTCGCGCTATGCTTCGTGCCAGAAATACCGCTGGTCGTGTTCTTCGCGCCGATATCGCTGTACTCCGTGTGCCTCTACGGAAAAGGCCATTCACGTCGTTGGGCGACGCTTGCTGCACTTATCGGTTGCGTGTTGTTCAGTTTGCGGTTCAACGCGTCATTCGCGGGCTATCCGACACTGGTAGATTGGATGATGAACCGACAGCGGCACGCGGGAATCAACACGACACAGGGCGTCTATCCTCGCGATATCGCCGGCCTGCTGTTCCTCTCGCTGGCGATATGCGCCGTGGCGATCGGGGCGGCGCTGTGGGTAAGGGCGAGCGGCACGAATGCGATGGTGCTTCAGGCCCGGCACGAGGCGCTGGAAGCGGAAAGCGCCAAAAAGCAGATCTTGGCGGCCAATAACGAACGCGAGAGGATCGGGGCGCAGATTCGCGGCGAGGTCAGCGAAACTTTGGCCGGTGTCATCGCGAAAGCCGACGCGGGGCTCGCTTTGCTAGACGACGATGCGCCCGCCGGTGTGACCACTTCCCCAGAAGCCATTACTTCGGCCTTCCACGCCATCGGCGAGCAGGGACGTGAGGCGCTTGCCCACATGCGTGAGCTGCTACGCGTTCTGCGTGAAACCGGTGGCAGCGACGACAACCTGGCCACATCCCAGCCGCTGCTGCATCCTGTAGCGGGGACGGAAAGCAAAGCAGAAAGACCTTAATCCATGACCGGCCATCCAATATGGCAGTGCCACAAATGCAAAGCCAGGCTCTCCCTCTACCGTCAGAAAAGTGCACTTTAGCGCTAGTACAGTGCGCTTTTTCAACACCACCGTCTAAAAGATGCAACTTGGCTCGATTAAGTTGCACTTTTCCGACGGTAGCGTCTAAAAAGTGCAGGCTCGCCACGATTCTTTGCCGCCGCGTCTTGCTAACCTTGAACCATGAGTGAAACACAGCCTATACGAGTTCTTATCGCCGACGATCAGGAGCTGGTGAGGGCGGGTTTTGCCATGGTCATCGATTCGCAGGACGATATGGAAGTGGTCGGTCAGGCCGCCAATGGTGCCGAGGCGGTGTCGCTAAGCCTTGACTTGAAGCCGGATGTGGTGCTGATGGACGTGCGTATGCCCGGTACCGACGGCATCGAGGCCACGAAACTGATCATCGACGCGGAACACAAAGCTGGAAATGATACCCCGAAAACCCACGTCATCATCCTGACCACCTTTGATCTCGACGAATACGTGATGAGCGCCATCGACGCCGGCGCCTCCGGGTTTCTTTTGAAAGACACCGAACCAGAGACGCTACTCTCCTCGATTCGCACGGTCTACCAGGGTAATGCCATCATCGCGCCGTCCGCCACCAAGCGGCTCATCGAGAAGATGGTTGACGGTGAGTTGGGTGCTACTCGGGCAGCGGCGAAAAGTTCCGAAAATACTCAAAATACCGGAAATATTACTAATGGCAGTCTTGCTGCTCAACCTTCGCAACAAAACGCCACCGACACTCCACAGACTTATCAAGATCCGGCCGTCGATACGCTGACGGACCGCGAGCGCGAGGTGCTGGTCGAAATCGCGCACGGCCTATCCAATCAGGAAATCGCCGACAAACTGTGCATCAGCCTGCCGACCGTCAAAACCCACGTCGCCCACATCCTGCAGAAGACCTACTCGCGCGACCGTGTGCAGGCCGTCGTCTTCGCCTACGACAACAAGCTGGTCTAAACACTCACGAATATGCAAAGAATCCGTTCACTTTCGTACTGATAAGTGAACGGATTCTTTGTAAATCACCAACTCAATGGGCGATGTCTTTCACCGACTCCTACGCCTCAGCAAGTGCGGCGACCGGCGGGGTCTTTACGGCACGACGGGCCGGGAAGATACTCGAGACCAAGGCGGCAAGCGCGGCAATCAGAAGCACGGCACCGTTGAACTTCCAGTCGAAGAGATAGGCCGTCTTGCCGTAGAGGCTGAAGACCATGTAGGAACCGAGCCAGCCGAAGGCCGTGCCGAGGACGACGCCGGCCACGCCGGAGACCAGCGAAATGAGCAGCGCCTCGCAAGCCAGGGAACGCTTGAGCTGTCCGCGCGTCATGCCGATGGCGCGCAGAGTGGCCGATTCGCGGGTGCGTTCGATCACCGACAGGCTCAGCGTATTGGCCACACCGATCAGCGCGATGAGCACCGCGACGGCAAGCAAAGCGACGAGCAAGGTCATGATCTGGTCGATGCTCCTGTCCCACTGCTGACGCTCGGCGATCGGGCCGGAAAGCATGACCGTACCGGAATCGCCAATGACACTCTGGGCCTTTTCGAAGACATCGACAAGCGAATCGCTATGTTGGCCTGATCCGACGGTGTTCCCGAACTCCATCAGTTGGATATGACCGGTGGCCGGCAAGGAGCCATCGTTGAAATGCGCGATATCGACGAAGGCGACAGCAGCGTAATTTTTGCTGATGGACCGGTAATCGACCTGACGAACGGTGAATGACCGTGCGGCGGAAGAACCAGGATGTTTGGCATCAGTCGAGCCGTTGACATTGGCGCTTTTAGCCGTATTGCCTCCCTGATCTTCGGATTGCGGGGTGAGGGTCACGGTGCCGCCTGCGACATCGAGTTTCGTGCCCGTCGAAGCCGAGGTCTTGGGGATAATTGCGGTATCACCACCGAGTTCGACATTGCCGAGATCGGCGTGCATCACTCGTTGGAGCTGTTGAGTTGAACGGACGCCGACCACCAACATCGGCGTGTTCAAATGACCGGAATCCTTGGCTTGCACCACTGCGGTGGGTGCGTAAAGCGCTTCGGAAACGCCCTTTACCTTCGCAAGCTTGTCGGCCGTTTTCTGGTTGAGCCCCGATCCTTCGGCCACCATATCGACGCTGTAACGGGAATCGAGTGCAGTGTCCAAAGTCGCCTTGCCGCAAGCCGCGCCGGTGGCGATAGTGGAAACAAGAGTGACGCCAATCAATAGGGCCACGCCGGTGGCGGACACACGCCGCGGATTCTTCTGAATATTCGCATCGGCGATCTTGGCAGAGGGCCCAAGGTGAGAAACCAATGCACCGACGCCACGCATGAGTACCGGCATCCAGAATGTTGCAGTGACGGCAAGCCCTATGAAGAGCAGAGCACAGCCACCTACCGCGCCAAGCAGCGCCAACTCGTAGGTCTTGTCGTTGCCATTCGTGACATTGTCATTCATGACTTTCGGCATCCTGCTGGCGCCGAACGTAATCATCACGGCACCAAGAATGAGCATCAACACACCGATTGCGGCGCGGACACGTCCGGCACGTCGTCTGTCGTCAGCAAGTTCCATAGGACGCAACGCTTCCAGCGGCGTCACGGAAGTGGCGGAACGGGCCGAAGTAAGGGAAGCGAGAACGGTCATCACGACGCCGAATATCAGCGGAATCACAAACGCCTGCCACGAAAGAACCAGACGCATCTGTGCCCCATCACCGCCGATGAACTTGGTCGAGCACATCAGCTGCATAAGTCCGATACCTGCCGCGATACCAAGCGCCGATGCGATTAGCCCCAAAAGTGTGGCTTCGAACAGCACCGAACGGTAAAGCTGACCCTTCGTGGCTCCGATGGTACGCAGCAGCGCCAAAGTGCGCCGACGCTGGGCCACCATGACCTGGAAGGTGTTGGCGATGACCAAGGCCGCGACGAGCATGGCGAGAATGCCGAAAGCAGTGAGGAACATGGTCACCGGCGTGGTGCTGGTGGCGGACATGGCTTTCATGGCGTCGTCGCCGATCTTGGCGCGCGAATCGATAGTGTAATAATGTGGCAGGTCCGTTTTGATGGCTTTTACGGCCATGTCCGCCTTTGCCGGATCGATGGAAAGCAGGATGGCGAAAGCCGGAATCTTGCCGAAACTAGGGACACCATTAAGACGGGCCGTAATGTTGTCGGAGACCACGGCCCCGCCGCCGTAGAAGCTGAAAGCACCTCGCGGATCGTCGGTCAAGCCCACGACCTTGACAGAGTGGTTCTGCCCGCCTGACGTTTGTGCTCCTTGCTGTGAAGAGGTTTTTCCGTTGACGCTGATTTGGTCGCCGATGACGACGCCAAGTTTTTGCGCGATACCTCGCGGCAGTGCGATTTCATCGGCCGCACTGGGCTGCCGCCCTTGAGCAATGCTGACCAGTATCAGTTTCGGATCGCTTGACGTGGTGGTCGTTATGCCGGAAACGTGCTTGTCGCGGTGAGAAAATTCGGCCTCAGAACTGATGGAAGCCGTGGCGCCAGTGACACCATCAATCGAGCGGATGTGGTCAAGTTTCAGATCATCCACGGTTTTCATGTCACTGTCGCTGTCGGTGGTCTGCGCCTTCAATTCATCGGCTGGGGCAATGATGTAGTTGGCCTGGCCGAATTGCGCGGTGAGCTGGGTGCGCAAAGAATCGTTCATCGACGAGCCGAACAGGAAGGTCGCGGCTATGAACGCGGTGCCGATGAGGATGGCGATGCCGGCGGGAATGAGCATTTTCCCGCTCTTTTTCATAAGTTTGAGTGTTACTGAGAACATTTTGGTTCCTTTTGCTTTTGATCTGCAAGTCCGTTTGCCGGGTAATTGATGGAGGTCGCTTGTTATGTTTCGATTGCGAATTTTGACTATCGGCTGGATTCATTGTGGCTACGATTGCTACCATGTGACGATTTTCATCATTGCGTCAATATGAGTCCGGCTAAAAACGCAAAAGAAACGATAACGATTCCATCGATTCACCGAACGACTTGCGCGTGCCTGGGCTTGCCGTTCATCAACTGAGCCATCGTGGGTGCCTCGCTCTGGCGGGCGGCGCGTTCGCTTTCCTCCATCAACAGGTCACTCATGTGCTCCGCGGTGGGATGCTCGACGTCAGCGACGATACGGCCGTCGGCGAAGACGAGGGCACGGTCGGCGTAGGAGGCGGCCACCGCGTCGTGGGTGACCATAACCACGGTCTGGCCGAACTCCCGCACGGAACGTTTGAGGAAACCCAGCACCTCGGCGCTGGAAACGGAATCAAGATTGCCGGTCGGTTCGTCGGCGAAGACCACCTGCGGCTTGCTGATCAGCGCACGGGCAATGGCGACGCGCTGCTGCTGACCGCCAGAAAGCTCGTTTGGGCGGTGCTTCAGGCGTTGCGTGAGCCCAAGGGTTTCGACCAGTGTGTTGAACCATTTCCTATCGACCTTGGCACCAGCGAGGGTCAGTGGCATCAGGATGTTCTGCTCAGCGGTGAACATCGGCAGGAGGTTGAAGCTTTGGAAGATGAAGCCGATTTCGTTTCGGCGCAGCATCGTAAGCTGGTTATCGTTCATCTTGGTGATGTCCTGCCCGCCGAGGATGACCTTGCCGCTGGTCACCGAATCGAGGCCGGCGAGCGTGTGCATCATGGTCGATTTGCCAGAGCCCGAAGGACCCATGATGGCGGTGAACTTGCCTTTTTCGAAGCCGACGTTGACATTGCGCAGCGCGTGCACAACGTTCTCGCCCGTGCCGTAATCCTTGACCAAGTCGATGGCTTCGACCGCGAACTGCTTGCGCTGTTGGGGCTGGGCTTGCACGAACTGTTGCGACTGGGGCGGAATAAAGGAAGGTGCCGGAATGTCGGTATTCGGCGCAGAGGCAATATTTGTATTACTATTCGCGTTTGCATCGCTGTTTGCGTTCGCATCACCATTGCCGCCCAAGTTCGGGTTGATGATGCTGAGGAAATCGCTACCTGCACTGTTGCCGTAAACGTTGCCGTGGTTCATGTGGACTCCTTTGTTGAGGTCACTGCTTGTCTGGTACCTCAAAGTCTAAAAGAATCCGCGCGTCTCCCCCATCGTGCGTAGGAATGAATTTCGGCCACAGCCATACTTCATCCCGTATCTTCCATCATCCATAAGGATGATATCCCTATTTGCCACATGGATTATGCAAGAAATGGGCTACTGAGCGGGCCTTAACGACCCAAATCTTGCAAAACCAACAGGAAATGCAAGAAACAGGCCACTGAGCGAATCTCAGCGACACAAATCTTGCAAAACCCGTAGATTATGCAAGAAATGGGCCGCTGAGTGAATCCCAGCGGCCCATTTCTTGCACTATAAGATGTTTTATTTGGCTAAGCCGGAGGCGCGCAGGGCCTCGAAACCACCCTTGAGGTCATCGATGATGTCATCGATGTATTCGGTGCCGATGGACAAGCGGATGGTGCCTTGATGGATGCCCTGGCTTTCCAGCTCCTCGCGGGTCTCCTGGGCGTGGGTGGTGGACGCCGGGTGCACGACGAGACTCTTGACGTCCGCGACGTTGGCCAGCAGGCTGAAGAGATGCAGGTTGTCGATGAAGACGCGCGCCGCGTCCTTGCCGCCCTTGATGTCGAAGGTGAAGATCGAGCCGGCGCCGTTCGGGAAGTACTTCTCGTAGAGCTCATGGTCGACGCGGCCGGGGATCGAGGGGTGCGAGACGGATTCGACCTCGGGAACGGTCTGGAGGTACTCGACCACCTTCAGCGCGTTCTGGACGTGGCGTTCGACGCGCAGCGACAGCGTCTCGGTGCCTTGCAGCAGCAGCCACGCGGCGAACGGGCTGATGCAGGCGCCGGTGTCGCGCAGGAAGATGGCACGGGCGCGGGTAACGAAGGCCGTCTGGCCCAGCGCCTCGTAGAAGTTCATGCCGTGATAGGAGGGGTCCGGCTCCGTCAGTGTCGGGAACTTGCCCGGTACCTCGGCCCAGTTGAACTTGCCGCCTTCGACGATCAGGCCACCGAGCGTCGTGCCGTGTCCGCCGATGAACTTGGTGGCAGACTCCACCACGACGTCCGCACCGTGCTCGAGCGGACGGAAGAGATACGGGGTGGCGAAGGTGTTGTCGACGAAGACCGGCAGGTGATGCTTGTGCGCAATCGCCGAAATGGCCTCGAAATCAGGCAGGTCGGCATTCGGGTTGCCGAAAGTCTCGAAGTAGACGAGCTTGGTGTTCTCCTGAATCGCGTCCTCGAAGTTCTGCGGATCGGCCGGGTCGACGAAGGTGGTAGTGATGCCGTCGCGCGGCAGGGTGTGACGCATCAGGTTGAAGGTGCCGCCATAGATGTGCGACGAGGAGACGATGTGGTCGCCGGTCTGCGTGATGTTGCGCAGCGCCGCTTCCACCGCAGCCGCGCCACTGGCCAGGGCGAGCGCCGCGGTACCGCCTTCGAGCGCAGCCATGCGCCGTTCGAAGACGTCCTCGGTGGAGTTGGTCAGGCGGCCATAGATGTTGCCTGGGTCTTCAAGCGCGAAACGTGCCTCGGCATGATCGAAATCATGGAAGACGTAGCTGGTGGTGGCATAGATCGGCACGGCGCGCGCATCGGTGGCGGGGTCGGCCTCCTCCTGGCCCACGTGCAATTGCAGCGTCTCGAAATGATACTTCTTCGGTGTGGTCTCGTCGGTCATGTCCGGCTCCTTTTTACATTCACCTATACGAATGCCCAATATGGTATTTCCGTTTTGAGCGTAAACCGACAAGACGCATGAGGCAAGCCCGACGCTATCCCGGTAATCTATAACCACTTGAAAACCCTTGAAATTCCGGCGTTTTACGGAACGCATTAATAAAAAAGACCATTCACAATCCTTGATGACTATGTCGTGATCTGCTCCGTCTCAGCCTCAGCTGGAACCGGTACCCAATTCTCATTTTTTCGATGGTCTTGGTGCGCCAAGACCCTCATTTTGGACAGAATTGACAGCAAATCTTCCAATTTCAGGCAACTTGGCGCACCAAGACCCCCGTTTTAGACAGAATTGACAGCAAATCTTCCAATTTCAGACAACTTGGCGCACCAAGAGACCCTGATTCAGACGAATTCGACCACGACACTTGCACAGACAACATATAGAAGATAATGCAAAACAGGAATTTCCTGATTTTTGCTGACAAACTTCCATCCGCTGCGTCACGTTGCGGACAAAACGGGGCGTGTCTGTTGGCAACAAGGCTACAGTCGTTACCAGCGACGCACCGAGCACTCCCGCACGGCGACGGACGCCAATATTATTCATAGACTTTCTGAAAGGTCATGAAATGCAAGAAGATACGACGCTCTATGAGCGCAACCCCAAATATATCCCCCGCGTTGCGGCAGTGCACGACATGTGCGGCTACGGCAAATGCTCGCTGACCGCTGCGATCCCGATTCTTTCGGCATGCGGCTGCGATGTGTGCCCGGTGCCGACAGCACTGTTCAGCGCGCACACCAAGTTTCCGGTCTACACCTTCCACGACACCACCGATATCCTTTCCGGCTATCTTGACGCGTGGCAGAAGGTAAACGTCCAGCTTGACGGCATCTATTCCGGCTTCCTCGGTTCGGCCGAGCAGGTGGACATCATCAAGCGCATGTACCGCGAATATCCGAAGGCGCTGCGGCTGGTCGACCCGGTGATGGGCGACGGCGGGCAGATGTACCCCACCTATTCGCAGGAGATGTGCGACGCGGTCAAGACGCTTGTGGACGGCGCGGACGTGCTGATGCCGAATCTCACCGAGGCGAGCATCCTGACCGGACGCGACTACCCCGGCCAGAACCTGAGCGACGACGAGGCGACCGATTGGGTCGGCGCCTTGCTCGATATGGGTGCGAAGAACGTCGTATTAAAAGGCATCGACCGCGGCGACGGCAAGCTGCGCAACTTCGTGGGCAGCGCTTGTGCCGGGGCTTCTGCGCGTGTCGAGCTCGCTCACGACAAGCTCCCCTACATGATTCATGGCACTGGTGATGCCTTCGCTTCGGCGCTATGCGGTGCAGTGATGGCCGGCAAGACGCTCGGCGAATCGGCTCAGGTCGCAGGCGAATTCGTGCGTCACGCCATGGAGTCCACACGTAACCAGCCCGACTTCGAGCAACGCGGCGTGAGCTTCGAGCTCAACCTTGGCGAGCTGACCGGATTGGTTGGCTGAGCGTTCGTTTCGACGTTAATTGCCGGTTATCGCATTGCCATTTCTATGTGATTCGGAATTCGTAGTGTGCTACCGGCTTCAAATCGATTCATCATCCCTGTATCTTGGTGATCTTTACTGTTTGTTTGTCAGGATATGGGGATGATTCTTACTTGCGTTGTCTACGCCGATACCACATCGTCAGGGAACCTGGATATTGGATTTTATCTAAAACTTTTAGAATTATCGATATTTTCAAATAACTTTTGGTCTTTTTGACGATTCTTCATACTGTGCTCAACCACAATGACGATTCCACATCGGCCTTATCACTCGAACATTTTTCTCGCCGTCCGTCGACGATGACGGCTTCGCAATGAACTCTTGACAATCTCGTGCTGTGGATGGGTTTGTGCACACTTTTGATTTCCCGCACAGGTTTTTCCACCATTGAAGTGACTACAAGTAAAGTTCTCCACCGAGCAGACCGCAGTTTATGCACATACTTCTGAATCTTTCCACCATATTACCCACATTTGTAATGCATAATCATCGGGTTGTCCCGAGAAACGCCGAGAAAATCGGAAAGGGCAATCATTCGACCACAGCACCCGTTTTTTACACGGTAAAAGCTCGAACCATGCAACACTGAAATACATGAACACACAAATCTCAGCAGCACAACAGCGTCGGGCCACTACCTACTTCGGCGGCGGCACCGATGTAGACAACAACACCGCTCTGAACGACACCGATCTCAACAGCACTGCCTCGGAAGGACTGCTGGCAGAACTCGAAGAAGAGCTTGCCATGCCCGACCTTTCTGCGAAACAACTCGGCGAAATCGGCGAGCAATACGCTGCGGCGTGGCTCATCCAGCTCGGGTGGCACGTTCTGGCAAGAAACTGGAGAACCCGGTTCGGCGAACTGGACATCATCATGATGACTCCCGGACATATCGTGGTGTTCGTCGAGGTAAAAACCCGGCGGACACAGCGCTATGGCAGCCCGCAAGAAGCCATCACCCCGCATAAACAGGCCAATCTTCACCACGCTGGGGCGCTCTGGCTTGCCGGTCCCGGTAAATCGATACGACGAAGCGGGATTCGTTTCGATGCCATGTCGATTTTGCTTCAAGGTAACAGGCCAAGTGTTCGGCACATACCGGGGGCATTCTGATGGCCATCGGGACGGCGATGTCGGTGGGATTGGTGGGGCTCAAGGCCAACGCCATCCAGATGCAGGCCTTCATCTCGCCGGGACTGCCGTATTTCTCCATCATCGGTCTGCCGGATACCTCGCTGAGCGAGGCACGCGAACGGGTGAAATCCGCCTGTCAAGCCAGTGGGTTCAGCTGGCCGGAGACACGGGTGACGGTTAACCTTTCCCCCGCTTCCCTGCCCAAACGCGGCTCGTCGCACGACCTAGCCATCGCGGTTTCCGTACTCAGCGCGGCCGGCGTCATTCCCCACGATTGCCTGGCCGACACAGTGGTGCTCGGCGAGCTCAATCTCGACGGCTCGGTGCTGCCGGTCACCGGCGTGCTGCCTATCGCGCTTTACGCCCGCGAACACGGCATCGACCAGATCATCGTCCCCGAGCGCAACATCGAGGAAGCCGAACTCGTCGAGGGGCTCAACGTCATCGGCATCCGCCATTTGGGCGAGCTCATCGAGCTGATGGGCGGTGAAGCGAAATATCATATCAACGAAACCCGGATTCCTGACGACCAAGCCTCAAACGACGACGAAGCCAAACTCGCACCGACGATCGGCGATATGGCTGAAGTCATTGGCCAGGAACGCACGAAATGGGCCCTTCAAGTGGCTGCAGCAGGCGGTCATCATCTCCTGATGACCGGGCCTCCAGGCTCGGGAAAGACCATGCTCGCTTCGCGCATGCCCGGCATCATGTGCCCGTTGAACGAACACGAACAACTCGAGGTTGCCTCGATTCGGTCTTTGTGCGGGACCTTGCCGAATTACGGTATTAGCGACGTGCCGCCGTTCGAAGCGCCACACCACACGGCTTCAACGGCATCGCTGGTCGGCGGAGGTTCTGGCATCGCCACTCCGGGAGCAATCACACGCGCCCACCGAGGGGTGCTTTTCATGGATGAGGCACCGGAATTCTCACCACGTTCGTTGCAGACTTTGCGCGAACCGCTGGAATCAGGCTATGTGGCCCTTTCACGTTCTAAAGGAACAACCTACTATCCCGCCAATTTCCAGTTAATTATGGCGGCCAACCCCTGCCCTTGTGGTTACGGTTATGGCGACGGCTCACGTTGCACCTGCAAAGAGAAGGACCGTATCCGCTATTTTTCAAGGCTTTCGGGCCCGATTCTCGACCGCATCGACATCCAGGTGGAGGTGCCGCCGGTGGAGCACCTGATAACGCGGAATGCACAGCCGCAAATCACCAGCGAGCAGATGAGACTCAAAGTCACCGACGCGCGGCACACTGCTCAAGAGCGTTTCGCCGCCTATCACTGGACCTGCAACGCACAGGCCTCCGGCACATGGTTGCGTGCGAACACCCCGAAAACCGCTCTTACTCTCATCGACGAAGCGCTGGAGAACGAACGGTTGAGCCTGCGTGGAGCGGATCGGGCGTTGCGCCTCGCTTGGACGCTTGCCGACTTGAGCGGCAAAACGACACCGGGCCATGAAGAAATGATGCAAGGTATCGCCTTGCGAACGAAGGAGTCATGATGAGCGGCAGCACTGCCGTTTCCCCCGCAACTCCATCGACATCCCTCGATGAGGACACATTGGCCCGAGCCATTCTCACTTTCTGTATCGACAGCGCCGACGCCCTGCTGTTCGCCACCATCAAAGGGGCCGGCGATGCCGTCACCGCCTTACGGCTCATCGCTGACGAAAAAAGCGGCATTCGCAACCGCAACAAGCTCGACGAAGTCTTCGCCACCGGAACGGCCAAATGGGGCCGAAAGGTCAACGCACGGGGCATGGGCTCATTTCACCACGGGCTGGAACGCTGGCGGGAACGGCTGCATCAGCTGCCTAACAACGACAGAACCGACCTCAAAGACTTTTTCACGGTAAACGGATCGCAGTGGATCATCGGGCCGACCAGTCCCTACTGGCCAAGTCAGCTCGACGATCTTTCCATCAGAAAGGACTGGGCCTCGCCGCTATGTCTCTGGGGCATTGGGAATCCTGTAGCTTTGGCGAGCTGTCCACAACCGTTGGCCGTGGTGGGCTCGCGCGGAGCGGATGATTATGGGCGATACGTAGCCAAAACCATTGCCAAAAAAGCCGCTGAACAAGGGCACTTGGTCATCTCCGGTGGCGCCTTCGGCATCGACGCCGCCGCCCACTGGGGAGCTTTGGACGCCATGAGCAGTCTCGGCGAAAACGAAAGCGGACGAACCTTGGCTGTCTTCGCAGGAGGACTCAACCATATCGGCCCCGAACGCAACGTGCCGTTATTCGACCGCATCAAAGCCAATAATGGCGCACTCATCAGCGAACTGTGCCCGAACACCATCCCTGAAGCCCGGAGGTTCCTCCTTCGCAACCGCATCATCGCCGCTTTGGCTTCGACCGTCGTCGTAGCCCAAGCCCGCAGCCGCTCAGGCGCACTCAACACCGCCAATTGGGCCGCCGAACTGGGCCGCGAAGTCTATGCAGCTCCCGGCAATATCAACATTCCCGGCAACACCGGCTGCAACTGGCTAATCCGCGACCATCGCGCCATCATCCTCACCTCGGTCAATTCCGTCGATGAGATTTGCCATCAAGGACATGCACCAAAAGTAATACATATTCATAAAGCGGAGACGATCTCCGTCAATAACGAAACACAGAAAAACCGAACAGGAAAGCCATCATCCCACCTACCCGCTGGCCGAGGAAAGGAAAGTCATGAATGCATTGATCAACCGCAACGGCAACCTGATGATTCAGATGTCAACCAGACAAGCATCACTGCTTTGCAAGTCCCCTTGCCAAGCGACACCAAGAGTTCGCAGTCTGGCCGAGGAAACGCGACGGCGAGACAAAGCGCGTCCGACCAGCCCATCTCGCAACCGCCAACGCCCAAGACCGAACCCACCATCGTCCAACAAGAGGTGCTGACCGCTATACGCCGTTGCAGGCGGCAAGGCAGCACAGCCACTCATGAAGCCGTTCTGGCGATGCTCAATACGCCACGGCCCACCGGCAAACACCGAACACCCAGACAAAACCCAGCAAATGCTGTGATATCAAAAGCCGAATCGTGGAACATCGGAAAATTGGAAGGCGAACTTGGGGAAATGGAACTGCGAGGCCTAATCACACTGGAATCAGGCACCATCCACATCCTCACCGCTAATAATCACAAAACGGATAGCAGATAAGCAACCAGCTGAAGGAAACAGACAGTATCCGAAATAACAAAACGTAAGGAGACACGCATGCAATTCACACAGACGAACACCCGCGTAGCTTCAACCTCAGCATTGCCACTGGCAACGCTTCATATCAACGATCCAGCCTTCTTCTCCTGCATTCTCATGCTTGGGCGCAGGAGGCAGAAATGACACGCCCTCATCCTCAAGCAACGCCCTCTGGCGGTCAGGACCACCGAACGCGAAGCCGGGGGCCAAGGAGCCGTCCCGGAAAACCACGCGATGACACGGAATCACGCCTGGCTCGGGATTGGAATGCAGCGCATAGCCCACGAACCTCGCATTGCGGGGATTGCCCGCGAGCGCCGCCACCTGGCCGTACGTGGCCACCTTGCCCTCAGGAATTTTCTTGACGACATCGTAGACTCGTGCATTGAATGTTCCGCCCATACCCCCATGGTACGAGCGCCCACCCACAAGGGAAGAGCTCACCTACCTCGTTCCTGCACATGCTCTTGCTGGCCTTGTGCCATAATCGGGGGTATGGGTCCAGAGCAAGTTGAAGACATGTATGATGCGGTGATCATCGGAGCAGGTGCGGCCGGATTGTCGGCGGCATTGGGAATTTTACGAACCGATGCAGTCAAGGAGATGAAGGCTCAAGGCCGCAATCCGAAGCTTTTGGTCATCTCGAAACTGCAGGCACTGCGCTCGCACACCGGCTCCGCTGAAGGCGGCATCGCGGCGAGCCTCGGCAACATCGAGCACGATGACTGGCACTGGCATTATTACGACACCGTCAAAGGCGGCGATTGGCTGGCCGATCAGGACGCGGTCAAAATACTGGCACAATATGCTCCACAGACCGTGGTCAACCTCGAGCGCAGCGGCGTGGCGTTTTCGCGCACCAAGGACGGACATATCGCCCAGCGCAAGTTCGGGGGACACACCAAGGATTACGGCAAGGCTCCAATCAAGCGCGCGGCCTACGCAGCCGACCGTATCGGCCATCAGATTCTTTACGCGCTCTGGCAGCAGTGCATCGGCGAAGGCGTGCAGTTCGCCGAGGAATGGTACGTCACCGACTTGGTCTTGAACGACAGGAAAGACAAGGCCTGTGGCGTAGTAGCGTTTGATACCCATACTGGCACAACGCACGCTATCGCCTCCCGTAACGTCCTCATGGCGACGGGCGGCGCCGGACGTCTGTTCCATACGACTTCAAACTCATGGGATCTGACCGGCGACGGCATGGCGTTGGCGCTGAAAGCCGGTTTGCAGCTTGAGGATTCGGAATTCGTGCAATTCCACCCCACAGGGCTGGCACACACCGGTATTCTGCTTTCCGAGGCCTCACGCGGTGAAGGCGGCATCCTGCGCAATGCCGACGGCGAGGCGTTCATGGCTCGTTACGCTCCGGGACATAAGGATTTGGCGGCACGAGATGTGGTCAGCCGTTCCATCATGACCGAAGTCGACGCCGGCCGCGGTGTGACCGATCCCAAGGACCCGAACGGTCCCAAGGATTGCGTCTGGCTTGACATGACGGGAATCGACAAGGTGCATATGCAGGAAGTACTGCCCCAAGTGGTCGAAACAATCCAAGACTACGCAGGACTCGACCCAAGCAAGGACTGGGTGGCCGTGAAACCCACAGCGCATTACACCATGGGCGGCATCCCCATCACCACCGACGGCGAGGTCTATCGTTGGGAAGACGATGAACGCCATATCGTGCGTGGGCTTTATGCAGCCGGTGAATGTTCCTGCGTCAGCGTTCATGGGGCGAATCGTCTAGGCGGCAACAGTTTGCTCGATGCATGCCTCTTCGGCACACGTGCCGGCGAATCCATCGCACAGAGCATTGTCAACGAAGAAAGCGCTACTTCCAAGACTGACGAACAATCCTCAGACACCGAAAATCAGGATGCCACGCAACTGGCAGCAGAAAAACGCCAACGGTCAGTCAAAACCTTATTGCTGCCATCTGCAGATGACAATTCTGCCACCGAGGCCACTGACAACGATGAAAACGCTTCATCGTTAGTAGACCACGCCGCTGACCAGATCGATTCATCCTCTGCAAAAAACACAACCAGGAACGAACCGAACGCACACACAGACAACCCCTACCAACTGCTGGCCGACCTCGGAACGACCATGGAGCACGCGGTCGCAGTGAGGTGCGACGCCTCCAGCATCGCCAAGGCGCAGCAGACCATCACCGACGAGCTGCTTCCCCGCGCCAAAAACCTGCGAACCCATTCGGATGCCACTGCGTTCAATCAGGAGCTGATGACAATATGGGAGGTCAACAATCTCATCGAACTGGCACAGGCCATGCTTGACGCTTCCGCCGCACGTCACGAATCCCGCGGAGCGTTCGCCCGCACCGATTTCCCGGACCGTGACGACGAACATTTTCTGGTTCACTCCATGGCCGACACTAGTGGCAAAGTGTCTTGGCAGCCGGTTCATATCGTTGACATGCCGCCAAAATCACGCGCATATTAGAATTAACTTGGCAAAATATGGGTCAGCGGCAAGCAGCCGATGCGACAGAATTCCATTTGTGATGGATGAACAATACAACGAATAACAATTCACCACAGATGGATGACACAACAGGCCACAGTTTGTGGCAAACTAGCAAACGAAAGCAGACAACGAAGGCAGCGGCAATGAGCGAAGATGTAATGCATGGCATGAATGCGGTCATACGAATCCAACGATTCACACCGTCACCGGAACGCGAGCATCACCGCCGTCATTCCTCCAGTCCCTTCGGCGGCAAGGCGCGTGGCGGCAGTCCATTCGGATCCTCGCTATCGCGTCGTCGCATCCGCGGCAAGCATTTCACCCAGGATTACACCATCGAAATACTCCCTGGCCAGACCGTGCTCGACTGTCTGCTCAGCATCAAGCGCAATATCGACCCGACACTGGCGTTCAGGTATTCCTGCGGCCACGGTATCTGTGGCTCCGATGCGGTGTCCATCAATGGCACCCCGACGCTGCTGTGCACTGCCAAAATCGAGGATTACGCGAAGCCGAAATCAAATCAAAACGGTAATGGCGATGCTATCGATGACAAGGGGTTTCGAACAACCAAATCTGCAGAAAACGCCGCAAACAACAGCGCTTCAAGCACCGATTCCGGCGATTCCAACAGTTCCGACAATGCCGATGAATCAAACGAATCGCCCATTAATCAGCCAAGCCCATCAGACCTCGGCATCATCGAGATCGCGCCTCTACCTGGATTCCCCGTACTGCGCGACCTCATCGTCGACATCGACCAAATGATGAACCAAATCAAAAAGCTCGAGCCATATTTGAAGGCGGACGACAAGTTAGCCACCACCAAAGATGGCAAAATCGACATGTTCGAATACCTACAAAATCCCGAGGAACTCAAACGCTATGAACTTTTGAGCAATTGCATCTCGTGCGGGGTGTGCGAAGGAAGCTGCCCGGTCTACGCCGGCGGCGAGGCGTTCATCGGCCCGGCAGCGTTGATTGCCCAATCACGCTTTATCAACGATTCACGCGACAACGCCACCAACGAACGGCTCGATGCCATCGCCACCGCCGACGGCATTACGGCCTGCCAATCAGTTCGCGCCTGCAGCCGCGAATGCCCACGGGGCATCGATGTCGGCGAAGAGATGTGGAAGCTGACCGAACGGGTCAAAAACAGGTAAAACCAATCCTGCACCGCCGTTATACCGAAACAAACGATTTCATGATTAAGAGATCAGTTCAGCACGTTTTAATAAGCACAATAATATAAAATATTAAGTTTTATCGTCTTATCACCCCTTCCGTTAGGCTTTGGCGATTGCTAGCCGTATCATGAAAACCAGTAATCGGTGGCCGCTATACGCGACAAAACAGCAGAAGTACAGGGTGGAATCATGAGCAAGACAGCATATACGAGTATGGCCAAGGTTTGGGAAATGGCCGAAAATCACGCACTCAACCTCGAAAGCGACGTGCTTCGCAAGGCACGCGCCGATGCCGAAAAGGCCAAGCTTCCGCAAGGTTCCGCGGCACAGGCCAATCTGTTGCGCTTCATCACCTGCACACTCAACGCCACCTCCATCATCAGCATCGGCACCGGATCGATCGTCGAAGCCTTGCAATTGGTGGCAGGCCTGGGCGGTGCCGGACAGCTGACGGCGGTCGATTCCTCGGCCCGAGGCATCACGATGATCCGCAGCCTTTTCGCCGATATCTCCGATTGCGCGGAAAACCGCACCACACTGCGTGCCGTCAACACCTCCCCGACCGTGTTCCTACCCCGCCTCAACGCCGGCACCTACGACCTCATCGTTGTCTCCGGAGTCGCTTCGAACTATGAACCTTCCTTCGTCGAAGCGGCGAACCTCCTGAAAGTCGGGGGCCGTATCATCTTCACCGACATGTCGGGCCTGGCCTACCCAAGCGATGGCAAGGCAGAAGCCGTGCAGTCCCTGCTTACCAACGTCGAAGACGACGAACGCTTCGAGCAGACGTTGACCCCGACAGGCACCGGCATGCTTATCGCCGTCAAACGCTGAAATTAGCTATTTCGTCATCCCGCCTATTGCCAGCCGCACCGCTTCCTCGGGATCATCGGTGAACTGGACCTTCTTCAAATCCTCTTTTGAAATCAGCCCACGGTCGAACATCGGCCCCTGAACCCAGTCGAACAGGCCCTTCCAATACTGCGTATCGAACAGCACCACCGGCTTGGGAGAGGTTTTGCCGGTCTGTACCAGCGTCAAAATCTCGAACATCTCATCGAGTGTGCCAAACCCGCCTGGGCAGACGATCAGCGCCGAGGAGTATTTAACGAACATCATCTTGCGCACGAAGAAGTAACGGAAGTTCATCCCGAGGTTCACCCATTGGTTGAGTCCTTCCTCATGCGGCAGCTCGATGCCGAGCCCGACCGAGACACCGCCGGCTTCGGCAGCCCCTCGGTTGGCGGCCTCCATGATGCCCGGCCCGCCGCCGGTAATGACGGTAATCCCGTTTTGCGCAGCCATCTCACCCATACGCATGGCCTGACGGTATTCCGGTTCGCTCTCTTTGACCCGAGCCGAGCCGAACACGCACAATGCACGACCCAAGTCCGCGAGCGCATCGAAGCCTTCCACAAATTCCGATTGAATACGAAGCACGCGCCACGGGTCACCATGCCGCCAATCCTTGCCGCCACGGGCTTTTGCAGCGCGTAAAGCCGCATCAGAGCCAGTTTTGCCAGCAACTTGATTAATCGATCCCGCCTTCAAAGCCGTATCGCTTTTATCGGCTCCCACTGCCGCATCGGCACTATCATCATCGTCGCCTGGAAAAGCCAGCAACGCCTGGTCTGGGGTCTGCTCGGGAATCATCGACCCGCGCATCAGCACGGACCCGCTACGATGCGTCTCCCAAGAGCGCACGTCAGCCGTATAATCGGCCGAATTATTAGTATTCCCGGCGCCATCAACCGTACCAATCACGCCGTTGTCGCCATTTTCGCCGTCATCTTTTCCGGCCACCTGCCCACTGTTCGCACCGATAGTGTTGTCGGTTTCGTCCGCCATCATTATGTCCCCTACCTTTATATCCGCTTCTTTCCTCCGCACCTGCAGAACGCAACACAAATACGATTCCGTCCATATGCTATTGTCCTAAGCAGGAGAAGGCTTCAATACTGTCATTGAAGCAGAAAGGGACGCCAAATGAGCGGCAATCAGTCTTTCAATCAGTCAGGTGCGAATCCGCCATATCCCGCTCCCGCCAACAACGCGACTTATAACGCGCCGACGAGTAGCATTCCTCCGCTCCCCACCAACGTTCCCCTCCCCAGCGGTATGCAGCTCCAGCCCAACGGCGGCGCAATGCCGGCGAAACCACACAAAGGCAAAACGACCAAGATTGTTATCATCGCAGCCGTGGTCGTCGTACTGGCGGCCATCGCCGCGGGTGGTTTTTATTATTTCTCCTCGAATTCCCACGATGCCGCGGTTTCGCAGTATGGCAAGGCGGTCAATCATCTTGCGGACACGAAATCGGATTTGAGATCGGCCATCAAACGCGCCAACAGCGATACCGAAGATATCCACAAAGGCCAGGTCAAGAATCCCGATCTGCTTGATGATTATCGGAAAACATTGAAAACATCCCGGAATCTTTCCGACGCCAAGGCCACTAAGACCATTGCGGACACCTCCAGCGCTTCGACCAAGGACCTGAAACAGGCAATTCAATCGCTCAACGACTTGTCAGGCAAGATCAGTGACAGCGCCAACGACATCAGCGATATAGCCAAGAAACTGGTCGATTCCAAAAAAGATGCCGACGACGTACTCAAACCAATCGAACGCGAGGTGAGCGCCGCCGAAAAGCAGAAAAAGGCCAACGACGAAGAAGCCTCAAACAGCGGCATCGACTTGTCGGAAATCAAACGCGGCGATTATTCCAGCCTCGACGGCACCTGGACCAACTCGGGCGGGGCTTGGATGAAAATCTCGAACGGCGAGGTGACCCCTCAAAATCCGGTAGCTGGCAGCAATCCACCATATCAACTCGCCGACTGTCCGGGAACCACTCACGATTATTGCTTCTCCCCTGGCAAATTGCCGTCCTCACATTACCAACTGTTGCAAAGAGGCGCCTTGCAGGATTTCCACGGCGAAGAGGTCAATCAGCAATACAGCATCGTCATCGTGCCAAAAAACGTGTCACTCTACAACGCATCGTATGACTCGAATGATGTAGGCGGCGATCCGACGGATTCATCGCGCGACCGAATCATTCCCTCGGCTGGCCCCGCTATCAATCAGGGCCAGACACCATTCTGCGGCGATTCCGGATGCGCCTATTATCGCAGCGACGGCGGCGAGTCCTCCCAGTCCTCAAAGCGGAAGCTCAAAAGCAAAGTCGATGCAGCCAATCACGACATCGCCAACATGGACGAGGAATGGGAGGAAGAGGCGAAAGCCAACTTCCAATGCCGCGTCGACGTGGTCAACGGGGCACAGAAAAGCTGCCGGTCGACCAGCAACGATGACGAGAACTCGGACGATGCCGACACCAGCGACACCGATACCAGTGCTTATCTCGAGCCCGATACCGACCGCAATCGTCTTTCGCTTTTGACATCCATCAGGCCAAGCAACGTAGAAAACATGGATTCGAATCATCAGCTTGCGAGCGTCACGCGCTGAGAGCTGCAGTTCGTGGATTAATTCTTCTTATTGCGACACTTGTTGTTTGGTGACGCATATAGGTTGAGCTGCCATGTTTAAGATGAATCAGTTAGATTGTTCCGTCAACAACTCGTCAAGGTCTTTGACGAATTGTGCGTTGCCGCCGGCTTCGTGCATGTCATGGCTCATCGCCTTGACACGTTCGGCGGTTTCCTTGCTGGACATGACTTTAGTTGCGGCACCATAAAGCGATTGCGCCGAAATCGATCGCTTATCAAGACTCAGACCCAAGCCAAGTTCCACAAGTCTTGCCGCGACCGTCGGCTGGTCGTCTGCCATGGGTACCGCAACCAATGGCACGCCGTAATACAAAGCTTCATTGACGCTGTTCATGCCACCGTGGGTCAGAAATACCGAAGCCTTGCGCAGCACGGAAAGCTGGTCCACCGATTCGTAGATATGGATATTACCAGGAATCTCGCCCAACTTGCCACGCTCGAAATTATGCCCGACAGACAGGATGACCGTGACGTCTTTGCCGCCGAACGCGCCGACAACAGCACGGTAGAACGGCAGGAACGTATTGAAAATGGTGCCAAGCGAAGCATAGATAATCGGCTTGTCGGCGCTCTGCTCGAGAACTGCCGCCAAATCAGCGCTCGGCTTCTGGTCCTTTCTGCCGTCTAGCGAAGGACCAATGAACCGATACTGATTGCGCGGGAAAGAACCGCCGTCAATCTGGAACGAACGCGAGGTATACGTGTAGGTCAGCGTCGGCGGGTTATCGACCATCTCGCTGATGAAATCCTCAGTCTCCATCAGTCCCCTGCGCCGCGTGCTTGACGACATCAGGCGCAGAAACTTTTTGCTACGCAACACCGAGGTCAGATGGAAGCCCTTGCTCGCGCCGGCGAGCCGGTTGAGAATGTCGCGGTTATAACAGAACGTCGAATAAAGACGGATTGAGGGAAGGCCCAGTTTATCCGCCAATGCCTTGCCGGAAACCAGCAGACCTTCATACAGAAATGCATCGAAATGGGACTCACGACCGACCCGCAATACCGTATTGTCGGCCTTTTCAGGCGCCTGAATCGTCCGTTCAAACTTGCCGGGATTGGCAGAATAGCCGTCGTAGGGAACAAACGTCGCCCCTGACGCTTGCACCTGCTGCTCCCACCTTGGATCACAGATATAGGTGACATCCCAACCGTCAGCCACCAGCGCACGAACCGTGGCCAGCGTCGGATTGATATGCCCCTGATACGGCATGCACGCCATCAGCAGGTTGCCGCGGGTAGGCTGTTTCGGCTCCACTTCCTTGGCTGGTTTTCCCGATGCGCTCATGCGTATTTTCTTTCTCTCATTGAAACGTCCATTGTCAGCAATAACTTCTTCATCGTAGCATTACTGGGTTCAGTAGACATCATGATTCTAAATTAAAAATCCGAAACTTAGACTCGATTAATGCTTTTCTCACTGATTTGTAATACATCATTTCTGCGCAGTGCGTTGAGAGAAACAAAAATCCACAGAACCTTGCGACCCTGCGGATTAATCTGTGCGCACGGCAGGATTCGAACCTGTAACCTGCTGATCCGTAGTCAGCTGCTCTAATCCATTGGGCTACGTGCGCAGTGTCAAGAACCTTGTTTTTGACAACTCATCTAATATAACGTTTCGTCTCGATTCCCGCAAGCCAGGCGTGTCGCGCGGGTATCTGCGCTGGTTGCTTGCAGTAATACATCTACTTATCCGAACGCATGTATCTTGCCACGTCTAGGCGAACGGCCAGAAGAAGCCGACGAAACCACCATCTTCGGCACACCTTCGCCACTGACGGCGGAAGCGTCGACGATGACCTGCTGCACATCATTCATTTCCGGCAGTTGGAACATCGTTTCCTCGAGCGTCTTTTCGATGATAGAACGCAGTCCGCGGGCACCAGTACCTTCCCTGATGGCCTTGGCTGCGATAGCGGCGACGGCCTGGTCGGTGAACGAAAGTTTAACCCCGTCGACGGCAAAAAGCTTGCGATATTGCTTGACCAACGCATTGGCCGGATGCACGAGGATGTCGCGCAAGTCCTGTTCAGTGAGCTCGTCAAGCACACTGACCACCGGCAGACGCCCGATGAACTCCGGCAACAATCCAAAATCACCCAAATCGTCGGCGTCGACCTGCCGCAACAGGTCGGCCTTGCTCTCATCCCGCTCGTCAAAGGTCGCTGTGAAACCGCTCTCACGCGCCCCGAGCCGTTTGCGCACGATGGCGTCGAGACCGACGAACGCACCGCCGCAGATGAAGAGGATGTCACGAGTATCCATTTTGACGGTGTTCTGATCGCGGTGCTTGCGCGTGCCCTCCCCCTCCAGGGGCACCGAGGCGATGGTGCCTTCGAGGATCTTCAGCAACGCCTGCTGCACACCCTCACCGCTTACATCGCGCGTGAGCGAGGCGCTTTCGCCGCTTTTGCGCGCGATCTTGTCGATCTCATCGATATAGACGATGCCGTGTTGGGCGCGATCCACGTCGCCGTCCGCCGCCTGCAGAAGCCGTTGTAGCACGCTTTCCACGTCGTCGCCGATATATCCGGCCTCGGTCAAGGTGGTGGCGTCGACGATGACGAATGGCACGTTCATCACGCGGGCAAGCGTCTGGGCCAGATATGTTTTGCCGACGCCGGTCGGGCCAAGCAAGAGAATATTAGATTTGGCCACTTGCACATCCGCCAGCGAATCGGAGACGGATTTACCGGAACGTTTGACAGGACCCGTCTTGGCACCCTCCGCGACACCAGCCTTCCGCAACGCACCCGATGCGGCGGCGGCCTTGCCCATGCCGGCCCCAGAACCATGAGAACCCTCGCCCATCTCCATGTTGACGCGTTTGTAATGGTTGTAGACGGCTACGGAAAGGGTGCGCTTGGCTTGTGGCTGGCCGACGACATATTGGTCGAGATAGGCATAGATCTCGGAAGGCTTAGGTAGATTCAGCGCATTGATCTTGACGTCCTTGTCGTTGTCGTCGTTGATCAGGTCGACGCATTGGGCGATGCACTCGTCGCAGATCGCCGCACCCTGACCGGTGACGAGCTTGCGCACCTGTCGTTCGCTTTTGCCGCAGAATCCGCAGCGCGGGACGGAGTCGTTATAATCCACCACGTCGCCCATACCTTCTCCTTACCGCGTCAGGCACTTTCAATTGAGCCTTGTGTTACAGCCGTTTGCTCGCCGTCCTTTTCGGCGATGGCATCCGGTTACGACGATACCCCTCACGCGCGAACGCAAGGGGTATCGTCTTTATTTTTACGTAAATCTACACGGCAATCCGCGGCAAACCACTACTTGCGGTTGGCGAGCACTTCGTCGACCATGCCGTATTCCTTGGCCTCCGGTGCCGTCAGGAAGGTATCGACCTCAATGTCCTTGCGGATACGCTCGGCGGACTGGCCGGTGTGCTTGGCCAGCGTGTTCTCGAGCCATTCGCGCATACGCAGCATCTCCTTGGCCTGGATCTCGATCTCGGTGGCCTTGCCGGCCCCTTGGTCGATTGCCGGCTGATGGATCAAGACGCGGGCGTTGGGCAGCATCAGGCGTTTGCCCTTGGTGCCGGCGGCAAGAATCACCGCGGCGGCCGAGGCTGCCTGACCGAGACAGACGGTCTGCACGTCCGGCTTGATGTATTGCATCGTGTCGTAGATGGCCGTCATCGCGGTCATCGAGCCGCCGGGCGAGTTGATGTACATCATCACGTCGCGGTTCGGGTCCTGGCTTTCCAGAACGAGCAGCTGGGCCATGATGTCGTCGGCCGACGTGTCGTCGACCTGCACGCCCATGAAGATGATGCGGTCTTCGAACAGGCGGCTGTAGGCGTCCTGCGTCTTCATGCCGTAGGGCGTCTTCTCGCTGAACTGCGGCATCACGTAACGGCTCTCGGGCCTGAACCCGGCCACACCGCGCGGGCCGGCGAGACGCTCAGCGCGAGCTACAAACTTCGCTTCTTCACTTGCCATATTGTTCACTCCCCTGCCTTCGCCGTACGCATGCTGCCCGGCGTGGTCACGATCTTGTCGAAGAATCCGTAATCCAACGCCTGCTGGGCAGTAAACCAGTGGTCGTACTCGTTGTCGCGGTAGATCTCTTCCAAGGTATGGCCGGTCTGGTCGGCGGTGAGCTGCGACATGGTCTTCTTCATATCCATGATCAGCTCGGCGTTGATGCGTACATCGGTAGCGGTGCCGCCAATGCCGCCAGAAGGCTGATGCATCAAGATTCGCGTGTGCGAAGTAGCGAAACGCTTGCCCTTGGTACCGCTGGAAAGCAGGAACTGGGCCATGGACGCGGCCATGCCGACGGCTACCGTCGCCACGTCGGGCTCGATCAGCTGCATGGTGTCGTAGATGGCCATGCCTGCGGTCACGGAACCGCCGGGCGAGTTGATGTAGAGCCAGATATCCTTCTTCGGGTCCTCGGCCGCGAGCATCAGCATCTGTGCGCAAATGACGTTGGCATTGGAATCCTTGACCTCGTCGCCAAGCCAGATGATGCGTTCCTTGAGCAATCTATTGAAAATCGGATCCGTCATGGTGGGGGCCGAATCCCCCTCATCCATGGACGGCATTGATGTCAGCAATCCTGCCACCGTATCTCCTTGATATTCACGTTTTATTACCGTTAACGATATTACCCGCACTTATACGACACTTCTTCTGGTTTTGCGCTCAGCGCTGGAAACCCGACGTTTCAGGGCATCTAGGAAAGTCTTGGAAACCAAGGCCGAAACCACGACGCCGATGCCAACTGGTATGAAAAACGCTATCGGCGCACGGGTCAGCTCCATCACCAGACACATCGCCATCAGCGGCGCCTGCTGGGAAGCAGCCAACAGTGCGGTGGCCCCCACGAGAGCGCACGCGGTGATCGTGTCATGGGGACTGACCAATACCCATGCAAAACCGAGCAGCGCACCAAGGGTTGCGCCAAGGGAGATACCAGGTTGCAATACGCCACCCGACGCGCCTGCACGGATAGTACCCAGTGTCAATACGGCTTTCGCAACCAACAGAGCCAGTAGAACCGGTATCAGGCTGCCTGCCTTGCCTGCCACGCAGGCAAAAGCGTATTGTGCCACCGAACGCCCATTGCCCATGATCTGCGGCAGCCATATCGCGACGACACCCGTCGCCAAGGCTGCCAACGGCATCATCCAGAGAATGCCGGCACCTTTGGGTTTGTTTCCCTCGGCCCACTGCGAGCCTTTCCTGAACATCGCCCCGGCCATGCCGCAGATTATTCCGGCAAGTACGGCAAAGAGGGACAGGCTCCACGTCGGTACCACGGCCTTGCCCATCGCGGCCATCCCATAGAACGTGTCACGCCCACGAATCATCGAGGCGACATAAGCGGAGACCACGGAAGTGCCCAGAGCTATGCCTACGGTTTCGATACTGACATCGGCCAGAAGAATCTCAATGGCAAAGAACGCGCCTGCAAGAGGAGCGTCATAGACTCCGGCCAGTCCGGCTGCAGCGGCACAGGCCACGACGATCTTCTGGTCCCTCTCGTCTAAATGGACCAAACCAGAGAACCGCTGCCCGAGCATCGCCCCGAACTCGCGCGGCGCGACCTCACGGCCAACCGACGAGCCTGCGCCGACGATGAAAATCTGAAGCAGCACGTGCACCGTGGTCTGCCAAACCGGCATGCGCTCACCCGCCACAGCCTTCTTGACCGACGGCACCTTGGTGGTCTTGGTTCGCAACAGCCACCAGACAACTGCCGCAAAAATCGACCCGCCGACAATCGAAGCGATACGTCGCCATGCCGCCACCTGATAGGGGCTCGGGTCCTGCGGATTCTCGACATACCCCAGCATCAGTCGTTCGACACCGCTCAGCATCAGACCGAGCAACCCGGAGCTCACGCCGACGACGGCGCCGAGCAGGAATATCACGGCAGCAATCACGCCCAATCGCTTCAATCCGCTGTCGTTACCGTTCTTTTGTTCCACCAGTACTTCTGACTTTCCGTAACAATCCATATGGGCACGTTGTGGCGCCTACGACTTTGATATCTGAAACCAATATAATCGCGGCGGAGAAAATGAACACATTAGCATCTCGAATATGGTCGGTTGAGATTATCTCTATCGAAAATCAATCCTATTCCATTCGAGACAGCGCCTCGTACCTCCACAAATCGCATCATCGAAATTCGTTCCCAGCCCAATTCATCATTATGGCCGCTTCTTGGCGCACCAAGATGGCAGAAAAAAGCAGATTGGAGCCGAATTCTTCCATTTTTGGGGCTCTTTGCGCACCAAGAACCCCAAAAATCGTCACTTTAATCACAATTCTTAGGAAAAAAGCCATCTTGGCGCGCCAAGAAGCACATAAAAGCAACATTGGCCGTTATTTAAACGTTGCATCACTGTTGAACGATGAAAAAGGGAGCCGGGACAAAACCCGAACTCCCTTTAGAGTCTTTTTGGAGATTAATCGCTACCGCGATTTCACTCAGCCTTGTCTTGATCGCTAAGTTCGTCAGCGACGGCGGCAGCGGCGGACGCGGCCTCGACGCTTTCGTTCTCTTCGGCATCTTCGACGGCCTCGTCAACGGCTTCATCCTCACCGAGGAACGGGGTCAGGTCAAGATCCTTGCCGTCGCAGGTGAACTTGACGGCGCGCATGCCGGCAAGCAGACCCTTGGAACGACCGACTTCCTGAACGGCGGAGCCAAGCTGGCCGTTCTGGACGATGGCGTTGATGAAAGCGCTCGGATCCATGCCGTACTGCTGGGCGATGGAGGCAAGGAAGTTGGTGACATCGGCCTGGGAGACCTTGACGTCGAGCTGCTCAGCCAAGGTGTCGAGCACAATCTGGTCCTGAAGTTCCTTGTCGGCGGCCTCTTCGGCTTCCTTCTTCTGCTCGTCGGTGGCCTTCTCTGGGTCGGCGGTGACCTGCTTCAAACGCTCTTCGACCATGTCCTTGCGAACGCCTTCGGGCAGCGGAATCTCCACGTCCTTCTTCAGGGCGTCGAGGAACGCGTCACGGGCTTCGTTGGCCTGACGACCTTCACTGTCACGCTCACACTGCTTGCGAATGTCGGCCTTAAGCTCGTCCAAAGTGTCGAACTCGGAGGCTTCCTGAGCAAAGTCGTCGTCAAGCTTCGGCAGCTCTTCGGCCTTTACGGAATTGACCTTGACCTTGATCTGGGCCTTCTCGCCTTCGTGGTCGCCGCTTTCGAGCGTGCCTTCGAAGGTGGTCTCTTCGCCTGCGGACAGGCCGTCAAGCGCTTCGTCGATGCCGTCGAGCAGCTTGCCACTGCCGAGCTCGTAGCTCACGCCTTCCTGGGAATCGACGGACTCGCCGTCAATCTGTGCGTCGAGGTCAATGTTGGCGAAATCGCCCTTCTTGGCGGGACGATCGACGCCCACGAGGGTACCGAAACGCTGACGAAGGTTGTCAAGACGCTTGTCAACGTCCTCATCGGTGACCTCGGTCTTTGCAACCTCAAGGGTCATGCCGTCGAGCTTCGGAAGCTCGATTTCGGGGCGGCGCTCGACGGTGGCGATGAACTTCACCTTGGTGTCGTCCTTCTCGCTGGTCGGCAGTTCCTTGACATCGAGCTCGGGCTGAGCCATCGGGCGAATCTTCTTCTCCTCGAGAGCCTTGGAGTAGAGCTCCGGGACGGCGGCATTGACGGCCTCACCGGCGACGGCACCGAAGCCGACGCGCTGGTCGATGATCTTTCCGGGCACGTGGCCCTTGCGGAAGCCCGGGACGCTAATCTGCTTGGCGATCTCCTTGCGGGCCTGATCAAGATACGGGTCGAACTCTTCCGGGTCGACGGTGACGGTGAGCTTCACCTTGGTGGGCTCGAGATTCCTCACGCTGATTTTCACGCTAGTGCTCCTGACGATAATTCCTACTACTTCTGCCTTTAGGCAACCCTCATATGATAACGCGACTTACGGACTCTGCGATAAGAGCAACCTGCCATTTTCGTGCCCCTTGCTTGCGCAGAAATTCGGGGATATCAAGCTCTGCCGCATTATCCTGCCAGCAAAGGTTGCGGATGATCTGCGGCTTGATGACCACGTCGGGCGGCGTCCTCGTGTCATCGGCAATCTGAGCGATGACAGCACGCACTTTCTTTAGGCGGGCGAAGCGGTCCGGGTGATGGACGGACCAGTATTTCATCGAACGCGGGGCATTGGCACGGGCTTCTTGCGGCGGAGTCGGGGGTTCCGGCCAGTCTTTCGGCTTCAATTTCAAGGCCTGCTGGATGGTATCTTTCCACACACTGGGCTTGATGGAACGTTGGATGGGAGCGTAACGCTCGAACATCTTGTCCTGCTCATTGCCCATGTGAATACGCACGCGCTCGTTCAAGCTACGGATAGCACGGAACTGACGGGCATTGTGCGGCTTCTTCTGAGCGGCCTCAATGATGGCGGCATCGCTTAGAAGCAGCGTCGGGGCAATATCGTGTTCGCGGGCGAGTTGGTCGCGCTTTTCCCACAACGCCTTGGCGACGGCCTGGCCGCGTCTGTCATGGCCGAGCGAAGTGAAATGGGAAATGCGCATCCACGGCACCGGATGGGGCGTTTGCGGGCCTGTGCCTTCGGCGAGCGCATGGCTGAATTCTTCGTTGGCCCATTCCAATTTACCGGCTTTTTTGAGGTCGGCGCGCATTTTCGCTTCGAGTTCGATCAATAGCTCGACATCGAGAGCCGCATAATTGCGCCAATCCCGCGGCAGCGGACGATACGACCAATCGGCTGCGGAATGCTCCTTGGCCAATGTAATACCAAGGTAGTGTTCGGTTACCGCGGCCAGACCGAAACGCTTGAGTCCCAGCAGTCTTGCGGCGATTTCGGTATCGAAAAGATTTCGGACTTTCATACCCAAATCGGTGAAGCCCGGCAGATCTTGCAGTGAATCGTGGATAATCCACGTGGCATCGCCGATGGCGCGGTTGAATTCGTTCCAATCTGCGCCAGCTTTGTTCAATGCTATGGGGTCGAAAAGGACGATGCCGGAACCGGTGCGCTTGAACTGCACCAGCCAATCCTCGTGGCCGTAACGATAACCGGAAGCTCGTTCGGCATCGGCGGCAAGTGAACCATTTCCTGCTGCCAACCTTTCGCAGGCCTCGCGGAATCCGTCGAGCGTATCGGTCACCTCAGGGACGCCTTCACGTGGCTCTTCCTGCAATCGTGGCTCGCTCAAAACCGAACTCCTACTCCGTCCACCGCGGGTTTGCTTGCGGCGCTTTTCATAAAACGCTGGGGCCTATATCCAGTGGACACTGCTATACACTAAATCTGGCGTCCACCATATCGCGAGCCTTGGGCAGCCTGACCTTGATAATTTCAGTTAGAGCGCACCACGTCCATAAAACGAGGGCCGTAGAGATGCAGCTTGTTTTCGCCCACGCCATTGACTGCAAGAAACTGGGCATCGGTGACCGGCTTGATACGGGCCATGTCGCGCAAAGTTTTGTCGGAGAAGACGATATAGGGCGGCTTGCCGATTTCCTGAGCGATGGTGTGGCGCAGCTCGCGGAATTTCTGGAACAACGCCTCATCCTCCTCGCTCGGCTCATAGTCACCGAACGATCCAGAAGCCGAGCCAGACGCGCCCGCGCTATTGGCGGCATCGGCATCGTAGGAGCCAAATGCCCTACCCGAGGAAACCGCCATCGACTTCTTGCGCGCGATCCGCTTGATCTCATAGTGGAAATCAGGGCTGACAGTCTCACCGGCCCGCGCTCCGAACCGTACAATTGGCAGCCTGCCTTCAGAGATGAATAGGTAGCCGTCGGTCGCCATCTGGTTGATGACGTCACGAATCCGAGCGTCCGGGACTTCGTGCAACGCCCCATAACTTGGCACCTGGTCCAGGCGTCGGCTGATGAGATCCTGCGCCTTCGACCCCCGAAGTACCGAGACGATCTTGCCCATGCCGAAACTCTGGTTCAAGTCGTGGACGCAACGGCTGACGGCACGGGCCACAGACGAGACATCGATGGTCTCGAACGTGCTTTCGCAGTTCGCGCAATTGCCGCATTTGTCCGGCGCCGAATCGGCTGCCCCATTCGCGCCCGACTCGGATTCGTCGTTTCCGTTGACGTCTCCGGCGGCATTCACATTGTTCGGATCGGCGAAATAACGGACGATGTAGCGATGCAGACACTCGGTGGTCCGGCAGTAGCCGATCATCGCGTTCAGAAGACGACGATGGTTCTGGCGAACGATTGCCTGCTCCTCCTCGCTCATGCGCTCGTTGTCCGAATCCATGTCCAGAAGCCTGCGGCGGGTGACGATGTCCGATTCATTCCATAGCAGCGTGCAACGTCCAGGTTCACCGTCTCGTCCTGCTCGACCGGCCTCCTGATAGTAGGCCTCGATACTTTCCGGCATATTGTGATGGATAACGTAACGGACGTTCGACTTGTCGATGCCCATGCCGAAGGCATTGGTGGCCACGACCACCGGCACCTTGTCGGTGACGAAATCACGCTGCGCCTTGTCGCGAGCTTCAGCTGACATGCCGCCGTGATAGGCTGCGGCGCCGATACCGTGCCGGTTCAGCTCCTCGGCGAGCGACTCGGTCTCCTTTCGCGTGGCGCAGTAGACGATGCCGGATTCGTCGGGATGGTTGGCCGCGTAATCCGCAATCCACACGTTCTTGCGTTTGGTCGGCATGTTGATGATGTCGAAATACAAGTTCGGCCGGTCAAAGCCGGTCACCGTAACCTTGGGATTTTTAAGCCGCAATAAGCGAACGATATCGCGGCGCACTTTTTCGGTCGCGGTCGCCGTGAACGCCGCAACGGTCGGTCGCACCGGCAAGCTGTCGATGAACTCGCCGATACCCAAATACGACGAGCGGAAATCCTGTCCCCATTGCGAGACACAGTGCGCCTCATCGACCGTAATCAGCGAAATCCTGACCTGCGAGGCGAAGATACGAAACCGCTCGGTTTCCAAGCGTTCGGGAGCGACATAGAGCATTTTCACATCGCCTTTCCGAGCTTGAGCGAAGACCATGGATTGCTCATCGCTTTCCTGAGTGGTGTTGATGAACGCGGCCTTGATGCCCGCATCGTTCAAGGCATCCACCTGATCGCGCATCAACGAGATCAATGGCGAAATGACGATGGTGAGCCCCGGCAACATCGTGGCCGGCACCTGGTAGCAGATGGATTTGCCGGCGCCGGTCGGCATGACTCCCAGCACGTCGTGTCCGGCGAGGATGGCATCGACCAGATCTTCCTGCCCTTCACGGAACGAATCGTAACCGAAATAACGCTTCAGCGCCGCGAGCGCATCGCCTTGGTCGAATTTGCGACTATCCGCAGTTGGTCTGGCCTCAGCCGTACCCGCAGCATCCCCTTGCATATCCTGAAGATGCAGGGCCCATGCCTCGTCCTCCTCGGACGGATCCGCCTCTTGCATCCGCCACTGCGTTTCGTCACCAGCAGGGGCAAAGCGCCCGTCCTCAGCCGGGTAGTCGTCCTCGGTCATACCAACCAATCCATCGTCTTTCTATTCGTCGTTACTTCCAACACAAGGCAATCAGCCGGCAATCCCGTCTTTCAGCTCAACTCCCGCCTGACTCATCGCCTTGCGAGCACTCGCACCTTGGTCCTCGCTCACCGGTTCGGTCATGTCCTCAAACACCGTGACACTATAGCCTAGCTTCTTGGCATCGAGCGCGGTCTCCTTGACACAGTGCGACTCAGCCAGACCGACCACATCGACATGGTCAACACCAGCGTCCTTCAACCCCTGGGCCAGCGTCTTGCCGTCCTTCTGCATCGTGGCAAACTCGGCACGCGTCTGCACACGGTCGGTGTTGTCTTCGATACCTTCGAAACCCGAATATGCCGAGGCGTATTGCCCCTTCTTGAAATGATGCTCGACGCCGAGCGCGGCGATCTGCGGCATCAGCTCGGCATTCGGCGTGCCCGCAACGCCATGCTTCGGCCATGAATCCACAAAATCTGGATGGTCGGAGAAATGCGAACCCGGCTCGATATGCCAGTCCTGCGTAGTGGCGATATAAGCGTACTTGTCGCCTTGCGCTTTCACGTACTCGGCGATGCGCTCGGCCACAGACGCGCCGCCTTCGACCCCGAGTTCCCCGCCTTCGCAGAACGTGGGCTGCACGTCCACAATGATCAATGCCTTACCTGCCATATCGACTCCTGCCGCTACTTGAATCCGAATGTTTTTCGAATTCCAAAACCAACTCTACAAAGATTGCGCCGCACAATCGCCAAGCGCGAACCCACTCAACTCGAGCCTCAGATGTTCAGCCTTCTTCAATCTGCTTCAGCGCGTCCTCGACGCTGACGCACAGATCCGGAAAATGCTTGATCAAATCCTGATCGCCCGTCACCACCATATCGGCATCGGCCTGGCGCGACGCGGCGACAATGAGGTCGTCCTCGTAATCAGGATGCGCAGAACGCAATTTCAGTGCATTTTTGCAAACCTCACCGTCGACAGCGGCGACTTCACAAACCTCCATGATTGATTTCACACTGTTCCAACCAATCTGGGCGACAAGCTGCTGCACGGTAGCCCGCTCAACACCAGCCATGGCGTCCTTAAAATCCCGTTTGGTATTGACTTTCACAACGTAATCGACATCTTTCAACGACAATGACACGCACATGGGATTCAAATTCGAATCGGCGCATGCGTCCATGAGCTTCAACGCTGTAGACTCCCGCAACGAACGATGCATGACGATATCGATAAGAATAGTGGTGTCAAATACAATATTGCGTTTGGTTTCCCTCATCATACTGTCACGCTTTCTGCCACGCTTCCTCGAATATAATCCTCATACCGCTGTTCGTCCGCATAATCATGCAGCTCTTTGGCGGACATCGACTTGAACGGATCATCGCCACGCCCGATAAGTCCCATGTCTTGCAACGTTCGTGGAACTATTCCGCTCATATTGTCGATCTTCTGAAGCTTCTTGCGTTTTTCGAGCTCCCGATCTTCTTTCTCAACAGCCGTGCTCAAATCGGGAATCTCTCCAGAATCTTGAATGAAGTCCCACAGCTCGCGGATCACGGAACTCGGAGTCTTGCCAATACGCTTCAGTATCTCGTCAACTTCGTCTTTCAAGTCGGCATCGATACGAATGTTCATCTGCACCATCGGCATATTCTCTCCCTGCCTCAAGTCAACAACCTCATTTGCTATACAATATATATTTTACTATACAATGCAACAAAGTTCAAGCCAATCAAGAAGAGGTATCTTTGCTTAATTTCAAAGAAATTCGACAATGACAGAACTCTGCTATACTTGATATACGAAACCTTCCCACGGACCTAGCTGGCCTTGCACCGGCAACGAATCTGTGACGGAAATGAGCAACCGCGCCTCATCAAGCTTTCCGTCCGCGGCAAGCAACGCCGCCGTCTGCCGCGGAATCGGAACAGTCCGACTCGAACAGTTCACCGCCACCAACAGCTTCTCGTCGCCCAACGAACGCGTGAAAGCGTAGACATGCTCGTCATGAGCATCGATCAATTTCCAATCGCCGGCGGCGACCACCGCGTCGGTGTGCCGAAGCGCGATGAGCTTCTTATAGAAGGAGTAGACTGAATCCGGATCGTCCACTTCCGTCTCGGCGTTGATGACGTTATGGTTCGGGTTGACCGCAATCCATGGCTCGACCGAAGCACCCGGTGCCGTGAAACCGGCATATTTGCTGCCATCCCACTGCATCGGCGTGCGAGCATTGTCACGACTGCGCTTGGCCAGCACATCCAGCATGTCCTCAGACGAAACCCGATGCTGCTCGTCGACGCGCTCCTTGTAGATATTGAGTGACTGGATATCACGATATTGCTCAAGCCGCGTGAAGTGGGCATTGGTCATCCCCAGTTCCTCACCCTCATAGATATACGGCGTACCGCGATGCATGTGTAGCAAGAGCCCTAGTGCCTTCGCGCTTTTGACCCGCATCGCCTCACTGTCATCGCCCCAACGCGAAAGAGCGCGCGGCTGGTCGTGGTTGTTGAAATACAGGCTCGCCCAACCGGCTTTGTTTACCGCTTTTTGTTCCTTGGCCATGATCTTGCGCAGTCCATCGACCTTGAATGGGACTGGTGACCATGTGTCATAATTCTTGCAGTCGAACAGCACGTGGTTGAACAGGAACATCATATCGAGCTCGCCATTAGCCGGATCGGTAATATAGCCGTCGCGTTTCAGGCGAATCCCGGGCGCCTCCCCCACTGTCATATAGCCTTCACGCCCGTCGAAAACCGCATGGCGCATCTCACGCAGGAATTCGTCAAGTCTCGGCCCGTCGGTGCAGGCCAGGAACGGCGTGGAATAGCCGTGGTTCGCCGGCAAATCGGGAATGTGCCCGCCCGGCTCCCCCGGCAGTTTACCGTTGGAATCGACTCGTTTGGAGATTTCGGCGATGACATCCATGCGGAAGCCGTCGATGCCGCGATCCATCCACCAGTTCATCATCTTGTAGATGGCTTTGCGCACCTCGGGATTCTCCCAATTGAGGTCAGGCTGCTTGGCGGAATACTGATGGAGATAGTATTCGCCCCGTTTCGGATCGTAGGTCCAGGCCGAACCTCCGAAATAGCTGCCCCATTTGTTCGGTTCCGCGCCCGGCGTGCCCGGTTCGTGCCCCTTGCGCGCCGGCCGCCACCAATACCAGTCGGCATGTTCGTCATCCTTGTCGCGGCTGGCCTGGAACCAGGCGTGCTCGTCGGAAGTGTGGTTGACCACGAGGTCCATCACGATCTTGAGCCCCCGTTTGTGGGCTTCGCTCAGCAGCTCGTCCATATCGTCCATCGTGCCGAATCTGGGGTCGATGTTCTGATAATCGGCGATGTCATAGCCGTTGTCGACCTGTGGCGAAACATAGACCGGGCTCAGCCACAGCACGTCCACGCCGAGTCCAGCTAGATAGTCAAGCCGTGAAATAATCCCTTGAATATCACCGAAACCGTCGCCATTGCTGTCTTGGAAACTGCGTGGGTAGATCTGATAGACCACCGCGTTGGCCCACCAAGGATTCGGCGTCGCCCCGTTGGTTCGCACGCTATCTGCAATCCCCATTCGCTGCCCGTCAACCATTTCAAAAACCTCTTTTCGCTGCTGCATCTTCGCACTGCGTATCAAATCTCAATATTCATCATATTCGTGTTGCGAGAATGCGGCACCCGACGTTACGCCGTTTCTCGCACAAATCAACCTTATTTATTGATTGCGCACTACCGTCGAAAGCCTGTTTTCCTTCGACAATTAACACATAAAATCAAGCACCATTACAGCAGACATAACTCACGGCAATATCCATCTGCGCCATCTTTCGTATAGCGATAGTCTCCGTTTCCATAGTTCAGAGGCGGAATTATTCTTGGGGGTATGGAGTATATCGAAACGCAATCCGAACACACCGAACTGCCGTTGGTGGTCATTCCCTCGATGTTCGCGGCCATGTACCAGCCCATTGCCACAAGCATGCGGATGCTGCACAACGTCGCGCGCGTACGGATGTACAAGGATTTCAACATCGAACCCGATACCATTCTCGAACGCTGCAAAGACGCCGATATCGTCGTGGTCATCGGCTTCCACGTCACCGGCAGGTTGCTCGACGAACTCGGCACCCACGTGCGCTGCTTCGTTTTCGGCGGCACCGGCGTCGCCAATTTCATCGATCTCAACCGCACCCGTGAGCTGGGTATCCGCATTTGCAACACCGTCCATTACGGCGACGAAACCGTTGCGGAATATACGTTTGCGTTGATTTTCGAACTTGCGCGCTCGATCGGCGCCATGGACCGCAGCATCCGTGAAGGCAACTGGAGCGGACTCGAAGGCATGTCACTTAAGGAAAAGACGATAGGACTTATCGGTTTCGGCGGTATCGGCCAGACCGTCGCACGCATTGCCGATGGCTTCGGCATGCATACGCTGGTCTGGAACTCCCATGTCAATGCCGCCACAGCGCGTTCCCTACGGGCGACGCCCGTTGACGGCATCGGCGAGCTCATAGCCCATTCGGATATCGTGAGCCTTCATCTGCCGCTAAACGAAGAGACACAGAGGGTCGTGACCGCAGCCGATTTGGACAAGCTCAAGCCAGGCAGCTACTTCATCAACACGGCTCGCGCCGAGCTCATCGAAGAAGGCGCTCTGGTCAACAGGCTCAAGCGTGGCGACATCAAGGCCGCCATCGACGTCTACGACAAGGAACCGCTGCCGGCCGACGACCCGCTGCGTTCGGTTCCTGGCACCATCCTCACTCCGCATGTCGCCTGGCGCGCGGATGACGCCTACCGCGACCTTTCCCGCCAGCTTGCACGTTCGATTCACGCCTTCTGCAACGGCGAGCGCTTTAATGTAGTCGAGTAGTTTCGGGCTTATAGGGAAGCAGCAGCAACCAGCTCGCGGGTGTAGTCGGCCTGCGGGCGGTTGAGCACGTCATCGGTGGCGCCGCTTTCCACCACCTCGCCGTCATGGAGCACAACGATGCGGTCACCGATATGTTGCACCACACCCAAATCGTGCGAAATCATGAGAATGGCCGTCTCCGGTCGAGATTTGCGTATGGCGGCAAACGCCTCAAGAATCTGCAGGCGCGCGGCCACGTCGATGGCACTCATCGGTTCGTCGGCGACGATGAGCTTGGGATCTGTGACCAATGCGCGAGCGATGGCGACGCGCTGTGCCTGCCCGCCAGAAAGGTCTATGGGATAACGATTCAGGAATTCATCGGGGTCAAGGCCGACCAAAGACAAGGACTCACGGACTTTCGCGGCTATATCCAGATTGTCGGTTTTCGAACGCTTCCGCTGAATGTTCAGAGGTTCCGCCACAGACTTCGCTACATTCCAGCGCGGGTCAAGCGAGGTGAACGGGCTCTGGAACACGAGGCTTGATTCCCGCCGCAAAGCTTCGTAACCCGATGATTTGCGTCCCTCAACCCGTTTTCCTTCAAAAGTCACCGTTCCCGAAGTCGGCTGGTCAAGTCCCAGAAGAATCCGCGTCAACGTGGACTTGCCCGACCCGGAACCGCCAATCAAAGCAAGGCACTCCCCTGCGCTCACTTCGACGTCGACATCGTCCAGCGCGGTCTGCCGGTTCTTGCCTTTTCCGAAAACTCGGCTGATTCCTTTGCCTGTCAGCAGCATCTGTTGTTTAGTCATCGCAATCCTGCTTTCGTTGCAATGTCAGCTCTCTGGCCGCACCAACCAGTTTTTTAGTCTGTCTGCTTTGCGGATTATCCAACAAATCAGAAGTATTCCCAGATTCGATAATCCGGCCGTCATCGAGCACATAGCAACGCGTCGTAGCACGGGCAAGTACCGAGAAATCATGAGTGATGAACAGCATCGAGGCACCAGATTTGTCGACCAATGAAACCAACAAATCGACAATTTGACGCTGTGTGATGGAGTCGAGCGCAGTTGTGGGTTCGTCGGCGATAATCAGCCGAGGCGAAGTAATCAAAGCCGTGGCGATGCCAACACGCTGCTGTTGGCCGCCGGAAAGCTCACTAGGATATTTTTTCGCCGTCGTTTCGTCAAGCCCGACCTTTTCGAGCATCCCAGAAACGCGTGCCTGACGATCAGCCTTGTCCAAGTCATAATGAAGTTTCAACGGCAGCTCGACCTGTTTACCGACGGTCAAAACCGGATTCAACGATGACGCTGGATTCTGGAACACCGCACCGACGTAACGCCCGCGCAGACCGGCAAGAACGGTTCCGTCCGCTCCGACAACCTGCGTATCACCAAGCATCACGGAACCGGAAGTTTTCGCAATCATCGGCAGAAGGCCAAGCATCGCCTTGGAAATCATGGACTTTCCGGACCCGGACGAACCGATGAGACCGACCCGTTCGCCATCACCGATATGCAAATCGACATCCTGTACAATCGACTTACCAGCAATGGAAATGCCAAGTTGTTTCACTTCAACGCTCATTGTCACACCTCCCGCAATTCCGGATTCGTCACCGGATCGATGGCATCGCGCAATACGTCGCCGAAAACGTTCAACGCCACCACCACGATGGTGACGATAAGGCCCGGCCAAAGCACAGTCAACGGGTAAATATTGATGAATTTGACCGACGTAGCCAGCGAATGACCCCAGCTCGGTACGCCACTGGGCACGCCGACGCCGAGATAGGTCAGGCCGGATTCGGCAAGCACCGCAGTGCCAGCGGAAAGCGAAAGCTGGACCATGATGGTCGGCATCGCGTTTGGCAGGATATGGTGCAGCATCACCGATGGTCCGGTAGCTCCGTAGGAAAGCGCTGAGCCGACATAGTCGGAATTGGCCGCCAGCAACGCCTGTGGGCGTGCTATACGTGCCAGGTTGAGGCCATAGCCAATGCCACAGGCGATGATGATAACCGCAACGGAAGCTCCCATCGGAACCGCCAGAATCAGGGCGATCAGCACGGTCGGAATGGAAATCAGCGCGTCCACCGCAACCACTGAAACATTCGACAGCGCCGAATTGCGCGAAACCATCGCACTCATCAGCAATATGCCAAGCGCGCCCGCGAAAACCACTGCCAAAATGGCAATAAACAGATTCGTTCGCGCCCCGGCCATCAGCCAGCTGAACACATCCGCTCCGGTTCCATCGGTGCCGAGCCAATGCACAGTAGACGGCTTGGACCAGACATGGTAACCGTCGGTCGCCCACAATGATTGCGGCGTCCAAACCAGCGAAATCAGCGAGACCGCGACCCACAGTGCCAACACAATCAGCGAAAACTTGCCTTCGCCACGCCGCCATATCGAACGTAATACAATAGTAAATTTGCTTGAAGACTTGCTTTTCATCATTGCGCACCTCCCTGCACGGCGTGCTTGAGGCGCGGGTCGAGGAAGCGATGCAGCAGATCGACGAGGAAGCCGATGAAGAGGAAGAAGGCAGCCAACATGAACAGTTCGCTTTGCACCGCAATCAAGTCGCGGTTGCCGAGGTCTGTGACCAAGCCAGCCCCGATGCCAGGCAGCGCGAAGAGATTTTCGATTACCATAACACCGGTGATCATGCCAGCGAACATCAACCCGACCACACTCACCAGCTGAGGCGTCGCCAGTCTCAGCCCAACTTTGAGCGCGGCCTGGCGGCGTGTATAGCCACAAGCCATCGCCTGATCCATATACCCGCTGTTCATCACTTCACCCAGCGCCGAGCGCGTATAGCGCATGAGACTCGCACCATCGATGATGCCGACGGCCAACGCAGGCAGGACCAGCGAGGCCAGAGCCGAACCGAAACTGCCCCAGCCAGCCTCGGGGAACCCTTGCGAAGGCAAGATGCCCAGCAATCCTGTGCCACGCCCGAACAGCAAAATCAGCAGCAGGCCTCCCCACAGCGCCGGGATGGCACCACCGACGATGGCGACGAAATGAAACGCAGAACGAACCGCCGGGCGAGTGGCCAAAGTGGACACTACCCCAAGCGTCAAGCCGATGGCGAGCGCCACGACAAGCCCTAGAACAATAAGCGGGAAGGTGACCGAAGAGCGCATGGCAACGGTCGAGCTAATCGAGCGACCGGTCAGAAGCGAGGTGCCAAAATTGCCGTGCAGCAAACCGCCCAGCCAGCTGAAGTACTGTACAACCAGCGGCCGGTCAAGCCCCATCTGCGAGCGCAACTGGGCCACACGTTCCGAAGGCGCGTTGAGCCCGGCCATCACGCTGGCCACATCGCCGGGCAGAATGCGCAGCGCCGCGAAAATCACCACCGAAATGGCAAGCAGCGCCGCTACAAACAGCAGGAGCCGCCGAATGACGAATCGCATATGTCTTTGCCTCATTCTCATCTATGCATTTGCGTCAATAAGCAGATTTCAACCCAGATTTTCTGCTTACCGACGCGTCCAACGTCACGCCCGCGTCGACAAGCAGATTACGACCTCCATTTTTCTGCTTACCGACGCGACCTCACTTACTACTTAACCGGCGTCAAGTACATCACGCCATACAGCGGCAGCAGTGTCTGGTTCAGGTTGAGCGGGAAACCCTGCACTTCTGCCTTCATCGCCGTAGTGATGCGGTAGTTGAAGAGCCAGTCGGCAGGCGCGTCCTCGCTGACCACACGAGCGGCCTTGGCGAGCAACGCGTCGCGCTGGGAATCGCTGGAAGCAGCCATCGCCTGGTTGTAGTAGTCCTTGACCTTCTGATTGCTGTAGTTGTAGTAGTAACTGTCCTGCGTCCACTGCGAGAAATCATGGCTTTCGTTGTGGTCGACCATGGAGAGGTCGTAATCTTTATTTTTGAGCACATCCTGCAACCACGTAGAGAATTCGACCACATTGACCTTCAAGTCAATGCCGATGGGCTTCAGCTGGCTGCGCAGCTGGTCGCCGAGCTCCGTGCCGTAGGTGTTGGCGTAGGTCAGCCGCAGCTCGAGCGGATGGTCTGGGGTATAGCCGGCCTCCTTCATCAGCGCCTTGGCTTTGTCGACATCGTGCGGATACAGCCCTGTCAGATCTTCATAGCCGGGGTCCAGCGAGGGAATCGGCCCACCCAGCGCCTTGTCGGCCCCGCCGCGCGAGGCGATGAGCTGCTTGTGATCGATGGCGTATCGGATGGCCTGACGCACGCGCACATCCGAGGTCTTGACACCCTTGGAATTCATGGCGAGCACGAATTTGTCGGTGTCATCTCCAGCCGCGACGCGATAGTGAGCGTTATCTTTTTCAAAGGGCTCGGCAAGATTTTCGGTCACGGGTGCCAGCACTTGGACATCCCCGGATTTCAGCGCGTTGACGGCTGCATTGTCATCGCCGAAATAACGCAGCACGATGGTCTGGGTCATGGCCTTATGCTCGCCCCAATAGTTCGGATTGGCTTTCAGCGTAATGGAATCGTTCGGCACGAATTTGGTGACGACATACGGCCCGGAGCCCACCGCCTGCGTCTTCATGTCGTAGTTGGCGTTCTTGTCGAACACCAGTCCTGGCCGGCAGGCGAGCTCCCACAAGAGGTTGGCGTAAGGCGCGGTCAGGTCAAGCTTGACAGTATCGGCGTCCGTGGCCGTCACCGACTTGAAATTCATGAGCGATTCGGAATCATGGTAGTGCTTGGCCACCAGTTCGTTGATGGACCACGCCACGTCGTTGGCGTCAAGTTTGTCTCCGTTGGAGAAGTTCATTCCACGGTTGAGATGGAACGTATAGCTCGTCCCGTCGGCGTTTTTCTCCCAGCTTTTGGCCAGTCCCGGCACAACCTTGTTGTTGGAATCGCGTGCGACGAGTCCTTCGTAGACATTGCCCACAAGCACCTGATCGAGCGCGGAGCCGGACTGGTTGCGGATGTCGAGGTTCGTGGGGGCAAGTTTGAGGCCGACGGTGACGGTTTCAGCTTTATGCATCCTAGCCATGCCGTCACTGACCTTTTGATTGCCGCGAATCACCACGAAAGCGACGATAAGCGCCACTACGACGACTACCGCGACAATCGCCCAGATCCAGCCCTTTTTCTTGCCTTTTCCGGCCTTGCCGCCGTTAACACCGGAAGCATTGCCACCAGAAACGCCTTTGACATGCGCATTGAGCGTCTCGTCAGTGCTGCCAGCATTCGTAGGGCCGTCGGCAGTGTTCGTCGCCATCTCGTTTTCGTCGGTGCCTGTTGATTTGTTGTCGGTTGCGTCGTTTTCGCCGTGCGCACCTGAATTCGTAGGCATACTTTCCTCTTTGATAGATATTATTACATTCGCTAGCCGCCCTCACGGGTCGTCTGCGGTTTCCATCATACGAATACCGATAGATTTACGCCGTTGACAGCGTATGATGGGACGCAAGACGTAAGGCGAACGGCACTCCCACAAAGTGCCGAGAGAGACGCCAATAAATCTTTGGAAGGCGGACAACATGCTACTCGCGATTGACATCGGCAACACGAACATCGAGATCGGCGTGGTGGACGACAGCTCCCCCGCCTTCACCATCACCGACACGTGGCGCATCACCACCAAGACCTTCAGGACCAGCGACGAATACGGCCTGCTGCTGCTCCAGTTCCTTGAGTCCGGCGGATACACCCCGGACGATGTCGATGATGTCATCGTCGCCTCCGTGGTCCCACAGATCATGCATTCCTTCCGTTCCAGCATCGTCAAGTTCCTTGATATCGACCCGATCATCGTCGGCCCCGGCGTCAAATCTGGCCTGTCCATCCGCATGGACGATCCGAAATCGTTGGGCGCGGACTGCCTGGCGGATTGCGTCGGTGCCTATGGCATATACGGCGGGCCCGTTTTGGTGGCAGATTTCGGCACAGCGACCACCTTCAACTATGTTGATGTCAACAAGTCCATCACAGCGGGCCTCATCAGCCCCGGTCTGCAGACCTCCATCAGTTCGCTGGTTTCCGGCACCGCCCAACTGCCCGAAGTCGAAATCACGCGACCGGCCTCGATTCTTGCGAAAGGCACCAAAACGGCCATGCAGGCCGGCCTCTACTACAATTTCCTCGGCGGCATCGAACGGACCGTCGAGCAGTTCCATCGCGAAATAGAAGAGGATTTCAAGGTGGTCGCCACCGGTGGTCTCGGCTCGGTTTTCAAGGACGACACCGAGGACATCGATGTCTACGACCCCGACCTAATCTTCAAGGGCATGGCCATCATCTACCGCCTCAACGTCTGAAGTCTTAGGAGTTTCAGAAGTTTTGTAAGCGGCTTTATTGCAAGGTAAAGCCCTGGTTCGTGCCGTATTCCTTAATGTCTTTTTGCCAGAGCGCAATCCCCTGCATCAGGCTGATTTTGGGGCCGAGGTTCTGCTGAGGCATGGTCAATGGGCTACCGTCGGGATTGGTCTGCCCGGCATTGATCCTCTCCTGAATCTTTTGCATCTGATGGTCCGTAGTCGACCATTTGTAGGATTGGCCCACCGTCGCCTTGAAATCCCCTCGTGCGTAGACTTCGAAGGGAAGGTATTGATAGCCGAGCGACACGTTCTCCGCTGCGTTCGAAAGCACCCTGTTGAATTGCTGGCCGCCGAAATACGGCACATCGATGCCGCGCGAATCGCGGACCGTGGTCTTCGTCAGGAACGCGCGGCTGTTCAAGGTCGCCTTGTCTGCAGGGAACGCGCCGCCATCCACACGCTTGGCGATGCCAGAACGGTCGAGGCAGACGTAACGGATGAAACGCATCGCCGCTTCAGGCTTGCGCGTCAGGTGCAGCACGGCAAGCGCCGAACCGCCATTCTCCGAATTGGTTTGTGTTCCATCCGCCGTCGGCATCTGGGCGACACGCCAAAGCCCCGCACTGCCTGGCACGTCGGAAAGCAGAAGCGACGGCATCCATGCCCCGGTGAACACCGAAGCAACATCGCCGACTTCGAGTGCACTCTTCCATTTGTCCGACCAGGTGCTCAGCTGGGTGTTGATCAGTCCCTCGTCAATCATTTTCTGCCAGAACGCCGTAAAATCCTGGGTTCCTTTGTCGTTGGCAAGATTCACCGTCACGGTCTTGCCGTCACCGGTGGTGTGGAATGGGCGTCCGCCGTTGAGCCAGATCATCGCATTGTAAAAACTTGCGTCGCCGGCATCGGCGGCGATGTAGACTCCTATAGCCTTGAGCTTTTTGGCGGCCTCATAGTAGTCGTTCCATGTGCGAATCTGCGAGGCGTCGACACCAGCCTGGCGGAAAACGTCGTCATTGTAGAAGAACGCCATCGGACCCGAGTCCATCGGCACCCCGTAGACCCGTCCGTTGATATGTACGCTCGACCACGTTCCGGGTGTGTAGTTGTCGCCGTAGCCCTGCGTCTGGTCGGTGATGTCACGCAACTGCCCGCTGACGGCATACTGCGGCAGCGCGAAATACTCAAGCTGCACCACGTCAGGCATATTGTAGCCGTCCTGGATGGCGGAATTGAGGTTGTCGTAGCCGCTGGTGGATTTGATGTCGACGCGGATGTCGGGATTCGCCTTTTCGAAATCCCGGGCCTCGGCCTCCATGCTGGGCTCCCACGACCAAACGGTGATGGCGGTGCGGTTGTCCTGTTGCCCGCAGCCCACCATTGCTGCGAGCAGCAAACAACTGCTTATCGCGGCAAACAACCGCCGAACCCTGCTCATTGCGCCCCTGTCATCAATCCATCACTTTATTTAACGACAAGTCTATCCTTACCTTTCGAAGCCGCCCATGATAAAGACGCAAATTATTTCCAAAACCAGCAAACCCGCATAGCAAATGCTTCGACATAAGCCTCGAGCGTAAGGAACATGCAGGCCAGAAATATGCTTAACTGCCTTGGTCTTAAATCAGAAGGCTGCAAGAAACCACCGTTTTTGAAATTCTTAGTAGCGTTCTGGTTTCAATCTCCTTCATTCCATGTCTTGTTCAACCAATTATTACAACTCACTGTTATCTATCTGAATTTTAAAAATACAGATATTTTTTTCTCACGTATAGAGTGGAGTATTATGAGCATCATCTCGGAAAACAAGGAAAATACATATGGCATTATCATTTGAACATTTGGAAGACACCTTCCCGCTAGCGAATTTTATCGCAGATGCCCTTGGCGAAATAGCCGAAGTTCTGGTACATGATGTTAATGATCCCAAAAAATCAATCATCTTCATCAGGAACGGTAATCTGTCCGGCAGAAAAGTTGGTGACGGAGTTACCGATCAGGCATTGAAACTGATCCAAACCGGCGAATCCAACGTCAGAGACTACGTGTCAGGCTATAAAGGAGCAGCACACAACCAAGAGTTCAGGTCATCGACGTTATTCATAAAAAACAGCAAAGGTGAACTCATAGGCCTGCTCTGCATCAACGTGGACATCACAGGATTTAAAGACACTCTCTCCCTGCTTTCCAAATTGGTCCCCGATTCAAATCTGCATGATATGCTCCCCACTATTGGACATGGCGAAAACCTGCAAGGTGACTGGAGCGAAACCATCCGCAGAATAACCAGAGATACCGTGGCTCAATATGGTGTTTCCCCTACCCGCATGACTTCCAGCGAACGAATCAATATTGTTCGTGATCTCAAGAACAACGGCGTTTTCCTCATGAAAAGCGCGGTCAACGTGGTGGCGCCGGAATTGGGATGTTCCGTCTCGACGTTGTATCGGTATCTGCAAAACGTCAACTAGAGGTGGCTTTACAACTGCCTGCAAAAAGTAAAGCTTCCACGAGGATTTACGCCAGAAAATTTCTTTAGAATCTTGCGTAAACCTTCGTGGAAGCCGGTGCCTTAAAACACGACATTAAGAAGGAACTTAAAATCACGTTGGACGGGCATTTGTTGGCTTTGTGGCAATCCTTGCAATTGCCAGTTACATCGACAACGCCTTTTCCAACGCGTCAAGCCCCTTTTGCATGGTGGCTTTCGGACAGGCGATGTTCATGCGAATAAACAGTCCCTCTTTGATGCCGAAACTTGACGTGGTTTCAGCGCCGATGCCGCACTTGTCAAGCCTATCCATCAAAGTCTTCTCGTCGATTCCCAGATAGCTGACATCCAGCCATGTCAGATAGGTGCCTTCCAATTGCGCAAGATGCGCCTTCGGGAACTTCTCTTCGATGAGCTTCTTCTCCATCTGATAATTGCCCTCGATATACTGCAGGACATTCTCAAGCCACGGAACACCATGCTTATAGGCGGCGGATATCGCGGCAATCACAAAGTTATTGGGAAGATCAGGATAGGTCGTGTAATCCTTCTCATCCTGCATATGCTTCATGATGTCAGGATTCTCGGAAATATAATAGCCGAGCTGCAACCCCGCTACGTTGAAGGTCTTTGAGGCGGATTTCATGGTGATGACCTTGTCAAAGTCCATTTCCTTGGCAATCTTCGCAATCGGGGTGTAATGATACCCGGGCATAATCAAATCGCTATGAATATCGTCAGAGATGATAGTGACATCGTGGGCTTTACAGATTTCGACCATACGCGTCAATTCCTCTCGCGTCCACACCCTTCCCGTCGGGTTGTGAGGATTGCACAGAACGAACATACGAACATGTTCGGCCTCGATCTGCCGCTCAAACTCGTCAAAATCGACTTCATAGCCACGCTCAGTGTAATTGATACGATTGGCAACCAACTTGCGACGCGCACCAACGATCGCCGATTCGAAGAAACCGTAAAGCGGGGTGAAAACGATGATCGCGTCGCCCTCCTCAGACATCGAACGAATGGCCATGGAGATCGCATCAACCACACGAATGACAAACCCAACATTCTCTTCCTGCAATTGCCAATCATTGCGTTCCTTAAGCCAGTCCGTGATCACACTGGTATAGCTTTCAGCAGGCATCGCATATCCATAAATACCGACTTTTGCCTGAGCTACAACAGCATCGATGACTTCCTGAGGAACCTTGAAATCCATGTCCGCGATGGACATAGGAGTAAGGTCAAGATTCTTGTAGTCGAGACCTATACCATCCCATTTGATGCTATAGGTATTCTTTCGATCGATTACCGTATCGAGAGAGTTCATAACTCATATCCTTTCAGTTGATGCTTCATTGCAGTTTCAGTATAACACAAAATTATCAGACTGATAATTTTTTCTGCAAAAAATCGAAATATACTTGTTTTTTAGCGATAAAATGCCGATTTTGCGTTTTTTTAATAATAAGTTATTATTATTTTATTGTCCTCAAAGTAGAACAGGACAGTGGCAAAGATGCTTTGTCGGGAACTAAAAACATCTTGCCCATACAACGAAAGGCATATCATATGACATCGCAAACAACTCCGTATTCACCATGGCGCAAGGCAGGCGACACGTACTATATTTCGGGACAGCTTCCACTGGATCCAGCAACCGGAGAATATCCGGCGAGTATCGAGGATCAGACCTCCAACGCGCTGAACAATTTGGAAGCGACTCTTGCCGATTTCGGTTGCACGCGGTCAGACATTATCAAAACAACGGTATTCCTCAGAGATTTCGCCGATTTCGCTCGATTCAACAAGGTTTATTCCGAATTCTTCGCCACTCCTTATCCAGCCCGTAGTGCTTTCCAAGTGGCAGGGTTGGCCCAAGGCGCGAACATAGAAATAGAAGCCATTGCACAAAAGGAGTCATAATCATGGCAAAGAAGTCAATTCTGAATAAAAAAACAGCAGGTATTTTGATTGGCATATTGTTCCTTGCCATCATTTCCAGGTTCGATTCGATCATTTCTCCATCTGTAGCAGAAATCCAAAGAAGTTTTCCCCACGACGACCCATCGAAAGTCGAATCGGTTGTTTCCATCGGCGCTTCCGCGGCCATGGTTTCTGCCATCATTTTCGGCAAACTGATGGAAAAACTTTCCTTCAAGACCGTAGGAATAACGGGCTGCCTGTTCGTTGCCGTCGGTGGCCTTACTCCGATATTCCTGCATGGCAGCGTCAATCAACTACTGATCTGCGCTATCGTCGCCGGTTTTGGAACGGGCATCATCACGACAATATTGCCCAGCTTGTCTTCCCACTTCTTCCACGGAGAACAGCTTTCCGGACTGATGGGCAAAATCGTCGCAATGCAGGATGGCTCTTCGATGATCATCATGTATCTCGGAGGCTTGCTGGCGATGTCGGGATGGGTGCACAACTACTGGCTCTATGGCATAGCGCTCATCGCCCTTATTTTCGTTGTCATCTTCGTCCCAAGCGATTCAGTCAGTGATGATGTGGAGGATGATGTAGAAGAAACACATCTCAAAGAAGGGGCCAAACAGAGCATCCCGGCAATCGTCGTTTGCGAGATCATGGGCTTCCTGAGCATCTTCCTGGTAGCGGTAATGTATAACAAACTTTCAATCTACGTCAGCACCTATCACCTTGGTGCCTCAGATGCGGCGGGTATGGCTCTCATGTTCAACACGGGCTCGTCTGTGGTTATTGGTCTGCTAATCAATCGAATCCAGAAGCTGCTCAAGAACTTCACCATCCCATTCGCATTCAGCTTGATGGGCATTGGCGCAATCCTCTTCATCTTCACCCGTTTCTTCCCATTGGTCTGCCTCGCGGCGTTCCTCATCGGTTCGGGAAGCGCCATCATCATGACCAGGATGCCCTTCATGCTTTCCAACGTCGCCGACAAGAAGCACTATCCGTTCGTGATGGGCCTGTTCTCCGCAATCACCAGCCTTGGCTTCACCATTTCCACTTGGTTCTTCAAGCTGATTTCCGAGGCCTTCGGACTCGACCCACTGATCGGAACCTTCTGGTGCATGCTTGCTATTTCCGTGGTCATGGTCATTGTACTTATTGTTTTCCAGTTCCAGAAGAGAATCGAATCTCACTATATCTATGAGTGATTCTTTTAAAATAAGAAGACAGTAATTGATATCGCTGCCACAAGTTTCAGAGCAGGTTCTTTGTTACCGCTTTGAAACTTGTGGCAGTTACTTTATCTAAAATCGAAAGTTCGAAGTAAACGACATGGAACGATGGCTGACCGGGTCGATGAAACTCAGGGAACGGGCCACCAGTTGGAGCGGGTTGGAGAAATCGGCATAGTCAGGTTCGATGATTATGGGATACAAATCGTCACCTTTGATTGGCAGACCGAGTGAATTCATATGGACACGCAGCTGGTGGGTTTTGCCGGTCTTCGGATGCAGGATATAACGGCGGTAGCCGCGAGCTGCAATCTCAGCATTCGTGTCGCCCAGCTCAATGACGGTTTCGGCGTTGATCATGCCGGGTATTTCATAAGCCTGCAAACGTCCCCGGTCCTTGACGATATGCGAACGCCTCCTCAACGGGAAGACGGACGGCGGGTCAAGCCGCTCGATAGTGCCGGTCTTCGGCCTGATTATCGGCAACGTCTGTGCAATACATTCGTAGGTCTTCTCGACACGATGCTCCTGAAACAGCATCTGATAGTCCCGTCGCAATTTTGGGTTGCGAACGAACAGAACCACCCCGGCAGTCTGGCGGTCGAGCCGATGGGCCGGCGTGATTTGTGGTTCCCGGAACCGCTCACGCAACCGAACGAGCGCCGTCTGCCGATACCACATCCCGCGAGGTGTAGTCGCCAGGAAATGCGGCTTGTCCACCACGATGATGTTGTTGTCTTCGTAAAGAATCGTCAAATCGAAGGGCACTTCCGGCTCGTCGAGCACGTAACGATGCTTGGGTTGCAAATCTTCTACTCAACCGTCACGGACTTGGCGAGATTGCGGGGCTTGTCGACGTCGTAACCCTTGAGCGTGGCCACATCCAGCGCGAAAAGCTGAAGCGGTACCACGTCGACCAATGGGCTCAAAAGCGTTGGGCATTCGGGACGCCAGAAGACGATATCCGCGTATTTCTCAGCGTCCGGATCGCCAAGCTCAGCCACCGCGATGGTGAACGCACCACGCGCCTTGACCTCTTCAATGGCAGAAATGACCTTGTTATGCAGCACATTGCGGCCACGTGAGGACGGTACGATGACCACAACGGGCTCGCCCTCTTCAACCAGTGCAATGGGCCCATGTTTGAGCTCGCCGGCAGCGAAGCCTTCAGTGAAGGTATAGGCGATTTCCTTAAGTTTAAGAGCACCTTCCAACGCCACCGGGTAGCCGACGTGACGGCCGAGGAAGAGGAACGATTTCGCGTTCAAAAGCTTCTTAGCAGCATCGTTGACGGCTTTGGCATCGTTATCGAGCACCCACTGGATCTTTTCGGGCATGGCCTTGAGCTGGTCCAGAATCTGGTGAATCTCATCGTGATAGAGCGTGTTCTTAACTTGCGCAAAATACAGGCCAAGCAGATAAGCGGCAATGATCTGAGCCACAAACGCCTTGGTGGAGGCAACGGCGATTTCCGGACCAGCATGCGTGTAGAGCACAGCGTCGGATTCGCGCGGAATCGTGGAACCTTGCGTGTTGCAGATGGCCAAGACCTTCGAACCCTGCTCGCGGGCGTGGCGCAGAGCCATCAGCGTGTCCATGGTCTCGCCGGACTGCGAGATGGCGACCACCAGCGTGCGCGGGGTGAGAATCGGGTCGCGATAGCGGAATTCGTGCGCCAGCTCGACCTCGACGGGGATGCGCACCCAATGCTCGATGGCGTATTTGGCCACCATGCCGGCGTAGCTGGCGGTGCCGCAGGCCACGACGATGATCTTGTCGATCTGCTTGAAGGCTTCCGGGTCGATATGCAGTTCGTCAAGTTTGATTTCGCCGTTTTCATTGAAACGGCCAATCAATGTATTACGCACCGCTGCGGGTTCCTCGTGGATCTCCTTGTCCATGAAGGAATCCCAGCCGCCCTTTTCGGACGCGCTGGCATCCCAATCGACCGTGAAACGCTTGGAATCGGTGACCGGATTGCCATCGAAATCGGTGACGGTAACCGTGTCGCCGGAAATGCAGACCGCCTGATCCTGGTCAAGTTCCATGGCCTCTTTGGTATAGGCGACGAATGCGGCCACATCAGAGCCCAGGAAGTTCTCGCCCTCACCGAGGCCCACGACCAACGGGGAATCGTGACGGGCACCGACGACGATATCGGGCTGGCGGACGTCCACGGCCAGAATGGTGAACGCTCCGGAAAGCATGCGGGCCATGCGTCGCAACGCCTCGAACAGGTCAGGCCTGCCGGTCTCCTCGATGATGGTGTTGGCGATTTTGCCCAGCAGTTTCGCAGCCACCTCGGTGTCGGTAGCGGAAAGGAAGGTGTAGCCTTCGGTCTGCAGGTCCATTCTCAGTTTTTCGGCGTTTTCGATGATGCCATTGTGGATGATGGCGATCTTGCCGTCCTGGCTCAAGTGCGGGTGGGCATTGACATCGCTCGGCTCGCCGTTGGTGGCCCAACGGGTATGGCCTATGCCTACAGTCGCGTCTGGCATGGGGCTGCGCTTGAGGTCGTCGGCCAGATTGCTCAGACGACCGGATTTCTTGCGTACGGCGACGGTATTCATCCCCGGGGCCGCCAACGCGACGCCCGCGGAGTCATATCCACGGTATTCGAGGCGCTTGAGCCCCTGCATGCACACTTCCAGCGGTTTTCCGCAAGCTGTTTTGTTTCCAGCAAATCCAACGATTCCACACATAGCAACCCAGTCTACGTGACAACCCCGAAACGCAACACCACCCCCGCGAAAGTTTCACCACTTTAGTGCTTACAGTACGTGGCTCAGGAAATCCTTGAAGCGGGGCTCCTGGGGATGGTCAATGATGTCGGGGCCGCCGTGTTCGACGACCACGCCGCCATCCATGAAGACGACCTGGTCGGCCACTTCACGGGCGAATCCGATCTCATGGGTCACCACGATCATGGTCATGCCGGCGTCGGCCAGCGAGCGCATCACACCGAGCACCTCCCCCACGAGCTCCGGGTCAAGCGCCGAGGTCGGCTCGTCGAAAAGCATGATGTCAGGGTGCATCGCCAGAGCGCGGGCGATGGCCACACGCTGCTGCTGTCCGCCTGAGAGCTGCATCGGGTAATAATCGGCGCGATCGGCCAAGCCGACGCGTTCGAGCTCGGCCATGGCCTCCTGCTTCGCCTTGGCTTTGGGCACCTTGGCGACGTGTACGGGCGCCTCCATCACGTTCTCGATCACTGTACGATGCGGGAAGAGGTTGAAACGTTGGAAGACCATCCCCAGTTTCTCACGCTGCTTGGCGATCTCCTTGTCGTTCAGGGTCTGCAGTTCGTCTTTGCCGCCGTGGTTGACGTGCTTGTAACCGATGAGTTCTCCGTCAACTTCGATGCTGCCGCCGGTCAGGGTCTCAAGCTGGTTGATGAGCCTCAGGAACGTGGATTTTCCGGAACCGGAAGGTCCGAGAATCACAGTCACCGTACCGGGCATCACCGTCATGTCGATGCCTTTGAGCACGTGCAGGCCGCCAAAGGCCTTGTGCACCTGCGTCGCCTTGACCGCGGGTACCGTAGCGCTGCCTGCCGCGGCTTTCACGGCACTGCCGGATTCCTGTTGACCCGCCGTGGCCTGTGTCTGCGTTTTCATTTCGTTCGTCGTCATATCGTTCATCTCCGTGAAGTGCCTCAAGCGTTCAATCCAAGGAAGGTCGTCGCACCTTCGTGGCCTTCGGCCACTTTGGCTGCTGACTTTTCGGCTTTGACATCGCCGCCGTCGGTGACGTTGCCATTGGAACGTTCGTTGAACCCCTTGCCAAAGTACCGTTCGATCCGCGCCTGTACCACCATCAGGATGGAGGTGATGACCAAGTACCAGAAGCATGCCACCATCAACAGCGGAATCGGCTTGTAGATGCGATGGGCGATGGCGTCGGAAGCGAACTGAAGCTCAAGGCTGAACGGCACCGCGGAGACCAACGAGGTGGTTTTGAGCATGCTGATGACCTCGTTGCCGGTGGGCGGCACGATGATGCGCATGGCCTGTGGCAGAATCACACGGCGCATGATCATGGTGCGCGGCATGCCGAGCGCTTCCGCAGCCTCGCTCTGACCGGGGTCCACGGCCTCTAGGCCGGCACGCACGATTTCGGCCAGATACGCGGATTCGTTCAGCGCCAATCCCAGCATCGCCGCCAGGAATCCGGGAGCGATGAGGTTGTTGAGCTGTTCGGTTTTCATCTGCCAGAAATTGATTTTGGTGAAGGGAATACCGAGTGAAAGCGTCGGAATCAAGACCGCAAACAAGCCCCAGAACACCAGCTGCGTATAGATAGGAGTGCCGCGGAAGAACCAGATCCAGAACCAGCTGACCGCGCGCAGCACCGGGTTGACGGACTTGCGCATCACCGCGAGCAGCACGGCCAGCACGATGGCGATGAGCATCGAGGTGACGGTGAGGATGAGCGTCCAGCCGATGCCGTTCAAGACGTGCTCGTTGAACAGGTATTTCCAGACGGTTGGCCATTCGAAGTTGCGGTTGGTGATCATGCCGTGCACCAGCAGCACCGCGAGCAGCGCGACGATGATGCCGGCAATCAACGAACCGGGACGATGCACCGGCCTTGCGTGGATCCGATTGGGGATGTCGAGCCCATCCGATTCATGGTTACGCGTCATAACACACCTTCCTTTAACACCTGGCACGCTCAACAGCACCCGGCGCCTATCCTATTGAGATTCGACCACATACAACCTGCTTGTATATTATACGAAGCTATGCATAATTGCCATTTTATCTCATATACAGAATCCAAAGGGCGAAACCTATCCACTTATATTGCAGGGCGAGGCGAATCGACCGCCAAACACCGACCGGTCGCAGCCGGTCTGTCCCGATATAAGCACCAGCAAACTACACGGCCGGCAGCAATGACCACCAGCCGATACAATCCACCTATCGTCGATCTACCGAAAAGACAAGGTCCGATCGACACCCATACAAACGGGATCGATCGGACCGCTTCAGCTTAAAACCAATGCCGATCAGGCCGCGAAATCGTTGATCTTGGATTCCTTGATGGCACCACTCTCATTGCCCCAGGACTTGAGGATCTTCATATAGGTGCCATCGTCCATAAGCTTCTGAATCGCGGCCTGTACAGCCTTTGCAGTCTGGGTATCACCCGCTTTGAGCACCACGGCCTCGGGAGTCGTGTCGAAGGTCTTGCCCATCAGCTCGAGCTTTTCACCGTTCTGCTTGACCGCATAGCCTGAGACCGGCGAATCGGCACAGAACGCATCGGCCTTGCCAGTAGCGACGTTGGTGGCCACAATCGTCTGGTCCTTCATCGACTGAACGTCGATGGCCTTCTTGCCGGAGGCGGTGCACTGGGCATTGAGCTTCTTGACCGTGGTCTCCTGGACGGTACCGGTCAGCACCGCTACGCTGCTGCCGCAGAGGTTATCGGTCGTCAGCTTCTTCGGGTTGCCCTTCTGAACAACGAAGGAGGAGCCTACGTTGAGGAACGAGACAAATTCGCCGGCACCCTTACGATCCGGAGTGACGGTAAAACCGGAAATGCCGGCGTCGTACTTCGAGCCGATGCCAGGCAGAATCGAATCGAACTCGGCGGTGGTCGCTTCGAACTTCAAACCGAAGATGGCCGAAATGGCCTTGGCCAGGTCCATTTCATAACCGATCGGCGTCTTGCCGTCCTTGTCGAGGAATTCGGCGGGCGCATAATCTGGGGAGACACCGATGGTGAATTTGCCATCCTTCTTGATGGACTCCGGCAGCATGGCGGCGATCTTGTCGTCCTTCTTGACCGAACTGGTGTTGGAGTTGCTGCTCTTCGGCGTTGCGCTCTGATCGCTTTCGTCGGTGGTGCCGCAAGCGGCCACGCTGGCCAGCATCGCAGTGGCACAGATACCGGCTAGAACGACCTTAATCGACTTGGTAATTTTCAGCGACATGTTGAATCCTCTCTGGGGCGGATTCGAACAGTCCGCCTTCTTCGTATAAATGCATAATATACTTACTTGCGTATTTATGCAAAAAATCCGTCTCAATAAATGGACATTCAAGATAAGACGTGTCTCAGCGCACCAACTTGTTCTTGTAACGCATCGCACGCAATGCCTCACGCTTGTCTTCCGCCTCGCGCAAGGACTGGCGCTTGTCGTATTCCTTCTTGCCACGGGCCAAGGCGATTTCGGCTTTCACGCGGCCGTCCTTGAAATAGAGGCTCAGCGGCACGATTGTATAGCCCTTGGCTTCCGTCTGGCGGCTGAGCTTGGCGATCTGCGAAGCGTGCAGGAGCAGTTTGCGCTTACGCTTGGGCGCGTGGTTGTTCCAAGTACCATTCAGATATTCCGGTATATTCGCGCCCTCCAGCCACATCTCGCCATTGCGGTCGATGGAGACAAACGATTCGGCCAGCGAGGCGCGTCCCTCGCGCAAGGACTTTACCTCAGTGCCGGTGAGCACCAGCCCCGCCTCATAATGGTCCTCGATGGTGTAGTTGTGCCGCGCTTTACGGTTCTGCGCGATAAGTTTCGTACCCTGTTCCTTCGCCATTCACTAACCTTTTCCCTTACTCGTATTGTGCACCCCGTATATCAACAATCATTGCTTCGACGACATTCCCGATTGACGATGCCGCCTCATCAATCTATTCAGGTTGTTTGACGAGCACTGTCATGGCCTCTGGGCCGACCAATCAGCCAAGACCGTTGAGCCATATTTACTTCTCTGACAATAACACAAGCGCGCCATCCTTTTGTGAATGGCGCGCCCGCGCTAAACCGGCTTGGAATCTTAAATCGTCAGATCAGCCATGGATGTATTCGTAATTGTAGGCATCATTCAACACCTCGTTGGCCGGGAAGGTCGCAAAACCGGTGCCGCCCTCCGAAATGGCGATGGTGTTGCCCCACACGCCTTCGACGATGGCCACATGCCCATAGTAAGGATCGGCTATCCAATGGCCGCCAACACTCTGGCCCGGATAGAAGACCACGATGGCACCGTATGACGGAGTCCTGTCGACCTGATAGCCGAGACTGCGGGCGGAATTGGCCCACTGGCCACCGTTGCCGAAGTAGGAGCCGACGGGCAAGCCAAGCTGGTGACGACGAAGGTAGGCCCACTCGGTGCACTGACGCGGAGGATAGGCATTGCCGGAGTCACCGGAAGGATGGTTGCCGCCGCCGGATACCGGCGAAGCAGGAGGATTATAGACCGGAGCTGGATTGCTGGGAATATAGCTCGAGTTACCGGCCTGACCGACACCTTGGCTCGCGCTCGGTTGCTGGCTGTTGGCCCATTGCTGGTTCTGTGCGTCAATCTGCGACTGCAGGATGGCGATCTGTGCCGCCTGCTGGGCGGATTGCGTGGTCAACGAGCTCTTCTGCGACTCAAGGCTTTCACGTGCCTGGGCGCCCTGATCTCGCAAAGCCTGCAAATTGGTCTGCTGAGCCTGTGCCGATTCAGCGGCCTGCTGAGCACTGGCGGCCTCGCTATCGGCCTTGTCTTTCAGTGTGGAAATCTGCGTTTCAATTGCGGCAAGACGCTGCTTGCGATTCATCGAAGTACCGAGCGTGTTGGCGTCGGCGTTCGCCGCATTGACCTCGCTGCGGGTGACGGCCGCCGAGGACTGCATTTTGTCGACGAAATCCTTGGTGGTGCTGGACTTGGTAACGACGTTCATCACGTCGGCCGCTTCTGAACCATGGAAATTCTCACGGGCTTGAGCGGCCACACCGGCCTTGGCGTCATCGAAATCTGCACCGGTCTGGGCGATCTTCTTCTCGAGATCAGCTTTGTCTTTCTGGGCGGCCGCAAGCCTGTCAGAGGTCGCCTGGGCTAGGTTCTTGGCCTGGTCCGCGCCTTGTTGCGCGGTCTGTGCCGCAGCCTGGGCGGCAGGAATTTTGTTGGTCGTCAAATCGTTGAGCTGTATGATCTGGTTGGCAAGGTCGCTGTCGACCCCGGCCAACTGGCTCTTCAGGTCGGCCTGACTAGCGGCCGCCTGCTGGTATTCGCTCATGGTGGATGCCTGAGCCTGCGGGACTTTGGCAGTCATGGTCATGGCTGCCGTTGTGCACAACATGGCTGTAGCGATCAGCACACTGAAGGCTGCGGTCATTTGTTTCTGCTTGCGCATGGAATTCACCTTTCCTTTTCGGGCTTTACCATTGTAACGTATCCACCCGAAAGTGCGTGAAAAATTTGCGATACTTTTTCATACATTTTGCAATACACTCGATTAGGCTCTGAGGTATCGACGGAGCGATATGGTCGAGACGATTGCGGAAAGCAGCATCGCACCGATAATCAACGCCGGAGCCATTAGCCACACGGTCGTCTGATTGACGAACGGCATCCATTGCACATTTTGTGCAAGCCAATCGGTGATGAAGAGCTTGACGATGGCGCTCAGCGCCACACAAGACAACAACGAGCCCAGCAGCGAGGCCAACACACCTTCGAGAATGAATGGTAATCGAATCGTCCAGTTTGAGGCGCCCACCAAGCGCATAATCTCGGTCTCGTTTTTCCTTGACGCCGCGCTCATACGTATGGTAATGCTGGTCAGCAATACTGCCACCACAACCATGACGGCAGCCAAGACAAGCGTGACGCCTGTCCCCTTGTTCAATATGGCGAATACCGGATCGAAGATCTGACGCTGATCGGCCACCTCCTCGACGCCTTGGCTACCGGTCAGGGTCTCGGAGACCTCCTGATATTTCGTCGGATCCTTGAGCTTGAGTCTCAGCGAATCCTGCATATCGGCTGCGGTAAGGGTACGGCCCTGATAGATACCGTGGGGATATTGCTTAAGGAACGTGTTCTTATAGAAGTCCTCGCGGCTTTCGTACGAAATCTTAGAAACGACATTGCCAAGTTCCCTGTGAATCTTCTCCTGCAGTTGGAGAATCTCCTGCTGGGTCGGAGCCTTGCCTGCCGAGCAATTGGCGACCTGGCTGGTGCCATCAGGACAAAGCCAGACCACCACTTCGACCTCTTTGTACCAATCCCCCTTGGCCTTGGTGATCTGCGCCTGCATCAGGCCGGAAGCGCCGATAAAGAGGAAGGAAATGAAGGTGACCAGAAGCACGGAAAGAATCATCGAGACATTCTGCTTGAGACTCGTCCATGTTTCAGAAAGGATAAATCGTGCTCTCATTTCCGCTCCTCAGCATTCTTGCCGCCCTTACGGCCCTGTGCGTTCTGAACCTGTTTTCTTTGCTCACCAGTGGCGGCCGCCGACTTCGATTTTGACTTCGACGGTGATTCGGATTTCGCTTGTGACGGCGGAACCGGAGGCGCTGGCAGAGACGGCGCCTTGGCCTTGGTTTTCGCCGTATCGGACTTCGTCTTATCGGCTTTTACTGTCCGCTTGGTTTCAGAAGGCTGACCCGAATCCGACAGCGATTTGTGCGCACCGGTCATCTCCTCGGCACTAAGACCCTTGCCCCACGTCATCGTGGTTTCCGCGGACTGGAATGCCTCACCATACCGTCCCGTTCTGCCGGAGTGCATGGCGCTTGCGAGACGGGCAATGCCTTCGTTTTCGCCGGTTCCGTTGGCAACTGCGTCGGCGACAGCATCCATGGCTTGCGTAGCGACCACGGAACGGTCGTCGATGGGTGAGGAGTCGAGATTCTGCCCAGATGTTGTCGATATGGCATTGACTGGCGTCTGCGGACGCTTGAATTTGTTGGCAGCGGGGTCGATAACCCGTTTCGCTTTGGATTCCACTTCAGCATCCGGGAAGTACCGGGCCGAATCGTAGCTGCCCTTGTTCTCGTCACGCACGATCTTGCCGGCGTGCAGTTCGACGACACGCTTGCGCATGGAGTTGACGATTTCCTCGTTGTGGGTGGCCATGACGACGGTGGTGCCGGTGCGATTGATGGCGTCGAGGACTTCCATGATGCCCAGTGATGTGGTGGGGTCGAGATTGCCGGTGGGCTCGTCGGCCAGAAGAATCTGCGGGTGGTTGACGTAGGCGCGCGCAATGGCCACACGCTGGGCCTCGCCGCCGGAAAGTTCGTGCGGGTAGTTCTTTTCCTTGCCTGTAAGACCAACGGTTTCAAGAACTTTGGGAACCAACGACTTGATGGTCGAACGGCGTGTGCCGATAACCTCAAGCGCAAAGGCGACATTCTGCCAGACGGTTTTGTTATTCAGCAGCTTGTAGTCCTGGAAAATGAAGCCGATGGAACGACGGTACTGCGGAATCTGACGGGGGCTCAAGCGGCGCAAGTCGTTGCCGGCCACGCGGATTTCGCCATCCGTTGCTTCCTCCTCACGCAGCAGAAGACTGAGCAATGTCGTTTTGCCAGAGCCAGAAGCGCCCACCAAAAAGACGAAATCGCCGCGTTCGATGTTGAGGTTGACATGGTCGAGGGCGGGTCTGGTGCCCTTCGGATAGATCTTGGAGACCTTGTCCAATGTAATCAACGCCATAATGCCGTTTCCTTACTGTTTGCCGCTGTGCCCAAGTCTAGAGGCACCAGCATCGCAGATTGTTCTGATTTCGTCGAAATGATTGAAGTCTTTACTTTTTATCTTCGTTTTGCTCGGCTTCAAGCGCGGCCTGACGGCGCTGCTCATGGCGCCAGCGGATGCCGGCGTCAATGAACCCGTTGATGTCACCGTCAAAAACGGCCTGTGTCTGGCTGGTCTCGTAGCCGGTGCGCAGATCCTTAACCATTTGATAAGGATGTAATACATACGAACGCATCTGATCTCCCCAACTCGCCTTGATATCGCCGGCCAGTTCCTTCTTCTTTTTGGCCTCCTCTTCATGACGAAGCACTAAAAGGCGGGACTGGAGGACAGCCATGGCGGCGGCACGGTTCTGTATCTGGCTGCGCTCGTCCTGCATGGTCACCACGATGCCGGTGGGCAAATGGGTGATACGGACCGCGGAATATGTGGTGTTGACGCCCTGACCACCGGGGCCTGAGGAGCAATAGGTATCCACGCGGATATCGGAATCGGGAATATCGATGTGGTCGGTTTCTTCGACCAACGGCACCACCTCGACGGCTGCAAAGCTGGTCTGACGGCGACCTTGGTTATCGAAAGGTGATATACGGACGAGGCGGTGCGTGCCGCCCTCTACGGAAAGACGACCGTAGGCGTAAGGTGCGTCAACTTCGAAAGTGGCGGACTTGATGCCAGCCTCTTCGGCGTAGGACGTGTCCATGACCTTGGCCTTGTAGCCGTTGCGCTCTGCCCAGCGTAGGTACATACGCAGGAGCATTTGCGCGAAATCGGCCGCATCCACGCCGCCCGCGCCGCTTCGGATGGTCACCACCGCGCTACGTTCATCGTATTCGCCGTCAAGCAGGGTCTGGATTTCCATCTCGTCGAGGTCCTTCTGCAGCGCATCGACACCGTTCTGGGCCTCTTTCATCGAATCGACGTCGTCCTCTTCCTGACCCAATTCGTAAAGGGTTTCGGTGTCGTCAAGCCTACTCGAAAGCGAATCGAGCTTCTTAATCAGCCCCTGCTTGTTGGAAAGCCGACTGGTGACCTTTTGTGCGTTCTCGACGTCGTCCCAGAGATTCGGCGCCGATGCCTCTTTCTCCAACTCATCGATTTCGGACTTCAGACGATCGACGTCCAACGCCTTTTCGATCGTCTCGTATTTTTTACGCGCCTCACCCAACGCTTGGGAAAAATCAAATTCTGCCATTACATTCCACCTTATATTTGCTCGCTGAAAACTCTCTGACCGTCGTTATCGTCGCCATACCGCTGTAAAACCATTGAGCGCCAAGCCTGATTCTTTCAACCTTTGCAGCTTTTCCGTCGTGGGCACGCACGTCATCGCTTTCGATGAAGCCGCGCCGCAACATCAGCTTTTCGGTGCCGATGATTTTGCCGCCCTCATGCATGCAAAATCGTCAAAGACCTGCATAGATTGCAGGAATCACCAACGCGAGCAGCATAGCCGCAGCCACGATGATGCAAATCGCCCGCAAGATGTTGCGGCGCCGGCTTTCACGGCGTTCGCGTTCTTTCCTGTAATCACTCACAATCCTTCATTGTATCGAGCCTGCGGGATTTAGTGTCTACTGGCTACAAATCAACATTGCAAGTCAATTAATTGTTCTTGAGCTGCCGGGGGACAAACAAGACATCGTGCGCTAGATTAGATACATATTCATTTCACCAATGCAGCGAAAAGGAGCGAGTATGAGTGACGAACGGACGGCTTGGGGCTGGGGTCTGGCCTCGATTGATGAGGCAGGCAATACGCTGGACGTATGGTATCCAAAGCTTGAGATGGGTGCGGCGCCTGACGAGGCTTCCCGACCGCAGCACGGTTTCGGCGCTTTGGCATATGAACAGGCCGATGCACGCGGTGTACGGCGCGTACCGGTGTTTACTGTTTCTGCTCTTGACTCCCCCATCGTCGACGCGGCCGACGCTTACCTGCGCTTGCACTTGCTGAGCATGTGCATGGTGGAGCCGAACACCATCAACCTTGATGGCATCTTCGCCAAGCTCGCCAATGTGGTGTGGACTAACTACGGACCGTTCGCCGCCGAGAACTTCGCGTTGCGCAAGATGGACGTGATGAACGCCGTGGCAAAATCAGGCGTCGTTGCCGGTGGCATGCCCACTCCCCACGTCGACGTCAACGTGCTCGGTGTCGACAAGTTCCCGCGTATGGTCGACTATGTGGTGCCCGAGGGCGTGCGTATCGGCGATGCGGACCGCGTACGTCTTGGCGCTCACCTGGCGACAGGCACAACCGTAATGCACGCTGGTTTCGTCAACTTCAACGCCGGAACGCTCGGCACCTGCATGATCGAGGGCCGGGTCTCCCAAGGCGTCACCGTCGGCAACGGTTCCGACGTCGGCGGCGGCTCGTCCATCATGGGCACGCTTTCCGGTGGCGGAAAGCTGCGCAACTCAATCGGCGAGCACAGCCTCTTGGGCGCGAACGCGGGCATCGGCATTTCTCTGGGCGACAACTGCGTGGTGGAAGCGGGTCTTTATGTCACCGCCGGCACCAAGATCACCATCCACGACAAGGCCAAAATCGCTGCCGGCGAGCCGCTGGAAGTCGTCAAGGGGTCGGAGCTTTCAGGCAAGGACAATATCCTCTTCATCCGCAATTCGGTGACCGGCGCCATCGAGGCCCGCTACCGCAAGGTTGGCATCGCTCTGAACGAAAAGCTGCACAAGAACTGATTCCCGCATTCGCACAATAGCAATCCTGCACACATCAGTTAATAAATCCCGCGCACGTCGTTGAATGTCGTTGAATAGAGCCGAAAGTGTTCATTTCTGTCATTTCTTAATAAGCATTCAATGACTTGCATGGGATTTTCGTCTCATCGTCGCCTTCCCATCTCAATTCCTGGCATGGAGGCCAATAATCGATGTTTTCGGCCCTCAATGCTACAGAACCGGTATCCACGGAGAACAGAAATCCCGGAATTCCGCCATTCTTCTGCGATGTCTCAAATCCCTGCGCAGCACGGAAACAAATACGGCCACGATATTCCCACCACTGCTGCGTCTTTGCAGCACTGACACATGAAAACGCCCTTATCAGGGGTTCAGTGCTGTGAATCTTCCCTAGCGCTCATTCATCGGTACGTAGTCGCGTTCGGTTTCTCCGGTGTAGACCTGGCGCGGACGGCCGATTTTGGTCTGTGGATCAGTCAGCATCTCGCGGTATTGCGCAATCCAGCCAGGAATGCGGCCGAGCGCGAACAGCGGAGTGAACATCGGGGCATCAAAGCCGATGACCCGGTAAAGCAGCCCAGTATAGAAATCGACATTCGGATAAAGGTGACGGGAAACGAAATAATCGTCGTGCGTGGCGATATCCTCGAGTTCCGTGGCGATATCGAACAGCGCACGTTCGTCCGCAGGCAAGCGATTGTCGACGTCACCTCGTGCCATGAGCTGTTCCAGATAATGCTTAGCGACCACGGCACGCGGATCATAGCATTTGTAGACGCGATGGCCGAAACCGGAAATACGCTTCCCGTCCTTCTTCGCGTTTTCGACGAACTGGCTGACGCTTTCGCCGGAATCGCGAATGACCTCAAGCTGCTTCAATACCGCTTCGTTGGCACCGCCATGCAACGGACCGGAAAGCGCATTAACACCGGCGGCAACTGCCGAATACAGATTCGCGTGGGCGCTGCCGGCGATACGCACTACGGAAGTCGAGCAGTTCTGTTCATGGTCGGCATGAATGATGAGCAGACGACCCAACGCATGGACGGAAAGCTCATCCGATTCGTACGGCTCGTAAGGTACCGCAAAGCACATGCGCAGGAAATCGTCGACATATCCTCGGGCGACATCCGGGTACAGCATGGGCTCATCGCGACGACGCCTATAAATATAGCTGACGATGGTACGGGCCTTGGCCATGATGATACGCGCCGATTCGTCGAGCTGATCGGGGTCACTGATATCAGTGGTGTCCGGATAAAATGCCGCAAGCGCATTGATAGCAGAGGCGAGCACGCTCATCGGTTGGGCGGAACGCGGGAACGAGGCCATGAAGCTGCGGAAGTCCTCTCCCACCATGGTCCGGTGGTTCAGGTCGAGGCAGAACTGATCGTATTCGGCCTTGCTCGGCAACTCGCCATGCTGCAAGAGCCACGCCACTTCAAGGAAATCGGATTGTTCGCACAGCTGCTCAATCGGGTAGCCTCGATAACGCAGGATGGAATTCTGACCGTCGATGAAAGTGATTTTGGATTCGCACTGCGCGGTGGTCAGAAAACCCGGATCAAGGGTGACAAAGCCGTCGTTTTTGAGGCTGGAGACCACAATGCCGTCGGCTCCCTCCGTGGCCTTGACAATGGGCAAATCAAACTTGCTCGCATCCACATTGAGTTTTGCCTCCACCATGGCTTCCACCTTCCTTTGCAACCTTGATCATGGGCCGATCGCTGTTTTCTGTATAAAACAGACAAAACCGAAAGCGTTGCCGCAACCAATCACGGATTGAACACACCTTATTGCATGAATGTAAATTGGCGCAACCAATGTCCACGTTCCGTACATTCATCTCTCAAAAAATTGGGTTATGGAAGTTATGCAGGCTATCAATTATAAAAAATACGAAATTTAAAAACAAAAGTGGCACCCGCGCTCAAGCTACAGATGCCACTTTGATAAAAGCCTATTATCCAGCCAGACCAGAAACTACTCGCGAACGGTCAGGATCTCCGGGCCATTGTCGGTGATGGCGATGGTGTGCTCGCTGTGGGCACCGTTGGAACCGTCGGAACTGCGCAGCGTCCAGCCGTCCTTGGCATCCTGGTAGATCTCGTCGGTGGTCTTCATGAACCACGGTTCGATGGCAATGGTCAGGCCCGGACGAAGCTTGTATCCGTGATGGGCCTTTCCATCATTGGGAACGAAGGGATCGCCGTGCATGACATGGCCGATGCCGTGGCCGCCGAACTCCATGTTGACGGTATAGCCGTGCTCGTGTGCCACGTCGCCGACTGCGGCAGAAACGTCGCCAAGCCGGTTACCGGACTGGGCCGCAGCGATACCGGCCGCGAGCGCCTCCTCGGTGCACTTGATCAGAGCGATATCTTCAGGATTCGGGTCTTTGCCGACCACAAAGCTCACTGCTGAGTCGCCGCACCATCCGTCGACGCTGATGGCCAGGTCAAGGCTCACAAGATCGCCGTCTTTGAGGGCATAATCATAAGGAACACCATGCAGCACGGCATCATTGACCGACGTGCAGATGTAATGCTTGAATGGGCCGGTACCGAAATCAGGGGCGTAATCCACATAGCAGGATTCGGCGCCCTTGCGGCTTTCGATGCGACGACGAACGAGGTCGTCGATCTCCAGCAGATTCGTACCGACCTTTGTGGTTTCCTGCAGCTCTTTTAGGATGCTGCCGACGAAACGGCCGGCGACCTTCATCGAGGCGATTTCCTTTGGCGTTTTCAATTCAATCATGCCTTCACCCTACTTCGCTCGGCCAACAATCTTGGAGCTATCTTTCGATTTGGTTCATAAGGCAAACTGCACCGGAATATTATCGAAATGATTTGTCGTTATCGAATATGAAAACACCCCGACATTCTGAACGAATCTTTAAGAATATCGGGGCACTATCCTCTAACTAGGCTTTATTGTCTGCGGTTCAATACGTTCCGCAGCTCTAACGCCTGCCGAATGTCGCTATTATCAGTTCTTGCCGAAACGGAAAGCGCGAATGATGGCAAGGATACCCATGACCACCATGGAGATTCCGGCGAAAATAACCAGCACGATCACCGAGGCGAACGGGGAGAACAAGACGACGATGCCGGCGAGGATGGAGATGACCGCGTAGAAGATGGCCCATCCGGACTTCGGCAGACGCCAGGTCTCCACCAGCGCCATGATGCCTTCCATAATCCAGCCGATGCCAACCGTGAGCGTGACCAGAATCGTCAGCATTGCGGTCGAGAGAACGGTGTTCTTGAGCATGACCACACCGCCAATCACCAAAAGGAGACCGACTAGGATATCAAGCACGCGCCAGCCGCCAGGCAACCCGTTTTCGACGATGGCGCCGATGACACGGATGACACCAGAAATCACGAAGTAGATGCCCAGCGCGATGGCCACGGCCACCAATGTCTTGCCAGGCCAGATCAGTAATGCAAGGCCAAGCAGCAACGCGACGATTCCGACGACACCGTAGACGATGCGAATGGTTTTCTTCGCTTGGTTCGGAAGCCATTCCTCAGCAAGCTTGAAAGGATTCAAACGCCACCATTCATTGCTGCCCGGCCGGGCCGACTGCGAATTGAAACGGTTGCCACCTGCCGTCGGTCCGCCGCTGTTGGGCCGTTGGCTGTTTGGCCCGTATTGGCCTTGACCGTTTTGATAGGCATAGGGGTTTGTGTAGGGATTGCCGTTGACGTAAGGATTGCCATTTTGGTATTGCCGATTGTATTGGTTGGGATCTGCGGCATACGGGCCATAGCCATTGGGGGCATAGCCGTTGTATGGAGGCTGATTCGGATTCCCACCTTGACCGTTATACACGTATGGATTGGCGTTGGGGCCTCCTTGTGGAGCGCCACCTTGATTACCGGCGTATTGGCCGTAGTTCTGAGGGCCTTGCCCGGTATTCCCAGTATTCCCAGTATTCCCGGTATTGCGCGAAGACGAATTAGCGCTGTCATACTGGTGCTGGTTGCCATTCATGGCATTGGCATGAGAAGCATAAGCCCCATATTCTGGCTGACCTGTCGGCTGGCCATTGGGATTCTCCTGATTGTTTTCGTTGCTGTCATTCACATTCGAACCATTATCATTCGTATTATCGTCTGACATGTCGATTCCCCTTCCATGGTTTCCGTCGCCATCAAAACGTTATAACGGCGTTCACTTCGACCGCTAAATCATTCAACAGAATAAAGCCGGAAGCTATTCCTTCATAATTGAATTTAGCATTCTTAAGGTAAACCCAAGCCCAGATTAGATCGTCTGATTACACCCGAATTTTCCTTTTATTACGCACAACTTCTTGTCAGCGAACGCCGATACAGTAGAGCCATGTCTACACCTTTGATTTCAGGCCTTGATACGACCTCATTCTCCAGCACCATCAGCCCCGGCGATGACCTTTTCCGCTTCGTCAACGGGCCATGGATTGACACCTACGAACTGCCCGACGACCGCTCACGCTACGGCGCTTTCGATAAGCTCGCCGAAGACTCGGAAAGCCAAATTCGCGACATCCTCGAGGACGAGAACTGCCCTGCACACAAGTCACAGAGCCTTTATCGTGCATTCCTCGACACCGACGCCATCGAAGCGGCCGGCATCACTCCTATCAAGGATGCGCTCGAGCGCATCGACAACGCGGCTGACAAAGCAGAGCTCACCAAGGTTTTAGGCGAGCTTTGCACGGTCGGCGGCCCCGATTTCTTCGACTGCGGCGTCTACGGCGACCCTGGCGATCCCGAGCACAACATCCTGCATATCGAACAGGGAGGCATCGGCCTGCCAGACGAAGCTTATTACCGCGAAGACCACTACGCTCCCATCCGTGAGCAGTATGTTCACATGGTCATGAAGCTTCTGATGCTGGCCGATTATGGCGACAGCGTGAAATCCGAGGCGGATGCCAAGCGCTTCCTCGAACTCGAGACCAAAATCGCTTCGAACCACTGGGACAACGTAGCCACACGAGATTCGCAGAAAACCTACAACCCCACTGATTTCGCAGAGCTCACCTCCACTCTCTCACACTTCGACATCGCTTCCTGGCTTGAAGCTTGGCAGGCCTCCTACAATGCGTTGCCTGCCTCAAAGACGCAGCCGTTGGATCTCCAGGCGGCGTTCAACCGCACCATAGTCCACGAGCCGAGCTTCCTTTCCGGCTTCGACAAGTTCTGGGACCAGAGCGAGATTGACGACCTGAAACTCTGGGCGCGCGTGACGATGATCAGCGGTTCGGCAAGCACACTGAGCCAAGACTTTGACAAAACCCAATTCGACTTCTACGGCAAGGTGCTTTCGGGCGCCAAGCAACAGCGCGACCGCTGGAAGCGCGGCGTCTCACTGGTCAACGGCATCTGCGGCGAAGAGGTCGGGCGTGAATACGTTCGTCTCCACTTCCCTGAAAGCTCGAAAAAGCGGATGGAACAGCTGGTCACCAACATCATCGAGGCCTATCGCGTTTCGATATCAGGCAGTGCGTGGCTGGGCAAAGAAACCAAGGCAAAAGCTCTGGAAAAGCTCTCGAAGTTCACTCCGATGATCGGCTACACCAACCACTGGCGCGACTACACCGCACTCGACATCAAGCCTGAAATGAGCCTGATGGAAGACCTTAACGCTGCTGTCGCCTACGAAACAGGATTCCAGTTCTCCAAGGTCGGCCAGGTCGTTGACCGAGAAGAATGGCTGATGAACCCACAAACGGTCAACGCCTATTACGAGCCTTCCATGAACGTCATCGTCTTCCCAGCTGCCATCCTCCAGCCCCCGTTCTTCAACCCGGATGCAGACGATGCCGCCAATTATGGCGGTATCGGCGCGGTCATCGGACACGAAATCGGGCACGGCTTCGACGACCAGGGCAGCCAGTACGACGGCGACGGCAAGCTCAACGACTGGTGGACCGCCGAGGACAAGGCTAACTTCGAAAAGCTCACCACGGCACTGATCAACCAATACAATGTATTTATCCCCTCCCAGCTTCAGGAAAAATACGCTGATGACCTGAGTCAGGCCCCCCACGTCAACGGAGCATTGACCATCGGCGAGAACATCGGCGATCTGAGCGGCGTCAACATCAGCCTGAAGGCCTACGCCTTCGCACTGGACAAAGCCGCGGGCCGCACAATCGACGGTTCGCCGGAAGCGGTCACAGCATCACTAGCGAGCGCCCCCGAAATCGACGGATACACCGGATTGCAGCGTTTCTTCCTGAGCTACGCCTCCATCTGGCGCACCGCACAACGTGAGGAATTGACCGAGCAGTATCTGCAGATCGATCCGCATTCCCCCGCCGAATTCCGTACCAACGGCATCGTACGCAACGTTGACCTCTACTATCAGGCCTTCGACGTAAAGCCCGAAAATAAGCTGTGGCTAGCACCCAAACAGCGCGTATCCATCTGGTAAATCTAAAATCTCCAGAGCCAGACAAGGTAGACAACGAGACCTTCCTGGCGGCGGATGGCAAACGGCCGGAATGGTATCAAAATGTTCCGGCCGTTTGCCATCCCAAAAGCCCTCTTCCTTGTCCAGTCAACGAAGCGATCATGCACAATCTGCATCGCTCGCTTTGTAAAGCGACCGTCATTGCAATTATCCGGACATTGCTTCTCGTCAAGCCGGCCAATAATAAGTCATTGCCAAGTGCACGATTGCAAAGAAATCAACCGACCGATGACACCAAACGATCGGCAGTTTCATGCCCTTCGAACACCTCACTGGCATCCCAAGATTCGTCCTCGGTTTCATCTTCTGAAGACTGACCATCATGCTGAGGGTGATTGACCGTCGGCCCACTGACTGTTTGCGTGTTCTCACCGTCACCAGAAGCACGATTCTGATCTCCTGTGGGAACCTGGGCTTGCAATTCGCCACTTTCAGCCGCTGTACCCTCAGCTTGCTCCTGCTCCGCATTAAACGGGTCATGCCCATTGCCCTGCTTTTTTGTGCCCGGCTTGACGCGCTGAAAAACGGAAATGCCAAAACTGAGGTCATGACCTACGCTGGTCGCTTCCATCACCATTCTGCTATGTTTGGTGCCGTCACGAGTCCATTCTTCGGTTGCCAAGTTGCCCGTGGCGATGACCGGATCGCCTTTCTTGAGACTGGAAAGCACATTCTCTGCCAACTGGCGGAAAACCTTGACGCTGATCCATGTCGTCGGTCTGTCTCTCCATTCATTGACCGCAGGATTGAAATATCGCGTCGTGCAACCGATTCTGAACGACGCGGCGGCTGGCCCTCCCTCCTTACCGAAACTTTGAGGGTTTGCGCCCATGAATCCTGAAACCGTCACCGTGCCTTGCTGTGCCATCGACTCTGCTCCCTTGAAAAACAATAACATCTGCATATTTGTGGTCTGCGGGACACATCGGCCGGTAACGGAAGCCAAACACGTTTGCGAATGAACCCCGGTGCTGAAAACGGCTCTATACGTATCCCGCGGTTGTTCCAGTATGCCGTCGGGAACCATTGATTTTCAAGCTAAACCGGGTACTGTGGTCGAACGCTCGGGGCCTCGGCGTGTTGTGGACGCAATGTGGATGAACGAGGCGATATCCACCGCAAAATCCGAAATGTGCATAACAAAATACACAATTGCCTAGTAAAAGTAGCACAATGCCAAAAAGTCTGAGAATCTCAACAAAATAGAATAGGATAAACAGAATAAACGAATTACACAAAGGTTATAGAAGCAACAGATACAAGGCCGGTAAAGCCAAAACCGGCAGGTAAATAGCCGTGGCGCCGCGCAACAATCGTCACACAGCGCCACAAACTGATTAGGACAGAACATCAATTACACGGCCTCCATGCCATCCGGATTACATCACCGCACGAATCCCGATCTGCATTGACTCACCGAACGACACCAACGAAGGCCATGCAATTCACTCACTCATAGTCATAGAAACCATGACCGGCGATCTTGCCCGTCCGGCCCTTGTCGATGTAATCCTCCTTCAGACGGCGAGCGAACTCCTTCTTGACGGGGTCGGTGGCATCCTTGTTGAGGTTGTATGGGGTCATCATACCGACGGTATCGAAAATCTGGAACGGGCCCGAAGGAGCGCCGGTGCCGATACGCCAGGTCTTGTCGATGTCCTCGAACGAAGCCACGCCACGAACCCACAGATCGCTGGCGGCGTCCAGAAGCGGAACCAGCAGCGAATTGAGCAGATAGCCGGGCTGCTCCTTCCTGATACGAATCGGAACCATGCCGATTTCCTCGGCAAACTGCGCAACCTCCTCGAAGACCTTAGGATCGGTCTTCGGCTGCACCATCACCTCGCCTGTGTTGTACTTCCAGACCTCGTTGGCGAAATGCAGGCACAGGAACTTCTCCGGACGGTCGGTGAAAGGCGCGATCTTGCTCGGAGGCAAGGTCGAGGAATTGGTGCAGAAGATCGTCTTGGCCGGCGCGTTTTCGCTGACCTTCTTCCACGTATCCTGCTTGATGTCAAGACGCTCGGGAACGGCTTCGATGACGATATCGGCGTCCTTGAGCGCATCCTTCATATCGGCGGTCGTACGAATACGCGACACCGCCGCGTCAAGCTTCTCCTCCGTAGCATCCTTGACATCACGCCTGTAGGATTCCTTGAGCTGTTCCCAACGGGCCGGCAACTTCGCCAGGATCTCGTCGCTGATATCGTAGGCGACGACATTCTTACCACTGTATGCCGATTGGAAAATAATCTGGGAGCCAAGAGTACCTGTACCCAATACCGTTAGATTCTGCATCATTGCCTTCTTTCGTTCTTTGTTTCACAAAACTTCATCATTCTGTGATACATATTGAAACGTCGGTTACTCAATTTATCAAATAATTACGTTTCATTTTTAATTACTATTCAATAATACCTAAATGATTTGTAAAAACGATCTAAGCAAGCTAAAAAATTAGTGATTTATTAGACAATAGTATTAACTATTGGCTTTCCGAAACAACATTCAGGAGCAAAAAGAGCTGGGACGAAACGGCGAAGATACAAACGATTCCAAACATGGAAAACGCCGTACATCGGTTGATATACGGCGCTGGTGATCAAATATCAGTCAAATTCAATGGATGCGCTTAGCACTTCCTGACGGGGAACGGCAATATACCTGTTCCCGAAAAACGAAGCGGGAACGCATCCATTCAGTGTTCACTCGTAGTCATAGAAACCGTGACCGGTGGACTTGCCGAGCTTGCCTTTGTCGATGTAGTCCTTCTTGATGCGTTCCGCGAACTCGCGCTGCACCGGATCCTTGCTGTCCTTAGAAAGATTGTACGGGGTCATCATGCCGACGGTGTCGTAAATCTGGAACGGGCCGGCCGGAGCACCGGTGGCGATGCGCCAAGTCTTGTCAATGTCCTCGGCCGAGGCAACACCACGCACCCACAGATCGGCTGCGGCGTTCAGCAACGGAACCAACAGCGAGTTGAGCAGGTAACCGGGTTGTTCCTTCATCACACGAATCGGGACCATGCCGATTTCCTCGGCGAACTGCGCGACCGCTTCAAAGACCTTCGGATCGGTCTTCGGCTGCGCCATGACCTCGCCGGTGTTGAACTTCCATATCTCGTTCGCAAAATGCAGGCTCATGAACTTGTCGGGACGATCGACGAACGGCGCCATCTTGCTTGGCAGAAGCGTCGAGGAATTGGTGCAGAAGATCGTCTTGGCCGGCGCATACTGGCTGACCTTCTCCCAAGTGTTCTGCTTGATATCGAGACGCTCAGGAATGGCCTCGATGATGATGTCCGCGTCCTTGACCGCGTCCTTCAAGTCAGCGGTGGGGCGAATGCGCGAGACAGCGGCGTCAAGCTTTTCGTCGGTGGCGTCGGCAATGTCGTGCTTGTACTGCTTCTTCAGATACTCCCAACGCTTCGGGAGCCCTGCCAAAATCTCGTCGCTGATATCGTAGGCAACGACATCTTTGCCCTTATATGCCGATTGAAAAATAATCTGGGAACCAAGGACGCCAGTGCCCAAAACCGTAAGATTCTGCATTTATTTTCTTCTTTCGTTATCGCCGATGCGGTTGCCATGTAACGGGCTCACAAAGGCTTGCATATGCCGGAACGACATCGTTTCTGCAATGGAATTCCGAACCTGTACGCTTTCAATTTTACTGAAAATGTCGCTAATATCACATTAAATTCACAGTTTGGACTATCATTTGTCTAATTTTGTAGATTTCCGATATATTTATTTAATTTATAAATATTGAAATGAAAATGTGGCCGTCTCCCCCAACAGGGAAACAGCCACATTCACTTCGTAGTTATGTACGACTTCAGAGCATTGCCTGGTATCTTTCGACCAAAGTATCGGCGGCTTTACCTGCCGGAACCTTCACTGCATTCTCGCCATTGCGATCGCGAACTTCGATGGTTCCGTCGTTCAAGAAATCTCGTCCGACCACGGCGACCAGCGGTACGCCGAGCAACTCGGCGTCCTTGAACTTGACACCGGGCGAAACCTTCTTGCGGTCGTCATAGATGACTTCGAGACCCTTGGCCTCCAGCTCTTCGACCAGCTTCTCGGCTCCACCGAACGCCTCGTCCTTCTTGCCGGTGGCCACAACGTGCACGGCTGCCGGAGCGATGTTGACCGGCCAGGCCAGGCCCTTTTCATCGTGGTGGGTTTCGGCGATACATGCCATGACGCGCGAGACGCCGATGCCATAGCTGCCCATCCACACCGGCACGGCCTTGCCGTTCTGGTTGAGAACCTTGAGGCCCAACGCCTCGGAATACTTGAGACCAAGCTGGAAGACCTGGCCGATCTCCACGCCGCGTTCGAAGCTCAGAGGGCCGGAGCCGTCCGGGCTCATGTCGCCGTCGCGAACCTCGGTGGCCTCCACGGTGCCATCGGCCTTGAAATCGCGGCCGTAGACCATGTCGAAGGCGTCCACGCCGTCCTTGTCGCCACCGGTGACCCACGAGGAGCCCTCGGCGATATGCGCGTCGACCAGGTAACGCACCGGGCCCTTGATCTCGGAACCCTCGACGCGGGCCTGCGGGCCGAGCACGTTCGGGCCGATATAGCCCTTGACCAGTTCCGAATGTGCCTTGAGGTCAGCCTCGTTGGCCTCCTCGATCTCGGCGGGGGCGAACTGCGCCTCCAACCTCTTCATATCGACCTGGCGGTCGCCGGGCAGCGCCACGACGACGACTTCGCGCCAAGGCTTGCGATGCTCTTCGTTCTCGTCATCGGGTTCGCCCGGATGCTTGACCGCAATGACCACGTTCTTGAGCATATCGGTGGCAGCCCATTGGCGGCCATCCTCGCGCGGGTAGAGCTTGTTGCATTGCGCGACCATCTCGTCGACGCTGCCCGCCGCAGGCAGATCCTTCAAGCTCATCGCTGGGGTCTTGGAGCAGTCCACGGCCGGCACTTCGGGAGTCGTCAGCGCTTCGACGTTCCAAGCCTTGCCGCTCGGGGCCTTGGCAAACGTATCCTCACCGATGGGCATCGGGGAAAGGAACTCCTGCGACTCGAAACCGCCCATGGGCCCGGAGACCGCGTGGACCATGATGTAGCCGAGATCGAGGCGCTGGAAGATACGCTCGTAAGCGTCGCGCTCCTCGACGTAGGCCTTCTTCAACCCGTCCTCGTCGATGGTGAAGGAATAGCCGTCCTCCATGATGAACTCGCGGCCGCGCACCAGCCCTGCGCGCGGACGGAACTCGTCGCGGTACTTGGTCTGGATCTGATAGAGGGTGACCGGCAGGTCCTTATAAGAAGAATACATGTCCTTCACCAGCAGGGTGAACATTTCCTCATGGGTCGGGGCCAGCAGATAATCGGCTTCGTGACGGTCCTTCAAGCGGAAGATGTTCTCGCCGTATTCCTCCCAGCGGTGCGTGGCCTCATAGGGCTCCTTGGGTAGCAGTGCCGGGAAATGGACTTCCTGACCGCCGATGCCGTCGACCTCCTCGCGGACCACAGCCTCGATTTTATTGAGAACTTTCAGACCAAGCGGCAGCCAGGTCCAGATGCCGGGCGCGGCCTTGCGGATATAGCCGGCTCGTTGGAGCAAACGCGCCGAATCAACGTCGGCGTCGGCGGGGTCCTCGCGCAGCGTGCGCAGGAACATGGTGGACATACGAAGTGCTTTTGTCATAGTCCCTAAATTATTCGCGCGAGCCGACATTGACGGCGTTTGCCGGAAATCTGTGAATGGTGTCTGAAACACATTACATAGCGATTAACCGTCATTATCGAAGCCACTGCATCCCTATTGCCGACGCATTCTTTGAACACCAACAATCAGAAATCAAAAATGGCCTAGAACAACTCGTCCTGGGCGAATTCATCGGTGTCGCCGGCTAGTTGGCCGGAAGCCCGTTTGGTGAAGGCATCGCCGCCTTCTTCGGCAAGCCGGGCACAGGCGACCTTGGAATTGTCGCGCAGCTTGCCGTCGAGCAAGACGGCATCGGGCGAGACCAGGAATGCGCGTTCGCTGATGTCATCAAGATAAAGCCCGTCGAGATTCTCCACACGTGAAAGCGCCACATAACCCATGCCCGGCGCGAAAGTGCGGCGCAGGTTCATCACGGCGCGGTCAAGCGTCATACCCTGCGATTTGTGGATGGTAATGGCCCAGGCGCAGCGCAGCGGCACCTGTTTGACGCTGGCCAGTAAGGTTTCGCCGTCCATCATGTCCCACGAAGCCTGCTTCATGGTTACCGTATTACCGTTTTCGAACGCTACAATCGGCCAGCCACCCTTGGCCTCGGAAACAAAGCCTTCGACCTTGCCGATGGAGCCGTTGACATACTGGTGATCGGCATCGTTGCGCAACGCCATCACGGCTGCCCCGGTTTTGAGCTCGAGCTTTTCAGGGGCGAGCATGTTTTTCTTGAGCCGTTTGACCAAGTCCGCAGGTCCCGCAGATTCGGCAACATAGTCATGCGTTTCGTCGTGAATCTGCGAAAGCCGCAGGTCGTTCAAGGTGTCGGCCTGCTTGTTGACCGGGAAGAGATGAACGGCCACTTCCCCAGGCGCGGGCGACTTGCCCAAGCGACCGGCGAGTACGTCATGATCTTCTTGTGTCACATCTCCTTCACGGATATCGGTAAGCACGGTAAGTAGTTGGCCGTCGTCCTGACGGTGCTGCTCCGTGAGGTAGCAAACCACGGGGTTGAGCTCGTCCCAAACCAGCGATTCGGTAACAAAACCATCGGCATCCTTGCCGGCATCGACATAGCGCTGGCGTGACATCAGAAATTCCGGACTTGGTGCCATATCGTCGCGGCGGAATGATTTCTTGACTGGTGGCAATTGGAAGAAGTCACCAGAGAGTACGACCTGCAACCCGCCAAACGGCTCGGGGCTATGCCGCAACGCTCGGCAGACATCATCAACCATGTCGAAGAGCCATGCCGGCAACATCGAAACCTCATCAATGACAAGGATATCGGCGGCTTCGATCTTGCGCTTGCGACGCGAACGAATCCGTTTCAGCAGCGCCGGTGTCATAACCTGAGAAATGCCGATGCCGCTCCAGGAGTGGATGGTCTGGCCGTTGATATGGGTCGCGGCGATGCCGGTGGAAGCCGTGACGGCGACTGAAGCACCGTGAGCACGCGCAGCGCGGATAAACTCGTTCAAAACGTAGGTCTTACCTGAACCTGGAGCACCGGTGATGAACGCGTTCGCCCCCGCGTCAAGAATCGTCAGCGCCTCCGCCTGCTTCATACCGTTCCTACTTTCCTCATCATGCTATCGTCATGTCATCAACCCGCATTGCGTTGAAAAGCAGAAAATCAAGCCCTCAAATCTGCTTTTTGACGCAAGTCCACATTCAAATGCGTTGAAAAGCAGATTATCACGGTGGTTTTTCTGCTTTTCAACGCAATCCTGGTTTCTACTTGTTGAGCAGACTCGTGGCTTCGATGTCGGCCTCAATCTTCTTGGCCTGCGCCTCGTCCGGGCCGGGAGCCGGGGCCATGAAGGCCTCGCGGTAGTAGCGCAGCTCGTCGAGCGACTCGATGATGTCGGCGAGCGCACGGTGGCCGCCGTTCTTGGGCGGACGATTCATGTAGACCGCCGGATACCAGCGACGCGCGAGCTCCTTGATGGTGCTCACATCGATGCTGCGATAATGCAGATGGCTCATGAAGTTGGGCATAAAGTGGTCGAGGAACTTCTTGTCGCTGCCGATGGTGTTGCCGGCGAGCAGCGGCTTGACCCCATCGGGCGTGAAGCGTGCGACGTACTCGGTGACCTTCTTCTCGGCATCGGCGAGGCTCAGGCCATGTTCCCACTCCTTGATGAGGCCGGAACGGGTATGCATGGCACGTACGAAGTCGCCCATGTGGTCGACGGCCTTCTGCGACGGCTTGATGACGTAATCCACGCCTTCATCGAGCACCTTGAGATTGAAATCGGTGGGAACCACGGAGACCTCGACCAGCTCGTCGCCGCCGAAGATATCGAGGCCGGTCATCTCACAGTCGATCCAAATCAGGCGGGAATCCTCCGCCAAATACGTCTCGTCATCCTGAGCATTCACCATAATATTGACCCTTTCGCTGCAACCAACAGAACTCTACACACTATCTCACGCGCGTGACGGACCAGAATAAATGTCACAGACATCCAATTGACGTGGTGGGGTGGAGATATACAATGTCCGACACGCTCCGGGCCGCTCAGGCCAAGTCTTTATGGTCTGACATCGCATATCTCCACCCCACCACTCAACCTAACTGATGGTTTTCTTTAGTCATTCAAACCATGTCAAATACCCATCGAATGAAGCTGGAATCGAGAAAACTCAGTCGTTGTGGAAACCACTGTAGTTCGGGGCCTCCGTGGTCATCACGATGTCGTGCGGATGCGATTCGCGCAAGCCGGCTGTGGTGATGCGGATGAAGCGGCCCCTTTCGGCCATTTCCTTGATGTTGTGAGCACCGATATAGAACATCGACTGGTGCAGACCGCCGATCATCTGGTAAAGCACCGCGTTGAGCGAGCCGCGATAGGGCACTTCTCCTTCGACGCCTTCGGGGATAACCTTGTCGTTGCTGGTGACGTCGGCCTGGAAGTAACGGTCCTTGGAGTAGGACTTCTTGCCGCGCGGGGCCATAGCTCCGAGCGAACCCATGCCGCGGTAGAGCTTGTACTGCTTGCCGTGCAGGAAGACCTTCTCGCCCGGAGTCTCGTCGCAGCCGGCGAGCGCGCCGCCAAGCATGACAGTGGAGGCACCGGCCACCAACGCCTTGGCGATGTCGCCGGAATAGTGGATGCCGCCGTCGGCAATGCAGGGAACGCCGGCAGCCCGGCAGACCTGAGCCGCGTCATAGACGGCCGTGAGCTGCGGGACACCGATACCGGCGACCACACGCGTGGTGCAGATAGAGCCTGGGCCAACGCCGACCTTGACAGCATCGACGCCGGCATCAATCATGGCCTGTGCGCCTGAAGCTGTTGCCACGTTGCCACCGATGATCTGCACACCGTTGAAGGCGCGGTCCGACTTCAAGCGCTTGATCATGTCAAGGGCAAGGTGAGCCTCGCCATTGGCGGTATCGACCACCAGCGCGTCAACGCCGGCCTCCATCAGCGCCGAGGCACGCTGCCAAGCATCGCCTAGGAAGCCGATACCGGCGGCCACGCGCAGACGACCCTGATCGTCCTTCGTGGCATCGGGATACTGCTCGGTCTTCACGAAATCCTTGACGGTGATAAGTCCGGCGAGCTTGCCGTCATCGTCGACCAGCGGCAGCTTTTCGACCTTGTGCTTGGCAAGCAGGTCGTGCGCGTCTTCACGTGAGATGTTGGCCGGGCCGGTGATGAGCCCATCCTTGGTCATGACATCCTTGACCTTAAGCTTGTCATAATCTTCCGAGGAGATGAAACGCATGTCACGGTTGGTGATGATGCCGAGCAGCTTGTTGTCGCTGTCGACGACGGGCAGGCCCGAAATATGGAAACGGCCACACAGCTTGTCGAGATCGGCAAGGGTGGCCTCGGGGTTAACCGTGAGCGGGTCGGTAATCATGCCCGATTCACTGCGCTTGACGATATCGACCTGCGAGGCCTGGTCGTCAATGGAAAGGTTGCGGTGCAGCACACCAATGCCGCCGTTTCGTGCCATGGCGATGGCCATGTCGGATTCGGTGACGGTGTCCATGGCTGCCGAAATCATTGGCACTTTCATGGTTATTTCACGGGTCAGATGCGTGGTGGTGTCGACGTGAGAAGGAATGACATCGGTCTCGTTAGGCAGAAGCAACACATCATCATAGGCCAATCCCATCTTTGCAAAAATGGGAGGCAGCGGATTGTAGGATGACTGGATATCAGATTGAGAATTTAAAGCCATAGCACAACTATATGGGCGCGGGGTGACGAATGTAACCGTTTGTTGCACTTACGAGTTCTTACGGGGATGTCGCGCGTTGCGCACGTCCGGATCCTCCTCTTTTTGCAGTTCCAGCCACCGTCGCATCAGGTAAGGGGACATCGTACATATCGTCAGAATGACGGCCGCGATAATCATGCCAAGGGCCACATATTGCCATTTGAAGAACAGAATCATGATCGAGCCAAAGGAGATCAGCGCCGCCCAGCCCCATAGAATCAATACAGCTCCCTGCACGCTGTGACCGATACGCAGCATGCGATGATGCAGATGCATGCGGTCCGGGTGCATCGGCGACTGGCCTTTGCTCAGTCGACGAACGATGGCCAGGCACATGTCGAGCACTGGCAAGAACAACACCAGAATCGGCAGCAAAATCGGCATAAAAGCAGGCAGGTAGAGGCTGGTATGCACGGAAGCCGGGTCAAGATGGCCGGTCATGATAATCGACGCGCAGGTAATCATATAACCGAGCAACATTGAACCGGAGTCCCCCATAAAGAGTTTCGCGGGATGCCAGTTATGAAGCAAAAAGCCCACACAAATACCCACCAAGGCGACATCGAGCAGCGTTGCCATCGAAGCGTAGCTCGGCGTGGAACGGGCTATCACGTAGGAATAGACCGCGAACGCGATGCCACCAATCGCGACAATGCCAGAGGCCAATCCGTCGAGACCGTCAACGAAATTGACAGCGTTAATCGACGCGACGATCAGAAAAGCCGTAATGGCCATGGAAATACTTGGCGAGGCCGTCACCAACGAACCGAACGGCAGGAAGATAATCTGCACGCCTCCCCACGCCACGAACACGGAAATCAAGAGCTGCCCGGCAAGTTTGAGCATCCAATCCAAATCCCACAAATCATCGGCCACACCCAACAGGCAAATCAGAACCGCACCGACCAGCACGACCCACGCCTGATACGAACCGACAAAAAGGCCTGATATGAAAGGCATCTTGCTGGCAAACACAATCGCGACGATAAGCCCTATCAACATCGCCAAACCGCCCATACGCGGGGTTGGCACCGTGTGTACGTCGCGTGCGCGGACTTCGCCCACCGCGCCGATTTCAATGGCGAGATGACGGATCAAGGGGGTGACCAGCCACGTGGCCCCTCCCGCAATCGCGGCAATGAACAGGTAGACTCTCACGCGTCCAGGCTCCCATCTCCGGAGTTCATCAAAGCGCCACGAACCTGCGCTGCGCTGATGACACCTTCGCGCACAATCGAAATGCCGTCACGCTCGTTTGGGTCGGCGGCGACCACTGTGCTCGCAACATGGCTTACCGTAGGCCCTCCGTCAAGATAAAGGTCAACGTCGTTGCCAAGTGCCGCAACGGCTTCCTGAACCGTTTGCGGACTTTCTCCCCCGCTACGGTTCGCGCTCGAACAGGCCAAAGGCCCCGTGGCACGCAAGGTCTTGAGACAAGCCTCCGAATCCGGCACACGTACCGCCTGGGTTTTGCTCCCGTTCAATTCCTCACGCAACGTGACCAATTCCGAACCCGTTTGGGCCACGGCAATCGGCGAAAAAGGACCGGGCAGAAAAGCATTGGCAAGCCGATCCAGCGGAACCGGAAGATATAATCCAAGCCCGTCCAGTTCATTTATCGACGACAGCAGAATCTGCAGCGCCTTGTTTCGCGGGCGACGTTTCGCCTCAAAAATGCGACTTACGGCCTCGTCGCTAAAAGGACTTGCAGCAACACCATAAACCGTGTCGGTCGGCAATACCACAAGCCCGCCGTCTTTGACAATCCTGGCGGCCAAAGCCAAAGATTCGTCATCGATTGCACGCACTTCACTCATATTGCCTCCAACACAAAAGTATGCCTTAATTGCACCATTGCGCCGCGACTTCAAAGGACAGCATCACACTTCGGTACTTATAATCCGATATGATCGAAACGTACATTGGAGCTTACAACCCAAACCGATACGGACAAAGGAACCACGATGACGTCCATACCACCAGTCGAACTGCGAACCCCTCGCAAATCGGAACGCGAAGAGATGCTCGCCGGCAAACTGCACAATGCCGCAGATCCTGAGCTCGACCGTCTACGCAACAAGGCCGCCGAACTGTGCGAGCGCTTCAACAACACACCGCGCAACGACAGAAAGACGCGCGAGGCCATCCTTGACGAGCTGTTGCCTAACCGTAGCGAAGGCGTCGAAATCGTCGGCAACATCGCGTTCGACTACGGCATCCATACCACAATCGGCAAAAGGGTATTCATCAATTTCAACTTCACCGTACTTGATACGAATTACGTCACCATCGGCGATGACGTGCTTTTCGGACCGAACGTCTCGCTGCTCCCTGCTATGCATCCATTACGCTGGCAGGATCGTAACCTGCGGTTCACCCCGGGAGGCGAAGGTTATGATTATGAGTATTCCAAACCGATAACCATCGGCAAAAACTGCTGGTTCGGCGGCAATGTGACCGTGCTTGGCGGAGTGAACATCGGCGAAGGCTCGGTCATTGGAGCCGGTGCCGTAGTCACCCACGATATCCCGGCAAACAGCGTGGCCGTAGGCAATCCGGCACGGGTCATCCGCACCATTACCGACGAGGACGCGGCGGCGAATCAAGATTACTCGAAATAAACCGTCTGCAAGGTCGTATACGACACCTTGATGTCTGCGTGGTCTTGCTTTTGAGACATATTTCAGTATTCTCTGCGAAAAAACGGCATGGATAATTGATGCGTTTTCGGTTTCGTCCAATGAAGAAAATATTGTTTTTATTCTTTGACGGCAAAGAGATAACGCGGTCGGCCGGTGAGGTCATCGCCGGTACGCGCCGTGCGGAAACCGTGGGTTCTGGCGAAATCGGTCAGCAATCGAGCCTGTGAAATGTCGTGCTCCATCACCAATGCTCCGCCGCTGCGCAGGAGCTTCACCGCGCGCAGGATGATGCGTTCTGGGGTATAGGTCCCGTCCGCTGAACCGCCATAGAGTGCCGTTTTCGGATCATAGTCGCGCACTTCGGGTTGTTCGGGAACCTGGGCAAGCGGCACATAAGGCGGGTTAGTGACCACCGCGTCAATGGTCCCGTCCAATTGCGAAAGCGTCATGGCGTTCGCCGCGTCGGCGTGGAAAAGATGGTAATTGTAGCCGGCCAGTGAATGATCTTTGAAAACCTTCTGCTCATTGCGCTTCGTCCATTCCAGCGCCTCCAGGGAAAGTTCCACGGCCCAGACCTCGCTACCGGGCACTTCGGTGACGAGCGACAGGCCGATTGCTCCGCTTCCGGCGCATAGATCGACCAAGCGGCTTGGTTTGATGTTCTCGTGCGTCAGCCAATCGATGGCCGCCTGCACCACGGTTTCGGTTTCCGGACGCGGAATGAAAACGCCCGGTCCGACCTGAAGATCCAGATAGCGGAACGGCGCATGACCGACGATATATTGCAACGGTTCGCGCTGCTTGCGTCTGGCGATCATCACGGCAAAACGGCGAATCGCCGCGTCATCGGCATCGCTGAGCTCATCGGCTTCGTTATTTTCTGAAGTATCGTCAGCATTGGTAGAAGACTCGTTGGATTTTGCGGTTTTCGAGCCCTGTTGTGACACACTTTGGGAATCGCTTTCGTCATCAATGCGTTGAATGTCAACATCATCAGTCGCGTCGTTATTGACAGTGCTATGCAACGGTGTATCCAACAATATGGATTTCTCGACATCGCTGGGTGTTACCCCAAACGCTTCGGCAAGCAGCAATTTCGCATCGTTTCGCGGTGTCTCGACGCCAGCAGCCTTGAGCCAATCCGTCGCCTGCTGCAACATTTCGGATGTCGAAGAAACCACGTTTTCCCCCATTGACCACTCCTCTTGCTTCAAAGCCAGTTCAGTCGGTTTTGGCGAGACGTGCGGCCTCGTCGGCCTGTATGTCGCTGTCGATGACGGCCTGTAGGTCGCCATCGAGCACCTGGTCAAGATTGTAGGCCTTGTAATTGGTGCGATGGTCGACGATACGGTTTTCTGGGAAATTGTAAGTACGGATACGTTCGGAACGATCGAGGGAACGCACCTGCGAATGGCGCATATCCGCAGCTTCCTCGGCTTCCTTTTCGTGTTTCATCGCAAGCAAACGCGATTTCAAGACGCGCAACGCCGCAGCCCTGTTTTGAATCTGTGACTTCTCGTCCTGCATGCTCACCACGATGCCGGTGGGGATGTGGGTCATACGCACCGCGGAATAGGTGGTGTTGACCGACTGCCCGCCGGGGCCAGAGCTCATGAAGATATCAATCTTGAGGTCTTTCGGGTCGATTTCGATCTCGTCGTCGTCCTCGTCGGCTTCAGGGAAGACGATGACCCCAGCTGCTGAAGTCTGGATGCGCCCCTGCGATTCGGTGACAGGGATACGCTGCACGCGGTGCACGCCGCCCTCGTATTTGAGGCTCGCCCACACCCCATCTTCGGGTGCCGGGTTGCCTTTGGCACGGATGGCGACCTGCACATCCTTCACGCCGCCGAGCTCGGTGATGTTCTCGCTTTGGATAGTGGTGGTCCAGCCGCGTTTTTCGGCGTAACGGGTATACATACGCAGCAGATCGCCCGCAAACAAAGCGGCTTCTTCCCCACCAGTGCCGGCTTTGATTTCCATAATCGTGTCACGCACGTCGTCGGGGTCACGCGGAATCAGCGCACTGCGCAGCTTTTCTTCGGCAGGCGGCACCAACGCCTCGAGCCGCTTGGCTTCCTCGGCAAAGTCGGCGTCCTCACCGGCCATTTCCTTGGCGGCCTTGGCATCATCGCGAGCGTGCTGCCAAGCGCGATAGGCCTCGACGATGCTGCCAAGTTGAGCATGGCGACGTCCCAGCTTGCGAATCGCCTTCGGGTCGGAGGCGACCTCGGGCTGGCTCATCTGCCGCTCGATGTCCTGATACTCCTCCAACGCGCTTTGTGCCGCGGGAAATTGCTGGTCTGCCATGCAAAAGTCCTTTTATAATATGTTGACATTTTAACGATAAAAATATCGAAATTAGGTATGAAAAACGCCAGCCCGGATTCGGGTCCGCAGACCCGAACCAGCGAGGCTGGCGAATAAAGAATGCTACTTGGTCTTCTTGCCGTAGCGCTTCTCGAAGCGGGCGACACGGCCGCCGGTATCGAGAATCTTCTGCTTGCCCGTGTAGAACGGGTGGCAGTTCGCGCACACATCAACCGTCATGTGATCGCCCTTGGCGGTGCTGCGCGTGACGAAAGTATTGCCGCAAGAGCAGGTAACCTGCACTGCGTGATAATCGGGATGAATACCCTGCTTCATAATGTCTCCTAAGGAATTCAGGTGACCCGGGTCGCCTAACCCCACTGGTCAGACGTGAACCGGAACTTTGATATTCTATCAGCGAGCGTTGACTTGCCTCTCTTTCAACCAGACCAAATGGCCGGTATCTCAAGAGCGGCTTGAACCAATCACACGCTCAGATATCACAACAAACCACGACACCTAATCATCCCGACTTCATCTTTCAGCTTATTGGCCGCGTCTTTCCGCACGACGTAAATTCAACATAGGACCATCAAAATCTTTTGATACTTTGATGCTATCGACAATGAAGCAAGGAAGCCGGCAAATAGTGGGGCCGCTCGGGCTTGAACCGAGGACCGACGGATTATGAGTCCGATGCTCTAACCGACTGAGCTACAGCCCCACGTTGGCAAAAGCCAACTTCTATACTTTATCAAACGCTCTGACCAGAGACACCACACGGAAACGTCAGATTTTTATTTCCTGCCTCTCACCGCACGACCGGAAGCGAAACGATCCAGCGCGCCTGTTTTGGCGATGGCAAGGTAAAGGAACCAGCTCATCACGCCGGCAATGAGTATGCCTCCGATGATTTCGCAGGTCATGTGCGTGAGGCCGCGCGGACTGACCAGCGCAACGCCTTGCAAACGCGTAAACAAAACGTAAAAACCGTATTCCACTGCTGTCAAAGCTCCGGAAGCCACAGTGAGGCTCAAATTGAACTTCCGATAGCGGAAAATCGCAAACGGTACTTCTGCGAACAATCCTTGCAGGAACGCCGAAAGAAAAACGAAGGTAAAGGAATACTGGTTGCCGAACAGCGTTTCGGTCAGGCTGCCGATGATATCGACGTAAATCGCGGCACCGGGTTTGCGAATGATGAGCAACGCCAGGGGTCCGGAGAAATACCAAAACGCGTGAAACAGGCTGGTGATGCCGGGAAGGATGGCGCGAAGCAGCGGGGCGATCCAGGCATAGGCGAAATTGAAGCCCCAAAAGACGAGGCCACAGGCCACACCGAGCGCTGCACCGATGGCGATATCCGCGGCGCGCCAACGCAAACGCGAAACCCTGGCTACTGGGGAATGCGAAGAAGAAACAGATCCGTGGATTTGCCCTGGAGTCTTGTTCTGATTACTTGCATCAGAAGGCGAATGTTGAAGAGATTCATTTGTTGATGATGGTTGGATCGTTTCGGGGGCAGCTTTAGCCACGGTTGTTCCTTGCAATAAACTGTGCACAGCGTTTTGGCTACGGCGCCCCTTGACCTGCACAGTTCGGGCGGAGACGCCAACCGCCACTCTATCAGGATGGGACTCGGCGGCACACCCCAGCGCTATCGACGCTGGTTATGGCCTACGCCAAAACGTTGACTCCGTTAGGAAATCCTTGAAAAATCAAACATCCGAGTGTGCAAAACGCTTTTATTAAAATACGACAGAAGAGCAGTAACGTCACGAATTGATGAATGCCAATGGATTGTCTATAAACCTGCGTAATCCGACTTCCGCAGCACCCAGAAGCGCCGGGCGCGTATTGACATCCGGCAGCAGCACTCGTGGTTGGACTTCCGGATAACTCAATATCTGCAACTCAAGCTCATGAGAAATCCTACGGGTCAGGCCTTTACCGAACTTATCCCAAAGACCGCCCAAAACAACAGTATCGATATCCAAAATATTGATGGCGGAAGCGAGCACCGACGTCAAAGCTCTTATCGCACGGTCCACAGCCGCCACAGTGCGGTCGTCGTGCGCCTTGTACTTTGCAAGCAGTTCGTCCACTGCTTCCATCCTCGTAGAAACCCCAGCATCGGCAACACCGGAAGCTTCGACCAACGCCTTGCGTCCGGCGTACATCTCCAGGCATCCACAACGCCCGCAGGTGCACTGCGGCCCATCAAGAGCCACGGAGACATGTCCAAGTTCACCGGCGAACCCAGAGTCACCATGAGCAACCTGCCCGTGCCGTACTACGGCACCACCAATGCCGATATCCGTGGAGATATAGATGAACGAATCGCTCGGGTGAATCACGCTTTTCGTATTTCGTGGCGTGGCATACCCAGGTATCTGTGCCAATGCGGCCAGATTCGCTTCATTGTCGGCGAGGGCATCCAGCCTTCTGACCACGTTGAAGCGAGAAAGCTCCAGCTTTTTCCAGCCAAGATTTTTTGCTGACAACAGCACCATATCGTCGGTGACCAGGCCGGGAAGGGCAAGAACCGTGCCGACGACACTCAAGCCTTTTTCGCCGAGCTCGCGTTCGCCAACGCTTACAAGTTTGTCGAGCAAGGTAAACACTTCATCGGGGTCGCTAAATTCCATGGAGCGACTCACCCAACGCTCGGAAACAACAGAACCGTCAAGCGCGAGCACGGTGTATCCATAGCCATCAGTGTTAATTTGCAGTCCTATCGAGCAAAAGCGTTGCCCGGAGATATTCAATGGAGTGCTGGGTCTGCCATAGGTCGTACCGGCGGAAACTGGTTTCCCTTCCTCCAAAGCGTTCGAGGAGACAAGCATGGGTACCAGAAGCGACATCGTGGCCTTTGTCAGCCCTGTGGCTTTCGCAAGTTTGGCACGGCTCATCGGCTTGGACGACTGAAGTAGGGTTGTAAGCACTACTGAAAGATTGTGATTGCGCAAATCATCCTGATTAATACTTTTCAGCGCCATAACCCCTCTTTTCAAAGACACATTTACTTTATCAGTTGGGACGAAACAAGAGGCAGAGGGAGAAAACACACGACATAATTGAAATAATCTATTGATTTAACTAACATGAATAGACAATGGCCAATATACTGATTTCAGACACGGCAGTATAGGCACGTAGCAGTGTTCGGAGTATTTCGAAAGGCGAAGCATAATGGCAAGGCAACAATCAGGGAAGGGTTCCGCTCATCCGACATTGGTGGCGGGAATCGACACTTCCACGCAATCGACCAAAGTGCGCGTCACCGACGCAGCCACCGGCGAGCTCGTGCGCTTCGGGCAGGCGAAACACCCCGACGGCACCAGCGTCGACCCGGAATACTGGTGGCAGGCTTTTCTTGACGCCTCCAAACAGGCCGGCGGTCTTGACGACGTTTCGGCCCTGTCCGTCGGAGGGCAGCAGCACGGAATGGTGCTCCTCGACAAACGCGGAAGGGTGATTCGCGACGCACTGCTTTGGAACGACACCCGTTCGGCACCGCAGGCCGAAAACCTCATCACGCGGCTTGGAGCACCGGAACGCAACGGCGAGAATGAGCCGGAAGACGTGAGGGCCCGTGGCATTGAACGTTGGGTGAAGGCCGTGGGTTCGTCGCCTGTCGCCTCATACACATTGACCAAACTGGCTTGGGTTGCTGAAAACGAACCGGAGAACGCCTCAAAAATCGCGGCAATCTGCCTGCCGCACGATTGGCTGAGCTGGCGCATCGCAGGCTTCGGCCCGGTGGAAGTTGGCGAGGACGCGCGTCTGGACGCCCTCTTTACCGACCGTTCCGACGCTTCAGGCACCATCTACTTCGATTCCGCCAGCAACACTTACCGTTATGACCTGATCGAGATGGTTCTCGGCCGTCGTGATGTCATCCTACCGAAAGTGCTCGGGCCCCGCGACAGCGCACCGGTCAAGGCCGCGTCTACCGTCGCCGGCGCATCCATCGACGGCGGATGCCTCATCGGGCCCGGCGGCGGTGACAACGCCATGGCCTCCCTGGGCCTGGGCATGTCGGTGGGTGATGTGAGCGTATCGCTCGGTACATCGGGCGTGGCCGCGGCCATCGCCGAAAACCCGGTATACGACCTGAGTGGTGCCGTTTCTGGCTTCGCCGATTGCACCGGGCACTATCTGCCCTTGGCCTGTACCATCAACGGCTCACGCATTCTTGACGCCGGCTGCGCGGCACTTGGTGTGGATTACGACGAACTTGGACGGCTCGCCCTTGCTGCCAAACCAAGCGCGGGGGGCCTCACCCTGGTCCCCTATTTCGATGGCGAGCGCACCCCGAACCGCCCAGATGCCAATGCGATGCTGAGCGGCATGACACTGGCCAACACCACCAAGCAAAACCTCGCACGCGCTTTCGTCGAAGGCCTGCTTTGCTCGCAACGCGACTGCTTGGAAATCATCAAGAGACTTGGCGGCAGCGTCAACCGTATCCTTTTGATCGGCGGCGGCGCGAAGTCTGAGGCCGTGCGCACCCTTGCGCCTGCGATTTTCGGCATGCCTGTCAACCGGCCGGCCACCGACGAATACGTCGCCATCGGCGCTGCTCGTCAGGCCGCGTGGGTATTAAGCAAAAATCCCAATCCCCCACAATGGAGCCTCAAGGTCGACGGCACCGAAACTGCCGACCCTACCCCACATGTCTATGAGACCTATGTGAAGGCACGCGGCTGAATCATATTAAACGAGTCAATTCACACACAAAGATAGCGTGCAGGAAAATCAGTATCAAACCGATTTTCCAGCACGCTATTCAATAATTTCTGACAACTTCTAACAGCCAATATTCAAGAAGTCGAGATCACATCCCGGCCGGATGAGCGGACTTCATCACCATCTTCTCCGTGGAGAAGGCGAGGATGCCGGCACGGCCCAGCTCATTGCCATAGCCGGAGAGCTTCACGCCGCCGAACGGCAGTTCAGGCAACGTGGTGGTCGGGTTGTTGACATAGACAGAGCCGGTGTCGATCTGCGCGGCGACACGGACACCGCGGTCCGGGTCGCTGGTGAAGACGCTGCCGCCGAGTCCGTAAGAGTTGTCGTTGGCGAGGTCGATGGCTTCCTGCTCGCTATGGACCCTGAACACCATGGCGACCGGGCCGAACATCTCATCGTCGTAGACAGGGTTGTCGCGCGTGACGTTGGAGAGAATGGCCGGACGGAAGAACTGGCCCTCGGAATCGATTTCAGGATACTGATACTCAAGCTTCGCCCCTGCCTTGAGGGCCGCATCGAATTGACTTTGCAACTTCTCCTTGGCATGCTTGGTGCACATAGGCGCGAACGTCGTCGACGGATCGAGCGGATCGCCGGGCTTGACCTTGCTGAAGCTGTCGATCAACGAAGACAGGAACTGGTCGTAGACATTGTCCATGACGATGAAACGCTTCGACGAGATGCAGACCTGGCCGGAATTCTGCAGCCTTGCGCCGCAGGAAACCGCGTTGACTTCGTCCATATTCGCGTCGTCAAGCACGATGAAGGCGTCCATACCACCCAACTCCATCGAGCTCGGCTTCAGCGACTGGGCAGCCGCCATGGCAACGGATTTCCCGCCGCGGGCGGAACCGGTGAGCGCCGCACCCTGCACGCGCGGATCCTCGATCGCCTTCGTCACCTGATCATAGGTGAGGAACAGATTGGTCAGGCAGCCCTTTGCCGCCCCGCCTTCCTCTACCATTTCGCAGAAGCGTTTGGCCGAGGTCGGGGTATTCGACGCATGCTTCAGAATCATCGTATTGCCAATCATGTAATTCGGCGCAAAGACACGCATGATCTGGTAATACGGGAAGTTCCAAGGCTCAACCATCATGATGACGCCGCGCGGCTGATGCAGGACCTCGGCCTCGCCCGGGAACCTCGTTTCAAGCTTGTCCGGCTTGAGCAGCTCCTCGGCCTGGTCGGCATACCAATCGGCGATCATCGCGCACAGCTCCACCTCGCCCGCGGACTCGGCGACAAGCTTGCCCATATCAATCGTGCAGATCTTCGCCAGCTCTTCACTATGCTTGCGGAATGTGGCCGCAATGTTGTGCAGAATCTTCGAACGCTCCGCAAGCGACTGCTTCTTGCCGTTCTGGAAAGCGGTTTCCGCCTGAGCCAGAGTGGCTTCCAGTTCGTCATCGGTGGCGAACGGATATTCCTTTACCAGCTCGTTGGTATACGGATTTATTGTCTGATAGGTCATAGCTACCTCCTCGTAGTGCGTTAACTATCAATTATCAGTATATCTAAGAATTATCTAATTATGGATAAAAGCATAAAAATTGCGCAGAATGAAATGGCTGAGTTCGCGTCACATCTGCAACACAACACAACACGACATTGCAATCACGACGCAAACCAGCTCGACAGCGTCACGTTTGCAACGCACCATTGCAAATACGACGCGAACCGGGCCATATCATATCGACGAATATGAAGAAGCCGGCCCGGAAATACCGGAACCGGCTTCTTTCAATCAAGAACCAATTGAATTACAAACTATCTTGTCAGTAGTGATCTTCCAAGCACATCGATCACAGATCCTGCGCGGCGAAGAGCGCGCCGGGGGCGTTGGCCTTGTCGAAGTGGTCGGCGGTGACCAAGAGCTTGTCGTTGGTGAACGCCATCTGGCCCAGACGAGACATCTCGCGGCCATAGCCGGAGAGCTTCACGCCGCCGAACGGGATGTCAGGCAGCGAGGCGAGCGGGGTGTTGACGAACATCATGCCCGTGTAGACCTTCGCGGCCACTTCGGCACCATGGTCCTTGTCGCCGCAGAAGAGCATGCCGCCCAGCCCGTAGGGATTGTCGTTGGCGAGCGCCACAGCCTCTTCTTCGCTGTGGACCTTGTAGATTGCCGCCACTGGGCCGAACATCTCGGTCTTGTAACCCGGGTTGTCCGGGGTGATGTCGGTAAGGACGGCCGGACGGAAGAACTGGCCCTTCGAATCGATCTGTGGGAACTGGTAAGCGATCTTCGCGCCCGCAGCCACGGCTTCGTCGAACTGGTTCTGCAGCTTCTCCTTGGCACGCTTCGAGTTCATCGGGGCGATGGTGGTCGCCGGATCCATCGGGTCGCCTGGAGTAACCTTGGAGAACGCCTCAACCATATCGTCGACGAAGCGGTCGTAGACGTTGTCCATGACGATGAAGCGCTTGGCCGAGGTGCAGACCTGACCGGCGTTGTAGAGGCGGACGCGCCACGCGATGTCGGCGAGAGCGTCCATATCAGCGTCACCCAGAACGATGAACGGATCCATACCGCCCAGCTCCATGGTGCTCTTCTTCAGCGCCTTGCCTGCGGCACCCGCGACGGCGACGCCGCCACGCTCGGAACCGGTGAGCGCCGCGCCCTGGACGCGCGGGTCCTCAATCGCCTTGGTGACCTGATCGTAGGTCAGGAACATGTTGGTCAGCGCACCCTTGGGGGCTCCGGCCTCCTCGACGACCTCGCAGAAACGCTTTGCCGAGGTCGGGGTGTTGGAAGCGTGCTTCAGAATCATCGTGTTGCCCAGCATGAAGTTCGGCGCGAATACGCGCATGATCTGATAGTACGGGAAGTTCCAAGGCTCCACCATCACCACGACGCCGACGGGCTGGTGCAGCACCCGCGCGTCTCCGGCGACGATGCTGTCGAGCTTGTCTGGCTTCAAGAGATCCTCGCTGTGATCGGCGAACCAGTCGGCGATTACGGCACACAGCTCGACCTCACCCGCCGACTCACTGACCAGCTTGCCCATGTCGACCGTGCAGATCTCGGAGAGTTCGTCGGACTTCTCGCGGAAGAGCGCTGCGACCTTGTGCAGAATCTTGGCGCGCTCGGCGATCGGCTGACTCAACATGTCGTGGAAGGTCTTGTCGGCCAGTGTGATCGTGTCCTGCAATTCCTCATCGGTTGCGAACGGATATTCCTTTACCAATTCGTTGGTATATGGATTGACGGTTTGATAAACCATAGCTACCTCCTTGTAGGTTCAATCCATCTTACTACAAAGGTACATTCAGAGAAAGTCCCCAGCGTAAATCGAATGCAAAACGCAGATAATAATCATCCAGCGAAATGCCCGAAGTCTTCCACATACAAGCCATCACAAACAAATTATCGGCCTGTCATCCACAGACAACAGACCGATAACGGAACGGAAAAATATCGGAGTTTCAGGCCGAAACCTCGAAGCTCGGCGAAGTCACCAATCCAAACCTTCGCTAGGCTCATCGACGGGCTCATGCCGTACGCCGGAAAGCATCAACGCACCCAACTCCGTGGCGGCACGCTTTTCACGGTTTTCCAGTTCTGGAGTATCGAAATCCTCTTTGGTGGCCATCAGGCTCGTGGCCGTCGGCACAGCGCGGAAGAACGCGAACAAGCCACGCATCACGACGTCAGGCACCAAGGCATGGCGGTTCGAGCCACCAGTGGCAGCCAAAACCATCGGCATGTTGGTGATGGCATCGCGCGGGACAAGATCCCAGAACGCCTTGAACAGCCCAGAATACGAAGCCTTATAAATCGGCGAGGCAACGATAAGGCCGTCTGCTGCCGAAACCGCGGATACGGCTTCCTTAAGACGGTTGCTGGACTCAAAAGCCACCGAAGCCTTCGCAATGTCCTCGGAAATCTCTTTGAGATTGACCATTTCAACAGCAACAACCTTGCCACGGGCCTCAAGATACGCCTCAGCCTTGTTGGTGATCTCCTTGGCAAGCCGGCGCGTGCTGGAAGGTTCCGAAATGCCGGCATTGACCACCGTCAAGCGGTACTGCTTCACCCCGGCCTCAGCCTTGGCGGCCAGTGCCACAATATCTGTCGTCTCCTCAGGACTCACAGTTTTCCTCCCTACACCTGACAACTTCAATTTTTCTTCTTTGCTTCAAACCCTGCAAACGCACCGCGAAGGCACGCCACCGGCAATTCAAGTACCCGATAACTACTTGCTAACGTACCACGTTCATACGTCCAAAGCGAGGCCAAAACATCACGTAACACAAAGGAAAACGTGATTGTGTTCACATTATGCCGTCACATGCAAATTATATCGCAACAAAGCATCAGACACTTGATAGAAGCTCCATGTTGAATACCGGATATCCGCAATCCACCATGCATATACGTGATTGCCAGCATCCGGTTGCGGGCATACGGTTTCGAATACCCGGTTGTGAATTCCCGGTTTCGTCTCGACGCCTGAACGCCGGCAGCGTGACGAAACGATACGCTGAAATTAGCCTTACTTGTTGGCCTCAACGTGCTTGGCGAAAGCCTCGGCAAAGCCCCGCAGGAAGTCTTCGGAGCCCTCGACGACCTTGCCGTTCTCATCCAGGCCGGTGATGGCGTTGAAGTACAGTTCGGGCTGGCCCATAAGCTTCATGTCGAGGAAGAGGACGACGTTGCGCAGGGCCTGCTGGGCCTGGGTCGCGCCGAGGGCACCCATTGAGGCGCCGGCGATGGCGGCGGGCTTGCCGGCGAAGGAGCTCTTGCCCCACGGACGGGATGCCCAGTCGATGGCGTTCTTGATGACGCCGGAGAAGCTGCGGTTGTATTCCGGGGTGACGAACAGCACGCCGTCGGCGGCTTCGACGGTCTGCTTCATCTCGACTACCTTGGCTGGCATATTGCCGTCGAGGTCCTGGTTGTAAAGCGGCAGGTCCATGTCGATGTAGTCGAACTCGACGCTTTCTGGCGACAGGCGCTCGATGTTCTTGGCGAGGTTCTTATTGTAGGAATCCTTGCGCAGCGATCCGACGAAAACAGCGATCTTGGTCATGATATTGACTCCTTGAGTAGTGTATTTTTGCCAGTCGATTGTTCATATCGAAAAGCGAACTTGTAGTGGCCATACTAAACAAGACCTGCTGTTGTGTCATATTTTGCTGCGAGGCAAGCGGGAATAAATCGGCGGTTTAGGATTTGTCTAATTATTACATTCGCTATCACTCGGTCGTCTTTCCTATAAATCCAATATTCGCAATGTTTCTCGGCTCTTCAAAACCAATCTGTAGACTTAAGATATTTAGTGGAATATATCGAAAACGGAGGGAAATTGAGTGCCGATTTGACCATCATCAGCCCGCTTTCCTGGGTTCAGGAGGCCTTCAAGGAGTATTTCGGCAAAGCTCACATGAGTGATAACTCACATTCGAATGTTGCTTTTGACTACGGTTTCGAGCCGGCTTGTGATCTTGAGGAAGATTCCGCTGTCTGGATTACCCCCGATTTGCTGATTGCCAACAATGTCTGGCGAGAACGAAATAGCCTTCCGGCCCTGCGTTTTACAGCGCCTGCTGCCGATTGGCTTGCCACTTTGCCCGAGGAATTGAGAGGGCGAACCGTCATCACTGTTCCGGTTTCCAACATTCGCGCGTGGGCCGAATTGCCGGAAGGACTAAGCGAACGTCCATGGTCGCAACTGAGCCGCGGACGGGTACCCGAATTCAGAGCCGCGCGGCGAGGCCTTAGCGAATTGCAACAGGACCTCGGCGATGCCCCCGCCGATTCGTTGATTACCATCAATACCCATATCGACGGGATAAAAGAGGAATGGTGTGTCATTATCAATCACGGCAAGGCTGTGGCTTCCAGCGGATACTGCGTTCATCGTTCGGCAGACGAGGAGAGCCACGATATTCTCACCGTATTCGACGAGGCGCGATTCCACGATTCCTACCGTACAATCGCCGAATCGGCTGCAACGCAGGCTGCTCAGGTGAGCCATCTTGATAATGCCAGTATCATCGTGGGATTTCGAGAAACTGACGGCGACATGGGAAACGCAACGTCTTCAACTACGAAAACAGGAAATTGCCACTCCGCGATTTCAGCGGCAATCCCCCAACTTTTGATTATCGAGGCGGATCCTGTTTGGTGTACCACGCCTTATACATTTGAAACAGCACAGGGAATCAAGGCCTTTCTGAACGCTATATCGGATTGTCGAATTATCGAAAACAACGATGGCACGTTCAAAAACCGAAACGGGCAGCGTGCCCCCAAAGCCGATATTTATACTCCCGATCCATGGATGATTCGCCATGCCGAGCACCGTTACGACCGATTCTGAATAAACAATTCCGTATTCCATATCTATCGACAGTTTCGATTAATAATCGTAAAGCCTTGTCTCAAATGTCGCTCCACGAGCGTCGCAATAACTAAGAACAGAAATGGATGACGCTTGTTTTTGCATAACAAAAGAACAAGCTACTAAAAGACACGGCAAATCCGGTCAAACTGGCGTAACGACTATTGTTGAGAATAGAGAGACTCGGCAATGCCGAAGACGAACTGACGAAAGAGAACGAAACGATGAAGTCCAATCCCCGACACAACGCACAGCATGCAGTCAACGCTTCAGGCAACGCTTCAGCTTCGAGCGCGTCGCCAATACTGCGACTGCTTGGGGCAGGCGTGATTGTGCTGGCCGTCCTTGTGGCCGTGGGCGCGGCCCTGTTCTTCGGCATGAGGCAACACAACGCTGCGAACGTTGCCAGCGATAATACTGTTTCAAATGTCGCCGTCAACAAGAAAACCACGCCTAAGCCGGTTGTGACGCATCACGGCAACTCTCCCGACTGCCCGGACGACGACTGCATCGCCCTGTTCGTCAACGGCGATCTGCTCTTCCACGAGGGACTGTGGGAGCACTTCCAGAACAATCCGAGCGCGACAGACGGCACGGCCTTCAACTTCGACCCGCTCTTCGCGAATATGAAGCCGTATATCCAGCGTTCCGACATTTCGGTCTGCGAGTTCGAGACGCCTATCGCGCCTCGCGGCGGCCCGTATTCCGCCTATCCGATCTTCAATATCCCGCCGGAGGTCGCGGACGCTGCGGCGCATGTGGGCTATAACGCGTGCACGCACGGCACGAACCACTCCTGGGACCAGGGCAGCGCCGGCATCGCGCGGCTTTGGGACACGCTGGCCGCCGATGGCATCGCGCAGACCGGGTCATACAAGACCGAAGAGGATTCGAAGAAGCCGCTGGTCATCAACTCCCCCACCGGAGGCGGCAAGCTGGGGCTGATCACCGGAACGGTCTCCCTCAACGGGATGACCGCCGACCAGGATTGGCAGGTCGACCGGCTGCGCGAATCCGGCGATCCCAATCATGACTCGGACATCCAGAAAGCCGTCGCCAAGGCCAAGGCGGCACGCCAGCAGGGCGCGGACGTGGTGGCAATCGCTATGCATTCGGTGCAGGAGTACCTGACGAAGGCCGATTCCTGGCAGGTCTCGGAAGCACACGAACTGGCGGATACCGGCGCATTCGACGTCATCTACGGGGCCGGATGCCACTGCGCACAACCGATCGAAAAGTATCACAATACGTGGATCGTCTACGGGCTCGGCAACGCGGTGACCGTCACCTCCTACATCCCCGGCAACGAGGTCAACAACCAAGGTGTGAGCGCGCGCATCCAGTTCGCGGGCAAGCGCGGCAAGCCCGGCACATGGCGGGTCAACCGGATCGACTGGGTGCCGACCGCGAATATGCAGCAAGGGCAATACCGATGGTGTCCGATCTCCAACGACCACCCCGACGGCTTCTGTTGGAGCCCGGAGACCGACACGCAGCAGGAGCAACGCATCAATAACATCATCTATTCGCTGGGCGCCGACAACAATGTCGTGCACGAGTGGCGGCTGACTGACGAACAACAGCAGCAACCTCAGCTACAATCACAGCCGCAGCAGAAACAACAACAGAAGAAGTAGGAACCGCGACTGCAAGCAGTACTTGAGAAGGCTACAATCTCGACTGCAAACTGAGATAAGCGGACTTCGACTACAAGCTCAGTAGGTGCTGCACCATAGGCAACCTCGATAACAAAAAAGCCGCAGAAAACTGATTCGTCCAGCTTTCTGCGGCTTTTACTTATATTCGTTTATTTACACTTTTAGAAGACTCGCGTGCCTAGACGCTCACGCCAGCGAAGCGCCCAGCTCCTTGATGCGCTCGATATGCTTGGACGCAGCTGCGCGGGCCTCAGGCGAATTGTCGCCCATCTCGAGGTTGTCGACGTAGACCAACTCGGCGTCGTCCACCCCGCAATAATGGTGGAACATGTAGTAGATGACCTGCTGACGTATCGCGAAATCGATGCCGCTGTCGCGATACCACTTCTCCGAACTGCCGGTAAGCATGATGACGCGGAACTTCTTGTCGGCGATGGCGGACTTGCTGCCGTCGGGGTTGTAGCCGAAGTGACGGCAGAGCACGCGCTCGGTGAAACCCTTCATCATCGCGGGCATCGAGCACCAGTAGACCGGGAAGACCAGCGCAATCACGTCGGCGTCGAGGATCTTCTTTTGAAGGGCGGCCGCATCATCGGGCATCGGAGCCTCGTTCAGGTACTGCTTGCGGTCGGCCATGCGGTAGGTCGGGTCAAAGCCGATGGCGTGCAGATCGACGAACTCGGTGGACGCACCTTTTCCGGCGGCTCCTTCGAGAAACGCTTTGCCGATGGTTTGCGTCAGTGATGCCGGTTCCGGATTCGCCGTAAATGCTAAGAATTTGGTCATGGTTATATTGTACGGAACCTGCCTGATTACGCAGACTTACGTTTCCGATATGCGGGGATGGCAATACAATAAAAATCGACACGTCAAACCGAATAATCCATACGGAACAATGTTGTCCGGCCAGCATGAGGAGAGAGCAATGGATGCTTTGCAACTGGCTAAGAAGCTGAATATGCCCGAGGAAGACATACGAGAATTAGCCAAGGCCAGAAACTCCTCACCAGCGATTTCCAAGGCGCTTCTGCATTCGCTGGCCTCCGACGATTTAGCGACATCTGTCGACACGTGGCACCGACTGCAGAAACTGGTGACCCCAGACGAGCAGGGCTTCCGTATGCTTGACGCCATGCTGGAATGCGCGGCGACGGAAAGCCTCGAAAAATATCGGCAGAGAGGCATTCCCGAAAATATTTTCTTTGACACCATGGGCTGCTTCAACCGCTTCACGCGCGAGCACAAGGCCAGCTACGGAACGTACGGATTCGACCGTGACTTCTGGACGTATCGCCAGCTCAGTCTGAAGCTGTTTCGTCTGGGCATGCTGGAATTCGAATATGTCGAAGGCGAGAACATGCCTGAATATGTGAGGAATGCCAGGAATGCTGACACTGCAAATGATGACGCTGACGAGGCCAAAATCAAAGCCATCAATATCCATATTCCTTCGGACGCGAATATTCGCGACCAATACTGCGACGATTCCTTCCGGCAGATTCGGGCGTTCACCGCACAGCACTTCCCCGATTGGAACCACGCGACGTTCGTATGCAGTTCGTGGCTGCTGAGCCCCACATTGAACAAACTGCTGGCGCCGACCTCGCATATCATCCGTTTCCAGAACCGATTCCGAATCGTCGACACGGACCCGGACGCGCCGGATTGGCGCGAATGGGTGTTCCAACGCTGCCCGGCCGACATCGCTGACCTGCCTCAACGCACGTCTCTGCAGCGCAACATGAAACGCTATCTGCTGCAAGGTGGCAAAGTCGGAATCGGTATTGGCGTGATCGCTGATCCTGCTCGATAAACGCAGAAGCCGCCGGTAATAGCAACCGGCGGCTTCTGCGAACTGGACACTGCCCAGCTTAATCAGTCATCAACTCTAGCAGAGTTTAGAGTTATAAATCAACTCATCACTCGTAGACGGCGACGAGGCGACCACGGACATCTCCATCTTCCAGCTGCTGCAACCCCTCAGGGATCTTGGAAGCCGGGATGGTGGTGGTCACAGGGTTGAGTTCGCCATTGGCCATGAGCTTGTAGACGCCTTCAATGTCTTCCTTGGTGCCGCCGTTGGAGCCGCGCAGGGTGCACTCGTTGATGATGAGCGACTTGGTGTTGATGTTGCTTTCCAGCTTGCCCATGCCCACGAGTACAACAGTGCCGTCGCGCTTGATGACGTCAACCGCATCGGCAGTGGTGTCGCCAAAGCCCGCGAAATCGATGATCTTGTCGAACTGAATGTCCTTGAACTCCTTGATGGACTTCTTGACGTCGACGGCGCCGAGCTCCTTGGCCATCGGCCAGATGGATTCCTTGACCTCTGCCACATAGACGTTGGCTCCGAGCAGATGGGCGACGCGAGCGCCGATCTGGCCCAATCCGCCGACGCCGATGATGCCGACGTTCTCGCCCTTCTTGACTTCGCCTTGCACAACCACCGCATGATACGAGGTCATGCCAGCATCGGTCGCGGCAGCACCCTTGACGAAATCAATCGAATCCGGGATACGTACCAGCGCCTCAGCGCCAATGGCGATCTTCGGGCCGAACCCGCCGTCGAAAGCAAACCCGGGCGTACCGGCGGAAGTCGTCGGGCACAATGCAACTCTATCTCCGACCTTGAAGCCTTTGACGTCACTGCCGACCTCGGTGATGACACCGGCGTTCTCATGGCCAAGCGCGAAAGGTACCGGCTTGCACAGCGACATCCAGCCCGGGTCGCGAATGCAGCCGACATCGGTGTGGCACAGCCCCGCGGCCTTGACATCGATGACGACTCCATCGGCCGCGGCGTGCGGCTCCGGCACCTCCTCCAGCTTCAACGGCTTATTTGTGCCATAAAACATCCATGACTTCATTATCGACCCTTTCTCTGGTCTTTCATTTCCCAGTGTAAGCAGGAACAGAAACCGCAAAATGCCGAAATTGCCGTAATCGTTGTGAGCGTTAACAGTATCAGGATGGGATGTTGGGACTCTAAATTTTTTTCATGTTTACCCCAAAAAAGAAACCGTATGCGAAGTCTTGCCTTCGACGTCTCCACACGGTTTAATCCCAATCATTACCGCTGGTAAATCTCACTCGTAAACGGCGACGAGACGGCCACGGACGTCGCCGGCCTGGAGCTTCTTCAAGCCCTCGGGAATCTCATCGAAGGAAATCTTGGTGGTGACCGGGTCGAGGTCACCGGACTCCATAAGCCTGTAGACGCCGGCGATGTCGTCCTTCGTGCCGCCGTTGGAGCCGAGCAGGTTGACCTGGCTCATGATCAGCGCCTTGGTGTTGATGGTGCTTTCCAGCCGGCCCATGCCCACGAGCACGACGGTGCCGTGCGTCTCGCATGCCTTGCACGCCTGGACATAGTAGTGCCAAAGCCTGCAAAATCAATGACTAAAACACAATCGATGCCCTCATCAGAAAAGGCAGAGACTAAAATAGAAATATTTTAACCTTCAATCATAATCTTGACAAGTTCTTCAGTAGGCTCGCGTATCTCTGCTTTCAGCATTTACGACAAGTTACTTAAATGTAAATCTCCGTATATTTCGTCAAATAGTTTTAGAAGCTTCACTCACCCTGCAAAAGTGTGACCAAATTCTTGTAATAATGTCCTAAAATCAAAATTTGAATTAATTCTTGATTTTCAGTATAAATCCAATAGACTAAAAAATATGGATTTAGATTTATTTCACTGGTTTGCCGCTTATTGGATTGGATCTTCATCAACGACCCTATGTATTTTTATAGTCGCAGGTGCCAGTTTACTCATATATAACAGAAATCACTCAGGGGCAATCAAAGCTCTACTCTGGCCCTCTATCCCTGAAGATACAACACATAAAAAAATAAAGTCTATTTCAAACGTAATTTTAGATTTAATTCTGCTCCTTTGCTTTTTCTTACTCGAAACAACTGTAAATTATATTGTTTTTAATGGTTTTCACTATATCTTTGAGTATGGTTTCATTTTTGCGTCTATTTATTTAATTACGATTGTAAGCGTATTGCTGATGTATATTCTCTGCCTTACCGGCGGAAGACAGAGAAAAGTAGTTGCACTTTTTCACATGTTATCTATCTTCTTAACTTTCGTATTATGTGCAACGATGTCGATACCTGTGAAGGGAAAACCAAAAGATAGTTTCGATAAGACACTGCAGATTAATTTTGGAAATAATTGGGAGAATTTTAATATTATTTATTTATTTATTACTCTTCTTGAATTGCTTGTTTCTCTATATGCATTTTATGATTTTATCTTCCCTTCAAAAAATAACACACAAGAATTTTGGTTTTTCAACACTTGGCCTTTTGCTGTAGTCAATATTTTCTTCAACCTATGTGTAATTGACTATTGTTTACATCCGAGAGACACATTACAAAGTCAAATGACAATATTGTTTACTTTTCTAACGGTCACTTATCTTATTCAAATATGTAAGGACCGAATATTTGAAAATGATAATGTCAGGATAGTGTCCGGTAGTTTGCGCAAATTGGGTTTTGGGATTTGATAGGGGGGGGGCGTGGCCCCTTGTCTGTGTACGATTTTTAATCGCCAGATCAATAGTCACTGACTGTAAAGCTGGCGGGAACCATCCCCGCCAGCAGAATCATACAGGTCGACGAGTCCAAGTTCGAGGCCGAGCTCGACAGGCTCGTCTCCTCGAAGGTCGAGGAGATCCTGAACACGATGCTCAATGCCGAGGGCAACTAGGTGGCCGGTGCCGCCCGATACGAGCGCAGGGAAGGCCGGAAGACCTATCGCGCCGGGCATTATGATCGGAGGCTGACGGTGAAGGCCGGCAGCATGAGCGTGAAGGTGCCGAAGCTCAAGGGCGCCATGTTCGAGTCCGCGGTCCTCCAACACTACCGGACGCGCGAGTCGAGCGTCAAGGAGGCGCTCATGAGCATGTACTTCAACTGCATGTCGACCCGTCAGGTCGATGACATCAGCCAAGCGCTCTGGGGCGACCGCATGCCGCCCCAGACTCTCTCGGACGATCTGAAGAGGGTCTACAAGGGCATCGACTCATGGCGGAACAGGCCGCTGGAACGGGACGTCCCGTACGTGTTCATGGACGGCATCTGGCCGAAACGGAGCTGGGCCGTGAAGCCGAAGAACTCCAGCGCGCTCGTCGCCATCGGCGTCGGCGACTACGGCCGGCGCGAGGTCATAGGCATAGCCGAGGGCATGAAGGAGGACACGGCCAGCTGGGAGTCGTTCATCCGCACGATGATCGGCCGCGGCCTTTCCGGCGTGCGCCTGGCGGTCGGCGACCGCAACCCCGGGGCTGTGCGTGCCGTGGGCGAGCTGCTGCCCCGGGGCCCGCTACCAGCGGTGCATGGTCCACTTCCAGCGCAACGTCCTTGCCAAGGTGCCCCGTCGGAAACGCAAGACGGCGGCCGAGCTCAAGGCCGTGTTCGCCATGGAGGACCGCGACAAGACGTTGTCCAAGGCCGAATCGGTCGCCGTCGAACTCGATTGGATGAAGCTCGGGGAGGCGGCCTCCTGCTTGTGCGAGGGCATCGGCGAGGCGACGACCTACCAGCTGCCGGAATTCCCGATGGAGCATTGGAGGCTGATCCGCACCAACAACATGATCGAACGCCTCAACCTCGAGATACGCCGCAGGACAAGGATCGTCGGCCAGTTCCCCGACGGCCGCAGCGCCCTCATACTCGTCACCGCACGAATCAGGCACGTCACCCAGAAATGGCCCAAACGCCGCTACCAGGACATGTCACTGCTCGAACCGATAATAAAAGACACGGTTGAAACACCGCGCCAAGGTAATCAAGGCTGAAAACCAAAAGTGCGCAACAAACCGGACGTTATCATACTTCATTTGTCGCAAAGTAAAGACGATGCTTATAAGAAGCATCAATCTGCTTATCGACTTATACCTAAAAACAGGCCACCTTAAAACAACAAAGCTTGTAATCAAGACAAATCTTAGGATTGACGTAAATATTCTGGCAATAATTCATCTATTTCAGAATTTTTATAGTCGGAGCCAGAACCTTTTTGAAGCGCTTTTCTAGCTTTATCATTGGCATGGTCAGTGATTCTAGGAGCTTCTGCACAAAGGCGGTGATAATCATTAAAAATGCCGTTAAGCTCTTTCTCTAAATCAGGTAACTCAATAGTTTCATGTTTCACATTATATAACAGACTAAAACTTCTATCACGAAGCCTTAAAAAGGCTTCGGCCGACTTTCTTTCCTTAATGATCAATTGATTATAATCAATACTTTTCGTATATAAACTCGAGAATAGAGCTATCGCCGTAGTCAACAAAGAACAAACTCGAATCCAAGTTGCTTGGTTTAAAAAGGTGCTAAAGATACCACAACCCGTCAAAGCAGTAGCTCCAATAGATAAACAATTAAAAAATTTATAATGAAAAACATATATATCAGTTTGCTTTTCATGGATTTTATGCTGCCAAATCAAACGAGCACACAGTACACGTAATGGACCTTCACCGAGTTCGTCATCCGCGACGTTTAGCATCATAGTAAGTCCTTTGAATGTTTGAAACCTCGTTACAGCTTAGATCAGAGATTCAATTATCTACCCTGTTAATCTACTATATCCAAGCGTCTATCTACCATAGACATTTTAGTTGTCTATTCAAACGTCACTCATACACAGCAACAAGACAATCGTGGATGTCGCCGGCCTACAACCTCTTCAAATCTTTGGGAATTTCGCTGAACGAAATCTTGGAGGTGACCAGGTCGAGCTTGCCGAACGCCATGAGCTCGTAGACGCCGGCGATGGCGCCCAGGTTCTTGGCCACTGGCCATGCGGACTCTCTGACCTCGGCGACGTAGAGGGTGGCACCAAGCAGATAAGTGACGCAAGCGCTGATCGCAATCTTCTCATCATAACCACCGTCGAAACCGCCACAAGGAGAACCATCCGAAGCAGTGAGCAGATTGCGACTCGGTCGCCGACCTTGAAACCATCGATACCTTCACTGACCTCGCTGATGACACCTGCGTCCTCATGGCCGAGCGCGAACGGCACGGTATGTACATCCCTCTGAATGAAGAACACACAATCAATTATGTCTATCCCCAAAGTTAGCTATAATCTCTTCATCAGTTTTCGAGTCGGTTAAATCAGTGGAATAACAAAAACTAATCGTTGGATCCTCATTCAATTTATCAAACAAAATCGGTCGTAAAAGCTTAGTTTTCTCTCCGTTAAAATGAGTTCTATGACGTTGTTCACCATTACTCCCTTTCCCATTTCTCTGAGCTTTATAACAATATATTGCATTCGGGTCTTCACGATCCGAAATGCTGAGAGAATGCACCATTGCGTTCTTTTGCTCTTCTGTTTTCTTACCTATTTCTATCGGAATATAGCCTCCGAGTAATGTTGCAAATTGTGCTAAAATTTCTCCTAGATTTTCTGAATATTCTATCCCAAAAAATTCTCGTATTTTTTTTGCATCAATCATGAGTCCTTGAATATTAGCTGGAGTTTCAAGAGAGTCAGTAATATCATCAGATTTGCAAAACTCCAATTTAAGTAAAGCATATTTGGGTTTTCTCTCATCCTTTTCATACAATTTTACAAGGACAATATATTTTTCTTTTTTATATCGGAAATCAAATGCATCAATAGACCAGTTCTTGCTTTCCATTTGCGCTTTAAGAGGCTTCAAATTTCCTAATGGATTATTCATTTTAATCTCCTTTGACATTTTACTTCATAAGCCATAACAAATATTTTATATTATAATCAAAAATACTCTTTTGTGCAAATCAAATTACAGACTCTCGAGGTCTCTTAATAGTTTTTATGCACAAATTATTCAATCACAATCAAAAAAATTTTTAGATAAGAAGATTGCGTTGCAATGCTTGGACCGCAGCAACGCAAGTAGACGATCCTAAACTCAGTACCGAAACCATCCCCATCTTTTAAGAAAAGGAACAAATAAGCTATAACTTACTTGAAGATTTACTGTGGAACTAGTGAAATAAGCAAACCTACAGAAATGTATACCGCCTGTCGAACCGACGTTTCTAGTGCTGAATGAAACGACTTTAGAAATCACTGCTCACACCCAACTATCATATTAAATTCAACAAGCTAACTTACAATTAGTTAAAAATAAACGACAGTTAAAAATAAATATTCACAAACGAAGAAATGAGAATCTTAATTATTCTGTTATCTAATTCATAGCGATACACTATCCTAATCGTGCAAACTATGCTCGTACCGCTGAAATGAAGTAACATTTTATCCATTCATAATGAAAAGTCTTCTTAATGTGCTAGAATAGGCAAAACGTCTAGCTAAGAGTAGTTAAGTTCTGAATGCAATTTCGGACGAAGGAATGTAAGGCAAGGACGGGGCCGGATTGTTTGTGACCGACTCTTCCAAGTCTTCGGAGTCGGTCACAAACAATCCGGCCCCGTCGTAGACGTTTCTCTGTAAGGAGCCAAGGCGATGCGGAAAGAGAAAAGGGTTCTTAATCCAAATATCTATCCCGATTCTGTAGTTGAGAATCTTTCCGCACACCTCGACCCCGGTAACGACGGTATGAAAAAGCCCTCATTCGAACATTCTTTTGTTTTTATCTGTGGCAAACAAATTTTAGATAAAAACGGCAATCGTGTTCCACGTTCCGAACAATCAAATACGAACCGTTATAACATTGCTGACTTTATAACAAGGCAAAATTCAAAAATTAATATAGTTTTTTCAGAAGATTTTTATAATGAAAAACAAAATTTAGATTTACTTACTTTTGAAGAGTTTCTTGCCGAGGTATGCGATCTCATAATTCTTCCAGTTGAAAGTGCAGGCACTATTTGTGAACTTGGTGCTTTCTCGCACAGTTCAGAGGAATTAAATAAGAAACTGGTCATCTTGGTTGAAAAGGAATATGAGAACAATAAATCTTTTATCGTTCAAGGACCTATCGAAAAATCAAGAAATGCTGGTGCATCAATTCTATACGCACCTGTAAAGGATGATGATACCTCAATATTGAGTTTGAATGTACAAACTACACTCAAGTATAGATTAAGTACACTGCTCAAAAATCGGAAACTAAATAATCCAAAGTCCAATCCGACCCAGGCTCGATTGGATTCATTTGTACATGAAATCATGGATTTACTATTAATAGCGTCACCTATTAGCCTTTCAGACTTAATGATGCTTTATCGCGAAGTAAAAGGGTACAAGAAGGATATAGGTTTAATTATGGATAATGAAAATGGGGCGGGTAAAAGAATTAAAATAAAACATATTTTAGCTTTTTTAGAGTCTGCAAATCTCGCAAGCAAAAAAACATTAACCGTTCCGACAAGTAAAAATCATTCCAGAAAAATCGACTATTACTATTCCACTGAGATTCTAGACAAGAATCAGCTTTTTCTTTTTAATCGGACAATTAGTACTTATAACGCATTACAGCAACAACGTGTCAATATCCTTGAAAGAAAATACCGTTTTAAAGATGAAAGTGTGATGGGAAATGCCTGATTCCTTAGTCAACTCTATTTCCGAAGATTTAAAGATTTCTATTGATTTGGTACAATCGACCGTTATAAACGCAGACACTTTATATCGGTCTTATAAAATCCCTAAAAAGACTGGTGGCTATAGAATCATTCGAGAACCCAGTGAAACCCTAAAGCTACTTCAATATTGGGCCGTAAAAAAGTTTTTTTATTTCTTCCCTATTTCAAAATACGCGATGGCATATGAATCTGGGAACTCTACCATAAAAACTGCACAAGCTCATATAAAAGCCTCGCATCTTTTTCATACAGATATAAGAAATTTTTTCCCTTCAATTACCGATAATTCATTTAATGCACTTCTTAATCAACATATCTCAGAAATTAAAGCTAAAGGGCTTTTATACCCAGACCTGGAAGCCACGCTAGACAAAATACTGTTCAGAAATCATAAAGCTTGTATGGGAGCACCATCATCTCCTCACTTATCTAATGCAATCATGTATGACTTTGATAATGAAGTTGGTAATTACTGCGAAAATTCGAAACTTATATACACCAGATATTCTGATGACATTTACATTTCGTCCTCTAAGTTCATCAAACCACAAGTTCAGAGCGACATTTTTTCTTATATTGAAGAACATGATTTTATACCAAATTATAGAAAAACACATTTTTACTCAGGCAAATCACATATTAAAGTAACTGGCATTACAATTCAAAGACATAATCGTCTAACAACTGGCACTAGATGGAAGAAAAAGATTAAAAAAGCCTTATATACTTATATAAAAAATGGAGAGGGAGAGCCTGATGAAATATTAGGCTATTTAACTTATCTTAAAAATATCGAACCAGATTATTATCAACGGCTGATTAGAAAGTATTCAACTTATCTACCCGTAAAGAGCATTCTTCAACTCTTGAAGGAACAGAAAAATGCTACTCAGGAAATAGAATAATCTCTGTATCCGACCTTGATTCCCCTGCTTCTTCTATAATGCGAAATCTATTTTTATTAAAGCTCAATCTACAGCAGCGTTTGGATACACCGGCGTCAGACTCTTGTAGCGGTTGTAGAACGCAGTCAAGGAATCGACCACATCCTGACGCTGCTCGGCGTAGGGATTGTCCTTGGCGAAACGGGAGATTGGCTTCATGATGCGGCGGATTGCTGTGCCTTCATCAGTCACTCTGCCAGAAATGAAAGCTTCTGACATGAATGCCTTGGTTTCATCTGGTTTCAGATTGTGGCTCGAAATTATTGCATCGAGTTCATGCTCCATGGAATCGGCAACGAAGGTCTTCCACTGGCCTGAAATCACTTCATGTCGTTCCTCAGTGGTGAGCGACTTAAGAAGAATGATCGGGTCTTGGTCGCCAAAGCCGACCAGTTGAAGGAACGCATCGATAAGATCAGCCTTGTCTCGCAATTCCGGCGAAGATGCCACAGAGCTACGAATCGTATCGGCTATTTGCTTATCCTCAATGTTCTCACCGTGATATTGCTCGACCAACATGAGGATATAGTCGATGTTGACTTCAACTTGTTTTACAAGCTCCATCTCAAAGACCAAATCGTCGCAGATGCTGACACGTTCTCCTTGGTCACGTCGCTTGTATTTATCGGCAAGGTCCAGATAATGGCTCTGATAATCCTGTAGTTCGCGATCATGACCTTTCAAAGGGTCATCGTCAGCGAATTGATCAAAGCAAGTAAGAATATTCCGAAGCCTGAGCAGAGCACCAAACGTTTTGATGAAATCCTTTTCCGCCTTCTCCCCTAATCCAGAGAAATCACCATCCAACGGAAAATCATCGCGCAAGTGTGCCAAAGCTTCGCTATATTTCGTGAAATAATCCTCATATGGCTTAAGCAAAACAATGCCGGCCGCATTAGGATCGCCGAAAAGCCCAAGCGCCTCGTCCACCTCATCCGACAAATCACGGAAGCAAACGATATTGCCGAAAGTCTTGACTGAATTAAGAATACGATTGGTTCGGCTAAACGCTTGAATCAATCCATGAAGCCTGAGATTCTTATCGACCCACAACGTATTGAGTGTCTTGGCGTCAAATCCAGTAAGGAACATGTCAACGACGATGAGCAAATCCAAATCCCGGTTTTTCATACGCCGAGAAACATCCTTGTAATATCTGTCAAATCCCTTACCATCAGTACCGAAATTGCTCTTGAACATCTTGTTGTAATCAGCGATGGCCGCGTCAAGAAAATCTCGATCAGCCGGTTTCATGCCAGCAATGTCCATCTGTTCTTCGGTCAGTATGCCCTGGGCATCGTCTTCCTCACCATTCGGAGCATAGGTAAAGATAGTTGCCACCTTAAGATTCAGCTCAGGATAGTCAGGAAGTAACGATTGAATCTCGGTATAGTATGCCTTAGCTGATGAGATGGAGTCGCAAGCCAAAATCGAGTTGAACCCCATGTGGTAAGCATCTTTGTATTGATAGGCCGAATCTCTCTTGGTTTTCTGAGCATAGTGGTCAAGTATATATTGAGAAATAAGCCGGATACGCTTCGGATTTTGCCAAGCTGTATTGGTATCAATGCCTTCGACTTGTTCATCAGGACGACCGTTCTTATGACTAAACGTCTTGACATAATCCACTTTAAACGGCAAAACGTTGCCATCGTCAATCGCGTTGACAACAGTATATTTATGCAAGCAGTCACCGAATGCTTGCTGAGTCGTCTTCAGTTCGGGGTCTCCGCCAGATTGTGCGTTCTTTGCAAAAATAGGCGTCCCCGTAAACCCGAACAGATGGTAATTCTTAAATGCCGAAGTTATAGCCTTATGCATCTTACCGAATTGAGACCGATGGCATTCATCGAATATGAAAACAACATGCTCAGCAAATAACGGGTTGCCCTTCTGCGCATGCGAAAGATAGACGGCTAATTTCTGGATAGTGGTAACACAGATACGCTTGTCAGGATCGTTCGATTCAAGGTTTTCCGTTAATGCCGCAGTATTCGTTGAACCGTTCACAGCTCCGGGTTGGAATTTATTGTATTCCTTCATTGTCTGATAATCGAGATCCTTACGATCCACGACAAACAGTACCTTGTTGATTCCCTCCATCTGGGAAGCGAGAATAGCGGTCTTGAATGAGGTAAGCGTCTTGCCTGAACCAGTGGTGTGCCAAATATAGCCACCTGCCGCACTGGTCCCAAGACGTTTCTTACTAATCTCAGAAATCAGGATTCGGTTGAGGATACGTTCGGTTGCGCATATCTGATATGGACGCATGACTAGAAGATTGTCGTCGACATCAAGCACGCAATAATGCGTCAATATCATCAGCAGCGTACCACGAGAAAGGAACGAAGCAGTAAAGGGCACAAGGTCCATAATTCGATGATTTTTGGCATCAGTCCACCAGCTTGTGAACTGATAGGAAGCACTGGTCTTTTTGCCTCGTTCATCGTGGGTTTTCTGCCAACGCGTTGTGTTGGAGTAGTACTTGGTCAGAGAACCATTCGAAATAATGAAAAGCTGAACATATTCAAAAAGTCCTGATTGAGACCAGAAGCTTTCCCGTTGGTAACGTTCGATTTGGTTGAACGCCTGCCGGAGATCAACTCCACGCCGTTTGAGTTCAATATGGACAAGCGGTAGTCCATTGACAAGAATGGTGACGTCATAACGATTCTTGTGGGTGCCTTCATTGGCTTCATATTGGTTGAGTACCTGCAGCTGATTGTGATGAATATGATTACGGTCAAGAAGCATGACATTATGAAGGACACCATCACTGGTCGTAAAATCAATCACCGGCGAATGCTGGATGATACGAGTCTTCTCAACGATGCCATCGGAAGCGTTTGCGATTTTCGTTTGGAAAAAAGTTTCCCAATCCGCATCGATAAATACAAAACCATTAAGATTTTCAATCTGATGACGCAGATTAAGAACCATCTCATCTTGGGTATGGACCAAAATTCGCTGATATCCCTGAGCACACAACTGCTTGATAAGCTGAGCCTCCAGCTCCGCCTCAGACTGGTAGGCAGCAGAATTGCTCGGAACGCTCGGAGCTTCAGTACAGACTGTTTCCTCCGGCCCTTCCAGCAGGATGGAATATGTCTTGTCCAAATGTTCCGTTGCAGAGGTTATCTGGTCATCAACGATCATGCCTCAGTCTTCTTTCTTGGAAAATCAAGTAACTTATCCCGATAATACTCGTACTGTTGATGCCTGGCCTGAATCTCAGCAGGTAAACCATCGGTTAGCGACGTCGTTAATGCGCTGAATTGATCAAGAACATTTGCAATATGTCTTTGTTGCTCAATTGAAGGAACCTGGATTTTAATTTTCTTTAAATTCGAAACTGCTAAACCTGGCTGAGCGCCTTGCGATTTGTATTGATTTAAATTAGCAGCAGTTAGCATATGAAATGCATAGGCAGGAAGTATGTGCTCATTACACGTAGTTACAACAGCATGTTCAGTTGCATAAAACTTACCAGACACCCTGCAAATATTACCGCATAATGCCCCTTGCCGCCCAATAAGAACTTTCTCACCTTGATTATTGAACTCGGAAACGTAACCTCGTATACCATTCCCTCCATAACACGGATATGGATTCTCTTGTGATTGAACGTCTTTTATTTCAGAACCAGCTATATGTTTCCCGGCTTTCATAAAAACTACTTCACCTAGTTCTAGCAACGAAGTATCTTCTGCGAAATCAATAAGACGATTACGATAATAATCATATTGTGTTTTGCGCAACTCAAGCTCCAACTCAAGCTCCAACTCAAGCTTAGTAAATGAATCCAGAATTCGCACAATTTCCTGCTGAATTTCCAACGGTGGTATAGCAACTGGAAAGTCACGAAAAGCAGTCATAGAAACCGACGCAAAACCGCCATTATTCGTATGTTCCAGACAGTATTTATCAAGCAAATCTGCATAGTAAAGAAAGAATTTCATATCCAATTTATTGACAAATTCAGCCTTTCTTGTCAGACAGGTAAAACGCTGATTACAAAGGAATGGAACAGTAACTAAAGCATGCTCACCAATTGTTGCAGACGTTGCTACAATCAACGAATCAGCCGCGAAAGGCTCTCCACCTTTCACTGCTGAGTGAGACACCTTTTGAATTGAATCAGACAAAATATGTCCATTTGCACGAATATCTTCCATTCGGAACCAATTAACAGAACCATCCGTCCAATATTCAGAATTCTTTTTCGAAGGTGTATATCCATTCCTCGTTTCAAATACATCAGCTAAAGCTCTATACTCAACCCCATCAGGACAAAGCTGCTCAAGTATCTCGTCAATTTTACTCATTGTCGCTATTCCTTTTCCTGAATGAATCAAGATAGTCTCCCCTACTGCAGAAAGCCCAATCCCACTCTTCTCCTACTAATGCGGCTCTATTGAAAAGTCGTAATTGTTTCCTATTAAGTGACTTCTTTTCAAAGGTATGTTTATCATCATCAACTATGAGGACAGCCAATCTGGAGCTGAGAGGAAAATAAAGCAAACCATATGAACGTCCAGAATCTCTTACTCCCTCAAAATGGGGCTCAGATATTCCAATAAATGGCTGATCGACCGCCGTTGTTAAAAACTGGAAACTACAATTTCTTAGATACTCGGCATATTCTATTAGAGGATACTTATTACCCTTTTCTATACCTGCTTTTGACGGAGATACTAACTCTGATAATCCGAGAACTTGCGATGCCATTTCCGGCGTCAAATGAATTTTCTCAGACCAATCCGAGCCCATCGTTTCCGAATATAACTGTTCCAGTGCATCAGATGTTCCAAGTTGAGACTGTTCTAAAACAGGCACGAGATTCTTAGCATTTTCAAGCATTTTTTTGACGCTTTTTGGGTTTCTCACATAAAGCGCAGCAATAAAAATAGATATCGAATCGCAAATATCTTCTAATTCTGCATCTGTCCAAGTCTTCCGAACTGATGCTTCTAAGAGTGCCTCAATTATCACTCGAAAACGTCCAGAGAAAGAACCTTCAAACTGAGATAGCAGGTTTTCAACCCCATTTGGAAACAAATTATCCTTTCCGTCTTCCGCTTCTGGAACTTTTACCTCATATAAATTTCGTTCAACAGCCACATTTTCAACCCTTTGACCAGACAAACGAATTACTCCAGAAGCGGTTCTCCGTAAAACATCAAATTTCCCATCTTTTCTACTTGTAAAGCCCGACAAGAAAAATCGTGGAACGTAGTGTTGTCTTTTAGTTTCAGCCTTACCTATCGGGGAAGGAGCCACTTTTCCTGCTGCAGTCATCTCAACTCTCCAGATCAGCAACAATCGCATCGATTTGCTGTCGCAACTCATTTTCGCGGCTTACGATACCTTTGATGCGCTGATTAAGCTCGTTGATGTCAACTTTCTCTTTGGTGTCTTTCTTCTCAATCCAAGTGCCAACAGAAAGATTGTAATGATTGGTTTCAGAGCCAATCTCGTCGATACTTACCAGCTTGGAGAAATACTCTTTCTCGGTTCGGTCAACTACCGTCGAAGCAATTTTGTCGATATTCTCTGGCATCAGCTTGTTCTTGTTACCGACATGCCCAAATTGTTCAGATGCATCGACGAACAATACCTTGTCATCGGTTTTTGACTTGCTCAGCACCAGAATACAGGTGGCAATAGAGACGCCAAAGAAAAGATTGACAGGTAGCTGGATAACAGCACTGACAAAATTTCCTTGAACCAAATACTGCCTGATCTTTTCTTCAGCCCCACCTCGGTAGAGCACACCAGGAAACTCAACTATCGCCGCGGTACCATCTGTCGACAACCACGAAAACATATGCATGGTGAACGCCAAATCTGCATATCCCTTCGGCGCCAGCACGCCAGCAGGAGAAAATCGCGGATCATTGATGAGCGTGGGGTCGCTGTCACCTTTCCAATGCGTCGAATAAGGCGGATTGGAAACAATGGCATCGAATGGTTGATCATCCCAGTGTTTTGGATTGATAAGTGTATCGCCTTGTGCAATATCGAAGCGATCGAAATTAATATGGTGCAGAAACATATTGATTCGGGCAAGGTTGTACGTGGTCGGGTTCTTTTCCTGGCCGAAGAAGCCCTGACGAACGTTCTCTTGACCAAGGATTTTTGCGAAGCGTAACAACAACGAGCCTGATCCACAAGCTGGATCGTAGACTTTGTTAACGTAGGTTCGATGCCCTATCACGATGCGGGCAAGCAACTCGGCGACTTCCTGAGGTGTAAAGTATTCGCCACCCGATTTGCCGGCATTGCTGGCATACATATTCATCAGATATTCGTATGCGTCACCAAACAAATCGATATCGGCATCTCGAATGTTCCCGAAATCAAGATCACGAATGCCGGTGATTATGCCAGCAAGCCTTGCGTTACGTTCAGAAAGGTTGGCACCTAACTTGGTACTGGTAACATCGACATCATCGAACAAACCTTTGAAGTCATCTTCCGAAGCCGTGCCAACACTGGACCGCTCGATATCAGCAAAAATATTCTTAACCGTTATATTGAGTTTGTCGTCTTTCTCGGGATTTTTAGCAACGTTCTGGAATAGCTGGGAAGGCAACATAAAGAAGCCCTTCTCCTTCGTCACATCCTCACGCGCTATTTCAGCTTCTTCGTCGCTTAAATCAGCGTATGAGAAGGTTTTATTACCGGTTTCATGTTCACCTTTATCGATATATTCGGCAAGATCTTCGGAGATAAACCGGTAGAACAAGAAGCAGAAGATATATGCTTTGAAATCCCAACTATCGACGGCGTTGCGCTCTTTCTCAGCAATATTCCAAATCGCCTTATGCAACTCGTCGCGTTGATTCTTGCTATCTTCCGCTGCCATTAATGTTAACCTCCACAAAGCCGATAAACGGCACACTTGACCCAACTAGATTCTATTTACTTAGTGTACTGTAAATGAGACAACTTAGAACCAACGCATCAGAATCCTATTTGCCATATTTCAAAGACAATAAATTCGTGAAGAAAACCATAACTCTATATTTTTAAATCCCATCCAAACAGATAGGTTGCAAAGCCGAATACCATAAGCAGTGCCTTAGATGCATTAACTCTGGAAAATTGTTTTTTTGGCATGCTATGAGCAATAGCGTGTCTCGAAAAATCAACAGGAATTGTCTCTCCAGGATAATAACGAATAAAAGCCGCAGGAACTGCTCCTAGAGCAACTTCGCCACGGATACTCTGACCTTGTAGGGCCATTTTGTCTTCAAATTTCACATGATTCTTTTGATTTCTCAAATCTTGTTGCAGCTGCTCATCATCCAAATCATTGGTAAAAGATTCTGTTAAGTCAGCAAGTAAAGCCTCACCGGCAGCTAGGTGGCCTTCTTCAATAACCTCTAATGATTCTTCAAGATAATCGCTATATTCTTTTTGCCGCTTCGTGCAGCGATGCTCTTGCAATATTTGACGGCAATTCTCAATAATCGATTCCAGCGCAACATCAAGAATTTCCAATCTATCCTCTGGAGATTTAGCTGTAAGAAGCTTATCAATCAGAACCGTACTAGCCACATAAAAAAGTGAAATACCCTCTTCATGTTCAATATGTAAAATATCAACTAATGTAAACTCAGCTGATACATTCTTTAAATTCTCCGGGTACCAGTACCGAGGCTGCCACTTTTGCAAGGCCTGAAACGACTCAATAATCGGTTTAAGCGAGTTCGAGAAATCTTGAATTCCTGGCAAAGCACCAAAGTCAGAAAAACTCTTTGCTAATTCGGAAGCAGCTTTACCCAATTGAGAAACTTGCGAACTGCCTATAAGTTTCAAACTCTGGTCCAACCCGGCAACATACTGACTAGCATCGAACTGTTTAAAGATTGCGGGATCGATTACCGGCAGTGTCAAGTTGGTTAAAACAGACATACTAGAAATCAGCTCACCTATAGCCTTCTGCGCACCAACAGCTTGAGATATCGTTGTAGCGTTCATAACTGAATTAATTTGAGAAACGTATCCTGCAAAACGCTTGCTATTTTGTTGCGCCCAAGAATTCGCAATTCCAGATATCGTCTGGTTCATCTGCTTCATAATCGGCGATTGTTTCCATATATCACCAGACATTCCGTTAATGACTCCGGCTAAGGTATTACCTTGTCTGTCACCGTTGTGATCTTCTTCTCTCACTATCCCGCTACTTCCTTAGTTCCTCGATGACTTCCGGCATGTCGGTCCACGGCGCGTAATCCTGCTCGGAGTTCACCGTCAATTGCTGCCGTTGATATCGGTTGCTATTATGGCGAGACGCATTTGTCAGCGCCTGGACCGTCTTCCCCTCAATCGCAGAAAACTCAATATATTTGTTTCTGGGCCCCTTGGTGATTCCAAGCTGGCTGGCATATCGCTCCACATCCTTGGTCAACTTATAGCTTTCGGGACACCGCTGGATATGATCAATAAGCCAAACCTCAAAGCATGGGTTAGAAATGATGAGTCTCATACCGTTTGCCTTGCATATCCTTTCAGCTTCGGCATGGTCATGAAAATGGTCGACATCGACCACAACCCACACTTTCTTATACGCTTCGGCATCATCGCCGACTTCAGCTTCCTCATCCTTCTTTAGCTGAGCAGCATATTTCGCTACCGCAGAGGGACTATAGACTTTGGGCTTATACCTGATGTCCACATTGAATTCCTGCGCGCAATGCTCGAAATATTGCCGCTCGGTCACCTCACCGCCACAAACGACCAGATAACGATCGCGACGAAGCCGATGATGTCGCCTATGCACGCTGCGTCCGTGAGCAGGTGCTGAACGCTTCTTACTCATTGACCATCACCAGCTTCTAGTCGTTGGCTATTCGTTTGGCCATCACCCACATCAAACGAATCATCGTCTGACTCTTGTTCATTGATAATTTGTGCAAATACCGAATGGAACCCGGGCGTGGGTACTGCTCCGTATACTCCATTCATATAGTTCTTACTGATATTTTCACCTTTTCGCAGTTTCATATCAGTTACGGGGTAAATCTCTGAGGCTCCATCAATATCCTTTTCCACAAACCAAATCTGATCAGGTTCAAGGAGACGATCACCGCTAAAAGATCCCGCACTCAGCAACGAGATATCATGCGTAGTGAAAATTAATTGAGATCCATGAGGATTAGTCTCGGGGTCAGCGAACAGCGACACTAACTGACGAACCAACAATGGATGCAAACTGGTGTCAATCTCGTCAATCAAAGTTACCGTCTGATGAGAGAGTTGTCTTAAAGCAAGGGAGAAGAACGACAACGCACCAAGCGTACCTTGCGATTCCTGAGCCTCATTGAATTGCTTGGGGACCCCATGCTCACCGGTATGCTGGAAACGGAACTGAACCTGTTGCTGGGATTGCTGGGCACTTTGGGCGAACATGGCGTCCAATTTCTCATCATCAGCACCAAGCTGATCATGCAGCTGTCGCTTTAGTTGCGCAATGACTTGATCGTTCAATCCCAGGCTTGCCGGCACCACGTCCATTGTCCCAATGCCGAAATCAGCATAATGCAGCAACTTTGCCAGATTTTTCGAGAATCTTGTCTGCTTTGAGAATTCCTGGGCGATACGCGGCTTTTCCTGTGGGAAAGCCAACGCCTCGCAATACACGATATCTCGCGCAAGAAAATCAAATGCCGGTTGGGTGGACTCCACGCCAGCAGCAGCGGCAGCGGAAAGAATCAACGCATTGGCTCTGCGCTTCAGGGTTTCCTCCAAAAGACCTTTGGCACCAAATCTGGGACCAAAGACAGGCTTCTGTCCATCTTCACGGGCGAATAGCAAGGCCGGACGAGTGGAAAGCCGATCGCCAAGACGCCGGTAAACCGTCAATGACTCTTCAATAATCCGTTCCGAATCGAAGGTGAAGTAATAGCGATATTTCTGCCTGTCAGAGGCTATGAACTCGGCCAGAAATTCAGACGGTTTCATGTCTATACCAGCCGCATTATCCGTCAGAGCAAACGCGTCTCTAATAATCCCCGACGAGTTCACCCCTTGGCTATAGCTATTACGTACCATATTCGTCATCGTGGCAAGCGCTTTGAGAAAATTGGATTTGCCAGAAGCATTGGAACCATAGACGGCAGTGACTGTTGAAGTCGAATTATTCTTCGCGCTACGAGACATCGAGAACGCCTGCTCATCCCGGAAACTGCGGAAATTCGAGAACGAAAAATCTATCAGCATCGATACCTCACCTTATTTTGACATTTTAGCTATTTCATTTACTCAGCATAACATGAAATTACTTCATTTAGCAATTTTGTGTCAAAAAATGCAATTTCAATCGATATTTTGCTTTTTAAGTGGCATTATCCCAACAGCTGCAGCAGGTCGTCCTTGGTGAGGTTCGAGATGCCGGCGGAGGTGCCGGTGCCGGCATTGTCGACGAAACGATGGGCCAGGTCGCTCTTGGACTGCTGCATCTTGAGAATGCGCTCCTCGATGGTGTCTTTGGCTACGATCTGGTAGACGTTGACGTCCTGGGTCTGGCCGATGCGGTGGGCACGGTCGGTGGCCTGCTCCTGCGCGGCGGCGTTCCACCACGGGTCGGCGTGAACGACCACACAAGCGCCCGTCAAGTTCAGGCCCGTGTTGCCGGCCTTCAGGGAAATCAGGAAGACCGGGGTGTCGTCGGCGTTGAACTGGTCGACCAGCTCGAGGCGCTTGCGCTTGGGGGTGGCGCCGGTGATGACGTTGTAGGCCACGTGGTTCTTGCGCAGGCGCTCGGCGATCAGGTCAAGGAAGCTGGTGAACTGCGAGAAAATCAGCATCTTGCGGCCGGCGTCCTGGCAGCTGGAAACTAGCTCCTCGATGGCATCGAGCTTCGCCGAACTGACCTTGCGCGGCTTAGTTGACGTTCCGGCTTTCGAAGCATCCGAAGCGTTATACCCTGCTGAACCGTCATTCCCCACAATCGCGTTCGCCGAGGCGTCGGCGGTCTCGCTGAGCTCATCTATCGACTCATCGTCGGCACGCTCGGTCTCGCGGCTGGGCATGCCCCAGACGTGCGCGTCCTTCTTGACGACGTTGCTGCCGACATTGCTGAACAGCAGTCGCGGGTCGCAGCAGGCCTGGCGCAGACGAGTGAGCTGGGCCAGAATCTGAATCTTGCCGGTCTTGTATTCGATGTCGCGCTGTTTGTTCAAAGTGGCGCGCAGCTGCTGCTCGAGCGCGGCATAGAGCTTGCGCTGCTCCCCTTCAAGCTGGACGGTGATGACATTTTCGATCTTGTCAGGCAAGTCCTTCAAGACCTGCGACTTCAGGCGCCGAAGGATGAACGGACCGACGAACGCCTGCAACTTGCGCTGCGCATTCTCGTCGCCGGAAAGAATCGGCATCTCGAAACGGTCGCGGAAGTGTTTGTATGTACCCAGCATGCCTGGCATCAGGAAGTCGAAGATGCTCCACAGTTCAGAAAGTCGATTCTCGATTGGTGTGCCGGTCAGCGCGAAACGATGACGCGCGTTGACGGTCCGTACAGCGCGGGCGGATTTGGTGGCGTGGTTCTTGATATACTGCGCCTCGTCAAGTGTCATACAATAACATTCGAGGCCGTCGTAATCGTCGATATCGCGGCGCAGCAGATCGTACGAAGTAATCAATACGTCCGGCGCGACCCACTTTACGGTCTCATCGTCATCGATCGGTTGTGGACTACTGGCACTTTGCCAGCCGTCAGTTTCATTCTGACTACTAGATGTAGTCTCAATGCCGACTTTGTCGCCCTCATACCACGCTTTGGTGTTCTTCAACGTCGCACGGCGGGCGGCCTTGGAGCCGGCAAGCACCTGCACCTTGAGCTCAGGGGCGAATTTGGCGCATTCGGCGGCCCAGTTATAGACCAGTGACGCCGGACAGACAATCAGATTCGGCCCGATATTGCGCTGCTCATTTCGCCGCGAAACCAAATACGAAAGCATCTGTACGGTCTTGCCCAGGCCCATCTCGTCGGCCAGAATGCCGCCGAAACCCTTGTCGGCCACGGCGTTGAGCCAGCGGAATCCCTCGACCTGATACGGCCGCAACACATGCGCGAGCGACTCCGGCACTTTGTAGGTCTTCGGATCGATGACGCGCAAATCGTTCAGATAGCTACGGAATTCGTCGCTTTTGTCTTCGTCCTCCGCTTCGTTGTCAAGGTAATAGGCCTCGTAGGCGGGCACGGAAACGGTCCCGGAGTCCAAATCAACCGGTTTCAAGCCCAGGTCGCTGCTAACCTCGTCAAGCTTGCTGGTGTCGACGTCGGCCATATTGACGAAGGCGCCATTACGCAGGCGATGGAACTTGCGACGCTTGCGATAGCTGTTCAGGAGCGCTGGCACTTCGGACGGGTCGATCTCGTCGGCGATCGGCGAGATCTCCACCAGACCGGATTTGATGGACAGGCCAATCTTGAACACGGGGTGCGGCGAGGAGGTGAGCCCGTCGAAACTCGGCGTGGAGAACACCTCGCCCAGCCCGCGCAAAACGGGCAGTCCTTCGTTCAGCAGCTTGTAGATCGCCTTGTCGTTGTCCTCGGCGATGCGGGCTATCGGGCCATCGGGCATCGGGAAATACTGCCGCACAGCCTCCACGGCCAAGCGCTCGGTTTCGCGGTCACGGGCGACCGGTTCGTTCGGTCCGATGCCGGAGAAGACATGGAAACGCTCGTCACCATAGCGCGCCTGCACGTCGCAGGTGATGCCCTTGCGATCGCGGTCGAGATACGTCTCGATATGGCAGGGCACGCGCCGCATCTTAATGAGTTCAGGCGGCAGCTTGACGGCGATGCCGTGGTGAGAAGTGCCACGCGATGTCGCTGGCGTGAGGTCATCGGTTACCGTGGAATTCGTGCCAGAGGTCCCGTCTGCCGCGTTCTGCGGTGCTCCGTCTGAAGCCGTTTTACCGGTATCACTTTGTGATAGGTCATCCGAATTAGTTCCGCCGGATACGGAATTATTGTCGGATTGGCTATTCTCGTCGGCGTTACCAGCATTGTTCGCATCTTCAGAATTACCACCGCTACTGTTTTTGCCGGTTCCATCGCCACTATCCGAAGGAACCGGGTCGAGCGCAGGCAGCACGGTACGTGAAAACTCTTCGATGTCGTCGCCGCTTAAGTACAGATCGCCGCGTTCATCTCCGGCGCAAAGCACCCCGAGCAGGTTGCGGTTCGTGGTCATTGCGCTGGAACAGCGATGAATCTCAGGGGTATCCAAACCGAACGCATGGTTCGAAGCCGGCGATCCGACGACCACAAACGATGAGCCTCGTCCGATAATGAATTTCTGGATATTCAAAGAATGTCGGATAACATAACCGGATTTTTGCGACGATTTATTATCATTTTGTCGGGTAGATTTATGGTGCGGTTGCTCTGAATTATCATCCCGGTCGTCATCATCCTCGGCACGGACAACCTCAAGACCTAAATCAGGATCACCGTCAACCACGCGGACCGGGATTGCCGATGCAAAATTGCCATGAAGCGGCACATAATCCAATGTCGCATCCGCGTCTACGAACAAATCCAAAAGCTCGGCCGTTTCGTCATCGGAAAGCCGCATTTCCTGAGCTTCTGCCTTGCTCTGATAGAACTCGTAATCACCGGAAACGCTTTTCCGAATCTCGATAGCGCGGCCGAGAATAGCCAAAATCGAGCGCGAACGTTCGCCGAACGAATCGCGGGAATGCACGAACGCGAGCTTTTTGCCATAGGTGACGAATTCGCGGCGTTGTACGGTCTCGACCAACGCGCGAACGTCCTTGACGACGTAGGAAATACCTTTGGACGGCACCGCGATATGCAGGCGCAGATACCAGTCCCGCCCCGAATTTTCGAGCATCGGACGCAGCACGACCGAACCGATGGGCATGTGACGGCTCAGCGCCACTCCGCTGCCAATATCGCCCGAAGCGCGGCTGCTGACTTCCTTGAGCAGATCCAACTGACGATTCTTGGCCTGCTCCTCGAGCGCAGAATCCTCCTGCTGCATGAACGAGCGCAACGCACGCGACGTGCGACGGACGATCTTGCGTTGGCGAGCGCCGAGCCCCGCTCCACCCCGCGAGCCCGAAGCAGCTACCCCGTTTCCCAACTCTTCGAACTTCTGCGGCGTGTCATTGTATTGCATAATTAGTGCAATGACATGCTTGCAGACGGCGCCAAACCGTCCAAACGCCGGACAGGTGCAGTCCGAATCGATGATTTCGCCATGGTTCTCATCAATCCGAGCGCTCACCGCGTAATCGTCCGCGAATTCGTCGGCGGGCTCCACTGAAGCGGCCAGCAATGTACCGTCCTCGCCGGGGGTGCAGGTCAGATTGTGCATGCGTCCGCTGGAAATGACCTCGTAGGCGCGATAGAAAGCCTTGCCACCGCGTTGCCGCAGGACCTTTTCGGGCACAGCCGGTTCGTTGGCGCCGAAGGTCACGCCTCCGTCAGGGTCAGCGATCCCGCCGAATGTATCGTCGACGGAACCTGAACCAAGCCCGAATCCCCCTGAGCTACCGGTTCTCGACCCGTACACCGACGCATGCCAATCCAAATCGCGTTCCCCTTTTCGCCGCCTGCCGCAGCCGATTCAATGCCAAACTATCGCTAGCTTCGATACCGTCAAATATCATTCATCAAATATGACGCGTCCGATATCGTCAAATATCAAAGACCGCAAACTTCTATCTTACCCCTTTTCAAAATCCAGTGAAATGCTGTTTCGTTGAAAAGGAACGCAGCAAGCGAACATAAAGGCAAAGCAGAAACCAAGACAAAAGACATCGGGAAACCGCAGGAAAGCGGCGGGAAACGCAACCTTTCAGCCTTAGCCGAACGTTGTATATCATTTTGCAAAAGTTTATGAGACACTATCAGCAACGCATGAATAATCGGAACAGTAGGAAACGGATACGGAGGAGACATGGCGAACACAGACAACGCAAAAACCCAGACCGCTTATTTCGCGGGCGGATGCTTCTGGGGCGTCGAACGATATTTCCAAGGCGTCGACGGCGTGACCAGCACGCAGGTCGGGTACGCGCAGTCGAATAAGGCGAACCCGACCTATGAAGAGGTCTGCAGCGGAGCGACGGATGCGGCGGAAACGGTGCGCGTCGACTATGACCCGTCTTGCGTGACCTTGCGGACGCTGACGCTGCTGTTCCTAGACGTCATCGATCCGTTCTCCGTGGACCGGCAGGGCAACGATACCGGACGGCAGTACCGCAGCGCGATGTTATGCCTCGACGAGGTGCAGAAAGCTATATACGAGAAGGCCTTGCAGGAGCTTGCCACCCGTGAAGGGCGCGAACCCGCGGTGATCGTCGAGCCGCTGCGCAACTTCTACCCCGCCGAAACCTACCATCAGGATTACCTCGATAAGAACCCGGGCGGATACTGCCATATCCCGGTCTCCAAACTTCTCAACGTCGGTAAGCGGCAGCGCTATATCGAGCGCGTCTGGGATCTCGACCCGGAGCAGTATGCGGTGACGCAGGAGGCCGCTACCGAGCGCCCGTTCACAAACAAATACGACCAGAATTTCGAGCCAGGCATTTACGTGGACGTCGTCAGCGGAGAGCCGCTGTTCCTTTCCACCGACAAGTTCGACGCGGGCTGCGGTTGGCCGTCATTCTCCAAGCCGATTGATCCGTCTGCCTTGACCGAGCACCGCGACACCAAGTTGCCCGGACGGCCGCGCATCGAGATTCGCACCGCCGACTCGCAGATTCACTTGGGACACGTCTTCGATGACGGGCCGCAGGACCGCGGTGGGCTGCGCTACTGCATGAACTCGGCCTCGCTGCGCTTCGTGCCGCGCGACCAGATGGAGGCGCAAGGGTACGGCAAGTATGTGAAGTTGCTTGACGACGCGCAGTGAGCGAAGACTGGGAACGGACCCGGAACCGGAACGAAAAATAATCAAGGTCTAAAAAATCTCGACCTGTGTATGGCGGTGTGGATAAGAAAATAGTTATCCACACCGCTTTTTGATATCAAAAACGGCTTCATTGCAATGGTTTCGAACATTCGACCACAGCACCCGTTCCAGCTTGCATCGAAGCGTATAGCACCAATAGACTTGATTATCAGAAGAAACCGATACGGCTATTGGAAGGCTATTATGAATGCATTGACTATACAACATACGGCTTCTCGTCCTATACTGAAGATACCTAAGCAAACAATACGAAACTTCAAAGAGGACGACATGGCAAAATTGACGATGAACATCGATCCGGAACTCAAAGATGACGCTGCTGCACTGTTCGAAGACATGGGACTCAACATGACCACGGCCATCACCATGTTCCTCAAGCAAAGCGTACGCGACGGCATGCTCCCCTTCCAACCATCCTCCTACCCCACCGGGTTCAAGGTCGGCTATCCGAAGCACCAGATGGACCACAAGAAGATGATCGAAGAGGCGGAAGCCGATAGAGCATCGGTAAAACTGCCATCGTATGCTGGAAGACTTACTCCCGACGACATCAAAGAGGAGCTGTCACGCCGTGAAAAATAAGATATTCATAGACACAAATTTCCTGCTTGACATCATGATTACCGATCGGCCCAATTCAGGAGCGGCATTTTCTTTCTTTAAAAGTATCGACGGTCATCACGAACCCCATGTCGCAGTTTGTGCAGGAAGTCTTAAAGATGCTTACTACATTTCACGGCATGACTTGTCGGAAACGAAACGACGCAATTGGATACGCCGTTTCACCGATGCATTCGAAATTCTCCCGATCGACAAAGCCGTTTGCAAGATCGCCGTTGATTCCGACGAACCTGACTTCGAAGACGGCATCATTCGCGCATGCGCAGAACGGTGGAGAGCAGATTGCATTGTCTCTCGCGACGCCAAGGCATTTCTGAATGCTTCCATACCGAAAATTGGCACTGACGAATTCATTAGCAACTTGGAGACGAAACCGTACAGGTCCTAATACGGAGGCTAGGGTCAAAGGCTAAGAACAATGCAAGGCAAAACAATCAAAGTTCTGCCTTATCACTTGCCAGATGCTTGGCGAGGTAACGGCCGGTGATGCTTGCCGGATTGACAGCGATTTCGTCAGGTGTGCCGGTGGCAACGACCGTGCCGCCTTCCTCACCACCGCCCGGGCCCATGTCGATGACGTAGTCGGCGTTGGCGATCATGTCGAGGTCGTGCTCGATGAAGACAACCGTTGCCCCACCTTTGATCAACCGTTGCAGTACGTCGATCAACGTGCGTACGTCAAGCGGGTGCAGGCCGGTCGTTGGCTCGTCGAGGACGAACAACGACGTGCTCTGCTTTTTGCCGAGTTCGTTGGAAAGCTTGAGGCGCTGCGCCTCGCCGCCAGAGAGGTTCGGGGTGTCCTCGCCTAACGTGAGGTAGCCAAGACCAAGGTCGTGAAGCGTCTCGAGGGCCTTGTGGATACGCCTAAGTAGAGCTGAGGTGATCATATCGCCGGAATCAGCGGCACTTACCGATTCGTCGACAGCTGAGGCTCCAGACCAAGCTGCCAGCCGTTTTTGATCGGAGGAACCATGTAAAGACGAACTAGAAACCGAAGCAGAATTCGAGCCGGAATCGTCATCAAGTGCGAATACATCAAGAGCATCATCCACTTCCAAATCCAGAACATCGGGAAGTGTGAGCCCTTGCGGATGGGTCGGCGTTGCAAGCCGCACATCGTTGACTTCGGGACGATACCGACGACCTTCGCAGGTCGGGCAGGTGATGGTGACATCAGGAAGGAACTGGATATCGAGGCTGATCTGACCGGTACCGTCACATTGCGGGCAACGTAACGAACCCGTGTTATACGAAAATGCCGAGACCTTGAGCTTACGTTTCTTGGCTGATGCGGTCGTTGCGAAGGCCTTGCGCAGCATGTCCATGATGCCTGTATAAGTGGCGACCGTCGAGCGCACATTGATCCCGATAGGAGTGGAATCGACCAAACGCACACGCGTGATGCCTGCAGCATCGAGAGACCGGACATGGGACGGCAACGACGTGTGATTCTCCTGAGCCTGCAATGCGGGAATCAGCGATTCCAAGACCATCGTGGTCTTGCCTGAACCGGAAACGCCGGTAACGGCGGTCATCCGTCCGCGCGGAATAGAAACGTCGAGCGGATGGACAGTATGGATGGCCTCAGTCTGCATGGAAATCCAACCGGTTTTTGAAACCTGTGGTAAAGCAAGACGCTTACGAACCACCACTGGTTGCGAGCCGTCCAGGAAACCGGCGATACGCGACTTCGGGTTACGCAATATTTCGGCCGGCGAACCTTGTGCGAGAATCCTTCCGCCTCGGCTACCCGCGCCAGGGCCCATCTCGATAAAGTAATCGGCGGCATTGAGCACGTGGACGTCATGGTCGACGAACACCACGGAATTCCCGGAAGCCAGCAGGTCGCGCATCACGCCGATAAGTCCCTCGATATTCGCCGGATGCAATCCGGTAGAAGGCTCATCAAGTACATAGAGCACACCCGTAGTCTCGTTGCGCACCGCACGCGAAAGCTGGGCGCGCTGCCGCTCGCCGGTGGAAAGCGTCGAGCTGGCGCGGTCAAGCGTTAAGTAACCCAATCCAAGCTGGATGAGCCTGCGACCCATATCCTCCAAAGTTTCTACCAAGCTATCGGCCATCTGCCGCATATCCTGCGGCAACGAATCCGGAACCGCCTTGGCCCATTCTAGAATCTTGCGCAACGGCCAGGAAGTGACTTCGGCCAGATTGTATTTGCCGATTTTCGGGGCACGCGCAGCAGCGTTGAGCCGCGATCCACCGCAATCCGGGCAGACGCGCTCGACCAGAAACTTCGAGACCTTGGCCATGCGCTTTTCATCGCTGGCGCGGTCGAGTTCCTTGGTCACGGTCAGGCGTGCGTTGCGGAACGTAAAATCAATATGGTGCACACCCTTGATTGAAGTGAGCGTGATGGGCTTTTTCTCCTCCGGCCCATTGAAGACGATGTCACGTTCTTTGTCGGTAAGGTCTTTGAACGGCACATGGGTACGAACACCGAATTCGCGCACGATATCGGGCTGAACATTGAACCCAAAGGTACGCCATGGCACCACTGCACCCTCATCGATGGTGAGGTTTTCGTCGGGAACCAAGGCGGCGTCGTTGACCTCGTGGATGGTTCCGGTCCCTTGACATTTCGGGCACGCACCGGTGGAATTGAACGCCATCTGCTCCGCGCTAGGAGGTTCAACAAGCGCACCGCAAACCGCGCAATGAATCGGAATCTCAGCGGCGACATCGAGTGTCGGTTTCTGATAATGACCATTCGGGCAGCGGTGCGAAGCCAGACGTGAAAACATCAGTCTCAGCACATTTAACGTCTCGGTAGAAGTGCCAAAAGTAGAACGCATACCACCGACGCCCGGGCGTTGTCGCAACGCCAAAGCCGGTGGAATGAACCGTACCGAATCGACCTGCGGCTTCTCCGCCTGCGTCATCCGGCGACGGGTATATGTCGAAAGTGCGTCCAGATAACGACGCGAACCTTCCGCGTAAAGCACGCCCAGCGCGAGCGACGATTTGCCGGAACCGGAGACCCCGGCGATGCCGACGAGCTCGTTCAATGGAATCGATACGTCGATATCCTGCAGGTTGTGGACTCGGGCGCCCCGCACCTCGATGGCCTGCGGAACCGAAGAACCCTTGACATCGTTCCCGCTGCGATTTTCCACATTCTTGTCCCCATTTATCGCGTTCATCATATATATTCCATTCCCGCCGTCGTTCACTATGCCAACTCTATTCGCCGCACCTACTTTGTTTTATATCGGAGCATAATCGGCCATCCATCCTTGCGATTCCTAACGTCGAAAAAGTGCACCTGGTACGACGAAACCTGCACTTTCCCGACGCTACCGTTCGAAAAGTGCACTTTAGAAACCGCTGGTTGCACTTTTCTGACGCCAGCGTCGCAGAAATGCACTTTGTATGATGCTACATGCACTTTTCTGACGGTACCGTAGAAAAAGTACACTTGAGAAGCCGAACACTTCTCCCCAGCAATGCAAAAGGTGCCACGGAAATCCATGACACCTTTCATCAAGCAAACTACGACTGGCTGGTAACAAGCGCCAAGCCGCCGTTTACCTCATTTCAGCGAGACCGGCGGAACGGAGTGGAGTTACGTTTACCGTGCGAGCGGTGAAAACCGTCGGCCTTGCGCGAGTGCTGACCGCGGTTGCCGAAGCGGCCCTCGTCGCGCCCACGACTGCCGGAACGACCTTCGTAGCCTTCGCCACGACCGCGTCCACGCCCGCCTGACTTGCCATAGCCGCTATGACGGTTCGACTTGCGTGAGCCGTAGGAATCCTCGTAGCCGCCGCGAGCGCCGGAACGGTCGCCTTCATAGCGACGATTCTTGCCTTTGCCGCCACGGTTGCCGCGATCATCGAAATCGGAATGATGCCGTTTGCCGCTGCCCTTGCGATAGTCATCGTCATAGAAATCGCGCGAACGGCGATCATCACGATGACCGCGTGAGGAACGGCCGTCAATCGGGCCTTGACCGTCATCGTAGCGCGGGTTGCGATTCTTATGCCCGTCACGGCGACCACCGCGGGAACGTGAATCGCTGAAGTCCCGGGAATCGCTGAATCCACCGTTAGGGCCGCCACGACCGCCTGCGTCTTCGAACGAATCATCACGGCCACGCTTGTTGAACGAACGACCGGAATCGCCATGCCGATTATTACGGTCACGACGTCCGCCGCGGTCTTTACGGCCGTATCCGCCACGACCTCCGCGACCCTCGTTGCGTCCGCCGCGACCGGTACGTCCGGCCCTGCGGTTGACCACCGGCACCGTCAGCGTCCAGCCTTCGACCAGCGGGGCGTGCTCCCCCACCAGTTCCTCGAGTTCAGGAGCGCCCGGAACGACCTGCTGACTTTTGGCTTTGATACCGGCGCGATGCAACATCTGACGAGCGTCACGGCGCTGCTGGGGCAATACCAAAGTAACCACGTCTCCGGATTCGCCGGCACGCGCGGTACGCCCGGAACGGTGCAGGAAGGACTTGGGATCCTCTGGCGGTTCGGTCTGCACGACCATCGCCACATCGCTGACGTCGATGCCGCGCGCAGCCACGTCGGTGGCCACCAGCACGTTGGCATCCCCGGAAGTGAACGCGGCCAGATGCCGGTCACGCTGGTTCTGCGAAAGGTTGCCCTGCAAGTCGACGGCGGGAATGCCTTCTTTGACCAGCTTGTCGGCCATCTTCTTGGCCTGGTACTTGGTGCGGGTGAAAAGAATGCGCTTGCCCTTGCCGCTGGCAAGCTCACGGATGACCTCGTATTTGTTGCCCTGCGAAACCTCGAAGACGTGATGGGTCATGGTATCGACCTGCGCGTCGGCAGGTGCGATTTCGTGAATCTTCGGGTCATGCAGGAACTGCTTCACGACCTTATCAACACCATGGTCGAGCGTCGCCGAGAACAGCATGCGCTGGCCGTTCGGATCGATCTGCTCAAGTAGACGTTGTACAGACGGAAGGAAACCCATATCCGCCATTTCGTCGGCTTCGTCGAGCACCGCAACCTCAACGTCTTCAATGGAAAGCGCGCCTTGGCGCAGCAGGTCCTCAAGACGCCCGGGACAGGCGACGATGATTTCGGCACCGGCCTTGAGTTCGGAAATCTGGCGACTGTATTTGACCCCGCCGTAAATGGTGGCGGTCTGCATATCGTAGGCGGCGGCGAGTGGAGCCACGACCTCGTTGATCTGGTTGACCAGCTCGCGCGTGGGCGCAAGAATCATGCCGTGCGGATGAGGCAGCATCGCACGCTTCTGCGCCTTGCGATCGCCGCGGTCCATGCGCTCGAAATCGCGCATCGCAGCTTCGCCTTGCCCTTGTTCGGTGAGACGGGCAACGAGCGGGATAGCGAATGCCAGCGTTTTGCCGCTTCCGGTCTCACCACGGCCAAGCACATCACGCCCAGCCAAAGAGTCACCAAGAGTGTCGGCCTGAATCGGGAAGGCGACAGTCTTGCCATCGCGAGCCAGCACGCTTACCAACGGGCCAGGCACACCGAGTTCGGCGAAACTGCGTTCAGGTTGGTCGCCGGTTTTGGCATAGGCAGCAGCACTTTCGGCCGCTTCTTCGGCCTGTTTCGATTTGGATTTGGTTGAGTTATAAGAATCAGGATTATTCATTTCCGAGCCTGCATAGTCTCCGCCCCTAAAATCGGCAGAGTTGTCTGAATTATTTTTATGAGTACGACGCTTCGGCACAATAGCCTTTCAAAAGATTGAAGCCGACCTGTCGCTCATATGCGGACCCCGGCTTCTCAATGGACAATTCACTATATCAGACGTGCCCCACAAAGCCGGAAAACAGTTCAGTTGGATTCGACGATGGCCTCACTCGGTGGAGTCTGCTTCTTGTGGCGCGGGCTTGGCTGCTTGACCGGCGGCACATCCGTGTAGGGATGGCCCATGCTGGCTGTCGAAGTATAGAAGCTTTTGGTCGTCCCGTTCGGGTTGACGTTCGGGAACGGCGAACTCGGAGCGCTTTGACCACCATCGGCGTGTCCGGTTTCGCCGCGACGGTAACGATCCATCATCTGCTTCTGCAGGTCGGTGGCACTCGGCGGCGTCCACGAAAGGGCGTTGGCTCCGGCCTCGATGGTCTCACGAATGGATTGTGCGGAGCCGCCGGAACTGGCAATAACGGGAATTTCGGGGTAACGGTCTTTGACATGCGCCACCACTTCGGCGGTGTTCTTGCCCGCTGCGACGTTGATGATCTTGGCACCGGCCTCTATCTTGCGCTGCACCATATCATCCCATTGCACGATGGTCGCCATGACGGGAACATGTACCGTCATCGCGACCTCGCGCACGATTTCGACCTCACTTGGAGCGTTCAAGACGACGCCGGCAACACCCTGCATTTCGGCGAACACCGCCAATTCGAGCACGCGCGTACCGGTGGTGGTCCCTCCCCCGACGCCCACAAAAACCGGAGCCTGAGCCACGGAAAGAACGGCCTGGTTGATGACCGGCTGGCCCGTGAACGGGTAGACGGCAAGGATGGCATCGGCATTGGTATTATGTATTACAGCAGCGTCGGTGGTATACGCGAACGAACGCAACCGCCGACCCTGCAACAAGAGTCCTGAGGATTGTTCGATTTCGGCCGGCACCCGGGCATCGGCCGAGCTCAGCGGGTTTTCAATAGGTAACGCTTCTGGCAGATTCGCCTGGAAGTTGGTCATTCCCTGTTCCATCGTGCCGCTCCCTTCACGGGTTTTCAGTACTTCTCAATCCGCCAATTGCGGCCGTCATGTCTAATACAGCATAATCGTATGACGTCACAACATACAGGTTGAAACGAGCACATTACCAGACCCAACATATCACCGCCACCATTTGTTCCCTGCTGGACGTCATTTCTTGACAAAACGCACAAAACCGATATTTAAACCGAGCGTGAAGATTGTTTGAAACGTCTACTCGATATGCCAAAATTGGCTTGAATCCGCGGGTAAGGCAAACCTTGCGGAATGTTTGAAACGCAATGAGACAAAGCACACATCAGAACGAAGGAACGAATACTTGGCTGAGTTTATTTTTCAGATGATCAATGCTCGCAAGGCGTATGGCGACCGTGTGATTCTTGACGACGTGACCCTGAGCTTTTTGCCGGGCGCGAAAATCGGCGTTGTCGGCCCCAACGGCATGGGCAAGTCGACCCTGCTCAAGATCATGGCCGGGCAGGAAACCGTCTCCAACGGCGAAGCGAAACTGACCCCCGGTTATTCCGTAGGCATCCTGCAGCAGGAACCGCCGCTGGATGAGGACAAAACCGTTGGCGAGAACATAAAGGCCGCTTTCGGCGATATCACCAAGAAGGTTGACCGATTCAACGAAATCGGCGAGGAAATGGCCAATCCAGACGCCGATTACGACGCACTGATGGCCGAGATGGGCAAACTGCAGGAAGAGATTGACGCAGCCAACGGCTGGGACATCGACTCCCAGCTCGAACAGGCGATGGACGCGCTGCAGTGCCCCGACCCGGACACCCCGGTGAAGGTCTGCTCAGGCGGCGAGCGGCGTCGCGTGGCACTGTGCAAGCTGCTGCTTGAGGCACCCGACCTGCTGCTGCTGGACGAGCCGACCAACCACCTGGATGCCGAATCCATTCTCTGGCTCGAGCAATTCCTGCACTCCTACAAGGGTGCCGTCATCGCCGTGACCCATGACCGCTACTTCATGGACAACGTGGCCGAGTGGATCTGCGAGGTCGACCGCGGCCATCTCTACCCTTACAAGGGCAACTATTCCACGTATCTGGAGACCAAAGAAAAGCGCATGGAAATCCAGGGCGCCAAGGACGCCAAGCTCGCTCGTCGCCTGAAGAACGAAATCGCGTGGGTCAAGAGCTCGCCCAAGGCACGTCAGGCCAAGAACAAGGCCAGGCTCGAACGTTACGACGAGATGGAGAACGAGGCGCGCAATTCCAAGAAGCTGGACTTCTCCGAGATCGTCATCCCGCCGGGGCCGCGTCTGGGCTCTCAGGTCCTCGAGGCCGAGCATATCCACAAGGCCTTCGGCGATCGCGTGCTGATCGACGACCTGAGCTTCACCCTGCCGCGCAACGGCATCGTGGGCATCATCGGCCCCAACGGCGTCGGCAAATCCACCCTGTTCAAAACCATCGTCGGCAAGGAACCGCTCACCAGCGGCAAGCTGACCATCGGCGAAACCGTCAAGATTTCGTACGTCGACCAGAACCGTGAGGGCCTCGACCCGAACAAGAACCTCTGGGAAGCTGTCTCCGACGGCAACGACTTCATCGAGGTCGCCGGCGTCGAAGTGCCGACCCGCGCCTACGTAGCCAGCTTCGGCTTCAAAGGCAGCGACCAGCAGAAGATGACCGGCATGCTTTCCGGCGGCGAACGCAACCGTCTGAACCTTGCTCTGACCCTCAAGCAGGGCGGCAACCTGCTGCTGCTTGATGAGCCAACCAACGATTTGGACGTCGAAACGCTGGAATCGCTCGAGAACGCGCTCATCGAGTTCCCAGGCTGCGCCGTGGTCATCTCCCACGACCGCTGGTTCCTCGACCGCATTGCCACGCATATCCTCGCGTGGGAGGGCGACGACGACAACCCGGCCAAATGGCACTGGTTCGAAGGCAACTTCCAGGCGTATCAGGAAGACAAGGTCAAGCGTCTGGGCGAGGAGGCCTCCCGCCCCCACCGCATCCACCGCAAACTGACGAGATAATAGATAACCTATGATGATGTCCCAATTATTACGATTGGGACATCATCGTATATAGGCTGAATTCGACAGGTTCAGATACTGGCGTAATTCGCGCGGAAAGTTGGGCGGCGCGGATAGACTCGCATAAGCGTTAATTCGACAGAATCGAGGAGTGACATGGCGGAAGTCAAGGCAAGCGACCCAGCGCAGCAAGCGGTTGAGGCGCTCAAGCTGAAAGCCGGAGAAAAAGAGGACGGGCGCACCGTCTTCCACGACGCCACGAATCTCTACTATCCCACCGAACGCATCTACGGCGGTCAGATGACCGCACAGGCCATCGTCGCCGCGGCCGACACTGCGGATGACGACAAGGTCGCCAATTCCATTCACGCCACGTTCATCAAGGTTGGCAAGCTCGACGAGGAAACCCGCTATGAGGTCGAATCGCTGCGCGACGGCCGTTCCTTCTCCACACGCCGTGTGGACGCCAAGCAAGGTGACCAATTGCTTTTCACCGCGACAGTGAGCCTGCAGAAGGCTGGCCAGGCCGGAGTGGAATTCAATGATGATATGCCTAGGAACCTGCCGGATCCTGAAACGCTGACCAGCGCGAAAGACCTCATGGAGCCTTATGCCGACAAGTCCGGGTTCGCGAAATACTATTCGTCGCAGTCGCCGTTCGACATCCGTCACATCGGCTCAACCGTCATGCTCGAGCCTGATAAAGAAAGCGCTGACAAGGATTCCGGCAAGCAGATGGTATGGATGCGTATGGCCAGCCCTGTCACGGCTTCGCAGAACGTCCATCGCGCGTTGCTGGCGTTGGAATGCGACCAGGTGATGATGGAGCCGGACCTGCGTCGCGCAGGCCTGAGCATCTCCACGCCCGGCATTTTCTACGCTTCGATCGACCATTCCATGTGGTGGTATGACAATATCGATATGAACGAATGGCACCTTTACGTACAGGATGCTCCCGTAGCCGGTCACGGCCGCGCGCTTGGTATTGCCAAGGTCTATTCGGCTGACGGCAGGCTGTTGGCCGCGATGACCCAGGAAGCGACCATCCGCGTGCCTGAAAAGAAAGACGAGAGCAAGGAATAAATCCCGCCGACCGGCAAGACCGGTAATCCGATAATTCGGCGGACGGATCGGCCCAAGCCAAAGCAATCGGCCAATCCAGACGATAAAACGAATAAATGCTGCCGGCACGACCAATCTAATCGCGCCGGCAGCAGCAGTATGAGATAACCGAAAAACTCTAGCCGTGAGGCTGGGTCTCGGGCGGAATCACGGACTCGTAATGTTCGCCGTTGAGATCCTTGACCCACGCGTCATGCGCCTGCTTCAGCAGTTCGGGATCGGTCAATGCGTCGTAGATCGTAAGCGCGAGAATCTTGCAGGAATTGATCAGACCCTTGTGTGCGACCGAAGACTTTCCGTTGGCGACCCATTCCCAGGTGTGCGGCGAGCAACCCTGCGGTTCGCAGGCATAGGCGAACTGCGCGGTGGGCGCGCACCAGCTGACGTCGCCGACATCGGTGGAGCCGATGCCCTTGGTGCTGGTGGTGTAGACGATAGGGCTGATTTCGGGGCAGACGCCAGCCTCGGAAATCCGCTTGATCTCCTCATCGGACTTTTCGGGGAACGCGGCCTTGTTGCGGGCGATCACATTCTGTTTGATGCTCGGCGCGTTGTTGCTGGTCAAAGCTCTTTCGAACTTTTCCTCCTCATCGGTCAGATGCAGGGGGCCGACGAGCCGAAGATTCTTGTCCATCATCTCGGTGAGCGGATGGTTGGGCAGGTAGTCGGCGCATGCGGAATCGAAATCGATCGACATTTCGGTACCGGTCATTAACGCGGCGCCTTTGGCGATATTGACCACACGTTCGTAGATGTCCTTGGCCTGGCTCAGCTTCGGCGCGCGGACGAAGAAATAGAGCTTGGCGGTGGGATGGACCACATTGGCGGATTCGCCGCCGGAATCGAGGTATGCGTAATGGATGCGGGCTTCCTCGATGACATGCTCGCGCAGGAACTGGACACCGACCGTCATCAACGTGGCGGCGTCGAGCGCATCGCGGCCCTGCTCAGGAGCCGAGGAAGCGTGGGCGGCTATGCCCTTGAACGAGAAGTTCGCCTGCATCACCGCCAACGTCGCGCAGGCCACCATGCCGCCGACATCCTGCGGATGCCAGGTGAACACGGCATCCAGCCCGTCGAAGACACCTGCACGGGCCAGGAACGCCTTGCCGTAACCGCTTTCCTCGGCCGGGCAGCCGAAAAGCTTGATGGTTCCAGGCATGCCTTTTTCTTCCATGAACGTCTTGATGGCCACGGCCGCACCCACGGCGCCCATGCCGAGCAGGTTGTGCCCGCACGCCTGACCGGGGCCGCCATCGACCACAGGCTTGCGCTTGGGGTTGCCGGCTTCCTGGCTGGAATTGCCCAAGGCGTCATACTCACCGGTGATGCCGATTTCCGGCTTGCCCGATCCGTAAGTGGCGATATAGGCATAATCCATGCCGCCAACGCCCTTCTGAATCTTGAAGCCTTCCTTTTCCAGCAGCTGATAGTGCTGTTCCACGGACTTCGGAACCGTAAATCGGGTTTCCGGGGTCTCCCATATATGGTCGGACGCCGCGATGAACTCGTCTTTCTTTTCGTCGACGATGTCCATGATGCGTTGCTTGTCAGTGTCAACCATGACATTTCCTTTCTACTCATTACCACAAATCATCATTGAATATCAGTATCCACTCCTTAAAGCGCAGATACCGGGAATCGATGCCCCGCTTATCTCAAATCGGAACTCGGTGCACGATTGTCAAACCGGAAATCGACATACGATCCTCAATGGCGAAAACCGAGATTTCCGCTATCCGATTGCAATGTCTCAGTCTTTCTTCTGCTCCGGGACCTTCACGAACATCACTGTAATCGCCACGCAGACCGCTACGCCTGCGAGGAACAGGAAGGCCGGCACGAATGAGCCTCCCATCGCCTTGACAAGATAGCCGATGGCCATTGGAGCCACGAACCCTCCAAGTGTGCCGCCGGTGTTGACGATGCCGATGACGGAGCCGATCACGCGCGCGTCCATGATCTTATGGGGCCAGGTGAAGATGCTCGTGAACACCAAAGCGCAGATCATGCTCAGAAGAATGAGCATGATGATGGAAACCACAAGATTCTTCGAGAGCACGAATGCCACAATCAGCACGGCCACAAGAAGAGCCGCAACGACGGTCGCCTGACGTTCCTTATGCAGGAAGAACTTGGAAAGCAGCGTACCCGAGAAAATCGTGGCCACGGTGGTGAAGACAGCATTGAAGGCCAGAATGTAGCCCATCTTGCTCACAGACATGCCGTACGTCTTGGTGATGTAGGAAGGCAGCCAGGAGATATTGCCGTAGGAAATGACGTTGATCAGGAACATGGCGATGAACAGCACGATCACGTTGCGGTTTTTGATGACCTGGGTGAATTTCGGCTTCTCTTCCGGCTCTGCGATAGCAACTTGTGCAGGCTGCTCAGCCTGCACAACTTCTTCAGCCGCGTCAGCTTCCTGAGCTTCGGTTGAACCCTCTTTCTTGCCGTCCGTAACGAATATCCATATCAGCAGGAAAGCTACGAGGTAAAGGCTGCCCAATACGGCATAGGCGACCCGCCAGTTGCGGCCCACCAATTGAGCTCCCAACGTGAAGGCGAGGATGGCTCCGATACCGTTTGTCGACAGAATCAGCGACTGGACGAAGGTACGCTTTTTGCGCGGGAAGTTCTCGGCTATCGCCTTCGAGCAGCTTGGCGGGTAGCCGCCGTGTCCGAGGCCGGCACCGAAACGGATGACGATAAACAGCGCAAGACCGCTGACGACCCCGAAAAGGTAGGAGAATACGGCTATGACCACCATGGAGGCCATCAGCACTCGCTTGGCACCGAACTTGTCGGCCAGCCAACCGCAGGGAACCTGCATAATCGAGTATGCCAGGAAGAACATCGACATGATGAGCCCGGTCTGGCCGGTATCCAAATGGAACTGCGACGAAATCGGGATGATCGCGGTCGAGATCATGTTCTTGTCCATGTAGATCACGGAATAACCCGTCATCAATGCCGCGACGAGCATGACGCCGCCGGTCTTTGAACCCGCTTCCAGCTTTTGAGCGCGAGTTGGCTCCATTCCATTATTTCCTGCCATATGCCCTACTTTTGAGAGTAAATCTAACAGCTCTGACATAAGACATAGTACTGCCGGAAAAAAGGAAGCAACCGAAAACGTTCGAATTATCGGACAATAATTATTACTTGGAAATATCCCTTTTGTTCATGGAACTTCCGGCGGCGAACTTGCGCTGACGTTCACGGCGCTGAGCAGCCTTGATTTTCGGGTTTTCTGGGCCTTCACTCGGCGGCAGCTGGCAGAGCCATTCGCCGATGATGCCAACAATCATGTCAGCGATGCAGATGACGGTCGTTATAGCACATTGGATAATCACGTTTTGAAAATACGGAATACCCCAGTGCGAGAGGGTCAGCAACACCTGCGCAAGATACCAACCAGCGAGGCCCGCGCCAGCGATACCCAATGCTTTGCACAAAACCAGCGTATAAACAGCTTTCGTGGGGTCAATCCAACTTTTACGCCTCGTCGGGTCGGTAATGGCATACTGATGCACCTGCAAAGCCAAAATCAAAACCACCGCTCCGAGAAGCACCAGAACGAACGTCACAAACCATGGGGCACCGATCAGCGAAAGGCCTGTCATCTCATCGGATTTGACCAGTATGGTGCCGAGCAACAAGCCGATCAGCGTCGCAATTACGTAATACCACCAAGGGGTCCGTCGTGCACTCATTGCGTCTCCCCCAGTATCCAGCGGTCATCCACCTTGCCGACCCGCGCGGCATCGGGTGCCATCGCGAGCAGGAAAGAGACCGGATCACCGTCGAGTCTTGCATCGGGGTCCATATCGAGCCACGGTGCGAGGATTTCAGCTTGTTTTTTGGCCGTCGACAACGGCAATTCGATAGCATAGGCAATATCGTCAGCTGCGTTTTCGGCGGCATCGTCAACAGCATCCTCAGCGCTGTTGTCAGTCACGTTTTGAGCCGTGTCTTCCAGGCTGATGTTTTCGCCTTCCACGTCAACCAAGCGCAACGTGACGGCCCCTTCATGCGAGGCCGACAGGGAATCAAGCAACGCTACAATCGCCTGCGGTTTCAACTTCGTGGTCAGTTGGATGACGGCAGCGCTGGCATCGGAACTGTCGATGCCCATAACGTGATAAAGCGGTGAGATGCCTTCGACCTGATTGCCCGGCACCGCATCCAACGAGACGATGACGGAGCGAAAACGCTTGGCAGCATCACTGGTTTTGCTCCGCATGGCGATGATGGCACGGCGTGGAACGGCATAGACGTCATCGGCATTGTCCTGCTGCTGCGCTTGCTGCCTATCCGCCTCGTCTCGACGCTGCTGCTCGGCTATCGTCGCACCGGCCAGGGAAGCCTTCGTAGGAATGGCACCTCCAGTCGCGCCTGACATGGCATTATCGTTTCCGTCGGCAAAATCGCCGGTACCAAGCGTCACCGGGACATCGGCAAACGTCAGTACCGTTATGGCATTGCCACCCGTACTTTCGTCATTGGCTTTTTGGCGACTACCGGCAGCATCCTCAAGTTTCAGCGTGACTTCGGCATGTACCTTGCCGCCTGCGATGGCTTGCAGCACTCTCTGCCATGCTTCAGTGCCGGCGGTGACATCTTCGCTCGTCGTCTCGTCGAACGAGAGCGAAAGCCGCGCCTGAACGCCAAGGGGCGTGCCATCAGCTGTCACGCCCCTCGACTCTTGCGAATCATCAATCAATGGATTCGACATATCTGACTCACTCGGATTCTTCCGGCTTCATGCCGACCGAACGCTTGAGCGATTCGGGAATCGGCACCGGCGGAATATCGGAATCCGGCCGAGACGCGTCGGAAAGCCACAACTTGCGTTCCGGAGCCATCTTCAAGTTGGCGAAGATGAGCTTCAGCTCCTTCTCGTTCAAGGTTTCTTTGACGAGCAGCTGACGCACGAGCTCATCGAGCACGTCACGGTTGTCGGTGATGATCTGCCACGCCTCGGTGTGCGCGTTCTCGAGCATGCTGTGAACCTCTTCGTCGATGACGTCCTGCGTACGCTCGGAGTAGTCATGGATGAAGTTGTTGGCGGAATCCTCGCCGTGCTCGGAATCTCCCCACTTGACGGCGCCGAGCTTGGAGGATAGGCCGAATTCGATCACCATCTTGCGGGCGATCTGCGTCGCCTTTTCAATGTCGTTGGAAGCGCCCGTGGTCGGATCATGGAAGACGACTTCCTCGGCGGTACGTCCGCCCATCGCGTAGGCCATCTGGTCAAGCAACTCGTTACGGGACTGGGAATAGCGGTCCTGCGTCGGCATAACGGCGGTGTAGCCCAAGGCACGGCCTCGCGGAAGAATCGTCACTTTGGTCACCGGATCGGTGTTGTGCAGGGCAGCGGCCACCAGTGCGTGGCCTCCCTCGTGGTAGGCGGTGTTGCGCATCTCGTCGAGAGCCATGCCGCGCGACTGGCGCTTGGGGCCAGCCTGCACGCGGTCGATGGCTTCGTCAATGGCGCGGTTATCGATCAACTGGGATCCCACACGGGCGCACAGCAACGCGGCCTCGTTCAGCACATTGGCGAGATCTGCACCGGTGAAACCGGGCGTGCGCACGGCCACGGTGTGCAGATCGACGTCTGGGACGAACGGCTTACCTTTGGCGTGGACCTTGAGGATTTGCTCACGGCCTTCCAGATCAGGGGCCTCAACGGCCACCTGACGGTCGAAACGGCCAGGACGGAGCAACGCTTCATCAAGCACATCTGGACGGTTGGTGGCGGCGATGATGATGAGGTTGGTGTCGTTGTCGAAACCGTCCATTTCGACGAGCAGCTGGTTCAAGGTCTGCTCGCGCTCGTCGTGCCCTCCGCTCATGCCGGAGCCACGCTTGCGGCCGACGGCATCGATTTCATCGATGAAGATGATGGCCGGTGCGTTCTTCTTGGCCTCGTCGAAGAGGTCACGGACACGCGAAGCGCCGAGACCGACGAACATCTCTACGAAGTCGGAACCAGCCATGGAGTAGAACGGTACACCGGCCTCGCCTGCGACGGCTCGAGCAAGCAGCGTCTTACCTGTTCCAGGAGGGCCGTAGAGCAGCACGCCGCGCGGGATGCGAGCGCCCAACGCCTTGTACTTCGAAGGATCTTTGAGGAAGTCCTTGATCTCCTCGACTTCGGCCACGGCTGCTTCCTCGCCGGCCACGTCGGAGAATTTGGTGGTCGGGGTCTGCCCGTCGAGCAACTTTCCGTTGTCCTTCTTGCCACCCATGCCGAGCATGCCGTTCATTCCACCGCTCATCCGGCTGAAAAGCCACCAGCAAAGCACCAGAAGTATTACAAATGGCAACAGCGTCGAAATCAGATACGCCATCATGGAGTCGGACTGCATGTCCGCAGTCCAGCCGTTCTTTGGATCGGCCTTCTTGACGGCTTTCAGTACTTCAGGGCCTTCGGCCTGGGTGTAATAGAACTGGACATCACGGCCGTAATCGTGGTTGGCTTTCGTGTTCGGGTCGATCTTGTTGAAGTTCTGGTCAAGCTTCAGCTTAACCATCTGCTTGTTGTCGATGACTTGGATTCGGTTGGTGTTTCCCTGCGCGATGAGCTCCATACCATCTTTGGTATCGATGGTTTGGGTTCCGTTCGAATTGAAAAGCTCGAAGCCTGCGAACACCAGCAGCACCAATACGACGATCCAAAGCACCGGCGACTGCCAGAACGGCCGCTTTTCGTTTGGATTATGGTCGCCTTTGTTGTTGTTGCGACGGTTGTTGTTCTTGTTGCCGTTTCCATTATTGGAATTGTTGCCCCGATTGAAGGGGTTGAACGGATTGTTGTTCTGGTTATTGTTGTTTGGCCCGTTCGGGTTGCCCATCGGCCCCATGGGATTACGAGGATTCTGAGGATAGCTCATGCTGCTTCTCCTTGATAGACTGACGGCTTCAAAACTGCGATGGAATCAAGATTGCGAAAATGCTCTTTGTAGTCAAGGCCAAACCCGACAACGAATTCGTCGGGGACTTCATAACCCTTGTATTTCAGCGGTACTTCGACTTCACGACGGGAGGGTTTCTCCAGCAGCGCAAACACCTCGACGCTGGCCGCTCCACGTCCCTTGAGCTCACGAACAAGCCAGTCGAGCGTAAAGCCGGAATCGATGATGTCTTCGACGATCAAAACGTTGCGGCCCTTAACGTCGCAGGAAAGATCCTGTCGAACACTAATCTTCCCGCTGCTTTCAAGCCCTTCCCCATAGCTGGACAAGCTCATAAAATCCATCTGCACGTTAATGCTCAACGCCTGCGAAAACGCGGCCAGCGTGTTGACAGCACCTTTGAGCACAGCAACAAGCAGCAAATCCTTGCCTGCGTAATCCTTGCTTACCTGCGCTGCCACATCTTTGATTTTGCGTTCAATCTGTGCTTTTGACACCAATTCATGGTCGATCTGATCTTGTACATCCGCAATTTGCATATCACCCATTTTTACACACGCGAATGACGTGTTTCTGCCTATTGACTGAATATCCGCTGGGAAGCGAAAGCGCACCCTGGCCATGCCAATCGGTTACCAGCGCTTCGATGGACAAAACATGAGTGGAGGCAAACGATATATCAAGCTCGGCAAGCGCTCGGGCAATGGCTCGACGGCGAATCGCCGGATGGGCTTGCGCAAGCGGTTTGACACGTATGCTGGCCGCGGCACCGTCACTGCTGAAGCCAACAGCCTGACGGTACAGATCGTCAGCTGCCGCATCAAGGAAATCCTTGTCTTCACGTGCAACAAGTGCAGCTTGTGACAGATGTTCCGGAACATCTCCGCCGAAAAAGTCCGAAAGATAAGGCATGAGGGTATGCCGCACTCGGGAACGAAGCGGATAGTTTTGCGGCAACGGCTGGTCGGGCGGCACGGAATCGCCGTTGGTCGGATCGTCCCACCAGGCCATATTCAGTTCCCGGCAAATCGTTGTGGTCTGGCAACGGGTGAGGCCGAGGAACGGACGGACGAAGCGGATGCCGTCACGAACGAAGTCAGGCGGCATGCCCGCCAGCGCGTCGATACCGGCCGAACGGGTCAGCACATCCATCAAAACCGTTTCCGCCTGGTCATCGCGGGTATGCGCCAGCAGGACAGCCGCGGCACCGATGTGACGCGCGGTTTCGACGATGGCAACATATCGTGCCTGCCGTGCCGCGTCTTCGGTGCTCCGGCCACTTTCAGAACCTTCGACATTGATGGTACGTACGATGACGGGGTTCAGACCCAAGCTTTCGCAACGTGCCGCCGCATCTTGCGAGACTTTGCCGGAACCTGCCTGAAGCTGATGATCGACGATGACCGCCCCGCAGTGAATGCCCAGCATGCCGCAGACGGTATGGCTCACGGCCGCGAGCGCCAACGAATCCCTTCCTCCGGAACATGCCACCAAAACCGTGGGTGCATTCGCTTCGGGAACATGCTCGCCATGTTCGGCAAAATTGTCGCTTTGCCGCGAAATCCCCACAGTGGCAAGGGCGCTGCGAACGTCCCCGATAGCCTTTTTCATCGTCGCCGAATATGCCATAATCGCTCTCACAGACCCGCTAGCGCCGAAATGAAGCCGTCGACTGCGTTTTTGGCGGCCATATAGTCCTGCGGATTGTTGACGACGACCGCAAAGGCGAGCACCCCACCGTTCTTGCGCGAGACATTGCCGGCCATTGAAGTCACCTGATCCAAGGAACCGGATTTCACTCGCAACAGCCCTGCCGCGCTCGGATCGGCCAGACGGTTTCTGGCAGTGCCCACAAGCCCTGGAATGGATAATCCCTCAGCCGCGGCTGCACCCGGACCAACTTTGAGATTGCGACTCTGTACTTCGGCCAAGGTCTTGACCTCAAGCGAGGATCCTTCCGACAGGCCTGAGCAATCGGCCATGTGAAGATTCGTCGTGTCGACGCCGAGTTTGTCAAGTCTCGACTTGACTGCCTGGGTCGCTCCTTCCGGGCTGTCAGAAGCACCGGTTTTCAGGGCCAAAAGCCTGCCGAACTCCTCGATCAGGGTGTTGTCGGAATGACGCATTGTGAAGGCCATGACTTCGGCCAATGTAGCGGAAGTGACGGTCGCGATGGGTTTGGCGTCACTTTTGGGCTTTTCGCTGGTAACGTCTCCGTCCACCCCGATACCGCGCTGCGTGAGCAGGGAGGCGAAGACTGCTGCCGCGTCGTGCGCCGGCGTCGTGGACATTTCCGGATACTCGCTGTAAAGGTCGGGGTCGTGTTCCAGACCATTCCACTGCCGCCCCCCATCCACGGCCATCGAGGAGATGCCATTGTAATTGGTGTTGCCCGGATTGTTGGAGGCGATAGAAGCCGGGTAGCGCACGGAGCCAAACAACGTATCGTCGTATTTGAGGCGAATCCGGCTGACATTCTTGTTCTTCAACTGCGTTACGGCCTGGTCGGCGAGGGTGGAAAGGCCCGCCCTGCCGTTGATATGGTTGGGGTCGCTCGCACCTTCCCCAAGCAGCATATCCCCGTCCGATTTGAGCGTCAGGCTTGCCTCCTGCGTCTTGCTGGCTGCGGTGCCGGAGGGCACAGGGTCAAGCAGGGCCACGGTATGGAAGCTCGAGCCCATATCAAGCGTTGAGGAAACGGCCAATGCCGTCAGGGTCTTCATGGTCGACGCAGGTTCACGAGGTGTATCAAGATTATGGGAATCGACAATCTTGCCGTCGGCATCGGCTATGGCAACGGAAAAATCAGTACCCAAACCGGGCGTCGTGCTAAAGGCGTTAATCGCGGCATCCGCCGCGTTTTTGTCAATTGGCTTGTTCAAATCAGCAGAACCCGCGACGGACTTGGCAGCACGGACGGAACCGGATAACGCGGATGCCGTTTTTCCTGCGGGAAGTACCGTAAGAGGCCCCGGCATCACACCATTGATGTCGGCGACGAAATAACCGGCTGCGGCAAGCAGAGTCGCCACGACAGAGGCAACGATGCGCCAGGCACGGTTACGCGCCACATGCGTCGCCACGCGTGCGTGCGTACCGTGGCCAGAATGAAATGGTTTCGCTGTATCCACAACCTCTCCCCTATGTTACGCAGGCCAAGCCTAACCTTTGCAGGCAACTAGCCTTTGTGCTCGATTGGCTTCCACTGGGCCTTCGAGAAGATTGCCTGGAAGGAGATCGGTATGTAACTGGCCATATAGATGGGGAAGCTTAGGACGTAAGCCAAAAGCTCCTTGTTGGAGGCGCCAATCTGGCCGCGTTCCGCAAAAACCGTGAGAGCCGCGAGGAACATCATTCCCAACAGACCGATTGCACCGCCAACCACCCAGCTGGCCAACGAATTGATTTGGCTGGACCATGAGACGAAGCCAAAAGCGGCGAAAAGCAGACCAAACACCACACGTAATACACCAAGTACGGTAAACGGGCAAATCAGCATGGTGAAATCGACAGCAGAGAAATCGCGCTCGCGTACAGCCCTCTTAATCAGCTGCGGGCCGTAGTAACGGAAGACCTGCAGGAACCCTTTGCTCCAACGAAGTCTCTGCCGCCAGCTTTGACCGAAGGAATCGGGTTGCTCGTCGTAGAGGATGGCCGTACCGCAGTAGCCGATGCGGTCGCCATGCAAGACGGAATCCATCGTGAATTCGAGATCTTCGGTCAACAGGTGGAATTTCCAGCCGTTGTTGCGCTGCATCACCTCGCGCGAGAACATGAAGCCGGTGCCGCCCACATGGCAGCTGGAACCGAAAAGCATGCGCGAGTTGTTGAGGAAACGGGATTCGCGGATGAACCAGAGCGCCGAACCCGATGAGACCCAGTTGTCAGAGAGGTTGGTGGAGTTGCGGTAGCTGGTCAAAATCTTGAAGCCGGACTGGAAGGCCTTGTTCATTTCCTCGATATAGTGCTTGTCGAGCCGGTTGTCGGCATCGAAAACGAAGAAGGCGTCGTAGTCGTTGGCCACACCTTTGTCGATCATCGCGTCGAGCAGGTAGGTCAGCGCATAGCCTTTGCCAACCTGCTGCAAATTGTGACGTTCCACGACGTTGCATCCCATACCGCGTACCACCTCGGCGGTCTTGTCGGTGCAGTTGTCTGCCACCAACCAGATGTCGACAAGCTTGGAGGGATAGGTCTGCGCACGGATCGAATCGATGAGATTCGGCACGACGGTTTCCTCGTTGCGCGCCGAAATCAACACGGCATAGCGTTTGTCCATCGGAGCTTCGGGAAATGTAATACGGTGATGAAATAATGAAGCTACGATGCAGACCGCTTGGTAGCCGAGGCTCGCGGCACCCAGAATGAACATCAGGATGTCCAGGATATTCAGCAATACCATTTCAGCGCCACCTGACCCTCGGGTTATCCGTTTCTTCGTCCTTCACTTTCCTATTGACCATTTTACCTTGGGTAGCGTCCTTGGTTTTAGAGCCTGATTCCTTTACTTTTAAGGTATCAGCAGAGTCCTTGGCCTTGCCTTGCCGCAGTTCCTGCGTATCGAGGTCATCACTATCGTCCTCCCCGGTGCCCTTGAGCGTCTTGCGCGCCGGCTTTTCAGAATCGGAAAGCACCCCTTTGGGAATGGCGATGGTCTCGGATTCGTCGAGGTCATGGCTCGTGGATTTCCCATTCGATTCACTTGACATACGGTAGAACTCATCACGCAGATTGCGCCACTCGTCATCCGCGGGAACTCTTGCGCTTGAACCTTTCGCGGCACGAGGCATATGCTCGGCGACCGGCTGAACGACATGCTCGTTGAACGCTTCGGCGCCGGCGACGACCTTGGATTTCTTGACCGGTACCGGGTCGCTCATCAACGGCGACTCCACCAGCTCGTAGCGCTTGGTATACACCTTGAACAGGGCCTGCAGGCTGGCGGTGATAGGCAGGGCGAGGAAGGCGCCGAGCGCGCCGAACACCGCTCCCAAGACCAGCACCGAAAGGAAGGCGATGGCCGGGTTCAGATCCATGGTGCGCTGCGAGACCTTCGGCGAGATGATCAGATTCTCGATCTGCTGGTAGATGACGATGAAGACGACCACGGCCACCCCGTAGACGAACCCACGCGAGGACCAGGCGAAGATGACCGGCAACGCACCACCGATATAGGTGCCGATGGTCGGCACGAACTGCGAGACGATGCCGCAGAAAAGGGCCAGCGGCAGCCAGTTGGGCACCTTGATGATCATCAGGAATATCGAGGTGAAGAAGGCGTTGAACGCCGCGAGGATCGTACGAGAGAACAGGAAACCGGATATCTGGTCCTGCACGATGGTCCAGGCCAGTAGGAAGCGGCGCTGGGTGACGGGACCGAGCCACTGGCAAAGACTTCTGCGCATCTTCGGACCGGCGGCCGAAACATAGTACGTAACCATAACGATGGTCAGAATATTGATCAGGGCGCTCAAGAGCCCCATGGTGGTGCTTAACGCCTGACCGGCGAAATTGGTGACCCATGAAGTCTGCACGTTCTTGGCGATTTCGGTCCCGAGATTCGACATCTCCGGAAGCTTGAAGTCGGTGTATTGGGCCACAAGATTGCGCGCCTGTTCGTAAAGGTCGGGAATCCCCTTGATCATGGAAATCATCTGTTGGACAAACATGTTGCCGAACAGTCCCAGCAAGGCAAGCACGATGACAATCAGACCGACTAGAGTGGCTGCCGCGGCCGCCCCACGTTTCCATCCATGACGTACCAGACGGACGACCAGCGGCTCCATGGCGAGTGCGACGAAAATAGAGATGACGACATCAAGGACGATGAAGGAGACCTTGCTCCACGACCTGAAGATGAAGATGCAGACGAACACGGCTATTGCGGTATAAAGCAGGGCACGACCCCACCAATCCGGCGGCCTGCGGGAATCACCCTTCTGCGGGAAAACCGAGGCGAAATCTATCTTTTGGCTTTCGCTGTCACCAGTTTCATGTCCACGTTTCTTCATGATTTCCAATCCTACCCCGCCCCATGTGTAGACGACTTGGAATATCCTCGTATAACATGGTCAAAGTTTCCATCGTGATACCCGCGTACAACGAGCAGGAGCGCATCGTCAGCTGTCTGGCGAATGCCGTCTGCCAGTCTGTTGCACCTTATGAGGTCATCATTGTCGACAACAGGTCGAACGACCGGACCTGTGAATTGGTCGAACAATTCATTGCCAGCCACGCTGATTCACATGTGAAATTAGTCCATCAGAATAACGAGCAAGGACTTATCCCCACACGCAATTACGGATTCTCAGTGGCCACGGGAGACGTATACGGACGTATCGATGCCGACTGCATGCTCAAACCGGATTGGGTCGAGGTCGTCACCAACATCTTCGAGCGCGACCTGAGTGCCATGGGCGCCACAGGCCCGGCGGTCTATTACGATATGCCTGCCAAACACCTCGGGCTGGAAGGCGACAACAAGGTTCGCCAAGTCACCTATCGGGCGGACAACGACAAGGTGCTGCTCTTCGGCTCAAACATGGCGGTGCGCGCCAGCGCATGGGAGAAAATCAAGGACAAGGTCTGCCGCGACAAGCCGGACATCATGCATGAAGACATCGATATCTCCCTGCATCTGCTCGATCAGGGGCTTAAAACCGTCTATAGCGAAAAGATGATCACGGGGGTCTCGGCCCGCCGCATGGACACCTCGTTCTCCTCGTTCCGCAAGTATATGCAGCGCTTCCAGAACACCTTCGACGCCCACCCGAACCACACGAGAGCGCACGATACCGAACGCACGCTTTACGTCCTTTACCCGGCCTTGCGGGCCTTTTACCCGGTCTATCAGAAATATCTGAATCGCAAAAACATCAACCCTGCCCAACGCATTTGGAGCAAAGAACAGCATCAGATCCACAACCACTGATTGTGAACGCTAACATTTATTAGGTGAAATTAGGCAGAATACGGAATATAGTGACTTATGTCATATTATCGATCGCTTATAGGAAAGGTTCATCATGACAAAAGTTGCAATGATAACAGGCGGAGCACAAGGTATCGGCGAGGCAATCGCCAAGCGGCTGGCCAGTGATGGCTTCGCTGTGGCGGTCGCCGATCTCAACGAGAACAAGGCCCAGGAAGTGGCCGATGACATCGAAAAGGCAGGTGGCAAGGCCATCGCCGTCAGCCTCGACGTTTCTGACCAGAAGGCATTCAGCGACGCCGTTGACAACGTTGCTGAAAAGCTTGGCAGCTTTGATGTGATCGTCAACAATGCGGGTCTCGGCCCCACCACCCCGATTGAGAGCATCACCCCCGAGATGTTCGACAAGGTCGTCCACGTCAACGTGGCCGGCACCATCTGGGGCATCCAGGCCGCGGTGCGCAAGTTCCGCGAGAACAAGACCAAGGGCAAGATCATCAACGCCACCAGCCAGGCCGGCGTGGTCGGCAACCCGAACCTGATGCTCTACTCCTCTACCAAGTTCGCCATCCGCGGCATCACCCAGGTCGCCGCGCGCGACCTCGCCGCCGAGGGCATCACCGCCAACGCCTACGCGCCTGGCATCGTGAAGACCCCGATGATGATGGATATCGCCCACAACGTCGGCAAGAACGCCGGCAAGAGCGACGAGTGGGGCATGTCCACCTTCTCCAAGGACATCGCGCTCGGCCGCCTTTCCGAGCCCGAGGATGTGGCCGCGGCCGTTTCCTTCCTCGCCGGACCGGATTCCGACTATGTCACCGGCCAGACGCTCATCGTCGACGGCGGCATGCAGTTCCAGTGAGTCTGATTTCGCTTAACTGAACAGACGATGTGGGTGCCCGAAACATTCGTGGCACCCACATTTTTGTTACGGTCGTTCTGTCGCGGGCATTTTGCATTCTGGAATGATTGCAAATCCACACGATTCTCGGTTAAGTGCTACAATGTATAACCTATTCGGCGAAAAATTAGCAAAGACGACGAGATACGCCTAAGGGACCATCATAGTTATTACCATGGTAGTGAATTGTCCGGATGAGGCCAATGACGCGACTCTACGCAATAAACCGCGGTCTATCGACGATATAAAGGGAGAAGAGCGAAACCTATGGAAGTGCAACTGACGACGTGGGGCTGGCAGGCCCTTTATCTTTTCGAGGCATTGGTTCTCTCGAGTCTTATAGGACTCGAACGTCAGGCTAGACACAAGGACGCCGGCACACGCACGCACGCCCTCGTGGGCGTCGGATCGGCGCTGTTTGTAGTCATCAGCAAGTACGGCTTCATCGATATGCTCACGGCCTCCCCCAACATCAGGGTAGACGCGGCACGCGTGGCCGCGCAAATCGTCTCCGGCATCGGCTTCATCGGTGCAGGCGTCGTCTTCACCCAACGCAACCACGTGAGGGGACTGACCACCGCAGCCTCCATCTGGATGACCGCGGCAATTGGTTCGGCCTGCGGTGCGGGGCTTTTCGTTCCTGCACTGGTTTGCACCATCCTCTATTTCCTTGCCGTGACGCTGCTGCCTTTCCTCACCAGACTTATCGCCCCCGGAATTGGCAGTGACGACATGCTGCGTTTACGCTATACGGACGGGCATGGCATCCTACGTTCAATCCTTTCGGTCTGCGCCCAGCATGGAGTTTCCGTCGAAGGCTTTTCGACCAGAAAATCCAAAGACCAAGATGGCGAGGACCCAAGCACTCGAGGCCATATCGTTTCCGCCGACCTTGAAGTACGTGGACGCGATAGCAAAGAGCTTATCGGCGACCTGAGCGATATCGACGGAGTGATTTCTGTCACAAGAATTAATAATAACGATTGACATAACGCAAATCTACGACATCCGGTATGACTGGCCCGAAAGCTTTAGCTGTTCAATACCATTTAATATCGGCCATCATGCTATATTAGGTACGTTCGTCAGATTAATAGACATTTTCGAGAGGTCGGGTACGCATGCCAAATCAGCAGGAACTCCTGTTGCGCGATGATCTGAAGCGCGTGGTGCAAACGATGCACTCTGAAGAGGACAACGTGACCCCATATCGCGAGGATTACCGCCACCTGCTTGACAACCACGGCAAAATGATTCGCGCCTCACTGGTCCTGCTCTTCTCATACGTTGTCCAAGACGACAATCCCCACCATGTCAGCGACAAAGTCATCACCGGCGCGGCTGCCATCGAGATGCTGCACCTGGCCACTCTGGTCCATGATGACGTGCTCGACAACGCGTCCGTACGACGCAACGAACCGACCATCCAGACCGTGCGTGGCAACAAAGCCGCCATCTATCTGGGCGATTTGATTCTTTCGCGCTATATGGAAATCATCGCGACCATCGCCCCCGACACGGCGTTCATCGCCGAACAGGCCCATACCGTCAATGAGATCGTTTCCGGTGACTTGTTGCAGGAATCGGCGCGTCACGACATCAACACTTCCAAGGAATACTACGAACGCGCCATCACCGGCAAGACCGCAGCGCTCTTCCGCCTTGCGGCCATCACCGGCATCAAACTGACCACAGACTCCCCCTCACAGCAATCGCTTGAACAGGCGGCAAAATTCGGAGAGCATTTGGGCATCGCCTTCCAGATTCTCGATGATATAGGCGATTTTGACGTCGCCCACGACTCCGGCAAGCCGAAACTTGAAGACATCCGAGACGGCATTTACACGCTGCCCGTAATTCTGGCCGTCAAAGATGACCCTGCGTTTGCAGATATCGTCAAACTCGACGACCCACTGAAGGTGCTTGACTATTTCAACGCACATCCGCAGTACATCAAAGAATCCAAAGGCGAGGCGCTGAAACATCTGGAAGCGGCGAAGGCTATGATTGCCGACAGCAAGTACCCAGCAATCAGGCCAAGCACGGTCAAGGCTCTGGTCGACGTCATCGACAAATTCATCAAGACGCTTTGAGGCTCTGATATTTTGACATCTTGATGTTCTGATGTTCTGACGTTCTGACGTTCTGATGTTCTGATGTTCTGACGTTTTTCTGCTTCGACCCTTTAAATCCAAAACATTTCAAGCAATATCGATATCGAATGATTAATAGCGAAATAATTGACGGGCGGATGCCCGACTAAAGTCATCCGCCCGTCAATTCATTGTATTTCATGTCCCGGCTTCTCATTTTACTTTCAGCGAGCCGTTTCCAGCTCACCGACATCAAGACGATAGAGCTCGCGGAAACGCTCGTTGGTACGGTAGAGAGCGGCGGGAGCGCCCTGCATGGCGATCTTGCCATTGTCAAGGAAGATGACCTGATCGGATTGCTCGAGGCCCTGCAGATGATGGGTGACCCAGAGCATGGTGCGGTCGCCGGCGGCGGAGAATATCTTCGACATCAGCTCCCGTTCAGTGATCGGGTCGAGGCCGATGGTCGGCTCGTCCAACAAAATCATCGGGGTGTCCTTCAGCACAATACGAGCCAAGGCTATGCGCTGACGTTGGCCTCCGGAGAAGCGCTGACCCGCCTCGTCGACGGATGTGTCAATCCCGTCGGGAAGCGCCCGCACGGCATCATCAAGCTGCACGGCCTTGAGCGCCGCCCATACGTCGTCATCGGTCGCATCCGGAGCCCCAAGACGCACATTCTCGGCGATGGTTGAGTTGAAGAGGAACGCCTGCTGGTTCAAGTAGCCGAAGATGCGGGCACGCTCGTCCTGCAGCGCCGCCACAGGGATGCCGTTGATGGTGATGCTGCCTTGTTGTGGGACCAAATCGCCCAGCAGCAGCTGGAGGATCGTGGTCTTGCCCTCACCGCTGGGGCCGAGCAACGCGACCTTTTCTCCCGCCTTGATATGCAGGGTGAAGTCGTCGAGCAGCGTCGGTTGGCCGGGGCCGTAGGCGAACGTGACATGGTCGAAATCAATGCTTTCAATCGAACCGTCAAGCTTTTGCTGCTCAACCGGCACCTGCTGGCGTGCCTCGACGCGATTGGTCAGATTGTTCAAGTGCTCTAGCGAATCGCTATACAGCGGTATTTCGGCGGTGGCCTGAGCCACGTTGATGAAGCAATCGACCAGTGGGAAGACGGCAAGCACAATGGAGGCTGACCAATCGGCGATGGACTTGGAGCCCGTCATGGTCAAGCCCGCCCCGACCATCAGGCCGATGGCAATGACGCCGAAGACGACCTGGATGGCAAAGTTGCGCCAGCGTTCGAAAGTCTTCTGCTGGTCTTTGCTCTCCTGGATACGCCGGTACTCGTCGGCTCCGATGGAGACGAAGTCCTTGTCTTTGTGGGTAATGACCCAGTCACTCAGGCCGAGATAGCTTTCGGTGACCTTCGTGTATTCCTGCGCCTGCTGTTGCTTTTCCAGCGCGAAATGGCCGGTGGAGAAACTCAGCGAGACCAAAGGGATAAGAATCAACACCAACGCCAGCATCAGGAAGAGCAGCAACGAGGAGACCCACGAGAATACCCCCATGGCGATGGTGACGATGATCCAAAGGATATAAGCCACTACGGTGGGGAAAATGGTGCGCAGGTAGAAGTTCTCGAGGTGGTCGAGATCGTCGGCCAGGAGGCTCAGCACGCTGCCCGTACGTTCGTGCTCGTTGAGGAAGGCGGCGTCCTTGGAGAGGGTGCGGTAAAGCTGCACGCGCAACTTGGAGATGACATGGAGCACCCAGTCGTGGCTTTTGAGCTGTTCGACGTATTTGAACACTGGGCGGCCGATGCCGAAAGCACGCGTCAGGACGATCGGAACGTAGACCATGAGAATGTTATAGGGCATACGTGCCGAACGATTGATAAGGTATCCAGCGGTGAACATCAGAGCGGCAGCGCACACGAAGGTCATGGATCCGAGGAAGAAGATCATCGCAAGCTTGCGCTTGTTTTCCTTGAGATACGGCCAGAACCAGTGGTCATTGTCCCAAATTTTGAGGTAATCACGCAGTCTTGTCTTGCCGCCCTTCGTCGAGGCGGAAGCTACGGCCGCTGCTGTTTCACCGGTATTGTTCATGGTATTACCATTCGTGCTGCTGGGCTTGGAGGTCTTCATGGTTGCCGCTGCCTGTGTATCAGTCGAGGTATTGGTCAATCTGGTTACCTCCCATCTCGTCGATGAGGTGATCCAGCGGACCGCCTGCACCGATCAATTCCTTGGGTGTGCCGGATTCGACTATCTTGCCTTCGTCGAGGACAAGCACCTGGTCGACGTTCGCCAGCCAGTGAAGACGGTGTGTGGCGAGGACGACCAGATGATTTTCCATAATTGGCAATAGCGTCTTCTTCAAATCATATTCGGTTTCGATATCAAGGTGTGCAGTGGGCTCGTCAAAAAGCAACACTTCGCGCGACTTGTCGAGAAGGACTCTGGCAAGCGCGATACGCTGGGCCTGGCCGCCACTGATGCCGCGGTTGCCCTCCCCTATCTGGGTGTCAAGCCCATCGGCGAGTTCCGTGAGCCACTCGTCCAGACCAGCTTCGTGCGCGGCCGCCTTGACGTCTTCGAGGCTGGCGTCATTGACATAGAAACGAATATTGTCGGCAATGGAACCGCTAAATATATAGGGAGTCTGCGGAATGTAACTGATATGGCGTTGCCATGCCTCGACGTTGAAACTATCGAGTTTGTGGCCGTCAAGTTCAATGGAACCGGCGTGCGGGATGTTGAAGCCTGCGAGCAGATTGACCAGTGTCGATTTGCCGGCACCTGATTTACCGATGACAGCGATTTTGCCGTAACCATTGAAATCCATCGAAACATGATGCAAAGCGTCCGGCTGCGTGGCAACCTGTTGTTTGACGACTTTGCCTTCAGCGTCAGCCTCATCAGGTTCGGCACCTTTTTTGCCACGTCGGCGATGCCCCTTGGCTTTCGAACCAGACTTCGCAACGGTCTTGGAATCCGATTCGGAATTGTCGGAATTATCGGGCTTGGTATCGTCTTCTCCCTCGCGTTGCTGTTCGACGGCGTTCATGGCAACGCTATGACTCGCCACAGTCTGACTCTCGTCATCACCTTGAGGTCTACTGCCCTCAGGATAGGCGAAGTCGACATCCTCCAACTTGAGCTCGCTGTCGGCCTTCCAGCCGTCCCACTCCGTCTCGGTGTCCTGCGGAGTCTCGGGACTATCAATGAAGCTCATGATGTCGTGCAGGGCGTTCTTGCCGTCGAGGGTGGCGTGATAGTTGTCGCCGAACTGGCGCACCGGCAGGAAGTAATCAGGGGCCATGATCAGCGCGAACATGGCCGGGAACAGTGGCATGGTGCCGTTGACCAAACGCAGGCCCAGAAAAACGGCCATGATGGCGATACCAAGCGTGGTGAACCAATCCAATGCGAAGGTCGAGGTCATCGCGACCTTGAGCACGTCGATGGTGCGTTTGCGGAAGCGTTCGCTGACGCTGTAGATCTCGCCTTCGTATTCCTTATCGACGCCGAGCATCTTCAGGGTCGGCAGGCCGAGGATGCTGTCGACGAATTTGGTATTGAGAATATTGAATTGGGCATATTGTTTGTTGGAACGGTCGCGGGCGGCGAGTCCAAGGATGACCATGAAGAAAATGATAAGAGGATACATCAGCAACAGCACCAGGCCACTCACCCAGTCTTGCCACCAAACTGCTATGAGGATGACCAACGAAATGAGCATCATGTCGGTCATCTTCGGCAGGAGGATCTCGATATAACTTTTGACCTGATCAAGACCGTCAATGAGCATCGTCACCGTCGAACCGGTGCCGCGTGAGGCCAACGCCTGCGGACCAAGTCTGAAAATCTTGTGTTGTAGCTGCGGGCGAATCTGCCCGGCCACATATTTTCCGTATTTGCTGGAAATACGTTGCTTGGCCACATCGCATAAGTGACGCACGGCATAGAAAGCGAGGAACTCCAGAGAGGGGCCTATAAGCGTGGAAACCGCGTGAAGCTTCCATATCTCCACCAGTCCCCGCGCCAAGCCGTGGGCCTGGCCGACGATGGACAACGCCTGCACCAACGAGAGCAAGGCCAAAAGCCCCATACGCTGTCGTACCCCGTCGAACCTGAATAGACTTTTATCGATCACGACCAGTCCCAACTACTAACGGATATTTTTAAGACAAAGAAAGCCCGATACTCACCCGCATCAATGAACATTATTGCACATTCATCGCTGCGAGATAAGAGTATCGGGCATTGATCTAACTTTCAATCGAAAGAGCGAACATCAGTCCGTCACTTGGCCAAAGCCGCCTTGATGGCTTCTGGCGAGTTGTCCGTGAGCAAACGCTTGCGCTGGATGAAATAAGACCAGCTGAAGTAGATCAGAACAATCGGCAGCAGGCAGCAAAGCACGATGGTCATAATTTCCAACGTGTACTGCGAAGACGAGGCGGTGGACACAGCCAGGCTCTTGGACGGATCAGTCGCGATCATCACGTTCGGGAAAAGCCCGTTGAAGATGAAGGCGATGATGCCGGCGAGAGTGATGCCCGAAGCGAGGAAGGCGAAGCCTCCGCGCTTCTTGTAGGCTGCAACATGACCACAGATCGTCGCGGCCAGAATGACCACGGTGATCAGCAGTGTGGACTTGGTGCGACGCTGATAGAAATCAGTGAAGATGAACGCCAAAATGACGAAGATCACGAGTGCCGGGTAGGCGATCCAGTAGGTCTTCTTGGAGGTGTTAAGCATCCTCTCGGACGTCGCTTCGTCGAGCTTCAGGCTCAGGAAGTGCAGACCGTGCAGGAAGCTGAAGAACACCACAGCCACGCCACCGACGATGGAGAGCAGGTTGACCACGTCGAAGAAACCGGCGTGAACGTTGCCCTGAGCATCCATCGGAACGCCCTGAATGACGCTGGTGAGCATCATGCCCAGGCCGAACGGCGCGATGACGCTGCCGGCGAAGTTGGCCCACTGCCACACGTTGCGCTCACGATCGGTGATGGCATGTGCGGCGAACTCGAATGAGACGCCACGCAGAATCAGGCCGACCAACACGATGAAGAGCAGCAGGTAATAACCGGAGAAGAGGCTTGCATACCACAGTGGGAAGGAGGCGAACATAGCGCCACCGCCGGTGATGAGCCAGACCTCGTTGCCGTCCCAGTGCGGGCCGACCGCACGCATGTACAGCGCACGCTCATCGCCGTTATGGGCCAGCACGCGGGTGGCCATGCCGACACCGAAATCAATGCCGTCAAGGAAAAGGAAGATGGCGAATACCAAAGCAATCACAAAGAACCACAGCAATTGCAAGAAATTGTTGCCATCGATCAATGGCTTAGCTAGAAATTCAATCATGCCAACGCCACCTTTCTATTGGCCGCATGAGCACCAACATGTGCACCTGCGGTAGCCGTTTGTGCAGAACCTTCAACATCTGGCTCCGGCCCCTGATGAAGCACACGGCGGGAGTAGAAGATCATCACGCCGCCCATGAGGCAGAAGAGCAGGAAGTAGACGATATTGGTGATTAGCAAGCTCGTCACGGTAGCTGTCGGCGAGACAGCGTCGGCGATGGTCTGCAGGCCATAGACGATCCACGGATAGCGACCGAGCTCGGTGATGAGCCAGCCACCGGTGGTGCCGATGAACGGCAGATAGGTGCAGACGCCCAGGACCCAAAGCTTCCAGCGGCTGTCCGCTAAGGTGTTCTTGGAGGCGCGGGTGAACCAAAGCACGCAGATGGCGAGAATCAACACGGCGAAACCGACGGCGGCCATGAAGCGGAAGCTCCAGAACAGCACATTGGCAGGCACGTAGTAGTTCGAAATCTCAGGATGCTCGAGGCCGTTCTTGATGATCTTGCCACGCTCACCGAGGAACTGCTGGTTCAAGGTGTTCATACCCTGAATGGTTCCGCCGTAGAGCTTGTGGAACGCAAGCAGGGAGAGCATGCCGGGGATCTCGAGACCAGCGGCCGTGTGGCTGCCTTCGTTCATGAAGCCGACGACCATCCAAGGCGCCGGGCTCTTGAGATCCTCATAAATGCCTTCAGTGGCGGCGAACTTCATAGGCTGATCCTTGATGACCTCGAGGGTCTGCAGATCGCCGGTGATGATGACGAGAATCGAACCGATCAACGCGATGATGGCACCGACGCGAATCGAACGGGTGAAGAAGGCACGGTCAGCGTTCTTGTGCATGAAGCCGAAGGCGCTCATGCCGACCACAACCATACCGCCGAGCATCAACGCGCCGGTAGCGACATGCGGGAACTGACGCCAAAGCTGGGGGTTGCCGATGACAGCAGCGAAATTCGTCATCTCTGCATGCCCAGTCTTCTTGTTGATGCCGAAGCCCACAGGGTTCTGCATGAAGCTGTTGGCCGCGAGAATCCAAATGGCGGAAACTGTGGAGCCCAACCAGGTCAGCCAGATGAAAATAACATGCACACCCGGCTTGAAGCGGTTCCAAGTGAACATCCAGACACCGATGAATGTGGACTCCATGAAGAACGCCAGCAGAGCCTCAATGGCCAGCGGCGCTCCGAAGATGTCGCCCATGAAACGCGAATAGTTCGACCAGTTCATACCGAATTGGAATTCCTGGATGATGCCGGTCACTACGCCAACTGCAAAGCTCAGGAGGAAAATCTTTCCCCAGAACTGCGCCATGCGCTTATAGACGTATTTCCTCTTCGCTACGTATAACGTTTCCATTACGGCTACAGTAAATGCCAAACCGATAGATAACGGCACGAAGAAGAAATGGAAGACCGTCGTCATCGCGAACTGGAATCGCGATAACCCTAAAACAGTCATTTTAATCCTTTCTTCCCAACTATTCCCTACTTATAAAAGCACGGAATCAATCACTTTCTAGCATAGTACGAATATTGGCCAACTCCAAGACAGCACGGTCTGCAATGAGCTTTTTGGCAATACTTGCAATCCATCCCTTCAGGTTCCAGTGGCCAAACATGTCAATCGATGCAATTCCTGAAGTGGGTCCAAGGGAGCACACAGTACCGAGAGCCTTGAAAACGAATTTCTTTGTAGGCTGACCATTCATCAGCGCCACAAGGTTCTCCGCAACGCAATCGGCCTGGGCGATGGAGATTTGAGCAGTGGTAGGGAAAAGGCGGCCATTGTCCGGATTAGGTACGCCGGAGACATCGCCGATGAGGAATTGGTCAGGATGGCCATTGACACGCAAATCATCCTCCACAACCACACGATTACGCTTCTGGTCGTAACCGGAGTCCGCGATGACATGGCTGCCGTGCACACCAGTCGTCCAGATAATGGTGTTCGCGGGGAACTCTTTATCGTTGCTCATGACGGCATTCGTTTTTACTTCGGTGATTGGTGTGGAGACGTGGAAGGTCACACCTTTCTTCTCGAGGTACTTGACCCCCCACTGGGCCAGATCTTGGTTGAACATACCAAGAATCTTCGGGCCAGCTTCGATGCAGTCGATCTTGACCTTATTGCGCGGGAACCCGTATTCCTTGGCAAGCTTGGGCATGCGGTGAACAATCTCACCCAGATATTCGATGCTTGTGAAACCCGCGCCGCACACGATGATGCGCAGGTCGTTGGGATCATGGCTGGTCTTGTACCGCTTCAACGTATCTTCAAGATGTTTGCGCGCCGCAAGCGCCGTATTGATGTCGATGATTGGCCAGCCATTCTCCTCGGCACCCTGAATGCCGAATGTCTCGGACTCGAAACCAAGCGCGTTGACCAGATAATCGTATTGAAGCGGAGCATTGTTCTTGAGCTCGACGCTTTTGGCGTCCTGATCGATGCGAATAACTTCATCGAGAATTACCTGAACGTTTTTCTTATCGGCGAATGTCTGCGCTACGTCAAAGGTAATATCTGCAGGTTCCTTGGTCCCCGCGGCCACTTCGTGCAGCTGGGTTGTCATATAATGGTAGGGATTCTTGTTGACGAGTACGATTTGGGCATCTATACCCGAACCATACAATTTCTTAACGGTACGTATACCGGCATAACCTGCACCTAAAACAACGATTCTCTTCATTTCCGATCACTTTTCCTTATAGCTTAATCACAAATAATGGGCCACGAGTATGAGCGCCATCACTGCCAACACTTTCCAACAATATATGACAAGCTGAACAAAAAAGGATTAAAATTGGAGCATCATTTCTCAAAAATCGGAAAAACGATTTTTTTATGGGATAAATCACGTCGCAGTCATTCTTTTGCACCACAAAAGCGTTCTGAAACGTCGTTTTCGCGACAAAAAAATCAAGCTTTGTCGCTATGAATGGCATCAAATTATTTATCTATAATTATTAATAATTTGAAAAAAGAGGGCGTATTCGAAAGATTGGCACCTCCGAATACACCCTTAGGACTTTTCCGTGACTTTGCACCAAACAGCAAGGGCCAGTTACGCCTTCATGATGCCCGAAACATCCGTCAGTTCGGTGACGGAACGATCGGCGACGGCCTTCTTGGCAACGGACGCCTTCGCGCCCTTGAGCTTCCAATGGCCGCCCATATCGACCTCGGCGATGCCGGTCTTGGGGCCGAGCGAGCACAGCGTGCCAAGGGACTTGTAGACGAACTTCTTCGGCTCCTTGCCCGCGATACGCGCCACGATGTTATCGGCGGCCGTATCGGCTTGGGCAATGGAGATCTGGGCGGTGGTCGGATAGAGACGCCCGTTGTCCGGGTTAGGGACGGCGGAGACGTCGCCGACCAGGAACTCCTCCGGATGGCCTTTGACCGACAGATCGTCCTCTACGACCACGCGGTTGCGCTTCTGGTCGTAGCCGGAATCGGCGATGACGTGGCTGCCGCGCACGCCGGTCGTCCAGATGATGGTGTTGGCCGGGAAGGCGGTGTCGTTGCTCATCACGGCATCCGGCTTGACCTCGGTGATCGGGGTGCCGGCGTGGAAGGTGACGCCGTGGTCCTCGAGATACTTGACACCCCAATCCGCCAGCTTCGGGTCGAACATCGGCAGAATCTTCGGCGTCGCCTCGATGCAGTCGATCTTGACTTTATCAATCGGGAAATCGTATTCCTTGGCCAGCTCAGGCAGACGATAGACCAGTTCGCCCAAATACTCGATGGACGTGAAGCCGGCGCCGCAGACCACGATATGCAGGTCGTTTTCGTCGTGGCTGGTCTTGTAGTTCTTCAGGGTGTCCTCAAGATGCTTGCGAGCCGCGACGGCTGTATCGATATCGATCAAAGGCCAGCCGTTTTCGTCTGCGCCCTTGATGCCGAATGTCTCGGATTCAAAGCCCAGAGCATTGACCAAGTAATCGTAGGAAAGCGGGTTGGAATTCTTCAGCTCGACCTTTTTTTCGTCCTGATCGACCTTGGTGACCTCATCGATGATCACCTTGACCTTGGGATCAACGGCCTTGCGCACGTCAAACGAAATCTGGTCCGGTTCCTTGGTACCTGCGGCGACCTCGTGCAGTTCGGTGGACTGATAGTGATACGGATTCTTGTTGACCAGAATGATGTCGGCGTCGACGTTGGACTTGGCAAGTTGCTTCGCTGTACGCATTCCGCCGTAACCTGCGCCAAGAATAACGATTGCAGTCATCGTAAACCCCCTTCGTTGGGAATTGTATAAGAATGAATATCTATTCATTTCATATTCATTCTTTTATATTAATTACAGTATTAAGATATCTATCCATAATAATAAAAACGATTAAATTTGCAGAATTAGATACATTTCTGCACGATTCGACTACCCAATATGACATATTTCACAAAAATATACTGCAAGAAAGATGCTGAAGCGAACGATTGCCGTAACTAGATAAAACAATCGACTTTGTTTGTTAACAGTAACTTATAGGAAAGCAGGGAATCTTGTTTTGAACTCTAGAAAAGTACCCCCCAAGAGAGTCGAACTCTTGTTGTCAGATTGAAAGTCTGGTGTCCTAACCGTTAGACGAGGGGGGCTAACAACCTATTCATATTAAAATACGAACTCGACTCGAGCAAGTCTCGGCGTGTTGGCAGCAGCCGCAATAATGGTAATACTCAGCCGCTTTCCTTTCAGACAGCCTGATACGTGAAGTCGTGAATCACGCGACCTGCGGACAAACCCTTTTTCTCAAAATTAGTCAGTACTCTGCCTTTATAGCGTTCCGATTCCTTGAAATCGGAATGGGGCAACGACGCAGCTTTGTCCGCCGTTCCTTTGCCCACATGTTCGGTAGGCAATGAAACGATGAGGGTGCCAGCATTGGCGAAATCGGTGCGCCCGTCCATGACTTCGTGGACATGCAGAGCGTAATCCTCGATATCGGTGGCGAGCCTCCACAAGCCGCCTTCATCCAACGCCTTACGTACATCTGCCGCCAGCGCCGGTTGAACGATACGACGCTTGTGATGGCGCATTTTAGGCCACGTGTCGGGGAAGAACGTCCAGACTTCGTCGGCCACACCCGGCTCACAGGCTTTGAAGAGCTCAGGAGCGTTGATCTGGGCGATTCGCAGATTGGTGAGGCCAAGCTTGCCAGCACGCAGCATGGTATGGGCGACCCCTGGGTCATAGACCTCAACGGCAAGGAAATTGGTCTCGCAATGTTCTCCGGCAGCGGCGATGATGTTCTCGCCTTGGCCGGTCCCTATTTCGATAACCAGCGGATGATCGTTGCCCCACGCTTCGCGCACGTAATCACGGTCGAATACAAATCCTGGCTTCAAATCAAGCAAACCATCCCCTGCGTTGATGTCAAGCAGGAAATCCGGCGAATACTGCTGCCACGCCCGCTTGAGCCGGTCGTCAAGGCGTCCTGTTCGCCGCACGTATGAAAGCACATGATGGATTCTTTTGTCGTTTTCCTGCACAAACACAAGTTTAACGGAAGGCAAACCCGGAAACTTCAACTTCGCGCGTAGACTGTTGGCTATGAGCGACAACGATTTCAACAACGCAAACCCCAACCAGAATGCCCAAAACGGCCAGACCGCGAACGGCACGCAGGGCTCCGGCAGCACCTCTCCACAATATGGAGATTCGCAGTATGGGCAAGCGAACCAGAATCCTTTCTATTCCCAAACTGGGTCATGGCAACAGACCACAAGTGGAACGCAAGATCCCGGATACTCTGGACCCGGCTACCAGCAAACGCAACCGGGACAAGCCTTCTACCAATACGCCAACAGCACTAATCCAGTTCAGCAGCCCAACTACCAGCCATACAGCCAAGAGCCGCCTATGTGCCCGCAAGGCTACTATTCCCCAACCCCGTACCAGAAGTGGAACACCCTGTGCATCATCGGTTTCATACTTTCCTTCTTTATGCCAATCATCGGGTTGGCGCTTTCCGTGGTCGCGCTGATCCAAATCAATCACAGCGGTGAAAAAAGCAAAGGAATGTCAATTGCCGGAATAGTCATCGGCGGAGTGTCTACGGCGCTGGGCGTCATTCTCACCATTGTGCTTCTTTCGGCATTCGGCTACGCAATCAATCATTCAGATTCCGATTATCAGGACTGCCACGGCTCGGACTGCAGTTCCAGCCCCTATGATGACGATCCGGACGACGAAGACAACGAGGATACCAGCTACGCCTATTACCTCTACGATTCTGTACAAGGCAACACCGCCAGCAACATGGATGCTTTGCCTGGTATTAGCTTAAAGGAATATGCGGGAAACCGCGCCTAGTATCATTGACCAAGCATCGTTTTAAGCCAACAGGTCGGTAGCCGACTTCCTTTTAGGAAACCTTGTAGGTTTACAATGATTTTGAATTACAAATAGCTACCAATGCCATATAAATCATTGTCATTATAGGCGACACGCTGAAACGGCTCTGGGGTTGCGTTCGGCCTGAATCTGAGTAATATTAACACTCGGCTGCTTGATGAAAGCAAGCCACGGCTCCGTAGCTCAGTTGGTTAGAGCGCCGCCCTGTCACGGCGGAGGTCACCAGTTCAAGTCTGGCCGGAGTCGCTCGAATGGTCCTAAGCCCGGTTCGCCGGGTTTTTGATTTATTCATGGCTCTGTAGCTCAGTTGGTAGAGCGAACGACTGAAAATCGTTAGGTCAGCGGATCGATGCCGCTCGGAGCCACCATTAAGGTCTCGAAACCAAGTAATTTTAACGGTTTCGAGGCTTTTTCATTTCTCGGTAGCGAGCTGCCCCCACACAGACCCAGCATTTACCCCAGCGGATTCGGGTCACAGAATAGAAACACTAAGGTCTCGGTACAAATCACTTCATGCCGAGACCTTAAGCTTTCAACCCCTTAAACTCAGAGCTGTTTGGCGACCCAATCGACGATATAGGGGGCGACGCCGTCGATCTGGTCGATGGCGATGTCAAAATCTTTCGGGCCTCCGTACCACGGATCGACCAGGTCGATGTCGCTTTCGTGCCCTGGCGCGGGCTTGGGCAGGTTCGGATCGAAGCTGCGGTAAAGATGCACCTCCGACTTCTTGTCGGTTGGGAGCAGTCGCAACAATCCCCTTTCGTGCGATGCGGTCATCGGCAGGAACAGGTCGCTTTCGTCGATCTCCTCCGGCGTGATGCGATGTGCGAAATGATGCTTGGGAATCTCATAGCCACGCTGACGCAGCACGCGCACCGCACGCGGGTCGATGGGATGGCTGTGCTCCTCGTCGCTGACGCCGCTGGACATCACGCGCACCTTGTCTCCCAGTCCACGCTCCTCAAAATTGGCACGCAGGATGATCTCGGCCATCGGGGAACGACAGATGTTGCCGGTGCAGACGGTCATGACGGTGTAAGGATGTTTTGACATAGCTGAAGTATCTTTCCTCTATAAAACAGATGATATCGATACTGCCATCTTAACGAAGAGGCCGTAATTGGCCGAACCCAGCAGGCCGAATACCGATATCAGCCCAACTTAACAAATGACGCAGATACAACCGCGAAAGCAGCAGTATCTGCGTCTAAATTCAAAAAATCTCGCTAATTCTTGTGATAGGTGACAAACCGATAGGCTTCGACGGCACCTTCTGGCTTGCCGGGAGTCATCCATGGCCCGTCACTCTGCAAGCTCCAGGCCCCGGCACGCACCAATTCGTCCATATCGGGCGCGTAGGTGTCCGCATCGAAGCGGCCACGAATATAGGTGACATACGCTTTGTTGGCGAACGGCATGATGGAACGGAACAGCTGTGCTCCCCCAATCACCCAGATTTCGCTGCGGTCCAAGCCATCGTCGGGAATGGCTTCCTGCCGTGCGAAATCGAGCGCCGCGTCAATATCATTGGCCGTGGTCGCCCCGGCAGCACGCCAATTCGGATCGTGAGAAACGACGATATTGTCACGATTGGGCAAAGGACGGTATTTTGGGTTGAGCGAATCCCACGTCTTGCGTCCCATAATGACCGGATGCGAAACCGTCAGTTCCTTGAAATGCTTCATGTCCTCGGCAAGATGCCACGGTATTCCGCCTTCGAACCCCATTGCATCAGGACGGCCCTGCATGTCTTGCGCACATGCCCAGATGAGATTCACCGAAAAGGTCTTGACGACATCGTCTCCCCAGTCCTCGGTGACTTTTTGCCCGGCGAGTCCGGGCTTGGGTTCGTGATAGCCACTACGGCTACTGTCATGCTCCATTTCATCTACTCCTTGAATTAGGCAATATTACCAGTCTAACCAACGGTTGAGACGCGATTTCGCGCCGATTGAAACCACGCCTCAACCCAAGAATCCCGGTGTCCCGTTTCAGACCGCGACCGGCGCCTTAATAGCCGGATGGTGCTGGTAATTGACGATCTTGAAGTCCTCATACTGGTAATCGAAAATAGAATCGGCCTTTCGAATCTCGATTTGCGGGTACGGGTAAGGGTCTCGAGAAAGTTGAGTCAAGACCTGCTCGATGTGGTTGTCGTAGACATGGCAGTCGCCTCCAGCCCAGACGAACTCCCCCGGCTCGAGACCGGTCTGCTGCGCCATCATCAATGTGAGCAGCGAATACGACGCGATGTTGAAGGGCACTCCCAAGAACATATCGCAAGAACGCTGATAAAGCTGGCAGGAAAGCTTGCCGTCGGCCACATAGAATTGGAACAGCGCATGGCATGGCGGCAACGCCATTTCCTCGACCTCGGCAGGATTCCAGGCTGTGACGATCATACGGCGAGAATCGGGATGCGTTTTGATAAGATTCAGCACATTGGAAATCTGGTCGATGGTGCGGTTGGGGTTATCCTTGGTCGGTGCCGGCCAGCTGCGCCACTGAACGCCATAAACCGGGCCTAAATCGCCGTTCTCGTCGGCCCACTCATCCCAGATGTGCACGTTGTGTTCCTGCAACCAACGCACGTTGCTCGATCCCTTGAGAAACCACAGCAGTTCGTAGGCGATACCCTTGAAATAAACCGTCTTGGTGGTCAGCAGCGGGAAACCCTTGGAAAGATCGAATCGCATCTGACGACCGAACAGGGAAATCGTGCCCGTGCCGGTGCGATCGGTCTTGAGTGTGCCTTCGGTCAGGATGTCGCGCACCAGATCCTCATAAGGCATAGGAATGTCGGTATTGGGACGTGCGGGAATCTTATGACGAATTTCTTCAAGTTGTTCTTGGGTCAGCATAGCTATCAATTCTAGCAACCTCAGTGATTTCTTCATATAGGGAAATACCGTAAAACTCAATCTTCTTCTACACGGCACAAAACGATAAGGATCGAATCCCAGTATCCATTAAATCTTCGAGCTGCTTTCCACGGTATTCATGGCTGCTCTTCGCTCACCCACCACATAATGTGCGGATTTCGGCGGTCTTGGTGGCACCAAGTGAGGCAAAATTGATAAAATTCTTCCTCATTTTTTAAAAAAAGGGGGTACTTGGTGCACCAAGACCGCCAAAAAATACAGAATTACCATCAATTTGGAGATAAAACGAGGACTTGGCGCACCAAGTGGGGTCAAAAACACCAATTTGAAGGCACGTTTTCTAGAATCAGAGGATACGGACCACAATATTTCATTCGTTCGGCGGGACTCTGAGATAGATTGGTGGGGACATGCCTTGGATTTCCACAAGGCAGAACGCAAGGAGGTACGCAATGGCAAAGAAACTGTGGGTGGAGCGCAACAAGGACGGTTCCTGGGACGCATTCAGCGACGAGGGCGCACACTTGAAGTTCGGGCATGGCAAGGGCCAGTTCAACCCCGGCGACCTGATGAAGGTGGCGCTGGCGGCCTGCGGTGCGCTTTCCAGCCAGATGACCATCGAGAATTCGCTAGGTGAAGGCAAAGGCGCGAAGATCACCGTCGACGGCGATTACGACCGCGAGGCCGACGGCTATACCGCCTTCCGGGAGCAGGTAGTCGTTGACGCCCAAAGCGCTGGCATTCACGGTGAAGATGTTGAGAAGCTCAAGGACCGTGTCGAAAAGCACATTGAGAAATCCTGCACCGTAATGCATACCTATGAGCGTGCCACGCCGGTGAGTATGGAAGTCAAGGTGCTTACCAAGTAAACCTCATTGTCCAGAGTCACCTTCGAGAAGGTCAAGAAGTGCTCTAGACACGACAAAAGGGTGGTGCCGATATCCGTTATGGATAATCGGCACCACCCTTTTATGTTTTCACTGATATATCGATCGGTCGATTCAGCAATCAGCTCTTGTGCTGTGGATCGATGGAGGATTCAATCGCCTCGGCGGCCGAACTGTCGGCGAGCTTGACGGAGACTTGCTCGACACCTTCGATGCCTTCGATAGTGCCGTCGGAGCGGGACTTTTCTGCTTCGACGTACTTGCGTGGAACAACAAAAACGGGGCCGGCAGCATGCTGGATAAGGCCTTGGCTGGTGGAACCGACCAGAAGACCGGTAAACCCGCCTTTGCCGCGGGATCCGACCACCACGATGTCGTGGTCGTAACTGGCCTTCGTCAGAGCACTGACAGCGGATTCAGGAACGATGGTCTTGGTGATCTTAAGCTCCGGATGAGCCTTACGCACAGGGGCAATCTGGGTTTCGAGATCTTCCATATAGGAATCGTAAACGCCGTCCTCGTCGCTCACGCCTTGCAGGCCTGCCACCGCGTCGATGACATCGAGTTCCGCGCCACGGTCGGCGGAAAGATCGGCTGCGATTTGCAAAGCCTTCAATCCCCACGCGCTGGCGTCGATGCCGACTGCCACGCGTTTGATGGTGTTGTTCAAATGCATGGTCTTGCCGTCGTCATCAGTGTACGGAACGACGATAATCGGGCAATAAGCATATGCAGGAAGCGACGAGCTGGTGGTTCCGAGCAGCCGTTCGGCCAAGCCACCCTTGCCGCGGTTGCCGATGACAATGAGATTGTAATTGCGGGAAAGCTCGACGAAGACCGAAGAAGGATCGCCGGTGACGATCAGCGTCTGCGCCTCGACACCCTGCTCGTCGGCAATGGCCTTGGCCTTGGAAAGAATCTCCTGTGCGTCGATATGGGCCGCGTTGTCGTCGCCCATGGAAGTGTAGGTGGAATCGAACGAAACCGCCGCATAGCTCGGCAGCGAATAAGCGCAGACAATCTGCAACGTCAACCCCGCGTGCTTGGCATAGTTAGCCGCCCACCAGGTTGCCTTGTAGCTGGCTTGCGAACCATCTACCCCTACCAGAATAGCCTTGTCGTTTACCATGACTACCTCCTTGACATACGTGACACCGCTCATAACGGTTCTACTTAAAGAATACCAGCCTTGCAGGAGAGGCACGAATTATGCGCATATAAAGAAACGCGTTCCGAAAGGAACGCGTTTCTTTATATCGAACTTTTATAAAGTCATTGCAAAGCTACAGAATCCTACGAATCGAATAACCGCCGCTGAAGACGACGGACACCGAATCATACTGTGTTCCGTTAAGCTGAGCGTTGACCACCTGACCATTGCCAATATAAATGGCTGCATGACCGGCATTGGCAATAATATCGCCCGGCATCGCTTGGCTGAGGTCAGCAACAGGCCTACCAGCAGTTGCCTGAGCACCAGACGTGCGGGGCAACGCTATGCCCAGCTGGGCGTACACATACTGGACGAACCCGGAGCAATCCCAACCTGCCGGAGAGGTACCGCCGCTTACATAGGGAACTTTGCCGATAAACTGATTGGCAAAAGCGAGCAGGCTGGAAACCGACTGGCCATTGGGAGGCGTGACTGTGAAATTCTGCGGCGTTGCCGACAGCGAATCCCTGGCGGCGGAACGAGAAGCAGCTGCAGCGTCAGCAGCCCGCTGCTGTGCCGCAGCGGCGTCCTTCTCGGCCTGAGATTGCGTCTGAGGCACATCAAGAGACTCGATGCCTCCCCAATTCGACTTGGTGTCGACATCAGTGGAGGTGGATTCCTTCAATAGGTCTTTGCGAACAGTGTTGACCTTGCGGAACGAACGTGAGGAAGTAACCGGGTTGTTGTCCTCGTTGGCAGCAAAGGCGGTGGGAGAGAATGCGATAACGGCTGAGGCGCTCAAGGCGAGCGCAGCCAAGGATGCACAGATCTTCGAAGCTTTCATCATGTACACCAGATTACCATAAAGCCGTAACATAATCCGTTCGAGACAGCTTGTCGAAACGATAACTGAGTCTGAACGCTGTACTTGTTTTATCGTCTAATCCCTTGAATACTGCACAAAATAAGGGAACAAGATTTTCACTCTCACAAGAGACAACCTTCACAAATTTCTGTGAGGTAGAACTATAAGAAAATCAAAATCCTCAGTAATGAATAATCTGATGGGCAGCAACCTGATCGGCCGTGTAGGTTTTCGAGTAGGTCTTGCCCTGTAAGGAAGCGCCACACTCCGAAGTGACAACGGACCCATCGGGGTTAATCTGCTCGATGATGGCCACATGACCACAGACCGGATCCGAGCCATCCTGACCGCCAGCGAACACCATGATGTCGCCGACGTGACGCGCTGTATGATCGACCCAATAGCCCAAGGAACGAGCGGTGTCGGCCCATTGGGCACCGTTACCCATCTGGGAACCTGCGGGAAGCCCCAGCTGATGCCTACGCACGTAGACCCACCACGTGCACTGACTGAACTCGTAGTTATTGCCGAAATCCCCCGTGGCGTGATTGGGATTGAAGCCTGCAGGCAGCACCTTGTAATCCTGATCCATCAGATTTGCGATCTGCGGATTATCGGCAATCGACTTCGACATCGCGGAAACATCGAGCGAAGTATTGGAATCGCCCAAGCTCCAGGTGCCCTGTGCTCCATTGGACTGCAGCGGAACACGGTCTTCGGAACGCGATGCCGCATTGATCGGCTTCATCGTGGAAGTGGTAGTAGCTTCTCCGCTTGCGTTCAAGCTAGGTTTACTCGGGTTCCCTGCCATCGCAGCGGTGGCGGCGGCACCGACAAGAGCCGCCAAAGAAGCGGAGACGACTGCGGCATGATGCCGGTTTTCGGATTCCCGAGCCAGACGAATAGAACGACGAGTTTCAGGCACGATTTCGTTGAGCTTATCCGCAACTTCTGGGCTCAAGCCAACCATGGCACCATTAGTGGCAACAGCCTGCGCCTGCCGCACCGCCTTGAGCGAATGCGACCCCTTTGCAGGAGAGAAGAGGGATGAAACGGCAACAGACCGCTTCGTGCCTCTCCGTGCCTTGTGCGCACCGTGAACCATGAATCAACTCCTTGCGGACAACGTTTATGTAGAAAATACCTTGACTAGCTTTACCGGTACAACACCGTATCAATAAGACACCGTAAAGCGCATCTCCTACTTCTTGATTTCTGCTACAAGAATACTTCAAGCCCTGATTTTTCCAGTGCACAATTTAACTTCATTTTTCTAAAAACCGCAGAATCAAATCGGTTTGTCGGCGTGTCACATTTTCTTCACAATAAAGACAACACGAAACTGGTGGAATCCCAGCAAAGACCAGCAAGCACAAAATACGGCAATCCCCTGCTAACCCATTGCAAAATCGTTGAAATGTCGAGCCTTGCACCAGCTCACACCTGTGTGGAAGCCATGATGAAGGTGCCAACTTCGCTATCCGAATCCAACTGCACCCGGCCGTCAGCGGCAGGGACGAAAACGGCCTCACCCTGATGCAAAACCCTTGATTCACGGGAACTGACAACCTTTATCGACCCTTCGATACACACCACGACCCTGGGACCAAAATGCCGGTTGGACAGCGAGACCTTCGTCATGAGCCTGCCATAGCGACTCGAGAGCCGTTCCATCATCGGCCAGGGACGCTGTTGCGTACCGACCCTGCCATAACTCAACATGAATTCATCAATTTTCGGCCGGTAAATGACCCTGTTGCCGAACATCCCGCCCCAATCAGTCATCCAACTGACGCTCGGGTCAATGGGCGAAGACGAGTCGCAATCGAGGCTTTGCAGGAAGTCGGGAATGTCTTTGTGCTTCACAGTCATACCGGCACGTAATACATTATCTGAATTGGTCATAATCTCGACGCCAGTGCCATGAATATAGGCATGCGGGGTGCCTGCAGGAATGAATACGGATTCGCCTTCCTGCAAGGCAACGGGGTTCATCATCAGCAATGCCAGCACGCTCGGGTCACCCGGGAACGCCTTTTCGGCGGCGAGGGCGTAACGGAACGCCATTTGCGAGCGCTCGTCGGATACTTCACTAGCCGCATTCGCCAAAGCCAGTTGCAAATCGTTGACAGGACCAGCGGTTACCGCCGTATGGAACGCACGGAAAACCCGTTTGTGTGAAGGCTGCCAAACCGCAGAGGCTATGGGCATGAGTGCATCGGCTTCGGCGAAATCACCGTTTTCCTGATCTTCGAGTTGCTGAGGAATATTGAACATCCCATGCATGCCGTGGATGACATGCATGTCATGATGCGATTGCGGCGTCAGCGCCTCGACCATGCGTCGGGCAAGCGGGTGGTCCACCAAGGTGAGATTGGAAAGCATGAATGTCGGCGTGGCAAATCCGACAGACGCCTCAAAAGGCTCCAATGCGACGACCATCTCGTTTTTTGCTACTGCGTCCTTGAAGGAGCGCTCGGGAGCGTTCATCGGCACGTGCTGTGCGTTCTCGGCGTTGAAGCCCGCGCGCGCTTGGAAATCGACGGGATGGACCTGCAAAGAAAGCGGGATACGAGCGGAAATCACTTTCAAAAGATATGGAAGGACGGGTCCGAATTTATCGGAACAGCGGACACCCAGCATGGCCTCGGGATCGGCATGGATAAGGTCGGTCAACCCTATGGAGACAAGGTGCTCCGAGGACTTTTCGATGCCATGGAAATGCGGATTTCGTAACCGTGCCAGCGCCTTGTGCTGCTTGTGCCGATTATCTTGCGATAACTCTTCCAAGGCTTTTTGCACATCCAACTCCACCCGCGAAGGCCATTGGGCATGACCGCTGAACCACATCTCGGCAAGCGGGCCATCAATGGTTTTCCTCGGAGCCGAAAGCTGCGAGCACGGCTCTCGGTCTTCAGCTGCCGTTGGACGAGGCTGACCTATATATACCTGATCATTCTCGCTTTTGACCGGCGAGAGTGGTCCTTGCGCGTCCAATTGGGAGGCGAACATCGTCTGCAAACGGGTATAGGACCCCCAGGCATACCGCTTGGCGACCGGGTAAATCGAATACACTTGCAAAAGCTCCTTGTAGTTAACGCTTCCTCTATGCTCTCATAGCTCTCATACCGATTCACAAAGAGAATCAGCGTATAGCCAACTTAAGGTTAGCCCCCGATACTAAAATCAGACATATGAAGTTTGCCCCGATCATCAACCCTGATGCCTGTAAGCCAGCCCCGAAGCCTGTCCAGGTGGATTTGCGCAAAACGTTCATGATTATTACCAGCTGGTGGCTTATCGCGCTTGCGGTTAGTGCCATTTTATTTGCTTGCGGATTCCACGTCCTTGAAGCGATTATCCTGTGCTCGTCGGGCGTCCTCATTGGTGTGCTGATGCTGATTTGGGAGCATTTCGACCGCTGGGATTATCGCAGACTCGGTGCCAACTAACGCATAACCGGCGTATCCAACCACTACGAAAGAAGCTCATATGCGCGTCATCTACAACGAAGAACTCAAGGCGGTCGCCGACGATCTGGAGCGCATGTCCAACGGCGTTTGCGCCGCGATTCACGGGGCTGGAAAAGCCTTGATGGACAAAGACATGGACGCTGCCAAATCCGTGATTGACGGCGATATTGCTATCGACGCGCTGGAAAAGCAGATTCTCGACCAGTGCGTCAAGCTGTTGGCCCAGCAAAGCCCCGTGGCCACTGACCTGCGCGTGGTCGTCGCCACATTACGACTGGCCTCCACCATCGAGCGCATGGGCGATTTGGCCCAGCATATCGCACAAACAGCGTACCGGGCCTACCCCGCCTCGGCGCTGCCGGAAAATGAGAAGACGCGTCATATTTTTGAAAGCATGCGCGCTTTGCTTGACATCACCGCCGACAGATTGCCGGAAATGCTCGCCGACCGCGACACGACGCTGGCCCAGCAGATCATCGCCGATGACAACAAACTCGACGAACTACACCAGGAAAGCTTCGAACTGGTACTCGACGACTCATGGGAAGGCACGAAGCAGCAGCTCATCGACGTGGTACTGACCGCGCGCTTCATGGAACGTCTCGGTGACCATGCCGTTTCCACCGCGCGCCAAGTGGTCTATATCGTTTCCGGCTTCGATCCAAGCAAGGAGCCTCGCGACCTCGACGAGGACTGAAATTCCCGCAATTTATTGATAAAACAGTTAAAGGCGAACCGCAATATCGATGCGGTTCGCCTTTTAATTATCGAAAGTAAAGTCGAAACTTACTTCTTGGCCTGGCCTTGTGCAGCCACGGCAGCAGCGCCGGCGGCAGCGGCTTCAGGGTCGAGGTACTCGCCACGAGGCTTGATCGGCTTCATGTTCTCATCCAGCTCGTAAACCAGCGGGATGGCCGTAGGAATGTTGACCTTGGAGATTTCCTCTTCCGAAAGGCCGTCAAGCATCTTGACGATGGCACGCAGCGAGTTGCCGTGCGCGGCGATCAGAACGGTCTTGCCGCTCTTGAGCTCGGGGACGATTTCGGATTCCCAGTACGGCGTCACACGGGCAACGACGTTGGCCAGAGCCTCGGTCTCGGGGACCGGATCACCGGCGTAACGCGGGTCGCTGTTCTGCGAGAACTTGTCGCTCGGATCGATCTCTGGCGGCGGGGTGCCGTAGGAACGACGCCAAATCATGAACTTCTCGTCGCCGTACTTCTCGCGGATCTCGGACTTGTTCTTGCCTTGCAGGGCGCCATAGTGACGCTCGTTGAGCCTCCAGCTGCGCTTGACAGGAATCCAGAGGCGATCAGCCTCGTCCAGGGCGTAGTTGGCGGTGTTGATCGCGCGACGCAGCAACGAAGTGAAGACGATGTCGGGAAGGACATTCTTCTCTTTGAGAAGCTGGCCACCGTGCTTGGCTTCTTCGACGCCCTGCTCAGTAAGCGGAACGTCCACCCAACCGGTGAATTGGTTTGTTTTATTCCATGCGCTCTGGCCGTGCCGGAGCAATACTAATCTATAAGACATAGTTCAATGGTAGGCGATGAATGGGACGGTATGGCGGCAAAATCGTTAACGTTCACAGTATCGTCTGCCACACACGCTCAAACCCCCTATGAACCTATTGCCGCTCCGAAGCCATACCGATGGCTCTTAGAGCGTCAGAGCGATCTCCACAATGATAAAGACAATCGAAAACAGAAGAATCGTCATGCTGCACATAGGCAGGGCCTTGACGAAGTTACCGCCGTTGACACTACGTACCAATCCCGTCGCCGCCTTGATGCACACCATCGCGAAGATAACGGCCAAAACCGCAAGAATAACGCCGCCGACACTGAATTGGCGGAACAGCATCACCAGAGGAACAAAAGCGCCAACTACTGTAATCACCAGCGGCACCAGGTAGGTAACGAACAGGACGGTCTGCGCGTTCTTCCGGCCGAGACGCACGCCAAGGGTCATCTTGCCGCTGATCTTGTCCTCATCGACGTCACGCAGATTGTTGACCATAAGGATGGCGCAGGAGAACAGGCCGCAAAGCACTGCTCCCAGAACTCCTTCGGCGTTGACACGGCCGGTAAGCACATATTGTGTGCCAAGCACCGCCACCAGGCCGAAGAAAATGAAGACACCGACCTCGCCGAAACCGGCATAACCGTAGGGATGTTTGCCTCCGACATAGAACCAGCCGGCGAGCAGGCACAGAACGCCAAGGACGATAAGCCACCAGTGGCCAGTGACAATGGTGATGGCCAGACCTGACACGCAGGCGATGAAGGCGTTGACACCGGCAGCGGCGAGCACCTGACCGGGCTTGACGCGCTCGGAAACGGTGAGACGTTGGGGTTTGGCGGTCTTGACTTCCGCGTCGCCGCGGCCCTCGTCGGTGCCACGAATGCCATCCGAATAATCATTGGCGAAGTTGGCAGCAATCTGAATGAAAAGCGCAACCACCACGCAAAGAAGTGCAAGCAGAACGAACTTTCCCCAATCGATGCCGGCGGACAGGGAGCTCAAACCGGTAGGCTCAGCCACACAAGCTTGAACCTCTTTCTTACCAGTGGAACATCCAGCAGGCTGAGATTTCAACAGACGATACCCCGCGGCGATACCGACCAAAACAGGTGCGATGGATGCCGGCAATGTCTTTGGGCGCAGCCCGTTGACCCACAAATCCAGATTCTTCATCTTGTCTAAACTCCAATCTTCAAGTTTTCTGCTATTCCCTCAACGCAATGCGCAAACATTCCCCGTTACCGCCTGCGCCGCCTTCCTTCTCACCTCGAACCGGCAAATCCTCACGTTTGTTCCGATTCCGGCAGATCGGGTGTCTAAAAAATGGCCCACCCGCATAAAACAGATGAGGCCATTATAATAATGCATTACGATAATTGATGATTAGTTGAGCGGCTTGACCAGCGGGAAGGTGATGGTCTCGCGGATGGTGGCGCCGGTCAGCGCAATCAGCAGACGATCGATGCCCATGCCCATGCCGCCGGTCGGAGGCATACCGACGCCAAGGGCCTCGAGGAAGTCCTCGTCGATATCCATCGCCTCGACATCGCCGGCGAGCGCGTCCTTGGCCTGATCGACCAAGCGCTGACGCTGCACCACCGGGTCGTTGAGCTCGGAATAGCCGGTCGCCAGTTCGAAGCCGCGCACGTAAAGGTCCCACTTCTCCACCACGCCGGGCTTGGAGCGGTGGGCCTTCACGAGCGGGCTGGTCTCCACCGGGAAGTCACGCACGAAGGTCGGCACCGTCGCGCCGAGATCGGCCTCGTAGAAGTGCTCCCAAAGATGCTCGACCAGCTTGCCGTGGTTTTCGACCTCGTCGCGCTCCACACCGAGCTTGTCGGCAATGGCACCGAGGTGGTCAACGGAGGTTTCCGGCGTAATCTCCTCGCCGAGCGACTCGGACAGCGAGTCGTACATGGAAATCTGCTTCCATTCGCCACCGAAGTCGTATTCACTACCGTCGAGAAGCGTCACCTTGGTGGAACCAAATGCGTCGATGGCCGACTGCTGGATGAGCTTCTTCGTCAGGGCTGCGATGGTGTCGTAGTTGCCATAAGCCTGATAGGCCTCAAGCATGGTGAACTCCGGGGCGTGTGTGCCGTCGACACCCTCGTTGCGGAAGTCACGGTTAATCTCGAAAACACGCTCGATGCCGCCGACGAGGCAGCGCTTGAGGAACAGTTCCGGCGCGATGCGCAGGTAGAGGTCGATATCGAAGGCATTCATGTGGGTGGTGAACGGACGGGCCGCCGCTCCCCCATGGACGGTCTGCAGCATCGGGGTCTCGACCTCGAGGAAGTCGTCCTGGGCGAAGGTATTGCGCAGCGAGGAGACGACCTTGGAGCGCTTGCGAACCATGTCGCGGATCTTCTCGTCGGCGATCATACCAATATACGGCTTGCGCGTGCGGGTGTCCTCGGTCAGCTCCTTGTGCAGGGCCGGCAGAGGCTGCAACGCTTTGGCTGCGATCTTCCACTCGCTGGCGAAGACGGAGAGCTCACCGGTCTTGGAGGCGATCACGCGCCCCTTGAGGTAGAGGTGGTCGCCCAAATCGACGAACTGCTTGAATGCCTTCAGCGAGTCCGCTCCGATCTCCTTCTTGGAGATCATGCCCTGGATCTTGGTGCCGTCGCCAGCGGAAAGCTGCACGAAGCAGAGGCCGCCGCCGTTGCGCAGGAAGAGCACACGTCCGGCGATCGAGACCACATCCTGTGTCTCCTGCCCGGCCTTGAGCTTGCCGTCGTACTTGGCGCGGACGGCAGGGATGGTATCGCTCGGGCGGACGACGACCGGGTATGGGTTGACGCCATCCTTCAACATCTGGGCACGCTTGGCCACGCGCATCTGCACCTGCTCAGGCTGGCCTTCCGGGCCGAATTCCTTGTTGGTCGGGTCGATGGATTCGTCGAAGGACTTGCCTTCGTTGATGTTTTCGGCGATGGCCTCGTCCTGCTTGAGGCGCAGCTCCGCACGCTCGACAGTGGACATTACCGGGGTCTCGGCCTCTTTTTCATTCCGGTTTTCACCGGTTTCATTCGTTTCGCTCATAATCTCCGAGTGTACCGAGCAGCCGATACACGCCATGATTCTGCGGTTCAACGACCAATAAATATGTATGCCGACACGCATACTAGACTCGTCGACGGGGTCGTTGTATCATGATTGCTGTTGTTCATCGGGCTGTAGCGCAGCTTGGTAGCGCGCTTCGTTCGGGACGAAGAGGCCGCGAGTTCAAATCTCGCCAGCCCGACCAACTGGAAACCCCTTGATTTTCAAGGGGTTTCGTCATGTCTAAGACGCACGGGATACGTCGTTTCACCTTATTGCTATGAGACTACGAGAAGAGGACCCCCGAGCACTATTCACGTTTGTTTTGCTGTGTCTGTTTCTATAAGACATTATCGGTATGACGCAGCATCTTGGAAATTACGGAGCACATTTACAAGGAGTCAAGTTGAAGAGAAGCCTGCTCGCACTGGCCTGCGGTGCGTTCACATACGGGGCCGCAGAATTCGTGATGATGGGCATCCTGCCCCAAGCGGCACGGGACATGCACGTAAGCATCCCCACGGCGGGCAACTTTATCTCGGCCTATGCCATCGGTGTGTGCGTCGGCACGTTGATGCTGATTTTCGGCCGTAAGATGGGGCCGAAAAAACTCATTCTGATTTTCATGGCCATCGCTTTCGTCGGCGACCTGTTCAGCTCGTTCGCCCCGAACGCCACCCTGCTCGTCATCGGCCGCTTCATCTCCGGACTCCCCCACGGCGCGTTCTTCGGAACTTCGGCGCTCGTGGCCAAAACGCTCGCCGACCCGGGTAAGGAAGCCAAGGCGGTGAGCCTCACCATCACCGGTCAGACTGTGGCTAATATGCTTGGTGTACCTGCCGGAACGTTCATCGCCGAGTATGTTTCCTGGCGCCTTGCCTTCCTTATCCTTGCAGGCATCGCAGCCCTGACCATGCTACTGGTGGCGGTGTGGGTGCCTCATATCGAACCGGTCAAGGACACCGGTATTCTCGGTCAGTTCAAATTCCTGAGAAAGCCGGGGCCGTGGGTTATTTTGCTTGCGGTCTTCACCGGCAATACCGGCATCTTCAGCTGGTGGAGCTACGTTTCGCCGTGGCTGCAGAAAGTCGGCGGCTATGCTTCCGGCACTGTTCCGTTCTTGATGATGCTTGCCGGTTTCGCAATGGTAATCGGCGGACTAGCTGGCGGGCACTTGACCGACCACTGGCGCAGTGCAGGAACGGCAGGACTCGGCCAATGCCTCAGCGTTATCGGCATGGTTCTGGTGTTCTTCGTACCTGGCAACAAAATCGACACCGCCATCTTCACCTTCATCATCGCTTTCGCGATGTTCTTCGTCTCTACTCCCCAACAGCTGCTGATGGCCGAAGCCGGTGAAGGCGGCGGCGAACTGATCGGCGGTGCCGCGGTACAGGTCGCGTTCAATTTCGGCAATGCGGTCGGTTCCATGGTCGGCGGCGGCATGCTCACCGTGTCACATATGAACTACCATTTCATCGCTTTGGGCGGCATCCCCTTCGCGCTGGCGGCCACCATCCTGCTTGCCGTCTATTCATTGCATTACGAAACCGACACCGACGCCTACGAACGCTTGCAGCCGATTGACGTGTGAGAACCCGTAGTCTGGATTCGTCTGCAGGAACGCTTAGACATACCCGACGCAATTACTTCATACGCAGGATTCGACTCATACGTTTCGATAGAAATCAGTACTTGGAATCAGCTGAGACGACTTCGGTGGATTCTTGAGATCCACGGCCTGAGCACATGAACCCAATCACCATGGGGGTAATCAGCACCAGCTGGAAGACGAATCTTGTAGGTGACGGACGCCCTGGCCGCGACAGGCTTTCGGCACAGACATAGAGACTCGCGGCAGTCAACAACCAAGGCATGCATTTGAGCAGCAGGCTCCGTCCAGATGATACGGCACGGGTCATGAAGCTTGCAGCAAGACCATCACTTTGACCGTAAACATCAATACGTTGGGATTCGCTTGCCTTGTTATCGGCGTGGACCAACCCGTCCGTTCGGCCATCCGAATGGTCACCAGCGCTATCCTCGTTCCTAACCAACGCAAAAATTTTGCGCCGTTGTTCTTTCCTGCGTCTCCATAAGTAATACAATACGAATCCCGGCAAAACCGTCGTCCACAATGCCATAAAGAACGGAATATTGATACCTGGCATATCGACGACGGTACGGTAAAGCTGCTTCACCGTCTCGCTGGCCTCTGTGGGCGGGGTGTGCGGCTGGAGCACGCCGTAGGTATAGGCGGCGGTGTCGGAAGTGGTCATCGGCAGCATCACCACGGAAACCGGCTTGGGAATCGGCTGGTCCTTGACGCTGAAGGCATCGAAGGTCATCCAACCCGCCTCAAGGCAGAAGAAACCCTGTAGATACGAATCGGGATGGCGCAGACCGACGTCGAGCCAAGCCTTGGCGAGGCGTGAAACCGGGACCTTGCCCTTCACCGTCCAGCCGATGGCCGGTACCGCAAGCCACGGGTCGTAGTTCTGGCTGATTTCGTCCCATGAATATTCAAGGTAGTTGTCGACCGCATCGCGATCCTCATCGCTGATATCGTCGGGATGGTCATGCGCGGACCGTGCCATCATCTGAATCGGCAAGGCAAGCGCGGCTTCCGGCGTACCTGGCACCACGTTGATATGTTGGAAAACGAATTTCGGTATCGCCATGTCCACAATGACGAATAGCACCACCGCAAGCGCCACGGCAGCCGCCTTGAGTTTCGCAGCAAACCTGCCAACGACCAGCGCCAACAGGCAGAGCACGATGATATAGAGCCCGAGTTTGCGGGTCAGCGCCACGAGCAGTCCGTCCAGCACAAACGCGACGACGAACCACGGGTTGCGCAAGAGGTCGAGTTTGGTATCGACCAATTTGCAATACATTACTACCCATGGAATGAAGAACATCGCGTTGGTCGTGTCTTTGGCGATTGACATGACGCACATCGGCACCACCGGGAAGAAGCAGAAGAACGCGGCGAAACCATGAAGCATCTTGCGGTTGAGACTGGTTCGGCCGAGATACGCCAGCATCCACGCGACGCCGAAGGCGAATCCTACGGCCTGCAAAAGCGCGTATATATACATGCCGATGTTGTAATTATCGAACAGCGCCTTGCCAAGCGCCGCGAACCAGCCGTAAAGGTAGGTGTCGAGGAAGGGGTGATGGTCCCAGATCTTGCCGGCGTTCATCCCGTAAAGCGGCATGCCATAATATTCCGCGATCTGGTCGCCGGTATCGAAATGGATGACGCCCGGAAACAGCAGAATGATATACGGCAGCCAGCAGCACAGCAATATCGAGGCATCGGCGGCGATGGCGGACGGACGCTCGACGTAGCGGAAACGGAAGTAACGGCGAACGGCCACGAAACGCTTATGAGGCTTGGCGGCAGAGGCGATAACCGCAGTGCCCTTTTCCGGCGAAATCACGGAATCGTTATTGCCTACGCCATTATTCGAAATATTCTTTGAAGATATTTCGTTTTTGGCGGCGCTTATCTTGCCCGAACGCTCGAATGCATGGGTTCTCGCAAATTCCACACCTCGGTATGCGACCATATATAACAAAGCGAACAGCACCGCGTAGCAGACCGTCTGCAGATAAAGATAGACGTGATCGAAGGGAACCCAGCCGAATTGGGCAGCCTGGCTCGAGCAGGCGACCATGAATCCGAGCACGGCGGGAATCAGCAAGCCGACTTTCGACGGCTGCAGGAAGTTGACGAACTTCGACCAAATCCCCATGTTGACCGATTCAGCTGGAATTGACGCACTTTGACGATTGACGACATCTTCAGAGTTGCCGCCGCGCGAATCGGCTCCGAGATTGGCGGATACCCCTGAAACCATCAACTCATCGCCGGAACGCTCAATTCCCCTATCCTTCACCGCTGCTCTCCTGCCACTTGCCAGCCATAACCGCAACAAACCTGTTCCTTTTATCTATGGTCAGTCTAGCGTGCCGGTACGTCGAAAATACGCAAGTTTTTCCGATACGAGCTTTATGGGAAAAATACTATCCTGTGACATAGCTCACACCGAAATGAGGGCTACGAATATCATATCTGGCAATAGACTTGAAACAGGTACGACGAAGGAGCAGTCATGGACGACAACACGCAGGGTAAGACGCCTGAGGAACTTTTGCGAGCTTTCAGCGAAGAGCATTCTTCGATTTCGGGAGAATCCGATGATGCCAGCGACCCGAACAATGCCGCCGCACCGACGCCCAACGCCACGTTTGACACCGACCAATTTTTGAAAGGGCTCGATGCTTTGTTCGACGCACACGAGGCGAAGGACAAGGCCGAACCGTACCTCAAACAGGCCATGGTTGATGCGGAAAACGCCGGGGATGACGCGGGGCTTCTGACCGTGTTGAACGAGACCATGGGATTCTACCGTTCACACGGGCGGCACGAGGACAATCAATGGGTCATCCAGCGTGCGCTGGAACTTGGGCTAAAGATGGGCATCGAGGGTACCGAGGCTTGGACGACCACGCTCATCAACGCGGCAACCGGGATGCGCGCGGCCAAGCAGTACGACCAGGCTGAGGATTTGTACAAGCAGGCGCTGGCGTCGGCACAAAAGACACTGGCACCCACCGACCGCCGAATGGCGGCATTGCACAACAACATTTCCATGTTGTATAGCGAGACCGGGAAATTGAAAGCGGCGCAGCAGGAACTCGAGAAGGCGCTTTCCATCCTCGAAGCTTCAAGCACTGATCCTGAAACCGATATCGACGTGGCCTCTACACATACCAATCTGGCACTGGTTCTGCTGCAGCGGGCAACAGAAGCGGCGCAAAACGGGAAGAATGGACAGAGCGGCCAGGGCGAACAAGCCCGAAACTCCAAGGATTCCGATTCTTCCGAAACCGCCGATTCGCTGCTTGAGCAAGCGATGAAGCACTCTTCCAAAACGCTGGAAATCTACAAGAACGGACACCTTGAACACAGCGCACACTTTGCTTCGGCGTTGGCCGGGTACGCACAGACCTGCTTCGCGGCTGGAATGTTTGACAAGGCCATCGACTCCTATCGTCAGGCGCTCAAAGTCATCGAAGAATGCTACGGCGTTGATACCGATTATTACCGGATCACCGCAGGAAATCTGGCGCAGGTCGAGGAAACCGCACGGGAGGCGCGGGAAGCAGCGAGGAATGTAAACGAATCAATCTCTGAAGAAACACAACACGAAACGTTCCCAGACGAAAACACTGCAAAGACGGGCTCCGCACCTTTGGCCGCAACCAAACCGTCCATCTCGGGACTCAAGCTCGCACGTGCCTATTGGGAGCAGTGTGGCAAGCCGATGATCGCGCAGAAATACCCGGAATATCAGGGGCGCATTGCCGCAGGACTGGTCGGGCACGGCTCGGAATGCTATGGATTCGACGACCAGTATTCGCAGGACCACGATTTCGGGCCCGGTTTCTGCCTGTGGCTCACCGACGAGGATTACGACGCGATTGGCGAACAGTTGCAGGCCGACTACGAGACGCTGCCGCAGGAATTCATGGGCTTCGGACCACGCGAATCCACGGCACGCGCGCAGGGCGGCTCACGGCGTACCGGCGTCTTCCGCATCGGCGATTTCTTCGCCGGCATCACGGGCTATCCGGCTGCGCCCAGCGAAAGCAAGCCACACGAATGGCTGCTGCTCGACGAGCCGACGCTGGCCGCCGCGACCAACGGCGAGATCTTCGCCGATCCGCTCGGTGCCGTCTCCAAAACGCGGCAGGGCTTCAAGATGATGCCCGACGACGTGCGGCTTTCGCTGATTTCGCGCCGGCTCGGCATGATCGCGCAAGCCGGGCAGTACAACCTCCCCCGCATGCTCAAGCGCGGTGACGGCGCGGCGGCATGGCTTTCCATCCGCGAGTTCACAACGAACGTCTGCTCGTTCGTCTTCCTTCTGAATGAGCCGATCCGCGCCGGATATATGCCGTATTACAAGTGGCAGTTCGCCGCGTTACGACGGCTTTCCGAGCGGATGTCGACCGTCCTGCCGGACGTCTGCGAGCAACTCGAAACCATCCTGCGCCTTTCCTCGGCGGCCTGCTTCGGCGGTGTCGGATTCGGCGAGGGCGGCAAGGGTTCGGCTCCAGCACAAGAGCAGGTACAGAGCACCGTCGAACACATCTGTAGCGAAATCGTCGCGGAACTCAAGAACGAGGGACTCACCAACAGCGACGAGGAGTTCCTGGAATGGCAGCGACCGTACGTCGAGGCGCATATCGGCAGCGACAATCCGGTGCTGCATAGTCTGTAAACCCATAAACGCGCTGAACGCAATACCTTGTAAAGCCACTAGAGTTGATGGCAGCACATCAACGAATAAGTCAACAACGATATGTGAGACGGGCATACCGAAGAAAAGAGCAACCATGACTGAAAACGCAACGAGGCAAGAGGCGCAGGAAAACGTTTCTGCGGAAGACCAAGCCCGAATCGAACTGATGGAACGTGTGGTGAAACACGAATGGGACCAGTTCCAGAAGACCGACAACGAAGGTGGGCGCGCGGCCTGCCAAGGCAATTGGCCGACCTTCCACCAGATGCGTCTCAGCCAGTTCGCCACCTGGCCCGTACCGCTGCTCGAAAGCTACGCCGACGACCTTGATGAGGCGGACAAGATAGGCCGCAATCTCATCACTGAGAAATACGGGCGCATGATGATCTCGACCTGGCCGGAGGAATACCACACCAATATCGAGCCGTATATTCCTGCACGTTCCGCCGAACGCAAGGCGGCTCAGGAGAAGGTCATCGCGCAGCAGGTGGCTTGGGCCGACGATTTCCGCGGCCGCTACCCCAAGCTCGGCCGCGAGATGCGCGTGCTGCGCACGGCCGAAGACACCCACGAAAACACGTCGTTCGAGACCTACCTGCGCGGTGAGCTCGGCACCTATTCCGACAAGACGTTTGGGCTGTACCAGGACTTCATCGCCAGTCTCGCCGCAGCCAAGCGCAACTTGACCGAAGAGACCATCCGCAACACCGTGCTGCTCGGCGGATTCAAGTCGCTCGACGATGCCGAGGCGTTGCAATAGTGAATCAATACACATCTCTGTACGTTCTGTGATTTTTATAACGATGATAGCAAAACGTCGATGCCAAATTGCGCCAATATAGCACTGAACTCGTTGAACACGAAATTTCTTATTCTGTGCTGCTGGCGACGGTCATCCAAAGACAGACTTGCGCGGAAACAAGCCATTTCTTGATATTCGCCAGCCCAATCCCACAGCAGGGAAGCACAAAAAGTCAGCCTATTCGTCTTCCCTGCTACACATCACAGCACTATCACGCAATTTCTCGGAAATTCTCATTCCGTGCTACCAAGCGTAAAGATAACTGAAAAATATCGAGAATGAGATAGAGTGGCACGCATGCGATTGCTGAAACGATTCCTTCCCTCCTTGGCCGTCTTTGCCGCCCTTATCGCCGTTTTGACGGCACTGGGCACCGCAATGACAACCCCATGGAGCGCGAAACCGCTGACACAGCATATCAAGGTGGCTTCGGCAAATTCCGCTATACGAGCCCGTGACACCGTAGTAGCGAACGCATCGGCAGAAGATACCGGCAACGCCCATAATACTGATATCCAAGCTGGGAAAACTGGCGAAACCGACCACCATGCCAATACCAAAAATGTACTCAAAACCGTCCAAGAAGGTACCTATCAGGTAAAGACTACCAACCTTCACATCAAACTTGCCCCGAACGTCACCATCAACGCCATTCTGCGCTCCCCGATCGGCGCTCCGGGCCGACGCCCGGCGGTCCTGTTCATCCACGGGGCTGGTACCGGCAAAGCCAGCGAGGTCTATGGCGACATCGCTTCGGCCATGAGCTCGGCGGGCATCGTCACGCTCGTGCCCGACAAGCGGCTTGATACTTACACCACGTTCCACCGCGATTATTACGCGATGGCCGAAGACTATATGACCTCGCTGAAAGATCTGCGAGCGCAACCAGATGTCAATTCCGCGCAAGCCGGCATCTACGCGGAATCCGAAGGCACGTGGATTGCCGAAGCGATGGCGCACCGTCACCCCGGCGCAATTCCTTTTATGATGTTGACCTCACCCCCGGCGGTTTCCGGGCGCCGGCAGATGGCCATGGCTGCCAATACCTACGTCGACTATATCGGTGCGCCCAAAGGCCTCAACCGCGATGTCGACAAGTTCATCAGTCTCGATTTCGCCCCGCTTGGGCTGCAATATGCCGATTTTCCGGCCGAACGATATTTGAAAGACCTCACCATGCCTCTGTTGATCAGCTTCGGCACGGACGATCTTTCCATGCCTATTGAGCAGGGCGCGACCGATATCGTCGACGCCACTCGTGCGGCCGGCAATCGCAACGTGCTCGTGCGCTACTACCATGCCAACCACCAGATGCGCGTCGGCGCGCATACCTCCGTGCCCGGTCTGCCGCTCGATACGCACTATACACACGACCTCGAAGACTGGACGAACGCCATTGCTGCTGGAACCAAAGCGGGTGATTGGGTCACGCCGCAAACCGCCGGAAACCAGCCGCACCAACGGTTCGGCGTCCCCGCCGTCGTCAAACCCGGGATTATCGGGTCGTTGAGCACGATATTGGTGCTGTTGGCAGCGATTGTGCTGTGTGTGTTAATGGCAGGAATCGTCGGTATCTGTATTGCAATCGGTCATGCAAGGAAACGCTCCAAGCAAGGTTTCTTAAATTCGGATAGCAAAAATGTCGTGGGCCAATCTTCGACAAAAACAACAAGAGTTCGACTCTCTTGGGGGGACACTGATCATAGCCGGTTCCCACATCGCCTCACAACAGCGTTGACCTTGAACAGCTGTTGCGCGGTGCTGGGCATCGCGATGTTCTTCGTTTACGTCATCATCGCGGCGAAGTCGGCACTGACGCTCACTTCGCGAGGTACGCTGCTCACTTGGGGCTGGACGTTGATGCAAGTCATCGCGCTAATCAACATCGCGTTGCTCACTCGGCTGATTATGGAACTTTGGCGTTCGCGCGGCAGCAGGAATCCGAGAAGCGAACAACCCCAAGGCTTCTGGACTCCCGCACACTTCGTCGTCGCAGCACTATGCGTCATCGCAGCGGTAACGTCACTGGTGACAATGGCGTTCTTCGGGCTTTATGCCATATAACTCATATTTACAAAATCGCCGAAAACCGGAGCAGCAATGATTACCCGCGTTCTTATTGCTTATTAGCCGAATGTGATATCAAATCATAAAATGCCGGCGCAACGTCCTCCCTCGCCGCACCGGCATTGTCGATATATCGACAGTGATTCACAACAGTTTATCGCCGCCTTCTGGCCCTCCACTTTGCCGCACCTTGGTGAATCAGCGATGCCAAGCCGAGCAGCACCGCCAGCGCAATCAGCAACCCGCCCAGTGCAACGATGCCGATGGCGATCAGCGAGCGCACATCGACGCCCCCGGGTATCGGCGCGAAGACCATCGGAAACGCCGAGCCGGCAATCAGCATCAGCGCTCCCAGGAACAGCGGCAGCAGGCTGAACACAATGGTCGCCTTGCTGGGCCCGGCGGGCGGCTGCGGCTTCGGCATCTGCTGCGGCACATCGCGCGGCACACGCACGTAGGCGCCGGATGGAGCGGAGCTACCATCCGCGAAGTTCGACGGCGGCGCATATCCGTTCTGTCGTGGCATCTGAGCCGTAGCATCATCGGATTGCGTTCCGGCTTCTGTCCATGTTTTCGTTCCGGTCTCGCTGCCAGCCCCGGTTTCGTCTACGGTTTCAGTTTCCGCTTCCGTCGACGCATCATTTGCAGGATTATCCCTGTTTGTGTGATTATCATCTTCAGCTTCAGCCATATCGAGACTATTGACCGAAGCCGGGATGGCCTCTGTCACGTCATTATCAGCCCTCTGATTCGGCATGACTTCTGTATCGGCGGCAGCAGCGTCAGCGCTGGCATTCTGGGCAGGCATAGCGACAGTCTCAGTAATATCGTTCTCGGTTGCAGAATCCGTCATATCGTTCTCCTCGTTCGCATTCGATTCGCCGGTCATCGTCATCGTCTCCACGCTCCTTCGGTCTTGCCTTTGGCAAATTGCGCATAGCTCGGCACCGTGCTTTCGGCGGGATACTGCACCGTGACGCGCCCCTCGACGATATAGGGAGCATCGATGATGAGTTCCGGCCCGTTCTTCGGCATTTTCTTGTTGAGGGCGAACCATTGGTAGTCCTGATCGTTGCCATAGCCGCTGCCGTAACCGATGCGCTGATAGCTCATGCCACCGATGCCGACCTGCATATTGCGGCCGATGGCAACATAGCCGCTACCCAACGACCTTGTGCCGATTTCGCTTCCTGCATATACTCCGTTGATGATGATTTCGCCGTCATCCGTATCGACACCGAGCACACTGCCATCGACTTTTGCGTCGGATTCATGGCTGAGCTCGTAGGAGCAGCCGGCGGGCAGAGTGACGAAAACCGTCGTCTGTCTGTCGGTCAGGCGAATGGTCCCGGTCGGGCAACCGGACTGAACGGTGCTGCCGTCTCTCAGCGTGACCTCGTGCTTGCCGTGCGTTTTGGCGTAATCGCTGAAGTCGATGTTCACCGCATCGTCGTCAAGCCGGTGGCCTTTAATCGCAGTCCCTTCCGCAAGTTTTTTAAACTGCCGGTCATTACTGGCATCGATGGCTTTGAAACCACTGACATCAATCTGGTGATAGCCCTGGCTTTGCTGCTCCGAACCGGTCAGCACCGCGGAATATCCGATATCGCCGATAAGAAAGACCACCGCCACGAACGCGGCGATCCAGACCATCGGGTGCAACCCTCCGGCCCGACGCCCGGCCAAGCCGAGTATGGCGGTGAGTACGCCGAGCGCTATCAGCACCCCACCGATCCAGAACGTCCCGTATTGGAAAATCGTGCCCATATAGCCGCCATTGCTGAAGCATTGTATTGCAACCAACGCGCCCGACAGCAGAATGCCGCCCAGCGCAAGCAAAACGACCACAAAACCGGCCGGCTTACGTCGCACGTGCCTCGGCCCCCACGTTTTCGTGGCATTCTGGACGATGCTATCCCGATAGGATTTCACCGACTCGGCCATATACGTGGGTGGGGCGGCATAGGCCTGCGACGAGCCGTTGGCAAAAGGCAAAGTCGGCTGGCGCAAGGAACCACCATCATCACCATCGCCTCGCAAATCATCCGGATTCACACTTGAATCGTTCTGATACGTATTGGCATCAGCAGCATCGTCAAAGCGGTCGCCCGACTTCATACCTTCTGGTTCGCGAAACGTCGCCTCGTTGGTTCCTTGGGATTGGGCCTGCGCGTTGCTCTGGCTTTCGTCGGTAGGCTGTGGTGCATATGGGGAGGGCTGCGTATTCGCATTAAAAGTCTGGTTTACGTTGCCGGATGAGCTATAGGGCATCGGCCCCGGCTGACGATATTGGTCTTGCCATGGCTGCTCCCATTGGCCTCGATAATGATCTTGATACTGGCCTTGATATTGCGTTTCCCGCCCGTTATTGACAAACGTCGCCCCGCGCTGACGCTGCGCTTTGTTGGCAAGACTGTTGATCATGATCAACAGCACCGCTACGGCAATGAGGGCGAGCAGCACACCGACCCCAGGCGAGACGACCGCAATCAGGATGAAGATGATCGGGCCAAGCAGTGACCATTGCCAATGACCGTACACCAGTTCCTCGCCGGAAATCCTGCCATCCCGACAATCCGGCAACAGCACCCACGCCGCCGCGTAGAAGGCCGCACCGAAGCCGAAGACCAACGTGGAAGCAGCCACTACGGCACGCACGAAAACGGGGCTCAGCCCATACCGCACCGCAATGCCGTCGCATACCCCGGCGATCCAGCGGTTGTTACCGCGCATCAGGCCGCTGCCACGAATCCACGCGAAGAAACGGTCGATCTTGTCGTGCCGAGGAGGCACAGGATTGCTCATATTGTTCGGCTGTTGGTAGCCGTTGCCGTACATGTTGTTGCTCATGGTTCTATTACAACATTCCGAAACGCTCAAAAGGGTCAGGGAACACCCTGATTTAACCCTGATTTTTGCCAAAAGATACCCTGAACCTTGCAAAATCATGCACAATGGAAGTATGAAGCCATCGAACCCAACGCAGTCTCCCGGATCGAGCGCACCCCACCGCCAGCCAAATTCATGGCATCGTTACGCTCCAGTGGGCGGATTCCCCGTGACCCCGAAACAGCGCCTGCCCCTGCTCCGACCGAAAAAGAAACGCATCTTCTGCGGAGTATGCCGGGGGCTGAGCCTGCATCTGGGCGTGCCGGTGGTCTGGATTCGCCTCGCGTTCATCGCGGCGACGTTCCTGTTCGGTGCCGGTATCGTGGCCTATATCTTCCTGTGGGCGTTCGTTCCCGCTGGAGACCCGCTTACCGCCGAGCGCGAACAGCGCGAAGCAGCGTGGAAGAACGAACATGCGCCATTGTCATACGGGAACGTAGACCATACAGCAAACGGACAAAACGAAGCTTTCGACGGTTTCAGCACACCCAATGCGACCGATACTGCCGATATCTTACAACAGACAGCACAACGTTTCTCATCGTCTTCCCAATCACCATCAGCCGTATCCAATGCCGACAGCGTCGAAAGCGACGAATCGGGCAACGGCCCGGAAAACCTCGCCCAAGCGTTCAAGAACGCTTCAAAACCCTCAATTATCGCGCTTGTCGGAATCGTGTTGATCGCGTTGGCCGTAATACTAGAAAACAGCCCGCTGCCAAGTGACCTCACTTTCGGCATCTTCATGGCCCTTTGCGGCATCGGCGTGGCCTGGATCCGTTTCAACGCCGAGGACGGGCAGATACGCTATCTTCTTATCGGCGTGGCACTGATGGCTCTGGGCTATTTCGTTTGCGCCGATTCCGAGACATTCAGCCATCACCTGCCATTTTCCGCTGCAATCGCCGGAGTAGCGCTGCTTGTAGGAGTCGCACTGGCCATCATCCCGCTGGCCAACCGGTTCATCCACGAACTGAGCCACGAGCACGCACTGAAGGAACGCGAGGAGGAACGCGCCGACATGACCGCCCACCTGCACGACGGCGTGCTACAGACGCTCGCCCTCATCCAGCTGCACAGCGATGAGCCCAAAACCGTCTTCACTTTGGCACGCAAGCAGGAGCGCGAGCTGCGCCGGTGGCTCTATCAGGAACGCATTCCCTCCGACCGTTCGGTGAGCTCGGGCCTGAAAGAGATCGCAGCGCATATCGAGGACGAATTCGGCGAACCAATCGACGTGGTGAGCGTCGGCGACACCCGTCCCAGCGCCCAGACCGACGCCTTGCTCAACGCCAGCGAACAGGCGATGCTGAACGCCGTGCAGCATGGCGGGGAACCGATTTCGGTCTATTGCGAGGTCGGGGCGGAACAGGCCGAGGTCTTCGTACGCGACCATGGCGACGGGTTCGATCAGGACGCCATCCCCCCGGACAGGCTCGGCATCCGCCAATCCATCATCGGCCGCATCGAACGGCGCGGCGGCAACGTCAAGATCGTCTCCCGGCCGAACTGGGGCACGGAAGTTCACATGACCATGCCGATTCCGAAGGAAAACGGCAGCGCTGATGACACAATGGCGGAAGCAGCGCAAACGAAAACAGTCAAACAATGATCCGCAAAATTCGAAAATCGTTCATCTTCATAAACTGATGAAGCATGGAATACAGATGAATGAACGTAATTGGCAGCAGCGCCAAATAGAATTGATGACAACGAGGAAAGCATGAACGGCAACAATTCAAATCAGACTACGAGCGGCAGGAGCAAAGCGGACGGCGCCAACGCGCAACACGACAACGAATCGGGCACCAGACATCACTCTATTCGTGTGGCCGTGGTTGACGATCACGAGATGTTTCGCGCCGGCGTCATTGCAACGCTGAGCCCACATTTCACCATCGTTGGGCAGGCACCTGATGTGGAAGGTTCGGTGGCAATGATTGCCGACACCAAGCCGGACGTAGTATTGCTAGACGTCCACGTTCCCGGCGGCGAGGGCGGCGGCGGCGCGGAAATTCTGCTCAAATCGCACCCGCTCTCCCCCGATTCGGCGTTCCTCGCGCTTTCCGTCTCCGATTCACCGAAGGATGTCGGCGCGGTCATCCGCGCGGGCGCACGCGGATACGTCACCAAAACCATCAGCGGCGGCGACCTGATCTCCTCGATCATCCAGGTTCACGAAGGATATGCCGTTTTCTCACCGAAACTGGCCGGTTTCGTGCTCTCGACCTTCCAAGGGGCAGGTGCCGCAGAGCACGATGATGAACTCGACAAGCTCTCCCACCGTGAGCAGGAAGTCATGCGCCTCATCGCACGCGGCTACACCTACAAGGAGATTGCGGCGGAACTGTTCATCTCGATCAAGACGGTCGAAACCCACGTCAGCGCCGTGCTGAAAAAGCTCCAGCTCTCCAACCGCACCGAACTCACCCGCTGGGCCGCCGACCGTCGGATCGTGTGAGTCGTTTCGCGACACGCATTACATCAATGACTTCGCGGATTTGCCTTTGCCGACAACTTGTTTCCCGCATTTTCCAAAATAAAAGACCAGTCCATCCAACAAATATTTGATCGGATTAGACACCTCGGTTAGCTTCCATAAACCATAATCCCTGCAGACCGTTCGTCTTTCAATGGTCGATTCCGCATCTGTGCGGACGCTACCGAACACCGTCGAGAGCCATCGGCGACAATGTCAGGCCAATCTCAGAACAATTCGCTTCGTAGACTATCAGCATCGCTGAAAGCCATTGCCCGGAAACCCAGATTATTCAGATTGCCGACAATTCTCGCATCTTCATTGACAAACAGCGTTGTCGCTGAGTCGAGACCGAAATGCTCGACGGCGCGCCGGACCAGAACCGGATCAGGCAAACGCAACTGCTGCTCGGATGAAACCATGAAATCGCGCAATACGGCAAGTTCGCCAAAACGCCGCTGGGCCAAGCGAAGATGCTTTCTCGTTGTGTTCGCCAATCCCCATAGCCCGATTCCGGCGCCGTCAAGATCGAACAGCAACCCGGACATCCCCGGCTGCATACAGACAAATCCGTCCTCTTCGTGGTCCAAGTACATCTTGAGCACCCAAGCGATGGCCGGGCCATGGTGCGATTCGTAGGAAGCAAGCACCCGCTCCTCGCTCCATCCGCTTTCCAGCATCGCCAAGTAGAACTCCATGCCCCACTCGTCGCGCGGGTCGTACATCATGTCGGCGATGCCTTTGGGGTATTGCCCAGTGATCGGCCGTCGTCCATCCCACTGGACGAGCACCCCGTCGAGCCCCAGCACCACGTCCGTCGCTCTCTTCTCTGGCATCGATCCGCACATGCACACCATCCTAATATCCGGCGACGAATGGGCATGACGATCACACCAAATATATTACTTCCAGACTTGCTTGGCGCGGTTGAACGCGGACCAGGCCTTGGGCCAGCCGACGTAGAAGGCCAGATGCGTGATTTCGGCGGCTATCTCATCGGCGGTGATGCCATTGGCCTTGCCCATGTTCAGATGTGCATCGAGCTGCTCGGTCGCACCCATCGCAATGATCGCCGCGATGGTGATCATCGAACGGTCGTGCGCCGAAAGGCTATCCTCGTCGGCCCACACCTCACCAAAAAGCACGTCGTCGTTGAAATGCGCGAATTGCGGGGCAAAGTCGCCCAACTGATCATGTCCCGCCGTCTGTTTGATTGCCATTTCCAAGCCCTCTCTGCGTTGATCACCGCCGCTGTTGCGACGTTCAATTTCACTGTATTGACTTCAAGCGCTCGAAGTCAATACGAGGAGAGGCATGAGTGAGACTTGACCGCGCAAAAGGTAAAGACACTCAACCATTGGGCATCGGCCAAATAAGCCAATACAAAGAGGAAATGTCCTTCGAAATGAATCCGGATAACATTGATATAACGACGATTTCTACCGACAGGGAACAATACATTAATATTCCGCCGTTAGTTTCAATCACATTTACAGCACGTCTTCGTGGCTGCCGGTCTGGTGAGGATAAACGTCAACGTATTGTTGACGATTTGATAGACGAGCAGTTAATCGCTTTCAACGTACAACTCACGGAACGCCTTGAAGTTGCCTTTCAAGGCATGATCGCGATATCTCGTCCTCAGCACGTTTGTATCCAGCGTTTACAAAGCGTCCAACGCACGGTTCAGTTTCGCTATGTCATAATGCTTGCGTTTAAGCCTACGCATGACACGCAGAAACGAGGGTTCATAGGATACGTCAAAGAACATCAAACATGGTCGATGATTTCCTCCATCTCATTCGTGATCTCCACATGAACCGGCTCTTCCCGAGCGGCTTTCAACACCGAGCTTTCAAACGGTGAAATCGAAGTCGGACGGAACGGCAGCCCTCCATCCTTCACAAACTGAGCGAGAAAAAGATTGACCGCCGTGCCCAAATCGATGCCCAATGAATCGAACAGCTTCTCCACCTGCTCCTTAAGTGTCTTCTTGGTGCTGATTTGAATGCGCGTACGTGCTGCAGATGTGCTCATAATAATCTCTTTATGAGTTGGATCTACTCTTCATTGAGTCATTTCGCAAAAATTGTTATCGCTAGGTTATTCCGATGGAAGCTTCAACTCAATTTGCCAGTACGTTTTGGCTACATGTCTTCCATTTTTGGGCCATGTGCCGGTATTCGAATCGAATCGGATGCCGGCACACGTCAGCGATAAACACTCAGTTCGATGAGGTTGGCATCCGGGTCACGGATATAGATGCTACGTATCGGACCTCTCGCGCCGGTGCGATTCACAGGCCCCAGCACTATCGACACACGCCGCTGGCGCAACTCACGAACAATCTGCGTCAAATCCCCCTCAACCAGCAGGCACAGATCAGCGCTGCCCGGGGTCGGCACACCGGCCTTGGGATCAATCTCATGGCCGACCTCATGAAGATTAATCTTATGGGAGCCAAACAGCAACGCCGTCCGCCCCGAGTCAAATGTCCGCTCCCGCATACCCAGCACCGTCGTGTAGAACTCCACCGTTCGGGGAATACTTGCCACGGTCAGTACGAAATGATCGATGTCCTTAATTCTCATGGCAAACCTCCTAGCCAATACCCACAATGGTACGGCACTATCAATCGTATTGATCCGATGCCGGCCCAATGGTTGGCTTCCTCAATTCATTTTCCGACGATAATCGCCACGATAGATTCCCTCAGATAGTTCCACGCTATGCCGTTTCCTTGAACCGGGCATGATACCCCACCCTTATTGTGAATGCTGCTCCACACAGCGCAGTGGTTGCGGCACACGAATCAGATGAGTTCGTGCGACCGGCGAAAGCGTGACATTTCGCTGGTCGTTTCATAGCATCCAGCAAAACAAATGGGTTCCGGATAAATCTAGTATCCAGAACCCATTTTGCGACGCGGACAGAGCGAGATTCGAACTCGCGGAGGATTGCTCCTCAACGGTTTTCAAGACCGTCTCTTTCGACCGCTCAGACATCTGTCCATGTTGCGATTAGCGGCTTGCACCGCAAACGCAACGTATGAAATTATAACAGCCGCCCGCCGACACTCACACGCCGACGTAACCGCTGCTCCATTCACCGCCAAAACAAAAGCGCCGCACTTCTACCATGCATCCGCATTGGGCAGAACCGCGACGCTTTCAACGTACAGCTACAGCGCTCATGCCTCCCACTTGGTAGGCTCGATGACCTCGCGGCCGCCCATGTAGGGACGCATGGCCTTCGGAATCTCGATGGAGCCGTCCTTCTGCTGGTGGTTCTCGAGGATGGCGACGAGCCAGCGGGTGGTCGCCAGCGTGCCATTCAACGTGGAGACTGGACGGGTGGAGCCGTCCTCGGTGCGCTCGCGGATGTTCAGGCGACGGGCCTGATACTCGGTGCAGTTCGAGGTGGACGTGAGCTCGCGGTAGCGATCCTGCGTCGGCACCCAAGCCTCGTTGTCGAACTTGCGCGCGGCTGAGGAACCGAGGTCGCCGGCGGCGGTGTCGATGGTGCGGTAAGGCACCTCGACCTTGGCCAGCATCTGCTCCTCCATGCCGAGCAGCTGCTTGTGCATCTCGCGGGAATCTTCCTGCTTGCAGTAGACGAACATCTCCACTTTGTCAAACTGGTGGACGCGGATGATGCCGGAAGTGTCCTTGCCTGCGGCACCGGCCTCGCGGCGGTAGCAGCTCGACCAGCCCGTGTACTTCAAAGGGCCATCGGAAAGGTCGAGGATCTCGTTCTCGTGCATACCGGCAAGCGGTACTTCGGAAGTGCCGACGAGATACTGGTCGTCAGGTTCGCGCAGACGATAGATTTCATCGGCGTGTGAATTGAGGAAGCCGGTTCCCGCCATGACCTCGGGACGCACCAGCGTCGGGGTGATAGCAAGTGTGAAGCCGTTCTCCTCGGCCTGATCGACGGCCATGGTGAGCATGGCAATCTGCATGCGGGCAACGGCGCCACGCAGGAAGTAGAAGCGCGAACCGGAGACCTTGACGCCACGACGCATATCGATGCCGGCCACGCCGACGCCCAGCGTCAGGTGATCCTTAGGCTCGAAGCCCTCGGCCTTGAAGTCGCGCGGCGTGCCGACCTTCTTGACTACGACGTAATCGTCCTCGCCGCCTTCGGGCGCTTCGGGCTCGACGATGTTGGAGAACTGCCACATGGCCTTCGTATAGGCCTCGGCGGCATCGTCGGAAGTCTTCTTGTATTCGGCGACCTTATTGGCCAGATCCTTGGTCTGCGCAATCAGCGCGGCCTTCTGATCGGCCGGAGCAGCGGCGACCTTCTTACCCATCGCCTTTTGGCTGGCACGCGCTTCCTCGTACGATTTGAGTGCGGCGCGGCGGGTTTCGTCCTGTTTCAGGACCTCATCGACGAGCTCGACGGATTCGCCGCGCTTGCGCTGGGATTCGCGCACGACGTCGGGATGTTCACGAATAAATTGGATATCTAGCATGATTTCAAGCCTACTTGTGTAAAGGGACACCTACTGCGGGTTTGTAGCCCGTCTGTAGGTGTCGTATTGGTGTCGTTATTCAGGGATTGTTGCCATCGGTTACCGCCACACGTTTCTCCCAATTCCGACAACGGTTACGGCTACCCGGTGGCTACACTCAGAACAACAGCTCACATGAACAGTTCGACGATGTTGTAGAAGATGGCGCTGACCGCGACCAGGCCGACGACCACGATGAACACGTTGCTGATCTTGTGGGAGTACTTCTTGAGTGCCGGCGCCTTGTGGACGCCATACATCGGCAGGAGCAGTAGCACGAAAGCGATTAGCGGGCCGGCCATGGTCTCAATCATGCCGATGGCGGAGGGATTGGCCCAAGCCACAAACCAGCAGGCGAAGAACATCAGGACACTGACGATGACGTTGAGCTTCTTGCGTTCGACCACCACGCCTTTGGTGTGTGCGACCTTGCGGATGATGCCGCCAAGCCCTTCCTCAACACCGAGGTAATGGCCGAGGAACGCCTTGAAAATGCAGACAAACGCGGTGATGGAGGCAATCCAGGAGATGGCCGGGGTATTCAAGATGTTGGCGAGATAGCTCAGGATGGAAACGTTTTCCGCTTTGGCCTTTACCAAATCGCCGGGGGTCAGCGCAAGGTCGCTGCTTAAGACGAAGAAGAGCACGACGGTGACCATCATGGGTTCGCCGACTTTGAGGATCTTGCCGATCTTGTCGTCAGAATACTTGCCGTACCGCCTGCGAACGTTGACGGAGAAGGAGGAGATAATGGCGGAATGATCGAACGTGAGGACGATGACCGGAACTAGCAACCACAAATCCAGCGCGAGCGTACCGAAATCAAACGCACCGGAGGCATTCTTAGGAAAGCTGGTGAGCATGGACGGGTTCCAGCGCGGGATGAGGTAGAGCGCGAAAATCACCAGCACGGCGATGACCGGCCAGGTCAGCCAGGTCATCACGCGGGTCACGGCGCGGGTTCCGCAGGTCATGATGAGAATCAGCACAGCAATGAGCACGAGGGAAAGCAGCCAACGAGGCGGCGCTGGCATGTGCAGCTGATTGACAATGAAGCTTTGGGCGGTATTGGTGATGGAGACTGAGTACATCAGCAGAATGACCAAAACCTCAACGAAGTAGATAATCGTGAAAACCATGCCGAAACCGAAGCCGAAATGCTGCTCAACCACGTCGGTGATGTCGTCATCGGGGTTACGAGCCGAAAGCACGAACCGGCACATCGCCCGGTGCGCGAAATAGGCCAGCGGATAGGCCACAAGCAGCATGAGCACGATGCCGATGATGCCCGCACCACCAGCGTCGATCGGCAGAAACAGTACGCCTGCGCCGATGGCAGTGCCGAAAAGGCTCAGCATCCAACGCACGTCCTGACCGTGCCATTTCAGCGCAAAGGCCCTGTCGGTCTTATAATCTTTGGTTTTCTGTGCCTCGACCGTAGCGGCGGCTTGCGCATCGCCTGCCCGCCGCTTTGCCGGACGATCTTCTTCGTTTGTCATGACAATCCACTTTCCCCTCATGTTTTTGGATTTTTAAAATCCGCTTCTAATGGGACACTGCCCAATACGAAGCAAAACATCACACGTTACCAGGCAGATTATGCCGTTGCGATAATGCAATATTTGAATGTTTACAAAACTGAATAAATCAATCCGAAATACCGCTGCAGACGACAGTCGACGACGAATGCGATCGACGGGTCGAAGCGAAAATGCTGACATTTGAGACAATCAAAGAGCGGCACGCGGCATTGGCCGTGGTGCCTACTTCATTCCCCATGTCGAACATGGTTCACAGTATATTGAAGCCAGTCCGCCCCCGATAATTCGGTGACAAATAGTGAGACGGCATTGTTTCGTTTTTGTTTCCTTACCCATTTTACCCCGCGTTTTCGCGGCCTGAACTAATGCTTTGCCGTTATCTGTAAAAGTAAAAACGATCATCAGGAATCGCCGAAATCGAAAAGTGAACCACAACAAACCAACGTGTAGGGTTCGTTCATCTTTTTTTCAACTTCGGGCGCAACGTCACTGTATCGCGCCACAATAGAGCCATGTCTCGAACAGTGCTTTTCGTCGTTCTCGCCGTGGTTACGGTATGTGTTCTCGCCGTTGCCGCCGCGCTGGGACGGCGCGCCTGGAGGCGGTGGCGTAGGGTGCAGAGACTCAACCAGCGTGACGACGACCAGGTTCGTTACGCCTTCATTATCAATCCTTCCAAACCCCAGGCCACGCGCGCACGCCTGCATATCGAGGAATTCTGCAAAGACCGCGACATCACTGATATCGAATTTATCGAAACGACGCTTCAACGCGACGGACGCGTTTGTGCGCTTGAGGCGCTGAGACACGGAGCCGACGTTCTAGTGGCGGTGGGCGGAGACGGCACCGTGCGGACTGTTGCCAGCGCCATAAGCGGCACCGGGCACACCTTAGGCATCATCCCCATCGGAACCGGCAACCTTTTCGCCCGCAACATGGGCATCCCCGTCGATGACATCAATGCGGCACTGGCCATCGCGACCTCACACGGCGAACGCATGGTCGACATGGGACGCATGGCGCTGCTCGACCGTCCCGACGATGACCATGCCCACGCCTTCCTTATCATCGCCGGCATCGGTTTCGACGCCGATATGATCAACGACACCGATCCGGAATTGAAGAAAAACATCAGCTGGCTCGCCTATTTCTCCGGCGGCATGAAGCATCTGTTCGCGCCGAAATACCGCGGGGCCGTCACCATTACCAGCGCAGACGGAAGCTCTCACACGGTCGGCGAGCTGCATTTCCGTACGTTCATGGCCGGCAATTGCGGCCAGATTCCCGTGTTTTCGCTGATGCCGGACGCCTCGTTCGACGACGGACTGCTCGATTTCGAAATCATCGATACTTCAGGCGGCATTCTCGGATGGATGAACCTTTTCGGCGACGTGATGCACCAGACCATCACCGGACGCGCGCAGCAAAGCCCGCTTTCCACCAATTCCACTATGGACCAGATCCAGGGCGTCAAAGCCGAAATCCAACTCGAAAAGCCTGCGCTGGCTCAGGTCGACGGTGATATGCTCGGTTCGACCAGCCATATCCGTTTCAGTGTCGAGCCCAAGTCTCTGCGCGTGCGCGTTCCGGCCAAGGCCGAGCTGGAGCAGATCTAGGAACTACAACTACTCTTCGACTGTTTTCGCAGCCATCTCACGGTTATTCCCCGGTCATCCCCCGATTACTTCGCAATCGCTTCGGCCACTTCCCCGCCCACTTCACGCCTACTTCGCGTAACCGGTCAACTCCAGCTTCTTGGAGACGTACTCGCCGATGTACACGCCGCTGGTGCCGTCGTAACCCTGCTTTTTGACCTCGTCCTCGAGCCAATCCTTGTCGTGGCCGATGGCCTCCAACACGTCCGTGTCGACCTGCCCGTCGACGATCAACGGCAGGCGCAGCGTCTCGTCGCCGTAGCAGATGACGGTCAACTGGCCGTTCTGCTCGAAGTATGCTTTCAATACTTTAGAGACCTCATAGACTCCCTGCGAGCGCAGCTTGAGCATCAGGTCGCTGGCCGAAACGCCCTTGCGCATGCAGGTGGCGACATCGACCTTGCCGTGCGAGATGAGCATGACAGGGCTGCCGTCGATGAGTTTCTTGATTGGCCGGCTGTTCTCCTTGCCGAACTTGATGAGCATGCACAGGAGCATCCACGTGATCAGCACGAAGATGAACTGAAGCACGGTGATCTGCTCGTTGTAGATCACGCCGCCGATGATGGCGCCGAGCACGTAGTTCTGGATCTGATCCATGGCGCTGGTGGGTGCGAGGTTGGACTTGCCGAAAAGGTTGATGTGGACGATCAGGAAGGCGATGCCCACGACGAGTTTGACAATGAGTGTGGTACTGATGAGCATGGCGATTCCTTACTTTTCTTCTTTGACGTCGGCGAGCATGTGGGTTTCGGTGAGTTTGTAGGCGGTGTAGTCCGTGTTGAGGTTGACCGTATAGTATTTGTCACCGATTTTGACGATGACGTCCTGGTTCAGATATTTCGAATTGACCAGCACGTCGTTTTCGGAAACGTGCCGCTCCTTGGCGACGTGTTGGACAAAGCTGACCATCTGCTCGCTTTTTGCGCTGGCCGTCTCGCTTTGCTGGAACTGTGTATAGCCGCTGCCAAGCACGAGTACCACCAGAAGCAGCGCTATGATGCCCAGGTCCCGGTATTTCGTTTTGAGCCGGTGCCGCAGATAGAGCACGAAGAACGCGACCAGCGCCACGCATAGCGCGATGATGATGACGAACCGGACGACCTGGTTGATGCCGTGCTGGTTCTGCAGGTAATTGATACCGTAAAATGTCATGGAAATGCCTCAAACGTAGGTTGACAGGTTATTTCTCCCGTTTCATCGTAAGGGCGTCGCAATACGTAGGTCGGCTTTGGCGCTGATAGAAGAATTTATATGACATTTTCCAACCGGCTGACCGCTATAGGCACCAAATCGTCCAACAATGACTCGCTCGTTTCGCTTCGCATTTCCAGCCATCAACTCACTATCGTGTTTCAGCGCGTCTCAGCTGCTGCGGCCCAGAACTGTACAAAAAGTGCACTTTAGCCCCCGTTAAACGCACTTTTTTGACGGCACCGTGAGAAAAATGCATATTGGACTTTTCCAAATGCACTTTTTTGACGCTAGCGTTAAGAAAGTGCATATTGACGCATGTAAAATGCACTTTTTATACATCAGATATCTCAGTTCGCACAATCGCCTTGTGCGATTGGTTGTGACAGCGCACAAATTTCGCGCTTCCGCCGCGCGACTGTGGCACAATGGAAGCATGGTTGCAAATAATGCGGGCAAACCCGCCACACAAGCCGACCTCATTGACGTCGATGAGGTCATCGGAAAATACTATGACGCCATCCCCGACCCCACCGACCCGGCGCAGCGCGTCTCGTTCGGCACCTCCGGCCACCGCGGCTCGTCGCTGAAGACCTCGTTCAACGAGGCGCATATCGTCGCGATCAGCCAGGCCATCGCCGAATACCGCAAGAAAGCGGGCGTGACCGGGCCGCTCTATCTCGGCCGCGACACCCACGCCCTGTCGGCCCCAGCGATGAAGACGGCCATCGAGGTGCTCGTCGCCAACGGCGTCACCGTGCGCATCGACTCACGCGACGACTTCGTGCCTACCCCAGTCATCTCGCATGCCATCCTCACCCACAACCGCGCCGCCGACGGATCGCAACGCTTCGAAGGCAAGGGCCTGGCCGACGGCATCGTGGTGACCCCCTCGCACAACCCGCCCACCGATGGTGGTTTCAAGTACGACCCGGTCACCGGCGGTCCGGCCCCGGCCGAAGCGACTGAAGCCATCGCCAACCGCGCCAACGAGCTGCTGGGCCACTTCCGCGACGTCAAGCGAGTGCCGTACGACGAGGCCATCAAGTCCCCGCTGGTCGAACGCTTCGACTACCGCGACCACTACGTCAGCGACCTCGGCGACGTCATCGACTTCGACGCCATCCGCTCCTCCGGCGTGCGCCTGGGAATCGACCCACTGGGCGGCGCGAGCGTCAACTATTGGCCGCTCATCAACGAAAAGTATAGTCTCAACATCGGCGTGGTGCGCCCCGAGGTCGACCCGACCTGGCGGTTCATGACCATCGACCACGACGGCAAGATCCGCATGGACCCCAGCTCGCAGTATGCGATGAAGGGGCTGGTCGACGAGCTGAACGCCGGGGCATGGAGCAAGTACGACCTCGTGGGCGGCACCGACCCGGACGCCGACCGTCATGGCATCGTCTGCCCCGACTGGGGCGTGATGAACCCGAACCACTACCTCGCCGTATGCATCGCCTACCTCTTCGGCGGCGCGCGCCCCGGCTGGCCCGAGGGTACCGGCGTCGGCAAGACGCTGGTCTCGTCCTCGCTGATCGACCGCGTGGCCGCCTCCATCGGCGCGCCACTGGTAGAGGTGCCGGTCGGATTCAAGTGGTTCGTGGACCCGCTCTTCACCGGCAAAGTCGCGTTCGGCGGCGAGGAGAGCAGTGGCATGAGCTTCCTGCGCCGCGACGGCCACGTGTGGACCACCGACAAGGACGGCATCATCCCCGACCTCTTGGCCGCCGAGATCACCGCCAAGACCGGCAAGAATCCAGCGCAGCTGCACCAGGAGCAGGTCGAGCGATTCGGCGAAAGCTGGTACAAGCGCGTCGATACGCCGACCACGCTCGAGCAAAAGCAGAAGTTCGCTGACCTCACCCCCGAATCCGTCAGCGCCACTACGCTGGCCGGCGAGAACATCACCGCCAAGCTCACGCGCGCGCCCGGCAACGACGCTCCGATCGGCGGCATCAAGGTGACCACCAAGAACAACTGGTTCGCCGCTCGCCCCTCCGGCACCGAGAACATCTACAAGATCTACGCCGAGTCGTTCGTCTCCCCCGAGGCTCTCGACCAAGTCCTCGCCGAGGCCACCGACGTGGTCGACAAGGCGTTGGACGATTAACCAATAGCACAAAGGTCGGTCGATAGGAACATTGAAACAGCGCAATCAAGCGGTTTCAAAAATCCTACCGACCGACCTTTGTGTTTTCGCCGCCGGCACGTAACCTTGGAAACATGACTATTACGGTTTCTACGGACGGCAGCGCACTGGGCAACCCCAACGGGCCGATGGGATGGGCTTGGGCTGACCACGCTGCGAACGCGGCACGGACCGACGGCCACCAGCACGACGGCGACAGCGACGCGGGCGGCGCCACCAACGGCACCAACCAGATCGGTGAGCTCTGCGCGGTGCTCGAGGCATTGCGGGCGCACCGTGGCGCTGAACCGCTGACCATCGAAACCGACTCGCAGTACGCCATCAATTGCTCGACCACCTGGGTCAAAGGGTGGAAGAAGAACGGGTGGAAGAACTCACAGAAGAAGCCCGTAAAGAACGCGCCGCTAATCAAGGCCATCGACGCGGAAATCGCCGCCCGGCCCGGCCCGGTCAAGTTCGTGTGGGTCAAGGGGCACAACGGCAATCCCGGCAACGAGAAGGTCGACGACCTCGCCCATACCTACTCCGGCGACGCGCGCAGCGGGGTCAAGGACGGCTACCTGCCGCTGGAAGGCTGGCAGTCGCTGCTCGCCTCAGCCTATGCCAAGGGCGTGGATATCCCCGCCGACGCACGCATGCTTATCGACGGCAAAATCACCGAGGAACAGTATCATCTCGGGCGCGGTACGCAGTCAGGCGGCGGACTTGATGGCGGAAACGAGGACGATTCCGATGAAAGCGGCAGCCAGAGCACAGAGAATGGAAACACAACCGGCCAGACTGACGTTTCGACTTCCCACAAACCGACGCTCGCCGAACGACTTGCTCAGCCCGAAGGCGTGCCCGAGTACGATTTCAGCGGGCGCAAGCCGATAGTCGCGCATCATCGAGCGGCCGAGAATGACGAAACGGCGGATGAAAACGCCCGTCAAAACGAAGACGAAGACGAAGAAAAGCCGGATACGATCGGCCGAACCGTACGTTCTCATCCGAATTTCAGCGATTCGCCTGTAGGAGACGACGTCACCATTCCTGCTGACCGGAGCGAGGCCGCTACCGAAACCGAGTTGCCGGTTGCAGGTGAGACGAGCGAATCCGGTAAACCTGACGAAGCGGACAAATCCGCAAAAGCCGGCGAGGCCGAACGCTCAGCTGAAACGAATGCATCTTCAGTATCCGAGAACACCGATACCAACGGCACTGGCGGCGACGATAAAGCCAACAATAACGACGTCACCAATAATCACGATGACGCCGACAATCACGATGACACCGATGACAGATTGAACGGTATGAGTGCCGACACCGACAACGGCCACAAATCCGACGATACCGACACAGACGACGAAGGCAATATCGACACCACCACCGATGAAAACGATGATGACGACGCCGATACTGATGACGACACGAACGCCGATGCTGGTGTTAGTGCGGGCGCTAACGCCAATAACGATACCGTTGATATCGTCACCAACGACGATGCCGCCGCGGCCGAAAACGATGAGAGCAGCGACACATCCCGCGCCATCGGTTCCAGCCCGAAGCCAGAAACGAATCCGGAACCTCGATATATCCACAACGGGCTGAGTGTGAACGGCACGTTGCGCTTTTCGCCAGCGCCGCAAACCAGCCCGACATACAACGGCCGTCCACGGCACATCCGCGGCATTATCGCCATCGACGGATATGTGGCCGGTGACGGCACCATTGTGCTGAATAATGTCCCGTTCCTCATTGCCAACGAGAATCACAAAAAGTGACAGAAACAAACAAAACATGAACACAAATAAAAGTATCGGAACACCGATACTATGGACAGTGACGCTCGTCACTATATGACCGAGCTGGCCTGTTAAAAGGAGTACCAATGGATAAGGAACAACAAGACGCACTGAAAAAGGCTGCCGGTATCGAAGGAGCCAAATTCATCAAGGACGGTATGATCGCGGGCCTCGGCACCGGTTCGACCGTGCGCTTCCTGGTCGACGAACTCGGCCGTCGCACACAGGAGGAAGGTCTCAAGTTCACGGGCGTGACCACTTCCCGTCGTACCGCCAAGCAGGCCGAAGGCTACGGCATTAAGATTGTCGACATCGACGATGTGGATCACATCGATCTGACCATCGACGGCGCCGACGAAGTGGACAAGAACTTCAATGGCATCAAGGGCGGCGGTGCAGCCCTGCTTTGGGAGAAGATCGTCAACGAGAACTCCAACTACAACATCTGGATCGTCGACGAATCCAAGGTAGTCGACACTATCGGCAAGTTCCCGCTGCCAGTCGAGGTCATTCCCTTCGGTGCCGCCCATGTCATCAAGAAGTTCGAAGCTAAGGGATACAAGCCAGTCCTGCGCAAGAACGCCGACGGCACTGACGTACGCACCGACGAGAACAACTACGTCGTCGACCTGCACTTGGAGCGCATCGACCACCCGCAGGATCTCGCCGAAGACCTCATCAATACGGTCGGTGTGGTAGAGCACGGCCTCTTCCTCAACCGCGTGGACAAGGTCATCGTGGGCAACCCGAACGGCCCGCGAATTCTGACAGTCTCGGAGAACTGAGTCCGATAGTCGAAATCGCATAGTAAAAGCCGGTGTGCAACCTTTCATTAGTGAGTTGCACACCGGTTTTTACATAACAATCACCGGGCTTTATTCAAGCTCTTACCCGCTTATTAAAGCGCTTCGACGGCCTTGCGAGTGGCGTCGTAATCGGGCTCGGTGCCGATTTCTGAAACCTGCTGCGTGTAGGCGACCTTACCGTCGCGATCAACCACCACGACAGCGCGCGAAAGCAAGCCACGCATGCCGCCGTCGGCGATGGTCACGCCGTAGTCCTCGCCGAACGAGGAACGGAACGCGGAACCAGTCACGACGTTCTTGATCCCCTCTGCACCGCAGAAACGACCCTGCGCGAATGGGAGGTCCTTGGAAACGCAGACCACGACGGTGTCTTCGAGCTCGTCGGCCATCTGGTTGAACTTACGCACCGACATCGAGCAAACGTCTGTGTCGATGGACGGGAAGATGTTGATGACAACCTTTTTGCCTGCGAACTTGGACGAGTCGAAATCGTTCAGGTCGCCGTCAGCGAGGGTGAAAGCCGGGGCCTTTGAGCCAACGGCCGGGAGATTTCCTACAGTATTGGTGGCCACGCCACCTAAAGTTATTTGTGCCATATTTTCATCGTTTCACGAAAACGGCCGGCTTGCCAGTCTTTTACGCGACATGATAGCAATATCACGCGCTTTGCCACATATCCCACTTTTCCTGCTGATTCGCCTATCGACGTTGTAGTATCCGCAGCGCTTCGACTTTGCCGGCCGTTGGATGCCCGAGCCATCCACAAAACAAAAAGGCCCGAAGCCGAACGACCCCGAACCTTTTATGAAAAGCTTTATATCACTACTTGCGCTGATGACGAGTCTTACGCAGCAGTTTGCGGTGCTTCTTCTTGCTCATCCGCTTGCGGCGCTTCTTGATGACAGAACCCATCTGAAGCCTCCAATCCTTGACTGTAAGTTTGCAACTTGACTTATCTTACTCGCTCTTGCCGACTTAAAACGCCATATCCCAATTTTTGACAATCACACGCTAATCGAACAACGAACCTGCCGATTCCGTCAATTTCGCCAATTGATAGCTGCCGTTCCAGAATATCGAACTATAGCGGGAACTTCGAATAGAACCGCTGGATCGAATCCTTGGGGCCCGTGGCTTGGAAGACTACGGTATCATTCTGCCAAACGGCCGTAGCAGTCTTATTTTTGCCGCCGCTGGCCTTCACCACGTATTTGCCCGTGGCATTGCCGGAAACCTTGACATCGCCACTTGCTACATCCGTGCCTTTCAGCGCTCCGGTCAGCGTGCCGTATTGGGTTTTAGCGCCGTCAGCGCTGGACCATTGCGCAACAACCAAAGTGACGTCCTTGGCCGCATTGCCCGTCGAATAAGTGAGCGTATACTCCTCCAGCGGCGAGGCGGAAGTCCAATTGGCGCTCGGTGCGGACTCAGTACGAGCGAAATTGAGAACAGCGTCGGGCATCGCCTTCAAAAGCGGCGTGGCATCTTGCGGCAATTCCTTGGCCTTGATACTCGGCGTGGTGGGCTCCGGTTTGGCCGATGTCGTCTGCTGCTGCTTCTGCTCTTCACTGGCTGACTTGTTCATCGCCCAGCCCGGCCAAACAAACGCGGAAAGCAAGGCGAAAACGATGACCACAGCGGCCGCGACAACGACAGCAATCAATTTGCCATGAGAAGAAGATTTTTGTTCACTCGACATAGCCGTCATTATTTCACATCGGGCTGACGCTGAAGCCATTGGGAAATCAATAATAATTTCATCTTCACGACGCAACCCAAGCCGTTAATATCATCCAATTCCCGCGTTTTCGCATTCTTGGTGCACCAAGAGGGGCAAAAATCAAAGAATTGATATGAATTCTGTAATTTTTGGGGTACTTGGCGCACCAAGAGGGCTAAAAAATGAGGAATCGGCACTCAATTACGTCAATTCCGCGGACTTGGTGCACCAAGATATCGATTATTTTGTAATATACCGGTTTTAGGACTCTCATCTTCGATTGGTGAAGGAATCGTTTACGGGGAATGTACTGTATTCATGATTTCCTGTCGACCGACTTGCCCTTGTCGGAGAAATTGGCTAGCGTCGGCATCATGGCTAAGAATGCGACACAGTACGTCTGCTCGGAGTGCGGTTGGAACGGTGTGAAATGGTACGGGCGCTGCCCCGAGTGCGGAGCGTGGGGCACCATTGAGGAATTCCACGAGGCACGACCCACCGCCGCGTCTCGCACTGCCGCACCCGGACGCACCTCGCGCACACAGGCCAGTTCCGCGGTCATCGCCGGCAGTGCCGCGGCCAAGCCAATCACTGAAATCTCCACCGAAGGGGTGAAGCGAATCCCCACCGGCTTCGGCGAATTCGACAGAGTGCTGGGTGGCGGCATCGTACCAGGTTCGGTCGTGCTGGTCGCCGGCGAACCGGGCATCGGCAAATCGACGTTGCTCTTGGAAACCGCCGGTAACGTAGCGCGCGACAATCCCAAGAAATCCGTTCTCTATATTTCCGGCGAGGAATCGCAGGCACAGGTGCGCATGCGGGCTTCCCGCATCAACGCGCTCGAAGACAACCTGCTTCTGGCTGCCACCACCGACTTGGCCACGGTGCTCGGGCTGATCGAGCAGGAGAAGCCGAGCCTCGCCATCGTGGATTCGGCGCAGACCATCGTCTCACAGGACGTCGATGGCATCTCCGGTGGCTCCACGCAGGTGCGTGAGGTGGCCAGCGCCCTGATCGACACCGCCAAAACGCTTGACATCCCGGTCATGCTGGTCGGCCACGTCACCAAGGACGGATCGATCGCCGGTCCGCGCACGCTCGAGCACCTGGTCGACGTGGTCTGCCAGTTCGAGGGCGATCGCGTCACCGCGCTGCGCATGCTGCATGCCGCCAAGAACCGTTTCGGCCCGACCGACGAGGTGGGCTGTTTCGACATGAGCGGCGAGGGTATCGAAGAGGTCACTGACCCCTCCGGCCTGTTCCTTTCGACCGAAGACGCGCCGGTCGAAGGCACCTGCGTCACCTTCACGCTCGACGGCCACCGCAGCCTGCCGATCGAGGTGCAGGCGTTGGTCACCAAATCCGTCTTGCCGACCCCGCGCCGCAACACCAACGGCATCGACGCGAACCGTCTGGCCATGCTTTCGGCGGTGCTGTACCGCCACGGGCGCGTGAATCTCCTGGCCAATGACCTCTACGTTTCCACCATCGCCGGCGGTCTGGCGAAAGAACCAGCCTGCGATCTCGCCATCGTCGCCGCATTGGCGAGCGCCGCCACCAGCAAACCCATCGACCGCACCACCTGCGCGATGGGCGAGATTTCACTCACCGGCCAAGTACGCCCCGTTCCCCAGCTCAGTCACCGCCTCAATGAGGCGGCGCGCCTAGGCTTCACCCGCGCCGTGGTGCCCACCCATCGCGGCAAGCGTCGTCTCAAGGCTGTCAAGGGCTTAGAAATCGTAGAAGTCTCGTCTCTGCGCGATGCGCTGGATGCGTTGGGCGTTTCCAAAGGAAGATAATGCTTTAACCGTCATCAAAACCATGAAATCGCCGACGTCAGAGTCGCGACGCCGAGGAGGATGACGACCATGCCGACGAACGTCCCCACAAGCACCGAGACACCCCACGGCGAGATGCCTTTACGGGAACGGTGCTTGTGCGGTAACAAGCGAACAAAGGATAAATGTAAAGAACGGCGAACCCGGCGAGGTGTCGGCATGGCCTCATTCACACTTGCCCATGAATTCATATTCCATATCGAATCCGTATCGGCATCTAGAGGCTCATCCGAATGCGCATCCGTAACGGTTGCCGCAGTTTTCGGTATGCCATGCTGCGTCACCAACGGCGCTTCGAGGGTTTGTATCATCTTCGTTCTCCTTTAAGCCTTACCTCAGGCCGGCATCGTCGTCACCGCCCCGTTCACGTTTCCACCCTACGGGCAGAAATCGGAAAACCGTATCGGGGAACACCCTGAAACATCCCTGATTTTTCAACCTTGAAAATCCTGAGTATGGACGATTCCAATCACGAAAAAACACAAACAATCAGTTAGATTCCTCTTAATAACGTATTGCCAAACCTCACCAACTAAAACATTGCATCAAAGAATCTCGTCTGCAGCCGGTCCCCAAGGAATTGATAAAATAAACTCCGACATAAGCCATAACGTCGGTAAAAGCCGGCTCTTTGTTTCCGAGAACATTCATTATTGGAGGGGATACAACGATGAGCGTTGCATTTCAGGATATGAGCAAGTACGCGCAGTACGTCGTGAAGGCGCTGGGTCTTGAGGCGCATCCGGAGGGCGGCTGGTACCGTCAGACCTGGCTGAGCCGCAAGGCCGTCGAAGCCGGTCAGGATGCCGCCCGACACGATACTTCGGAGTCGACCGACGCGGCCTCGGGCAAGCGTCCGTTGGCCTCGCTGATCTACTTCCTGCTACCGGAGGGCGACGCGAGCGCCTGGCACAAGGTGGACGCCGACGAAATCTGGCTCTGGCACGGGCCTGCCACCGTCGGCCTTGAGCTCGGTGGGTACGGCGACGCGCCAGAGGCCGACGAGTCGAAACGCACGCTCATCACGCTGGGACAGGACATCGCCGGCATCAATCCGGCGCGGACCGGTCTCAGCGCGCAACCTGGCCGCACGACCGACGCTTCTCCTGCCGCCGTCGAGCCGGTCGGCCAGCACGCCATCCCCGAAGGCTGCTGGCAGCGCACCATCCCCGGCAAGGGCGACGCGCTAGTCTCCTGCGTGGTGAGCCCCGGCTTTACCTTCGACGGCTTCACACTGGAATGACCGGCAGAAGAAGACATACAAAATAATCGGTTTTTAAACAACATCAACAGGCACTTGAAACACCATCATGCTGATAGCAAGTCACGAATAATCAATCGCGGCAAGATTGATCAATTCTTCAACGCCAGTCGTGCCGCGACCCTCTCAACGGATACCAACCATCAGCACTTCACGAAAAGACTCTCGATAAAATACGACAATAATACAATAAACCAATAATAAAAAATACGAAAACTCTTTTTCTTCTAATTTATCCTTCTGCGATTTTAATTATCGATTATGATACAGTTGTATTGCGTGTGAATTTTATCACATTGACAATGCCGTGTTCTTACATTCACATACGCACTTCGAAGGAAAGGAAAAGGGACGGAACAATGGGGAAGCGACAAGCCCACACTATCGTACGTATTTCAGTTGCGCTGTTCGCTGCTGCAGCTACTATCATGGCCCCGCAGCTGGCAAGCGCCGCAGCACCAATCGAGGGAGATGTGCCTCCATCGGCCGTGGTGAAAGCGACGGATAGGCAGCATGAAGACGGCAACAAGGCCACCAACGACAGCAATACAGCAACAACCGGCACCAAAGGCGCAGCCAACTCCGATAACACAGCCGCCCAGACGGCCAATGACGGAAACATCGCCTCCTCTGACAGGAACCCCTCACAGAAAAGCACATCTTCAACCAAACCTTCTGTACCTTCGCAGTCCGCGCCAAAGCTCTCTACGCCCAACACGGGGATAACGCCGAAAACCGCAACGCTCAATTCGCCCAAGCCTGCGCCGACGCAGGGTGCTCGCTCATCCATCGGCCCCCAAAGCGATTGCACCGACAACTCGCAGCACGACTGGGGCGACAACGCCTATTGGCAGATCGACTCCTCCTGCACCCTCCATTTCGGCACGAAGAATCCCGGCCAAGGCAAGGGGACAATCGAAAACGGCTTCGGCACCAATACATGGGATCGAAGCAAGGTCATCAAGATCCTAATAGACTCTCCGGTAAAGGCTCCAGTGGATTCATCGTACTTGTTCGCCTACTATACTGCAGTGACTTCCATCGATCTGACCAATCTTGACACCAGCGGTGTCACCAATATGAGTCATTTATTTTACTATGAACATAATAACGATAACTCATCCGGCGATAATGAATTAACCAGTCTCAACCTCGGCAACGACTTCGACACCAGCAACGTCACCAACATGGCGTACATGTTCGTTCTTTTCAACGTTGCAAACATAGATCTGGGCAACAAATTCGACACCAGCAACGTCACCAACATGGCCCACATGTTCAACGACTTGGGAGGATGGCGCGAAGACGGCGTAGAGACAAACCTTGACCTGGGCGACAAATTCGACACCAGCAAGGTCACCAATATGGAGTACATGTTCTGCAACATAACAAATGCTTCCAGCCTTGACCTGGGCAGCAAGTTCGACACCAGCAAAGTCGAGCACATGTCCGGCATGTTTTCTTACAACCCGAATCTTGTCACTCTGAACCTCCATGACAAATTCGACACCGGTGGTATCCTTTTCCCTCAGTACGATCAATACTACATATTTGGTGGAGATACGGCATTACGCAAGATTTATTTGGGGACCAAGACCAAATTGGATTTCAGTTCCTCACGGCTTTTTGATTATGATGTAGAAAGCGGGAGCAAAGCATGGATGAGCGAGGACCATTCATGGCATGCCACGTTTGTAACCCCTTATGACGAGGGAACACAAGCCATAACCATGGGTCCGCCCACAACACCGATGTGGTACGGGTTAGTAGCCACCCAATTCGATGGCAACGGAGCCACATCAGGCGATGTACCCGAGTCGATGCTGTCGGGCGAATCGTTCGAAGTTCCCACAACAAGCGATCTGAAGAAAACAGGGTATGTCTTCAACGGATGGGCGGAAACGGCAGAAAAAGGAAATAACGGCGAAGCCAAATATCCATTAGGTAGTTCGTTTACCACCCCGATGGAAGGCGACACCGTCACGTTATACGCTTCATGGAGGAAAATCGCCGTTCCGACCATCGATACCATCACTGCACCAAAATCGGAAAATGGTGAACCAGCTACCGGCAATGTGACAGTGACAGGTACCACGCCGGAAGCCGTAGCAGGCGACACCGTAACGGTGTCCGTAACCGGTTCATCCGACTCCAAGACGGTTGCGGTCGGCACCGACGCCCAGCACTCGTGGACTGCTGAACTACCGGTCTCATACTTCTCGCTGGATACTTCAGGTTCCGGCGCAAACTACTCGTTCAGCGCTGTACTGAATACCGCTGAAGGACCTTCCAGCACCGTCACCAAGACCCAAGACATCGATATGATCGCTCCAGCGGCAACCGGCCTAACTTCCGAATCAAAGAAGGTGACCGGCAAGATGATGACGGCAGAGAGCGGACTTAGCGGTATCACCCCTACAGCCGAGAGCGGCGATACAGTGACCGTCACTTGGCTCGATAAGGACGATGCAGCGATTGCCGCCGTCCCTGCGGACACCGCCACCAGCGGTTCGGACGGGACCTTTACCTTCGACTGGCCAAGTGACCGCAACGCCGTCAAAGCCAGCGTGCAGGCCAAGGATGCAACCGGCAACACCAGCGCTGTCAGCACTGTCAATCTCAACCGGCCAGTCACACCGACGATTGACGCACCTCATGCACCGAAGATGGTTGGCGGGAAGACACCCACCGACCCGGTGACCATCAGTGGCGATACCTCTGGTGCAACATCAGGTGACAGCGTAGATGTACGTCTCCTCCCCGAAGGAAAGAATGCCGACGACGCCGAAGCCGGTCAGGGAACCGCCGCGACAAGTGACGCAAGCAAGCTTGACGCTTCCGCCAACAAGTGGACGGCCAAGTTCCCGGTTTCCGCGTTCGGCGACGACAAGACCGGCACCGGTGCGAAATACACGTTCTGTGCGCGGCTGCACACCTCACTCAACGGAAACTCGGCCTATACTTGTGCCCAGTATCCTGTCGACATCACCGCTCCTGTTGCGACGGAACTCGCTTTCACAGCACCTTCTGGCAGCACGAAGGGCACGGTGAGCGGAAAGGTACTTTCCTCTGCTGACCAATCGGCACAACAAAACCGTACAGTCGAAACCGGAGTGACACTGACGTTCACTTGGCTCGATGCCAAGGGGCAACCGTTCAGCGCTAAAGACACCGAGACTCGCAGCGGTGCGCCGCTAACCACGACTGCCACCAGCGAGGCTGACGGCACATTCAGCGTTCAATGGCCGCAAGGCGTCACGAAAGGCGATCAGGTCACCGTCACTGCGGCCGATACCGTCGGCAATACCAGCGCTCCGTTACCCCTGACCCTCGGCCAAGCCGATACGCCCGGTAACGACAACAACGGCGACACAAGCGGCGGTAACACTGATCATCACGACGACAACGACAATCTACCCGGCAATGACTCCAAGAAGGATTCGAATTCCGGCAAACCCGATGCCAAGGACACTCAGAACGCTGCCTCGGACAAGACTAACCGCAAGCTCTCTGCTACCGGCGCCGCCACTGGCACCGTACTGCTCGCCGCCATAGTGACCGTCTTGTTCGGCGTTGCACTCGACATCGCCCGCAAAGCCGAACACCGAGCACAGCATGCCAAGCAATAAATGAACGCGTAATGGCCGAACTTCGATAAAACCGGAATAGGGCCTGCCATTACGTTTTACATCAAGGGGAGGTTCCCGCTTTAATCTGCGGAAACCTCCCCTTTTGCATATTTCCTATTTCACAAATTCAATATCCTGCAGCCATATCCAATCAAACGTCATATAAAATGCAGAACCAAACGACCCCGTCGCGGCGACTACCTGACGCATCGTTCACAAGGAACAGCCATGCCCGATTATTCAACCTGATGAACTTAGATATGAATATTTTCGGAACACGCCCAACATGCTGTTCAACGAATCAAGACAATACAACCAATTCTGGTATCACTTCGCTCCCGTGATCGCCAACGTCTGGTCGGCGTAGTCCTTCAAAGCGGCCTTGAGCTCGGCGGTGCTGTCGAACTTGACCTGGCCGCGCAGGAACTGTGTGAATTCCACGCGTACCTCGTGGTCATAAAGTTCCAGCCAATCGTCGGTGACGCAGTAGGGCTCGATGACGCGCTCGTTGATGCCGGTCTCGTCGCTATACGTCGGCTTGGTGCCAATGGAAATCGCGGCAGGCCAGCGCCATGGAGATCCCGGAGCCATGCGCATCTCATCCGAGGGAGATGCGAGATTAGCTACATCGACACTATTTGACACATTACTTTTCTCGGTATTTTTCGCTCTGTTTCCGGCATCGGCGTTGTTCGCACCGTTGGCACCATTTCCGCCGTCATCAATCGGTCCCAAGTCAACCAGCCAACCGGCGTACACACCGTCGACCGGCACATAGCCTTCGACCACCTGCGCCAGGTTCGCGGTCGGGAAGCCAATCTCGCGACCACGCTGCTCGCCGTGCACCACCGCGCCTTCGACGGCCTGATCATGTCCCAAAATCTCGGCGGCGGCCTTCACACAACCCTGCGAAAGCAGGTAGCGCACGTTGGTCGAGCTCCAGACCCGTACCTTGCGGCAGTTGTTCTGCTTGCTCCATGCGCGCAGTTCTGTTTTATTCATGACTTCCCGCGGGTCCTGCGGCTCACCGATGCCTTCCGGCATCCTCGGCTCGAAATGCGAGGGAACCCACGTGTAGCCGGGCCCCAGATCGTCGACAACGTCGAGCTCGAAGACTCGCGTGGCCTCGCAAAGCTCCTGGATGGCCTTGATATCGCCCTTGCGCCCCGCACCCAAAGCCGCATCCTGGCCGAGAACGAGCGTACGCATGCCCAGCTTACCGACCATCTGGCCCAGGAAGAAACGAAACGATTTGGCCGCGAACGCCATCGTATAGTGCAGCACCAGCACACGGTCGACGCCGAGCTTTTCCATAATCCGTGCGCGCTGTTCGACGGAACTCAGTGCTTGTGTGTCCACGAAATCATTCGGGAGGTCCATGCCGTCGTGCTCGTCGGCATAAGTGTGCGCGAGCGCCGGCCGCGGGTCGAGAATCATCACGACAGCCAGCGAATCGCTCTGCTTCGCCAGCTCCACGACGCGACGAACCACGGCCTGATGCCCCTTGTGCATGCCGTCGAACACGCCGATGGTCATCACCGCGCGCTTGCGTGAGTTGAGGATAGGCCAATCCACCAATCCGTTAGCGTCGGGTGTCAACCTGGTAATCTTCATCAAAATCCTTTGTCTCGTTTGCCGCTAGCCATTTTATCAGCCAAGCCGCCCGCGCGAAAGCCCCCTATTCTTGAGGCTTTATGAGAGGCAGTAACGTACCTTGTATCACGTTCCGCCAAACGTATGTTTTCTAGCAACGTTATATCAAACGTTTCATTCATCGAGAGTAGCTTTTAAGCATGATAGTCAGGAGAAGAGGAATAAATTTATACCAATCAGCACGAAATAAGAGAATCGTCGTCTCGGCGATATGCCACTTTGCGCCTTACATATTGCGTAATGGCCAGAACCGCGGCACACGCCAGCGCCAGCCGCAGGTACGACCACGGACTCTTGCTGCTGCCCGTCATCGGCAGGGAGGTCAATGTCTCCTCCATCGACAGCGTGATAGGTTCGCTCGTATTCCCGCTGCTGTCGGAAACCGTAATACGAACTTTGCGGGCCCCAGTAACACCTGACGGCTGGTTGATGGAGAACTTTCCGCCGTCAGCCGTGGATGCTGTCGAAGACTGATGGGGTACACTACTTTCGGTCCAAGTGATGACCGCGCCCATTGAATCGAGCCATTCGACGGTCACCGTGTCACCGTCCTCCACGACGCCGACCGGTTGATCGGAACTGTTCACCACGCCAGCAACGTTGCCGTCCCTCGCTTTCGCGCCATCGACCACATGCGGAGCCACGACGTCCACGTTCGCGCCTTTTGTATTCGACCAAACGCTGGTCTCGCCCGAGCTAGCGACGACCTTCGCCTTGGCACTGATTTGCAACCCCTTGCCCACGCCGTCGGCATCTGCGATCGCCGCTAGGTCGGTGAAGTTGGCCGACCAACCATTGCCGGATGTGTCACGAATTGCGTCGGTGTCGGCCTCATGCGTCGTTCCGTCCGTGCCCGTCCACGTCCAGTGCGCAACGAACTTATCGTCCGTGGCAAGCGGCCCGCCATTGGCAGTATCAATCGAACCGACAGCGTGAACGCTGGTGCCGCCGCCAGTCAGCGTGTGCGGCCAGGTAACGGTATCGAGGGTTGGGATAGGCGCCTTCTGCCACACCGCATACAGTTTCGTTTCCACCAAGTCATCAAACGGAACCTGTTGCCCCGGAGTATATTGCGCCGCAGCCGCCGTCGGGCTCCGATTCCAACCGAGCAGACGATATCCTTCACGCGAGAAGCCGGTGGCTTTAGGCATAGTGACGGTGGTCGACTTGAACCCATCCGGGAACGTCGCCGAAACCGAGGCAGGCGCAGTGGCTCCATCGGCTACGTTTCCGCCGTTGAGGTCGTAAAGCACAGTTGCCACAGTTCCGGGGACACCATACCACTGTTTGGTAGGTGTTGGCCCTAAATCATATCTATTACCACAGGTATGCTGCGATGCGTTCCATGTTCGATCTTCTGAAATCCAATTGCTCCTTACGGGCGTGTCACCTCCCCAGAACTGCCCCGCTGACCCTGTGGGATAACAACCTCGCATCCATTGATTTGCGCCCAATCGCATGAGATTCGCCAGAGAGTTGTTCATAAAATAACCATGACCATTACCTTCTGAAGACCACCCCACATTAAGGATTCTGGTGAAGTCCCAACTAGACAAATCGAGAGAAGTCAACGAATTATAGTAAATCATCCGCCACATGCCACTAACGTTGCTAACATTTATATGCTCAAGACCGTTGATGGAGACCATGGAATTCATATTGGCAAACATGCCATACAAGTTTGTCAATCCTGTCGTGTTCGTCCAACTCTCAATGGTAAAACGGACGATCTGTGGGCGGTATGGCTGCCACGGCAATGTATCATAAGATTGGTTTGCGTCAACATATGCAGACTTCACAACGAAATGGCAGTCGGCGGTCAAGTCCCATTTCATCGTGTTGTTGCCGTTGCCGTTCCACAACTGATTGGTTTTAGGTGTGCAGCTGCCGCTCTGCGCTGCGGGTGTTAACGGCTCCTCATCAACCTGTGAAGCGGAGTCCCCTTGCTTGCCCGCGGTATCTGACTTGTTAATAGAAGCATCGGATGTCTGGGAGCCATTCTGCTCGATATCAAACGAGTTATGCGGCTGATTGGCAGATTCCGGCTGGTTGGAGGGAGTATTGCTATCGCTGGTTTGGGAGGTTTCGGAATCAGCAGGTGCACCCGAGGGAGTTCCCACTGTCACAGAAGAGACTGCGGAAGCCCCCGCCCCAGCGGAAGTTGACGTGTCATTACGCCCACTTTGTGTATTACCTTCTAAACCCTGAAGCGCTGGCTGAGGGGCGAGATTTTCGCTTTGATTGATTGGCGATGTACTGGACTCAACAGGAGAATCTCTCACAGCGGAAGTTGACATCTCGCCTGTCACAGGTGAGGCATTAGCAGTCGAGGGACACAGGACAGAAAGCGCGATAACCGCACATGCGAGCACCATCCCCCTGCCAAACCGCATAATGTCTCCTATACCGATAATTTCAAACCGTTAAAACCAGACAACGCTTTGTATTATACGGTATCTCGGATACATCGCCAATCGCAACACCTAACACTTTCGACTGCATTAGGTTCACTGCAGAGTAAACCAATATCAAAACCGGTCACTACTGCCTCTCTGGAAAAACCAATGCCGACTTGACCTCGTGGGCGTTGGCCGTCTCCAGAATTGCCACGACATCGCCGATTTCGGGAACGTAAGCGGCTGCAAACTGAATGGGCGATGCAGACCTCGCAGTGGACGTGACTACATCGCCGGACACTTTGGCTGTATCACCGTTTGCTTCCACGATTTCAGGAGCTTTACCAACAGCTTGAGTCAAGTTCATCTTCAGACGACGGCCGTAACGAAGCTCAGCGGCATCGTGTTGCGTAATCGGAAGCACCGGCATCGTGCGTTGCGCGGCCTCCAACATCGTCAGAGAGCGACGTTTCAGCTCGTCGGCATCGACGTCCAGCACGGCTCTGTTCAGGGTTAGCGTTATGCCCTCACGATTAGTGAACGTGTGTGGTTCGGGGTGTGCCGTGACCACACGGTCTGCCAATTGTGGATCTGTCAGATCAAACTTGCCGACCCGCGTGCGGCGCAATCTCGTCAAGTAGCCACCAACGCCCAAAAGCTCGCCCAAATCGCGCCCAAGAGAACGGATATACGTGCCCGTTGAACAACTGATGCGTACGTCTACGTCAACGATCGGAGCCACTGACGCTGTCATCTCATTTTCGTTATTCACAGCCTCAACATTGTGAGCGCTCAACACAGTAAACTCACTGATGGTGACTGGACGTGCGTCAAGTTCCACTTCTTTGCCTTGTCGAGCCAATTCGTAGGCGTGACGGCCATTGACACGGACTGCGGAATAGGAACTCGGCACCTGCTCGATTTCACCGGTCAGATGTTCCTTGATGGTTTGCTCAATCTGCCGGAGCGTCAACGCACGCACGTTGCCCATACCACTATGTTGACCACTGCCTAAATATTGGGACGAGCCATCCGCCAGCCGTACCGAAGCAACCGTCGTGATGTCGCCTTCCAAATCGTCGGTGGTGCTCGTCTGGCCGAGGCGGATCGTGGCTTCGTAGGTCTTCGTATGGTCGACGATGTAGTTGAGCAGGCGTGTGCCGTGGCCGAAACCGATGACCAAGACTCCCGAAGCCTGAGGATCGAGCGTGCCCGCATGACCGACGCGACGCATATGCAATGCCCCGCGCACGGCCGCCACCACGTCGTGGCTGGTCACGCCGAGCGGCTTGTCAACGACCACCAACCCGGAGAATTCTGGCTGTTTACTCTTCTTCGACACCATCATCCTCAAAATCGGCGGCGGTCTTCTTCTTGCGCGGCTCGACATACGGATTTTCATCCCCGGCATACTTTGCCGTCTCGCGGGCCTTGTCGATTTCCTCATCGCGCTTGCGTGCGGTGACCAGAATGTCCTCGATCTCGTGCGCCTCGCTCGGCACCTCGTCGTAGATGAATTGCAGCTGCGGGGTCAGCCGCAGCCCGGACTTGGCGCCGACCAACGAACGGAGCCTTCCTGTGGCCTGCTTTAGCGCCTGCTCGGCACGCTTGCGCTCCCCTTCGGCCTTGCCCTCCTGGCCGAGCTGGGTCCAGTAGACGCGTGCGATCTGCAAATCGCCGGTAACGCGCACGTCGGTGATGGTGACACCGTTGAGGCGCTTGTCATGCAAAGTGCGTTCCATCGACGAGGCGATGACGCGCTGGATCAATGCCGCGATACGCGCGGCCCGTGGATTGGTTCCTGCCATAACGTTTCCTTGGTTTTTCAGGCACGACGCCGTTGGCGGTGCCACTAACGAAATATGAATCTATCTTTAAACATAGCGCGGTCGCCCGCCGCGCACAACCAACGGCGCAACGGGCGACTAACGCTCAAAATCGGTTTAGTCTGAACGAATCTCAGACCATCCTATTCACTTTTTCTTCGAATCAGCCTTGGGCTCTGGAGCCTTAAGGTCATTCTTACCATCGTCGGACTTGTCGTCCTTCTTCGACGGCTGGCCATCCTTACGCTCGATCTCGCGCATCTCGAAGGTCTCGATGATGTCACCTTCCTGGATGTCGTTGAAGGAGCCCAGGTTGATACCGGCCTCGTAGCCTTCCTTGACGGACTGCACGTCGTCCTTGAAACGACGCAGCGAGGTGATCTCCAGATCGTTGACCGTGGTGACGCCGTTGCGCAGGATACGCGCCTTGGTGCCACGCTTGACCTCGCCGTCCTGGACCATGACGCCGGCGATGTTGCCGAACTTGGAGGAACGGAAGATCTGGCGAATCTCGGAATGGGAGGTGGTGACCTCTTCGTACTCCGGCTTGAGCATGCCCTTAAGGGACGCCTCGATGTCTTCAATTGCCTTGTAAATGATGGAGTAGTACTTGATCTCCACGCCCTCGCGCTCGGCGAGATCGGCGACCTGACGGTTCGGACGGACGTTGAAGCCGATAATAACGGCCTTGTCCACGCTTGCCAGGTTGACATCGTTCTGGGTGATCGCGCCGACACCGCGGTGGATGACCTGGATGCCGACTTCGTCGGAAACGTCGATCTTCATCAAGGAATCTTCCAGCGCCTCGACGGAACCGGAGGAATCGCCCTTGATGACGATGTTGAGCATGTCGACCTCGGACTTGGCGAACTGCTCCTTAAGGCTTTCCAGAGAGACGACCTTGCGGCGCTTGGCCAGCTGGGCCGCGCGTTCGGAGGCCTGACGCTTCTCGGCGATCTGACGGGCGGTGCGGTCGTCGGGGGCGACCAGGAAGAGGTCGCCTGCGCTCGGCACGCTGGTGAGGCCCAGCACCTGAACAGGTGTGGAAGGTTCTGCGGCCTTCATCGGCTTGCCGTCCTCGTTGAGCATCGCACGCACGCGGCCATATGAAGTACCGGCCACGATGGCATCGCCCACATGGAGCGTACCCTGCTGCACCAGTACGGTCGCCACGGCACCGCGGCCCTTGTCGAGCCTTGCCTCGACGGTCGCGCCACGCGCGTCCATGTCGGGGTTGGCCTTCAAATCAAGTTCCGCGTCAGCGGTAAGAAGAATCGCCTCGAGTAGCTTGTCGACGTTGGTGCCTTGCTTCGCAGAGATATCGACGAACATGGTATCGCCGCCGTATTCCTCGGGGACCAGGCCGAATTCAGTCAACTGGCCGCGCACCTTTTCGGGGTTCGCTCCGGGAACATCGATCTTGTTGACAGCCACGACAATCGGCACCTTGGCCGCCTGCGCGTGGTTGATGGCCTCAACCGTCTGCGGCATCACGCCATCATCGGCCGCGACAACGAGCACCGCGATATCGGTGAGCTCGGCACCGCGGGCACGCATGGCAGTGAACGCCTCGTGGCCAGGGGTATCGAGGAAGGTGATCTTGCGGGGCTTGTCTTCGAGATTGACGGTGACCTGATAGGCGCCGATGCGCTGTGTGATGCCGCCGGCCTCACGCGCGGAGACGTTGGTCTTGCGGATGGTGTCGAGCAGGCGGGTCTTGCCGTGATCGACATGGCCCATAACGGTGACCACCGGCGGACGCGGCTTCAGGTTCTTGTCATCCTGCAGCTCTTCTTCATCCAGATCGATGTCGAACTGCTGGAGGATTTCCTTGTCTTCCTCTTCAGCGGAAACAATCTTGATGTTCCAGCCGATTTCCTCACCGAGAATCTGGAAGGTCGCTTCATCGAGGGACTGGGTGGCCGTAACCATCTCGCCCAAGTGGAACATAACCGTCACCAGCGCGGCGGGATTGACGTTGATCTTCTCGGCGAGGTCGGCCAACGTTGCGCCTTGACGCAGCTTGATGGTCTTGCCATTGCCAGTCGGGATGCGAACGCCGCCGATGGTAGGAGCTTTGATCTCCTCGTAATCACGACGTTTCGCGAGCCTGTTCTTACGAGCCCTCGAGGACTTGCCACCCTGACGCCCGAATGCGCCTGCAGTGCCGCCGCGACCGCGACCGCCACCACGGGACGGACCGCCACCTTGATAGCCGCCACCACCGGCACCGCCGCCGAAGCGGTTGCCGCCGCGACCTTGGGATTCGCCTTGGCCTTGACCGGGACGATTGTGACCCCACTGCCCTGGCCTTGCGCCCTGCTCGGAACGTCCATTGCGGAAGCCTCCGCGGCCGCCGTTGCGTCCTCCGCCATTACGTCCACCACGGCTGTTGTTGACCGTGGGACGCGCCATCGGATGCGGACGCGGGATGCCGCTAGGCATGGGCACATGCATGCCCTGCTTGCGGCTGAAGGGGTTATTGCCCGGTCGAGGCCCGGAACCGGAATGTCCAGTATGAGGAGCGGGCTGTGCGCCGCCATTACCTGGACGCGGTGAACCGTTGTGCGAATTGTTGGCACCCGGCCTCATACCTCCGTTGTTGCCACCGAAATGCTGATTGTTGCGAGACCCTGGCATGCCGCCCTGACGACGTCCGTGGTCGCGACCACCGTGCTCGTTGTGGCCGCGGCTGCCTTCGTATTCATGGTTCCCGCCTTCATGGCGCGAACCGTGCGTCTGCTCGCCGCGCGAGGACTCATGATGAGAACCGAAGCCAGGCTTGGCAGAGAAACGCGGGCGAGACTGTTCTCCCGGCTTCGCGGCACTTGTGTCTCGGCGCTGATGGCTATTGCTCGGTTTGGCGCTGTGCGCGGAAGACTTGGGCTTTGCCGGAGCGTTGCCGGCCCCGGAATCATTATTTTGAGGGAACGCGGCCCGCAATTTGCGGACGACCGGCGCTTCCACTGTGGAGGATGCAGATTTGACGAACTCCCCCATGTCCTTCAGCTTCTGAAGGACGGCTTTACTATCTACGCCAAACTCTTTAGCGAGTTCATATACGCGCTGTTTTGCCACTCAGTTTTCTCCTACTATTGTGACCGCGCGTACATGCACGGTCAATGTATTGTTACGGCGAGCTTACCCAGACTCATCGTGCGACCATGATTGTGTTACCTCGTCTCCGCCGATATGCGGACACACTGCGTGCCCGCACTCGGATTGCTGATTTCCAGCATACTCGTGATGCTGGATTGCAGACTATTGTTCGTTTCCTGCCGTTTTGCCCTCTTCGGCCGCCTTTGCCGCGGCCTGAGCCAGAGCTGCAGTATGGGCCTCGCTGGACTCGATACCGATCTTCCAACCGGTGAGTTTGGCGGCTAGACGGGCGTTCTGGCCTTCCTTGCCGATGGCGAGCGAAAGCTGGTCGTCGTGGATGTAGGCGATGGCCGTCTTGTTCTTCTCACTGACGATGTCGACACCGGTGGCGACGGCCGGCGAAAGCGCCGAACCGACGAACTTGGCCGGGTCCTTCGACCAGTCGACGATATCGATCTTTTCAGGTCCGAGATTTTCCATCACCGCACGCACGCGAGCGCCGCCGGGGCCGATCAGAGCACCCTTGGGGTTGACGCCTTCGGTGTTGGCACGAACGGCGATCTTCGTACGGGCGCCTGCCTCACGGGCGATGGCCATGATCGAGACCGCGCCGCTGACCAGCTCGGGCACCTCACGCTCGAAAAGCTTGCGCACCAGCTCAGGGTGCGAACGCGACACGACGATTTCGGGACCCTTCAGGCCACGGCCGACGGTGACGACATAGACGCGCAGACGGTCGCCGTGACGATAATGCTCGCCCGGCACCTGCTCGCGCTTGGGAAGAATCGCCTCGACATCACCCACGGCGACATGCACATTGGCCGGATCCTTCGTGTCCTGCTGGATGACGCCGGTGATGAGCTTGCCCTTCTGGCCGGCGAAGGCGCCGAGCACACGCTCGTCCTCCGCATCACGGAAGAGCTGACGAATCACCTGGCGGGCCGTCGAAGCCGCCAGACGACCGAAATCGTGCGGCGTATCATCGTATTCCTCACCGAGTTCCGGACGCGGGTGCGGGTCCTCCTCGGTGGGTTCCACAGGCTTTTCGTCCCGCGCCCAGATGGTGAAGGTACCGGCGCGATCGTCAAGTTCGACGCGGGCGTGCTTTGCCGCATGTGGTGTTTTGCTATAAGCCAATAGCAACGCTTCAGAAAGTGCGTTGTCAAGTGTTTCAGAATCGATTCCCTGCCCCGCCGCGAGCTGATGAATACCTGTCAGGTCCAGTTCCATGGTCGCAAGACCTCCTATATGAAATTATCTACCGAGCTCTTCAAGCCCTATTAAGTCATAATCATTCAGTATTCTAGTGTTTTATGCAGACACGTCGTGTTTTTTCCTCTTTGCGCAATTTCCTAAGTCGGCGTGTCCTTCCGGGGGTTGCCATCACGGCTTTTATCGTGCCTTTGGCAGCCTGCAACTCGCCGAGACTCGAGTCTCCTATCGAGACGGCCGGGCCCTGCAAAACTGCCTATACCAATGCAGTTTTGGCCAACTCTCATACCACTGCAGGCAATCCCTTCATCGACCGGTATCTGTCCGCCGGCAACGCCGTCGCAGCTTGGCAAGAAGCCGCTACGCTCTGCTCTTCGCAATTCAGCGTATACACGATGAAAAGCGCGCAAATGGAATGGCTGCAGGAAAGTCTCTCTTCAATTGTGGGTGCGAATCCAACCCATGCCGACGCGGCGCTGGCCAATCTCGACGATATCGTCGCTTTGAACGTAAGCAACGACACCCTCGGCTCGCTGGCTTTGGCGGAAGACCGGGCGGGTTTTGCCATCGAATTTCTTGCGGCGAATGACATCGACAATGCCACTTTGCAATTGAGCGACAATCACAAAGCCGTCGCCTCACGCCTTATCTCGTTGGAAACACGGGATGCTGGCGCGACCGACACCCCCAACGACCCGCGTGAGAAGGTCTACGACGTGGCCAATCTTCTCGCTCATCCCGACGTCATTACCGACCCAAGCACCGGTTTGCAGGCTTCCACCGTTGCTGTCACGGAAATGGATTGCGCTCGCGAATCGTTGACCGCACTTTCGCAAACGTTGCCAGTATCGAAAACCGATGATTCTTCTGGCGGCACTGGCAGCACTTCGAAAAGCTCAAGAAACGAAAGCAGCAGCAAAACGCTGGCCGTACTTACCGACCTGGTTTCTTCGCGCATCTATTTGGCACTATCGCTGGGCTATCCAGCTTTCGACACTGCTCTGTACGAGTAAGCATCTTGCTCGAAGCCGGACGTAGATATAAAAATGCCTCCAAAACCGAAGTTTCAGAGGCTTAACGCGGATAAGGCGAGATTCGAACTCGCGGAGGATTTCTCCTCACACGCTTTCGAGGCGTGCTCCTTAGACCGCTCGGACACTTATCCATCGCTGCGCAAAACGCAACTTTTCTAGTATAAGACAACCCACCAACCACTGCAACCGGGCGTGGCGCAATTAATCAAGCGTGCGGCGGGCACGGATAGCTTGAGCCCGTTCTGCCAGTTCGTCATCCGGCGGATAGGCGACGTGTTCCAGCGTGAGACCGCAGGCGGCTATCGGGCCGGTCGATCCCTCACGCACTGGATTGGCCATCTTCTGCGCGAACCAATCCAGCGACTTGCGATGCCGACCGACCTGCACGCACGCGTTGACCAGCGAACGCACCATGTTGTGCGCGAAAGCATCGGCCACGATGGTGAAACAAACCAAACCTGATTCGAGCGACGGAACGGTGTAGGTTTGGGCTTCTTCAGACTTGTGCTCGGAAGCATCGCCACGCGGGAAGATCACACACTGCTTATCACCCATCGACACTGCGGCGTTGTCACTTTGGGCACTGTTTAGATTTTCATTGCTGTCAGTATTGTTATCGACACTGGAATCCGTACCTTTGCACTTATCGTACGTTTTCTCGTTTGCCTTGGTAGCATGTTCAGATTCGTCTCGATAAGAACCGATAGCATTGCCGTATATTCCCATCACGGGTATACGTCGCCATAGAGCTTGCTTGACCTCGCGGATCGTAGTACCACCTGGATTCGGGGTGGCGAAGGAACCAAAATCGTGCAAGCCGATGGTCATGGCCGCAGCCTCGTTCATTGCTGGAATGTCAAGCGTATCCTCAAGATTCCAGACGAAGCCGCGCAATCTCGGATCGGCAGGTCTTGCTCCGTCGGCAATCCGGTAGACGTACGTACGTTCCGATGCCGAGAAGCGCGCGTCGAAACCAGCGGGGGCGACACCGACATTATGCAAAGAAATATCATCCGGTAAATCATGAACCAGACGACGACGCAGCGCTTCGACAGGCGACACTTCCATGTGCCCGACGCAACGCTCAAGCGCCTGCTCCCCCACGTCCAAATGGCAGACCTGATGAGCGGCATGCACGCCGGTATCGGTACGCCCAGCGACGACCAGCCGCAACGGTTCGTCAGCATCTTCAGCCGGCACGCGCAAAACCGTGTGCAGCGCGTCTTCCACGACCCCCTGCACGGTACGAAGGCCGGGCTGCTTCGCCCAGCCATGGAAACCGCCGCCGTCATATGCCAAGTCAATTCGTAATCTCATCGTTGCCAGTATACGTGCCATACCGGCGTAACTTGCGGAATCGAAGATGCGAGGAAAATCAAGAAAACGGAGGGGGAATCGTGAGTTTGCTCGCATGTTCGATTGAACATGCGATGATAATCAAGGGAAACTGTCCAAAACCTTGATTTTCCTCGCAAGTCCGAGACGAGCAACCACAATGAATAGCGCACAAATACGCAAGAAGGCCGGAGACTTGCATCTCCGACCTTCTCGTAAAAGAACTCAGCGAATCCTAACGACTCACTTCTCTTCCTTGTCAGCCTTCTTGGCCGCAGGCTTCTTGGCCTTCGCAGCCTTCTTGGCTTCCTCGTCAACGTCCTTGGCTTCCGTCTTCTTGACCTCGGCCTTGTCGGCGGCGACATCGGCGTTGACCTCAGTCTCCTTGGCTTCGGCTTCGTCAATAGCCTTGTCGGTCTTAGTCTTGGCGGTCTCGGCGGTATCCTTCTGGACCTTGGCTTCGGCCTCTTCGACCTGAGCCTTGTCCTCGGCAACCGCGGCTGAAGCTTCGGCTTCCTTCACGACGGATTCCTTGGCGCTTACCGGTTCGGTGATGAGCTCGATAATGGCTCGCGGCGCGTTGTTGCCCTTGGACGGGGCAATCTTGACGATGCGGGTGTAGCCACCCTCACGCTGCTGCATCTGCTCGGCGATCTCGGTAAAGAGCTTGTGCACGATGGACTTGTTGCGGATGACGCGCATCACGCGACGACGGCTGGCCAGATCCCCGCGCTTGGCGAAGGTAATCAGGCGCTCGGCCACCGGGCGAAGGCGCTTGGCCTTCGGCAACGTGGTGACGATGCGGCCGTGCTCGAACAGGCTGGTCGCCATGTTCGCAAGCATCAGACGCTCATGAGCCGGGCTTGAAGCCAGGTGCGGCCCTTTTCTAGGTGTAGGCATTATTACTCCTTAACGCTCCGGTTTTACGCCGTTCAGGTGGGCATACGCCCGAACATCCGAACGGCACCGAAGCTTAAAATGAAGTTGGCGCTATGTACTCTTACTCGTCTTCGGGCGAGAAGAAGGTGCCACCTTCAAGGTTGTTGGTATCGAAGCCCAGCGGGGAGGCCTTCAACGAGAGACCCATGCTTTCGAGCTTCTCCTTGACCTCATCGATCGACTTCATACCGAAATTACGGATGTCGAGCAGATCCTGCTCGGTGTGGGACACCAATTCACCGACGGTGTGAATACCTTCGCGCTTCAGGCAGTTGTAGCTGCGCTGGGTGAGATTGAGTTCCTCGATCGGAATCGACATCTCCGGGTTGACTTCTTCTTCAACCGGAGCCGGGCCGACCTCGACGCCTTCCGCTTGCGTGTTGAGTTCGCGGCACAGGCCAAAGAGCTCAACCAAAGTGGAACCGGCGGATGCGACGGCATCGCGCGGCGAAATCGCCGGCTTGGTCTCCACATCGAGGATTAGCTTATCGAAGTCCGTGCGCTGTTCGACACGGGTGGCCTCGACCTTGTAGCTCACCTTGAGCACCGGGGAGTATATGGAATCGACCGGGATGCGGCCAATCTCATCGTTGTCCTGCTTGTTCATCTGCGCGGGGACATAGCCACGGCCACGTTCGACAGTGAACTCAATCTCGAGTTCGCCGTCTTCGGCGAGAGTGGCGATATGCATGTCCGGGTTGGCGATGGTGACGCCGGCCGGAGGGGTGATGTCCCCCGCGGTGGCCTCGCCCTTGCCGCTTTTACGCAGATACATGACAACCGGTTCGTCATATTCGCTGGTGAGTACGATTCCCTTGATGTTGAGCAGGATTTCAGTGACATCTTCCTCGACGCCGGGCAGAGTGGTGAACTCGTGCAGGGCACCGGAAATACGCACCGAAGTGACTGCGGCTCCGGGAATGGAGCTCAACAGAGTACGACGCAACGAATTACCGAGCGTATAGCCGAATCCCGGCTCGAGCGGCTCGATAACGAAACGAGAACGCTGCGGATTCAGTGATTCCTCAGTAAGTTGCGGACGCTGTGCAATAAGCACTGTGTTATCCTTTCAGCTTCTGATCGGTGGTGCACTCACTGGTCATAAGCGGGTTGGACGGATGGTTAAATGAAGTGCTTCAGACGCGGCGGCGCTTCGGAGGGCGCACACCGTTATGGGCCTGCGGGGTGACATCGGTGATGGAACCGACCTCAAGGCCTGCGGACTGCAGGGAGCGGATTGCGGTTTCACGACCGCTGCCCGGGCCCTTGACGTAGACGTCAACCTTCTTGACGCCGTGCTCCTGCGCCTTGCGGGCGGCCGACTCAGCGGCCATGCCTGCGGCGTAAGGAGTGGACTTACGTGAGCCCTTGAAACCGACATCGCCACCGGAAGCCCAGGCCACGACTGCGCCCGAGGGATCCGTGATGGAGATGATGGTGTTATTGAAAGTGGACTTGATGTGCGCTTGGCCGACCGGTACCGACTTGCGGTCACGGCGACGGGGCTTGCGCGCGGCTTGCTTTGCAGCTGCCATTGATCCTCGTTTCCTAATTACGAATGATTCCTACGTCACGAAGAGCCTGGAACGTACGCAACAAACTTGCGACGCCCCGTCCCTCTTCATAACTGCTCGAGGCCTTACTTAACGGCCTTCTTCTTTCCAGCGACGGTACGCTTCGGGCCCTTGCGGGTACGGGCGTTGGTCTTGGTGCGCTGACCACGCACGGGCAGACCATGACGATGGCGCTGGCCCTGATAGCAGTTGATCTGAATCTTGCGACGAATATCCGCATCGACTTCACGACGCAGATCGCCTTCAATCTTGTAGTTGGCCTCAAGATAGTCACGCAGCGTAATAAGCTGCTCGTCGCTCAGATCCTTGACGCGGGTATCCGGATTGACTCCGGTTGCGGCAAGCGTTTCCTTCGCGCGAGTACGACCGACACCAAAGATATAGGTGAGGGCGATCTCGATGCGCTTCTCATTGGGGATGTCGACTCCGGCAAGACGTGCCATTGCGATTCCTTCTATGTTCCGTAGGTTTGTACCAAGTCATCCGGTCTCCCGGCTCGGGCCTACGTACCCGGGGTTCAGCGATTTGCGCTGCGACTCAATACCTTTTATCTGGTCGGAGGTTTTCCGCTCAGCCTTGACGCTGCTTGTGGCGCGGGTTGGAGCAGATCACCATGACGCGACCGTGACGACGGATCACGCGGCAATTCTCGCAGATCCTCTTCACACTAGGGCTGACCTTCATGGTTTTCCTTTTCTGTACCTTTACTTATAACGGTACGTAATACGGCCGCGGTTCAGGTCGTAAGGGCTCATTTCCAAGACCACACGATCCTGCGGGAGAATGCGGATATAATTCTTGCGCATCTTGCCCGAAATGGTGGCCAGCACGATGTGCTTGTTTTCAAGTTCGACGCGAAACATCGCGTTCGGCAGTGCTTCCACTACCTGACCTTCAACTTCAATCACACCGTCTTTAGCCATGAGCCTCATTCCGTTCTTTGGCTGATATTACATTAATGGCGCATCCGAAAACACACCAACTTCTTACTATAACAAAAGGAGGGACCAAATGCGACACGGCGTGTTGCATTCAATCCCTTCTTGTGGTAAAGCGACACTTCTGCATCTGTTAACCAGTACTTCGTTCGCCTACCGTTTTAAAATCAAGCCATCGCTCTTTTCGTCTCTCGTCACTTACATACGACGAGAAGCGATCTAAGCGATTACAACATCAGTCCAAGGCATCGAAAATAGTCTTGGAGATGTCTTCGATATCGCCTTCGCCGTCGATCGGGACGAGGCAGCCACGGGACTTGTATGTGTCGAGCAACGGAGCGGTCTCTTCGTCATAGGTCTTGAGACGCTGGGCGATGGCTTCGGCATTGTCGTCCGCACGGCCTTCTTCGGCGGCGCGCTTGGCGATGCGCTTCATCAGAATGTCGCGGTCGGCATCGAGTGCCACCACCTTATCGAGCGGGGTGCCGAGCTCTTCGAGCATCTTGTCTAGTGCTTCGACCTGGGCCGCGTTACGCGGATAGCCGTCAAGGATCCAGCCGTTTTTGGCGTCATCCATGGCAAGGCGATCCTTGACAATCTTGTTGGTCAGTTCGTCGGGAACTAGCTGGCCCTTGTCGGTGTAGCTCTTGGCTTCCTGGCCCAACGGGGTATTGTTCTTCATGTTGTAACGGAAGATGTCACCGGTGGAGATGTGCGGGATGCCGTAGTGCTCGGCGATCAGCTTGGCCTGAGTTCCCTTGCCCACTCCTTGCGGGCCCATAATCAAAAGACGCATATCACATCCACTTTCTTGATTGTGTAGTTAGCAAATGATGCCCATCCGCTTCTTTAAAAACAGATGAGCATCATTCATTATTTTTCTAAACTTGTTGTCAACGACTTAACCGAATATCTCACTCGGACTTGTCGTCCGTATCGGTGTCGTCCTTGGAGGTTTTCTCGTCGTCCGACGAATCAGCGGAATCGGTATTCTCGACTTCCTTGACCTCAGTATTATCAGCGGCTGAAGTATCCGTGGCCTTCTCGGTCTTTTCGGACTCTTTCTCACTGACTTCGGTTTCGTTGTCATTACTGACTGTTTCAGTGCTTTCGACGACCTTCGTAGAGGTCTTCTTGGACGTCTTGACGTCCTCGCCCTCGATGTGATCGGTGTCTTCAAGCAGGAAGCCGGTATATTGGAACTGCTCGGTCTGGGCCTTCGCCTGACGCAAGGTGTCGAGGCCGACGCCCGCGATAATCAGGATGGTCGTGCCGCCGAACGGAAGCTTGTTGTTGAGTTTCAGCATCATGATAAGCATGGTCGGAATCAACGCGACGAAAAGCAGGTAGATGGCACCGACCGTGTTGAGCCTGTTCATCACATAGCTCAGGTAACGGCTAGTGGCGCTGCCGGCACGGATACCAGGGATGAAGCCGCCATACTGCTTCATGTTGTCTGCCGTCTCGTCTGGGTCGAAGGTAATCGACGTGTAGAAGAAGCAGAAGAACACGATCATCACGGCGTAAAGCGCGATGTACCAGATGGAAGTCGTGTTGGCCAGGTTGGTGTTAATCCACTTGACCCACTTCTGGTCGGACTTGCCGAACTGTGCAATCAAAGTCGGGATCGCGAGAATCGAAGACGCAAAGATCGGCGGGATAACGCCGGACATATTAATCTTCAACGGAAGGTAGGTGGAAGAGCCGCCGTACATCTTGCGGCCGATCATACGACGCGTGTACTGCACCGGGATACGGCGCTGCGCAAGCTCGACGAAATCGACGAAGATGAGAATGACGATGAGGACCGCGACAACGATGCCAAAGTACTCCCAGTTGCCATCCTTGCCGTTGCTGCCCCAACCGATCTGCCAGAGCTGGGGAAGGAAGCCAGAGCAGATGGACATGAAGATTAAGACGGACATACCTTGGCCGATGCCCTTGTCGGTAATCAATTCGGCCATCCACATGATGAGGCCGGTACCGCCGGTCATGATCATGACCATCACTGCAAGATTCCATACGGAACCGTCAGGAACGACCTGTCCACACTGGTAATTGAACAGCGCACCGGAACGGGCAGTGACCAGAATAGTGGTGGACTGCAGAATCGCCAGGCCGATGGTGAGATAACGCGTGTACTGCGTCAGCTTGGTCTCGCCGGACTGGCCTTCCTTATGCAGCGCCTCGAAACGAGGAATGACCACGCGCAGCAGCTGGATGACGATGGACGCCGTGATGTACGGCATCACGCCCAACGCAAAGATGGAAAGCTGCAGCATAGCGCCGCCGGAGAAGAGGTTGACCAACCCCACGAAGTTCTCTTGGGCCGTCTTCATGGTGCCGACACACTGCTGGACCACCTTGTAGTCCACTCCCGGGGTCGGTATGAACGAACCGATGCGGTAGATGACAATGATGCCGAGCACGAAGAGGATCTTATGGCGAAGTTCCTTCGTCTTCAGGGCCTGGATTAACGTCCTCACCTGGATTTCCTTCCCTATTCGGCACACCTGATGTACCGATGCAAACACACTAAACGATAATCTTAGCGTCAAGCGTCTACCAAACAACAACTATAACGTGGCAAAATTCATCGATTATTGCTTGTTATATGATTTTGCCGCGATGACACAGCCAATAAAATGGTCCTCCCCGCTATTGCAAGGAGGACCAAATAACGTGTATTTCAAGGCTTAGCCCTGAAGCACAGAGACTTTCCGAACTACTCTTCGGAAATGGAGCCGCCTGCAGCCTCGATCTTGGCCTTAGCGGACTTAGAAGCCTTCACGCCTTTGAGCGTGAACGCGACCTTGGTCTCACCGTCGCCCAGGACCTTGACAGGGTATCCAGCGCGAACCGCACCGGCCTTGACCAAGTCCTCGACCGTGACCTCTCCGCCCTTCGGGAACAGCTCGGAGAGTGCGGAGACGTTGACGACCTGGAACTCCTTCTTGAAGGGGCTCTTGAAGCCGCGAAGCTTCGGCAGGCGCATGTACAGAGGCAGCTGGCCACCTTCGAAGCCAGGACGAACCTGATAACGCTTCAATGTGCCCTTGGCACCACGTCCCGAGGTCTTACCCTTGGAACCTTCACCGCGGCCTACGCGGATACGGTTCTTTTTGGAACCCGGCGCAGGACGCAGATCATGCATCTGCAAAATCGTGTTTTCTTCTTGTTCTGCCATATCAGGCCTCCTCAACCGTGACCAAGTGGCGAACCGCATTGATCAGACCGCGGGTTGCAGGAGTGTCCTCACGGACAACCGTCTGACCGATCTTGTGCAGACCGAGCGTGCGAACAGTGTCGCGCTGGGCAGGCTTGCGGTTGACCAGACCTTTAGTAAGTGTGATCTTCAGATCTGCCATTACTCTTCACCATCCTTGGCTTGTTCGGCTTCGGCCTTGGCGTCCTCACGGGCCTTGCGGGCCTCAGCGATGCCTTCGGCACGAGCGCGAAGCAGGGTGTCAGGAGCGACTTCCTCAACGGTCAAGCCACGGCGTGCCGCGATCTCTTCCGGCTCCTCGAGCTGCTTCAGGGCATCCACAGTGGCGCGAACCACGTTGACCGCGGTGGCGCTGCCCATGGATTTGGTGAGAATATCGGAGATGCCAGCGCACTCCATAACGGCGCGGACAGCACCGCCGGCGATTACACCGGTACCGGGAGCGGCAGGACGAAGCAGGACGGTACCTGCGGCGTCATGGCCGACGACCGGGTGGGTCACAGTGCCGCGAACTCGCGGAACAGTGAACATGTGCTTCTTGGCGTCAAGCTGACCTTTGGCGATGGCGGCAGGAACCTCACGGGACTTGCCATAGCCAACACCAACGGTGCCGTTGCCGTCTCCGACCACGACGAGAGCGGCGAAGCTCATGCTACGGCCACCCTTACGGGTCTTGGAAACACGGTTGATGGTCACGACGCGATCGAGCAGCTCGTCGCCACGATTTTCCTCGCGACGGCCACGGCGTTCACCGCGGCGCTCTCCTCGACGGCCTTCGCCACGTCCGCCACGGCGTGAACCGCGACGGTCATCGTTGCGCTGACCCTGCTTGTTGTCGTTGGACGCCTGCGTGTTCTGATTTTCTTCAGTCACTTGGGTTTCCTTTTCGTTGTCGCTCACAGTGCAAGACCTCCCTGACGGGCGCCTTCAGCTACGGCTGCGACGCGACCATGATACTTATTGCCGCCACGGTCGAAGACGACGGAATCGATACCCGCGTCCTTGGCCTTCTTGGCAATCAGCTCGCCGACCTTCTGTGCGGCTTCGGTCTTGGTGCCCTTGAACCCATCGAAATCGTGGGTGATGGTGGACTCGCTGACCAAAGTGATGCCCTTGGTGTCGTCGACAATCTGAGCAACCATGTGACGGTTCGAACGAGTGACGACCAGACGAGGACGCTCAGCGGTGCCGCGCAGATGCTTGCGCAGACGTGCGTGACGACGAAGCCTTGCGACTTTCTTGCCTTTACCGAAAATCTTGACTGTCATATCACTTACCAGCCTTTCCAGCCTTGCGCAGGATGTGTTCGTCAGAGTACTTGATGCCCTTGCCCTTATAGGGTTCCGGCTTGCGAAGCGCACGGATATTGGCCGCGGCCTGACCGACCGCCTGCTTGTCAATACCCTTGACGACCACCTGGTTGGCGTTCGGCAGCTCGAAGGTGATGCCTTCGGGAGGGTTGACGGTGATGGTGTGCGAATAGCCGAGCGAGAACTCAATGCCCTTGCCCTTCATCTGCGCACGGTAACCGGTACCAACGATGTCCAGCGTCTTGCTGAACCCGTTGTGCACGCCCTCAACCATCGAAGCGACGATGGAACGGGCCAGACCGTGATCTGCACGAGTCTGCAGCTGGTCATCGACCGGGTCGAAGTAAATGGTGTTGTCTTCGACGCGAGCGGTGATGCCGTCGGGAATAGTGTAGGAATCAGAACCCTTGGCGCCTTTGACGCTGAAGTTCTGTCCGTCGATCTTTACTTCCACGCCTGCCGGAATGGTGACGGGGAGCTTACCAATATGTGATGCCATGTTTAGCTCTCCTTCCTCACCATACGAAGGCGACGATTTCGCCGCCGATGCCCCGGTCGAGGCAATCTTTCTGGGTCAACAATCCTGCACTGGTCGAAATGATCGCGACACCCATGCCACCGAGTGGCATCGGCAGTGCGTCTGACTTTGCATAGCGACGCAGGCCGGGCTTCGAGATGCGCTTGATGCCCTGAATGGCACGCTCGCCATTGGGACCATACTTCAGCGTGATCTCAAGGTTCTGGCCGACGCGAGCATCCGTAGCGGTGAAGTCCTTGATATAGCCTTCGCGCTTAAGAATCTCGGCGATCGCCGCCTTGAATTTCGAATACGGCATCGAAACGGTCTCATGTTTCGCCGCACTCGCATTACGCAGACGCGTGAGCATATCTGCGATTGGATCTGTCATTGTCATGTGGGCTAACGCCCTTTCTCGCCGTGGTTTCCTCCGCCGGAACAGGTATTGATAACCTGTCCCGGCCGAGGACCTTCAGCGTCGATGTTTACCAACTGGACTTCGTAACTCCGGGCAGCTCGCCACGATGAGCCTTCTCACGAAGGCAGATGCGGCACAGGCCGAACTTGCGATATACGGAGTGGGGACGGCCGCAAACCTGGCAGCGCGTATAGCCGCGCACCTTGAACTTTGGTTTGGCAGCAGCCTTGTTTCTAAGAGCGGTTTTTGCCATTTCAGTTCTCCTTGAAGGGGAAGCCAAGGTGCTTGAGCAATACCCGAGCTTCCTTGTCGTCCTTGGTGCTGGTCACCACGGTGATGTCCATACCACGCTGATAATCGATCGCATCCGGATCGATTTCGTGGAACATGGATTGCTCAGTGAGACCGAAGTTGTAGTTGCCTTGGCCATCGAATTGCTTGTCGCTGATGCCGCGGAAATCGCGGATACGCGGCAGAGCCAGAACGAGCAGCCTGTCGAGGAACTCCCACATGCGGTCGCCGCGAAGCGTCACGTATGCACCAATAGCCTGACCTTCACGCAGATGGAACTGCGCGACGGACTTCTTGGCCTTGGTGATCTTCGGCTTCTGACCGGTAATCGCGGTGAGGTCGCTGACAGCGCCCTCGATGAGCTTGGAGTCGCGGGCCGCAGCGCCGACGCCCATGGAGACGACGACTTTCTGGACCTTGGCGACCTGCATCGGGTTGGAATACTTGAATTCCTTCTCGAGCTCAGGCACGATCTTGTCGATGTACTGCTGCTTCAGGCGCGGTGTTGCCGGCGCTTCGACTGTTGTATCGCTCATGCCAGCTCCTTTCCTGATTTCTTGGCGATGCGGGTACGCACGGTCTTGACCTTGCCGTCTTGGGCCTTGGTCGTGACCTTGACACCAACGCGGGTCGGCTCCTTGGTCTCCGGGTCGATGACCATCACATTGGAGCGATGAATCGGCGCCTCGACGGAGACGATGCCGGACTGCTGGCCCTGCTGGGTTGCGCGCACGTGCTTCTTGACGATCTGCACACCCTCGACGATCAGACGGTCGTTGGCGAGCACCTTGGTGACTTTGCCTTCCTTGCCGCGATCCTTGCCGCGAATGACCTTGACCTGGTCGCCGGTCTTGATCTTGGCTACCATCTCAGATCACCTCCGGGGCGAGGGACACGATCTTCATGAAGCGCTTGTCGCGCAGTTCACGTCCGACCGGTCCGAAGATACGAGTGCCCTTGGGTTCATGGCCGGAGCCAAGAATAACCGCAGCGTTCTCGTCGAACTTGATGTATGAGCCGTCTTTGCGACGATGCTCTTTTACCGTACGGACGACGACGGCCTTGACCACATCGCCCTTCTTGACCGACCCGCCAGGGATCGCGTCCTTGACGGAGGCGACGATCACGTCGCCGATGCCGGCATAGCGTCGCTTCGATCCGCCGAGCACTCGGATGGCCAAGATCTCCTTGGCACCCGTGTTGTCGGCGACATGAAGCCGCGTTTCCTGCTGAATCATTGATTCTCCTTAGCCGCGCTGGTTCTCCCCTGCCACCCGTGAAGGTGAGCAGCGGAGCCTTGCCGAACTTATTACTTGGCGCGCTCGACGATGGAGTCGAGACGCCAACGCTTGGTCTTGCTCAAAGGCCGGGTTTCCATGATACGCACGAAGTCGCCGTTGTGGGCGTCATTGTGCTCGTCATGAACCTTGACCTTACGAGTAGAACGAACGACCTTGCCGTACAGGGGGTGGGTCGAACGCTGCTCGAGCTCGACGGTGATGGTCTTGTCCATTGCGTCGGACACGACGTAACCGCTACGAGTCTTGCGGAAGTTGCGCTCTTGCTTTTCAGCCATGCTTACTTCTCCTCAGTCTTCGTGTCGCCCGACTCAGGCTCCTGGCTGATGCCGAGTTCACGTTCACGCAGGACGGTGTACATCCTGGCGATGTCGTGCTTGACGGCCTTGAGCCTAGCGGAGTTGTCAAGCTGGCCGGTGGCGTTCTGGAAGCGCAGGTTGAAGAGCTCTTCCTTGGACTTCTTGAGGAAGCCCTCGATCTCGCCATTGGTCTTCTCGTTGAGATTCTTGATGGTGTAGTCTTCAGTTCCGACTGACATCAGATGTCACCGCCTTCACGTGCGATAATGCGGCACTTCATCGGCAGCTTGTCGATGGCTCGGCGAAGGGCTTCCTTCGCGGTTGCCTCATCGACACCGCCGATTTCGAACATCACGCGTCCGGGATGCACATTGGCGATCCAGGACTCCGGGGTGCCCTTGCCGGAACCCATTCGGCTTCCGAGCGCGTGCTTGGTCAAAGGACGATCAGGGAAGATCGTGATCCACACACGACCGCCACGCTTGATGTAGCGGGTCATGGCGATACGAGCAGCCTCGATCTGACGGTTGGAGATATAGGCAGGGGCCAAAGCCTGAATGCCATAATCACCGAACGCGATCTCATTGCCGCCCTTGGACATGCCGCGACGCTTCGGACGCTGCTGTTTACGGTACTTAGTCCTCTTTGGGATAAGCATATCTGCTCACTCCTTTGCTTCCGAGGCGGCAGGTGCTGCGGCTGCTGCGGGTTCTGCTGCCGGAGCTGCCGCGGCCTGTGGGGCCTTGGCTTCTGGCTTGGAACCACGAGCACCGGAAGGACGTCCACCACGACGTGGGCGACGATCGCCGCCACGGCGTCCACGGTTGTTGTCCTGCTGGGCCTGCTGCTCATCGAACTGACGTTCGGTCATGTCGCCCTTGTAGATCCAGACCTTCACGCCGATACGGCCATAGGTCGTACGGGCTTCGAAGAAACCGTAATCAATGAGAGCGCGAAGGGTCTGCAGCGGAACGCGACCCTCACGATAGAACTCGGAACGGCTCATCTCGGCGCCTCCAAGGCGGCCGGAGAGCTTGATTCGGATACCCTTGGCGCCTGCGCGCATCGCGTCTTGCTGAGCCTTGCGCATGGCACGACGGAACGTGACACGGTTGGTCAGCTGCTCGGCGATGGACTGAGCGACAAGCTGGGCGTCCAGAGCGGCGTTCTTGACTTCGAAGATGTTGAGCTGAACCTGCTTGCCCGTAATCTTCTCGAGCTTGGCGCGAACACGTTCGGCCTCTGCTCCACGACGGCCGATGACAATGCCCGGGCGAGCGGTGTGTATATCCACACGCACGCGGTCACGGGTACGCTCGATGATGATGCGGGACACGCCTGCACGCTCGAGGTCCTTGTTCATGGCCTTGCGAATCTTGTCGTCCTCGAGGACGAAGTCGCTGTAACGCTCACCAGGCTTGTTGGAATCGGAGAACCACTTTGAACGGTGGTCTTCAGTGATACCCAGGCGGTAGCCTAACGGATTGATCTTCTGACCCATCTTTAGCGGGCTCCTTCCTTGCTGGCGACAACGACGGTGATGTGGCTGGTGCGCTTGTTGATGCGTCCGGCGCGGCCCTGTGCACGAGCACGGAAACGCTTGAGCGTCACGCCTTCGTCCACATAAGTCTCTTTCACATACATGTCGTTCTCACGGAACGCCTCGCCGGCCTTGTCGGCCTTGACGCGTGCGTTCGCGGTGGCGCTCTGCAGTACCTTGAGCACTGGCTCAGAGGCGTCCTGCGGGGCGAATTTCAGGATGGTGACGGCTTCGCTCACTTTTTTGCCTCGGATGAGGTCGACCATGCGGCGAGCCTTGCGCGGCGTCACACGGACGTGACGTGCGATTGCTTTAGCTTCCATAATCTTTCTCTTCCTTTAGCGGCGAGCTTTTTTGTCGTCATGAACGTGACCACGGAAAGTCTTCGTCGGTGCGAATTCACCCAGCTTGTGGCCAACCATGGACTCGGTCACGAAGACCGGGACATGCTTGCGACCATCATGCACAGCGAAAGTGTGACCGATGAAATCTGGAGTGATCATCGAACGGCGCGACCATGTCTTGATGACGTTCTTCGTGCCCTTCTCGTTCTGTTCGTCGACTTTCTTCTGTAAATGGGCGTCGACGAAGGGGCCCTTCTTGATGCTACGTGACATCTATTCGACGCTCCTTACTTACGGTTCTTGCCATTGGGACGACGACGAACAATCATCTTGTTCGAAGCCTTCTTCGGACGGCGAGTACGAACTTCGCCCTTGCCCCACGGCGACACTGGCGGCTTACCACCGCGAGTGGTACCACCATGCGGGTGGTCGACCGGGTTCATGGACTCACCACGGGTAATCGGGCGCTTGCCCATCCAGCGGGCGCGACCGGCCTTGCCGAGCTGTATGTTGGCGTGATCGGAGTTGCCGACCTCACCGACGGTTGCGCGGCAGCGTGCGTCGACGTTGCGGATTTCTCCGGACGGCATACGCAGCTGGGCGTAAGCACCGTCCTTGGCGACAAGCTGAACGCCTGCACCAGCGGAGCGCGCGATCTTGGCGCCGCCCAAAGGACGGAGCTCAATGGCGTGGACAATCGTACCGGTGGGGATATTGCGCAACGGCAGATTGTTGCCGGGCTTGATATCGGCGTGTTCGCCGGTCTCGATGACGTCACCTTGCTTGATGCCCTTCGGAGCTACGATGTAGCGCTTCTCGCCATCTGCATAATGCAGGAGGGCGATACGGGCGGAGCGGTTCGGATCATATTCGATCTCAGCAACCTTAGCGGGAACGCCGTCCTTGTCCCAACGCTTGAAATCGATGAGACGATACTGACGCTTGTGGCCGCCGCCGCGATGGCGTGAAGTCACACGGCCGTATGAGTTACGACCGCCAGTGCTGTTGAGTTTGCGTACCAACGACTTCTCAGGCGTGGAGCGCGTGAGGTCGGAGAAATCCGACACAGATGCGCCACGACGGCCCGGAGTCGTCGGCTTATAAACGCGGATAGCCATAATTAGTTCTTCCTTTGACTTTTTCGGCTATTGCTTCAGTTACCGAAGATGTCGATCGACTGGCCCTCGGCGACCGTGACGATCGCGCGCTTTTGATTGGCACGCTGACCGAAACCGGTGCGGGTACGCTGGCGTTTGCCGGCGCGATTGAGGGTGTTGACGTTCGTCACCTTGACATTGAAGATTTCTTCGATGGCCTGCTTGATCTGAACCTTGTTGGCATCAGGAGCGACCACGAAAGTGTACTGACCACGGTCACCGGCGGCATAGCTCTTTTCGGAGACTACCGGCTTGATGATGACATCATGGGCGGGATTGTGAATAGCTACCATATCGTTCAGGCCTCCTTGGGCTCAGTCTTGGCGGCGACGAAGGCATCGAAGCCATCACGACTGAAGACAACATACTGAGCGGTAACCACATCGTAGGTGTTGAGCTGATCTGCGAAGAGCACATGCACCGTCGGGATGTTGCGAACGGAAAGCCACTCGTTGACGTTGTCGCGTGAAAGCACGACAGTGGTGAACTCGTTCTGGCTTACCGGAGTGAGCGCGGCGATGGCGGCCTTGGTGGACGGAGTGTCCTTGATGCCAAAGTCGACGACGGCGACGCGTCCGGCGTTCGCACGGTTAGAAAGCACATAGCGCAGTGCGCCGGCCTTCATCTTCTTGGGAGTGCGCTGGGAATAATCGCGCGGCATTGGGCCGTGAGCGATACCACCGTGAACCCACTGAGGAGCGCGAATCGAGCCCTGACGAGCGCGACCGGTGCCCTTCTGCTTCCACGGCTTCTTACCACCGCCGGAAACGTCGCCACGGCTCTTGACCGCGTGCGTGCCCTGACGAGCAGCAGCGAGCTGAGCGATGACAACCTGATGAATCAGCGGAACGTGAGCCTCGACCTCTTCATTGGAGATGCCGAAAATCTCGACCGGCGCCTCAACGGTGCCAGCAGACTTGCCCTTGGCGTCGGTGACATTGAGTGTTACTTTTGCCATGATTTATCAGGCTCCCTTCACAGCCGAACGAAGCAGGACGATGCCACCCTTGGGCCCTGGAAGAGCGCCCTTGATGGCGATGACGCCGTTCTCCTTATCGGAGGAGACGACCTCAAGGTTCTGCACGGTGGAAGTGACATGGCCCATACGACCGGCCATACGCTTGCCCTTCAAAATACGGCTCGGCGTAGCGCATGCACCGACAGAGCCGGGGCGACGCTCGTTCTTGTGAGAGCCGTGAGTACGACGATAGGACTTGAAGCCCCAACGCTTGATGGTTCCGGCGAAGCCCTTGCCCTTGGTCGTACCGGTGACGTCCACTTCGGAGCCGTCAGCGAACAAGTCGGCGGTCAGTTCCTGACCGGGCTTGAACTCGTCGACGTTGTCCGTGCGGACCTCGACCAGATGACGACGCGGGGTAACGCCCGCCTTCGCGAAATGACCAGCCATGGGCTTGGTCACCTTAGTGGGATCAATCTGGCCGTAGCCGAGCTGAACGGCCTTGTAGCCGTCGCTCTCTTCGGTCTTGACGCAGGTGACCACGTTGGTGGACACATCTACGAGCGTCACGGGAACGAAGAAACCTTGCTCGTCCCAAACCTGCGACATACCAAGCTTGCGGCCCAGCAGTGCAGAACGATTTGCTTTCTGCAACGACATGCTTCTCCCCTCCTTTAGAGCTTGATCTCGATATTGACATCCGCAGGCAAATCGATATGCATCAATGAATCCACGGCCTTAGGGGTCGGGTCCACGATGTCGATGAGGCGCTTATGAGTGCGCATCTCGAATTGCTCGCGAGAATCCTTGTATTTATGAGGAGAACGAATTACCACAAAGACGTTCTTCTCAGTAGGCAGAGGAACCGGGCCCACCACAGTGGCACCCGCGTTCGTGACCGTCTCGACGATTTTCTTCGCCGATTGGTCGATGACCTCATGGTCATAGGACTTAAGCCTGATGCGGATTTTCTGTCCCGCCATTGCCGTCCGCCCTTTCTAGCGATTGTTGACATTACCAACCCGTTTTAAGGACACCGGCGCGTACGACCCCCGGGAAATCCCGTGGCCTTAACCACATCAGTGTGCAGCACTACAGCGCCTTCGAGAGGACGGCACCGGACTGCACTCGCTCTTTTTCTTACAATTTGCGAGCCCAAAACAGGCAACTGTTCTATTAAAGCATTCGGGGGCTACTAGGAAAATTCGGGCGTGTCGTTGGCATTACTTGGATTTGCGGCACTTTGCATATTACTTTCGTGTAATTTCCATTTTATCGAAACAATCCAGATTCCTTAAAATCACCCATTAAAATATTTTCCACTTTTTGACAATAAACCATACAAAAAACGTTGAATGCACCATACATATATATATTGATGATGCCTACCGTTATAAAAACGGCAAGCATCATCAATTTTTATTTTAAGCTGTCAGCTCTCGACTATTTTCACTTCGGTGACGGAAGTCGTGGCTTCACGCTCGAGGCGACGGGCGTGCCCCTCGGCCTGAGAGACGCCATAGTAGGCGCCGATGGCGATATCCTTCATATCCTCAATCTGTGGGATACGCGGGTTCGCGGGAGTGCACTGGTCCTCGTAGGCGCGCATGCCGATCTGGTCGAGAATGCTCCAGAAATAGGTCTCGTCGACACCGCACTGCTGGAAGCTGGAATCCATGTGAAGCTTGTTGTCGCGGTAATCCTCAACCGCGAGCGCAAGGTTCTCTACACCTTCCTCAGGGCTCTTACCCGGGTCGACGCCGAGCACGCGAGCGAATTCCTGATAGCGTTCGGGCGCAACATACTTGCTGTACTTCGGCCAGCTCGTGGGCTCCTGCGGAATAGAGCCGTTGTAGCGGATGACGTAGGGCAGCAGAATCGCGTTGGTGTGGCCGTGAGCCACGTCGCAAAGCGCGCCGATGGTGTGGGCCATGCCGTGGCACATCCCCAGAAACGCGGAGCCGAAGGCCATGCCGGCCATGGTGGCTGCGTTGTGCATCTTCTCTTGCGCCAGCTTCTTCGCCTCTCCTGGCTGAGCACGAACCGAGGTCTCGAGATTGTCCCAAATGAGCTTGGCGGCGTGCAGGGCCATGCCGTCGGTGAAATCGTTGGAATATACGGAAACGTATGACTCCATGCAATGCGTCAACGCGTCGAAGCCGGTATTGCTGGCCAGCGTTGGCGGCTGGGTGCGCGCGAGAACCGGGTCGACGATGGCTACGGACGGGGTCAGCGCGTAATCGGTGATCGGGTACTTATAGCCGGTCTTGTGGTCGGTGATCACGGCGAACGGCGTGACCTCGGAACCGGTGCCGGAAGACGTCGGGATGCACACCAGCTTGGCCTTGCTTCCCAGCGGCGGGATGCGGAAAGCGCGCTTGCGAATGTCGAAGAACTTTTCACGCACGTCGTCGAAGGAGATTTCCGGGTGTTCGTAGAGGAGCCACATAATCTTGGCCGCGTCCATCGGCGAGCCACCACCCACCGCGATGATGGTATCGGGGCGGAACTCGTCTCGCATCATCGCAGCGCCACGCTCTACGGTCTCGACAGACGGTTCCGGCTCGATGTAATCGATGGTACGGAACGTGACGGGCTCGGGGCGGCTGCGCAGTTGGTCGATGACCTTGTCGACGATGCCAAGCTGCTCCATGACCTTGTCACAGACGATGACCACGCGGCGAATATTGTACATGTCGCGCAGATAACGGATGGCGTTCGGCTCGAAATAGGTCTTTGGCGGAACTTTGAACCATTGCATATTGTTGTTCCTTCGAGCGATGCGCTTGATATTCAAAAGATTGACGGCCTGGACGTTTCCGGAAACGGAGTTGCCGCCGTATGAGCCGCAGCCGAGCGTCAAGGACGGGGCGATGGCGTTGTATATGTCGCCGATGCCGCCAAGCCCGGAAGGCTGGTTCCAGATGATACGGCAGGCGTGCATGCGCAAGCCGTAGCGTTTCACGAGGTCTTCATTATCAGAATGGATGACGGCAGTGTGGCCGGCGCCAAACTTGAGCATGCCTTCGCACATCGTGAAGCCCTGCTCTTCGGTTTCGAAACGCAGCATGGCGTGGACGGGGCAGAGCTTTTCGAGGGTCAGCGGCTCCTGCTCCCCCACTTCCTTGCATTCGGCAACGATGATAGTGGTGTCGTCAGGGACAGTGAAGCCAGCCTCGCGGGCGATATATTGCGGGGACTTGCCCGGAACCACGGAGTTGAGCTTCGGCTTGCCGCCGGAATAGGCGGTGCAGCCGAACATGTACTGCTCAAGTTTGGCCTTTTCATCGGCGTTGACGAAGTAGGCCTTGCGGCGCTTCAATTCGTCAGCCAGAGGTACGTAGACGTCGGTGTGGGCGATGATGGCCTGCTCCGTGGCACAGATCATGCCGTAATCGAAGTGCTTGGAAAGCACCAGATCGTTGGCCACGCGCTTGACGTCGACATTGGCATCGACGTACGCGGGAGCATTGCCGGCACCCACGCCAAGCGCGGGCTTGCCGGAGGAATATGCAGCCTTGACCATGCCGGGGCCGCCCGTGGCGAGAATCGTGGCGACACCAGGGTGTGTCATCAACGCACCCGTGGCCTGCGTAGAGGGGTGTTCGATCCACTGGATGCAGTCTTTGGGGGCACCGGCGGCTACGGCGGCGTCACGCACGATGCGTGCGGCTTCGGCCGAGCACTTTTGGGCAAACGGATGGAAGCCGAAGATAATAGGGCAACGGGTTTTGAGCGCGATCAGCGACTTGAAAATCGTGGTAGAGGTCGGGTTGGTGACCGGCGTGACGCCGGCGACAACGCCGACTGGCTCCGCCACCTCGTCAATGCCCATCACGTCATCCTCGCGAATAATGCCGACTGTCTTCTGACCGGCGAGATAATGGGTGACATGCTCGCAAGCGAAAATGTTCTTGGTGGCCTTGTCTTCCACCAATCCACGGCCCGTCTCACGCACGGCCATGTCGGCCAGCACCAAATGCTTGTTGAGCGCGGCGACCGACGCTTTGGCAACGATGCGGTCAATCTGCTCCTGGTCGAGTTCCTCGAATTCGTTCAGCGCCTCGAGGCCACGGGCGACCAGCTGGTCCACCTCTCGATTGAAGTCCGGCTTTTCGTTCGTTTCAGTCTTCGTTTCAGTTTTCGTTGAAGTTTTCGTAGCGGGTGAAGTCCCGGCGTTTTTAGGTTGTACAGTCATGACTCCCCTTTCTTTTCGCAGTCATGCTCATGTCACACACTGCTTCTGCAATGTGAGTCAAGTCACAATATATTGGGGAAACACTACGTTTTTCGTTTTGTCTTAGATTGAAGCTTTACCTCATATATAATGTTCGGTTTTGTGCGATACCGATTTCAAACGTGCGCATATTCTGTTCGCAATTACCAAAAACATGTTCAAACGAACAAAACAGAACATTTGCTCTTTTCAAAAGCAGCATTCCGTTAACGTTCACAAGCTTGCAAATCAGCCAAAAAATTTTACTCTATTCTATGAGCAGATACGAGAAAACGGCGGCAACCACGGATGAACGAATCAATCGTGATTGCCGCCGCAACGTTTAGCGAAGCACGTACGCCTTTGAATGTATCGGTAGTGCCGCTTCAGCGAATTAAGTATTACAAACGGCAACAATGCCGCTCGCTACCCGCCTCACCGGCCAAACGCCCAGCTATATCAGAGAATCTGGCAGAACTCGATGGTCTCGCGGTTCGGGCCGTAGACGTTGAAGTAACGAATGCCGTTATCCCAGAATGTGGGGATGCACTGGATTTCCTTGTCCTTCAAGTCAAGTCCGATCGCCTTGGCATTTTCGAACGCAGCCTCGATGTCCGGGGTATCGAAGGCCCAGTGGTTGATGGCGCCGTCCTTCATCGCCACGGGGTCGCCTTCCCAGGTCTCGATGGTCAGGTGGCCGTAACGCAGGAACGCACAACGGTTCTCGCCATTCGGATAGACACCCACGAGCTCGAAACCAAGTTTCTTGGTGTAGAACTCGATGGTCTCGTCCAGATCTTTGGCAGGCATGCCGGAATGTTGCAAATCCGTGGTGAAATCGGACATCGGTTTCATGATGAACTCCCTTGTTGATAGTTTTCGTAGTTTTTTCAGTACTCCATGACGAATATAATTAGTCACCTTGACGAGAGGTCGCCAAAGTTTCAGCGCTGGAAACCGATATGCAAAATCCCTCCGCAGCCGATTGACTGGGAGGGATTTTACAAACAGCTTTGAAAGCGAAATCAACGCTTCGAGAACTGAGGCGCACGACGTGCCTTGTGCAGACCTGCCTTCTTGCGCTCCACGACGCGGGCGTCGCGGGTGAGGAAGCCGGCCTTCTTCAGCGCGGCGCGGTTGGCGTCGCGGTCGATGGCGTTCAGTGCGCGGGCCACGCCGAGGCGGATGGCGCCGGCCTGACCGGTGGTGCCGCCGCCCTCGACGAGGACGATGACATCGAACTTGTTCTCAAGCTTCAACAGAACGATCGGGGAGTTGACCTCACGCTGCTGCAGACGGGAGGGGAAGAACTCCTCCAGGGTGCGGCCGTTGATGGTCCACTTGCCGGAACCGGGAACCAAGCGCACGCGGGCGATGGCTTCCTTGCGGCGGCCCGTGCCATAGCCCGGGGCAATCGTGGAAGCACCGGTGCCAGCACCGGCGTTGGTTTCAGTAGTAAATGAAGTAAGTTCCTCTTCGGTCTCTTGAACCGCGGAGTTATTGGTATTTTCAGCCATGATTCGTTATCTCCTCTCGGTTCACTTGGCCTGCTGCGAAACCGCAGCGATCTCAACCGGCTGGGGCTTCTGCGGGGTGTGCGGGTGATCGGGACCAGCGAAGACGTGGAGACGATCGAGTTCGACCTTGGACAGGCGGTTCTTCGGCATCATGCCCTTGACCGCTTCGCGGACGATGCGCTCAGGGTTGCGCTTGAGCAAATCGGCGTAGCTGTCGGCGCGAAGGCCGCCAGGACGACCGGAGTGCGCATAGAGCACCTTGTCCATCTTCTTGCCAGTCAACGCAATCTTTTCGGCGTTGATGATGATCACGTGATCGCCCAAATCGGCGTTCGGAGCGAAGGTCGGCTTGTTCTTGCCGCGCAGCAAAAGCGCTGCTCTGGTTGCAAGCTTGCCCAGCACCACGTCGGTGGCGTCAATGATGTACCAGTCGTGAGTCAGATCAGCTGGCTTCGGTGTGAAAGTTTTCACGAGTGTACCTTTTCTTTATATTGTGTTCCCGGCCAAATCGGCAAAACCTTGCGATGATACCTTTCCGACCGCTTTATCCGTGGGCTCCCTGAAAGTCCTAGTGCGAGTGGGAAAGCGCTTTGAAGGACCCCTCTAGGGAAACACAACAACTCACCATTGTACCTACTCCCCTGACTAATCGCAACACGACGAACCACCCGTCGCCTAAAACCTCAGACCAGTCCGAGCACCACCATCAGTTTCTTATCGATGTCGCGCATCGTCTTGCCCTCGAGAACGCCGACTTTGCGCCCCAAAACCTTGCGCTCCACTGACAAGATCTTATCGGTCATCGCAAAGCTCACTTTGTTGAGCCCATTGCCAGAGCTAGGTTCGATGCGCACCCGTGTCGCGATATCGCCGGCATCATAGGAAGTCAGCAGACACATCACAACCGATTGAAAATCCGGAACCTCGTCGTTCTGGATGATAATGACCGGCCTCGGTTTGCTCGCGTAGCCGTCGGTGAGCACCGTCCAGATCTCACCGCGTCTCACTGAGCAACCTCCCCGCCATCTTGGAAGCGAAGTCCGTGGCTTCCTGCTCGGTGGCGAAGGGCTCGGGCGCTTGGCTCTTGAGCCGAACATCGTAGGGGAAGCCTTGGTTGTCGTTGAACGCGGCGACGAACATACGCAGGGCGTCGGCAGCCGTGGTACCGAGCTTTTGAGCAGTGCGCTTGAACAAAGCGGCCTGCTGGTCGTCCACCCTTGTTGCAAGTTGAGTGGTCATATCACGTTCTCCTAGATATAAATTAGTAGCTATATATAACGTTCCGATATCTTTTAGCTACATTATATAACAATTTGCACCACTCTCTATTCCATTCCATAAGCAAAATTACCTGAGGCATACATCACAAGGGACCAAACAACACGTCTTGAAGCTTTTGGAGAAAGGCGCTAATTCAGAACACACAGACAATGAATCGTCTGGAATGATAGCCAAAGCCTCTCCTATCTCTGTAAACGAAAATGTTGGCCAAGAGTCCTACCGAATGTAAAAGAGCCGCCCAAAGGCGGCTCAATCTCATGAGGCCGGCGCCAGCACATGACGCTTAAACTTAAGTTCGGAACCTCAGATATACAGTGCATCTCTGCCTGTAATTATTACGCCTAACAGCACAACCGACAATGAAGGGATACGTGTCGCAAATAGCATAACACAGCTAAACCGGCATTATGGTTACTCTATACATGGCATACATGGCATACCTGGCTGACTGCAGACAGCAGACAGCTGACGAAGAATAATCTTCTGCTATCAACAGCTTCAATACAGACTATCGGAACAAACAAAGCAATGTCGAAATCAGCGCTGCAAGGCGAGGCGACGACGGCGAGCGCCGACCACGAATGCGGCTATTCCAGCGACGAGGGCGGGAAGCAGGATGCGGTGCCACCATTCGGTCGGGGCGTTACCGCCAGTCAGGGGCAGTGCGGTGACCACGGGCATAGTGGTATCGAACGTTACTGCGGATGAGACGTTGGGGACTCCGCTGCCTACTGATGTTGGTTCATCAGTAGCCGGGACGTCCTTGGCCTGCATCTGCGAGTTGCCTTTTAGCAGGACGCCGCTCGGTATTGGCAACGTGAACGTGCCGTCGCCGGAACCTGAAGTCGGGCAGGTTGCGCCGTTGATGCTGGCAGTGCCGGAATCGCAGGTCAGCGTGGTAGAAGAGGAAGACGAGCCGGTCGGCCAAGTCACCGTCACCGAGAAGTTGGTTTCCTTGACGCGATTGGGTTGTTTGGAGGTGTCGCCGGAACTGAAAACGGTGCCCGACACCGTGCGGGTCTGCTTGTTGAAGGCTGCTCCTTCAACTGCGGGAGCAACCAGATCGGCCTGTTTGCCTGCCGAGAACGCATAATCGGAATTGCCGTCCGAAGCTGTCACCAGCCGTGCCCGGAACACATACGACATGCCTTGGCCTACATCGTCGGCATCGGACAGCACGGATATCGGGAACGCGGCCGACCAATTGCATGCGGTTGAAGAGCATGAAGTCGTATCCAACGTTACGTCGTTTGCTGCGGCGGGTGTGCCGACGCTCGGATTCGTTGAGCTGGGATTGCCCTTCGGCATCAGCGCGACTTCGATCTTGTCGCCGGCTTGCAAAGCCCGGATTCCGCCACCCTGCGGAACAGTGCCGGAGACTTTCACCTTGCCAGTTTCCCCGCCGCTCATCCATGGAAACAGCAAATCATTGGAGACAGTGGGCGACGGAACCCATACCGCATACCATGTCATATTATCCGATGTCGGCAAGTCAGCGCCATTCGGATTCCAAGTCGCGCCAATCGCATAATCCGGAAACGTTGCATTGGCATTGCGGCTCCATCCAGCAAGTCGATATCCCGTCCTTGTCAAACCGCCAGTCGGAAACTTCATATCCGGCCAGCCCACATTCTCTGCGCCAGACGCCGACCCTGTTCCACCATTGGCGTTGAACGAGACATTATAAGGACGTCCATACCACACAGGACCAGTCGAAAGAGGCGAGCTACCTATGCCAACATCATACGGTTTTCTATCAGTCCAAGAACCGCGACTTGTCCATTGTTTGTCAGGCCAACTTGTGTCAGGCCTTCGATCGCTATCCCCGACTTTTCCACCCCACTGAAATGCGATTGGTCTAATTTGTGTATTCTTGGAAAGTTTCAGAAAACGTAAAGACGTACCCATATCATAAAACATGCCTGTATACTCAACATCTTGAGTTACATTCGATAAATTCCAACTTGCCAAATCAAGAGAAACGAGTGAATGGCAATTACGGAAAGTAACATAAACACTTGTAACTTTTGACGTATCCCAAGTATTCAAACCATCTATTTGTTCTAGAGCGAAATCTTCTTGGAAAAGAGCTTGCAAACTAGTGTATTGCAAATACTCTAATTTAAGATTACTGAGACTCGCCGAACGTAAATTTGGATTGTTATAGAAAAGGCCAAAGATATCCAAGGCATGTACCGGAGAAGATACTATAACTTTGGTCCAAGATGTGTCAGACGACCAAGGGATTTGGTGTACGTCCCTGACATAATTCGGTATAGTTCCACTTTCCAACTCAAGAACGCAATTGTTGCCATCGTCGCTAAGGTGAATATTATAAAGTAACGTTCCACCTGTGCCCGACCATGGCGTATGAGCAGGAACCGTGTTGCACGTAACACCTTGCGGCGAAACCACCGTCTTAGTTTGTGACGGATCGGATTGAGAACCTACCTGAGCGGAATCGTCCGAGAGTGAGAAATCAGGCTGTTTGGCAAGCCCTCCCTCGATTGAATTTCCGTCGGCGGAAGACGCCGAGCTCGAATGGGGTGAAGCAGGAACAGAAGAAGAAGTCGAAGCAGATTGCCCTTGAGTCGAAGAACCTTGACCTGTCGCGGATTGTGAAGCACTGGATGCGGTTGACGAATTCCCAGCTGCACTTGCAGATTCTGTCGTGTCCCGCTTCTGCGCCGAAGATCCAGAAGCAGGAGGCGTGTTCGAAGTTTCGGCACTGGATTGTGGAACAGAAGATATAGTAGGGCTTTCGGCAGCAAACGCAGCGGGCTGGGCGATGCCGAACGATACGGCCAGTGCGACGAACCCTGTCAGCAGCTTGCCAGTCATCCTGTGCATACCCATACAAGACTCCCTTGCTAATATCGCGATTACAACAACAAACAACTCTGTAAGCAGTGATCAACCGATACGATACCGCGCACTTATCTGTTAAATATACACAACGGCGGTCACAATTTTGCGTTACATAAAAAATATGGCGTAGGGATAATTCTATTGGCCGAGACGACCTGCGGCGGCATGCTGGACGTCGGTCGAGGAGTCTTGCACGAGCCGGGCCAGCGTGGGCTGCCCGCAGTTCGGGTTAAGGGCGACGGCGCGACGGACCATCGACGAAAGAATCGCTGGAGCATCCGGCTCGAATTCGACGCCAAGTTTGCTCAGGAAATCAAGCGTATCCGGCGTGGTTTCGGGGTTTTGAGCGCCTTCGAGACGCATCTTCCATGAAGTTTGCGGGTTACGCAGCGCGGCCTCGCGCACCTCGCTCACCTTGTCTTTGGTAAGCCTGCCGACCAGCCAGTTCTTGTCAGCGGTATTGGAGGCAACGGCTTTGCGGACTTCATCGTTCTCATCCTCGGAAAGCTTCACCAGAATATTTGGGAACGGCATGGTCCGGGCCAGGAAAATGCGGTCTTCGAGCGGGGTGTGCTGGTTGCCGGCTACCGCCTCGAGCAATGCTGTGGAGCGGGAAAATGCCGCCTGATCGGACTTCGGGGGCAACGGCTTGCGGGCTGCGGCGCTCAACTCGGCCGAATCATCGGTATGCCGAAGTTCCTCATAGGTGTCGGTCAGCGGCTCGAAGTCGGAGTCGGCATTCTGCGCGTTTGCGTCATTCGATTCCGTGGATTCGGCGTTCTCTGGCGCATTGCCCTGCTCTTGGTTCGTTTCATCCTGTTCCGTTTCGCTCATGGTTCCAGCTTAACGCGAGCCTCAGAATCTCTCGAGACGCGCACGGGCATTGAACGCCTCGCGAACCCGCGCCTCGAAATCCTCGGCGTTTGCAGCCGGAACGGCGAAATGCATGGTGATGCGATCGGTGAATTCCTTGGACTCTTCCTTGCCGCCAACTTGCTCGAGTAACTGCTCGAAACGGCCCAGCCACGGGTATTCCAAGATGATGCAATAATGCTGCATCGGCACGATCCGCTCGATATCAGCGGCCTTCACCGCCATCGAAGCGGCCGTGGAATAGGCGCGGATCAGACCGCCGGAACCTAGAAGAATACCGCCGAAATAACGTGTGACCGTGACGACGCAATCGGTGAGCTTGCCCATGCGAATCACGTCAAGTATCGGCTTGCCCGCAGTACCGCTCGGTTCGCCGTCATCGCTCATGCGCTCCTTGGTCGCCCCAAGAGCGGCGCCGAAAATCGCTGCGAAGGCGACGTGACGGGCCTTCGGGTTCTGGTCTCGCACGGATTGCACGAACACGAGCGCCTCGTCCAACGTGTTGATATGGCAGGCGTCACCGATGAACTCGGACTTCTTCTCGATGAACGAATCGTGCGCGGGCGCCGTTGCGGCATTTGCAATCGTGGAAAATCCATCGATCATATCGTTTTGCTCACTGCCCATCGACGCTCCCCTGGTTCCTCGATAACCTTATCGATAGTCCACTCTACTTTTGGCTACAGGCACAATATCCTAATTTTCTCGATTACCATACTTTCGAACAACGAAAACGGCAGATTTGCGCCATTTGTGTGATTTGGCACACACTATAAGAAAGTGCTAAATTGTGAAAATTTCTACTACGGCATGTCAATCCTTGAAATTCGGACCGAGCCGCAGATTTTGTCTGCTAGACTGCCGGTTAAGGAGCAAGGGACAAGGGCGTACCTGCGCTCCCCATACGGGTTATCCGGACAACGAACGCACAATCGATTGTCATCGTATACGGCCACTATACTTCACGTTATGCAAATCACTACCGAACGACTCATTCTCCGCCCTTGGAAACACGGCGACCGGCACGAGGCCGAATCGCTGTTCCGCTACGCCTCCGACCCGGAAATCGGGATTCGCTGCGGGTGGATGCCGCACCGCAGCGTCGAGGAGAGCATGGACACCCTCGATAACGTCTTCACCGGCGACGAGAACTATGCCATCACGTTGCGGGAGGCTGACAATAACGGCCAAGCACAACAAGCCAACAGTAGCTCGCGGAACAGTAATGACAACGAAGAACATCGCGATGACCACGGCGAATCACATACCAACGTCACGACCAGCCAGATTGTCGAGCACACAGCAGATGCCAAGCCTGGCGACGACAGCCCAATCGGGGCCATCGAGCTCAAGAAGGCCGAACCAGGCGACCATGCCGGCGAATTCGTGCGCGAAGCCATTGACGCACATACCTTATTTAAGGGTGTGGATCCGGCGCCACTGGAACGCGCGCTTGCCCATTACGATGGCGATCGGGTGCTCGGTTACTGGGTCGGCCGTCCGTTCTGGGGACAAGGGCTGATGACCGAAGCACTACGGGCGATGCTCCGGCACGCGTTCGTTGATCTTGGCTGCAACGCCGTGTGGGGCGGGCACTACGCCGAAAACCCCGCTTCCGGCAAGGTGATGGAGCACTGCGGCATGCGCGCGATATGCCGTAAGGACAACGATTACTTCCCGCTTATCGACGAACATCATGATGCGATTTTGCGGGTGATTACCAAGGATGAGTGGATTAAACGCGACAAAAACCGTAAGGCTTAGTGCTTTCACTAGTTCGAGGGGCCTCGCACTGGCATCAAAACCGGAGCGGGGCACTTTTTGCGTTTCAGGTACCGGCTAAAACCTCGACATCACTATGAATAATCCGGCGTCATTTTGATGTAAATTTGATGTACTCTCGACAGCACTAAGCTTCATAGCAAGTCATTGCGAGTTCATTCTAGGTTCACTTTGTAATTATTTGGGGTGATTTAGCGTGATTTACAGCGAAGTCGGCAACCATGCCAAACGCCCTGAAACGCAAGTCGGGAGTAAGCCTTAGCTTACTCCCGACTGGTCTTTATTTATACCTCTGAAAGCGGAGCCGGAGAGATTCGAACTCTCGAACCGCTTGCGCAGTTAACACCTTAGCAGGGTGCCCCTATCGGCCACTCAGGCACAGCTCCGAGCTGCGAACGCATTCGCGAGCGCAACGTTTCATTACTATAACAGCATCCGGCGACGCACGCCACTCGGAATCTCACCCGTGTCTTCGTCGCTTTTATTTTTATTCGGCTTCTAGCTCGAGAGAACAACAAACACAATCGACAGCATGGCCGAAACGTATACGGTAGAGTATTCCTGCTTTCTACATCGTTTCCGGATCAGGGCTGCGATGGCCGGAGAATGTGATGACGACAGCGACAATGACCAATGCGACACCAGCCATATCGCCCAACGTCGGGATTTCACCGATGACCAAGCCGACCAGCAGTGCCATAACCGGGTTGATGGCCTGGATGACGGAATAACGCGCGGAACTAACGCGGCGCATGATTATCTGGTCGATGATATACGGCAGGAACGAGGCGAAAACGGCGACTACCAGCATCACGCCGAGCAGCTTCAACTCGCCGAATTGCCCGCGGGCCCACGTTGCACTCGGCTTGGGGCTGGCGACACCTTTGATCGCTGGGACCGCAAGGAAAACGGACTGTACCAGCCAACCGATCAGTATGCTCACGCTTAGGGAATCGAGCGGATTCGCGCGCCGGGCCACCATACGGCCGAAGACGATATAGCAGCCCCACATCGCCCCGTCGATAAGGATGGCGACCAGGCCGATCAGAAAATGCGGATATTTAGTCGGGTTCGAGAACGAGACGCCGGCCAGCAGCACCACACCGCACGCCGCGAGTACGATGCCGACACGTTCACGCCAGCTATGGCCGGTGATGACGGCGACGCCGAGCGGGCCGACGAACTCGATCGAGACGGCGATGCCCATATCCATGTTGCTCATGCCCAAATAAAACAGCGTGTTCATCAGCATCACGGAAATGCCCGCGAGCGCGACGATCCACCAATCGCGGGAACCGTGCGGCAAACCGGCACGTTTCGTCTTCGCAAACGGCCGACGACAGATGAGCATAAGAATGGCTACGAAACCGACGCGATACCAAGCGGCCAGCAGCGGATCAAGCTGGGTGAACGCCAACTTGGCGACCGAAGTGGCCAGATAGATCATCAGCCCTTCACCCATGATGATGAGAACCACCGGAATGCGATTGAACACGGCGTCCAAGCGCGAACCTGACAATTGGGCGGGCAATGAGCGTGATTGTTCGGATTGGTTCGGATGATTGTGCTGCTTGGACTGATCGGGCTGATCAGCCTGGTTGTGAGGAGAGTACGAAGACGACGACATAATCATCTAAATTACACCAACCTGCCCAATAGTTGAAAAGTGATTTTAAAGTGTGACGCGCTAGAAATTTCGGCGGTACCCGTGCGCTAACGGTAAGCCAATCCCATCTGCCAATACCAATTTCACAACCGGCAAGAACGATGCAAGCCCGGAATTACAATGGGGGCATGAGCACAGCACCAAGGAACGCCGCCGCGAAACGCGACTGGGGTCACGACGAGACCGGTTGCACAGTGCTGCATATCGACATGGACGCTTTCTACGCGTCGCTGGAAATAGCGCGAAATCCTGAACTGCGCGGACGACCCGTCATTATCGGCTGGCCGGGACCGCGAAGCGTGGTGTCCGCAGCCAATTACGAGGCGCGCAAATACGGCGTCAACTCGGCGATGCCGATGGTGCGCGCAAAGCAACTTTGCCCGGGCGGTGCGTACGTGCGCGTCGATATGCCTTATTATCGCGAAATGTCAAAGAAAATCTTCGACAGCGTGTTCCGGCAGGTCACCGACCAGATCGAACAGGTCTCCGTCGACGAAGGCTATATGGACGTTTCAAGCGCGCTGCTGCGCTGGAAGTCGCCCAGCATCATCGGGGCTTGGATTCGGGCGCAGGTGGCGGCGCAATTTGACATCACCTGCTCGGTGGGTATCGCGGCCAACAAACTGGTCGCGAAAATGGCTTCTACCAACGCCAAACCGGACGGCATGCTGCTCATCCCGAAAGCTCGGCATGCTGAATTCGTGCAGATGATGCCGTTACGCGGGATTCCCGGCATCGGGCCATCGCTGGAGAAACGGCTCAACGAGTGGGGCGTCAAAACCGTCGCCGACCTCGCCGATATGGACGAGACGGCGCTGCTGCAGGCGACACGTTCGAAAATTACCGCGCACAACCTCTATCTCGCCGCTCGCGGACAGGATGAGCGGCCTATCGTCACGCACGCACCGGAGAAGTCTATCGGCGCAGAAATTACGTTCGAACAGGACACACGCGACGCCTCGAAGGTGCGGGAACTGCTGCACCATTGCAGCAACGAGGTCACGCATACATTGCGTAAGAAGGGCTTGGTGGCACGAACGGTGAACGTCAAGCTGCGGTTCGCCGACATGAGCTACTCGACCAAGGCGCACACGCTTGAGCGGCCCATCGACACTGCGGCGGCGATGTACCCCGAATCCGTGGCGCTGCTCAAAGCCATGCTGAAGATGCCCGCCGACGCACCTGATGACGCTCCCCTGCCGCGCGAGGTTCGACTCGCAGGTGTTAGCGCCAGCTCGCTGAGTGACAAAGGCTCCACCCCAGTGCAGCTGACCATCGAGGACATGCTCGGCAGCGGTGCAGACGGCGGTACCGACAGTGGCAGCCAGAATGGTAATACTTTCGGCAGCAACAAGGACAGTGATAGCAACGGGAATGGCAACGCTACATGTGTGAGCAACGATAACAGTGTCGGCAACGACAATGACCACATCAGCAGCGGCAACGGCGACGAACATGCCGAGAAAGACAGTAATCGGCGTAACGACAGCGCTCACGCCGACAACAGTAGGAATACCGACAATATCGGTGATCTCAAACGCAGCAGCAGAAATCGCATCCGCAGCGCCGAAACCGTGCTCGACGCCGTTCGTGATCGTTACGGGACCGGCGCGGCCAGCCTGGGCCTCGAACACGGCGATTGGAAAGCCAAGCAGATCGCCAATAACAGCAAGCCTGAACCATAGCACTTTACTGTATCCACGACTTCCATCACCTTCGCAACTTCATTTCCTTTTGCTCGGAATGACAGCACCTGCGTTGAAAAGCAGAAAAACGAGGGAGTAAATCTGCTTTTTAACGCAAGCCATCCGTACAGTTGCGTTGAAAAGCAGATTTAGGAGGCACGATTTCTGCTTTCTAACGCATCTTGTTGCGCCACTACGTTGAAAAGCAGATTTAAAGGGTTGGTTTTCTGCTTTCTAACGCCATTTAGCATCACGCCGCCATTGCCACCAACGATATGCAGCTTTCCGTTTATCCCCGGAGTTAACCACATCCGGCCTGTTACCCACACAAGTTATCCACGAAACGCCCGGAAAAAGCAAGAAAGCCGATCATTCGACCACACAATCGGTTTTAGCTTTTCTATTTGGGCCAAACACTTTATCGTGGAAATCATGAAAATCAATCCTCGAATCAACGCGCAATTAAGCGACGCCGAAAAACACCGCCGCTGTCTCCATACGTGTGATCATCGAGATCAGCAAATACTCAGACTACTCGCCAAATCAGGCGAGGTCACCCGTACATGGCAAGGTCTGTATGCACGTAGCCAACGTTGGCAACAGTTAACCCGCAACGAACAATATTTCTGGATAATCAACGGCTTGCACCATTGGCACCCCGCTTGGGAATTCGCAGGAATCAGTGCAATCAGTGCCTATGGCATCGAACATCCTTATTGGCTTCATGATGACGGCAAAGTTTTCCTCTCCTCCAACAGAACGCTGGGTTCAAACCGAAACGAACATGTCAAATACATCCGATCCGCTTATACACGCACTGACAACGCAACTAAATCCTCAATCATCCCTGTGGCAGAGGCACTATACAGCTGCGCAAGACGATATCAATTCCATGAGGCATTGCCCATGTTCGATTCCGCATTGAGAAAAAGGCTGACCAACAAGTCAATCATGATGACGATGGCGGAGACTTCACACTCGATACAACGAAAACTACGGCAGCTGCTGGATTATGCCGACCCACTAAGCGAAAACGGCGGAGAATCACTATGCCGTGCCATCATGATCGAAGAAGGGTTCGGGAAGCCCCTTTTACAGCAGGAATTCCAAATCAAAAACGCCGCCGGCACCTGCCGTAAGTATCGTGTCGATATGGCTTACCAGCTATCGGGCCAAAAACTGATAGCCATAGAATTTGACGGCATGGGAAAATATGTCGATCCTCAAATGACAAACCATCAAAGCGTTCGCAGAGTCGTGCATGAAGAAAAAGAACGCGAGATTGATCTACTTACCAAAACTCCAATCACCAAAATCGTGCGTCTTGATTTCACAGAAGCAACGCAGCGCAAGACATTGGTGGCCAAGCTTATCGATGCCGGAGTGCCGCGAATACATCCATTCACGAATCAGCGATCTCACTGAAAAGCTCTGTTGCGTTAAAAAGCAGATTCTCAGTGCATATTCTCTGCTTTTTAACGCAACATATTGTGCAATCGCGTCAGAAAGCAGATTTTAGAGGTGTGTTTTCTGCTTTTCAACGCATACTTCCAATTACCAGCGTTGAAAAGCAGATTCAGGAGGTATTTTTCTGCTTTTCAACGCGAGTCAAATGAGACTCAGCGCCGCAGACGAGCTGCTGCTTCGGCTATGGCGGAGTCGGGGGCGGTGGCGGAAAAGCGCAGGTGCGTCGGGTCGCCGTAGAACTCGCCGGGGCTGGCGATGATGCCCAGATGCGCCAGATCGTCCATGTCTTGCCAGCAGTCGCCGGACTTCGCGCGCACCCAGACATAGAGCGCACCTTGCGGCATGTGCGCGTCGTAACCCGCGGCACGCAGTCCGCCGACCAGCTGGCGCAGGCGCTTGGAATAGCGGGCATGCTGGGCGCGGACCGCATCAGTATCGTGCAGCGCGGCAGCCATCGCAGCCTGAACCGGGCCGGCAATGATCTCGCCGATCTGCTTGCGGTAGACGGTCATCGGACGGACAAGCTCGGGGTCGCCGGCGATGAGCGCGGTGCGATAACCGGCCATATTGGACTGTTTGCTCAGCGAATAGAGCACGAGGATGCCCTCGGCACTGCCATCGCAGACGTCCGGCTGCAGCATGCAGGGCGCGGGGCTTGGCTCATACCCACCAGTCTGATGCATTGACGGTAACAAGCCATCCATTTGACCGTCTACATCACCACTCACAGCCGTATCGAGACACTGATCTTCAGCATCGTTCTCGCCGTCGGCCCACGTGAGCAGGCCATAGCATTCGTCGGAAAGCACCACGGCGCCGATCTCGCGGGCGGCCTTGACGATGCCGTGCAATTTTTCGGCCGAAAGCACCTCACCGGTGGGATTACTCGGCGAATTGACCCAGACGGCTTTGATGCCGGGGACGGAACGCCACGAGTCTACATCGGCGATATCAGCCGCTTTGTAGGTCTTGGCACCGGCCAGTTGGGTACCGATATCGTAGGTCGGGTAGGAAACGGCGGGCTGCACGATGACATCGCCCGGACCGAAATGCAGCAGCGAGGCCATCAGCGCGACGGCTTCCTTTGATCCGACGGTGGGCACGAAATCGGCGTCGACCGCCTTGAAATCGACACCACGGTTCGCTCGGAACCACTCCGAAACAGACTTGCGCAACGTCTCGGTTCCCGCAACGGTCGGGTAACCATGGGCATTGGGGGCGTCGGCACTATCAACAAGGGCTTGCTGTACACTTGCCGGCACCGGATCGACTGGAGAGCCAACGGAAAGGTCAATCATGCCGCCATCGGCCTGAGCCGCAATCTTCTTGTAAGGCGCGACTCGATTCCAATCGTAGGGAGAATCAAACCTGTAAAAACCCATTGCCGTCGCCTTTCGCGTTGCCTTGTTCAGAGAAAAGTCTACTTGCGATGATACCGGCAGCGACGCCAAACGACATGCAAAATATCACATGGAAAACCAATACTTCTGCATCTTTCAACAGCTGACAAACGACTGATTGAGTATCAAGACAGATACAACAACGAAACGGCATAAAGAAATCAAAACGAAACGTTTTCATAAGCGGTCTTAACACATTTTTGGAATCAGCAAGCAGGAAATTAGAGGGGTATAGGCCAAATTAGAATTCTCCCATATTCGATAAACAGCACTCAGATCTTCTTAAAATGCACGCTGGAATCAGCCAGAACCGTATCCGAATCAGCGATCGTTAAACCTCTACGCGAGAACGGGGCTCAGTAGACCGGGATACAGAAAAGATGCAAAGCTGTCGATATAGGTACAACAAAACCGTCGAACTTCATAGAAAGGTGAAGTTTGACGGTCTAGAAAGAAAGTGTCAGTCCTGATTCTGCGGAGGAAGCGCGGCGATACGAGCTTCGTCTTTGCCGGACGGACCGGCGGCCTGGGCACCGCCCAAATCGCCGATATCGTTGAAGTAAGTGACCGCAGCATCCTTGTACCAAGCCCATTCCTCAGGCACGTCGTCCTCGTAGAAGATCGCCTCGGTCGGGCACACAGGCTCGCACGCGCCGCAGTCCACGCATTCGTTGGGATTGATGTAGAGCGTACGGTCGCCCTCGTAGATGCAGTCGACGGGGCATTCGTCCACGCACGCCTTGTCCTTGACATCGATGCAGGGCTGAGCAATCACATAAGCCATCGAGGAGGCCTCCTTACAACCTAAAGTAGTATCAGCCTACGTTTAAGCAACGACGGAGTGAAACTTCAGGATATCGCGACATCAGGCTCTTCGGCTTTCGGCGTTTTCCTCCACAACGCCGGCAAGATCCAGATCCTCTTCAGCCTTTTCGACGTCGACATCGAGTTCTCCGGTGCCTAGACGCGAATGACGATATGAATACCCGAAATAGATGCAGAAGCCAATCAACAGCCAGACCACGAAACGAATCCAGGTCAAGACCGTGAGGTTGAGCATCAGCCAGAGGTTCGCGACGGCAATGAGAATCGGCACCCATGGGTTGCCGGGAATCTTGAAGGAACGTGGCAGGTCCGGGCGCTTCTTGCGCATAATCGGAATCGAAATCGCAACCAAGGTGAAGGCCGAAAGCGTGCCGATATTGACCATGTCTGCCAGTATGGAAACGTCGAACGTGGACGACACAATGGCGAAGAGCACGCCGACGGCAATCTGCAGTTTGGCAGGGGTGCCGTGCTTGCCGACCTTGGAGAGACCACGCGGCAGCAAGCCGTCACGGCTCATCGCAAAGATGACGCGGGTCAGCCCGAGCAGCAGCACCATGACCACCGTGGTCAGGCCAATGACGATGGCGAAAGAAATGATCTTGGCAGCCCAAGTCGCGCCCGCCAGCTCGAAACCGGTGGCCAGCGACGGGTCCTTGGCCTTCGCGAGATCCTTGTAAGAGACCATGCCGGTGGTGACGATGGCGACGAGCATGTACATGACGATGACCATCAACATGCCGATGCCGATACCCAGCGGCACGTTGCGCTTCGGGTTCTTGGCTTCCTCGCTCGCGGTAGCCACTACGTCAAAGCCCAAGAAGGAGAAGAAGACGAGAGCCGCACCGGAAATGATGCCGGAAACGCCATAAACGGTGGGTTGCTGTCCGGTCACCCATTGCAGAAGCGGCTGGGTCATGACACCGCCGGATGACGGCCCCAGTACTTTGCTGGCAGGTTCACTCGGCGGGATAAACGGCGTATAGTTTGACATTTTGATATAGAAGAAACCGACGATGACCACAAAGACGACGATGCCGATCTTCAAAATGGTGAACGCACCGTCGACGCGTGCACCGATCTTCGTGCCAAGCACCAGAAGAACCGTGAAGAACGTAATGACGATCAGTGGCGCCCAATCGAACTTGAACTTGCCAAAATCAATCTCCGTGCTGGCGTGAAAACCCATGAGTCGCAGAAAATCGTTGAGGTAGACGCTCCAATATTTGGACACGACCGAGCCGGCGAACAGCATCTCGAGGATGAGGTCCCAGCCGATGATCCACGCGACGATTTCCCCGACCGTTGTATAAGTGAACGTATAGGCCGAACCAGCTGCGGGAATCATCGATGCGAACTCCGCGTAACACATCACCGCTGCCGCGCAGATGACGCCGGCAATCAGGAAGCTGAGGATTGCTGCAGGACCGGCGTGAAAGGCGGCCGCCTGAGCACCGATGGAAAAAATGCCCGCGCCGACAGCGACGGCCACGCCCATGATTGCGAGATCCCACGCGCCAAGACTGCGGACCAGCTTACGATCGCCGGTGGCAGTCTCCGCAAGTGCCTGCTCAACCGACTTGGTTCTGAACAGTTCCATTTTCTTTTCCTTCCAGGAACCTAAGTATGAGATTCGTCCGTTTCTCGTCCGTTTCCCGTCTCTTTTCGTCTAATCGGTATCGTTGACTTTCATCCGTCTTGAAGTGGAACGGACGAATCTATGTCAAAGTCAACAATCCGACGAATACAGACCACAGATAAGCGTTACGTAAGACCTATGTAAGAGTGTTACCTAAAACTTACGTAAGCCTTACCTAAGGTTTACGCCCTACGGGTCTCGGTATTTTCCTCCGTCAAACCGGCCAAATCAAGGTTTTCTTCGGCGTTCTGCGCGTCCGCCTTTTCCACCTTTTCTTTTTCCTCCATGGCCTCTTTGACATCAGCATCAAGCTCGCCGGTGCCGAGGCGCGAATGGCGATAGGAATAGCCAAAGTAGATGCAGAAGCCAATCAGGAGCCAGACGACGAAACGAATCCAGGTCAAGACCGAAAGATTCAACATCAACCAGAAATTGGCGACGGCAATCAGAATCGGAATCCATGGATTGCCGGGAATCTTGAACGAACGATGCAGGTCGGGACGCTTCTTGCGCATGATCGGTACGGAAATCGCGACCAGCGTGAACGCCGAAAGCGTGCCGATATTGATCATATCGGAGAGGACGTTGATGTTGAAGCAGGAGGCAACGAACGCCACCACAACGCTGGCGGCAATCTGCAGCTTGGCTGGCGTGCCGCGCTTGCCGACCTTGGAGAGGCCTCGCGGCAACAAGCCATCACGACTCATTGCGAAGACCACACGGGTCAGTGAAAGCAGCATCACCATGACGACGGTGGTGAGGCCCAGCACAATGGCGAAGGAGATGATCTTGGCGGCCCAAGTCGCGCCGACCAGCTCGAAGCCGGTAGCCAGCGACGGGTTCTTGGCTTTGGCAAGGTCTTTGTAGGAGACCATGCCGGTGGTGACGACAGTGACCAGGACATACATGATGATGACGAGAACCATACCGAGGCCGAGGCCGAGCGGCACGTTGCGGGCGGGGTTCTTGGTCTCCTCGCTCACTGTGGCGACCGCATCAAAACCGATGAACGCAAAGAAGACCAAAGCCGCGCCGGAAATGATGCCGGAAATGCCGTAAATCGTGGGTTGCTGGCCGATGATCCATTGGAAAAGCGGCTGGGTCATAATGCCGTCGGATGCGGCTCCCGGCACTGAATTGGCCGGCTGGGACGGCGGGATGAACGGAATATAGTTGGAAGGCTTGATATAGAAGAAGCCGACGATGACAACGAAGACGACGATGCCGATCTTCAACAGCGTGAACGCGCCGTCAACGCGAGCGCCGATCTTGGTGCCCAACACCAGCAGAACGGTGAAGAACGCGACGACAATCAACGGGGCCCAATCGAAGGTGAACCAGCCAAAGTTGATCTCGGTGCTGGAATTGAAACCCATGAGGTGCAGGAAGTCGTTCAAGTAGACGCTCCAGTATTTGGCGATTACCGAACTGGCCATGAGCATCTCAAGAATCAGGTCCCAGCCGATGACCCACGCCATCAACTCGCCGACCGTGGTGTAAGTGAACGTATAGGCGGAACCGGCGGCAGGAATCATCGAGGCGAACTCCGCATAGCACATCACTGCCGCAGCGCAAATGATGCCGGCAATCAGAAAGCTGATAATGGCGGCCGGGCCCGCATGGAAGGCGATGGCTTGAGCTCCGACGGAGAAGATGCCCGCGCCGACCGCGACGGCCACGCCCATGACGGCGAGGTCCCAGGCCCCAAGATTTCGTATCAGCTTGCGATCGCCTGTCGTGGTTTCGGCAAGCGTCTGCTCCACCGATTTCGTTCTGAACAGATTCATTGGACTTTCGACCCTTCATACTTCCCGGCCTTACAAAAAGACCTACCTCACCATAGGAATATGACGTGACGAGAGTGTTACCAGAACCATATTTCGGACGGTTTATTCGATGAAAATGAGACAGTTATCGAGTACGATTCCCAGAATAAATACAGTGCGATAGTTTTTATTATTTATACATATTCCTTGGCACTGCAAATTGTCTAGCGACGTGCAGAATTCCAACGACTCAGTTTCAGCGCAAATCCATGCCTACGACCACCGGTTCGGGCACCAAACGGATGCCGAACTTGCCTTCAACGCCATTTTGGATGGTGCGCGCAAGCTCCGCGACATCGTTGGCCTTTGCACCTCCGCGATTGGTCAATGCGAGCGTATGCAGGGTCGAAAGACCGGCCTTGGCCTCTTTGCTCACCTTGTAGCCCTTGTGGAAACCGGCGTGGTCGATAAGCCATGCCGCAGATGTTTTGATGCCGGGTTCACCGCTCGGTAACGTCGCATCGAAACGAGGGGCATCGATCGGCAATGCCGCCGCTTGCCTGCGGTTGAGTATCGGATTCATAAAGAAACTGCCACAACTATGGCGATCGAAGTCGGGCTTGATATCAGAAATATCATTCTGAGCGATGTTGCGCTCATCCTTGCAATCGCACATCCACGGCGAATCATATCTCGAGGAATCCTCGAGCATGCCTTTGGAGGCGCGGACTTTCAGCACCGTGTTGCGAATGGCCGAAATCGGCATCCGCTCCCCCACTTCCACTCCGAGCGCTTTGGCCAACTGACCGAATGCCACCTCGCCGGTTTCGTTGCGTTGCAGGCTAAAAGTTACGGAAAGCACCACATAACGCGGTGTCGGGAAATACTTGTCGCCAGGGGTCGCCGGGGCGCTATACATACTGGATTTGAGGGCCGAGCTGCGATATCCGAAATGCATATCGCCGTGTTCAAGCTCGCAAATACTGTCACTTTCACGGTCGAAAACGCGAACCGAAGACACGGACGAGGCGACTTCCTGACCGTAGGCGCCGATATTCTGCACCACCGACGCGCCCACAGTCCCGGGCACTCCCGATAGGCCTTCCACTCCGGAGAAGCCAGAGGAAACACAATACGCCACGAAATCGTCCCAGTTCACACCAGCCTCGGCCACTATTTCGACTGTATCAGAATCTTCGCCGGCACCGGCCTCGGCCACATTGCCGTTGGCATCAGCGCTCTTGCCGGTGCCCATATTGATATCCGCGCCGGTTTTGGTTTCATTATTACTATTACCGTTCATTACCGAAATGCCGTGCCGCTTATCGCGTACAACGACACCGTGAAAAGGCTTATCGGAAACCAGCAGATTTGACCCACCACCGATGACCAAAAGCGGAAGACCTGCAGCATCGGCATCTCGCACGACGGCCACGAATTCCTTTTCGCTCTGCGGTTCGACAAACCGATCGACAACTCCGCCTACACCGATGGTGGTGAGTTTCGCCAATGTTGGTGTCGTATTTGGCGAATCTGGCTGTGCTGTCATGACGTTGTCACCTGTTCTTTTTCTTGTGGTTACCGCCGATACTTTTGCTATACGCTCGCCAGGGAATTTTCCTGCCCGAGTATGAAAAAAGCCCGACCGCAGTCAGGCTTCCTCAACGCTGAAACTCAACGAGTCTCGCGATGCACAGTTTCCTTGCCGCAACGAGGGCAGAACTTCTTGAGTTCGAGACGATCCGGGGTATTGCGACGGTTCTTGGTCGTAATGTAGTTACGCTCCTTGCACACCGTGCATGCCAGCGTGATGCCCGGACGGACTGCGGCGCTTTTGCTTGCCATTGGTTCACCTTCTGCGTGTTGTTCCTTACCGACTTCTGTCGGTAGTTTGTAGCGGGAAAGAGACTCGAACTCTTGACCTTACGATTATGAGTCGTACGCTCTAGCCAGCTGAGCTATCCCGCCAGAGAGCCTCGGGTGAGAATCGGACTCACGACCTCTTCCTTACCAAGGAAGTGCTCTACCACTGAGCTATCGAGGCGTGGCGGATAGTGGATTCGAACCACTGAAGCTATCAGCGGCTGATTTACAGTCAGCTCCCTTTGACCGCTTGGGAAATCCGCCAATTACTCACTCCGTGACTTTGAGAGCCTCGAAGCAGGCAACTTGACTATAATGGCACGGACCGCAGACGGATGCAAGCCCGCGACACGCCTAGTGTGTCGGAAAACAATGCCGACAGACCAACGAAACGTTGGAATGACGGCATTGTTGACACGAATTTTATATCGGGATGATTTTTAAGCTTTTGCTGCCTTGCCTTCAGAAGTTTTGCCTTCAGACGATACGGTCAGGCGATGCCATCATCCTTCAGGCCTTGGCAGACTTCGATGACCTTGTCGTTGGCCTCAGTCTCGCCGACGGAGATGCGAATGCCCTCGCCGTCGAAAACGCGGGTGGAAAGGCCGGCCGCAGTGAAACGCGCGGCGGCCTCTCCGGTCTTGTCACCAAGCGGCAGCCAGTAGAAGTTCGCGTAAGGCTCCGGGAAGTCCCATCCCTGAGCGCGTAGCGCCTTGACGATACGGCCACGTTCAACGACGAGCGCCTGCACGCGCTTCATCAGCTCATCCTTGGCATCGAGCGAGGCGAGTGCGGCGATCTGCGCGGATTGCGTGACGCCGAACGGCAGCGACATCTTGCGCATGCCGGTGATGACGTCAGGCTGGGCGATGCCGTAACCGATACGCAGACCGGCCAGACCATAAGCCTTGGAGAAGGTGTGCGCCACGACGATGTTCGGATACTCGCGGTAAAGCTTCATGCCCACGCTGGTGTCCGGCGCAGTGTTGAAGTGGATGTAGGCCTCGTCAAAGAGCACGATGACGTCGCTCGGCACGGCTTCCATCAGACGGCGAGCATCCTTGTCGCTCACCGACGAGGAGGTCGGATTGTTGGGGTTGTTGACGATAATCATGCGGGTCTTGTCGTTGATCGCGGCAATCATCGCGTCGATGTCATGGCCGCCGTCGAGACGGTTTGGAATCTGAACGCTGGTTGCGCCCGCACCGGAAACGATGATCGGATACGCCTCAAAACTGCGCCACGGGTAAATCACCTCGTCGCCGGGGCCTGCGAGCAGGCCGGTGAGCTGGGTGATGACCTCGGTGGAGCCGCAACCAAGCACAATCTCGTCTTGACCGACTTCGTAATCCTTGGCGAGGCGTTCGATGACCTGCCAGCCGCCCATATCCGGGTAGCGGTTGATGCGGTCGAGCGCGTGGTCTTCGATGGCCTTCTGCACACTTGGCAGCGGCGGATACGGATTCTCATTGCTGGAGATCTTGAAGGATTTCTGGCCCGCGACTGTGGGGGCCGGTTTGCCCTGCTTGTAGGGAGGGATGGTATCAACGATGGCACGATGTTTGAAAGTCATAACCGCATTGTAAGTCGTAACGAGAGATATTGCACATTTAAAGGTTCATTTTTAAGACGAAATAAAACAAAAATGCGCCCCAGCCGTTGGATGGCTGGAACGCATTCGGATAAAACCTGGCGATTACGGCAATCAGTTCAGGATTGCAAGCACGTCGCGAGCGCCGACGATAAGGTAATCCTCACCGTTGTAATGTACTTCGGTGCCGCCGTACTTGGAATAGAGAACCTTGTCGCCGACCTTGACATCCATCGGGATGCGGTTGCCATTGTCGTCACGACGACCCGGACCGACGGCCAAGACTTCGCCCTGCTGCGGCTTTTCCTTGGCGTTGTCCGGAATGTAAAGGCCGGATGACGTCTGCGTCTCCGCTTCGGCTTGCTTCACAATAATCTTGTCTTCCAACGGTGTAAGTGAGATCGACACTGTGGACCTCCTCTTTCTTATAAGTGAGAGTTGCATTTCCTCGCGCGAGGACACCGCTTTCAGAGGCTGACGATCACTTTCGGCACCGTCCCTTTGCGCTTACCTGTCTATCGTAGCGCGAAAATTAGCACTCTGCCAACCCGAGTGCTAACGCTCTGAGTGAAACCTTCACAATTGAAGGAAATATTGCTGAATTTGCAACGAATATCCGCTCAAACAAACACACAACTCAACACAAATGAAGAATGAACCAGATATGTGTTCGGAACTCGATTCAGACCTAATCGGACTCGTCCGCCTCAGACGTGCCTGCGCTCGAGAATCTTTTCCAACCCGGTTCCCAGAGAATCTGACGACACCGCCGGGGCTTCCGTGTCCGCAGAGACTTCCGAAGCGTGGAACTTCTCGGGATCACTGGTATAGGTCGCTTTCTTACCCGTTGCCTTGGCATTGCGCTCAACGGCCGTCATCCGCGCACGTTTGGCGGCGGCACGGGCACGCTTGCGGTTCTTCTTTGAAATCAGCACACCTGCGGAGCCTTCTGCCAGACCAGACTTGGCTTCAGTTTCAGTGGCATTGGAGACCGAAGAACTTGAATCTTCTCGGCTTTTCTCGGCAACTTGCTTAGCCGCTTTTTCGTTCTGCTTTGAGGATTCTGACGAAGTGGCTTCGACATTCTTTGTGTCGGCCTTCGCCTTGGCGACCTGACGGGTGGACTTGATCTCAAGGCTCTTCGGCTCTTCGCTTTTGACCTCCACACCATTGCGTGGAGCACCCAACGAGAACGAAATGAGGTCTTGATTCGGAGCCAGATCGACCACATCCAAAGCCTGCGCCGGATGAACCTGCTTCAGCTCATTGGTGGCGTCGTTTGGCTCAACCTGTTGCCTCTTTGCAGACGAATTCACCTTGCTGGAGGTATCAGCCGCAACTGGGCGACGATTATTTGAAGGCTTAGCGGCATTCTTCTTAGCCCTTGTGGAAGGAACACTTGCCCGCGGATTCGACTTACGTGCGGAAGCTGATTGCGATTCAGCTTGCGATTGAGCCTGAGACTTAGCCCGCTGAGCCGAAGAACGGTTTGCTAGATTCCCGGACTTGGCACCAGTGTTCGCTGCCGTAACGGTTTGCTTGGAAACAGGATTGGAGTCCCTGCTCTTCTTGGATTGGGACGTGGACTTTTGGAGATCAGTCTGAACTTGAGCCTGAGCACGACGATTTTCGATACGTTCTTTTTCAGCGCGGGACTGCTTCATGGCCTTTTGGATTTCCCGCTCAGTCATCAGACCAGTGGGCGGCTCATCGCCGGAAACAGGTGTTGCGGAATGCTTCACGGCAACTTGAGCATTCGCTCCGGCAGACTGGCCAGTAGACGAGGCCGAAATATTGTGCTGAGCCTTATGGGCCTTGGCTTGCGCCGCACGTTTCATCTTAAGGTCATGTTCCCAGGCTCTGGCATGGTTGGCCGTGCGCACGCCCAAGGTAACCACAATGGCAAGCAAGGCCGCGGGAATCAAGGCGAACAACGGGCTGAATTTCAAGAGGAACGCAATGGCGAACACAACAACGGTGACAGCCAGCAACGCGGCGGAAATAATGGCACGCCTACGTGCCGCCTCGCGACGAAGTTTGCGGATATGCGCGACTTTGGCACGCTCTTTCATGGCTTTCGTGGGTCGTGCAACCGATGCCCCCGATGGACTCGCGACAATATCTTTTCGCTCTGGTTGCATGACAATCCCTTTCGCCGAAGGCTGCCGTTCATCACTGAAACGAGTACCACTATCGGCATCCACCAGATGCAACGACGGCGAGTACTTGTCCTCGCGATGCTCGACCACCCTTTTCATGCTATCCGCAGTACGCCGCGGCAGCCAGCCAAGTATCAGAATAACGAGAATGACCAGTACAACAACACCGCTCACCCACGCATAATCCATAACCTCAAGAATAGAGAGAGTTAGTGACTTTTTACATTCATGTAATTCGCGCGTGTCATACGAGCAGACGTCGCGTAAAACCTCGCGGCGCGTCTTCGGCCAGCAAGCTATAGACATCGTGGTCACGCCACTGATTATGAATGTACATGCTTTTGAGCCGCAGACCCTCGTGATGGGCCTGCAGCTTCTCCGCCACCCTACGGGAAGGATGGTTTTCCGGCAACATCGAGATTTCCAAACGATGCAGCCGAGGACCTGTCGGGTTGAACATCGCCCAATCCGCCAGCATCGCCACCGCCAACGGAGCGACACCGTGGCCGGCGTGACCTTGATCGACCCAGTAGCCGATATTGCCGCTGCGCATCGATCCATAGCAAATCGCGCCCACCGAAATCTGGCCGATAATCGCCATCTGATATTCAATGACAAAAAGCACACCACTCCCCGACGCTTCGTCAGAGCGCTGCCGTTGCAGCCACGTGTTGAATGTCAGGCCAGGACCATGCATCGGATCATTGGAATCCCAAGGCGCAAGCCATGCCGCATTGCGCGCTCTGGTTTCGCCCCATCCTGCTTCATCCTCGGAGACCATCGGACGCAGACGAATCTGAATGGCGCCAACGGGCGGCAACAACTCGGCCGGCATGGCAATGGCGTTAGGGTTGGGGGCAAGCGCGTTGCGTAGCGAACGAAAGACTGACACACGTTTATAGTACGCTTGCCCCTAAGCTGCGGGATTGGTACAAACTTACTGTTCAGGAAAGAAAAAAGCCTTGTCTGGCCCTCAGACGGTTCCAGAAAAACTGCACCTAATGAACACGGATACGGGTCCATAGGCCTACTATGAAAACATGAACGATAACACGGGAAACATTGTTGTTTTGAAACAGGGCATGCGGCATGAGGCCATTGCTAAACGAAAAGAAGTGCACGAAAGCGAGCGGGCAGAAGCTGGCAAACGACTGGGAAAACTTGCCATATCACTGTTGGATGATTCGCTAACCATTGATGCGAAGCCCGGAGACACTGTTGCCGCTTACGTTTCGATGGGGACGGAAGTGCCGACGCTGGAGCTGTTGGATGAACTAGCCGGGCGTCGGCTGCGCGTGCTGGTCCCACGGCTCGGCAAAGGACGCGACATCGGATGGAGCGAATATTACGGCGAATCCGGGCTGCGCGAGATGCCGCACACCGCAACGGGCGGGCTGAGACCGGCGGAACCGGAAGGCAAAGTCCTGGGGCCGAACGCTATCGCTCACGCAAGCATCGTGTTCATACCGGCTTTCGCCATCGACCTCGATGGTATCCGGCTGGGGCGTGGCGGCGGCTGGTATGACCAAGTTTTGAGGCTTTGCAGGCCCGACGCGCTGAAAATCGGGGTTTGCTGGGACTGGGAATTCATCGATGATCACGGCGTAGTGCCTCGCGAAAGTCACGATATGGCAGTCGATGCGATAATGACGCCGGAACGTCTTATAACGCTCAAGTAACGAACGAATAGCTCCTTTATCCACCGTCTGAAATCGATATTTTCTATCGTCTCGATTTCAACGAACGGAATGTCAAGCTCCCAAACTTCACCGGAAACGAAAGAGCGTCAGGGCTGGGACTAGGATATGAACAGTTGACTTGTTGAGTGTTTATTTCCTGGAGGGACCGTTGCCTACTTATCATTACCGTTGCAAGAACTGTGGATACGATTTCACCGAGCAGCAGTCATTCTCCGACGACCCCATTACCGTCTGCCCGAAATGCGGCAAAGAGCAGGTGCGCAAGGTCTATTCCGCGGTTCCCATTGAGTTCAAGGGACATGGCTTCTATCGCACCGATAAGGGTGGCTCGTCGTCTTCGTCGAAGAAATAATTGCGGATTGATTGAATTTTGAAAAGCCGGTAACTTGTTTTGACGCAAGTGCCGGCTTTCGTGTTTTTGTTTATACGATTTATAGGTTTATAGATTTCTGTACTTTAAAATGGTGCAATAGTGCATCGTTACGTTGGTATTCTTGCATTTTGACGTCGATACAACGAGAAAAAGGTATTTCTGGATTTCTGCCACACCAATACAGACACTTCATCGGATATCAAAACATTGTAAAAATCAGCAAAATAGGATTTTTGGATGTGGATAAGTCGTTTTTCTCTCCACTGCAACACGCCTCAAATGTTGATAAGCCCTATCATTCGACCACAGTACCCGTTTTTGCCTCGGTAATTTTGCCTTTTGGCCCATCATGGAATCATGAACCTTTTTCATCACGCAGACAAGCAAAGCCTGAGTCTGAAGAAACCGACGCTCAGGCAACGACGCACCATGCGACAGACGCGCACCATACTTGCGGCAGTATGCGCCGGCATGGCCGTTTTCTTTGCGTTGCAGTCGATTTCCAGCAGCATCGCCACCAAATCCGCGGTCGTGACGACCCATGCCATCAAACGGGGCCAGACCATCCGAGCAGATGATCTCAAAACAGTACGAGTCGCGGATAGTCCCGCGCTGGCGAATGTGTTCAGCGCCAACGATGATGTGAAAGGACTGGTCGCGCAAGTGGACATCGAGATGGGTAGCGTCATCGCTCGGCCCATGGCTCGGGCCTCGCCGGTGATCGGGCACGGATTGACCGCCATTGATGTCAAAGTCAGCGGGTCTCTAAGTGGCCTGGTTCCCGGAGACAAGATCTCGCTTGTCGGTAGCGCCGGATGCAGCGCTGTGCCAAATTCGCCGGCTCGAAACCCATCCGCAAACCAACAGCCGGGAGACGATTCAGCGGCTGCAAGTCCGGCCGGTACCAACGATTCGGAAGAGGGAGACACACCAAGAGAACAGCCTGAAACTGATCAGAACGGAACCAGCAGCAACAGCTACCCAAATGACGCTGCCGGGGTCACGTCAAATGAAGCGACGCCTGCACAATCCGATGGACAGACCTGTACGTTGGTAAGACTTGCGATGGTCACCGGCAAACCGCACCACGACGATGGCGGCAACGTCACCGCTCAACTTGCCATGCCACCGCAAGATGCCGCACGCATCATGGCAGTGCAGGAACGCATGCCCATCATGGCTGCCAAGCTCTAGCAAGCCACGCGATTGCAGAAACAACCGATTCTAAGGCGATAACAGTAAAGGATGACGGCATACTGCACCATCATCCTTTACCGATAAACTGACGAATTCTACTTGTTTCGCTCGCTGAAAATACCCCAATGCGGAGGCAGTTCACGCAGGATGCGGCTGTCGTCGTCATGCTGCTTGCTGCCCTTCGGACGGCGGTCTTCCGGGTCGAGTTCGACGCCATCGACGTCGAAGCGCTCGTTGCCCTTACGCACCACACGTTTGTGGGTACGTGAGGAACGGCGATTCGGGTCGTAGGCCAAAGCCATCAGCGAACCTCTTGGTAGAGGTCACTGATACGGCTGACAATCCGGTCAACTTCCTTGTCTGGATTGACGAACGCGGCCACGCTCCAGACCGTCATCACCGACCAGCCCAGCGTTGCCAGCTCCTGCATCAGCACACGGTGACGCTTGCGAGTGGACTGAATGCCCATGAACTGGGCGTCATCGGTCATCACTGCCAACGAGAACGGCTTGTCTTTCAAGCCGACGACCAAAGGAATGGAGGCACCGCCATCGAAACCGTAATTGGCGGCCACCTTGAGCCCACGAGCACGAATACGATCGGCAAGGTCATTGAACAGTACGTTGTCGCTTTTAAGCGACACCGAAGGACGCACCACTTCTTTGCCGAGGCCTTCTGCCCATTTGAGCATGACCTTCAACAGCTTCGGACCCGGCTGATGAAGACGGTCATCCTCCATGTCCGCAGAACCGAAGGCCGAAACGATGTCTACGTTGCGGTCGGCCAAAGCAAGAGCGTCAAGCAGCTTGCCGTCGCCGCCGTCGCCTTCCACGGCACCGAACTGCTGAAGCAGGCGACCGTGCGAGGTCTTGGCGAAGCACAGGGAAAGGATAACGTCAGTGGCTCGAACACCGGCGACCTCATCGAGATCGACCAGACGCACATGACGAAGGAAGCGGCCCATGGCCTCATCCTTCAACGAAAGCGACTTCAATTCGGCACCAAGCCTCGTGCGGAAGACCGGGGTCAAGGTGACCACCGCCAGCAGATAGCCGGTCGGCACCACGGTGAAAGCGGCGGCACGTTGCTTGATAATGGCGATGACTTCGTCAATCTCCTGCTGGCTGCTTTCCACCAATCCTGTGGCAAGCACTGGTACACCGTTGGCTTCGACCCGGTGGAAACGCACCCTGCCCTGCAGCGATTCAGTGGCCACGTCCCTTCGGGCGCTGCCATAACCTTGTGCGGAAAGGAAGAGCGAGAGACGCGGGTCACGGCATACTGGACGCGAATCGATGGTAACCTTTGGCAACAAATCGGTCAAGGCCTTCAACGACTCGGACGTGATGGTGGACCGGTGGGCAATGACCACAACGCGCCTAGCTCTGCTCAAAACACTCAGCAACTCAAGCGACGGAATATGCGAGGCGGCATCGATGATGGCCACATCGGCCAGAGGCTCGGGGTTGCTCAATACGGCAAGTGTGAACGGAGTTGCCATGATGACGGGTTTCGCAGCCGCGAGAATCTGAGGATACTCACGGATGACATGGTTCAGCGGCACATGCGCATTGCTGGCGAGCAATGTGTGCAGCTGGTTGGCCTCCTGCGTGTGCGAGAAGAGCATATCGCAGAGGTGACGCATGGCTTCCTGCTCAAGCATCGGCCCCACGGAATTGACATGGTCGATATCGACCTGCACGAAGCGATCGGCCGCGGATTGCAGGGCAGAACCGTCTTGGTTGGAGATAATAGCCGAAGAACGGACGATGTCTTCAAAGACCGTAGTCCACCAGGAAAGCTGAAGTTCCCCTTCCACCGAGTCCACACCCACGCGGCGAGTCCGCATGTCTTCAATCAACGGGTCAAGCCCGACGGAATGGAATTCACGTTCGAGGCCGGCACGCCCGGGCAAGGTATCCAGCGCCTTGCGGTCGGAATAGAGCGCCTTGAGCCTGGCTTCAAGCCTTGCCAAATCAACGCTTTGCAAGTCGCCGCCTTCAATCGTGGTGGCGAGCACGGCATCAAGTGCCGTGATGTCGCGCATCAAGGCTTCCTGCGTTTCCACTATCGTGTCAAGTTTGGGCGGGAGCACTGGCCATCCGCCGTGAGGCACGATCTCATGCCATTGCTGGGATTGCTTGTCGACAACCTGCAAAGCATCGTGCAGGTCCTCTACCTGGGAGCCGGCCCGAAGCAGGCTCTTAGCTTCCTTAACATGACGCCGACGCTCCCAGAAGCCCATATTTGTTCCCTCGGCCTTGCGCTGCGCCTTGGGTTTGCTGGCTTCAATCATCCCGTCGATGTCACGCTCGAAAATCTCGGGCTGGAAGACGTCGAGGACACGACGCAGGTTCTTCAGCACGGTGACCTGACGGCCCCACTCCTGCACTGTCGACGGCACTGGGAAGCCACAAGTCTCAGCGACAGACGCCACCTGATCTCGGGTTGCGGGCAGAAGGCGCTGGAGGAGATTCTCCACCTTCTGATAGGCGTTGACCGCCTCATCCTGCGTGAACAAGGAGGCACCATACCACGGCGTGGTCTGTGGACCGACAGTGAATTCCCCGTATTCGCCGGCCTTGCGAAGCTTCTTGATCCAATCTTCCATATGAGGGGCGATGGCCCTTGCAGATTCATTGGAAAGCCGAACATGCGTGGACGGATGGGTCGGCATGGCGGAAATGCTGGCAAGGTTCTGAATGGTCTGATAGGCGGAGACGCCCCATTCCTTGCTCACCCCATGCAAATCGCCGAGGTAACGGGTCAGACGCGAGCGCACTCCGACGAGTTCATCGGAAACCTGATCGAAACGCGCTACGGCGGCACCGGGCTGGAAACCGACGGCCGCAATCAGTTCCTGATCGATCTGCTGAGCCGCCTTGGAATCGGCCATATCGACCACCCGGCTGCCCATATGGCAGGCATCCATTTTCTGCGTGAAACGCTTCTTTTGCCCTGCCACTCCTGGCACGTAGAGCACGGTTCTCCCGGCGGAGACGCAACGGGAAGCGATAGCCGCGGCAATCTGTGCCGTATCGTTGCCGGAAGCGTCATCCAAAAACAGCGAATGGCCCTGCGCCGCCATATTTGCCGCATATCGCACGACGTTATCGACGTCCCCGGCCTCGTGTTCGCTGTGGGGGTCGGCATCGAAGGGGCTGAAACTCGGAAGCTTTGCATCCTTCAAAGCGCTGATGGCGTCTTTATTGCCAGCCAACGCATCGAGAGCCACGTTGCCACTCGGCTTTCTTGCCAGGGAGTCGATGATACGACGGCTTTCAGCGAGCATCTTGGTGGCCGGATCCATGAAGCAACCGAGTATGATATTGCGTTCGATGTCGAAATCGGCAATCGTCGGCTTGACCTGATCGGTGATGGAGGTGAACACGGAAGACGTGTCCGGAGTGCCGCTGGCATAATTCCGACCGTCAAAAAGAGCGGTCTCGTCGATGTCGATGTGCTGGTCGTGCATGGCAGTAGTGAACGCGGGATTGAGGCTCACGTGACCGGTGAAACGAATCACGGCATCGGTCTCGCGGCCATCAGGCTTGCGATGCACTTCGACCGGGTAAAGCAGGACCGGAACCGAATTGCCTTTCCACGTGGCCACACCGACCACCAAAGAGAGCTCGGCAACTCCGGCAGACCTGGTTTTCACGGCCTTGTCGTCGAGGACGCGCTCGAGCCTGCGGCCGGCAGCGCGCAACATGCCAGCATCACGGAACATGGAGTCGAGGGTGGTATGCCCGCTGGCGAAAAGCTGCGCGATTCCGGAAGGATGCGCGTGGGTCAGATCGAGCTGAGCGGTGAGTTGTCCGACGTCTTCCAGAGGCGAAGGAACCAGCCCACTACGATAGCTGTCATACCAGTTGCGCATCCGTTGGATGCCTTCCATTATCTGGTTCGTCTCGCTCATTGTTTACGTCCCTCCCCGACCTCTTTACGATATTCGATATACCCTGAATTTTGTGAAAGCGCAGCATCGATGTCGTTGTTGCCGACCGCCGAAAGCCATGCATACAAATCACCGTACAACGAAGGATTCATCGCTAGGAACGGCAGAAGTTCAGGATGCTTCGCCATTTCGAACTGGAGCGAGAAATCGGCGGTCGTTTTGGCCTCCTGCGAGCTCATACCCTCCACTTCGACTTGCGGCTGCGGCTGGTCAAATTCGCCATTCGACACCTTTTCAAAAACCGAACCGGGTTCGAAGCTCGGCTTGAAGTTCTGCGCCGTATCAAACGTGCCGGCATTGTTGATCGGGGCTTGCGAGGGCGTACTCGCCTCGTCCCGAACCGGAGGCATGAACTTGCTGCGTTCCTTAAAGGCTTCGTCTTCGCTTTCCCCGCTTTGCGAATCAGTGAAATTCAAACCGGAACGAGCACCACCCACGTCGTTTGCCTGCCGGGGATTTTCATCCATCGGCACGAATACGGCGGCATCCTGATCGGCCGAAGCCTGCCCGGAATCAGAGAGTCCGTTTGAAGCATTGTTTGCCCGAGACTGAGATTGGTCTACGGAAACGTAACCGGTGACACCAACGCCAGCATTTTCGCTGGGACTGACGTTGAGGCTGCCCTGCGGCTGCATCGCCGCCGACGATCCGACAGATTGTTGTGCACGAGAAGTTTCCACTGGATTCTGGCCTGCATTGCGCCGTGAAGGCAACGACACTTGCTGCCTCTGTGGGCCAGGTTGAGACGACCCGTTCTCGACAAGGTCGGGGGTAGCGTCGGTTATCGAAGGATCTGAGGCAGCGTTCACTGACGGTTTCGAAGTCCCGTTACTGGAAACGGCAGGTCGAGCAGCGGCGGTCGCGGCCTGACCGTCAGCTTCAGCCTTGTCTTCGGACTCGGTCTCCATGGCATCCTTGAACAGATCACGTGCCTTGGCGTCCTCGCTCTGTGCAGCTGGCGCCATCACGTTCAATGAAAACTGGTCGATGGTATGCTCGATTTGTGTGTTTTCAGGCTTTTGACTGGGATGCTCCTCGATTGAAGACGGGGCTTCATTGGCACTATTGCCTGCGTCGGCACTTGCATCGTTCGCCGATCGCTCGTCTAAGCCCTGAGGATTGCCATTGCCGTCGATCCCAACGGAAGATGCGGTCCCAATACGGCTGGCCACATCCGCTGCGCTGAAAGCCGTGGTCGGCTCCCCGGCTCGTAGGTTCAGAATATCATCGACGGACATATCGTTGAGGTCTGGCTCGACATCAGCACTTTCCCCGCCGCTCGCGGCATAGTCGAACAGGTCGGTAATTCGGTTGGCGTTATCGGGACTTTCATCGACATCCACCCGCACGAAATCAACAGGAACATCGCCGAATTGCAATCTCATCGGCGAATCCGGAAAGATGAAATCCTGATTCGGTGTCAGCGGGCGCAGACCTTTTTCTTCAACGATGTACGAACCGTTAGTGGAATTCAAATCGGTGACCGAAGCCCCGCCATTGGCCGCCACGGTAAATACCGCGTGACGCTTTGACATCGAACGCGTGTCGTCGTCGATTTCCAAACGGCGATGCCCATCATCGGCAAGCGGGCGCAAAGGCCTGCGGCCGATCTCAACGTTTTCGCCGGGGCCGACGTCGACTTTTGTGGAGCCATTGACCTTGATGACCCAATGTTTCGTCGTTCGCGGATCAGACACCTTGCGGCCTCCCATATACATCATGTTCATGCTAATGCCATTCTGCCATGTTCCTTTTGAATGCAACAGAAAAACGACAGACATTGACAACACTCACGCATGAGCCTGCCCTCACCTTTTGCCTAAAGGACACGCCCTAGATACTACGATAGCCGACAAAATGAACAAACCCTGCGAGCGGAGATTCCGCACACAGGGTTTGAAACAATTTTCGGGGATTCGCACGGCTTCCAGCTTAAGAAAGCCGCAGCCGCTAAACCCTCAAAGAAGGAAAGAACTACTTGAGTTCGACGGTGCCGCCGGCCTCTTCGATCTCAGACTTGGCCTTCTCGGCGTCATCCTTCTTGGCCTTCTCGAGGATGGTGGTAGGAGCGCCATCGACGAGCGCCTTGGCGTCAGCCAGGCCCTTGCCGGTAATGTTCTTGACGGCCTTGATGACCTGAATCTTCTTGTCGCCGAAGGAGGAGAGAACGACGTCGAACTCGGTCTTCTCTTCAGCGCCATCGCCTGCACCAGCGGCAGGAGCAGCAGCAACAGCAACGGCCGGGGCGGAAGCCTCGACGTCGAACTCGTCCTCGAACTTCTTGACGAAGTCGGAGAGTTCAACCAGGGTCATTTCCTTGAACGCATCGAGGAGCTCATCGCTTGAGAGCTTAGCCATAATGGCTTCCTTTCAATCATGGCAACGGATATTTTATTTGGTTCCGTCACCTAAATTCTTAAATATTTTTAATTATTCACTACTAAACTGCCTGAAATTACGCGGCCAAAGCCACGCGGAAATCAAGCGGCCTTTTCCTGCTTCTCACGCAGGGCGTCGAACGTACGCACGGCCTTGGTAGGCAGAGCAACGAACGTGCGAGCGGCCTTGGACATGGTGCCCTTGAGATCGCCTGCCATCCTGGAGAGCAGAGTTTCGCGAGATTCGAGGCTCGCGAGTTTCATGAAGCCTTCGACGTCGTACATGGTTCCGTCTGCGAAACCACCCTTGATGACGAGGGCCTTGTTTTTCTTGGCGAAGTCACGCAGGACCTTCGCAGCCTCGACGTAATCACCCTTCACAAAGGTGATTGCGGAGGGGCCGGAGAGTGCTTCATCGAAGCCCTCGTACCCAGCCTCTTTGGCGGCGATGCGAGCGAGCGTGTTCTTAGCCACTGAGTAGGAAGTATCGCGGCCTAGCTTTTCGCGCAGATCGGAAATCTGCGGAACGGTAAGCCCGCGGTACTCGGTGAGGTAGACCGCGTCGGCGTCACGGAATTGCTCCGTGAGCTCCTCGATCACCTTTGCCTTATCGGGCCTTTTCATGGCGTTCCTTCCTGAGTCGACCATTGATCGGGAAATCGGAACGCTTTGGCGTTTATGGGCAATTTGTTGCGTTGCTGCGAATTTGCAACCCTACAAAAAATGCCCTGCACATAGGCAGAGCACCATACCGGCCGCTTTTGCGACCCACCTCTTTCGAGGCTTATGACATTCAACCTATGCTGGCTTGGCGAACCAAACTTCGAGAGGCTTGCACCTCTAACCAACAGTCTGTGGTTTACAGATGAACAGTATACGGATGCCGCCCGACCAAGCGACACGCCACAGCCGAACCACGAAGAATCGCGATTAATTGGATAAGTAGAAAAATGAACCCAAAAATCTGCTTATCGACGCGATGGACAATAAAGCCGCGTCAACAAGCAGATTCTAGAAGCAGTTTTATTGCTTATTGACGCAATCAATGATGAGACCGCGTCAACAAGCAGATATTAAGTGGTTCGTTATTCTGGCAATCAGAGGACGGCTTGCAGAGCGAAGTCGAGGATGAAGAGGGCGGTGACGATCCACATCACCGGATGGACCTCCTTCGCCTTGCCCTTGCAGACCTTGACGAGGCAGTACATGATGAAGCCCGCGGCAATGCCGTAGGAAATCGAGTAGGAAAGCGCCATGAACACCGAGGCAAAGAGAGCCGGAATGGCTTCGCCGAGGTCGCCCCACTCCACTTCCTTCAGGCTGGAAGCCATCATGCAGCCGACCACGACCAGCACGCCGGCGGTCGCAGCGGACGGAATCGCGGAGACCAGCGGCGAAAGGAACATCGAGATGATGAAGCAGACGGCGACAGTGACGCTGGTCAGGCCAGTGCGGCCACCCGCGGCGATGCCGGCCGAGGACTCGACGTAAGTGGTGACGTTGGAGGTGCCGAAGAGTCCACCGACAGAAGTGGCGATGGAGTCGGCGAAGAGGGTCTTGTCCATCTTAGAGCTGAAGCCGTGGCCGTTGACCATGTTCTTGATATCGGCGTCGGAGAAGATGCCGGTCTTGCGGCCTGTGCCCACGAGCGTGCCGATGGTGTCGAACATATCGGACATCGAGAAGGCGAAGATGGTGACGATGACCAGCGGCAGACGGCCGAGATTACCGAATAGCGAAGGGAAGCCTTTCGGGCTGAAAATCGCAAGGAAGGTGGTGGGGAGCTGAGAGAAGGTCTGGCTGATGGACATCGAGTTGCTCATGTTCGTGATGCCGAACGGGATACCGATGATGGCGGCGGCAATAATGGAAATCAACAGACCGCCGCGAACGTTGAGCAGCGTGAGCACAATGGCGATAGCCAGGCCGATAAGGAAGACCCAGAGCTCGGGATTGTTGAGAGTGGAAAGACCCGGGGTGGCATGAATCGGACCACCTTTGGCCGCGGCCTTCGGGTCGCCCGGAGTAAACGAAATGAAGCCGACGTTCAACATGCCGACGTACATCACAAAGAGGCCGATGCCGCCGCCGATGGCGTGCTGCAGAGATTCGGGGATGCAGGCGATGATGAGCTTACGGATAGAGGTGACCGTGACCAGAATGTTGATCAGGCCGCATAGGAATGTCATACACAGCGTTTCTTGCCAGGTGAAACCGAGGCCGGCGCAAACGGTGTAGGCGAAGAACGCGTTCAGGCCCATGCTCGCGGACTGCGCGTAGGGGACGTTGGCGAAAAGCCCCATGACCAACGTACCGGCGACGGAGGCGATGATGGTGGCGAGGAACACCGCGCCCCACGGCATGCCGGTGGTGCTCAGAACTTGCGGATTGACCACGATGATATAGCTCATCGCGAAGAAGGTAGTGATGCCCGCTGTGATTTCAGTAGATACTTTGGTGTGATTTTCTTTGAGATGGAAGAACCTGTCCATCGTTCTCTCTTCCTTGGTTTGAGCATCGCCAAGTCAGATTGCAGAAAAGGGGCGGTCGGCACTTACCGCGTTCCAACACGACAAGACCGACGAACTTCACTCGCTGCTGATGAATGAATCGACGATACGGAGGTTGCTGCGACTCGCCCGCGTTTCCACGGACACCATGAATATAACACCGAACCTACCCATGGCATTTTCTAGTGTGTTTGGTAGCTTTTGCACTAAAAATCATCGAACTATCAACGCCAATGCCGTCTGTGCTCATTTTAAAAAAGCTCGGTACGTAAAGCGAGGCGAGCGCTCGTTTTATGACGGACGCCCACCTTCAATGAAAAAAACTGTACAATTTTCTTCCGGTTTCAGAGAACCAAAGCGACGGCATCCCAATCGCGTAAACCGCTTATGCGAAGGCATCCGTCGCAATATTGCACCTTGACATCGTCACGCATAAACGACTTGCCCGGTTCGTCGCCTGAAAGACAGATCAAAGCGGTTGCAGAAGAAGAATCGACAGGTAGAGACACAATGCCCTTCATATCGTCCTGATTGAAATGCGCAAATGTATGGAGCACGACAAGGGTCTTGCCTTGTGCCTTGCCACATCCCCGACGCACGATGGCCTGCCATCCGCTTGGGTTACGATAGCTGGAAATTGGGGTACCGTAAAATGCACTCACTCCATCGTCAATGACGTCGGACGCCGTCTTATACAGCGCAATCGCCTTTTCGACAATACCCCACTGCGCCGCGTTGAGACTTCCCATATCCCCGGAGAGGCAAAGCCGCCCCAAAAAACCGGAAACCAGACGATAGCGCTCTTGCGCTTCGGTTTGTTCCGCACGCATTACAGCCCATATCTGGGATTGGCGCGGCTCGATAATCCTATGCATATTCCCCGCTATTACAGGAATCTCGTCACACTCATGGGCATCGGAGAAACTCGCCATGGCTCCGATTTCCATAAAGCTATGAACCAGCCGGTGGCCACCCGACGAACAGACTTCGATGGTGACATCGGGCAATTCCTTGCGAATGCGACGGAAGAAAGACTGAGAGGCCTGCACCACATCGAACAGCCCGTCGCCCAGAGAACGACCGTTTTGCCCGGAGGTTTGGCACCCGATACCGATGGTCTCGTTGTAATCGACCTTTATGTAATCGAAATCGTTGTCGCGAAGAAAATCAATGACCCGCGTATGCAGGTATTCCTGAACCTCGGGGTTACGCATATCCCAGAATCGGCGATTCTCAGAAGTTATAGGAAGATCATCGCGTTTCAGCAACCATTCGGTTTTGTTGAAGCAATCGGGTTCCTGACGGCCCACGACCTCAAATTCAAACCAAATCCCGGCTTTCATGCCCGCCCGATGAATCGCATCGACGACATAACGAATCCCATGCGGGAAGGATTTCGAGCTGACCTGCCACTTGCCGAACCTCGAGCTGTCGTGGAACGGTTGGCTGTCGAACCATCCGGCATCCATGACCAGATAGGTGACGCCCTTGCCTTTCAGCTCCTCGATTTGAGCAAGCACGCTCTTTTCGGTGGGCAATCCCCAAGTTGTGCAGAACTCGTTGAATACGACCGGCAGACCACCTTCCGCCGTCCAGCATTCGGAAGAAGGAAGCTCCAACCGTTCGCGGACATGGCGGGCAAGGGCTTGGGAGGCTTCGTCCACCCCACCTTTGACCACACAAAGCACGGCCGGGGGCGCGCAGAACGTCTCACCCGGGTTCACCGTATGGGTCCAATGGCCGAATTCACGATCCGCTATTCCGCCCGAAATGGACAACCCGTTATCCTTACGATATGCCTCGATCTGCCAACTCGAAGCATGGGTCGTCGCAGCAGCCCAAGTCACCGACGTTGCCTTGTCTTCCACCGCGATAAAAGGAACCCATCCGCGCACGGGGAATGAACCCACACAACCGAACCGCACGGAATTGGCGACATGCTCCTGCCAATCCGGTTCCAGTTGCAGTTCTTCGGTGCTACGCGATTCGAGACGCCCCTCTGCGCTCCACGTACTACGCATGCGATGGATGGTCAACTCCCCCGTGGCCATACCATTGGTGAAAGGGGTCAACGACCCGAGCGTAAAGCTGGAAAGCATCTCGAAAGTGACGGGTTTGTCTGAAATGTTCGTTACTTCGGTTTGCACTTCAATCGCGTGGCTTTGCGTGCCGAAAACTAATCGGTGTGTGTATTCAAGGCCACGTTCATCACGGAATTTTGTAACCACACTGTCGGCGCCGATTTTGGTTTTCCCGACCTGCTGACCGGTAAAATGCATCGCATATGTTGTCGGCGCACCACGCATCGTCCGGCCTTGTGCATACCCACCCGGATAGTCATCACCTATGATCTTCGCCTGGATCAACGGCTCCGGCATACAATCGTCGCGGACTACCTGCTCCTGCATCCCTTCCGGGACCAACAGGAAATCAACTATCCCACTACTCGTATTCTGTCGATATAGCGCTGTCATACCGCAGTGAGTGGTGCTACTGATGGTTTTCATGGTCATGGATATACTGCTTTCATGTTTGCAAATCGCTTGCCATCGGCATAAGCGTTGCGGAATACTGTCAACGAGATTGCGCAGGAGGCGCCGCTGTTGACTCACGTATAATCAATTGTTCGGCGGTGTCGCCGACGTAATGGGCGGTCTTCAACTCAGTGTCGAGATTTCCGGCGATCTGGTCAAGGATCAGGTCGGTGGCGAATATTCCTATATGCTCGAAATCCTGCCGCCATGTGGTCAGCGAAGGAATCGAGAGACTGGCTATGGGATTGTTGTCGAAACCGGCGACGCTGACATCTTGCGGAACCCTTTTGCCAACCGAATAAAGCCCCCGAATGACACCCAAGGCAATTTCGTCGTTTCCGGCGAATACGGCGGTGACATCGTCACGCTGGCCAAGTTTACGGCCAACCTCAACGGCGTCCAAAGGATCCCAACTGGTGCGATACAACGGCGGAACGACAGCACCGGCCTCTTCCAAGGCACGGCGCCATCCCGACTGACGAGTCTGGGATTCGTCCTCTTCAGGCACGGCGACATGGAACACGGTTTTGTGACCGAGGGAAAGCAGATGCTGGGTGATCCGATACCCGCCATGGTCATCATAAGTGAACAATTGGCACTGGCCCTCAATCCGGTTGCCGCCTATCAGCACAAGTGGGACATCCTTCTTCACCTCACGTAACACCATCTCGCTGCCCGTGTCATAACGGGGCTGGTCGATGATGACACCACAAGGATTGACACTCAGAGTGGATTTAATGGTTTGGCGCATCTTTCCAGGTTCCTGATGCTTGTCGAGCAGCACCACATCCACCACGGCACCCGCCTTGGAAGCGGCCGCCTCGATACCCTGGATGCAGCCCGTAACCCCATAGAGCAGTTTCGAACCGGTGAACAGCGCTATCGTTTTCGAACGATTCGCCGCCAATCCACGCGCCAGCAGCGAGGGATGGTAATCGAGCATCTCGATCGCCTGGGCGATACGATGCTTTTTCTCATCCCTCAAATGAGCTGCATTGTTGAGATATCTTGAAACAGAGGAAACCGAGACACCCGCCAATTTGGCTACATCATTAATCGACGGAGTTTTCTTCGCATTTTCGTGCGAGACCTCGTTCATGATTTTCTCCTATGCGTTTCAAAGCCATCGTCACACCAGCATCGGTGTTCAACTCGTCGAATAGCCCGCCAAAGCAGCGGGCCGTTAACGACCCTTTTCAACCTAGTCTTTTATTTCACCGCGCCACCAGTGATTCCGCTGATAATCTTACGCTGAGCCAACGCGAAGATGATAAGCAACGGCAGACTCATAAGGATGATATAAGCGAAAATCAAATGCCAATTGTTGAGGTAAAGACCGGCACTGGCGACGTTGTAGAGATTGAGCGGCAACGTATCCATCTTCCCTGACAAAATGAACAACGCGTAGAACACATCATTCCAGATGTAAAGGATCAACAGAATCGTGGCCGTGGCGATAGTGGGGCTCAACAGGGGCAGAATCAGCGAGAAGAAAATCCTCGCAGGTTTTGCGCCATCGACTCGCATCGATTCCTCCAACGACGGCGGGATAGTACGTATGAAGCCGGTGACGAAGAAAATCACGGTGGACAGATAAATTCCCACATAGACGCAAATCATGCCGACTGCCGTTCCAGACAAGCCGATCATCTTCAGCAGCATCATGACAGTGACGACTGCGGGAGGCAGAATCAGGCCGGAGATGCCAAGCGCATACAGGAATGCAACCGGCTTGGTGGCCCGCCTTGCCAGAATCCATGATGCCATCGAACCAAAGAGAATAGCAATGAGCACCGCAGGAAGGGTTATGATGACGGAACCGAAGAACGCAGGAATCATCCTTCCGTCATGGATGACCGTTGCGAAATTCTGGAAGAGCATCCACTTATGCGGCAACGACATATTCAGTTCCAGGGCTTCGGCCTGCGTTTTGCCAGCCGTGACGATGAGCAACCAGAAAGGGACCGCCAGAAGCACGAGCATGATGGCGATGACCAGAAGGTCGTGTCCGACACGGTGCCATTTTGGCCCGGCCGGCTTGGTGGAGGCCTTTGGCTTCTTCGGTTCGCTGTTCTGTGCACTAAATGATGTACTACTCATCAGAACACATTCCTTTCCCTACGACGCAGCAGATAAATGACGGGCAGCGCGATAATGGCGACAAGGATGAACAAAATCATGCTCATCGTGGTCGATTGTGAATAAAGGCCTTGCCCGAAGGTCCTCCACACGAAGATATTGAGAATCTCGGTGGATCCGCCCGGCCCGCCTTTGGTCATGGCCTGAACCATATCAAAGCCGTTGAGCGATCCAAGCAACGAAGTCGCCACGTTGAAGGTGAAAGCGGGGGCCAGCAGAGGGAATTTGATCTTCCAGAACAACTGACTGCCATTCGCGCCATCGATACGGGCCGCCTCGATGACATCGGAATCGATGGTTTTCAATCCGGCCAGGAAGATAAGCATGGCGAGACCCATCCATTTCCAGCCCTGGATCGCAGAAACCACCACAATCGTCCAAGTTGTATTACCTAACAGCCCGGTTGTCACATGATGGCCGAGGATGAGGCTCAGCATCTGGTCAAGGGCGCCGTCGGTTTTAAGGACGGCCTGCCAGATATAACCGACAGCGAGCGCCGACATAATCACCGGAATGAAGAACATGACACGGGCGAAACGGTTAAGCCGCGTGTCCTCTTCAAGGAGCACGGCCAGCAACAGGCCGAAAACGTTCTGGAAAATCGCTATGCACACCGCGTAAATCAGCGTGATACGGATATCGCGCATCAGGGTGCCGTCTTTGAAAAGCGTTACGAAATTATCCACGCCATTGAAATTGATCGTGTTCTTGAACGCCGACCAATCGGTGAAGGCATAAATGAAGTTCATCACGGTTGGCACAATGAAGAATATGGCCAACATCACGCCAGCTGGAATAAGGAAGCTGAGCGGGTAGTTTTGTTTCATCAGGGTCTTACGAGAACCCATGATTGCTCCTTTCGACATGATTCAGATGTCTATGACAGATCGCCAAAAGCTGTACCAAAGAAACCGGGAATCTCGTCTCTTTCGCCTAAGAACAAGCACATGGCGTTACGCGCGCAGAACATCGGACGCGCCTAGACGAAGATTCCCGATTTTCAATGGTGACTAAGCAATCAGAACCCCTTGGCTCCTTGAGCTTTGGCAATCTGGGCAAACTGATTTTGCGTGCTTTCCGCCACCTTCTCGGGCGTAGAGGTGCCGTTGATCATATTGGCCAAATTGATGTAGAGGTCAGGGTTGGCGATGGCTGCCGACTGCATCGAAGGAGCGGAATCACCGATGGAATCCGCTGCGTCAAGCAGGGCCTGCGGCACACCTTCCGGAGACTTGACCGTCTTTAGAGCCGAGACGAGCTTGCGATTGTTGACAAAGTCCTTATAGCCCTTAGACATCCAGAAGGCAAGGAACTGACGGGCAGCGGCTTCGCGCTTCTTGTCACCGGTCTTGAAAGCCACCACAGAGCTTGAGGCTCCTGGAGACAGCGAGGAGATATTGCCTTCGCTGGAAATCGGGAAGAATCCAAGGCTCTCGTCAATCGCCTTCTTGTCGTTGCCGGCAAGCGCCGCAGCGACATTGAACTGGGCGTTGTTACCGATGACCATACCGGTCTTACCCTTCCACAAAGCTGCAGCCTGATCGTCCAGGGTCGCCGAACCGGCGTTGGAATTGTAATACCCCTCGTCGATGAGCTTCTTGTAGTTGTTGATGGCGTTCATGATAGTGGGATCGGTGAATTTCTCCTTGCCGGTGTTCACACGCTCCCACAGGCCCTTCTTGGCCGCTTCAGCCAGCTGCACCTGCACAGCCCACTGGGTGCCCCACTGGGATCCACCCATCTCGAAGAACGGAGAATCCGCGGCATGGGTGTCCTTGATCTTCTGCGCATCGGAGACAAGCTCGTTCCAACCCTTTGGATTCGCGGTGATTCCGGCCTTCTTGAAGACGTTCTTGTTGTACCAAACGCCCATAACGTTAACCGGCGAAATCAGCGTGGCATAACGATGGCCTTTGGTCTGGCCCAGATCGGCAACTCCTGGAATGTAGTTCTTCACCCATGGCGCATGATCCAATTGCTGGAGCTTGCCCGTGGAAACGAAGCCGGCGAGCATGGAATTCGTCGGCTCCCACGTCGCCAGATCAGGCATGTCGCCAGTGGTGATCTTGGTCTGCACGTTATTTTCGTAGCTGTCAGGAATGATCTGCAGATCGATTTTCGCCCCGGTCGCCTTCTCAAAGTCGGAAATGGCCTTGACCGGAACCTTGCTATCGGACTGGCCAACCCAGAACGTCAATTTGACTCCGTCAAGTTTTGTGGTCACATCAGGCCAATATCCGGCCGCGGACGTATCCGTATCGGCACTATTATTTCCACCAGCTGCAGGATTTCCGCAGCCTGAAAGAGACAAGCCTGCGACAAGAGTCACCGCCAAAGCGGCACTCACCATCATGCGTTTTCTCATTTGATCTCCTTTGGTCTTATTTGCGTCTCAAACAGGTGCTTTCTATGGCCCACCGATTGATGACACTTGTATAATAACATTTTTTGAAAGCGCTACCAAATTGTCAGAAACGCCGTCATTTTCCTTATTTTTCAATATAAATGAAGGTTTCAATAATTATTTTTTTCGAATTTTGATAGCGGTACCAAACGAGTATTGAAGGAAATCATCTTATTTTTCGAGCCTGTATAGCAACGCAAAAGGGCCTGCCTGTTCCGATTCGTCAATAATGCACCGAGTCGTACACATTCGCAGTTATGCGAAAACCAGTTATCCACAGACACGCCGGGAGGCCGATCATTCGACCACAACACCTTAAAACGGCGCGGTAAAAATCCGAAATCCGATAATGTACCGGTATGAGTCACAGAAAGCCATCGATTGCAACCGCCGAAGCCTCGCAATTGCGCCAAAATGCTCTGTCAAGATGCGGCCAAGTATCGAAAGCGATGGGGAGAGGACTCTTGTTCGGAATGACTACCTCGCTTGAGCTTCAAGGAATATCGCTGCCCAAACATTGCGACCTTGATACCAACGCATTACACACAACCGCAAGCTGTCAAAATTTGCGAATTCAGAGCAAACTTGTTAAGCACCATGTCTGGAAGATGCTCAAACCCGCATATCAGGTAAAAATATCCAGGCATATCTTCGCGTTGGATCTCATTAATACGTGGGCGCAACTCAGTCCACATGTGCAACTGACAGATCTCATTGTACTCGCAGAATCAATTATCCGTACACAAGCACATGATGACATCACGCAGATGAACCTTATCTACCATCGGTTCGTTTCGTTCATTGAGACATCGCCGCGCTTCACCGGCAAATGCGCATGCAGACAGGCTTTGAGATTCATACTGCCAGGTGTCTATTCACCTCGAGAAACCGAAAGCAGACTCGCATTGCTTACACACGGGTTGCCATGCCCTGAAGTCAATTTCATCGTACCTGGATTCAGATTTGCATCCGGCGCACCTATGACGCTCGATATGGCTTGGCCTCAGTGGCATGTCGGCGTGGAATACGACGGAGACCAACATCGTTACGACAAACAACAATGGCATAGCGACCGAGAAAAAAGAGACAAATTACGGGCAAACGGATGGAGTATTGTCGTTATCTCGGCTGGTGACATCGATGACGCTGATGCCCGAGCACGTTTTGCATTGCAAACCGGAAGACAATTAGCCTCCCGTGGCGCAGCATTCAACTTTTTCATCATTGCGAAGCCGCTTGAACGAATCAGATCGGCCAAACCAATAGATGCACAGCCCGTTTGAATCTCAATCATCATGGAGCTGAATCTTAATATATAAATTCAACCCAATGAGCATAAAGTTTTAAAACTAATTAGATGATTATCTCCCTTTCCATGCTGTGATTTCCCTTGGGTTAGCCGATAAAACGGCAGAACCACGTAGTAAATTATTCAATTCAACAGCACAGAGATACATAATGCAGCCGATTTTCCTTCAGTGCTGCATGTTTACAGAACTGATTCATAGAAAATCCATTTCAAACGTTCAGTGCTGCAATAAACGAGCTTGGACCAGCACAGAACAGAAATTCAATAGGGAAAGGAGTTGCATGAGGCAAAATTATTGAATTACAGCACGGAACAAAAAATTTGCATGAATGGATACTTACTTGCTGCATATTCAAGTATTTCAAAAAGCAGAATGGCGGAATACCAAGGAAAAATATTCATCCGGATAGCATCAAACGTCACCCAACCAAGATTCCTCTTTCAGTGCTGCGCATAAGTCCAATTCCACAACAGCGAACACGGAACGAGCCCTCGACTTCGCCGCAATGACCGAACAAAGCGAAACGCGCCCACCCCAACCAGTGAGAAAAACACCAAATCAGTCTCCGAATGGCGCTTTTCTCCGCAGTTGAGCCGGACGGCAGTGGAAAAGCACCTTTTCGGGTAGTTTTTGGTGCTTTTCGCACTGGTTGGGCGTGCAAGAAGGAAACTCAGCCGAAACGACCGGAGATGTAGCGCTCGGCCTCCTCGTTTTGCGGGTTGTTGAACATCGTGGTGGTGTCGGCGAAATACTCGAGATGGCCGGGCTTGCCGACGGCCTTCAAGTTGAAGAAGGCGGTGTAATCGGCCACGCGGGCTGCCTGCTGCATGTTGTGGGTGACGATGACGATGGTGTAGTCGCGCTTGAGCTCGTTGATGAGATCCTCGACGGCAAGCGTGGAAATCGGGTCGAGCGCAGAACAGGGCTCGTCCATCAGGAGCACCTGCGGGTGGACGGCGACGGCGCGGGCGATGCACAGGCGTTGCTGCTGGCCGCCGGAAAGCCCGATGCCCGGCTTGTCAAGCCTGTCCTTGACCTCGTTCCACAGGTTCGCGCCCCGCAAGGCCCACTCCACCAGATTGTCGGCGTCAGTTTTGGAAATATGTCGATTGTTCAGACGAATACCGGCAAGGACGTTCTCGCGGATGGACATCGTCGGGAACGGGTTGGCCTTTTGGAAGACCATGCCGACGTCGCGGCGCACGGCCACCGGATCGACCCCCTTGCCATAGAGGTCGCGGCCGTCGAGCAGCACCTTGCCTTCGACCCGCGCTCCCGGCGTGATCTCGTGCATGCGGTCGAGCGTGCGTAGGACGGTGGATTTGCCGCAGCCGGACGGCCCGATGAAGGCGGTGACCTTGTTGGCCTGAATGTTGAGGTTGACATCCTGAACGGCCAGAAAATCGCCGTAGTAGACGTTGAGATGTTCGACATCGATGTGTTGCCCCATGATGACTCGCTTTCATTGTTGATATCTATATCGGAATCCGTGTCACCTTATGTATCGCGCGTTTTCAGACGCTACCGTCCCAAAAGTGCACTTTACCGAATCCAGAATGCACTTTTCGCACGCCAGCGTCAGAAAAGTGCACCTGGGGACAGCTAATATGCACTTTTTGCACATTACCGTCAGAAAAGTGCACCGCAAGGCCAATAGACCGCAATAGGCGATGAATCGCGCGCTGTAGTCTTTCATCGAGACGCTTCCACGCTGAAGAGGCGCTGCACCAAGCGGCCGATGAGATTCAGGACCAATACGATGGCAATGAGCACCAGCGCTGCCGCCCACGAACGTTCGGACGGGATCGACGCGACGCAGCCCGTGCCGGCGTTCGGCGGACAGGTGACGGACATCTTGCTGTATTCCTGATAGACGAAGACAGGCAGCGTGGTCATTTGGCCGCTGAAAAGATTCCAGTTGGTGGTGACAATGAAACCGGCAGTCATCAGAAGCGGCGCGGTTTCGCCGATCACACGGGCAATCGCGAGGATGACGCCGGAGACGATGCCGGGTAGTGCGGTGCGCAAGACGACTTTGACGATGGTTCTGGATTTGGTGACGCCAAGCGCGTACGAGGCCTCGCGCAGGTCGTCGGGAACAATGCGCAGCATCTCAACGCTGGAATTGACAACCGTCGGAATCATCAGAATCGAAAGCGCCACTGAACCTTCAAAACCGTTGGAGACGCCAGGGCCCATCAAGATGGCAAACAACGAAAAGGCAAACAGGCCGGCGACAATCGAAGGAATACCACTCATCACGTTGACCAGCAGCGAGATGGCTTTGGCGAATTTGCTGCCACGCGCGTATTCGGTCAGATAGATTGCGCACATCAAGCCGACCGGCACGGAAATCAGCATTGCACCGAGCGTGACTTCCAACGTGCCGATGATGGCGTGCTCGATGCCTCCGTGGCCGCCGGATGGCGTTGGCATACCGCCGATGACGCCGGACATATTGAAAGCAAGGAAGTTCAGATTAAGCCGCTTGACACCGCGAGCGATAGTGGTCCAAAGCAGAGAAATCAGCGGAATCATCGCAACGACGAACGCGAGACCGATCACACCGGCCATAATCCGGCTCTTCCACTCGCGCTGCTTGAGCAGCGCCTCCGAGGGCTTGAATCTCGAGAAATCGGGAGTAGGACGGGCGGTTTTCATAGCTTCGGCAGAGGTGTCTACGGTTGTAACTTCGGTATTCGGGACTGTTGTTCCTTGTGCATCCACGACAAATCCAAGCGCAGAATTCCGCGAAATATTTGATGTCAATTTGTTTTTATCGTTTTCGTTTTTATCGCCTTTCAAGCTCATTGTGCGCCTCCCTTCCTCGTGATTCGTCGGGCGAGGAGATTGACCACGAACGTGATAACGAAGAGAACCAAGCCTGTGGCAATCAGCGCGGAGACGCCGAGCGAATCGGCCTCGGGATATTGAGCAGCGATGTTGGCGGCGATGGTCTGGCTTTTCGAGGCCTGCAGCCAGTGCCACGAATAGGTCATGCCCGGCGAAAGTACCATCATGACAGCCATCGTCTCCCCCAACGCACGCCCAAGCGCGAGCATCGAGGCCGAAACCATGCCGGACTTGGCAAATGGCAACGCAGTCAGCTTGATCATCTCCCATTTGGTAGCACCCAACGCGAGCGCCGCCTCTTGGTTCAACCTCGGGGTCGCCGCAAAAATGTCACGGGTCATCGAGGTAATAATCGGCATGATCATGATGGCCAAGATTACCGCTGCACTGGCGACGGTGCGCGGCGGATTGGCGGCGGGACCAGCGAAGAGCGGAATCCAGCCCAGATGGACGCTGACCCAGTTCCAGAAGGGATATGTCGCCGGCACCAGCACCAGCGCGCCCCATAGGCCGTAAATAACCGAGGGAATCGCAGCAAGCAAATCAACGACATAATTGAGCACGGTCTGAATGCGTTTGCGGGCATAAAAAGTGATGAACAGGGCCACACCGACGGCGACAAAAAAGGCGATTGCCAGCGCAAGCGTCGCAATCACCACAGTACCGAAAACCAAAGGCCCAACATATTGCCAGAAACCATGCGCTTTGCCTCCACTCAGGGAGGCGAAAACCGCGGAAGTCTTGGCCTGCGGACCAGCGAAAATCGGCCAGGCACGCAGGAGCAGGAAGAGCACCACTGCACCGAGAGACACCAAAATCAAGGCCCCGCAACCGACGGCCACCGCGTGGAAAATCTTGTCCTGGCTGTGTTTGGATGGTTTGGCATTGCTAAAATCAAGGTCGTCTCGGCGACCGTCTGGACCACCACCAACCGGAGCACCCAAAGTCGCGCTGACCTGGCCCGCAACCGCAGGCACCACCTGCCCCACGCCGCTAGTTTCAGATATATTCGCCATGCTTTTCCTTACTCGAAGTTTGAAGCGAGCCGAATCGGCTTTGCAATCCTGCAACCAACCGGTTTCCGGGAAAAGTGAATCGGTGGGTCGGATTGTTTCGTCTACAAGTACCAAACTATTTTCCCTGTATCGCACCAACGGATTTCAAGGCCTTCTGCGTCAACGCTCCCCCAAGCGCCGCCGAACCCGTATTATCCGCCGCGACTTTCTGGCCGCTGTCGCTTAGGACATAGCCCAGCCAATCGCGCACGAAAGCTCCGGTTTTCGGATCCTTATAGGCCGGGCACGCCACAGCATATGAGGAAGAGACAATCGGATAGTCGCCCGCGACACTGGTGGCATAGTCGACGTTCACCACCACGCGCTTGCTGCCCTTGGGCATTGGACGCAACGGCGAGGCGTTCACGGTTTTCGCGGCAGCGTCAGCGGCGGGCTCGACATAATCGGCACCGACCTTGACCGAAGCGGTTCCGAAATTGCCGGCCTTGGCAAGGTCCGCGTAACCGATGGTGCCGTCGGCCTGCCCGATGCTGCTGACCACGCCGTCGGTGCCTTTCGCCGCTTGCCCGACATCGTTGGGCCAGTTCTCCTGCGGCTCGTAGCTCCAATCGTTCGGCGCTGCGGCTTTCAAATACGAAGTGAAATTGTTGGTCGTGCCGGACTTGTCGGAACGATGGACCACGGTAATTGGGGTCGCGGGCAGATTCACCTTCGGGTTTTCGGCTTTGATGGCCTCGTCGTTCCATTCGGTGATTTTCCCGTCGAAAATACGAGCGATGACCGTGGCATCCATGTTAAGGTGCTTGCCTTGCCCGGAAACGCCTCTGAGATTAAACATGACGGCGATCGGGGAAACGTAGACAGGAACGTCAAAGGCGGTGCCGGATTTGCAGATGGCTTTGGACTGCTCGATCTGCTGGTCGTTCAGCGGCGCATCGGTTCCCGCCCAAGCGGTGGCGCCGGTCAGAAACGTGCTGACGCCTGCGCCGGAACCGGAAGGATTATAGGCAATTTTCGAGTTACGGTTTTTGTTTTGATACGTCGCAATCCAAGCCTCTACTGCCCCCTGCTGCGAGGAGGCGCCGGCGCCATGGAATTCGCCGGAAATCCCGGAATTCTTGCCTTTAGTGGCTCCGGTTGTATCGGCAGGGGTATTGTCACCGCAAGCCGAAAGTGCCGCTATCATCGCAAACGAGGAAACAACAGCGATGAGGCGCTTACACGTGGTGCTGTGCATGATGTTACTCACGGTTTCATTATGACAGATGGTCTGCCGCCGGCTATTAGACAATTGCTCGATGCTTGGTTGGGCTTTCGGCTTTGGTCGCCGACCGATCGAGAATTGGGCCTCCGACCTCGCTTTGAAATCAGAACCGACCTTTTCGCTTTTTTGTAGGGATTTATTGACCCGTAAATATTGGCATTATATTATTTTTATCGTATTACATAACGGCCAAATCGTTAAGCCTCAGCCGACCAACCATCCGGCAAACCACCGACCTTTTCTTGCGGGTATTCTTCGAAAACAGGAAATCCGAGCCTTTGCTTTTCTCATTGGGCGAACAAGGCTTGGAATGGTTAACGAGCGTTACAGCCGAGTGACGATGTCGACGGCGAGACGCGCGGCAGTATCGGCGTATTCCGAGATGTCGAATTCCTTGAACTGCTCGTAATCGGTATCGGCCTCGTCGGAAAGCGCACGAATCACCAATACAGGCACGTCGTTGCGGGCGGCGACGTGGGCCACGGCCGCACCTTCCATCTCCACCGCATCAGCGTGCGTGTTTTCGGCCACGACGGCGGCCTGCTCCGGCGTACCAATGAAATGGTTACCTGAAGCGATGACACCGGTCATATGGTGGACGCCCATCTCATCGAGCGCCGCGCTGGCCACGTCGAGCAGGTGCTGGTCGCTGTGGAATTCCTCGGTTTCGGGCTTCCACTGGGCGATCAGGGCCATATCGGAATCGAGATAACGCAGGGTGCCGCCAAGCACGACGTCGTCGATATGCATCGACTTGTTGAGCGAACCGGCAATACCGGAGAAAATCACGGCATCGGGATGGTAGTTGTCGACGAGGCACTGCGTGGTCGCGGCCGCATTGACCAGGCCCATACCGCCGACCGTTGCGGCGACGGTAATCTCTTCACCCGACTTGGAGGTGAGCCTGCCGACGTTGATATCGAGGCTTGCGGTCTTGTTGTGCTTGACGTCGTTCAAGGACTTGGCGATCAGCGCAACTTCCTCTTCCATGGCTCCGATAATGGCAACGGTCTTCATAGTTCCTCGTTTCTTTGACAGCTTTTAGGGTTCCAGATTATACGAGCCACTGGTCCTGCTCGTGCGCAAAAGCAGCGAAACCGACAATCGCATGAATCTACGTTCAGTGCTGCAGTGGCATAGCAGGGAAACCGTTATGGCAGAATCCTTCCGTTCTGTGCTGCATTATGAGAAAGTCAGATTCCAACAATGTTGGAATACCAACAGTTTCCCTACATAGAAAAGTAATACACGCAGCAGGGAGCGCCATAATTACGGCAATCACACTTCCGTGCTACTTGCACGGACCAGCAGCCGAAAAGTCAGCCGACGTATACGCGACGTAGAAGAAATACGAGTGATCTGAATACGATTTCACGCACCGCGACGAACGTCGACGGCATTGGCGAGCTCGTGCAAAAGCCGTTCCGTTTCGGGCCAGGCGATGCACTTGTCGGTGATCGACTTGCCATATTCGAGCTGCGAAAGCGGGGCCGCAGGCTGGTTACCACCGAGAATGTTGCTTTCCATCATGAGCCCGGTGATATCGGGTTCGCCGGTGGCGATGCGCCCGGCCAGCTCACGCGCGACCTCGGCCTGGCGAATCTCGTTCTTGCCGGAATTGCCGTGTGAGCAGTCGATGATGAGGCCGTGGCAGGCAGCGGAACCTTCCGGCATTTCGCCGCGGATGGAATGCATGGCCTCTTGAACCGAAGCGGTATCGTAATTGGGACCATGCGAGGAGCCACGCAGCACGACGTGGCAATCAGGATTGCCAAGCGTTTCGACGGCGCTGGCCCGGCCGAGATGGTCGATGCCGAAGAACGTATGCTGCTGGGTGGCCGTATAGCACCCGTCGATGGCGGCTTTGACCGAACCGTCCGTCGCGTTCTTGAAACCGATGGGCATCGAAAGCCCGCTTGCCAGCTGGCGATGGATCTGCGACTCGGTGTTGCGAGCGCCGATGACACCCCAGCTCACCGCGTCGGAAATGTATTGCGGACTGGTCGGCTCCAGGAATTCCGTCGCCGCGGCCACCCCCTCGCCCAAGACACCGAGCAGAATTTTGCGGGCGAGCAGCAACCCTTTCTTGATGTTGTGGCTGCCGTCGAGATCCGGGTCGTTGATCAAACCCTTCCAGCCCACGGTTGTGCGCGGCTTCTCAAAGTAGACTCGCATGACGATCAGCAGTCGATCGCCAAGCTCTTCCTTCATTTTGGCTAGGCGATGAGCGTAATCAAGGGCGGCCTGGGGATCGTGAATGGAGCAAGGACCGGCGATAACCAGCAAACGGTCGTCTTTGCCATAAAGACAATCACGGATCTCGTTGCGGGAGTTGACGACAAGGTCTGTCTCTTTGTCGCTCAGCGGCATGCTCGAAAGCACTCCAGCCGGGGTCGGCAGCGGTTCCAGCTCGAAAACGCGGCGGTTGACGATGCGGTTGACGCCGGCCTCATCTTCCCAACGTTTGATGCCACTCACCTTCAGCGGATTCTCGCCGTTTTTCAGCGCCTTGTCGAAAGCGGCACGGTTTTTGGCGTCGTCGACGTTTTGATCGGGCAAACCTGCAGCGATATCGCTTTCAAGATCGCCATTGGGCTTTTTTTCTGCGTTCCCCATCCCCAAGTCCTTCTCTATAGTCGTTTCCGATATTTACCAACCCTTGTCAACACACCAATCATAGCGCCAGCAAGGCATACCGGTTCACGGCAAAGCTACCCGTTACGATGCGACGAAAAGCATGCTTTTCCGTGCTTTTCGTCGCAATCACATTTTCACTGCGACCAAAAGAACGAAAATAAGCCACAAAAATAGGCCACAAAACGTGCTTTTGGTCGTATTGACAGTTCTTGCCGCGCTCAGCGGTCGAGCTTGCGACGGGAGGTAACGGCATCGGCCAACGTGTGCAGGAGCTCGTTCGTGCGGTCCCAAGAGATGCAGGAGTCGGTAATCGAGCGACCGTAGACCAGCTGATCGAGCGGCGCGGGCGACTGGTGACCGCCACGGATGTTGCTTTCCATCATCACACCGAAGATGCCGGGCTCGCCTTTGGCCAGACGCGCGGCAATCTCCTCAATCACCTCGGCCTCACGCACCTCGTCCTTGCCGCAGTTGCCGTGCGCGGCGTCGATGACCAAGCCGTGCTCGCTGGGTCCGGTGACCTTCGACTGCTTCAGCGTTTCCAACGCTTCAGCGACGGACTTTGCATCGTAGTTGGGGCCTTCATTGGAGCCACGCAGAACGATGTGACAGTCCGGATTGCCCTTGGTTTCCGCCGAAATCACACGGCCGTCAAGGTTGATCGAGAGGAAATGGTGCTCGTTGGCCACGGCGTAGCAGGAATCGGCGGCGACCTTCACCGAGCCGTCGGTCGAGTTCTTGAAACCGATTGGCATCGACATGCCGCTTGCCAGCTCGCGGTGCACCTGGCTTTCGGTATTGCGCGCGCCGATGGCACCCCAGCTGACCATATCGCAGAGATATTGCGGAGAAATCGGGTCGAGCCATTCGGTGGCGGCGGGCAGGCCCTGCTCCAATACGTCGGAAAGTACCTTGCGAGCCAGATGCATGCCTTTGCGGATATTGAATTCGCCGTCGAGATCCGGGTCGTTGATCAGGCCCTTCCAACCAACGGTGGTACGCGGCTTTTCAAAATACACACGCATGACAATCATCAGGCGATCTTTAAGCTCAACGTTTACCTCGGCCAGGCGCTGTGCGTAATCCTTCGCCGCCTTCGGGTCGTGAATCGAGCAAGGACCGACGATGACAAGCAGACGGTCGTCACGACCGTGCAGGATATCGCGGATTTCCTTACGCGATTTTAGGACCAGATCGCTCATCGGCTTAGTGAGCGGTGTTTCCTTCAGAAACGCACGCGGAGCCGGAATTGGGTCGAGCTGGCGGATGTTGACATCCACGGTTTCGGGGTAGACGGCTTCCTCGCTAAATCGACGTTCGTCCTCAGAACTACCAGGCCCTCGCATAATCGCCATCATTCCCTCCTTACTTGATGTGAATATCATTGTTGCACGCTCAAAGCGCTACAGGTTGCTCATTATAATCGATTGAAGAGTGCAATACTGCCACTTGTCCAGACAATATAAAGTGTGGCCTCGTTTTTACAACGAGACCACGGGCACTTGCACGAAAAGTCCACAGGACTTTTCTCATGCGAGAGCGCCCAATTTAATCCATGACCTAAAAACCAACTCTTTTAGCTCTAAGTGGTTTCCTGAGGCCGGAAGCTTCCGGCCTCAGGCGCGTGTTAGCTGCAAACATTCCATACTTATTTTGAAAGAAAACGCGACTCAACTTGAGCTCAACTCTTTACCTGTGGCCAGAAGAGTCTGGCCACAGGCGCGTGTTGGCCGAAAATAGCCCACCGGGCTATTTTCTTCAGGCCAATGCGCCCTAAATAGTCAGCAATCATATCTGACTCAACACAAGGGCCAACTGGTTTCCTGAAACCGGCAGGTGCCGGTTTCAGGCGCGTGTTAGCTGCAAACAGCCCACAGGGCTGTTTGCCTCAAGCTAACGCGCCCATTGGATCCCAAGCTGGGAGCATGGTGGCGGGCTCATTGAGCGCGGCCAGGTATTCAGCGGGAAGCATCGACTTCGGGACGGCGACCTCGTAGACGTACTCGGTGAACCAGTCGTCGGCCATGGTGAAGTAGCCCTTGTCGGCGACCTTGCAGCCCCACGAATTCTCGACGCGCCAGCGGTTGGTGGTCTTGCCGTCATCGGCCACGTCGACGCCGACAAACGCCATCGCGTGGTTCATTGCGGAATCGCCATAACGCACGCGCTGCTCCTTGTCCATGTCGAAATCAACGTCGTAGACTTTGTCGTATTCATAGAGGTCAGTGGCCCATGCGCCGTTGTCGCGATCCATCATAGGGTGGCAGTCCGCGCCAAACCATGCCGGCATCCCAAACTCGGAAAGGATGCGACGCACGCAATCCTTCATAAACTGGTTCGGGACGTTCAAGTACTCGGTCGCGTCGCCGCCGACGACGTTGCCCAGGTGCTCGATGCCGATCTTCTTGCCCTTGGCGTGCTCGGCGCGCGGGTCATCCACGAGGCAGACATAGTCCTCGAGGTGCGCCGGCCCGACGTACTTCTTCCAGAACTCGACAGGCGTGGTCTCGCCGTCGCGGTGGAAGTTGCCGTCCTTATCGGTCCACTCCCAATCGAAGCTCTTCGGCGGCTCGCCCAGGTGAATGGTAAGCATGCGGTGGCCGGCCTCGACAGTCTCGTCGACCACGCGATCGATTGCGGATGGGTCGGCATACATATGCGCCACAGCGGTGTGCAGCAGGCGGCGCAGCTGCGTGTTCATCTCGCTGGTATTGGTCGAAGAAGCGGTCTCCGGGAAGAAATCTTTCGGCACAGCGCCGTACTTCTTGTAAACGTTCATCGCCATCGTCCACTGGCCGCCGTCACCCATCACGTCGGCAAGCAGGTGCTGCATGAGCTGGGAATCAGCGGGTTCGCCGGCGCGAACCAGATCCGCCACGTCACGCAGGAAATAGTTAATACGCTCAAGCTTATCGTAATACATTGCGTAGTTCTGCGAGAACTCGAACTTATCCAAGTTGAGATTCTTCTTGGCCACGAAACGCGCTACGTTTAGCGAGCTGAACAGCCAGCAACGCCCGGAACGATTCTGGTTGGTGACCTCGCCGTTATCGACGGTCACCGAGAAGCGGCGCTGAAGCCTGCGGGCGCGGTCATAATTGTGCGCCACCGGGTTGATTCCGGAAGTGGTGACAGCGTTCATCGCCAGCGTATTGACGGGCTTGGCCTCGAAATCGTCCCGTAGCTGCCCCAGGCGGTCGGCGCTCAACGGCTTCATGTCATTCATCAGATAATACTCCTTTGATTGGTTTAATTTCCACCATATTCCATGCGCTGTATCTGACACGCAGGCCGGAATCGACGGCAACAGAAAGCGACGAAATCAGTTGATGCCCTGAACATCACTGGCTACCCATATATATGGCTATACGGTAGAAAATACGCAAGTGCGCCATGGCAAAGTTGCCACAGCGCACTTGGCGATTGTTCAAATCAAAACGAATCTACTGCTGAGTATGCGATCCGCCTGCAGGCTCACCGCCTTCAGGAAAAACGACATTATTATAATTGACGCGATTCTGGTTGTTGGCCGCGAATTTCGCATTGGCCGGCACCGCACCATTCCCGGCATTGTTCTGCGCGGCGGGAGCAGCGTCACCGACTGCCGCATTCTTTTTTTCGGCGTTATCCACCAAATGGGAAAGCTCCTGCGCACCGCTCTTGGCAGCGTCGCCTTGCTGAGGTTGGGAGCCATTTTGCGCCTGGCGCTTGGCACCTCCGTCAGTCTGACGAGCGACTTGCGGCGTCGTCCTGACCGCGCCACCGTTGGGCTCATACGATGCCGGCATCTGCGGCTGTGCGTGAGGAGCCTGATGCGGGGCACCTGCAGCATTCCCGCTTGCGGCCTCAAAATCACCGCTCTTTTCGTCTTTCTGCTTGTCCTCTTGCGCGGCATCGTCCAAATCGTTGGCCACGGCATTGACCACGGGAACATTGACCCCAGCCTGCTTGTCATCGGCAAAACCAAAACCGGAGAACGCATTGGTGAACATCGAGCGCAGCTCGGTGACACGTTGGGTGATGGTTGATTCACGCTCCTGAAGATCCTTGATACGCTCCTGAAGACCATCAAGCTCGCCTTGGGCGGCCTTGCGACGCTCCTCGACACGGGCCTCGGCGTCCTTCTTGGCCTTGGCCACAATCTCTTCGGCCTTCTGGTCGGCTTCCCGACGCTTGGAGACCGTATAGCTATCGGCCTCGTCACGCAGATCCTTCGCCTTGGAAACCAGGCTGTCGGCTTCCTTCTTTGCGGCGACGCGGCTTTCCTCCAGTTGCTTCAGCAAATCGTTGACCTTGCCAGTGGCCTCTTCCTGCTGCTTGGAGATGTCGGCACGAATCTGCTCGACCTCGGCGTTTACCTGGCTTAAGGTTTTGGTGCGCTTGACTTCAGCGTCATCAGTGATGCCCTGCGCCTTCGCCTTCGCGTCATCGGTGATCTCGGTGGCCTTGCGCTGGGCCTCGGTGGTCATACGAGAAACCTGCTCACGCACGTTGGCAAGCTTCTTGTTCGCTTCGCCCAGAGCGGTCTCGATCTGGTCGCTGGCATCACTCTTGAGCTTGGCGACTTCGTCGTTCGCGGCCTTGCGCTGCTCGGCGACCTGCTGGGTGGCCTTGGCCTTGAGCTCGGCGATTTCGCGGTCCTGTTTCGCCTTTTCACTGGCAAGACGCTTGTTATGCTCTTCGCGCGAATTGGTCAGCTCGATTTCGATGGTGTCACGCTGTTCGGTAACCTTCTTCGCGGTTTCCTCGCGAAGTCTGGTAGCATCCTGCTTGGCGGAAGTCGTGATTGATTCGGACTCGGTCTGTGCCTTGGCCAGGATGGTGGCCGCCTTCGAATTGGCCTCGTCGGTGATGTGTTGCGCATCGAGCTTGGTGTTGTTGATCAGGGTTTCCGCCTGATGCTGGGCAGCAGAGCGAGTGCTTGCGGCATCCTGCTTGGCGCGGTTGACAAGCTCCGCGCTGGTCTGCTCGGCGCTGGCAAGCATCTGCTGGGCGTTGGCTCCCAAAGAAGCGAACGAATTGCCCTGTGATGCCTTCTTTGCGTTCTTCTTTTCCTCTTCCAGCTGCGCGCGCAATTGCAGAATCGTCTGGTCGCTGGAATTGACCTGCGCACGCATGCGATCGAGCGTCTGCTGCAACGAAGCGAGCTCCTGATCCACCTGCTCCTTGTTATACCCGCGCAATTCTGTCGTGAAGCGGTCATCCGCCATAGTGATTCCTTTCGCCTTGCGACATCTGTCGCAGTTTCTGAAAGCCGATAAATTCTATTGGCTTATTCTAATGTGTTTTGAGAAGATTTACGCGCAAATCCGGCTAATCCACACAGACACCACGCGATTCGGGGTGTTTTATTGATAACGATTGCCACAAAGGACATATACGAAGCTCCACAATCCTCTGAATAACTTCAGGCAATGAGGATGTTGGACGACGTCGGTTCGAGGAAGTAACGAGCGGTCTGTCGCACCACCACACGGCATGCCTCCACCTGTTGGTTGAGCGTCAGGCCATGCTGCGGGTGAGGTTCCTCGTTGATAATCGGCAGACTGACGAATCCGGAAAGCACCTTGTGCTGGCCCGCCGTCCATTTCATCAGATTATAGAAGAGTGAATTGCAGACGAACGTTCCGGCGTCCGAGCTTAAGGCCGAAGGTATCTCTTCTGAAGCAAAATCTTCGAGAATGGAGCGAAGTGGCAAACGCGTCCAGAATGCGGCAGGCCCGTTGGAAGCGATGGGTTTACGCGACGCTTCATCAACAGGCTCCACCGGTACTCCCGTCATTTCGCCCAAAATCGTCGTGCGGGCAGTGTCGATGATGTTGTTGGCACAACGTTCCAGAAGAATTCCGCGGGCCGCAGCTTTAAGCCCCGTGGCAATGACGATATCGGGATGCGTGGCCTCCAGCGTTTCCTTGAGCAGAGGCCAGCACTCGTCGACGCTTATCGGCAGATCGACGGCGTTTATCGATATATCCACATCCTTTAAGAGGTCGTCGCTCTCGAGGCCGGAGGCGTCGCCGGGCCAGTCGTCCGCGAGCGCGTGCGGCACCACGTGCGAAGGGTTGTTTTTGATGCCTTCGTACGGGTCGAAACCGGAGATGACAACGTTCAAGTGTTCCATGGTTTCCAGTCTAGCGCGGAGTGTGGCGTGGGTTAATTTATAGGGATTTCTATCTGTTTATAATTCTGACATCAAGAGATTTCGGATATCACGCGAGGGCTCATTCTACAAAGATTTTTATTCGAGTACGATGAGCACGAGCAAGCGGCCTTCGTGCGCTTTGTGCGCAAGGTTTGCGCGACGATGTGAGTAGAAAAGCGGGTTTTCGAGCGTGCACAGGCTGTGACGCACTTGGCCGATACGCTCGGCAATCTCGGGGCTGCCCTCGCCGTCGACGGCGCACAAGGCGGCAAGTTCCGCGTCCTGATCGAGGTATTGCGTGGCGGCGCCGACACGTGGGGTCGAGCTGATGACGTTGTCCGCCGGGATGCCGGCCTTGGCGAGCTCCTGCAGCGCGGCCTTGGCGATGTCGATGCCGGGGCCGCCGAAACGTGTCAGCATGAAAGTCCCCGGGAATTGCGCGTCGAATTCATCGGCGATCTGGTCGCCAACCTCGTAACAGTCGCCGCAGATGCAAGGGCCGAGCGTGGCCACGATACGATTCGGCTTCGCGCCCTTGGCCACCATCAGATCGACCGCGGCGCCGATGACGCCACGTTGCAAGCCTTTGCGTCCACAATGTGCGGCACCGATGACACCGGCCTGTGGGTCGGCCAGCAACACGGGCAAGCAGTCGGCGGCGAACATGCCTAGAGCCACACCGGTTTTCGAAGTGACCTCGGCATCCGCTTCGAGCTTTGGATAGGCGGCTGGCTGGTTCGCTCCACCTCGCGTTTCGTTTGGAGAAGGTTCGTTATCCTGAGCTATATCGGGGTTCAGAATTTCGGTGCGGGTTTCGGTTGTCTCGATTTCGGCCCCGTTATCGGTGTCGATTTCCTCGATATCCTGTTCCACTACGATTTCATTGCCATTGCCGGCATTCCCACTGCCATCATCATTGCGGTCACCGGAATCAATAATCGTGCCGGACCGATCGCAACCGTACGGCGCGTTCGTTTCAAAGAATGTATCGACATCGACGGCCTTGCCCGAATGAACCTGCGCCACCAATGAAAGCGGAGCTCCGACGGCCCCGACCAACGCCACGCGGTTCGCTTCAACCGCTGCAGGGCTGTCTCCGGATTTACCTCCAAGGTTCAAGTTTCCCCAATCGCCGGTGCTCACTCCCCCGAGCCGCGTGGTATAGACGACCTTGACGCCGGGTGCCAGGTCGATAGGAATCGTAACGGGAATGGGGTTGCCGGCTTTATCGATGGGCGAGATGGCGTTGCTGTCGAGGATGGCATCGTCGTACTGGCCGTTTTCGGCGGTTTGGTTCTTGGAATCGCTCATGGTCCCAACTCTACCGAGTGCCTGAGTCGTTTCATCTTGCCGACAGCTCAAACATGTATGGAATAGCATCGTCCTGCCCCTACCCATTCAAGCGCCTCGAACTCGAGAAACACCAAATTCCGCATTTTTCCTACCCCTTGGCGCACCAAGAAGGGCGAAAATCGATGAATTGAGGGGCAATCTACGAAAAATCAAGGACTTGGAGCGCCAAGAGGTCCAAAATTGAGAGAATTGACCCGCAATCTGCGAAAAACACCCTTCTTGGCGCACCAAGAAGGGCGAAAATGCACGATTTATCATGCGGATATCGCATGAAACATGTTGTGATGTATTTCGACCCTCGAGAAGCCGTCTGACGAATCAAGCCGTCCATCCGTCAGAGGAGAAAATAAGAAGTCACTCGGCCTTGAGCGTGCGTTGCTTGGCGTGCGAACGAATCATCGAGTTTTCAGGCACCGCGAACGGCAACGGCATCGAGAAGATGTGCGCAGGATTGTTGATTTCCTCGACGGACTGCCCGTCTGAGTCTTCCATTCCGCCTTCAGCGACGGTGTAGTCAACGGGTTCGCGCCCAGGAATCAGGAATTCAATCAGTTGACCGGGCTCGATTTTGTTGCGGCTCATCAGTGTGAGTCGTTGCGTTGCCTCGTCGTAGCCAATGACCTCGCCGACCACGAGCCAGTCGCGGAAATAACCGCCGCGGTCAGTATTCTGCCTGGCCTTGTGCTCCGGATAATAGAAACCGGTGGAATAATCGCGGTGCGAGACCTTATAGGGTTCGTCCTTGAGCCATTGCGGCAATTCGACGTGCCTCGGTTCACCGTAACCTTGCGCTTTCGTGGCCTCAAAGCCAACCAAAGCCGGCACGGTCGCGGAAATCGTCGTCTTCGCTGCTGCCGCTGCTCCGGCGCTTTGCACGCCGTGGAAACCGATGGAACCAGTGGATTCGAGCTGGCCGACGGCCTTAGTAACGCGTACGACGTCGGAGCGACGCACCATGTCGTGGAAAGGCTTGAGCTTGTTGCCATCCACATCCTCAAAACCGCGTTGCACCATATATTCATTGACGGCGCACTTGTAGGCATTCGCCATCGACGCAACGTAATACGCACTTTTCGCGCGACCCTCGATCTTGAGGCTGGTGGCACCGGCATCGATCATGTCGTCCAGATGGTCGAGCATGCACATGTCCTGCGAGTTGAAGAGGAACGTGCCTTCGTCGCTTTCCTCGACCGGGAAGAATTGGCCGGGACGCTTCTCCTCGACGACGTGGTATTTCCAGCGGCAGGGCTGCGAGCATTCGCCGTGGTTGGCATCGCGCCCGTTCATATAGTTGGAGATCAAGCAGCGGCCGGAGAACGCCATGCACATCGAGCCGTGCACGAAGCATTCGATGTCCATGTCCTCGGGAACGTTGGCGCGGATGTCACGCACGGCCTGCAGGTCGAGTTCGCGGGCGAGCACGACACGGCGAGCGCCCAGTTCGTAGAGCGCGTTGGCGGCCAGATAGTTGGTGACGCCAGCCTGAGTGGAGACGTGCAGTTCCAGCTGCGGGGCTATGGAATGGGCGGCCATCATCACGCCGATGTCGGTGACGATCAGCGCGTCGATGCCGGTCTGGGCGAGATGGGCGATGTAGGTTTTGATATCCTCGACCTCATTGTTGTGCGGCAAAACGTTGCAGGTCACGTAAACGCGGGCACCCCGTTCATGGGCATATTCTGCGCCGGCCTTGAGGTCGTCCATCGAAAGATTCTTCGGGGCCGATCGCATGCCAAATTCCTTGCCGCCACAGTAAACGGCATCCGCGCCGAAATCGATTGCCGTTTTGAGGCTGCGCAAGTTGCCCGCCGGAGCCAGCACTTCCGGTTTGCGCCGATGGACTATTTTCGTCTGAATCGGTTTGTTTTCCTTGTTTTCAACCATTACGTTACCTTTATTACCCTCGTACTCACCCAACTGCACCGTTCCAGTCTAGACTCTGATACGCGCAGCCTGTTACCTCGAACAACACATGTCTCACACCACGCCTTCAGGTGCTATGACCTCAAGGCTTCATGCAACAACACCTAGCACCGAATGCAAAAACTAGAATAAAAAGACTTCCCTGCTCCTACAATTTCATTAAACGTAGTACATAATATCTAAATCGTTGCGGTTATTGACCTCTTGATTTGCCAATTGTTGCCAGAACAGCACGGAACATTATTCACAACTAAAAGTTGCATTTCGTGCTGTTCTACGTTTGAGGCTGAAGATCAAGCCAAATTATTGAGGACCGTTTTCATGCCGGCACCAATCGACGACGACCTGCGACTTTCAGGCGTTGAGCTTGGCGAGTTCTTCGGCACTCAGCCTGAGATCACCGGCCTTGAGGCTGTCGAGAATTGTTTCGGGGCGATGGGCACCGGGGATGACAAAGACATGCTTGCCAAGACTCAGCTCCCAAGCGAGCACAACCTGCTGGTGGCTCACCCCATGAGCGCGGCCAACCTCACGGAACGGGTCGTACTTGGTCTCATCCTTGGCCTTGCGGTAGCCCCCGAGAGGACTCCAACAGACGAACGCCAGCCCCAGCTTCTCACAGTAATCCAAGGTATCCTGCGTGGAACGGTAGGTCGGCGAGAACTGGTTCTGCACCGCGATGAGCTTGTCGCCCAGAATGCCGCGGGCGATGTCGATCTGCTCGACGGAAGCATTCGAGATGCCAGCCTCCTTGGCCACACCTTCGTCCAAAAGCTGCTTGATGGCCTCGATGGATTCGTTATACGGCACCGACGGGTCAGGGCGGTGGAAATAGAGCAGGTCGATGGTGTCGACGCCGAGCGCGAGTGCCGACTGCTTGCCTGCCTCGATCAGGTGCTCGGGCTGTCCGTTGACGCCCCAATTCGGGGTTGTGTTGTCGTCGGCGAAGTTACGGAAGTGGCCGATCTTGGTGGCCACGGTGACTTCGTCTTTAGGCCCATCCCAGCTTTCCATGGCGCGACGAACCAGCTTTTCGCCTGTCTGCTCCTCTCCACCGGAGCAGTAATAGGACCAGGCGGTGTCGATATGCCGGCATCCGGCGTCGAGCGCGGCGTGGATAGTCTCGATGCCCTTGGCCTCACCCAGATTGTTCTCGATGGTCAACGGCATCTCGCCCAAACCAATGGCGGTGGTGTCGAATGGACCAAGATTACGATGTAATACCATATTGTTCCTTTGTCGGATATCCAATACCAATGCCTCCAGCCTACGAAACCAAGCGGATTTTCTAAATGTCTTCGCCAACCCTAAAGAATTGTGATGCACAAGCGACCACTTTCTTGCATCTGCGCGCCCCCAAGCAAGAAACCGGCCACTCAGCAAGCCTCAACGACCACTTTCTTGCTTCCACACGAACACATGCCAGAAAACGGCCACTAAGCCGACCTCAATGGCCGCTTTCTTGCATCTGCACAGCTCCATGCCAGAAAAGGGTCGCTGAAACGAACTCAACTCAGTTATTTACGCCCTTAAATGACGGCTTGCAGCTGCCACATCGTAAGTGAAGTTAGCAAGCCAGAACAAAGTTCGCCATACAAGGTAAAATGCTGTCAGTTTCTAGGTAAGAAACAAGAGAAGAAAGGGCAGCGATGGCGCCGACGATACCGGATTGTGATTTCATCCGCGAGCTGGGAAGCGGATCCACGGCCGACGTGTATCTGTACCGCCAGCACAACCTCAACCGCGAAGTCGCAGTCAAGGTCGGTAAGTCGAGGCAGGACCGCAGTTTCGACAAGGCGTTCGAAAAAGAAGCCAAGATCATGGCCCAGCTTTCCACGCACCCTTATATCGTCTCCATTTACGGCTCCGGGCTCACACCGCAAACCAGCCTGCCATACCTCGTCCTCGAATACGCGCCACACGGCTCCTACAAGGAAATCATGCGCAGCCGCAGGCTCACCGTCGCCGAAGTGCTCGACCTGGGGGTGAAGCTCACGGGTGCCTTGCAGACCGCGCACCGTCACGGCATCATCCACCGCGATATCAAACCGGCCAATATTCTGGTGACGTCCGCCAATCAGCCGGCGCTTTCCGATTTTGGCATCTCGACGAGCATCTACGAGTCGAAATCGCGCACTGGCTTCTCCGTGCCATGGGCACCACCGGAAGTGCTCACCGGCAAGGGCGGCGGCACGGAGACCTCCGACATCTATTCGCTGGGAGCCACGCTTTACGGGCTTCTGGCAGGCAAGTCGCCTTTCGAATACATTTTCCATCCGCGCACGCAAAACGAGCTGGCACAGCATATCGTCTCAGACGAATTGCCGAAAAACGCCATCCCGAACGTGCCGAAAGAAGTCGAGCAGATCCTTCTCAAAGCCATGAACAAGGATCCGGACGCCCGTTACCTTTCGGCCCAGAAGTTCGGCCGGGCCATGCAGCAGGCGCAGGAAGATTGCGGGTTCAACATGACGCCATTCGTGGCGGAGGATTGCGACCAATTCCCGGCACGTCATACAATGCCGCAATCGGGACAGGGGCGTTTCGGCGCGAAAGTGGCCGTACCGAAACGGAAACGCTCGAAGAAACCCTTGGTTATCGCTATTGCCGCGCTGGCAGCGGTTGCGATAGTCGTGGCCGTCTTCGTTTTCGGGGTGATGCCACGGATGGATACCGGAAAATCGAACCAACGTACGCAAGTCAACACGATGCAAACCCCGCAAAACGACAAGACGGATTCCGACAATGCCAAAAACAAGAAAAACAGGAACACTCAGAACAACGCCCAAAAAGATGACGTGGCAAACGAGGACGCAGGCGCTGCCGTGCCGCAGGCCGCGAATCTTGTGGGGACTTCGGACGGTCAGAACGTGACGTTCACATGGGGCAACCCCGCCCCGAAAGCCGGAGATACTTACGCCTGGGCGGAAGTCCAGGACGGGGCGGCGGCACCCGGCACCCAGACGACCATCGTCAAAGAGCCCAAGGTCACACTCAATGCGGAAAGCGGGAAACCTCAGACCTGCATTCAAGTTAGTATTGTAAGAGCCGACGGGCATATGTCTGCGACTCCGACGATGGCTTGTGCAGTAACGAAACAGTAAAAAGCGGAGCATGCGCAGCAGCTCAAGATAACGATTGCAGAGTACATAGAAAATTTGGGGAAAGTCGTTCCGCGACTACCGTCAAGCAGAGAAGGAAGCAGTTGATGAAGGCATCGCGCAAACCACAAGGTGAGCATAGTATCCGTCTTGCCTTAAGACGCCTGAATTCGCAGACCAACCGACGCTGGCTCACCCCGGTAATCGTGCTGCTTTTGCTGCTCGGCATCGTTGCCGGAGCCATCATCATCAATACACTCACGCGCACGCATGTCCATCTGGACGACGGCACAGTGTGGGTCACATCGCTTAAGGACCGCAAGGCCGCACGTTTCAACGTCAAACTCCAGCAAGCCAACGGAGCCGTCGCGCCTACTACTCCCACCTTCGATGTCAGCCAGCACAACGATGACGTGATCATGTCCGACGGAGCCAAGGCACAGGGCATCGTCGCTTCCAACCTCGGCATTCACGGCAAGGCCGAGGTCAAAAATTCCACTTCTACATTCATCGGCGGCTCCACCACAGCGTTTTTGAACCATAAAACAGGCAATGTGTGGGTCGGCGATTCCAACAACCTCGATGCTATAACGCCCAAGACCTCCGCCCCACAGATGCAGCTGGGAGCGCATGGTCTTATTGCGGTCGACCGCAATGGCGCGGTTTACGGATACCGTCCGGCCGACGGTGCGGTATTGAAAATGGATAACGCCCACAGTGCGGTGAAAACGCTCAAATCCATCAGTGACGGCAAAGAGACCAACGCCGACAGTTTCACCGTCATCGGCGACCGACCCGTGATCGCTGCCAAGCAAAGCATCATGTGGCAGGGCGGCAGCGTCCAAATCGATTCACGCGGCCCGGTGAGCCTTCAGGCTCCTGCCGTCGATGATGCCCAAGGCAACTGGGTAGCCGCGAGCGCGCGCAACGGCGTCTTCACCGTGGATTTCAAACACAGCAACAAAACCTCGGCATTCATGAACAAGGGCATGGCCGAGGCTGCCCAGCCCGTTTCTTCCCAAGGCTGCGTTTACACCGCCTGGTCGCAGGCAGCGCGCAACTATATCCGTCTGTGCTCCGCCGACGGTGCAGCCAATGCAAACCAAGGCAAGGGCGACACCACCAAGGCGCAATGGCAGACACTGGAGTCCATCTCCCCCACTTCCCAGCTCGTTTTCCGCACCAACCACCGGCTTGTGGTCTTGAACGACGTGACCAACGGCAACGTATGGAATCCCGACCAGTCCAACAAAGTCATCAAGATCCAATGGCGCCAGATCGAAACGAAGAAGACCACCAACCAACAGAAAAATTCCGATTCCGCCAACAACCAGACACAGTTCAAGCCGACCTGCTCCGCCAAATCGGGCGAGATCAAGGCCGAAGACGACAATTTCGGCGCACGCGTGGGTGGCCAGCAGATTCTCGACGTATTACGCAATGACGAGCAGACCGATTGCTCGGTGCTGCATATCACCAAGGTCGGCCCTGTTTCGGGTGCCGGCATCACCGTAGCCCCGATTTATTCGGGTCGCTACCTGCAGCTGGACACGACCGGTGCCACAGCAGGCAGGACGAGTTTTACCTACGAAATCAATGACGGACGCGGGCAGTCCAGCTCCGCGACCGTCAACCTCACCATTTCGAGCGGCAATGTCAACCAGCCTCCGGCACAGACCGACACCCCTCCCGAATATGACGTCGAGCAAGGAGCCACGTTCACCGTCAACGCCCTGGGCAGCTTCACCGATCCGGAAGGCGACCCGATGACGCTCGTCTCCGCCGTGGCCCAGAACAACAACCAGGTCGCCATCTCCACCCGAGCCGACGGCCAGCTCGTCTTCAACACGGGATCGCTGACCGGTGGCCGCGTTGCCGTGGAGGTCACCGTCTCCGACGGCATGCACACCGGCACTGGGCTCATCTACTTCTCCGTACGTCCGGCAAACACATTGGGAGCGATGATCGACGCGGTGACCAAGAACACCACGCCCGACACCTCCACCACCGTCGAGCTCAAACAATACGTGCACGGCACCAGCGCCCAGCCGCCTGTGCTTTCCGCGGTCAACACCCCGACCGGGACGACCACTTCGACCAATTCCTCCGACCTTTCCTTCACGTTCAAAGCCAGCAATCCCGGTACCTACTACGTTCCGTACACCATCAGCCAAGGCAGCGTCGAGGCGCAGGGCCTGGCACGCATGGAGGTGCAACCGGTGGCCGGCGAAGCATCCAAACCGATAGCCGCCAACGACGTGGCGCTTCTGGGAGCCGACCAGACCGCCATCGTCGAACCGCTCAACAACGACACCGATCCGATGGGCGGCGTCCTCTCGGTCACCTCAGTCAACGTCGACCCGAAGCTCGGCATCAAGACCGGCCTGGTGGCACATAAGCGCGTGTATCTGACCGCCCGCCAAATACCGACCAAACCGGTCAAGTTGAGCTATACCGTGGCCAATTCGGCAGGTTCGTCGCGAGGCACTATTGTGTTGCAGCCGCCGGCCCTGACCACAGCCAACGCGGCCCCGAAAGCCGCCAACGTCACCGCCAATGTGCGTACAGGAGGCATTGTCAGCATCGATGTGATCGACCATGTCTCCCACGCCGACGGCACCACGGTGAAACTGCAGAACACCCTACAATTCAGCAAGAAGACCTTCAAAGGTCTGGTCTTCGTTTCCGGTGACGACGTGCGTTACCAGGCTTCGAACACCCCCGGCGTCTATCCGGTGACCTACACGGTGCGCGACAATCTGGGCAATGCGGCTTCCGGCATCATCACCATCACAGTGCACGCCAAGGACGCCAACAACAAGCCCGCCCCCACCCCTCAGGACACACAGGCGCAGGTGGCAGCCGGTCAGAAAGTGCGTATCCCGATTACGTTGACAGGCATCGACACTGATGGCGACGACGACACCCTGCTGGGCCTCGGCGACAAATCGCCGAAGATGGGCCGCATCGACGAAGTCGGCGCGAACTATATGGTCTATGAGGCCTATAACGATTCGTCAGGAACCGATACTTTCTCCTACGCTGTAGAAGATTGGACCGGCCAGCGAGCCCAGGCCCAGATTCGCGTGGGCGTTTACAAAGGCACTTCGGATTCCGGCGTATACGCGCGAGACGATCAGGTGACGCTGCGCCCCAACACCGAGGCCAACGTACCGGTGGCGCAGAACGATATCTCCGGCGACAACACCGACCTCACCGTCGAAAAGAACCTGCAGATGCAAGGCATCGGCGGGGCAAGTGTGTCCGACAACATGATTTCCTTCAAGACACCGGCAACAGCCGGAACATCATACATCGTGTACACGGTCAGAGACAAGGCAGGGCTTTCCGACACGGCCACGTTGACCGTGACCACCGACCCGAACGCACCCATCGAACCGCCCACCGCCTACGATTACCGCGTACCTTCCGCCGCAACGCTCGACAAGAAATCCGTTGACGTCGACCTTTCGCAATGGATCGCGAACCCCTCCGGCACCGCCGACGAACTCAAGGTCGACATCGATCCGACCGCCGCCGACCACGCCCACGTCAAGGGCGGGGCGAAATCCACCACAGTGAGCGTCGATCTGACCAACGAGGCGCGAAGCGTGCCATACACGGTGACGAACACCACCTATCACATCACTTCCACGGCCTTCGTGCAGGTGCCACAATACGGCGTCTTTCCGCCGACGCTTCGTCCGAAGGCCCCGCCGATCAGAGTCAACGCGAAGCGCAGCGTCAATATCAACCTTGCGGATTATGTGCGCGTAGGTCCCGGCAAGACCGCTTACGTCGACAAAGATTCGATCAGCGTCACCAAAAGCGATAATTCGGATTATTATGTCAACGACCAGACCATGAAGTTCACCGCGCCGAAGGACTACGCCGGCCCGGCCTCCATCACATTCACGGTTTCGGATGGCAAACGCGACGACAACAGCAAAGACAAGAACGGCTCGAAACAGGCCAAAATTATCAATACGTCAGTGCTCACCTTGCCCATCACCGTCATCGGCCGCAACGTGCCACCGCCCACTTTCTCATCCTCCACCATCAGCGTCGCAGCCGGCGAGGAAGCCAAGACCATCGACCTGACGGCCCTGACCCACGCCCCCAGCGGATTGGACGAGGATGAAAAGGACTACAGCTATTCCGGCGGCGAGGCCTCCGGCTCCATCGAATCGCATTTGACCAGCGGCGGCAAGCTCACCCTGAAGGCACCGACCGATGCCACCGTGGGATCGATGGCGAGCATTCCCATCACCATCAAATATTCCAACGGCACGGTTTCCGCAGGACTCACGGCCCAAGTCGTGCAATCCACGCGCCCGCTTGCCAAGATCTCCGGAGTCAGCAAGCGCATGAACGCGGGCGACAGCACCACCGTCAATATCCTCGACGGCGCCTTCAACCCATTCCCCGACTCAGCGCTTACGGTAGTGAGCTGCCAAGCCGACGACACCGCAAAACTCAAGGTCGACTGCGGCTCCAAGGGTTCCATCGGTATCCGCGCAGCCGCCGATATCGGGGCTTCGTCGAACACCGTGGTGGTCAACATCCAGGATGCGACCAAAACCAAGGAACGCGAAGTCAGCACCACCATCACCATCTCGATCATCGACAAACCGGCCCCGCCGCTGCTCTCACCGGTCGCCGGCCAGCCCGCCGATGGCGCGGTGAACCTAAGCTGGACGCCGGGTTCGGCCAACGGCAGCGCCATCAGCGATTACGAAGTGGATTACAACGGCCAGACCAAATCGTGCGGTGCTGTCACCACCTGCGATGTCACCGGTTTGACGAACGGCAAGACATATAGTTTCAGCGTCAAAGCCAAGAACGAGGCCGGCTGGTCGAAGCCGTCGAACAGCGTCGATGCCATGCCCGACAAGGTGCCCGACGCCCCCAGCGGCATCAAGGTTGACGGAGACTACCAAAAGGTCACCGTCAGCTGGGACGCAGCAAGCTATACCGGCACCAAGCCCGACGACTACCTCGTAACATTGAGCGATGGCCAGTCGAAGCACACCAACGGAACCGCCCAAAGTATCTCGTTCCCGATCAGCAACGGAGCCATCAGCGACGGAACCACCATCAGCGCAAAAGTCCGCGGCCACAACCGAGCAGGTGACGGTCTAGTAGGCGATTCATCGAATTCAGGCACGCCTTGGGGCGATCCCGATCCTCCTACCGTAATGCTGAGCCAACCGGACGAAGACCATATGAAGGTTGAAGCCACGGCCAACAATCTTCGCAACGCCGGCTGCAGCAGTATCACCATCGAAGGTCATGGGACGTTCGCCTGCGACAAGGCAAGCACGACGTTCGGGTTGTCTGAGCATGACTACGGCAACCCGATGAGTGTCAAAGCAACGCTCAAGCCCAAGAAAAACGCTTCCGATTCTTCTGCTACAAGCAACGATTTCACCCCAAGCTACGACGTCAAACAAGCCAAGAACGTCCAATTGAAACGCAATGGAAACCAGTGCACTCTCAGCTGGGAAGGTAATGGCACCCTGACCGGATTCAATATCGGAGGATCCCACACAACCACCAAAGACAAGGGCGACAGCTCCTTCTCATACACCATCGGTTCCTGGGAAAATTGCGGCACAGAAACCGTGACACAAAAACTCAATACCTCCGTCGGGTCCCCCGTCACGGCCACACCGGTAGGTGACCTTACCAACAAGGTAAAAGCCACCTTCGATGGTGTCTCCCTTGAATGGGGTAACGACCATAATCAAATCACCATTCACGGAACTCCAGAAACATTTGGACAAAGCGCCACGACCACTATCAACATTTGGTCTGGAAGCGACAAGCATACATACGATTGGCCGTCAACGTATCCTTTACTGGATATATCCACCTTGCCTGATGCCAGTAGTTACAAATGGCAAATCATCGTCACGGGAACGGATCCCGCATTAACCAACGACACAGGCGAGCATCCTGTCAGCGGGACAGGACGTAAACCGGCAGCATTGCCGACGCCGAACCCACCCGAAAGTTCAAGCCATCAGGGCGATCATCACAGCGGCGAGGATAAGAGCGGACAAAGCCAATCAGAATCCCAAAGCCTCGTCGACTACTTCCCCACCCTGCAGAGGATGGTCATCCAGCACAATCTCGCTGCCGCTGCCAAGAACCAGGGAGTGACACGATGATCACGACCAAGGAAATGAACGACGTTGCCTCAAAACCGGCCATGTCTTTGCATGGCAACATTCGTGCACCCGAAAAACGGAACAGGCAATACAACCAATACTTCAGTAACCACCAATCGGCTCATCCGGCAATCATAAAGGAGAATCTATGAGCACGCACCAGGTAGACCCATCCAACGATGAGACGAAAATCTCGGACGCCACTCACTTATCGCAAACCGGCGTAAGCGACGACACGACGAACCGCGGCAAAAGCGTGTTCCCCTCATTGCCGAAACGCTCCAAGTCCAAAGGCAAGACGGAAGCCAAACACACCGCCACAGCGCCAGACGACGACAGCACCGTGCTCGGGTCGATCCATGGCATCGGTGAGAGCGAAGCCATCTCCGAGGAAACCGTGCTAAGTACTTCGATGCCCAATGGCAGCAACGAATCCCCTGCTTTGCCCGTCGAAAATCCATCAAATGCCACCAACTCGCTGGATGGACAAACCGGCAACAGCTATATCGCGACTCCTACCACGCCGACGGCTACGAATCCAGGGCCTATCGAAAGTAATACATATACGTCCGACCAGACCGCAAACGCGCCGCAAAGCGGATATCAGAGACCGTCGGCAACGTCATATACAACCCCGGCCGGCAGCGTACAACCGCAGGTCTCTTCCGAGCCTTCAGCCGAATCTTCCGTCAGCCCAGATTCGCTTTCGGCCCCCTACACCGCGGCATCGCCGGTTTCAAGCATCATCCAGCCGCCCAGCGACTCCATCCTCGACTTCAAGCGTTCCTTCGACGCGCTGGTAGCCAACATCGGCAAGGTCGTCGTCGGCAAGCCCGAACCGATCAAGCTGTGCGTCACGGCCCTGATGGTGGGCGGCCACGTGCTCTTGGAAGACAACCCCGGCACGGGCAAGACCCAGCTCGCCCGCGGCTTGGCCAATTCCATCGACACCTCGTTCAAACGCATCCAGTTCACTCCTGATCTCCTGCCGAGCGACGTGGTGGGCGTGACCTTCTACGACCAGAAATCCGGCGAATTCGAGTTCCGCGAGGGCCCGATCTTCGCCTCGATCGTCCTGGCCGACGAAATCAACCGCGCCTCGCCGAAGACCCAGTCCGCGCTGCTGGAAGTCATGGAAGAGCAGAAGACCACCGTCGACGGCAAGACCTACCCGATGCCGCAGCCGTTCATCGTCATCGCCACGCAGAACCCGCTGGAACAGCTCGGCACCTACAAGCTGCCCGAGGCCCAAATGGACCGCTTCCTGATCAAAACCTCCGTGGGCGCGCCCGGCCACGACGTGTCGATCAGCATTCTCAAAGACATCGACATCACCGACCGCGCCGATACCGTTTCCGCTGTTTTAAGCGGCGACGACATCATCAGGCTGCGCAAGACCGCCAAGGACGTGCGCGTGGACGACCGCATCCTCGAATACATCGAACGCCTTATCGAAACGACCAGGTTGAGCGAAAAGCTTCGCGTAGGCTCCTCCATGCGTGGCGCTTTGGCCCTCACCCGTTGCGCCCGCATCTGGGCCGCCGCCGACGCCCGCGACTATGTGCTCCCCGACGACGTGCAGGACCTCGCCGTGCCAGTGCTCGCCCACCGCATCATCCTGAACGCCGAAACCGCGTTCAAGGGAGAAACCGCCGAACAGGTCATCGCCGAAATCGTCGAGTCTGTACCTGCCCCTGCCATGGGAGCCTGAAAGTAACACCATGCACTTCTTCAAAAACCGACAACAGCCGCAGGCGACGCCGCCAGGGTTCTCCGCGTCTGCACAGAACGGAACCATGGTGGTAGGTGCCAGCAGGCAAAACCACAAAGGTGGTCGACGTCTCAAAGGTCACAGACCTAGTCTGCTGAAAAACAACACTCGTCTTGCGCACCTTTGGCTCAAGGTGCGGCACAACGCGGCACAACTGCGCAGGAAGCTGCCCGGTTGGCTCACCGCCTACGTTTCGCCGCTCGGTTGGGCGGTGACCGGCGTGGCCGTGGTCGCCTTGGCGGCGTATCCGGCACTGGGTTGGCACGAGTTGTTGGTTTGCGGGATTATCGGCCTGGTCATGCTGCTCTGCGGCATCGCCATGTCACTTGGTAATACAAAATTCCATGCGGCACTATCCGTTTCGGATAATCGCATCACCGTCGGCGAGCGCGTCAAGGTCGATGTCAATATTGCCAACCCCGGCAAAAGCCCGACCGTAAGCGTGCTCGGCGACCTGCCGATGGGCGAGATGCACCAGCGTTTCCGCATTCCCGCGCTGGCTCCCGGCAAGACCAAAGACGAACAGGTCGAATTCCGCGCCACCTCGCGCGCCATCCTGCCCGTCGGCCCCTTGAAAATCAGCAAAGGCGACCCCTTTGGCATCGTCCGCCACGAGCAGTCGCTTTCGCAATCCGTTCAGGTCTATATCCACCCCAAAACCGTGTTCTTGAATTCCCTTGATTCAGGCATTTTCCGCGACCTCGAAGGCAGTCCCTCCGGCCAGGTGGTCGACGACGACCTCGACTTCTACGGTCTGCGCGAATACCGACCCGGCGATGACATGCGCAACGTCCACTGGCTTTCATCGGCGAAAACCGGCACGATGATGGTGCGACAATACGAAGCGACCAAACGCACCGACACCTCCATTACCCTTGGCGTCAACCCTACGGACTACTCGACCGAAGACGAATTCGAGCTGGCCGTCAGCGTCGCCGCCTCCATTGGCACCGAATGCCTGATCGAAGATCGCCCGCTGGCCATCCAGGCCGCCGCGGATTCCCTGATGCCGCGCGGGGCGATGCCGTTCCTCGACTGGATGAGTGGGGTGAAGCCGGATATGGACGAGAACCCGAACCTCGCCGTCGCCACGCTTCAAACCAGCCCCGGTGCTTCCTTCTATTTCTTCGTGGTCGGATCGGGTGCCAAGCTTGAACGCCTCCGTCGCATCGCCGCCGCGCTGAGCCGAGAATCCATCTGCGTGATGCTGCAGATCGACCCCATCGCCGGCAATGCCATTCACCAGTATGATGACTTTACCCTCGCCACGCTTTCCTCCCTCGACGACCTTCCGCTGATCATGGAGGCGCTGAAATGAGCGGCACCAATCCTATGGGCAATAGCAATACCTTTAATGCGGCAAACCCGAACGCGAACCAAGGCAATGGTTCCAGCTCGGTCTCCGCTTCCCTCCCCGATTTCACCGGCACAACCGGCACCACCAACACCACCGGCACATGGGCGAGCACGACTCGTGCCCCAATCGCCCTGACCGCAACGAGCGACGGTCAACGCCAGATATTCGTCACCGTTCGTCGCCCATGGGCCACCGCCGCCATCGGTGCGTTGCTCGTACTTGTCGCCGTCTGTCTCAATTCCGCGAATCTCATCGACGTCTACGGCAACGTGCTGGTCTGGGCGACGGCAGCCATTCCGGCTGCGCTGCTCGGTGCTCTGATCGCTCTGGCCGGTGTCAATCCGGCATTGAAACTGTGGTGGCAAATCGTCTTTCTGGTCCTCGCCCAGTTCCTCGTCGGCCCTATCATCGCTCTGAACGACACCACCATCGCGCATATCGTGCCGAGCCTGCAGACCTTAAGCCAAGGCTTTACGCAGACCTTCGGCTCGTTCAAATACGTCATCGCCGTCATCCCCCCGCTCGGCAATGCCAACGGCGGCCTGATGGCATTGTGGACGCTGAACCTCTGGACGGCGTTCCTCGCCGGCATTTTCGCGGTTTCGGCGAGCAACAAGATCAACCTCATCACCGTCTTCCCGTTGGCTATGAACCTAGCAGTGAGTGCGCTTCTGGGCACTTCCCGCGGCACATTGCGCCCTGCCTGCGGCATCATAGCCATGTTGGCCTTGGTCGCGTGGCTCGCTTGGCGCTGGCAATCGTTGGATATCCGCCGGCCGATCAGCATGATCATCATTATCATCCTTGCCGTTGGTCTCGCTTTTGGCGCGACTCTCATCGTCCCCCAGCATCGCTTGACGCTGCGCGACCGCTACAACCCGCCGCTCGACCCGCACCAATACACAAGCCCCTTAAGCGATATGCGTTCCTACGTCAAATACCATAAAAAGGAAACGCTGCTTTCGGTTTCCGGTCTGCCCGCCGGTACGCCGGTGCGCCTGGCCGTGATGGACCGTTTCGACGGCAATGTCTGGAACCTTTCGGATTCCACGGATGCCAGCGATTCCTCCGATTATCGCAAGATCGGCAGTGGTATCGCCAACACGACGCAAGGCGAGCATTTCAAAGCCACTTTCAAGGTGCACAAAGGCTTTTCCGAACAGTGGCTGCCGCTGGCCGGCGACCCGACGTCGGTAGGAATCAATACCAAGGATTTCTATTACAATATGGGCACCAATTCGGCCATCGTGCCAGACACGGCACTGGCTGGGCAGACCTATAGTGAATCCGGTGTCATCGCCGAGCTTCCCACCCAGCAGCAGGTTGCGCATGCCCGTGCCCAGCACGTCACGCAGCCCGAGGCCAAGGACATCCCCGACGGCGCCAGCAAACTCGCTCCCGCACTGACCGGCAAGCAGTCCACCGACGGCGCGACCGCACAGACGCTCGCCACCGCGCTTAAGACCAAAGGCTGGTTCTCGCACGGCCTTGCGGGCGATTATCCGTCACTGCCGGGTCACGGCAATTTCCGTATCGATTCCATGCTTGGCGGCAGCGCGATGGTCGGCGACAGCGAGCAGTACGCTTCGGCGATGGCAATGATGGCCCGGGAGCTCAATCTCCCCTCTCGCGTTGTGCTAGGTTTCATCCCGAAGGACAAAGACGGCAATATCTCCAAGTCCCGCACCACACACGCCAAGAACGGCGTGCCCCAGACCGATTTCACGGGCAACGACATCGAGGCCTGGGTCGAGATCAACTTCAAGGATTATGGCTGGGTGCCTTTCTACCCCACGCCCAAGGAGACAAAGGTCCCGAACAAGAATCAGGATCTGACGCCGCCGAATCCGAAGACGCTGGTGCGCCAGCCGCCGGTGCCGCTGGTCGATCCCCTGCACGACCAGAACCAGGCGCGCGACCAGTCCTCGCTTGACGGTGCGGATGCCGGGAATCTGAACGGCAACGCCACACTTATGCGAATCCTGGCAATTGCGAAAAAGGTCGCCGTTTACGGCAGCCCCGTATGGATTATTCTTATCATTTGCGGACTGATTTTGCTTATCAAAGCCATTCAGCTGGCCTTGATGGCCCGTCGTGGCAGCTCTGGGCAGCGCATCGCCTCCGGCTGGAAGGCCATCGACATGCTCGCCGACCAGAGCGGCATCAAGACCTCCGGCACCCGCCGGCAGCAGGTCGCTCAAATCGACAAGGCATTGAAGGTTGCGAATGACGCTGCAACAGTGACAGCAACGGATACGAGCCCTGCAACAGCAAGCTCTGCGGTTGCGACATCGGCAATGGTCTTCGGCACGGGGCAAGCCGTAAGCCCCAAAGCTCGAAAAGCCGCCGAAAAAGCGGCCAAGAAGGCCACCAAAGCGCAAAAGCGGAAGTCCTTCAAGGGCCATCCGATTGACATGGATCAGCTGAAGTTGCTCTCCCGCGAGGCCGATTGGGTCGCCTTCTCCGGCGAGAAGCCCGATGAGACGGCTTCCAGAGACTACTGGAAGCGGGTCAAGGCCATGCGCAAGGCCATCCTTGCTGACCAACCGCGTATGCGTCGTCTGCGCACCCGGCTTTCGCTCAAGGGCGTCTTCCACATACCGCATCTGAATCTCAAACGGCTGAAGGAGGCACTGGCCAAGCGCATGAGCGCAGCCAAAAAGAAACCGCACAAAATCTCAAAGGCAAATGCCGCAAATACCGCGAATTCGACAAAAGACGCGTCTATACTGACAGGTGTGCATTCGAGACGCTCAACCGCACGGAAAGGTCGTTGATTATGTCTGATCATCCACACATTCGTGCGGCCATGGGCACTGACATCGGCCGAAGACGGCACAACAACCAGGACACCGGCGTCAGCGAGCCAGGCGTCTATATGGTCTGCGACGGCATGGGAGGCGGCGTCGGCGGCGAACGCGCGAGCGCCCTGGCTGCCGAACACTTCAAGGCTGTCGCTGGCGAATCGGTGAGGTCAAGGCAGATCATCGAGTCGGCGTTGGATGCCGCCCAGCACGATGTCTACGATCTGGGTCAGCATCTCGGCGGCGTCGCCGGCACCACGGCCACCGGCATCATTCTCCCCGCTCGCCCAGCCGAAGACGGCAGCGAGCAGGCCCCGCTTTGGTACGTAATCAACGTCGGTGATTCCCGTACCTACCACTTCGACCTTGACGAAAAAGGCAACGCCGTCGCGTCTTCGATCAGCCGTATCACCAAGGACCATTCCCAGCGCCAGCAGGCCATCGACGCTGGGCTTATGTCGCCGCAAATGGCCAACGCAACTATCCCGCGCAACGTCATCACCCAGTGCATCGGCGCGCCGCAGGGCATCAGGCCGGATTTCTACGCCGTGGTGCCGTCCGGCCGTTTTATCGTGTGTTCCGACGGGCTGTATTCCGAGGTTTCCGACAAGAAAATCGCGACGATCAGCCAGGAGAACCCCGATCCCGAGAAGGCCGTCAAAGCGCTCATCAACGCTGCGCTTCACGCCGGTGGAGACGACAATATCACGGTCATCGTCGTTGACGTATGGCCGCAGGTCCCTGCTGACGAGCCTTGGCACGCCAGCAAACTCGACGATGGCGAGGAACTGGAGACCATCGGGGACATCACCTTGGACAGTCTGCATACATAAATCGCGCCAATCCTCAGGTTCCGGTTATCTGTGTGCCGTCCAGGCGACATAACGCAAACCAACCGATATAATCAATTGTTAGTGAAGCAGTACATAATCGATAATACAAACCGATGAACGTCGAGCGGTTCATCCGATAAGAAAGAGAAGTGAAGCAGATGGTTGATTACGACACCGCCGTCGCCATTGTGCAGGATTCCGAGGCAGACCCGGTCATGCTGGCAAAAGTCGCCTACGAAAACCCTGATTTCGGCGCGAACGTGGCCGCGAATCCCCGTGCCTACCCCGGACTCAAGCGCTGGATTGCCCAGTTTGGAGACGATCGTGCACGCGAGACGCTCAAATCCATGGGCTTTGAGGTGCCAGACCAAGGCGTTTCACCCCAAGAAGCGCCGGCACAACAGGCCGTTGCACAACCTTCCGCCGGTTCGTATTACATTGACCAACAGCCGCAACAGCAGACTTCCACCCCGTATATCGCCGACCAGCAGGCGGCCAGCAGCCAGTATGCCGCCGCCAATCAGTATGCGGCGCAACAGCAGCCGGTAGCTACCGCTGCCACCTCGGGCTACAACCAGCAGTTGCCGGTGGCCACGAACGCTTACGGCTACACCGCCGAGCAGGCACTGGACCCGAACACCGACCAGATGACCATCGCCAGCATCGCCCAATACGCCCCCGAGCTGCGTCCGTGCCTCGCTCGCAACCCCAACACCTACCCGGAGCTGCTGAACTGGCTCGCCCAGCTACACGACCCTGCCATCGACGCCGCGCTCGCCACTCGCCGCTAAATGCATACCATGCTGGCGCGTGCAGCTGAAAGCAGCGTTGCCGAAGACGCATTCGCCAGCATTTGTTATTCGACGATATACAACGATTCTAAGTCAGAGAAATTATCTGCCCTCTTTGCTCTCTTAAATGGCCATTCTTAGGGTTTGCTCTGTTTCATCCGCGAAACCACCCACATACAGACGTTTTACTCTGTTTCCCCACACCCGTATCCACGCAAAGACAAACTGTCGGAAATCCTATCGTACTTATGCCTCCAGCAAAAATACCAAAAAATATCTTTCAACAGACTGTATTGGTGCTATTGACCATTTTCTTATCTTGATTGTCACTTTTCACAACATCTGTGACGGCTCACGCTCTTTTTATCTAGTCATACTTTCCGTGCCTGTCCGAAACCCTTTTTAAGCTCGACCAACCGTCCTTAAGCCTTGATACATAAGGCTTTTAAGCCAACAAAAGCACTACAAAAAATGTAATATAAGGATGTTAAGGCAACAGCCGATATACAAGCAGAACGACATTATACCTGAAGTCACAATTTTGGAGAGAAGCAGAAATTGAACAGAAAGCTCAAACTCGCGATAGGCACGTTGGTGGCAGCGGCAATCTTGGCAACCCCTACACTCTCTCAGGCAGAGGAGATCCAACGATCCCATCCCGAAGACCAAACCCAGACTTCGTTGCAGGCTCCTGCCGACAGCAAAGATACCAGCAAAGACATTAATAATGCAGGCACACCCACTCCCGTCCCTGCCCATGCACCTGTTCCTACGAAAACAAACAGTGAGGGCAAGCTGGGGGACGACAATAACAAGGCGTCATCAACTACCCCGAAGGCTCCGACGACTTCGGAAGAACAGAAGACAGCGAATCAGGTCGGGCTCCCTGCCGCGCAGTCCTCTATCCCCCAGTCCGCTCAACCGACCGTACGCGACGCATCGTGTGACAGAATGATCGAGAAGACCGGTGCCACCTGGACACTCAGCCAAACGGGCAACGAATGCACCATCATCATCAACACCACCGTGCCCGGAGCCGAATTCGATGTCACCGGGTTCAAAGGACTTCCCGAGCGCACCAGCATCACCAGTGTGGCCTTTGAGGGTGCCATGACGAAACTTCCAGCAGATTCCAGCAATACATTCGGAGGAACCTCTGGATTCGATGCTGCGATGGCATCACTGAAAAGCGTAACAGGACTCGACAAAATCGATACCTCTGGCGTCACCAACATGGGTCATATGTTCGCGGGCTGCAACAAACTCACAAACCTTGATCTCAGCAGCTGGAATACCAGCAGCACCACCAACATGAACAGCATGTTCAGCATGGGCTCCGAACTCACCAATCTCAACATCAGCAGTTGGAATACCAACAAGGTCACCGACATGAGTCTCATGTTCAACAACTGCAGCAAACTCACAAGCCTTGATCTCAGCAGCTGGGACACCAGCAGCGTCACCAACATGAACAGCATGTTCAGCGGCTGCAGCAAACTCAGCGACCTAAATCTCAGAGATACTTTGATTACCGGCAAGGTCACCGACATGAGTTCCATGTTCAACAGCTGCTACAAGCTTGGTATCCTCAATACGGACAAGTGGGACACCAGCAATGTCACCGACATGAGTTCCCTATTCAACGACTGTCGCAACCTCACCCAGCTCGACACATCCAATTGGAAGACTGACAAGGTCATCTACATGAACAGCCTGTTCAATAACTGTCGCAATATCGGCACTCTGGACGTCAGCGGATGGAAGACCGACAAGGTCACCAGCATGTCGCAGATGTTCAGCCAATGCTGGGCGCTTGCAAACATTGATGTCAGCGGCTGGAATACCGAGAACGTCACCAGCATGAACAACATGTTCTCGTATTGCTACGAGTTCACCAGACTCAACGTCAGCGGATGGAAGACCGGCAACGTCACCGACATGACCAGCACCTTCTACGGTTTGAGCAAACTCACCACACTTGACGTCAGCGATTGGGACACCGGCAACGTCACCGACATGACCACCACGTTCGGTGGCTGCAGCGGGCTTACCAGTCTCAATGTTAAGAAATGGAACACCAGCAAAGTCGAAAAAATGACCACCACGTTCGGTGGCTGCGCAGGGCTTACCAGCCTCGATCTAGGCAGCTGGGACACGCGCAATGTCAAAAACATCAATTCAGCGTTCATTGGTTGTACCAATCTCACCAGCCTTGATCTCAGTAACTGGGACACCCATAACGTCACCTCCAATAATACGGCATTCGTGTTCGATGGGTGCACGAGTCTAAGCCAACTATCAATTGGAGAGAATACGAAGCTGGCTGACGACAGCTACTTGACAGACGCCTCCGCAGCCGAACCAACAGATGACACCTATACCGGATCTTGGATTCAGCTCGCTGTTCCGAGTACCCCGTCTGCAAATGTCGATCAGACCAAGACCTATACCGCCGAAGAGCTCCTGACCAGGTCGCGGGGCAATGACGGCAACAGGGCCGGCACCTACGTGTGGCAGCAGCAGCGCACGCTCACGGCAGACGCAAAAGCTCCCGAAGGCACCCACACCGATGGGGACAGCTCAAAGGTCGTCGCCACGGTCAAAGGCGGCATCGGCACGAACGTACCCGCCTACAATGCCGACGGCACCCTGAGAAAGACCTTCCCGACCCTGATTGCGCCGTTCCCCGTTGTCGCTGTGCCTGAGAATCCGTTTACTCTGCTTGACAGCAAGAACAAGGAGTCCAAGGACTACACGTTCAAGCACTGGACCGCCAATGGCGATATCGAAAATCCAGGTGACAGCATCGATTTGACCGATGGCAACCGCACCATCGAAGCGGTTTGGAACCATATTGATCACTCCGATACGCCCAGTACGCCTGAGCCCGGCAAACCCACTACTCCGGACAAGCCCGGCAAGCCCGATAACCCTGGCACTCCAGACAAGCCCGGCAATCCAAGCAACCCCGATACCCCAGACAAGCCCGGCAATCCAGACAAACCCGGCAAGCCGGATACGCCCAACAGGCCAAGCACCCCGGACAAACCCGGTACATCTGGCAACGCTGTGACTCCAACTAATCCTGGTCTTCCCGGCAACCCTGCGCCGGCCATCACGCCCAGCGTTCCAACGCTCCAGCCAGGCATTTCGGCGTTCGCCCCGACCCTGCGCGTTGTTCCCGGTATCAACAACGGCGGCAACCAGACAACCGGCAACGGAGGACATGACAGTTCGGCCAACGGCAACGCCCCACGTGTTTTGGGCCAGCAGAAAAAGAAAGAACCCTGCATACCGGCAAGCTATCGGCTTTCCGACGGCACCTCGGCTATCGCCGAAATATGCACGCACGACAACAGCGAGCCCACAGCTGCTCATTACGACGGCTTGCGACAGATGCCACTGTGGATGCTCCTACTGTGGCTACTGTTGACGTTCTTCATCCTCTTCCTGCTCGCTCACAGACAGAACTTCGAAGTCGTGCGTCACCGCAGCGTGGAGGAAACCCACTGACAGCTGAACAACACGGCGTCAACGTCCTTCAATCAAAGTAAACGTTTGGGTCCGGCTCCTCATCAACGAGAACCGGACCCAAACCTATAAGCTGCCTTCATTCAGAGCGATGACAAATGCCACCTATTCTTCTTCGGTGAGCTTGAAGAACTGATCGCCGATCCGCAACGTCGTAGGGGCCAGAAGCTGCACCGGGCTATCCTTGACCTGCCGCTCATGGTCGTCTTCGATGATATACGTGCCGTTGAGCGAACCGTAATCCTCAATCCACAGTGTTCCATCCTTGTCATAGCTCACGGCGGCATGGTTGCGCGAAACCGTGCGCGTCGGGTCGGCAAGCTTGATCGACATTGCACCTTCCGGCACGGTGGCCGAAACATTGCGGCCGAGCAGGGCACTCTTGTCGAGCAGAATATCCTGACCAGTGGCGTCGTTGTGCAGACGGTAGCGCTTCTTGGGCTTTTCGGCCATGAACGCGGTGGAAAGCACCGTGCCGTCCCAGTCCTCGATGTCGCCTTCACTGTTGGTCTGCGGAGTAGAGGAAGTCCAAGAATCGTCCACGGCAGGCTTCCTTGCCTCGACAGCCTTGTCCACAAGCGCCTGCGGGGTCTGGTCCGCGCTTGAACCCTGTTCGGGCTCATCGCCCACGGCCTGATTCGCGGATACTACTGTGGCGTCATCGTCATACCAACCGAGCTCCGGTGGTGGCGGAAAAGGCAAAGTGCTCATAATTGCAATTTTACCGCGGAACCGCAACATTTTTGAGGCAACGTTGACAGAGACAATACCAAAAATAGGCGCGCATACGAATTTGTCCCGGTGCGCACTCACGCATCGGGACAAATCGTAGCTGTTTAACCTATCCGACTCTTGAAGCCGGACTCAGCCGTCCTCAGGCCTGCGAACCGGAGTTGTCGGTTCCAGCACCCGAATTGGTGTCGGCGCCAGAGCCCATACCGAAATCGGTGTCGCCACCGAGCTCGCTGGCCCCGCCCTGATCGTTGAGGAAATCATCAGGGTTGAAGTCGTCGCCAAGCTTCAGGTCGCCGAAGTCGATATTGGAGAAGTCCATATCGTCCATGCCGCCCTCGCCGAAGTCGGAACCGGACGCGTCCCCACCCAAACCGAAGTTCGGGTAGATGGTGTCGCGGATGGCCTTGTCGGGCTCGACCGTCGCGTTGCGGTAACGCGCCAGGCCGGTGCCGGCAGGGATGAGCTTGCCGATGATGACATTCTCCTTCAAGCCCTTGAGCTCGTCGGACTTCTGCTCCAGCGCGGCCTCCGTAAGCACACGGGTGGTCTCCTGGAACGAAGCGGCAGACAGCCAGGAATCGGTGGCCAGCGAAGCCTTGGTGATGCCCAGAAGCTCCGGACGGCCGGCAGCGGGCTTGCCGCCTTCTTTCACGGCCTTCATATTAGCGTCACGGAACCTCGACTGATCAACCAGTTCACCGGGCAGCAGGCTCGTCGAACCGGAATCAATCACCGTGATGCGGCGAAGCATCTGGTGGACGATGACCTCGAGGTGCTTGTCGTGGATGTCCACGCCCTGCGAACGGTACACGTCGTGCACGCCCTCGACGATGTTGACCTGAGCCGCGCGAGGGCCGAGGATACGAAGAATCTTCTTCGGATCGACGGAGCCTTCGATCAGCTGGGTGCCAGTGTCGACGTGGTCGCCGTCCTTGACGAGCAGCGGCGCGCGACGGGTCACCGGGTAGGTGATCGGCTCGATGGTCGTATCGTCCGGGGTCAGCGTGACCTGACGGCCGTGGTCGGAATCCTCGACCTTGACGGTGCCCGGGTACTCCGTGATCGGAGCCTCGCCCTTAGGCGTACGCGCCTCGAAGAGCTCGGTGACACGGGGAAGACCCTGGGTGATATCGGAAGCGGAAGCGACGCCGCCGGAATGGAAGGAACGAAGTGTCAACTGCGTACCAGGCTCGCCAATGGACTGTGCCGCGACGACGCCGACGGCTTCGCCGACATCCACCAGACGATTGGTGGCCAGCGACCAGCCGTAGCACTTCGCGCACACACCACGCTTGGACTCACAGGTCAGCACAGAGCGGGCCTTGACCTCTTCGACGCCGTGGGCGACCATATCGCGCAGCACGTCCATGGAAAGGGCGTCTCCGCGCTTGTAGAGCACGGTCTTGCCGTCCTTCGGGTCGATGACGTCGTCGGAGAGCAGACGGGAGTATGGACCACCGTCCGCGTCCTTGACGAGCACGAGATTGCCGTCCTCATCGCGGTCGGCGATCTTGATTGCCAGACCCTTCTTGGTGCCGCAATCCTCCTCACGAACGATGACCTCCTGGGCCACGTCGACGAGACGACGGGTGAGGTAGCCGGATTCCGCGGTACGAAGTGCGGTATCGGCCAAGCCCTTACGAGCGCCATGCTGGGAGATGAAGTACTCCAAGACGGAGAGGCCTTCGCGGTAGTTGGACTTGACCGGGCGGGAGATGATCTCGCCCTTCGGGTTTGCCACCAAGCCACGCATGCCGGAAATCTGGCGAATCTGCATCCAGTTTCCACGGGCTCCGGACTGCACCATGATGTTGACGTTGTTGTCGTCCTTGAAGTTATCGCGCATGGCGTCTGCGACCTTGTCGGTGCATTCGGTCCACAGGTTGATGAGCTCCTGACGACGCTCCTCCTCGGTCAACAGACCCATTTCGTACTGGTCGTTGACCTTGTCGGCCTGGCCTTCGTAGTCGTGGATGATGGAGAGACGCTCCGGCGGCTCGACGATGTCGGAGAAGGACATCGTGACGCCCGACCAAGGAGCGCGGGTGAAGCCAAGGTCCTTCAGGGCATCCAGCGTGGCTGCCACCTGTGCGGTGGAGTAGCGCGTGGCGATGTCGTCGACGATTGTGGAAAGCTTGCCCTTGGCGACTTGCTCATTGATGAACGGGTAGTCGACAGGCAGGGTCTCGTTGAACTTCAGACGGCCGTAGGAAGTGGCGAAGAGGTAGGAACCGTCCTTGAAACGCTCTTCCTTGACCACATCGGGGCTGCCCGGCTCAGGATCGGTGACCTTGAGCTCGCCAGGCTCCCAGCCGGTCGGCAGGACGAAGTCCTTGGGCAGGCGCACGAGCACCTTGGCCTGGGTATCGACGTCGTGACGGTCAACGGCCATACGCAGTTCCTCGACGGAACCCAGCACGCGGCCCTGCCCCTTGGCGCCTTCCACCACAGTGGAAAGGAAGTAAAGACCCAAAATCATATCCTGGCTCGGCATGGTGACGGTGTGGCCGTCTGCGGGCTTCAGGATGTTGTCGGATGCCATCATCAAGGAGCGGGCCTCGGCCTGTGCCTCGACGCTCAGCGGAAGGTGGACGGCCATCTGGTCGCCATCGAAGTCTGCGTTGAACGCGGCGCAAGCGAGCGGCGGCAGGTGGATGGCCTTGCCTTCGACCAGAATCGGCTCAAAGGCCTGAATGCCGAGCCTGTGCAGCGTGGGCGCACGGTTCAGGAGCACCGGGTGCTCGCTGATGACGTCTTCGAGCACGTCCCAGACGGACGAATCCTGACGGTCGACCAAGCGCTTGGCGCTCTTCATGTTCTGCGCGTAATTCTGGTCCACGAGCTTCTTGATGACGAAGGGCTTGAAGAGCTCCAGTGCCATCGGCTTCGGCAGGCCGCACTGATGCATACGCAGCGACGGACCGACGACGATCACGGAACGGCCGGAATAATCGACACGCTTGCCCAAGAGGTTCTGGCGGAAACGGCCCTGCTTGCCCTTGAGCATATCGCTCAGGGACTTCAGCGGACGGTTCGAGGCGCCGGTGACAGGGCGGCCACGACGGCCGTTGTCGAACAAAGAGTCAACGGCTTCCTGCAGCATGCGCTTTTCGTTGTTGAGCATGATCTCGGGGGCGCCGAGCTCGATAAGCCTCTTCAAACGGTTGTTGCGGTTGATGACGCGACGATAGAGGTCGTTCAAGTCGGAGGTGGCGAAACGGCCACCGTCGAGCTGCACCATCGGGCGCAGGTCCGGAGGAATGACCGGGATCGCGTTCAACACCATCGCCTCGGGCTTGTTGTCCGTGGTGAGGAAGGCGTTGACGACCTTCAAACGCTTCAGAGCACGGGCCTTACGCTGGCCGGAGCCGGTGTCGATTTCCTCGCGCAGCTGCTTGGCCGCGGCCTCGAGGTCGAAGTCGCGCAAACGCTTCTGAATGGCCTCGGCACCCATGGAGCCTTCAAAGTAATCGCCGTAGCGGTCGCACATTTCCTGCCACAAGTCGACGTCGCCTTCCATGTCGCCCGGCTTCAAGGTCTTGAAGCGGTCGAACACGGCGGCGAGGCGCTGTGCCTGATCGTCGTAGCGCTGGCGAATGGACGCCATCTCGCGCTCGGCGGAGTTGCGGATCTTGGACTTGGCGCTGCCCTTGGCTTCGCCACTCGCCTCGAGCTCGGCCATGTCGGCTTCGAGCTTCTTGGCGCGTTCCTCGATATCGTTGTCACGACGCTTGTTGAGCTGTGCGATCTCGGTGTCGAATTCATCCTGCAGGTCCGGCAGATCCTGCTGTCGCTGCTCCTCATCCACGCTCGTGACCATGTAGGCCGCGAAGTAGATGACCTTCTCGAGGTCCTTCGGAGCGATATCGAGCAGATAGCCCAAACGGCTCGGCACACCCTTGAAGAACCAGATGTGGGTTACCGGTGCGGCCAGCTCGATGTGGCCCATGCGCTCACGGCGGACGCGGGATTTGGTGACCTCCACGCCGCAGCGTTCGCAGACGATGCCCTTGAAGCGCACGCGCTTGTATTTGCCGCAGGCGCACTCCCAGTCGCGGGTCGGTCCGAAGATCTGCTCTCCGAACAGGCCGTCCTTCTCGGGCTTCAAAGTTCTATAGTTGATGGTTTCCGGCTTCTTGACTTCGCCGTAGCTCCACTTGTGGATGTCCTCGGTAGTGGCGAGTCCGATCCTCAGTTTGTCAAATGCGTTGACGTCCAGCACTATGTTGTCCTGTCTTCCAATTGATAACAATCACGATTATTTTCTCCGGCCTGCCGGGCTTGGTGTTCTTATCCGCCAAGCCCAGGCTCAAGCCGTATGGATACGTTGCCTCTAGCGGTATTCCGGCTGAGGCGCCGCCTGATCGTCCTTGGCCGAGGCGTCCGGGCGGGCGCCGATGTTGAAGCCGAGATCGTTCGAGTTGCCCACAGGGTCGTCCTCAGCGTCGTTCAGGTCGATGGCCACACCGTCGGCGTTGAGCACTTCGACGTTGAGCGACAGCGACTGCATCTCCTTGAGGAGCACCTTGAAGGACTCGGGAATGCCGGCCGGCGGCAGGTTCTCGCCCTTGACAATGGCACCATAGGCACGCACACGGCCGTCGACGTCATCGGACTTGGTGGTCATCATCTCGTGCAGTGTGTAGGCGGCGCCGTAAGCCTCGAGGGCCCACACCTCCATCTCGCCGAAGCGCTGGCCGCCGAACTGGGCCTTGCCGCCCAGTGGCTGCTGGGTGATCATGGAGTACGGGCCGGTGGAACGCGCGTGGATCTTGTCGTCCACGAGGTGGTGCAGCTTGAGCATGTACATATAGCCCACAGAAATCGGCTTCGGGAACGGTTCGCCGGTGCGGCCGTCATAGAGGGTCGCCTTGCCGTCTTCGCTCACGAGCTTGTTGCCGTCGCGGTCGGGAAGGGTGCTACGCAGCAGGCCTTGAATCACGTCGGGACGCACGCCGTCGAAGACGGGGGTGGCCACCGGGGTGCCCGGATCGCCGTGCTCGGCGCCCTGCGGCACGTACTTCTTCCATTCGGCCTCGAGATCCGGGTCGAGCTTGATGTCCCAGCCTGCGTGAGCGATCCAGCCCAAGTGCAGTTCCAGCACCTGGCCCAGGTTCATACGGGACGGAACGCCCAAAGGATTGAGCATGATGTCGATCGGGGTGCCATCGGGCAGGAACGGCATGTCCTCTTCCGGAAGGATGCGGGAGATGCAGCCCTTGTTGCCGTGGCGGCCGGAAAGCTTGTCGCCCACCGTGATCTTGCGGTGCTGGGCGATGTAGACGCGAATCATCGAATTGACGCCGTTGGGCAGCTCGTCGCCGTCCTCCTCGGCTTCGTCACGCGTGATCTCCTTGATGGAGATGACCGTGCCGGTTTCGCCGTGAGGCACACGCAGCGAGGTGTCGCGCACTTCGCGGCTCTTCTCGCCGAAGATGGCGCGGAGCAGGCGTTCCTCAGGGGTGAGCTCGGTCTCGCCCTTAGGCGTGACCTTGCCGACCAGAATATCGCCGGCCTCGACCTCGGCACCGATACGGATGATGCCGCGCTCGTCAAGGTTGGCCACCGCTTCCTCGCCGACGTTCGGCAGGTCGCGGGTGATTTCCTCGGCACCGAGCTTGGTGTCGCGGGCGTCGATTTCGTACTCTTCGATGTGAATCGAGGAAAGGGTGTCGTCCTTCACCAGACGCTGGGAAATGATGACGGCGTCCTCGTAGTTGTAGCCGTTCCAAGGCATGAACGCGACCAGCACGTTCTTGCCCAACGCGAGGTCACCTTTCTGGGTGGCCGGGCCGTCGGCCAGGACGCTGCCGCGCTCGACGCGCTCGCCGTCCTTGACCAGAGGCACCTGGTTGTAGCTGGTGGTCTGGTTGGAACGCTGGAACTTGGCGAGCTTGTAGCTCGACTGGGTTCCATCATCGTTGGTGACGCGGATGATGTCAGCGGAGACGTAGGTGACCACGCCATCCTTCTCGGCCAGAATCGTGTCGCCGGAATCGTAGGCGGTACGCCATTCGGCGCCGGTGCCCACCAGCGGGCGCTCGGACTTCACGAGCGGGACGGCCTGACGCTGCATGTTGGTGCCCATCAGTGCTCGGTGGCCCTCATCGTGTTCCAGGAACGGAATCAGCGAGGCACCGACGGAAACCATCTGGCGTGGGGAAACGTCCATGTAGTCGACTTCAGAGACCGGCACATCGACTGCTTCGTCCTCGCCTGCACGCACAAGTGCGGTTTTCTCGACGAAGTTGCCGTTCTCGTCCAGCTTCTGGTTGGCCTGGGCAATAACGTGCTCAGCATCGCGGTCAGCGGTCATGTATTCGATGTCATTGGTGACATGGCCATTGACGACCTTGCGGTACGGAGTCTCGATGAAGCCGAACGGATTGACGCGGCCAAAGGTCGCGAGCGAACCGATAAGGCCGATGTTCGGGCCTTCAGGGGATTCGATCGGGCACATACGTCCGAAGTGGGACGGGTGGACGTCGCGGACCTCCATGGAGGCGCGGTCGCGCGAAAGGCCGCCGGGGCCCAGCGCGGAGAGACGACGCTTGTTGGTGACGCCCGAAAGCGGGTTGTTCTGATCCATGAACTGCGAGAGCTGAGAGGTTCCGAAGAATTCCTTGATCGTCGCGTTCACGGGGCGGATGTTGATCAGGGACTGCGGGGTGATGGCCTCGGCGTCCTGAGTTGTCATACGTTCGCGAACCACGCGCTCCATTCGGCTCAGGCCGGTGCGCAGCTGGTTCTGGATGAGTTCGCCGACCTGGCGAATACGACGGTTGCCGAAGTGATCGATATCGTCGGTCTCGACGCGAAGGTCCACGTCCTTGCCGTCACGCTTGCCAGGGAAGGTCTTATCGCCGGCATGCAGGGCCACGAGGTACTTGATGGTGGCGATGATGTCTTCGCGAGAAAGGCTGCGATCGGTCGGCTCGGCTTCAAGGCCCAGCTTACGGTTGATCTTGTAGCGGCCGACGCGGGCGAGGTCGTAACGGTGGTTGTTGAAGTAGAAGGACTCCAGCAGGTTCTTGCCGGCTTCCGGAGTGGCAGTGTCGGCCGGGCGGATCTTGCGGTAAAGATCGGTCAGGGCCTCGTCCTGCGTGTTGATGGTCTCCTTCTCGAGAGCATCGAGCACGAGCGGATAATCCTTGAAGGACTTCGCGATCTCGTCCTTGGTCATGCCGATGGCCATGAGGAAAACGATGGCGGACTGCTTGCGCTTGCGGTCGACGCGGACGCCCAAAACGTCACGCTTGTCAATCTCGAACTCGAGCCATGCGCCGCGCGACGGGATGATCTTCGCGCCGAAGACTTCCTTATCGCTGGTGCGGTCCGGCGTACGATCGAAGTAAACACCCGGGGAACGCACGAGCTGCGAGACGATGACGCGCTCGGTGCCGCCGATGATGAAGGTGCCGTGCGGGGTCTGCAGCGGGAAATCACCCATGAAGACGGTCTGGCTCTTGATCTCGCCGGTATCGCCGTTCTCGAATTCCGCGTTGACGTAGAGAGGGGCGGAATAGGTGTAATCCTTCTCCTTGCACTCCTGGACCGTATGACGCGGCTCCTCGAAGTACGGGTCGGAGAATGTCAGACTCATAGTCTGCGCGAAGTTCTCAATCGGGGAGATCTCCTCGAAAACTTCCTGCAGGCCAGAAGTATGGGCTACGTTGTTGGTGCCGGCCTTGATGTCGGCTTCGGCCTTCTTCTTCCAGCGTGCGTTGCCGATGAGCCAATCGAAGCTATCGGTCTGCACCCCCAGAAGATAGGGCACTTCAATGGGTTCCCTGATGGAACCGAAATTCACACGGTCCGACGCCTTATGCAACTTGATATCGTGCTCATCGGCGCGTGCGATGACTTGTGTGGTGTTCGTCTTGAGCTTATTTTCAGCCAATGGACGTTCCTTATCGCTCGCTTGATCTGTTCAATATTCTTTATCGAGGAAACGCGCCGCAAACGGCTACACTACGCGGGCGCTTCGTCGTTAGAGCATGCCCGCAATATGACACACCTTATGCAAAATATCTATTATACACGGTTATAGGACAATAAACGTTTGAGAAAGAAAGAAACCCCGGAGTGTCATGATATTTCGCATGAGTGACTTTCCCGGGGCAATCAATATTTATAATACATATATGACAAGCGAAAGTCAAACTACAACACTTACAAAGTTGCAAGAATGGTTCTCTACAGAACGAATGAGCACATATATTGCTGCGGCTGATTTACGTAACTGCGATCCGGTTGATTTATATATCTGGAACAACCGCGTTTCCAAGGCGTTCCTTGAAGATATCGCCCATGCAGAAATACTTCTACGCAATTTCATATCCACCCGTCTAGCAAAAGATTGCAATCGAAATAATTGGTATGACGACAACAGTCATTTTCACTTCGACACACGCAGGAGTAGCGGATTCTCCAACTCGGTAAACAAAATCAAAGACAGATTGCGAAATGACAGAAAACCGATTGACCCCGGGCACGTTATTTCCGGATTCACTTTGGGAACGTGGCATTTTCTTCTGAATAGTCGTTTGGAACAGACGGTCTGGAAGGCTCTACGTAATCCGCAAAACGGCGGTATGCCAAACTACCCTTCACGAAATCGCGCTGAATTTGAGGGGCACATGCAAACAATGCTCCAATTGAGAAATCGTCTGGCCCATCAAGAGCATATTGTCCTCATTGATGAGAGTCAAGAAAACACTTATCTCAATGAGCAATCAGCAAACATCTACTGGATATGTAAAATGCTGAATCCCGAAGCTGCAACATGGATCATCAAACAATCTCGAATCGCTGAAGTTCGAAATGAACGGCCATAATACAAAAGGTATCGCAGACTCGTTTGGTTACTTTCCCGACCTAACCATGTGGCTGACAGTCCGAAACAAAGTTTGTCATACTATTTTCAACGCAAGCCCATGGCGGAACGGCGGCGAACACGGGAGACCGCAGCGGCGACCAAGGCTGCAACGAGGGTAGCCAAGGCCAACGGGAGGTAGCGACGGACCTGCGAGCGCCAATTGACGCCAGTCATCGGCATGGCGGTCGCCGGGAATTGCAGGCGGACCAATTGCCCGTCTGAGTTCACCCCTTGCGAGCTGTTGCCTGCGGTGTCCTTGACGATAATCTTTGCATAACTGCCGTCGGGCACACCTGCCGGGACGTCGATGGCCCAATCCCCATTGGCATCAACAGTCGTGGGACCGGAGGCAGGCACGGACAACGGTGCAGTGCCGTCATGGCTGTACCACTCAACGGTGACCATGGCACCCGTATCCACCACAGCCTGCGCGGCGTTACCGGAACTCTTGGTCGACAACTTGAGCCGTCCACCGGAACCCGACGAGCCGAGGCCGACCTTCGCGCCCGTCACCACCGGAGCCACGACATCAAGGGTCTTGGTGGAGAATGCATACTCAGAACTGCCGTCGGCAGTCGTGTTTACACGCATACGGAAGGTATAAGGGATGCCAAGTCCTTTGGCGTCCATCGCGGCCAAGTCCGCAACAGGGAACGACGACCTCCACGTATATCCCGTGGTGTCCAAGGAGGTATCGGCTTCATCGGCCACTGTCCCGTCACCCAGAACGGTGGACGTCTCCTTGCCAGAATGCATCAGGCTGATCTCACCCTTGTCGCCTGACTGCAATGCGGCGATGCCCGCGTCCTGCTCCACAGTGCCGTCCAGCTTCACCTTGCCTGCTTCGCCGGTCGGCTGCGTCGGCGTCACCACATCCGACAACCCCGCCTTTGGCAACGGCTTCCACACCGCATAAAGGGTTGGATCATCACCAACGGAAAGTGGCAGAGACACAGACTGGCCCAGCGCATACCCCGTACCGGTCGCGGTACTGTTCGAGTTCCACCCACCGATTCGGAACCCGGAACGCCTCAACCCCGACACCGCAGGCAACGTCACATTAGGATTATCCGGCCAGCCACCGGAAACCGGAGCAGGAGCCGTACCCGTACCTTGATTCATATCAAACGAAACCGTGTATGGACGACCAACCCAAGTTTGTGAATCGGCAGGCAAACCAGATACGCCGGGATATCCAGTCCAATTGGAATTTTCACTTTCCCATTTGACCTGATGCCAACCTGTTTCCTCTACTACACTGGTACCATTCCATGCATTGAACGCATCTGAATTCAATCTTCCCAACCGAGGCAACTTCACAAATCTAAGTGAAGAGAACATGTGAGCAAACATGGCAGCAAAATCTGTTACATGTGAAACATCCCAAGAAGACAAATCAACTGTTTCTAACTTTGGATCTGCACCGAAAGTTGAGTTCAGGGATGTAAACTTTGACGTATTCCACTTTTCAAGTCCAATTATTGATTCCAAAGCATGATCATGTAAAAAAATCGCACCAGCATCACCGGTTTCAAGAGCAGAGAAATCTAGCTTCCCTACATCAGCAACACGCATATTCTGAAGACCTATGAATAAGGCACCAGAATCTTTTACCAAAATTCTATTAGAAACAACAAGTTTGGTAATATCATTCCTGTAGTCCCAGCTGCCATTCGAAGCTATAGGAGTCCATGGTGCGTAGCGGGAATATATCGGCACTGTGCCACTCTTTAATTCCAGCACACACTCGCTAGTACTTGTCTCCTCATGAACATTCCACACCAACGTATCGCTGCCTACCATCCAACGCTGGTCAACCACATGCCCATTCCCGTCAACTGTCTGGTTGCAGACACTTTGCGGAGAGATATCGCTCACGTGCGCTTTTGAAGACCTATCTGCATTTTGTTGGGAATCAGGTTCTAAAGATTCGGAGTTTTTCCTGTCGATTTGTTTTGGACCAGCAACAACACGAGAATCCGGCTGATTCTTTTCAGTATCGATTGGCGCTTCGGAATCCGCCTTACTGCCGGAATCAGTCATGGAATCTACAGAAGAGCTGCCCCCCCCGGAGCATTTTTCACATTCTGAGATTGCGTGTTGGACGAAGCTGATGAACTGACATTTCCGGTTTCTGCAGTATTAGCGGTATAGGCGGAATCACTGACTTCGGAGGCATTCGCACAACCGGGAAGCGCCAACGCAACCACGGCCAAAAGCGCCGGCAACATTGCCGTCACCCGCGCGAACCTACCACGTCGTTTCATGCTGCCTCAGCCCCGTCTTTGATAACTTGCAATGCCCAATTAACTAGAAATTCATTTTAAAAAATGCGCATGACATCAACACGTACCAGTCGCAGGATGCGACGAAACGATGGAAAATCGAAAGAGACATCAAGAAATCTTGAATTTTCCTTGATTCAAGGTTTTAGATTCGCCGGTACGGGTTTCCTTCGATAGACTCGAAGAAGCGATCTTTGCAAGAAACCCAAAACCCGAGGAGCATGTTTCATGAGTAACGTCAATGGAGATATGACGAAGCAGCCTCAAGGCGAAATAGTCCTGTATCAGCAGGAAGGCCAGAATGTCCCGGTTCAGGTGACGTATCGGGACGAAACATTCTGGATGACACAAAAAGACATTGCAGCATTGTTTGAAGTGACTCCGCAAACCATAACCCGACATCTGGGAAACATCTACAACGAAGGCGAACTTATCAGATTGGCAACTTGTACAAAAATTGTACAAGTTCAAAACGAAGGCGGCAGAACGGTTCACAGAGAAATTGCTTTCTATAATCTCGACGCAATCATCGCCGTCGGCTATCGCGTAAACAACAAGCAGGCCACCAAATTCCGCCAATGGGCCACAGCCACGTTGAAGGAATACGTAATCAAAGGCTTCGTACTCAACGATGACATGCTCAAGAACGGTCAACAATTCGGCAAGGACTACTTTGACGAACTGCTTATTCGCATCCGCGACATCCGCGCCAGCGAGCGTAGGTTCTATCAGAAAGTCACGGACCTGTTCCAGGACATCAGCGTCGATTACGACCCGAAATCGCAGACGGCACGCGATTTCTTCACCAACATCCAGAATCGCTTCCATTACGCCGTAAACGGCCACACCGCCACCGAAATCATCGATGAGCGCGCCGACGCCAGCAAACCGAACATGGGGCTGACCAGTTGGAAAGGTTCACCCGACGGCCGTATCCATTCCAGTGACGTGACGGTGGCCAAGAACTACCTGAGTCGTGACGAGATCGACCATCTCAATCAACTGGTATCGGGTTTTCTCGACGCCGCGGAACTTCGCGTGCGCAACCATACCATCACCACGATGGCGGATTGCGCGACACTTTGCGAACAATATATCTCACTGACCGGCGGTAAAACGCTAGAGAGCAAAGGACGCAGAAACAAAAAGCAAGCTGACGAGAAGGCCAAGGAGGAATTCCGAAAATTCAACGAGACTCAAGAATCCGACTTCGACCGTTTCGTTCGTCAGGTTCAGCATAAATCAAATACCGATAAATAGGTTATGCGCTAACAAGGTGATTAAGCCATCCCGTCAGTCCAATACTTACTCTTGCCGACTTACAAGTTCAGCCCGAGTCGGCTCTCTAAGGGAATAGGAGCCGGCTCGGGCTGAATCTTGACGGAAACGACGAACTACTCGGCGCGGGCCATGGCCTGGTCGTAGTCGCGCGTGCCCTTGAAGACTTCCTTCATCCAAGGATTGACACCCAGCTTCTTCGCCCTGTACAGGATGTAGGCGAGCGCGCCGATGTTCACTGCCAAAGCGACGACGGAAACGGCCAGGTTGACGTTGTAGTTGTTGACCGACTGCACGGCGAAACGGGAGTGCTTGGAGTCGAGGAAGAGCGGGAAGACCTGGGCGAACATGCACCACATGGCCAAGGTCGCCGCCCTGTTCTGAATCCAGCCGCCCTTGTTCCACAGGAAGTTGGCAAAGGTCGGGGCGAGCAGCAGCGCCAGGCCGCAGTACCAGGCGTGGGTAGGCAGGCAGTTATAGGTGTAGCAGAAGTTCCACAGATCGTAGGCCAGAATGAAAACCCAGGTCATATCGGGCCAGAGCATATCCTGCTTGCCCTTGGAAGCGTAGATGCCGAACCAGCCGGTCATGCAGAAGATGTTGATGAGACCGGCCACGCCGTTGAAGATGTTGAACCAGCCGCCCATAAGCGTCACGCCTTCGCTGGAGACGAAGGTGGTCCCCCAGCCGCGGAACGCCGATTCGAAATCGGAGACGACGGCGATGATGATGTTGATGGCGACGATGATGAACGGGAAGCACTTGAACCAGTGGACCTTGCCGAGTTTGCCCCAGCCGTACTTCAAGATCATGAAGCCGATGCAGCCGGCCGTGGCCGCGTAGAGCTTGGCATAGTGGAACCAGCCGTTCATCTCCGTATAGGTCGGGTTGTTAAGGGCCCAGCTGGCACCCATGGCCACACCCACATAGATGGAGACGAAATAGACAGTGAGAGCCGCGGGGATACCCACGAAGCAGAGGAGACCGCCGACCTTGCTGCGGCGGGAAATCTCATTGGCGACGACGAGAGCTGCGAAAACGAGCACCCATCCCAACCATTGATAGAGGGCATTGGACCCATAGACTTGGAATAACATGGTCCTTACTTCCTTTCCTTTGTTGTTGATTGTTCTTGTTGTTCTTTGCGATAAGACTCCAAATGGAGGGTCTGCGCCAGGATTTCGATGATGGTTTCGTCTGGGGTATCCGGGTGCTCGCGCAGGATGGCGATCAAACCGGATATCAACATCACCAAAGTCTCGTGCAGATGCTTCACGGGGAGTTCGCCGTGCAGTTGCACGAAATCTTGTGCCGCGGTGCGTTCGATATAGTCCGCAACGCGCTGCGAAATCTGATCGACGAAACGTATATAGAGCTCGCCGTTACCGGATTCGACCAAACGCTGGCTAAAGGGGCCTTCGTCATTCAAGATATCGCGCAACAAACGGACGATGTCGTTCATGGCTTTATCGACATTGCCCGCTTCCCTGGTCTCGTTCCAAGCGTCGATCCGAGCGACAATCCGATTGACGTCTTCGTCGAGAACCTCCGCCGCGATGGCCTCTTTGTTGTTGAAATAGTGGTAAAACAGCGAACGGGTCATGCCGACCTTGTTGGCGATGTCCTTGATGGTGATGTGGGTAAAACCCTTTTTCAAGATCATTTCCTGGGCGGCATGCACGATTTGCTTGCGCTTGCTCGTCGCTTGCCGAGTATCGGAAGGCGACACGACACCCATCTGCTTGCTCTCCATTGAAACGGCCTGCATCGTTGAAACCCTTTTCTGTAGATCTGGCACCAAAACTGCGTTCGTCGGCATCTCCACAGATGTCGTTGACACACTGTCAATCTTTGTTTTTTGAGTATACCGCCAAAATTGACACTGTGTCAAATTGCTCTTTGATGCTCAAATAATGCGTGTAAAATCAATGAAACGTCGGTCTGGTGGTCGGATGGAAGCGGTCACGATTGTCGCCAATGCGAATCCGCAACGCTATTCCACGATGCTTCAGCATGCCCGATCGTGCAGTTTGCTGATTCACAATGCCCAATCAACCGGTAGACTTTCCTAAAAAAATACGCATGACATCAACGTGTTGCTCAATAATGTCTTAACCCCCAAAAAACCATCAAATAAATTATCCAAATATGCTAATCAAACGTGAGACGTACTATAAAATAATGTCAATAACGACCGTCTTGGCGACCGCAAGTATCATAGTATGATTAGATTTGATACTAGGGAAGTTGTTACTGAAATCTAGATTGCATCGGAAGACCTCATGAGAAGAATCATGGTACTTGGAGCGGGTTACGCGGGCCTGCATGCCGTTAAGCAGCTCGTCGCCCAAAACCCCAACGCGGAAATAATGCTGGTCAACAGGGACGTTTACCACTACGACACCGCACGACTTCATGAGGTGGCAGTCGGCAGAACCGACCCGTCCGAAATCACCTTCAACCTGCGCGAAACCGTGAACCCCGGCGTAACCGTCGTCATCGATGAGGTCGTACGAATCGACCACGACATCCGGGCCGTCGAACTACGCAAAAACGGGCTGGTCTTCTACGATTACCTTATTAATGCACTGGGCGGGGCGTCCTCCACGCCCGACGTTCCGGGAGCCACCGGCAACGTCCTGCCGCTGATCACCCTCAACGACGCACTGGCCGCGCGAAGCCATATCGAGCGGGTGCTCACGGATTATCGCCTGAACCAGAACCCCAGCGACCTGCGCGTGGCGGTGTGCGGAGACGGGTTCTCGGCCGTCGCGTTCATGGCCGCTCTGATGTATCAACTTCCGGGGCTCGCAAAACAATTCGGCGTACCGGCCGGACGAATGGAAGTTCACTGCTTCGCCTCCAACCCGAAACCCCTTTATCGTTTCGACCCGAAGCTGACCGAATGGATCATGGAGGATTTGAGCGGCAGCGGCGTCATTTTCCACCCTTCCTCACGCGTGACGAAAGTCGCGCCGGGCACAGTCTTTGTCGGCAATCAGACTTTCCGTGCCAACACCATCGTCTGGGCGGCAGGAATCCGCGGCAGCGGGGTCGTCCCCATCTCCGGATACGCCCAAAAATTCAATCGCGTTATCGTCCGCGACGACCTGTCAGTGGTCGAGGCCGACGGCGGCTGGCCACGCGAATTCGTGATCGGCGACGTTTCCGCCGTGCCGAACCCACAGACCGGACGCGTCTACCCCGCCAGCGCCCAGCTCGCCATCCAACAGGCGGATTGCGCCGCCGCCAACGTCATCTCGCTTTTGAACGGCGGACGCACGTTCCGATTCGTCTTCAAGCCTTACGGCACGATTCTGCCGCTCGGACCGCACTCGGGCGTCGCCCAACTTGAGGATTCCAAGGGCAATTACACCCGGCTTAAGGGCGCCAAAGTAAGGCTCCTGATTAGCAGGATGAACAAATATTTCAGAAACTCCATCGTCTAGGAGCACTTCGGGAAGCATTTCGGAAGCGCTTCGGTTTAAAAGAACTATTATATCTCGACAGGACTCATTCGACAATAACGGGAACTTTTTCGCTTTTCACGTCCGGATGGTCTTTCAGACTCAACTGAGCCAGATAGGTACCACGATCGACGCGCGGAAGCTGCTCGTCGGGAACGCAGGTGGAACCGGTGCTGTCGGTCGGCCAAGTGATTTTCTGCACGTCCTTGTCGCCCTTGGCCATCAAGAGATTGCGTGGATCCGCGGGGCACACGGTGGAACTCCAGACGGTGTCACCGGTTGCGCTGGAAGCCGCATCATCCTTTGAATCAGCTCCAGCGCCGGAGGTCGAACCCGACTTTGACTTCGCGCCGGTGCCAGATTTCGACGCAGAACCTTGGCCGGAAGACGAACCGGAATCTGAATCCTGGCCTGAACCGTTACCTGAAATCGAGTAAATCGTAAGGATACGCGAAGCGTTCGAGGCGTCGATGAGGCAAGAACCGTCACCTTCGTAGCGGATGGTCGCCTTGAAATCCAATGACTCACCGACCCCGATACTTTGCGAGGCGGGGTTCAGCTCCAGCTTCACGTCCTTGGCGCCGCACTTCCTGACGCTGCTCTGGTTGGCTTGATTATTTTGGCCATTATCGGATTTCCCAGTTTTCTTCGAAGCCGAGCCCTTTTGAGCCTTACTGGAAGCCGAGCTCGAGGCAGATGCCCCACCGTGACCGTGATATGTCGAAAAAACGTTGGTCGCGAGCGTATAGATGCCGAACCCTATCAGCGCCAGGAGCGCCAACGCAACCACACCCACGACGATGCGGCGGCGAAGATAGACGCGCTGCATCTCCTTGCTGGGTCGGCGCTTGTTTTGGCGCTTCTGCGGTTGCTGAGAGGTCATAGTCCCCCAGTGTAAACGACCTTGCTGAATTTTCTCGAAGCTTCAGAACGGCAAACCAATAAAATCAAACTTCTGGGACTATATCATTGCGGCAGACTCAATGAACCGTTTGGACTGATTTCTATTAAACCATCTTCATCGAGACTGGCGATGCAGGCGTCCAGCTGGACGTGGTCTCCCCAGAGCTTTTCAACGTCGGCGCGCGGCAGAGAAGCCTGAACGGTGCTGGGAACCTTTTCTGCGGCATCATGTGCGATGGTTCTGCTGCTCGATGCAGAGGAAGCATCCGAAATATTTTTGGGCGACGTGACCTTGCCAGCAGTGTCGGAACCTGCGAGCGCGCGCAAGGCGTTCAGGACGATACCACGCACCTGCCGATTCGTGCCTTTGAAACTCTGGCGCGGACGGGTGCGCTTCTCGCCCATACCCGGGCAACCGGCGGCATAGAAGCGGCTATGCGAGGCCCACGGATCCTCGTCGATCTTCGGGTTCTTGGCGGTGCAGACCAGCGCGCCGAGCTCGATCAGCGCCTCGTTCCAGACCACGCTCTCCTTGGCGTCTTGCGGCAATACTGCATTCGCCAACTTGCGTTCTTCGGGCTTGGTGGCGCCGCCAAAGGATTCCTCGCCTTTGAACGTGCGCCAGAGCACGCGGCGGATGTTGGTGTCGAGGACGGCGATGCGCTCACCGAATGCGAAGCTCATCACCGCGCTGGCCGTATAGTCGCCGATGCCGGGAAGCGCGACCAACTCGTCGTAAGTGCGCGGCAGTTCGTTGTCATACTGCTCGGCGACCACCTTAGCGCATTCCTGAAGCCGCAACGCGCGACGCGGGTACCCGAGCCTGCCCCAAGCGGTGATGACCTCGGCCGTACTCGCCTTGGCAAGGCTTGCGGCGTTCGGCCAGACGTCCATCCAATTGGTCCAATACTGCACCACACGGCTCATCTGCGTCTGCTGGCTCATCACCTCGGAAATGAGGATGCCCCACGGCGTCGTACGGCCAAATCGCCATGGCAGATCGCGCGCGTTTTCGTCCCACCAAGTGAACAGCTCCTGCTTCATCGTTTCTAGTTCGGCGGCGCTGAAGCCCTCAACCGCCACAGCTGGGTTTCCTTCAGATTTTGTCATATTTATATTCTCGCGAGCCATCCGACTATTCTGGCTTAACGCCGCTACAGTTTCACTCTCATCTCAATCTATACGCAACAAACACGGCGCCAGACGACGAAAAGCGTCGCGGTTGCTGTTAAAAATCCGCGATAGACACCAAACACATCGCTCAGAAATTGCAATCGTGGCTTTCACAGCATTCCGTCAAAGCGGCGAGCATAAGCAGGCATCGCCGGTGTCGCTTCACGGGGATAGTTTTGAACCATGACAGACATAGCGCAAGCGGCCGAAAACGCCGGAAAATCCGAGAATCCCGAGAACAAAGTCACCGACATGTACGAATACGGCTACCGCAAGTCCAATTACGGGCCGGACGAGCTCGTCACCGACGCGCACGGCAACCCGATCAGCGTGGTCGACGCGATGATGAGCGCCAAGGATGCCGGCGAGGCCAAGACCGTGACGCCGCATCTGTGCTACTACTCTCCGCGCATTCCCGGCAACACGGGCTCGGCCATCCGCCTGTGCGCCGTGACCGGCACGATTCTGCATTTAATCGAGCCGCTTGGCTTCAATCTCAAAGACACGAAACTGCGCCGCGCCGGCCTGGATTACCACGATATGGCCCACGTCGTGCTGCACCCCGATTTCGACGATCTGGTGAAGTCCATGCCGAACTCGCGCATCATCGCGTTCACCGCCCACGCCACCAAGCTTTACACCGACGTGCAATACAAGCCGACCGACATCCTCCTCTTCGGCCCGGAGCCGGGCAACATCCCCGATCCGATGGATATCATGGCCGGCCCGCATGTCGCCGAACAGGTGCGCCTGCCTATGCGGCCCTCCTTGCGTTCGTTGAACCTCACCAACTGCGCCTCCATCGCCATCTACGAGGCCTGGCGGCAGTTGGGCTTCAAGGGCGGAGAGTAATTGCCGGTCGTGCGTGTTTTAACCCACCAGATTTCCTTTAGTGGCCCAAAACGGGCATAGCCAATGAAAAATGCAAGAAACAAGCCACTGACTAACCGTCAACGGCCGAAATCTTGCACAGCCTCGTGTATAAAGCAAGATATAAGCCGATAACCAACCACCAGCGGCCCAAATCTTGCACCACTAATGAGAGATGCAAGAAACAAGCCACTGACTAACTGCCAACGGCCGAAATCTTGCACCACTAATGAGAGATGCAAGAAACAAGCCGCCAACTCATCACCAGCACCTCACATCCAGCACCACTACCGTGAAAATCAGTTCTTGAAGCTGTGGATTGGGGCGGGGATGCGTCCGCCGCGGGTGATGAAAGCCTCGCAGGAGGTCTGGTTGACCGGGATGATCGGCGCGTAGCCCATGAGGCCGCCGAAATTGGCGACTTCGCCGACGCCCTTGCCATAAACGGGAATCACGCGCACGGCGGTGGTCTTTTGGTTGACCATGCCGATGGCGGCTTCGTCGGCGATGATGCCGGAAATCGTGGAGGCCGTGGTGGCGCCTGGGATGGCAATCATATCGAGGCCGACCGAGCAGACGCAAGTCATCGCCTCAAGTTTTTCGATGGTGAGGCAACCTGAAGCGGCCGCGTCAATCATGTTCTTGTCCTCGGAAACCGGGATGAACGCGCCGGAAAGCCCGCCAACGTAGGAGGAAGCCATGATGCCTCCCTTCTTGACCTGATCGTTCAACATCGCGAGCGCCGCAGTGGTGCCGGGAGCGCCGACCTGTTCAAGCCCGATCTTCTCCAGCACTTCACCCACCGAATCGCCGACGGCGGCCGTGGGAGCCAGCGACAGATCGATAATGCCGAATGGTACACCGAGCCGCTTCGAGGCCTCCTGCGCAACCAACTGGCCGACGCGGGTGATCTTAAAGGCGGTGCGTTTGATGGTCTCGCACAGAAATTCGAAATCCTTGCCTTTGGCGGCATCCAAGGCCTTCGAAACCACGCCGGGGCCGGAGACGCCGACGTTGACGACCACATCGCCTTCGGTTACGCCGTGGAATCCGCCGGCCATGAACGGGTTGTCGTCGGGGGCGTTGCAGAAGGCCACGAATTTCACGCAACCGTAGCTGTCGTTGTCGCGCGTGGCGTAGGCAGTGTCTTTGACGACGTGGCCCAAAAGTTCGACGGCATCCATGTCGATGCCGGTTTTGGTGGAGCCGACGTTGACCGACGAGCAGACGATATCGGTTTCCCATAATGCTTGCGGAATCGATTCGATGAGCATGTGTTCGGCGGGTGTCATCGACTTGGATACCAACGCGCTGTATCCGCCGATGAGGTCGACGCCGACCTCCTTGGCCGCGCGGTCAAGCGCGTGGGCGATACGCACGAAATCGGCCGGCGACTTGCAGGAACTCGCGCCCACCAGCGCAATCGGAGTGACGGTGATGCGCTTGTTGACGATCGGGATACCAAAGTCCCGTTCGATGGCCTTGCCGACCTTCACCAGGTCGCGGGCTTTGTCGGTGATTTTGTTATAGATGTTGTCGCAGACCGTGTCCACGTCCGCCGCCGCGCAGTCGAGCAGCGAGATGCCCATGGTGATGGTGCGCACGTCGAGCTTTTCCTGCTCGATCATCTGATTGGTCTCGTGGACCTCCATGATATTCAGCATTGTTAGCCTCTCTTATAAAATTCCGGGACAAATCTCTTTATATGACACCTCTTGGCGCACCAAGTAGGCCATTTTTTACTGAATCAAATCCAATTCATTCATTTTCGGGCCACTTGGCGCGCCAAGAACCCCGAAAAATGCCACAATTACCTTCATTCACACTTTATTTGGCCTCTTGGTGCGCCAAGAGGGCTCAAAAAGAGAGATTTGATGGGTTGACAAAGACAATTGTTAGAAAATATGCATCACTTCGCTCAGACGCGGTGCATACGCGTGAAGATTTCCTCGCGCTGGCAGCGGATACGCACGCCGATCTTGTCGCCGAGCTCCTCAAGCCCGTCGACAAGTGCCGAGAATTCCTCATCGGACTTGCCGTAATCGACAATCATCATCATGTTGAAGAACCCATCGATGATGGTCTGCGAGATGTCGAGAACGTTGACTTTGTGCTGCGAAAGGTAAGTGCAGACCTGGGCGATGATGCCGACAGTGTCCTGCCCGACCACCGTGATGACCGCTTTATCCATGGAAACCCCTTAAACCGATGTGTGAAACCGCCGATGGCAAACGCCCGCCATACCGTTTCCAAGTATAAATGAAACGGGAATGCGAACACTGACAATGTCCGCAAATAAAAACGAATGTCCGAAACGGAGAAAGCACGAAAAAACCTACAGAAAAAGCCATAGAGGCCTGTGAGGCCACAAAATATAAGATGAACGAGCACTGATGCTAGATTGGATAGCAACCAGCAACGTAGAAGGAGTGGGCATGGAGCATTCGCTGTTTCTCGGGAGCAAAACCAAGCGAGACGGACTTTCCCTTGCTTTTTCCTATTGCGGCATATCGCAAACCCAAGCCGGGCACTCGTACGGCCCGTCGTTGACCGACAGCTGGGTCTTCCATATCATCCTGAGCGGGACGGGCGAGGTGCACACTTCCAGCGAAACCTACCATCTTGGTTCCCATGACGGTTTCCTGATTCATCCCAACGACATCACCCGCTATGAAGCCTCGCAAGACACGCCATGGGCCTATCTTTGGTTTGCCATGAAAGGCGAAGCGGTACCCCAGTATCTCGATGAGATGGGATTCCCGCATGACACGGTCGCGTTTTCAGTGGACCAGAGCACACCGTTTCTGCGTATTCTTTCCTCGACGCTCTACCACGCATCCGGCAGCATCAGCGATGAGCTCGAACTCAACGCGCTCGCCAACCATTTCCTCTCCGTGCTGAGCAGACATCTCAATTCCGTCAACCAGAACGGCTCCCCCAACCAGCTCAGCGATATCGTCAAACGAGCCATATCGGTGATCCGCAACGAGTGGCATCCGGGCATCAGCGCAGGCTGGGTCTCCAAGCGCATCAACGTCGACCGCAGCTATCTTTCGCGTCTCTTCCACAAGGAAATGAATATGACGCTGAAGAGCTACATCGACAGGCTTCGGCTTTCGCACGCGCGGGATTTGCTGGGAATGACCGACTGGAGTGTGGCGGAAATCGCGGCGGAATGCGGGTTCAACAACGAAGAAGCCCTCACCCGCAGTTTCCACGACACCCAGGGAGTCACGCCTACCGAATTCCGACATTCCCGCAACGGCATTGTCAACAACCTGGATATCGGCATCGATTTTCTTCGCGCAGCCTTCGACGCCGACATCGATCGCGAGAACGAATGACGGGCGAATGACAGACGAATGACAGACGAGTGACGGGTAATAGCCAACGAGAGATTTTTCTTTGCAAAGTCCTTTCGCAGGCCATCACCCGTCGATACCGTTCAGCAAGCGCTTAATATGAAGAGCCTTGAGCTGAAATCGTGAGGATTGCCGAGACTGTTGGCACTACCGGCCTCCGCGGATGACGAAGCCGAAGCATCCGTGGAAAGCATGCCGATTCTCATCAGTTCGTCGCCGCCGAACGTCATCCCGTTGATGGTGCTGGCGCCTCCCCTGACTTGAATGCGATAACGAAGCGACGGGTCGAGGCCCTGCAGATGCAGGCGGGTAAAAGGCGACATCGGATGTTCGAGCATACGGTAGTCGCCCACGATGGCCTGCGTGCGATCCGCGGAAACCACCATCCACGCCACGCTGTCGTTACGCCGCGAATCCCGTTCGAATGGCGAAACCAAACGGTAGAAGTCCCCTTGATGAATAAGCTCACGATGCCGTTTGAAGAAGGCCACGTCGTCTGCGACCTGTTTCAGCTCCTTCTCGCTCAATGCCGCCGGATCAAGTTCATAGCCGAAGGTGCCAAACATAGCGACATTGGCGCGGGTGTTCATCGATACCTCGCGACCGGTCTGATGGTTGGGGACGATCGAGACGTGCGAGCCCATGGCACTCAAGGGATAGAACATGCTAGTGCCGTATTGGATGGACATGCGTTCCACCGCATCGGTATCGTCGCTCGTCCAAATCTGCGGGGTATAGTAGAGCATTCCCATATCAAAGCGACCGCCTCCCGAAGCGCAGCCTTCGATGATGAGATTCGGGAAAGCATTCAGCAGACGTTCGTGCAGCTGGTAGACACCGAGGATATAGCGATGGAAGACCTCGCCCTGATGCTCGGCACCGCGCGTCACGTCAAATGCCTCAGTAATGTAACGGTTCATGTCCCACTTGATATAGCCGATGTTCGCTGTGGAAAGCATCGCATGCATCTGCCGGTAGATCTCGTCGACGACGTCCGGGTTCGTAAAGTCGAGCACGTATTCGTTGCGACCGTGGCTGGCCCTGCGGCCCGGGGTGTGAAGCATCCAATCCGGGTGGGCGCGGTAGAGGTCGGAATCCTTGTTGACCATCTCGGGCTCGAACCAAAGCCCGAACATCATGCCCATATCATTGATGCGTTGGGCCAGTCCCTTGAGGCCTTCGGGCAAACGCTCGGGGTTGGGCGTCCAATCCCCGAGGCCGGCGGTGTCGTTATGACGCTCGCCGAACCATCCGTCATCGAGCACGAACAGCTCCACTCCAAGCTTTTGCGCCTGTTTGGCTATGGAAAGCAGCTTCTTTTCGTCGAAATCGAAATAGGTGGCCTCCCAGTTGTTGATAAGCACCGGGCGTTCCTTGTCACGCCACGGGCCGCGCACGAGGTGGCGGCGCACCAGGTCGTGGAAAGCATGGCTCATGCCGTTGTAGCCTTGCGAAGTGTAGGCGAAGACGACTTCAGGACTCTGGAAACTGGAGCCCGGGTCAAGATGCCAGGTGAAGCCGAAATCGGCGATGCCCATCTGCAGCCTCGAAACGGCGAAGGGGTCGACTTCGACATGCGCTTCGAAGTTCCCGGAATAAACGAACGCCGCACCGATGACTTCGCCATGCGATTCTGTGGTCTCGGGGCGGGCAAGGGCGATGGCCGGATTGTGGATGTGACTGGAGGCAGAGCCACGCAATGAGCCTATCTGCTGAATGCCCGGATGCAGGCGGCTGCGAACGATGCTGCGCTCGCGGGCCCAAGAGCCGGTGAGCTGGGTGAACATGTAATCGTCGTCGGGCAGGTCGAGACTCAGACTCATCAGCCGCTCGATGTCGACGGCCTTCTCGCCTCCGTTGTGCAAGCTCACGCTTCGGGCGATCACCGGCAAGGTGGCGAACATCGTATACTTCAACGTTGCCGTCACGCCTGTGGGAGCGTCGAAAAGGTCGATCGAAAGCGTCACCGCCTCGTTTTCCTGGTCAACATACGTGGCCGGCAAGCCGTCAAGTTTCGGCTTGCCGCCGCCAATGCGATAACCAGCGAAACGAAAGTCGGTGATACGCGAACCGTTGGCTTGGGCCATGCTGATGGCCGGCATGCGGTAATCGCTTGTACCGTATTCGGGGAATTCCTGCCGCAGGTGCTCAAGTGAATAGGTCAGGTTCCCCTCAACCGGGCACGAGGCGGTGGATCGGCGCTGCATTTCTACCAGATAGCCGAAATCGTCCCGATCAGAGACGGCCGCACCGTAATAAAGCTGCAATAGTTTGCCTTCAGCGTTCACCCTGACGATATAGCTCACCTGCCCATTGGTCAGATGGAATTCCTTGCCTTCGGCGTGAACGAATACCTTTGCCTTGGCATTTGAGGATTGCATGCGTTGTCTCCTTTGATCGACCTGTCGTTACCGATCCACGGCAAATCTATGCCATGAAATGGAACTCTATACCTGTAGATTGTCGTATTTCGCTCCCTGGGACGGAAGCGATATCGGTGTCTCTCTCCCGCGATTTTGTGACCAAACGAATCGACACCAAGCCGCATAAAGCACATTTCAACCATGCCTGCTAGCCAATCACCCCTTCGAACAAACAACAAAATCATGGAATCAGCCAACGTTATTTCCACCTTCCCACAGCTTTGCAGACAGATAATGATGAAAGCTGTTGTAACGGTGCATATATGGCAATCAATGCAAATCGAAAGGACACGGTGATGGACAAGAACAAGGTTGACACCGGCAATCCATGATTGTCTTTCAACGCGCGAGGCTCGCACCAGGCAGCGATGCCCGGATGAAACGACCAGAGCGCGCGGCAAAAGACAATCTCATTTCGAAAGCCGTGGGAGCGTAGTGGCTCCACCTTTCGCAGACTGTAAACAGGAGAACGACATGAGCAAATTAAAGCAATCCATCACCTACGCATTCGGCGCGTTCGGACACGACGCCTTCTATGCGGCCTTGACGACGTATTTCATCACCTTCGTCACCAGCCAGCTTCTGGAAACATCGAACGGCGGACAGGTCAACACCTGGCTGATCGGAGTAATCACCACGTTGGTTGTGACCATCCGTATCATCGAGATATTCTTCGACCCCTTCCTGGGCGCCTTGGTCGACAACACCCATACGAGATGGGGAAAATTCAAACCATGGATCATGGGCGGAGCCGTCATCAGCTCCATCGCGTTGGTACTGATTTTCTCCAATTTCTTTGGCCTCACCGCCAGTCATCCCATGGTCTATCTGGTACTTTTCGTCATCGTCTTCGTCATTGCAGACTTCTCCTATTCCGTGCTTGACGTTGCCTTCTGGGGTCTGCTGCCTTCGCTCAGTCTGGACTCCGATTCCCGTGCCAGCATCAGCTCCATCGCCCGTTTCGGCTCCACCTTGGGCGGCACCGGCGTCGCTGTGGTTTTGGTGCCTCTTAACGTCTGGTTCTCGCATGTCTTCGCGCATACTCAAGGCAACGAACAGACTCGGGCCGGCTGGCTTGGATTTGCCGTCGTCATCGCCGCCCTTTCGCTTATCGGCGCCCTGCTTACTTGCTGGGGTACTCAAGAGGGCAAGGACGACATCAGGAAGAACACCCAGAAGACCTCGTTCCGCGATATCTTCCGCATCATCGGCAAAAACGACCAGCTTATGTGGACTGCGTTGGCTTATCTGCTTTTCGCCTTCGGATTCTCCACAACCAATTCGATGGTTGTCTATTATTTCCGTTACGTTTTGGGCAAGCCAGAATCATATTCGCTGGTGGGCGTGGTCGAAGCCGTGCTCGGCATCCTCGCCGTCATCAGCTTCCCCACCCTGCAGCGGCTTGTCACCCGCAAGCGTGTCTACCTTTATTCGGTGGCCGTTGAAGTGGTCGGCTACATCCTCTTCATCTTCTCCGGGCACAGCGTGGTCCTGGCCTTGGTGGCTACTGGCATATGCTACGTGGCGCAACCACTGGTGTTCCTGGTTGTGCTCAACACCATTTCGGATTGCGTGGAATACGGCCAGCTCAAGCTGGGAACACGCAACGAATCCGTCACGCTCACCGTCCGCCCGTTGATCGACAAGCTTTCAGGATCGTTCTCGACGGCTATCGTCAGCTTCGCTGCAGTGACGGCGGGCATGACGGGAGCTGCCACTGCGGCCGATATCTCGAATACCGGAGTGGCCGAATTCAAAGGTTTCATGCTCTACATGCCATTGGTACTCATCGTGATATCGGCAATCGTATTCGCGCTGAAAGTCACCCTTACCGAAAGCAAGCACGACGAGATCGTAAAAAAGCTCAAGGCCAGGCTCGAGCCGGAGACACAGGCCTCTGGGGATGTATCTGCTGCCGAACCCGCGAGTGACGCTACTGCATCACAAACTGCAAGCGTGACGACAGACTCCAAGTCGAACGCCGCCGACGAATCTGCAGAAAAGAATCGATAGCGGCAAGCCTTCGCTTATTGCGTCGAATCTGAAGGCCCATAAGGGGCAATCGCGACTTAGCGATACTGCCGCTCGTGGGCCTTCATTCCTGCCAGATAGTGCGGTGCGTTGGCGGCGTGGTCGCTGCGGCCGAGGTCCTGTTCGCTTCCGTCTCTCACCAGTTCGGCACTGAACATCGCCTCGTATTCACTCATACTCAGACGCTCGCGGCCATCAAGCATAGCCCGATGAGTTTGTGCATCCAAACGTTGAGTGTAACCGGGCTGCAATGTGCCGAAGTAAAGCTCCGCGACGGAACCGGAACCGTAGGAATACAGGCCGATGCGGTCGCCTGGTTTAAGGCTCTCGTCATTCTCCAACAACGAAAGCAGGGCAAGGTAAATCGAGCCGGTGTAGATATTGCCGACCTCTTTGCCGTAGACGATGCTCTGTTCGAAACGCTCGGTCAAGCGCATGTAATCAGCTTCGTCGATTTTGCCGTTGCCCAACGTTCGCAAACCCTTCCGTCCCATTTTCGAAAACGGGATATGCAGCAGCAACGCCTGCAGGCTCTCGGGATTGGCCGAGCCCAGCTCCTGCGCCTTGTCCCAAAGCTCCTCGAACATGCCGACGTAGACTTCCTCCGAGAACTTGCCACGCGCGAAGGCAACGGTCGAATAATTCGGTCTCCAAAAATCGCCGGTGCTGCGGCTTTCATAAAACGATTCCGGCTCAATGGCCAAGATTTCCGGATTGCGGGTGACGAGCATCGCCACCGAGCCAGCCCCTTGCGTCACTTCGCCGGGGGTAGCGAGGCCGTAGCGCGCGATATCCGAAGCAATGACCAGAGCCTTGCGTCCGGGATGACTGCGCACGTAATCGCACGCAAGCTGGATGCCAGCGGTGGCCCCATAACAGGCTTCCTTGATTTCGATGGCGCGGAGATTGGCGCTGAGTCTCAAGAGGTCTTGGACGAAGAGCGCGGCGGCCTTGGACTGGTCGATACCACTTTCCGTGGCGACCACCAGCAGGCCGATTTCCTGCCGTTCATTATCAGTCAACATGGGTTCAGCGGCATTGGCGGCCATAGCGACGATGTCCTGGTCGAGCGCGGCCACCGACATCTTGCTCTGCCCGATGCCAATGAGGAATTTGTTCGGGTCCACGCCTCGGGCTTCGGCCAGGTCCACCAAATCGAGATAATGGTTGGGCGTGTAGAAGTTGATTTTGTCGATGCCGACCTTGATATTGTCGGTTGCGTTGGTTTCTTTCATCGCGATTCGTCCGTTCTGTGTTCATTTTTGGTTGGAATTACTTCGATGTATTACGTAGTTGATTAAGAAGGATTGTCGCCGTTTCCAAGCTGGCTTTCGCAGGATCGGAACGAAGTCCGGCAACCACTTGTTCCAGTTCACTTGACTTGGCACCGGCCGACATCGCAAGGCTTTTAAACTGCAGGTTCATGTGGCCTTCCTGAATGCCGCGCGTCACCAGCGCCCGCATCGCCGCGAGGTTGGATGCGAGACCTACGCTGGCGACGATGCCCATCAACCGCCTGGCATCAGGGTTACGTAGCAGTTTCAGACTGAACTTGGCCATCGGCAGCGTTGACATCGCACCGCCGACGCTGCCCAGAGGCAACGGAATATCGATGTGGCCGACCAACTGGCGACGTTCTTCGTCGATAGACCATTTCGTCCACGTCCGGCGCTGCTCACTGAGGTCGGCGTAGACCGCGGCGTTGATGTTTCTGGTGTCATTGCCGGTGGCGAGCACCACCGCATTGATGCCGTTCATGATGCCCTTGTTGTGCGTGGCCGCGCGCAAGGGCGAAATTTCGGCGAAACGCGCTGCGGCGACGATACGACGTGCGACTTCTGCGCCATCCATATCGCGGGTTGGCAGATTATCAAAATCGATACGCGCCTCCGACTGCGCACGTTGGTTCCCTGTATCGTTGGAAAGTATCGCCATCAGCAAATCAAGCCCGTCAAGCCGTTCGGCACAATATTTCGCAACCGCCTCGGCGATGGTATTGACCACGTTCGCACCCATCGCGTCACCCGGGTCGATCAGCAGGTCGATTTCCTCGAATCCTTCGGCGCTAACGGAAACACTGACCCCACGCAGCCCTCCACCGTGCGTCTCGAGGCTCGGATGCGCCTCGCGCGCGACCTTGCGAATTGCCGGTTCATGCTCACGCACAAATCTCGTCAAGCCACCATTATCGGATGACAAGGAATCATTGTTCGTAAATACAAGTTGTGCGGTAATACCGTCGCGATGCACCGACGTGCGGAAGCCACCGGCGCGGGCGATGCGGTGCGCGGCGTTGCTGGCGGCGGCGATCACTGACGGCTCTTCGACGGCCATCGGAACCCGCAGCGTCTCTCCGTCTATCACAAAATGATCGGCCAAGCCGAGCGGTACCGGAAAATTGCCGATCTGGTTTTCCACCATATTGGCGGCCACAGCGGTGGGCAACGCCGGCTCATCGGTCAAAATTCGCAAATCGCCATCGTCAATCGCATCTTCGACACGCAGTCGAGCAAGCCGTTCACCTGTGGAAAGCTCATAGAATTTCGTCATCGTATGTTCTCCACCTCCATGGCCACACCCTGCCCGCCGCCGACACATAGCGCCGCGACGCCGAGAGATTCTCCGGTTCGACGCAAGTTATGAACCAGCGTAGTCAATATTCTCGCTCCCGACGCCCCGAGCGCATGCCCGAGCGCGAGCGCCCCGCCGGAAATGTTGTAACGAGCCGGGTCGATGTCCAACTGTTCGCGCGTCAGCCAGGCCTGGGTGGCGAACGCCTCGTTGACTTCATACAGATCGATGTCGGCGACCTGCTGTCCGCAGCGTTCCAGCACCTTTTTGATGGCCGGAATCGTGGCGTAACCCATCTGGTCGGGCCGGTAGCCGACCTCGGCATATCCACGAATCACCGCCTGTGCCTTAAGGCCAAGTTTGCGGGCTTTGCCGAACGTAGTAACCACCATCACGGCGGCACCGTCGCTCAATGGCGATGTATTACCGGCGGTGACAATACCTTCTGCTTCAAAAACCGGCTTAAGTCTGGCCAGCCCCTCAACGTTTGTTTCCGGCCGCATCGTTTCGTCACGCTCAAGTCCCGCGACCGGCAGCACCTCGCCGTCGAAATAGCCGGCATCCCAAGCTGCGGCAGCCTTGCGCTGAGAATCGAGCGCAAACTGATCCAACGTCTCGCGCTCCACACCGAAGCGCTTGGCAAGGTTTTCGGCGGTGACCCCCATGGCATAGTCACCGAAAGCGTCGTTGAGCGCATCGTAATGCAAGGTATCGTGCCAATCGTCGAAATCGAATTCGTTCTTGCCGGTACGTCGCGCGAAGGCGGTCGCGTTCGACATGCTTTCCGTACCACCGGCCAGCACCACATCAGCGTCGCCCATCGTAATGGCGCTTTGGGCCAGTCGGATGGCTTTGAGCCCGGAACCACAGACCTGGTTGACGGTCATGGCGGTGCCAACAACGGGCATGCCCGCGCCGAGCTGCACTTGGCGTGCAACGTTCTGCTTGGAGCCGGTGCCGAGTACATTGCCTAGAATCACCTGATCGAACATTTCGGTAGACAAGCCGGAACGCTGCAATCCCCGTTTGACCAAATCGGTCGCCATATCCACCGCGCTCATGCCGCTCAACGTACCACGGAACTTGCCGGTTGCGGTGCGCCACGAAGCGGCGATGACCACGTCGTCATCGTTGATCAAAGTCTGTGTTCCGATCATCGTGCTGCTCCGACGAATTCAAGGCTCGCGAAATCGACGAGCCTTCCCAAGCCCAAATCCAACATGCGCATAAGCACAATCCTCCCTAGCGTCTGCCAGATTAAGCGAGGAACGCTGGGACGCAAAAGGGCTGTGACGCTATCTCCACCAGCGTTCACAGCCCCTTTACGGATATCGCAAGTTCATCACAACTTCAGCATGCTTGCTATCAAAACGTATGACAATATGCACTTTGCGCTTGCATTATCATTACAAATTGGGTTCGATTATCATATTTATCGATTTGGCTTATGCCTCTTTATGTGCGGAATCGGAGGCGACTGCCGCCAACGCGCGCGGAGCGTGGAAACCACGATGCGCGAACTGGTCGGCAATGGCCTGCGCCACCGGGCGGCCCTGGCCCTTGTCGACCAGTGCGATGATGGAACCGCCGAAGCCGCCGCCGGTCATGCGGGCGCCATACGCACCGTGCTTGCGCGCCACATCCACAGCCACATCAAGTTCGGGCACCGTGACTTCATAGTCGGCGGCCAACGAATCGTGGGAGGCATTGAACAAGCGTCCGGCCTCGGTGACGTCTCCTGCGGCGAACGCCCTGACGAACGAACGGACACGCGCGATCTCGGTGACCACATGACGCACCCGCTTCTTCATGGTCGGGTCCGGCAATGCGTCCAACGTTTCCTTGAGCGCCTGGAAGGGATCGGGCGAGGCGGCGATTTCGTCAGCCGTGACACGCAGATTCTTGACTTTGAGGATACGTGCGGCATCCTCGCACATTTTGCGCCTTTCAGCGTACTGGCCATCGTTGAGCTGGTGCGGAGCCTGGGTGTCGACTACAAGCAATTCCAACCCCAGCGCTCCGAGATTGAACGGTTCCTGCTTGGCGCTTTGCACGGCATCAAGTTCAGGACGGCAGTCAAGCAGCAATGCGCGGTTGGCCTGGCACCTCATGGAAGCGTTCTGGTCGAGCCCGCCGGTCGAGGCACCCGCCATATCGTTTTCCGCGCGCATGGCGGCATCGATGAGCCTGACTCGGCCTGCGTCCGTACCGCCGAAGCCCAGGTCATAGACATCATCCAACGCCAGCGCCGTCGAACAGGTCATTGCCGCTGAGGAACTCAAGCCGCCGCCGACCGGAACGCAGGAGACGAAAGCGGCGTCAAAGCCCTGGACTCCGGCAAATCCGGCCTCACGCAGAGCCCACGCCACTCCCGCAGGGTAGGCTCCCCAGCCTTTCACGCCCAAGGGCTTGAGGTCTTCGAGGTCGGTGGTGGTCACTGCCTTGTCGCCCATATCGGAGACCAGACGGACTACAGTGTCCTTGCGGGGGGAGAGCGCGATGAAGGTACGATGCGGCAACGCGATGGGCAGGCACAGACCGGCGTTGTAGTCCGTGTGCTCGCCGATGAGGTTGACACGCCCCGGCGCGCTCCAGACGCCCTTAGGCGCGGCGCCAAACGTGTCCACGAACAATTCAGCGACCTTGCCGACGGCCTCTTTGGCATTCAATGGCTCAAGATATTGTACGGTTCTGTTATCACTCGTCATAATGAATTCTTCCTTTGAAATGATGGTTCAGTAGAAGGGTTGTAGAATATATCGGCTCAGTCGATGTCGATCGGACCGAGCTCGTGGAAGCGGGCGGCGATGCGTTCCGGCGTCGTGTCGGAAACCCAAGCGGCCATGCCCGATTCCGAGCCGGCCAGGTACTTGATCTTGTTGGCGGCGCGGCGGAACGAGAAGAACTGGAGGTTGAGCCGGTAGTTCTCGCGGCGCGAATCGTGGATCGGAGCCTGATGCCAGGCCGAAATGTACGGCAAATCCATGCCCTTGCCGTCGCCCTTATCGAAGAAGGCGTTGCCGCGGCGCAGCAGATGCGAATACATCGAGGCCAAGTCCCAGCGTTCCTGATCATTGAGCTCGTCGATGGTCAAGACATCGCGCATCGGGGCGACGTGGACCTCCAAAGGCCAGCGCGCGGCCGCCGGAACGTAGGCGACCCAGCTGGAATTACGCATCACCACGCGCGTCCCGGCTTCAAGCTCGGCGTTCATGATGTCACGCAGCAGGTTACCACCGGTCTTCTCGTGGTAGGACTGCGTGTGTTTTAGCTCGGTTTCCATCTTCGGCGGGATGAACGGGTAGCAATAAACCTGACCGTGCGGGTGCGCCAGCGAGACGCCGATTTCGGCGCCGTGATTCTCGAAGGGGAAGATCTGCTCGATGCCGTCGATATGCGAGATTTCGGCGGTGCGGAAGGCCCACGCCTCAACGACCGTGCGCAGACGCGATACCGGTAGATCGGCGGGCAGGCCGTTCTCGTTCGGATCGAAGCAGATGACCTCGCAACGTCCGGCCGCGGGCCTCTGCTCCCAAAGCGGATTGCCGTCGACGTCAGTGACCACGTTCGGCACGCCGGGCACCTGTACCATCGAGGGGAAACGGTTCTCGAAAATGACCACGTCGTAATCGGTGTCGGGCACTTCCCCGTCCTGATAGGGGTCGCCGGGCTTGCGTGCCGCGAGCGGATTGCCTTTGGCCGTGGCCCCAGGACCGGCGGTAATCGGCCGGTTCATACGGGCCGCCGCCATCGGAATCCAGTCGCCTGTCAGCGGGTCGCGACGCATAATCGGCTCCGCGTACGGCACTTCGTTGCCGTCGGCGTCGCGATGCGGGGCGAACCGGTCGGCCAGCGGCCGAGGGTCGACCAACTCGCGGGTTTTGGCGCCGGAAACATACTCCGGGTCGTCGTCCAGATAGAAGAAATCACGTCCGTCCGCAAGCTTCGTCGGCGTGATGCGGATATGCTCAGACGCATATTTTCCGGGATGATAATACTTGAATTCATGCTGCTTCATTGCTGTTCCTTTGCGTAAGTTTTTGATTTTCGACGTTCAGTTTTCGACCTGCCCTGGGCCTTTCGTCAGAACCAGATGTTTGACCAGCTTGCGCGTTTCTTCGGCCGAAGTCGAGTCAAGCCCGTCGTCGGTGATGAGGGTGTCGACCTGATCGAAACGTGCGAAGAGGGAAAGCGAGGTGCAGCTCCACTTGGTGTGGTCGGTTAAGATGATGGTTCTGTCGGCGATGTCCATCATGGCCATGTCGGTGGCGGCCTCAAGCGAGTTCGGCATAAGGAAACCGCGGGGTACCGAGACGGAATGCGTGCCCAAAAACACGGTATTGACGCGCAGCGATTCGATGACCTTGTCGGAAATCGGACCGACCAGCGAATTCGAACGGGTGATCACGCCGCCGGTGACGATGACTTCGACATCCTTGCTTTCCAGCGCCTGCACCAGTTCCGCGACGGGGATGGAGTTGGTCAGGATGGTGATATTGCTCGCACGCTGGCTTTCCAGCAGATGCTGGGCGAAGATGTATGACGTGGTGCCGCCGCCAATGGCGATCACGTCGCCGGGCGAGACATATTTGACGGCTTCCTGCGCGATTGAGTCCTTGAGCCCGATGTCCATCTGGGATTTGACGGAGAACAGAGGCTCGCTCAAGAGCGTGCTGGTGGTCACCGCTCCGCCGTGGACGCGCTTCAAGAGCCCCTTGTCGGCCAAGTCCGCGATATCGCGACGCACCGTCATGGCCGAAACGCCGAGCTCTTTGGAAAGCGCAGTGATCCGTACCGCGCCGCGGGTACGAAGCCTGCTTAAGATCAAATGCTGCCGTTGTGACGAAATCATATGAACATTATCGCACAAATGTGAGCATCAAACAAACCCACTTGAGCGTTTCATATGGTAGGTTTACCAAAACCGAACATTTGATGAAACTGGACCATGCCTCTGTAAATCATCTTCCGGAGCATTTGGCATGGAATTTTTCAATCGTCTAAGATGCGACCAACATCAAACCCTGAGGAATGCCACCAATGCAACGCAAATGACACAAAGCAGACCCTGCGTTGCAAACGCGCTGACTTACCGCAACTAATCTATTGCCCGCCGTTCGTCTATTGCCGCTGCCCAAGCTGCGCGGTGTTGGGAACCTACTGTTGCTGTTGTTGAGTCTGTGGTTGTTGTTGTTGGGTCTGAGGTTGCTGCTCGTATCCCTGCCGGTCGGGAATGGTGTTGTTGCCCGTAGTGGACTGGCCGGTGTTATTGGTGGAAGTGCTGGCACCACCCATATACTTCGGGTCCGGAGCGCCGTAGTTGTTGTCGACAGGGGCTTGGATATCGGCAAGATACCTGTTCATGAAGTCTTTCCAGGCCGGGGTGGCGATATACATGCCGTACCATTGGCCGTAGGACTTGTGGTTGATGGTCTTGCCGTTGAAGGAAATCGGAACCTCAGCGTTGTTCACCGAGACGAACGAGGCGACTTGATTCGGCGAGAAACCGCCCGTGGTCATATACGTGTCCTCGTTGGTGCCGGTTTTGGCGAAGGTCTTGCGTCCGCCGTCAAGTTGGGTGGTGGCCGCCTCGCCGCCGGGCTGGACCACACCTTGGTTCAACGCGTAGCCAACGGTCTGGGCGATGCCGGGCTCGATGGCCTGATGGCAGTTGGCCGAAGGCACCTTCATGGATTTGCCGGCCTTGTTGACGACCTTCTTCAACGCGATCGGGGTGCATTCGACGCCGTTGGCGCCGAGAGTGCCGAAAACATTGGCCATCGTCAGCGGTGAGGCCGCCACCGAGCCGATTGTCATCGAACCGTTGAAGCGTTCCAAGGTTGCACGCGTGGACGGATCGGGGTCGCCCGAGGCGTTGTGGTAACCGATCGCCTTCGCTGCCTCGCCGATGGGGCAGAGCCCTATCTGCTGGGCCATGCCAGCCTGGGTTGTGTTGTGCGAACGAATGAGGCCCTGAAGAGGAGACTCCACACTGGCCGTCCCGCCTTCGGAATTGTGTACATTCCAGCCGTAAGGCTGTCCACCATAATTGGCGCAGGCGAACGAACCTACCGGATAGTAGCTGCTCAGACGCAAAGACTGAGTGATGGATTTTCCAGACTGCATCCAGGCCACCAGGTTGATGGGCTTCCACGTGGAGCCAACGCCCCAGCCGCCGCCACCGCCGTCTTTCTCGTCGACCGCATAATTGACAGCCGTGCGGGTCGGGTCGTTCTTTGCGGCATCGGTGGGATCGTAGGTGCGGTTGATGCCAAAGCCCAGCACTTCCCCGGTACCTGGCTTGATGGCCGCGATAGTCACCTCGAAGCCGCTGGGATCGTCGACGGGAATCGTATCGCGCGCGGCCTGCATCGCATCGGCGTTGGCGTGCACGTCCATCGTGGTGTAGATGTTGAGCCCGCCTTCGTTCAGAAGCTTGCTACGATCCTGAGCGGTCTTGCCGAATTCCTTGGAATTGAGGATCTGCTTGGTGGCGTAATCGCAGAAGAACCCTGCGTCACCGGCCACCTGGCAGCCGATCTGCGTGGAATTATCTTGCAGATTGAGTGTCTGCGCTATGGGCTCGGCGCGGAACTTGTCGTGGTCGGCTTGCGAGATGAAATGCTGCTGCAGCATCAGGTCAAGGACGATGTTGCGCTGTTTTTGGGCTTCGGGCTGGTTTTCCGGCACCGAAGGATCGTATTTCGCGGGGTTCTTGGTGATGGCCGCGATAGTAGCGGCCTGGCCGATGTTGAGATCTGCGGCGGAGACGTTGAAATAGCGCTTGGCGGCGGTCTGGACACCGTAAAGGTTGTTGCGCCCGAACTGGGCGATGTTGAGGTAACCCTGCAGGATCTCGGCCTTGCTATACTGCTTCTCCATCTGAACGGCGATCAGCATCTCGCGTATCTTACGGGCGATCGTGTCTTCCGAGGCGTGGTATTCGGCGATGGGGTCGTTCTTTTCCTTCGCCTCTATGAGTAATACATTCTTGACGTACTGCTGTGTCAACGACGAACCGCCCTGGGTGTCGCCGTGCCTGATGAACGTCTGGACGAAGGCTCGAAGCACGCCCTGCATATCCACGCCGGCGTGCTCGAAGAAACGGCGGTCCTCACGGGCGACCACAGCCTGCTGCATGGGCTGCGAGACCTGGCGCAGCGGGACCACGGTTCGGTTCTGCGCATAGAAGGAAGCGATGACGGTTTTGCCGTCGGAAGCGTAAATAGTGGATTTCTGCGGCAGGCTGGTGACGTCGAAATCGATGTTCTCCGTCTTGAGAGACGGTGCGATGGTGCGCGCCGCACCATTGAGGCCGAGCACACCGGGGATGAAGAACATACCGCCGACGACACCACCGGCGACGCAAAGGGTGACGTAGGTCAACAGCAAAGCGATCACGCGTCGCACAGTGAGGTTGTTCTTCATTTGAGGCATGGTGTCATTCTAGGATATCGCCTCTACCGAAACGGCCAATTGCATAGCCTTATCGCAGATTGCGTAGACCGTTTCGGAGAGTCTGGGAGGTCGCAGAAAGCAAGCCGAAAAATCCGAGGTCGGCAGATACAAATTCGCGGCCGTAGCCACAAAGCTACGAACCGCGAATATGATAAAAATCAGCGCGAAATACCAATCCCGATCAGTGACGGGAACGACGAATCAACGCACCAGGCTGATAGATGATGATGGAACGGCCTTCACGGGCGATCCACCCTCGGTTGGCGAAGTCCATCAGCGCCTTGTTGACCGTCTCACGCGAGGAACCCACGAGCTGCGCCATCTCCTCCTGCGTCAGGTCGTGCGGCACCTTGACACCGGATTCCACCGGCTCACCGAAACGGGAGGCCAGATCAAGCAGCGTCTTGGCCAGGCGGGCTGGAACATCCATAAAGACGAGATCGGAAATCTGCTCGTTGTTGGCGCGCATGCGGTTGGCCATCACCTGCAGCATGTCCACGGCCACGCGCGGGTGCTTGTTGAGCCAGGAGAACAGGGTGTCGTGCTCGAGCCAGCCCACCTGCGTGCCGTTGTTCATCGCGATGGCGGAAGCCGTACGGGGGCCACCGGCCGGGTCGAAGACGGGAATCTCTCCAAGAATTTCGCCACGGGTATGAATGCTCAAAAGCTGTATGCGGTTATCACTCGCCTCACGGGTGAGCTTCACTTTCCCACTTTCCAGCAGATACATACGCTGGTCGGTGGAACCCTCATGAAAGATGTAGTCACCCTTCTCGAATTCGGCACGCTTCATGTAGGGCATGAGCTCCTCCGCATCCGCGTGGGAGACATGCTTGAACAAAGCCGTCTGCAGAAGTTCATTGTCGGCTTCATTTGCCCCGTTCGGACTATCCACGAGATCGCACCTCCAAATACTTACTGTGTCGTCACCAGAAATTCATTTGCCTTGAAACTGGTTAACCTCAAAATCTACCTTAATTGTAGCTCAGCTTGGCATACTCTTCGAGGTAAGCGGAAACCGCTTCAAACCCCATATCCGTTTGCCGTCTGATCGGCGCAACTCGTTTGACGGCCGATTTGACGGCTTTGTCGCGGAGCTTTTCGGGTGAGGTTCTAAGTATTTTCCCCATTTTTTCGGTATCAATATCGTAGGCAAGCGTGACGTGGTGCAGCAACGCTCCCGGCCCTCCGTCTGTCGGCGGAAAGAACCGTTGCGCCGCTCCCCCAATCTTGCCTTGAACGCAGGCGATATCGTTGGTACCGCTGAAAAACGCTGGAATTCCAAGACTTTTTAATGCATCGACGAGCCACTGATCGCACAGACGAAACGATTCGCCAACGGGCACATCTTCGACGAAACCCTTGGGGGCGTAGAAGGAATAGGTGATCGTCTTGCCCGGTTCGATGAACATCGCCCCTCCGCCAGTTGAGCGTCGAACGACGGCAAAATCCGCTTGTTTTGCGGCCTTCACGTCGACTTCTTGCTCGATTGATTGGAATCTGCCTACCACCACGGCGCGGCCCGACCAGCTCCAAAAGCGCAGCATTGCAGGCCTTTTGCCGGCTGCGACTTGTCTTGCCCACTGCTCGTCCGTCGCCATCTGTTCGGCGGGAGCGCGAGGAACGTCATGCACCACCAACGGGCGCAGCGACCTCCAACGCTCTTCATGGAGTTGATGAAAAGCGTCATTATTTGACGTCGATATGTCTGAACCATCATCAACACCAACATTTGCACAAATTGAACAGCCCGTTTCGCTTTCAGACCCGTTTTTTTCTGTCCGCAAAGCCCGTCGGTACGCGGTTGAGATCGCAACGTCGTCGACACCCACCAGTCTGACCGACGGATAGGATTGAAATATCGGAGCCAACGGCCTGCGCGCCACGAGTGCTGCCCCGAGTTCCGAAAGCATGGTTTGAGCGGCATCGTCATCGCCCAGAACGAAAAAGTCCCCGTCAATCGTCGAGGAAACCGGTTTGCCGGCCTCGTTCACAACAACATCGACTCCGACCAGTTTGCCGCCGGGGGTCTTGTATTCGCCTCTCATAACGCTTCAGCATATCAAACGGTGAGGGGAACGCCGCAAAAGCGTCTACCTCACCGCATATGGGAACAACAGGCCAACCGTAAGCCGAGATCGCCGAAACCTGGCCTGTTCTCAAGGCTGAAAAGCCGCTATTCGCGCAACTCGACACCCTTGGCGTCCCTGTGCCAGGGGGAACCGTAGTCGGAACTCAAGATGAGCACACCCTCGATAAAGCCCCAAATGAAGGACGCTACTGCACCGAGTCCGAAAAATATCGAACCAATCACCGTCAGTAGCAGCTGGCCAACGGCCTTGCCATAGTGGCCGAGATAGAAATTGTGAACGCCAAGCCATCCCAAAAAGATGCCCAAAAGTCCGGCAACCATTTTGTTTCTGGGCTGGTAGCCATACGGCAAAGGCTCAGTCCAGCCGTATTGCGGCGCATAAGGCTGGCCGCCTTGCGGGTATCCGTTCTGGCTGTAGCCATACTGCTGGCCGTAGTTGCCGGAAGCGTAACCGTAGCCGGGCTGGGGCGAAGGACTGGTTTGAGTCTGGGAATAGCGGGTCTGAGCGTAATCGGCCTGACCGTAATTGGGCTGCTGGCCGTATTGCGGCCGGTCGTATTGCGGCTGGCCATAGTTCTGCTGCTGCGACTGGCGATAATCGGCCTGGCCGTACTGCGGTTGGCCATAATTGGCCTGCTGACCGTATTGCGGCTGGCCATAGTTCGGCTGCTGATTGGGTTGTGGGCTTCCCTGAGCAGCGCCGCCCTGACCATAGTTTGGTTGATCATACTGCTGGCCCTGCGCCTGATACCCAGTGTTTGGCATGCCGTGCTGCCCCTGCTGCCCTTGTGCCTGCGTCTGGCTTTGCTGACTCGACTGATCCTGCGAAGTGTCGAAATCATTCTGGTTGCCGGAATCCTGCGGAGATTGCGCTCCGGGCTGCCCGACCTGCGGATCTGGAGTATTGTTCATGCCTTAAGCCTAGCCTAAACGGTCGAGACGATTATGTAAGAATACTGGAAACTTGCTGTAAATTGGGATGCTGTGATCTTTTTGAACATAAAAAACGGGCGCTTCCCTTTGCGGAAAGCGTCCGAAACAAAACAATAACAATATGCTCGATCAGATTATTTTTTAATATCTAGTACCATTTGTCATCGTTTCGGTTTTCGATTATTACAGCCGCGCGAGAATATCCCGTCCAACCTCGGCCGTGGTGCGCTGCTTCTTCGCGTTCTCGGCGATGTCGGCCTCGACGACCTCTTCGATATGCGCAGCCGGCTCGTCCATGCCAAGGTGACGCAGCAGCATCGCGGTGGAGAGAATGGTGGCGGTTGGGTTGGCGATGCCCTTGCCGGCGATATCGGGCGCGGAGCCGTGGATGGGTTCGAACATCGAGGGATACTCGTTGCTGGCGTTGATGCAGCCGGAAGCGGAATAGCCGACGCCGCCGACCACGGCACCGGCCTCGTCGGTGATGATGTCGCCGAAGAGGTTGTCGGTCAGGATGACGTCGAAGCGGCTCGGGTCGGTGACCATGAAGATGGTGGTCGCGTCGATGTGCAGGTAGTCGTGGCTGACCTCGGGGTATTCCTCGCCAACCTTGTCAACGATCCGCTGCCACATGTCGCCAGCGTTGACCAGCACGTTCTTCTTGTGCACCAAGGTGATGTGCTTCCTGCGCTTCATCGCCAGATCGTAGGCGTAGCGCACCACACGCTCGACGCCGTAGGCCGTGTTGGTGGAGACTTCGGTGGCCACCTCCTGCGGGGTATTCTTGCGGATCGCGCCGCCGACGCCGCAATACATGCCCTCAGTACCTTCGCGCACCACGACAAAATCGATGTTGCCCGGGTTCTTGAGCGGCGATTCAACGCCTTTGTAAAGCTTGGAGGGACGCAGGTTGACGTACTGATCGAGATCGAAACGCAGCTTCAAAAGCAAGCCACGTTCAAGCAAACCGGCTGGTACGTCGAGCCTAGGGTCGCCGATGGCCCCCAACAGAATGGCATCGGTCTTCTTGATACGCTCGAGATCCTCGTCGGGCAGCACCGCCCCATCACGCACATAACGTTGGGAACCAAGATCGAATTCGTCGTATTCGAAGTCGGCCACACCTTCGGTAGCCTTCTCCATGACCTCTTGGGCCGGGGGAATGATTTCCTTGCCAATGCCGTCGCCTGGAATGACGGCGATATGATATGTTTTTTTAGTGCTCATAGCCGTGACAATAGTCGCGAACATCACACTGTCCACTATTTGGTCCGGAAAATGGACACCGATAATTCTGCAATATTCGACCCTTTTGGGACTCTTGGTGCACCAAGTAGGCCAAAATTCAAGGAATTAACCCCAAAAGACACATTTTCGCCTATCTTGGCGCACCAAGATGGCCAAAATACGAAGAATTAACTCCCTTTTTCAAAATTTCGGATGACTTGGTGCACCAAGAAAACGATATTGCAACAAAACGAGGTTATCTACCTACTCTTCAATTCCCATGGTATGAAGACACCAGGCGTTCTCGTCGCTGACCTCCTGCCACTGCTTATAGCGGCCGGAAGTGCCGCCGTGGCCGGCCTCGACTTCGACGCGCACGATGGCATCCACGCCTTGCGATTGCAGGCGGGCGATCCACTTGAGCGGCTCCACACAGAGCACGCGGGTATCGTTCAACGATGTGGTGGCGAAAATCTTCGGGTAGCGCGAAGTAGCATTATCAGATGCATTGTCGTCAAAGGCATTGTTACCGGCATCTCGGTTTTCGGCTTTCGAATTTGCCGCGCTCTGATTCAATGACGAACCATCGGGCGCAGCATCACCCTGCCAATGGCCGAATGGCGCGTTTTCATAGGGTGAATACGACTTCATATAGTCGTAGACGGTCTTGTCGTGAAGCGGATCACCCCACTCGTCCCATTCCGTAACCGTCAGCGGCAACGAAGGGTCTAGAATCGAAGTCAACGCGTCAACAAACGGGACGTCCGCCTCAATTCCTGCGTAACATTCCGGAGCCATATTCGCCACGGCACCCATAAGCAACCCACCAGCCGAACCGCCATTGGCAACGGTACGTTCCAGGTCGGCAAGTCCGGCCTGTTGCAAGGCTTTGGTGGCGTCTACGAAATCCGTAAACGTATTACGCTTATTAAGCCTTCGTCCCTGCTCGTACCACGCTCGACCCATCTCGCCACCGCCGCGCACATGCACCACGGCGTAAAGCACGCCCCGATCGAGCATACTTACGCGTGCCACGGAAAAACCGGGATCGCTATCGGCTTCGTAGGCACCGTAGCCGGTGATGAACATCGGCCCGGCACCAGGTCGCAAGTCTTGACTTTCCGGATGTGCGGCACCGTTTACTCCAGTATGAGTTGCAGAAGCATTTACACCCCGCGAGGGGGAATCCGAGTTCGTGGAATTTTCAGCGATATCCAGCAAATCGATGCGTCTCAAATCATCGCCCAGCTCCGCCATCGCCTTGCAACAATCCGGTCGCCAGACCAGCGAAACCGGCACCAGCTCGCCGTCACGCACCCGCACCCAGATGCGCCGCTCGCGGTAGTTCGCGGCATCGAAGCCGCCACGCACTTTCGCCCGCTTGAGCAACCTGCTTTTGCCGGTCGCCACGTCAAGCTCGCACAACTGGCCGGGTTGCGTATAGCTTGAGAACGAATAACGCATACGCGGCACGTCGTAGGAGGGATTGCCTCCCGCCGCAATGGAATACAAGCGTTCGCTTCCCCCATCCGAGTCTGGCCTCAGCTCACGGAAACGCCACGGACGATGCGCCAAAAAGTCCTGCAATGCATCGTTTTTCGTCATCACCGCAATGTGCGGCAAGCTGTCTTTTCGATAGCTCAGCACCACGAAATTGCGATACATCGCGATGCCTTCGATACCTAGTCCGCGGGCGCCACGCAGGATTTCGGGATTATCGGGATTGTTATAGGGCGTATTCACCGGTTTTCCACTTGCACCCGGCTCGACTTCATCGCCACGCTCACAGCCATACGGCGAGCCAAGAGCCACAGCAACACCCTCGCCCAAGGCATATGGCGGTTCGTGCACGCTCAAATCGACCACGTCCACCTCGAAATTCGGGTTCTTCGCATTGTGGTAGACCAGCGCCAGCGGAATGTCAGATCCGTCAACGCCCGCACCTTCGAACCGAGCGAAACTGACGTCGTATTCGACGCCTTCCTTCCTCGGAATGAACGCACGGAACTCGCCTTCCGGATTGTCGACCGAAAGCATCAGCACCTCGCTGGTGGTCTTGGACGAGCAACCGATGACAATGTTACGCTCATCGAAACTCAGCCCGACACCGATCCAAAACCGTTCGTCACTTTCACGAAAGACTTCGACGTCATCGTCGACACTTGTGCCGACCTGATGCCGGCGAACCTCATATGGCCGCCAAGATTGGTCAAGCAGCGTATAAAATACCCACTTGCCGTCGGGAGTGAAGCAGGCCTCGGCAATGCCTTTGAATACTTCCGGCAATTCATGGCCGTTCTCGAGGCTGCGGATGCGGTAATCGTAACGTTCGCCGCCGGCGGTGTCGACGCCGTAAAGCAGCCAGCGGCCGTCGCGGGTCAAATCAAGCCCGCCCAAGCGGAAGAAATCATGGCCTTTCGCCTCGACGTTCGGATCGAAAACAACCTGCTCCCCAGGCATTGAGCCCGGTGCGTCGCTCGCCTTGATTTGCGGGGGATCCCAGTCGTCAGGGCCGGCAATCGGCAGTCGGCACTGCACACCGTATTGCAGACCTTCCCGGGTACGCACGAAATACCAATAACCATCCATTCGTGTCGGCACCGACATGTCCGTCTCGTCGACGCGAGACTTGAGCTCCTCAAAAAGCCGATGCTTCAGCCCGTCGAAACCGGCCGTCTTCGCCGTATAATACTCGTTTTCCTCACGCACAAAACGTTGCAATTCCGGCGAATTCTTGTCTCGCATCCACTCGTAAGGATCGATGAAAGTGTCGCCGTGCACCGTGCGCGGCTTCGGTTCACGTTTCGCGTGCGGAACAGGCAAAACCTGTGGAGCGGACGTGTTGTTGGTTCCTTGCGGCGACACTATCGTGGGGTTCGTTTCGTCAGTCATAACCATCAGATTATACTCGTCAAGCGAAGAGCCTAACTTGTCAGGTCTGAGACGAAAATCCTATCAATACATACCTCTGTTGCCTTTTCAAACCACTTCGAGCGAAGCGTGCGTTTGATCCCATTGATTGACTCGGCCACCTTGATTGTGTCGGCTACTCGAGCCCGAGTTCATGGCGCAAATACGGCAGCATCGTCTTCATGATGTTGGCTCCGGTGGTGCCGGTGAAAACGGGAACGTCGGTCACCGGCATGGGTTGGGTGGCGGTGAGCCCCGCAACCTGGCCCAGCGCCGAGGATTCGCGTGGACTCAGCTCGCGGATGGCGATGGCCAGCACCCGCCCCGGGTAGCGCCGCGCGATGGTGGCGTAGGTCACCGGGTCCTTCTGCCCGTCATCGCCGATCAGGATGAATTTCATATCCGGGAAATCCTCCATCAGCTGCTCGGCGAACTGGAGTTTGTGCTCGACCCCAGAGGGGACGAAGGTCTTGGGCCGCGGGTCGAGGTCGCGCAACAGCAACGGTCCGGCGGGATAGCCCTGTTCGGCGATGAAATTGCGTATCGAACTCTCGACGTTCCAAGGCGAAGTCGAAAGATAAAAGAACGGTGCATCCGGCATCATGTCGGCCAGACGGGTGAAGAGAGCGCTCATTCCTGGCACGGTGCTGCGCTTCTTGGGGTTGAGCAGCAGGAGGTTGTAGGCCGCCTTTACTGGGCTTGGCGCCTGAGTGACCATGATGGTGTCATCGACGTCGGTGATGATGCCCACTTTGGCACCGGATGGCACCACGAACAGTTCCGAGGTGACCTTCTTACGCCTGGCGACCTGGTAGGAAACACGGTGGACACCCGGCGTATTGCCGCGTTCGGCGACCAGGTCGAGGTACCCGGCCCTGTCGGAAACAGCGTATTCGGAACTTATCTCACGCGAGGAATCGTAGCGGTCGTAGACCTCGGAAACCCCGACCTGCACCTGGCTGACCGGCACTCCATCGATTTCGATTTTGACTCTTACTCCGGCCGCAGGCACCGAGAGCATGCCACGAATCCCGCGCATCAGTTCCCCTGAACGCGAACCGCCGGGCGCCATCACCGTCCGGCAGACGAGCCTGGCATAGTCACCGGTTCCGTAGCCGGCGTAGGGCTCGACTTTCGGATACCAGCCCCACTTGCGCACCAGCCCGGTTGAAAATCGCGTCCACGCGCCAAACCCCTGGGTGATCGCCTTTCGCGTACTTTGCACCCAAGGTTCTCCGAATCGGCTGGACGCGCTGATGGTTTTCGACGAATCGAACGAAGTGGAGGCGCGATGCACTTCAATCGGCACCGTAGGCATTTGGTCGGCCTGCGTCGGACTGACTTGCTGCTTGACGGGTTTGCGTGCCATGTGTTTCCGTTCGTTTAATCGTGAGTCTGAACTCGGGTTGTGTTTGCTTTGCTGTTTGCGTTTCCGATACTCGGATATCGGTATCGAGTATTAGTTATTATTTATTGATTGTTGATATTTGGTTACGCACAAGTGGATGAGCAGATTATCGACTATTCGGCGCGCTTCACCATCGCGGCGTACTGGTCGGCATCCATCAGCTCGGGCTCGTCGTCATCCATCTCGATTTTCAGAATCCAGCCCTCGCCGTATGGGTCATTGTTGATGACCTGTGGGTCATCGGAAACAGCCTGATTGACGTATTTGACGGTGCCTTCGACCGGGGAAATAAGATTTTGCACCGTCTTGGCGCTTTCCATTTCCACAATCTCATCGCCCGCACGCACCGGGGTGTCCGGCTCGGGCAAATCGACATAGACGATCTCGCCCATCTGGGAGGCCGCATATTCGGTCAGCCCGATGACGGCCAGCCCGTCCACGTCCTCGACCCAGACGTGGTCGCCGGAATATTGCAGGTGGTCCGGTACATCCAAAGAGACGGATTTGGAAGCCGCACTGGCCATTGCGGAATCGGAGGAATCAACATTGTCGGTTTCGTCGGTCTTGTCAAAATCATTGATATCGTTTTCGTTCATACTGCCAGATTACAGCATGACCCACTTGCCCGTTTTGCACGTCGCGAAACAGGCGTCCTGCTTGCCGTAGCAAAGAGGACGCCTGAGAAAAAGAACCGAGCGAGCCTACTCTTAGCGCACCGCACCGGCAGGCTGGTCGCCCACGACCTGCACCAGCGTGCCCTGCGGGCAGTTGTCATAAATCCATTGGGCGTCATTGACGTTCATATTCACGCAGCCATGCGAGCCATACTCAGACGGGTTGCCGGTGGCAATACCGACCGGATTCCAATCCGCAGTATGGAAGCCCTCTCCACCGTTGAAATAGCTGACCCAACGCACGTTCGGAGAAACGTAACCCGGGCCACGCATGGTCTGTACCGCGTAACGCAGATAGATGACGTAATTGCCCAAAGTGGTCTCGTCACCACCGGGCTTGCCCGTGCAGACTAGGAAGGTCTTCACCACCTGGTCGTTTTTGTAGACCGTCGCGGTCTGTGTGGACCGGTCAACGACGATGCGCATCTCGGACTTTGTCTGTTTGACGTCGAATTTGGTGATGTCCGCCGCGGCCTGAATGGTGGCCGGCTGACCGCTGGTCATGGCAGAGTAGACCTGATTGACCACGGCATCGCCGTCTTTGACCTTGACGCCGTTGACACCCTTGGTCATCGTAAGCATCACCTTGCCGTTGCCGTCGACGATATCCTGCTGGCTGACCATATCCTGGTTGAGTTGCTTGGGCATTTCACTGTTGATATAGCCCGCAATGGCGTTCTTGTCGATGCTGAGATTAACCTGCCCTTTTTCAAGGTCTGCATTGGGTTTGATCCACGAGGCCACTTGCGCCACCGGCAATTCGAATTGGCTAGCGTCGCCGTTATTGATGACGATCTTGTTGGCCAGCAGCTTGTTCGCCGCGTCGGCTGCCGTCTGCGCAGCGCTTTGGGAAACAGGGGTATCGATGGTCTTGTAGGAGACCTTCACGGTTTTGGTTTCGCCGGGATCCGCAATCAATGTGTTGACCGAATTCTTGACGCCGCTCATTTCAGGAGCACGCCCTCCATGGCCTGCGGCAGCGACGAATTGGCTGGAGTTGCCATCGAAAGCCACGCTTGAGGGGACGGCCTTGTCGCCATCCTTGACGAACGTGTTGGTCAGATAGGTGTTAATCGGCAGGTCAGTGACATCCGCCACGAGTTTGACATCGGCTTTCTGGAAAGGAACAACGCGACCCGCGCCATCCCCCTTGGCGGCGAGGAGATCCTGCACGGTCTTGTCGGTATCGACTTTCACGCCCAGATCCTTGAAGCCGGCGGTGGCCTTCTTGCCTTGCCCGTCAGTGATGGTGACCTTCGAGTTCTGGACTTCGTGGTCGACGGTCTGCTTCAATTGAGCGGCATTCTGCCCAGCCACAGCCACATCGCCGAGATGAACCCCCGGAGCGGCCTTATCCTTGTAATACCAACGTGCGCCAAAGAACGAAGCAATCAACGCAACGACAAGCACTGCAAACACCACGGCAGCGATGATAATCGGCAGACGGTGCTTCACCTGCTTTTTAGGCATCGCATGAGCGCCGATGCCAAGCGCGGCGATATCGGCTTGGCTGAGCTCACTTGTCAGCGCCTCAGGCTCGTTGCCGCTGTTCATGACGTTGTCCATTACTTCCTCCAGATACCCTTCTCAGCGTACTAAGTCACTAGATTATCGCAGAGATATGACGTGATGGCGGTGCAGAAAGCGGTAAACGAAGCCGTTCGCCACGTAGCGAAAAGAGAAACGCCCAAACAGATAATCCAGAGATATCTAAATATTTTATCCGACAGACATCACGGTTTTTTGCGTTACAATTTCTGCCCGTACCATTCTTCGATCATGTAACGCGCGACGGTCGCCTTGCCTGGCTGTTTGATTTGACCGGTAGTCAGCGCTTCGGCGAATTCGTCCCTGGTGAAGAAACGAGCATCGAGCGTTTCAAGACCATCCACCTTGACATCGGTGCCAAGTGCACGAGCCTTGAACGCAACCATCAACGATGCCGGGAACGGCCAGGGTTGGGAGCCCAGATATTTCACCTCGCCGAGCGTCAGGCCAGTTTCCTCTGCGGCTTCGCGCTTCACGGCGTGTTCCAGGTTCTCGCCAGCTTCGACGAATCCCGCACATACCGAATAGAAGGACGGATCGCTCCATTTTTTATTATGCTGCAGCAATAGCCTGCCCTGACCGTCGACAATCGAAGTGATGACGGCCGGCTCAATACGCGGGAAAAGCAGTGAATGGTGCGTCTCACAGTTTTCGTTGTCACATTGTTGAGCCCATCCAGACATGGCCGGACGAACCCTAGAACCGCAACGCGGACAATATTTCTGGCTGTTGTGCCAGTTGCTCAAGGCAACCGCCGTGGTGGCCTGCCCGGTTTCGCGGGCCGAGGCGTGCGGGGCGAAGCCTAGCAGGGAAACCCAGTCGAAACGCTGCAGGGCGCGCTCGAGCACCTGGCTCTGCGCGGATTGGTCGGTTTGCGGCGATGAAGTCTCCGCGCCTAATCCAGCGTTGCCTTTGCCCGTATCGGGATGCATCCCCGATTCGCCATCCCGACTTTCCACGCCCGCTTTTTCCGCAAAATCCGAGACGTCCAAAGCCACAACAGCCTGAGGGCGATTACTGCCAATACCATAACTGCCAAGAAATATGGGGATGATACCGGTTTTGGAAGAATCGTCAATCCTGTCACCAAGCGCACGCAAAACGTACTCTCCGGGCACCTCGGCCAGACGTATCTTTGCGGTTTCGAAATCGACGCGCGCCGCTTGCCCGTCAGGAACGGCCACAAGCCCATCGCGCACGAAAACGACCGTCGTTTTCGGCTGTGCCAGAACTTCCGCAATGAGGTTGGGGTCGCCTCTACGCTCGGTCTGGTAGTCGATGTCGCCCTGGGCAAGCGGCAGGAACGGCAGCACCTGAGTCAATGCCAGCGATGAAAACGAAGCAGCCATGTCAACCTCTTTAGACTTTCAGACGCGTCTATGCCGTGAATTACTCGCGTCATTGTATGAAATACTATAGCTGATTAGCCATTATCCCACGGCGACAACCTGCTTGCCTTCTAAAGTGCACTTTTCAGACGCCACCGTCAGAAACATGCACTTTTGCAGCCGTAAAATGCACTTTTCCGACGGTAGCGTCAGATAAATGCACTTTTGCTCGACTAACTTGCACCTTTTCAACGTTGGCATCGGATAGGTGCATCTTATGAATCGAACGAACGCTCGGCTATACGCGCTCGACCAAGTCCAGCAAAGCGTTCGCGACCGTGTCGGGATGCTCGACGGCGCTGAAATGGCCGCAATCGGGAATCGCGGTGAAAGCGACAGAGGTGGAAGTCATGGCGTCGGCAATCGGCTTCATCTTGGCCGGAGGGCTCGAAGGGTCGTTCTCGCCGCAGATGACCGCGACGGGAGCGGTTACCCGTGCCAGCTGGTCGGTTGTATCGACGCGGCCCGCGGCCATGCGCTCGCGCCAAGCAAGCCCTTCCGGGCGTTGATCGTGAATCCAGCCGGTCAGCAAATCCTGAAAACGCTGGCTCTGCTTGACTGTCGAATCCCCCGCCTGAGGACGCGCGAAATGCATCACCGGTTCGACGGTGTTGTCACTTTCGCAGGTTTCCGCGATGTTGAGCCGATTCGCACGGGCCTGAACGCTATCCGCAATCGTGGTGGTGTCGCACAACGCAAGCCCGGCAACGGTTTCCGGGAATAGCCGCTGAATATCCATCGCGATATAGCCGCCCATCGAAAGCCCCACCCAAATGGCCTTTTCGTGACCGGCGATATGCAGCATCGAAACGAAGGCTTCGGCCACCTTGTCCATCGCCTCGGCGTACGCCCCATCGTCGGCGAGCGCACCGGTAGCGTGCACATCGGGAATCGAGGCATCGCCGGCACCCGGCGTATCCGGCGCCCAGATCGGGAAGGGCACAACCTTACGTTCCCTTCCCAATCGAACCAGACTTGCGACACAATCATCCCACATCCGCGCATCCACAGGAAAGGCATGCAACAGAATCAGAGGCACGCCTTTGCCGGAACGATAGACTTTATTATTAATGCGAATATTCATTTTGCCTGTTCCGGTTATTCCAAAATCTATTCGTCCACTCCGGCCCACGAAAGCGCGCGGCGCACGATCTGGCCGTGACCGCCGGACATCTGGGCGATGAACGTGTCGAGCTGTTTGCTATCCACATCGCACCATTCCACGTCGAGCGCCGGGTCGAGCGGCTTGCAGTCGCCGGAAATCTGCACCACGTAGCACAGCGCTATGGCGTGCTGGCGCGGGTCGTAAAACTCCGAGATGCCTGGAGTCGGGAAGAACTCGGCGACGGTGAACGGCTGGAGGCTTGCCGGCAAGATGGGCAGGGCAAGATCCCCCAAGTCTTTGGCGATGTTGCGGGCGATGGCCTCGCGGATGGTCTCGTGGAAAAGAATGCGGCCAGTGATCAGTGTGCGTTCCACGGAGCCGCTGTCACGCACTCGCAGAAGCGAACCGACAGCACTGACGCGGCCCATGTCGTCGGTGCGTACCGGAACCACTTCGGCATAGACGATGGGAAGTTTGGCGCGCGCCTCGTCGATATCGTGTGGCGTCAGCCAGCCAGGAGGGTTGCCATTGCTGCCGCCGCGCACAAAGTCCTCAGGGGTGATGCCATCGAATTCGCCGCGATGCCGCCCCGCATCGAAATCGCCCTCGTCGGGCACTTCATCATTCAAGACTGCCATGGCTCCATTATCGGCGGAATGGCTGACGAATGCGCGAGACGAACGGCCTTTTCGTCACTGGCTTAGCAATGTTTGGGTTTACTGCGAGACTGGTCATTACATCGTTCGCGAGGTAAAAGCCCACGAAATGGTGCAACGCACAAGCGGAAGGAGCCATAATCATGGCAACACAGACTTTGACGGCAACAAACTTTGAAAAGACCATCACCGACAACGAGCTGGTGTTCGTTGATTTCTGGGCCACCTGGTGCGGCCCGTGCAAGGCTTTCGGCCCGGTTTATGAGAAGGCCAGCGAGGCCAACCCCGACATCGTCTTTGGCAAGGTCGACATCGACCAGAACCAGGAGCTCGCCACGGCGGCCGAGATTCAGGCCGTCCCCACCCTGATGATCGCCAAGAAAGGCCAGATTATCTTCAAGCAGGCCGGGGCCCTTCGCGCTTCCGATCTTGACGAGGTCATCAAGCAGGCCCGTGCCCTTGATGTCGATGCCAAGGAAGGCGCCAACGCCTGAGCTGACTCAGAACCTGACGCTGGAAACACTCGAGACCATCTAGTAACCACCTAGTAAAGGCCGAATAATTCCTCAGCTATTTTCACGTAAAGCGATATGCCGATTGCCAACGAACGTTTGGCTTTCGGCATATTTGTTATTGAAGCGACAGAATAACAGCGTTTCGAAGCGTAATACGTAATTCTTTTTATTAATTATCGTTATTTGCTCGTTTGAACACAAGATTTTCGCGCCAGTGCGTTATAATTATGTTTGTTTTGTGATGTAGTGATGACCCGCCAAGGCGGATTGAGAAGTTGCGGCGTTGCATCCCGCACGTGAGAGACGTGCGAAAGAGATATGAGATGAGAGTTGTATGGTGCGTTTGTAATTCGACGCATTTTGAACTGTAGGACTACCTAGGAGCATTAAAGGCATATGGCTAACCACCGTAAGCAAACCAAGACCTTGAGGTCGCTGAGCAAACGCCAGTGGACGAAGATCGCGGCCGGCGTAGTAGCGGTTGTGGCATTGGTGGGCAGCAGCGCAATCGCCGTTCACTCGCATGATGCACGTCAGGATTCCGTCAACCGCGTCACTTCGTACTCGGCCACCGACGCCAACGCGCTCGGCGTCTCCCGCGGCACCGACCGTGAAGACCTTCGCGGCGGCAAAGCCGGCGACACCTACGTCACCGTCAAGATCAACGGCAAGAACCGCGCTGTGGTCGGCTCCCACTTCACCGATGTCAAGTCCGTGCTCGATCAGGGCGATATCACCCTCGAGACCGGCGACGTCGTCAATCCAAGCCTCAAGACCAAAGTCAACGAGTCCACGGTCATCAGCATCGAACGCGCCAACGCGAATCTCGAGACTTCCGATGCTCCCATCGGTTTCAACACCGTGACCAAGGAAACCTCAGACCTGCCCAAGGGTCAGCAGAAGGTTCAGTCCGAGGGACAGGAAGGCGTGATGGAAACCACCAGCCTGGTTACCAAGGCAGGTAAGAAGACCATCTCCTCCAACGTATTCACTTCATTCGTCAAGCAGGCTCCCGTCGACAAGGTCATCCTCGTAGGCACCGGCTCCAATTCTTCCGTTTCCAGCGACGCGGCCAACATCGGCTCCACTGTTCCGGTCGGCGAGATGCAGCAGTGGGCGCATGACTACCTGCTTTCCACCGGTGGCTCAGAAGCCGACTTCACCGCCACCGTCTTCATCATCAGCCACGAATCCGGCTGGCGCGTCAACGCGCAAAATCCTTCTGGCGCTTATGGTCTGCCCCAAGCACTGCCCAGCAGCAAGATGTCGAGCGCCGGCGATGACTGGGCCACCAATTATCAGACTCAGCTCAAGTGGTTCTGGGGCTACTGCGCACGTTACGGCGGCGTGCAGGGCGCCTACGCCCACTGGCAGGTTGCTCACAGCTACTGAGTTTCTAACGTAGCGTAACTTTTGAGATTGGGGCTTCCGGTATACGCCGGGAGCCTCAATCTGTATCTGAAGCGAATCTCTACTTTATTTATATTTTGTTTATGAACATAAACAATTAGGTTTGTTTACGTTCATAAACAATTTGAGCCGATTCAATGACCTCTATTTCAATGAGACAGCAGCGAGTAACTGCGGCAATCCACATTGATTCGCTCATAACAAAAGGCTGTTGCCATGCACGAAGCATGGCAACAGCCTTTATTCAATCAACCTAAAGAATCTCGTCAGTCCTTGCGGAAGCCCTTGGGGTTCTTGGTCTGCCAGTTGAGGGAAGAAGCGGCCATCTCGTCGATGCCCAGCTCGGCCTTCCAGCCCAGCTCACGCTCGGCCTTGGAGGAATCCGCGTAGCAAGCCGCGATGTCGCCGGGGCGACGAGGCTTGATGGTGTACGGGATCTTGTGGCCGGCGGCCTTCTCGTAGGCCTTGATGACCTCGAGGACGGAGTAGCCGTGGCCGGTGCCGAGATTGTAGGTGTAGACGCCGGGCTTGCCGATCTTGTCGATCACCGCGACGTGACCCTTCGCCAAATCGACCACATGGATATAATCGCGCACGCCAGTGCCATCCGGGGTCGGGTAATCGTCGCCGTAGACCTGGACTTCCTTGAGCTCGCCCAACGCCACCTTGGCGATATACGGGGTGAGGTTGGCGGGAATGCCCTTCGGGTCCTCGCCGAGCAGGCCGGACTCGTGGGCTCCGACTGGGTTGAAGTAACGCAGCAGCACGATGGTCCAGGTATCGTCGGCAACGTAGACGTCGCGCAGGATCTGCTCCTGGAAAAGCTTCGAGGTGCCATACGGGTTCGTGGTGCCGCCGACGGGGCTGTCCTCGGTAAGCGGCAGGTGCTCGGCCTTGCCGTAGACGGTGGCGGACGAGGAGAAGATAATCTTCTTGACGTTGTGGTCGCGCATGGTCTTCAAAAGCACCATAGTACCGGTGAGGTTGTTATCGTAATACTCGATCGGTTTGGCGACGGATTCGCCCACGGCCTTGAGACCAGCGAAGTGAATAACCCAGTCGACGTCGTTCTCTTCGAAGATGCGGTTCATCAGTTCCTCGTCACGCACGTCACCGTCGTAACGCTTGACTTCCTTGCCGGTAATCGTCTTGACGCGGTCGAGCGCTTCCGGCACCGAATTGACGTAATTGTCGACGCTGATGACGTCGTACCCCTTGTTCAGCAGCTCCACATCGGTGTGCGTGCCGATATATCCGGCCCCTCCGGTAACCAACACAGTTGTCATTTTGTGCTCCTTCATTTTGCCACAATCTAACAAAACATAACATTAGCACACATATAGTACACACGTTTTGTAACAATATGCAACATCCGTACTTTTTGCGTGCTGCCTAGGCGGGCTGAAAACGCCGCCCCACAATCAACAAGGTTAACACCTCTCCGTTGCCGAAACGGCGGAGAATACTCGCGCAAACAAGACGCAGATTGCTCTGACATCACATCTAAAAATCAAGCCAAAAGAACCATGTCGAGTCAGGCAACCGTGCCTAATCCCAAGGCCACACCCCGATTACTTGCCATCCATCGCCATGAGCTCGTCAATCGTCACGAGCTCATAACCTTGGCCTTTGAGCCCGTCGATGATGCCGGGGAGCGCCGCGATATCCTGCGTCCGGTCGCCGCCGCCATCGTGCATGAGGATCACCGCGCCGTTGTATGCCATCGTAAGGGCGGCGCTACTTATCGCCGGCGCACCGGGCTTCTTCCAATCCTTCGTATCGATGGTCCATATCACGTTATAATCAATCAGATCGCTGGTTTGAAGCCACTGGTCAGGCCCGAAGTCACCGTATGGAGCCCTCAACATCTTGGTCTCAACCCCGGAAGCCGACTTGATACTGGCGAACCCTTGCGTGATATTTTGGCGAAGCTGGTCCGGATTGAGCTTGTACATATCGGGATGCGAGAAGCTGTGACTGGCCACCTGATGGCCCTCGGCCACCATGCGCTGCTCGAATTGCGGCCACGCCCCCGCGCCGTTGCCAACGTCGAAGAACGTCGCCTTGGCGCCTTTCTCTTTCAGGATGTCGAGAATCGGTCCGCTGTATTGACTGGGGCCGTCGTCGAACGTCAGCGCGACGACCTTGCGGCTTGCGGGCTTGGGCGAGAACGAATCGACGACGACGTTTTTCGGCTCCTTGACCACGCCTTTGTCCACCTTCTCGCCGGAAATCTTTCCGACCCACACTTCCTTGCTGCCTTGCTCACCTTTTTGCGTGAGCTTTTGGATGACGCCGTGGCCGTTGACACTGACACCGAACGGAATCATCGTGCGCTGGATATCGTGCTTTTCGGTGACGTCCTTGCCGTCTTTCACGGTTATCTTCGCGTTCTCGGGAATCCTGACCTCGTCAAGGGCGGAGGGCACATTGACCGATTGCGTTTGGGAATTATCATCTTTTGCCGCGTCTTTTACGGAACCGTCAGTCTTGATTTTCCTGCCATCAAGGGTATACGTTACCGGGCCTCCCCCGGCACCTTTAAGAATCTTGCCCGAAATGGAAAGTAGCATGCCCGGTTTCGCGCCGAAATTATCGTTATCCGCCGCCAGCTTGCCGAGAGTCGTGTCTACTCTCACCTGCTGCTCAGCACCGTTGACGGTTATCGTGATGCGACGGAAATGATTGTAGCCCCATACGCCCGCGCCGGTCAGCGCGAGTACGACGGCCAACACGAGGACGACAATTAACGAGACACACGCCCACTTGGGCATCTTGTGCGACTTGATATCGTCGATGGCTTGTTCTTCGATTGGTGGCTCGTCGCTGGATGATCCTTCAGTAGACGGTTCCTCGCTGGATGGCTTGTCGTTAGGCAATTCTTCAGTAGACGGCTCGTCTGTAGATGGTTCTTCGGAAAGTTGCGTGGAAGATTCAGCAGAACAGGATTCAGCTGAGGGGACTTCCGGAATCTTTTCTTCTAGATTATCAGAAGACTCAGGGGAAACTTTGGCAACAACGACAGGTAAGGTATTTTGCGAAGGCTCCATAGCGGGTTCTGCAGAGGGTTCAGCGGAAACAGCTTCGGCACCGTGCTGGATGCCAGCTTCACACGACACGGGCTTCTTACGCTTGCTCTTCCCTCTCATCGTTCACTCTTATCTGCCGGTACGATCTTCTCAATTATTCAACGACAAACACCACTTAAGCAGTACACTACATAAACAAGCAGAAAAGAGCAAAATCTACTAAATAATTATAAATATCCTATCCGCCACCCGCCTAGAGCCCGTCGACACAACCGGGAGAAGGGGCTCAGAAAAGCAGATTAAGGACAACAAACTCCACAACGAAGACGACCACACCGACAAGCAACAACTTCCACCAACGCGGTTTGCCGCTATCCGCTTGATCCGGCTTATGTGCGCCCCCATATCGCAGACTTTCGCCCACGCTCTCATCGATGGGAATATCTTCAAATGCCGAAAGCTCGTCCACGGAATCAACCGCGTTGCTAGAGTCACGATTTCCGCTTCTCTGATTGGCCTTCGCAATGTGGCGAGGAGAGGCTGAACGGGGCGGCAACACGGGCTCAAAAGCAGGCAAAGGCATATTCGCTTCGGATGCGGAAGCTACACGTCGTGTTCCAGCATTATTGCCGTCAGTCTTCGGTTTTTTGTCGATTTTCGAAGCCGTGTAAGATTCTACCGCAGAATCATTGGGTTCATTTGGATCGACGTTATGCTTGCCATCAGAGTCGGTTGGAATCAAAGGAGAGAATTTGACGGCAGAAGCTGACCGTTCAGGTGAATCCGAAGGATTCTCATTTGAAGGTTGAAGAGGAAGTGCAGGAGCTTGGTCAAAATCATTGCCCTGCGTTTCAGGCTTGGCAGGTCGAGTATCGATGCCTACGATGGGCTTTGTCGAAGCCGAAGCAGCTCGGTGAACATTATTTGCAGCATGAGAGGAAGAATTTGTCTCAGACGGGTACGATTCAGATGGCTCAGTTGCAGTCAGCTTCGCTTCAGACGACTTTGCCGTGCCCTGATTAAGACTTGGAAAGTCAGATGACTTGATATTCAAGCCATCTGAAGTTTTTTTGGAATCCGACGCATGCAAGACGGGAAACGCAAACCCTTGAGGGTTATTCGCGTTAGAAGCAACAGTCTCCGCTCCTGGCTTTCCAACAGAATTATGACGTTTACGCACAGCAGGAAAAGTGAATGCTGGCGTAGGCTGTTGTCCCGGCCTCTGACCACCATTCCTGGCAGCCTTCATCGAAGGAAAGACCAAAGACTGATCATCTGAGGAGTTCGAATCTCCCTCGTCATCCTTACCCGACTTTGTCATCCCGCCCAGCCTTTCCTATGGCTTCCGCCGCTAACACAAGAAAATCAACCTCACGTCAAATCAATGAGAACGAGGCTTCTCCGATTTCTTTTCTGTGTCGTCAAAATTCCATACGAAGCCGCGAATAGGCACTTCAACGCTTTTAAACCGCCCAGCAGAAGAAGTCAGCCCGCTTCTTGTGCAAATCTTGTTGCCGACCACCATGAGCACTCCATCGGCCTGCTTGCCTAAGACAACCGCAGCACTTGAAACAGACATCGGCGGAACATCAACGATAACGAAGTCATACTGCTGGCAGGCGGCCTTAAGCAGTTCTCGCATCATGCGGGAACTGGCAAGAATGTCCGGATCGCCCAGACGGCTACCCGCGGGCAATACATGGAAATTGGGTTTCCAATAAGGTTTGATGCAATCTATCAATGAAGCATTCTGCGACAATACATCCGAAAGCCCCGAATTCGCGTTCAGATCCAACCGCTCTGCGATTTGTGGCTGATCGTCGGCCTCGATAAGGAGCGCACTCTTTCCCTCGCTTACCGCAGACGCCGCTAAATTGACGGCAAAAGTCGTTCGCCCCTCCTCACGCTGAGACGAGGCGACGATAATCAACCGTCCAGAATCATCTTCGGAATCAGCATCAAAACACTCAATTGTATTCTGAACGTGCAAGAAAGCTTTTGCTTCAAGGCTTTCAGGGGAGGAAATAACGACAGGAGTCTTTTCGGCATATAACGGCGAACTAGGAAGCGAGGCCATTTTGCGGACTCCCAAGATGGTCTCGGCAGTATCTGAATCATTGACATGAACAGCCAAAATCTCCCTCAGCAAAGCCGCTATTAAGCCAGCGATAATACCTAGTATCAACCCCACAAACAAATACTTAAATACGGAAGTTTTTTTGTTGCTGCCAGAGAGCTCTGCCTGCTGTATTACAGAAAAGTCGAAATTAGAGGCTGAAGCTGACTTAGATGACCCATAAGCAGATGAAGTTACCTGCTTTTTAAAGCTTTTAGTAATAGAATCAGCAACATCTAATGAGGTATCGGCATTATCCGTCGTAACATTGATATTAAGCAAAAACGTATCAGGAGGATTCGTTACCTCGATGTCCTTAGCCAAACTAGACACACTCGCGTGCAGACCGAGGTCATCTATCACCGGTTTCAAAACGGCTTGAGACTTCATTAATCCCGGGAAAGTTTTAATTTGAGACGACAAGTAAGTTGTTCCCGATGATAGTTCATCGGGACTTGCGTTCTTTACCGAATACGAAGCAAGCACTTGAGAAGTTGCTGTATATTCCGCAGGCTTCAGCAAACCATACCCGGCCACGACACAAAAAACAACAAGACCGATCAATACGCCAAAAACCAAATGCTTACGCAGCATCTTCAAAACGTCTCTTAAAGTTAATTCTTTTGGATTGCTCTCATCCGCCATAACATCCTCCGCCGAAGCACTTCGCAAGTCGAACCTAACCAAATCAGGATAGCTTACTATGCGGATGTTCTTATAAAATAAATAAGTAATTGACTACAGATTAAGCATATTACCAACAAAAATACAAGTATAAATTACTCAACATATTTCAATCACTTTAACATAAACCACCAATGTCTCAATTCAAAAATGAAATCAAAGCATCACACGTACCAAGTAATATATCTCCACAAATATGTTGATTAAGGCACAACGATTTTACAAATTTTGCTGACCTTCAATGTATTCAGCAAGGTTTTGTTCCCAATCACCGGTCTCATAACCTGCATCTGCTAGCTTCACCAAGTCCAAAAAACTGTTCGTGGGTCTAGGGGAAATCAAGCCAGTTTCTTCCGCATAATATTCTTGCGTGGTAACCGGTACAACCTTGTCACTATTCCCATTAGTTTTTTCGAATACTCGCCTTGCAATTTCTGCCCAACTCATCACTGACCCTGAACCAGTAAGATTATACGTTCCGCACTTTGCACTCGAAGTGAGCAGATGGAAAATGCCGTTGACTATGTCATCAGTGAATGTCAAACGGCCATATTGGTCATTGACCACCTTAACCTGAGTTAGTTCATCATTCGGGTCAGCCACACGATTAGACAACTTCATCATAGTCCTAACGAAATTGTGTCCGTCGCCGACAATCCAACTTGATCGGATGATGTAGTGGCGTGGAACAACAGAGACAATCGCGTCGGCAGCTGCTTTGGTCTGACCGTAGACACCGAGCGGGGCAAATCCCTCGTCTTCCGTATGCTCTTGAACCTCACCGTCGAAAACGTAATCACTGGAAACATGAATCAAAGTAAGGTTATACATTTGCGCAGTTTTAGCCAACAGTGCTACTCCGTGCACATTCGTACCCCATGCCGTTCTACGGCCTTCTTCGGTTTCTGCTTTGTCGACCGCAGTGTAACCACCGGCATTGATGATGGTGCCGTAAAGATTCCAATCATAGTTCTTATAAGAAGAGGGATTAGAGAAATCGAACGTATCACGGTCAGTGAACTCGAAGCCTTGCAGGCCATGCCCTTTGACATACGCCTGAATCGACCGGCCAAGTTGTCCGTTCGCGCCAGTCACCAACGTGCGACGCGGAGCCATGGGCTTGGCGTCCTTGAGCATCGGGTGATGCAGGTCGGCCTCGCTGCGCTCGCTCTCCTCCAGCGGGATGGGCCAATCGATATGCAAATCCGGGTCAGCGAGGTTGACGAAGGTGTAGGTCTTCTTCTGCTCCAGCGACCAGTGCGCGTTCACCAGATACGTATAGACCGTGCCGTCCTGCAACGCCTGGAAGCTGTCGCCCACGCCACGCGGCACATAGATCGCACGGGACGGGTCGAGACGGGTCGTATAGACCTGCCCGAAGCTCTCGCCGGGACGCAGGTCGACCCACGCTCCAAAGATCTCGCCGGCGGCGATCGAGATATACTTGTCCCACGGCTCGGCGTGGATTCCACGCGTGACGCCCTTCTTATCGTTATAGCTGATGTTGTTCTGCACCGGCCCGAAGTCCGGCAGTCCCAGAGCCGTCATCTTGGCACGCTGCCAGTTCTCCTTGAACCAGCCGCGGTTGTCGCCGTGCACCGGCAGATCGAGCACCAACAGCCCCGGAATGTTCGTCTTGGTGACTCTCAGTTCCTTTTCGAATTCGAATGCCATATTGCTGTACCTTACTGATGCTTCCAAAACCGTATTAGACAAAAATCACAAATCATCATGCCATAAAAACCAGTACACTTAGAAAATCACCTGTTTCACCCCTTGCACTTGGCCTCGGCACCATAGGAAACTCGGAAATCGTATCGCCCAGTCAAACATATCAATCAGCCGCCATATTACTCTGAGAATGCTATTTATGTAACATATCAAGAACATTGCCATACGTTGCAGACTCTTTAGAGTGTACTCCTTTGTCGACCCTATAGCCTCTAGAAACGGTAATATCAGCGGGTACAGGACCTTGCTCTCCTATACCTCATAACATCTTGTTTAGAGTAGTGGTTAAATCCATAGCATATAATAAGAGCCAATGATTTTAATTGATTTGGAAATATCCAATAATTCGCTGGACTCAGATCTATCATTGCTTACATAACCTCAGGAAATCTCATTACTAATGAGACGAGTAAAGGAATCAGTTACACGTCATATAGATAATCCGATAAAGGACTGCGGATGTTTCTGAGATTAAAAAATCCATACAAATTTACGAAAACTTCTCAACTTAGACATGTGTTCCTCGAAATTTGATAAATAATAATAACCCGAAAAACCAAATCAGATCTTCCAACGATTCTTTATATATCGACCAGGGTTCTTATAATTCAGAACCTTTGCATAATTGCCAGCAGCTGTGGCTTTAGCAGGTATGTCTTTGGTAACGACACTACCTGCACCGATAGTGGCTTCATCACCAATGGAGACGTTTTCCACCACACAAACATCTGGTCCTATATAAACTGCGTTACCAATACGAGCAGCACATCCCTCATTGGAACCTATTGTCGTAAATTGTGATAAATTGACATTGTCACCGATTTGCGCATCCGGACTCACTACAACCGGGCCAGCATGCCCAATATATAGGCCATGTCCTATTTCGGTATTGCATGGAATCTGTATACGATGTCGTGTCAAATTTAAAATCCATAGCACAAGCCCCACAATCCTAGTGATTTTCCCTCCCCTGGAGCGCAACCTGAAAGCTACTTGGAAACGAAAGGAGGCATTACGTAAATATGCATGTAAAAAAGGAAGAACACTCACTCGGCCTTCATACCTGAGTAAGTCACTAGCAATATACGACCAGTTCAATCGTTCACGCCCTCTATAAAAATACCGTTATATGAGTAAAATCATATCATATAGCGACGGGCCCAAATAAAGAATGGAATGTACAGTGGCAGGAGAACGCGGGAAAGGCGCAGCGGTTGGCTATATCAATATCATAGCAACTACAATCATAAATCTGTTATATACACCCCTTCTGATTCGAATGCTTGGCCAGGATGATTATGGCGTCTTCCAGATGACCAATTCAGTAGTACAGGCCCTACTTATTCTGACCATGGGTTTTGATTTTGCCTATGTGAAGTTTTATTCCGCGCGAGAAGCCAAACACGCAGAAAAAGAAATCTGGAAACTCAACGGGATGTACCTCATTATCTTTATCGCAATAGCTGCACTTGCAGTACTATGCGGCTGCGTATTGTTTACAAACGTCGATTTCTTATTTTCAAAAGGACTTGACGAATCCGAACGAAAACTGGCTAAAAAACTCATTGCCATCATGGTTTACAGCGTTGCCATCTCATTTCCCGGAACTGTATTCGACTCATATATCATGGTTCATGAACGATTTGTTTTCCAACAGTCACGACAGCTGGCAACGAGCATTGCAGTACCAGTTTTGGCCGTTTTTTCGCTGTACCTTGGTTTTGGAGCGGTGGGAGTAGCAAGCGCAAAAGCCATCATGTCGACAATTTTATTATTACTGAATATGAATTACGCGGTGCGAAAACTTCGCATGAGATTCAGTTTTTCATCGTTCGATTCAACTCTATTCAAAAGTCTCGCCTCATTCAGTTTTTGGATTTTCCTTAACCAGATCTTTGATATAGTAAATAGCTATGCACCGAATTTTTTGCTCGGCGCCTTATCTAGTGCGCGTACGGTAGCGGTCTTCGCAGTAGCATTACAAATAAGGTCACTGTTTATGCCGCTCTCAACCGTGCTAATGAATGTGTTTGTACCGAAAATCAACAGGATTGTTGCGACAAGTAACGACGACATCGAACTCACCCAGCTCATGACGCATGTCGGCAGATACCAGATGATTGTATTCTGTTTTCTATATTGTGGTTTTATCGTCGTAGGAAAGTATTTCATTACGATTTGGGCGGGATCAGGCTTTGATGATGCCTATTTAATGATTCTCATTATGACGCTACCGCAGATATTCGATCTAACACAAAACACGGGTATGGCAATACAAAGGGCACGCAACAAACAAAAGGCCCGTAGCCTGGCATATGTGGTGACTGCCTTTTTGAATATTCTCATATCAGTAGTATTTATACCGAAATACGGCTATTGGGCCACCACTATCGGTTATGTGGTTAGCGTCGTTTTGAGCACTGGTGTCTTCATGAATTGGTATTTCCAATTTCGCCTAGGCCTAAGTATGAAATACTTCTGGGCAAAAATGGTTCCTACCTTGGTCACTAGCGCAGCCGTGACGGTTATCTGCTTGCTATTGACCACAATAATACCCGTCATCAGTCTAAAGCGATTTCTGTTCATGGGTTGTCTTTATGTATTCCTGTATTCCATTGCCTCTTGGCTTTTCGTCTTGTCAAAGGACGAGCGGCAATTTATACAAAAGAAGTTCGTCAAACATCAACGCTGACAGACGATTGGGAATATAAATCTTCATCTTCTATCGTCCCTCAGGACAGGATAAGAGAGCAGAACGCACTCTCCTAACTACTTTGCAATTCCAGCAAAGTTCAAACCAACGACCTTTATTGCCGATCGACAGTCAAAGCGAAAACAGTACACGTCACAAGGACATCAACTATAGTCATCACCGAATAGCCCACGTTCAAATCTTTAAGAACGGGACGGACAAAAGCATAAAAGTCACATCTTACATCAGATTAATTCGCACCACGTCATTCGTGTCTATAAGTACAACATCCCGAACATAATAAGCAAATACACCACGCAGAGCAGCAACAGTACTTTATCGTGCAACAACACTTCGACCGGATCACCATCTGAATCGCCTTCAACCGTGAGACTGTATTTCAACACAATAAGAAGGACCAAAGGCACGGTGAATATTAAATATTTGCCATGATACAAAGAAGCAGTTTTACCGTCAATGCTCCATAAGGAGTAAAAGGCAATCGCCAAAGTGAGACACATATTCATACTTTTATCCAAAAAATTCAGAGTGTAATACTTTAGTACCGATCTTGTTTCGCCAGCTTCGGTATTCTTACCTTTTTGCAACTCATTTCTACGCTTGCCAAATGCGAAATAAAATGCCAAAGTTATTATAGCCAGATACAGCCAATTCGAAATGGTAATGTCACTAACCATCCCTCCATAGACCACTCTGATGATGAAACCAGAAACCAGAATTGCGACATCCAGCAAAGGAACATTTTTTAAACCAAAACTATAAGCCAGGTTCAATACCAAATAAAGCAATAGAACAAGGGTGGAATCAACATGTAGCACACATGCATTCGCAGCCATTGAAAGCACGAACAACAGGATTGCGAGTATCCATGCATTGCGCACAGTTACCGCTCCACTAGCAATTGGCCGATAACGTTTGGTTGGATGCTGGCGATCTTTATCTCGATCCCGGATGTCGTTGATGATATATACCACAGAGGAGATCAAACAGAACGAGACGAACGCAATAGAGTCTGCGATGATCTTATCAGTATCGAAAAATTCTCCGCTACACATCAACGCAGCGAAGACCAATAGATTCTTTACATAATGCTGTACTCGCATTAACTTAATGTATTTCATCTCTGAATCCCTACAGCCACTTTCTCTCTACAGACCTTCAAACATGTCCATCCATCATACAGTAACCGGGGCACGCAACCCCTCATAGATTCCCAGATATAACATGTCCACTCTCATTCTCATTAAAACCTTGATATACAATATAAAGATATTGCAGATCCAACCAAGAAGCACAAAGGCAGCTACAATGCCACACACAAATACAACCGAAATGAAAAAGACAACTAACAAATTGTCCAATGCAGTAATCGGCTTGTTACACGATAAAACAGCTCAAATTGTTTTTACAGTTACCTTTTTGAGCGGATTGTGTGCTCACCTTTATCGTTGGACAAACCCCATGTTCTCACATGATTCATCACAAGTCGTTTCAGATGATCAGTATTACATGATTGCTTATGGTCGCTTTTTGCAAATTCCTCTCTCCAAAATGCGCGGTTATATTAATTCGCCACTTCTTCTTGGAATACTCGGCACTCTGTATCTCACATTCGCGATTATCTGCATCTGTAAGATACTGCGCATTAAATCGCTTCTCCTTACCGGTTGCATCAGTGGGATCCTATCAACTTGCTCAGTAATGACGCTAGTCAATGCAACATACATGAATTATTATGATCTCATGATGCTCGCATTACTTTGTAGCTGTCTAGCCGCAAAATACATATGCGACAACTCTGAATTTACGGACCTACTAAGTGCATCCGTATTCATCGTTTTGTCAATGGGCCTGTACCAGGCATATCTCCCAGTAACCGTCGCTTTAGTCGTTGGGAGGCTCCTTGCTGATACTTTAAAGAAAATCAACTATCGATTAGTGATAAAACGAGGAATTTTCGCAATCTTAACCATATTTATCTCAGCTACCATTTTTTATGCTATCGCAGAAGTAATAATTAAAGTAGTTATAGGGAAACAGCTCAAAGCATATAATTCAATGTCCAATGCCTCGCTATCTTTCAAGAGTGTAAAAACTGCTTATATTGCACCATTCGCCTACCTGCTTGATCCTGAAACGCACGCAAGTATGCTGATCGGAGTCATCAACATCACTCTCGGTTTGCTCTGTGTTGCAGCTATACTATTAACAGTACATCGCAATGCATTGTCAATTGTAAATATATTTCTATCCTGTTTCCTTATTCTCATATTGCCGCTTGCTATGAATTGTATAGGCGCGATAAGTGGCTTTGAACATGGTCTGATGATTTTCTCGTTCTTCCTTTTCTACCCAATCAGCTTCATGTTGCTAGAGCTGATTCCAAAGACAGGAATACGACAATCATCTGTTCTCTCCCCTGGCACGGGGACGATATCGATAATCCAGCCCCTATTAACGACTATCTTGTCAATTGTCTTGATTTTTTGTAACATTGTATATTCTAATCAAGTGTACGTCGCCAAAGGCTTGCAAGAACAAGGCACACTTTCAATCATGACACGAGTCGTCTCAGACATGGAATCGACCAAAGGCTATCAAGCCGGCAAAACACCCGTTGTCATCATAGGTTCCTTAGATGAAAACCATGCATTCCCGAATCTACATAAACAATTTGTCAAACAACCTCGTTCACAACGATATGCAGGCCTTTATGGGACTGGACTCGAAAGCAATTGGTCTGTGACATATCCACTGACTTATCAACGTTATTTCACATACGTTATGGGCTATCCAGTCAAACTCGTTCAAGATAAGAAAATGCTAAAAACGGCTCGATTCAGAGAAGCCGCCGACCATCTTGATTCATTCCCATCACCAAAATGTACCAAAATGGTTGACAGCTATCTCATAGTGAAATTATCTGATAATAAAGGTGCTCATTCTTCCCAATAGAAAGATGATTGATTTCTTAACTCCTAAGCCTCATGCCACGGAGCAGGTTTACCTATAGACCACCACATGAAGCGCTGAACAAACAAATTTTCAACATACAAGAGCAGGATGGCAAACAGCACCATAATTATTGCGAGCCTAAATTGCCACACAACAAACCACGTTGCGGCGTCGACTCGCAATACTTGAAAGAACAAGAGTTTCACTATATTCAGCGTTAAAGCATTTAGCGCGTAAAAGACAAGACTATTCCGAACTATATACGCAATATATTTATTATGCTCAATCGAAACAGCCAAAATAATAATTCCGAATGTTCCAGTTAAGATCAAGATAATTCTCAGTATCAACAACATGCCGTTGGTTGCTAGCTCGTCTTGAATAACCACAGCCAAGCCACCGGTCAGACACAGTAACATCACAGGTGCCACAAAGAGAATTTATCTGTCATATCCCAACTTAGACCTCTTAAGCCAATACGGCAGGATAAAAAGTAATCGCAAAAGAAAGCAGCTCCGCAAATCCATGAACGTTGTATGCAAACATTACCAGAATACTGAGCGCCGTAACAACCGGAACTACGAAACGAATATTGAGTATGTCACCGATTTTAACAACTAATTTGAAAAGCAAAATGGCGTATGCCCATCCAAAGTAGAGAGCATACAGAATGAGCCCATTCTCAGCCGTGCCCCATCCAACTACAAACAACAACAGAAACGAGAAAATTACCCACAGTGATGACACCTGGCAAACCAACTCTTTATGATTGCAGATTGCACTTAATATCACCAATATTAGAATGATGAGTCCCACTATTGCCAGACTTTGGACAGGCATCAGATGCCAAGCGAAAGCACCAGACCCATGAGGCACGACTCCTGCAGACGGAGCAATGAAAATAGTTTGTACGAAAGCTACAAATTGCAGGATTTTATCCCCCCAAGTAGCATGAACTCCAGTAAATTGACCAAGATTGTGAACAGTCGTATTAAGATGCACAAAAACATCCACACGATCAAAGAGCAAAAATATCCCGAAGAATTCGCAGCAAATGATGAAAGCACGTATGATCCACGTCTTTGCACTTATTTTTTCTTCAGGATTTTTGACTGCGAATGGTATCAGGACAAAACTCGTGAGTAGACTTCCTGCAGCTCCAAAGAACTCAAGTAAACCAAGTTTTTTGTTACTACAAATTATAAAAATGCAGATGACAATCCAAAAATAAGCTACTATATATTGTTCCATCATCACCGTAAAGAGAAGCTGTGAGTATGTTGAACATAACAGGACAACAAACATCACACGATAAGCAGACTTTACCCTCAATGCCTTTGCAAGAAGAAAATTAGCGAAGACAAGCATAGCGATTTGTACAATATTTTCAAGAATCGCTTTGACGATTAGCTTATTCCCGAATAAAACACTCACCAGATATGGTATTCCACAAAATGGCGAGGCGAAAAGCGCAAAAAAAGGCTGACGCAAATCATTTTCTTGATGGGTCAATGTCAAGTAAGCATCATTGCTCACAAGAATTCCTGAATCGCTGGTATATATCACGTCAGATGGTTTTGCACCGCCCGCAGCATAGAATGCTCGCGATTGACAGAACGCAACAACACAATAAACTGCCAATATAGAAAAAACTACACCATAGAATATCAACTCGCACTTAGTCACATCTTGCAGAAGATTCAATTCACGGAAACGCTTCCACAAATATCCCCAAAACATAACCATTGCAACATAAACAAATATCAGTGCGATCAATCCCAGAACAACGATCGGAAGGATGAGAGTTCCCACTCCAAGATGCACGGAACGCGTTACTACTTCTGAATATTTATTTAACTTAGAATATAAGCTATTACAACCGAACCAACAGCAGCCTAGAGCCGAAAAAAAGGAAAGCAGCTTTATGGCGATTTGTTGCTGATTTACAATTTTTCTGATGGAAGGAATATAAGCCGCCACTACAAACGCCACAATGAACGCAAGCAAAAGACCTAGAACATAAACCTTCGACTTCATAAGGTTCAATATCAAATATGCAACTAAAGATACAGGAAGGATCCAATTGGCCTTTAAGCGTTGACGAGAAAACCCTTTCAAGCACTTTGTTATATTGGTTTTCATCTCCTCTTGCAATCCTTTCACTTTAGAAATAACTTCATACATTATAAAGTAACGCGTGATCGTGAAACAACAGTCGTTCTTCGGACATGTTGAGACATACCAACACAAAATACTGAAGCCACAATCGATGAGGATACCTGTCCGAAAAAATTGGAGGAATACATTTGTTGTGATGGTCATTTATCATATAGATGCTGACACAATATATTGAAGACCAGGAACCGATATGTATACTCATGATTCACTTCATGCTTCAGTTGGAGTTGCCATCCCAACGTTGAATGCAGAGCAATCAATTGGAGCTCTCATCGAAAGTCTCAAGCGTCAAACCGTGAAACCCGATGAGATACTCGTCATAGATTCCGCTTCAAACGACCAAACAGTCAGTGAAGCTCGCTCACATGGCGCTTCTGTAACTGTTATTAACCGTGCTGCATTCAATCATGGGCTAACTCGACATCAGGCTGTACTGAAATTACCGTATGATTATGTTCTCTTTCTCACTCAGGACGCAATGCCTGCAAATGACCAGTACATTGAAAAACTTATCAAACCTCTAATCCAGAATGAGCATATTGCAATATCATCGGGCAGACAAATTCCCAAACCCGACGCACGCCGTTTCGAACAACTCGTGAGAGAATTCAACTACCCGCCAGCTTCCTTTGTCCGAGATAGGTCTGATCTGTCACGTCTAGGTATCAAAACCTATTTTGCTTCCGATGTTTGTAGCGCCTATCCTCGAAAAATTTACATGAAGCTAGGCGGCTTTGATGAGTGCAATACAAATGAGGACATGTTGATGGCCGCCAAATGCATTAATGCAGGTTATAGCATTGCTTACGCTGCAGATGCGAAAGTTATTCACTCGCATAATTTATCTATCCGTGCACAGTTTAAAAGAAACAAAGAAATCGGACACTTTCTTAAAAGCCATCAGCAGATGTTTAACAAAACTTCCGAATTGCATGAAGGAAAACGAATGTTTTCTTTCATCGCCAGCACGCTTATTCGTGAAAGAAGACCACTTGAATTCATACGATTCGTTTGTGACTGTGGCGCGCGTTTCCTAGGTAATCGGTTTGGACGGATACAATCAAGAAATAGACAGGTTATTGACTGACTTCAAAATAACATGGTACGAAGAAGCTTGAAAATGAAGATTCTAATTATCAATGATACCGCTACTGTAATTGGAGGAGCGGCATCAGTAGCAATTATGACTGCCCGCATTCTCGCTGATGCTGGTAACGAAGTCGTATTTTTTGCAGCTGGGAACGATGCTGATCAATCTCTTGTTAGAAATACCAACATTCACCTAGTCCTCACCGGTCAGCCATTGTCTTTGGACAACTCGAACCGAGCTAAAGGAGCCATCAACGGGTTGTACAATCATAAGGCCAAGAAAATGCTGATTAAGTGTCTTCAAAACAATAAAGGCATTCAACTAGCTCATGTTCATTCTTGGACAAAAGCTCTTTCCTCATCGATTTTTTCAGCTTTACATATAATGAAGGTACCAACCGTACTTACTGCTCATGACTACTTTTTAAATTGTCCAAATGGAGGCCTTTTCAATTACCAAACTAACCAGATTTGTTTACTCAAACCAATGTCAATTGCTTGTCTGACAAGCAATTGCGATAAACGAAATTTCATTCAAAAAATATATCGAGTTATCCGTCAGACTATTCAGAACATTCTTATCACAAGAAAGCAACCTTGCATCATCCATGTCTCCGACTTCGCCAGGAAAAGAATCACAAAAGACAGCCCTAAGCTAAACGGTCCTGTAATCAATAATCCAGTGGATTACCAACGCATGGTGAAAGTCCATTGTCCGTCAAACCATGTCTATGCCTATATCGGCAGAGTAGATCAAGAAAAGGGAGTTGACCTTTTTTGCCAAGCAGTTTCAGAGCTGAATTTACCAGCAAGAGTGATTGGCACCGGTGATCAAATGGAGCAACTTTCAGAACAATACCCGACAATCGAATTTGTCGGTTGGATACCCAAGCAACAGCTATCATCATATCTCAAAGATGTACGGTGCTGCGTATTCCCATCACGATGGTACGAAGCCGCAGCGCTCACTCCCAAGGAAATCATGGTTGGCTGGGGGATACCGATGATTGGCTCAGATCAATCGTCAATAATTGAAGACATACGCGACAACATTAATGGGCTTCTTTTCAAAACCGGTGATATCGAATCTCTTATTAACCAGCTGCGTAGGGCAGAAGATAACACCCTAATCGATACCTTGCAAGAACAGATTATTATCGAGCGCCATCACAATCGTTACCAAACCCAAAAGACTTATTTGGATGAACTACTTAATACATATAAAAATCTTGGTGCCAAGTAAAGATTTACAGAATAGGGAGGTGCCAATTATTCAACTCATCTATAGTCATCAAATGATATTGATACACGCCATATATGTTGCCTTCGCCAATGACAAATAGCACGAAGAATACAATAAACATCGCGTAATAGAAAAATTTGATTTCCTTTTTACGCGTTTGGGAAGAAATTTTATCCAACGCTGAAGGAACAAGCGGGATTATTACCGCTAATATGTAATATTCCATTCTAAAAATGGTTCCAAATATAAACATGAATCCGCAGAGTATAATTCCCTCGCAAGCAGCATACAATATGACTCTATTGAGCAACAGACTTGATGAATCAGCGGACTCAACCATCGGTAATTCAATAGCTGAACCCCTATTTTCAATAGCAGAATCCTGATTCACGCGAGCTTTCTGTTGTCGTCGATAATAATCTTCGAACAGAAGGTAAAGTAAGAAAAGCATTACAATGAACACAAACGGCAATTTAGTGACGCCTTCTGCATATTCCGAGTGCGCATACAATGGATAACCCACTTTTATAAATATGTCGTTAATATCAAACAACTTAAAACCACATGCGATAAGCGTCAATACAACAGTCGCTGGCAGCAAAAGCGTGCTTCCGATTCTCCATCGTGAAAGAATGAATACGGGAAGCATAATAAGTGCGGTTTTGTGGAATAAGCAAGCACATAAAACGATAAGAATAGCAAATCCCCAATGTTTTTTGTAGGAAACTGCGGCAGCAAGCATGATCACTGATACAGCTAAAGACTGACGTACTGCTGAAAGATTGAAGAAGTACAAAGTGGTTAGAAAATACAGGCAATATACGATATTAGGTTTGTCTGAAATAACCATAATTGCATAAAAGGCGATAAATATAGTCAATAGAGAAGACACTACAATAAATGTTCTTCCTGGGTTGCTTGTTAACGAGGATAATATGACCAGAGCCTTGTCTGCAGGTTCGAATCCGGCTCCAAAACCCGCAAAATGCCCATCGCGACTCGTGAATACTTCAGCAGAAATTATATAGGCAATTGTGTCTTTCCCGACTTTTTCAGAGCGTAGAGCAAGAAGCAACGACGCCGGAATTGCACAAAAAAGAAAAGTAACAACCTTCCTGATCCTGGGCCGAAGGAAGGAAAAACAATATCCTGAAACCAAGAACCACAAGACCAACGCACCGTAAATCATGAACAATCCTTCTCACAAAACTTGATTCATCCAACATATCAACACACAGGAAAATCAGAAATTAAATTCAAAACGTCAACCTTGAGCACCAGTAGATTCATCCTAGATCTTTTCCCATTCCGTGAGATAAAAATTCTGTAATTTAGCTGCCTCTGTGACAATATCCATTCCTGCAGCCTTAGCGTCCGAAACATGATCCACACGATTATGCTTCGGAAACATCATAATCTGCTCAGCCCAATACATTGGTGAAGAATTGATTGGAATAAAAGAAACTTCTTGCGTTATGTCGGCTTCAAGGGGCACCTGATCAGAGGTAAAACAGGGCAGCCCTGCAACCTCAGCTTCTATGAGTGCCATTCCAAGCCCCTCAAACAGTGACGGAAAGACAAATGCGTCCATAGCTTGCATATAGTCCCAATCATCAGGAACAGAACCGGTAAACCTCACCTTCGACTGTATTCCGAGCTGAACGCTCTTTTCTTGCAAATCCTCACGCAACTCTCCATCTCCAACTATCAAGAGAAGACTGTCAGGGCACATCTTGACGATTTCCGCAAAAATCTTGAGCAGAAACCCCTGATTCTTGACCTTCGTCAATCTACCAACCGTACCAACGACAAACTCAGACTGCCGAATACCAAGTCGCTTGCGTTCGGTTCTTCGCCGAGACTCGGAAAAAGCATAATCATTCAGATCAATGCTGTTTTTGATGATGGCGACTTTCCCATCATCTTCAGCTTTATCGCCAAAAAGCCATCTACCAGCAACTTCGCTGCATGCAAAATAATGAGTCGCATATTTAGGCAATTTGCGCCGAAAATAGTTTAGCAACAATGAATATTTACCTGTTGTTCGTGAAGTATGAGCATGGGCAATCCGCACTGGAATTCCCATCTGTTTGGCAACACGCAATGGCAAATAACTGAGCTCATCGATATTTGAGTGGATAATTTTATAATTTTTATGTTCACGGAAAAATTTCCGAAGTCCAAAAATATAATGAAAAAAGTCGTGCATTGGAGGAGTCTTGTAGATAATTCCACCTAGTTCCTTAATCTCAGATTCATAAGCACCACATTCACCGTTATCAGGCACCAGAAAATCAAATTGAACTTTATCTCGATCAAAGTGTCGGTAATAATTCATAGTCACGGTTTCTGCACCACCACGGACAAGTGGCCCAGATACAACCAAAATCCGGATGGGGCTGTCGTCTACCATATACTATCTTTCTCTTCTAAATCTGAAAAACTATATACAACAATAACAAATCAAATATATTATTAGAACAACAAATCTGTAAAATATAACTATTCTTAGTTATACAAGTATTTAACTACACAAAATTGTTTAAAAGAGAGCAGAATTTCTCATAAATATCCTTTCAAACCCTGTTCATGACATACGACAAAGATTAAAATTATTAAGCAAAAGTGATAACTAGTAGTTCATATACGTAATCCCGGAATCTTCCCAACCCATTGGCGTTTGGTCAAGCCGAAGATCACTAGCTGTCTTAGAAGAGGTTGTTACGTCAAATGAGAAAGTAACCGACGCTCCGGGAGCTACTGTAGCAACGCTAGCGAACAGTGATTTCCCATCCAATGACATTTCTTTGGGAGCATCCGCTTTACCACTTACTTTGAGATTGGAAATAGAACCACCAGCAGGTGCATAAATAAGCGTTTTTTCTACACCTAAGCCAGTCATGTTTGCACTCATGCCACTGATATATTGTGAAACTGAGTAAAGTTCTTGCTCTGAAATGGTGTTGGTCATCATGTAATCAACATGATAAGTCTGAGCACCGGATGGGTTTGTACTTGTCTTGGTAATCTTTGAAGTGCGATGAATATACCAATCCATCTTGGAAGCGTTCTGTTCTGTAACGTAAACACCGACCTTCGGATTTTCTTCGCTATTTGGAGCCTGTGCGGTGTACCCACTGTTCATGTAGTTTTGTTCAAGATTCTGATCGAACGAATAAACCGAGAAATGACGGCCTTCGGACATTGTGCCTAATATCTGAGTAAGTACCGCCATTTTGTTTAGATTCAAGCCAGAAAACATACTGCTTAGAGCCTGGGAAGCCACTTCTCCGAAAACCACATCCTGAGCCGCAGGTGAGTAATTTTTGTAGACCGTATTAAGCAGAAATTCTGCGGTATTGTCACCCGTAAGCACCTGACCGTTAGAAAGAGTCACATTCCCATTCACTTTAACAAGTTCCTGTAAAAATACAGGATCCATCATCACTATGCCATCTATAGGTTGTTGACGACCCCATGGAGTCTTTCCCCAAATAGATTGCATAGCTTGAGCCGTTCTTGCAGTATCGGGGAAAACCGCCAAATCACGAATATCAAAGGACATATTCAATGGGCCCCAATCGGTGAAAAGAGCCCTTTCATCACTGTTGGTATCTGCAGCACCATAAGGATAATAATCTGCATTGGGTTTGAAATCTCCTACAGCAATTTGTCCGTTATTGGTTGTCATCAACCCGACGGAACCAATAAGGCCACCTGCCGAACGTGTTTCTGAAGTTGTCATTGACATTATTGCATAGTGGTGGGTTTGGTTGGCCCCAAGAAAATCCGGAAGAATTTGAAATGTGTTAGAAAGCTCATTAACCTTTTTTGCCAGAGCATCCAGCTTCTTATCAGAAGAATCATAAGCATTACGTACCATGCTAAATCTTGCCTTTTGCGAAGGTAATTTATGGAACGCTGTCACCTGTGTCTGCATTTCATCATTAGCAACTTTTATCTGCTTTTGAGCCTGAAGAGCCGGCTGGAGATTGATTTGGCCATTGCCATCGCTGAATTTTGCGGACTTAAGCTGATCGAGGACATTAATAAATTTCGGAACAGGATCATGGACGATGCCATTTACTGTGGAAGTCATACCCTGCACTGTTTTGATATCGTTACCAATATAAGGAGCTTTAGCAGCAAGGTTCCACAACTTACCATGGGCAATATCGTCGGCCTGCTGAGTCTCACTTTGTACCTGTGAAAGCTTCTGAGAAATCTGATTAAGCGAATTGAGATTATCCGTGCCTGAAAACCCACTAAGCATAGTCACAGCGTTCTGCTCGTGCTCTTTAACTTCCTGAGCCTGTCTATACATGGTCTTGACAGCATATGCTCCAACCCCGGCCAAGGCAACCAACAGCACGAATATAACCAACAAGACCCACGGCCAAACATGATGACGATGAACAGACTTAGTAGACCCTGAATGCCTGCCTTTTGATTCGCGCATGAAATTTCCCTTCACCGAGATAACAATGAACTATTATGCACTACTACCTTGGATTTCTGCGCCTTGGTGTGAATTCTGCACATATTCGGTATAAGTCGGAATGAATGATGGAAATATAGGCTGTCTCAGCAATAGAATATTTGCAATAATAGTGTGAGCACACGCCGAAAAAACCAATAGTATGGTTTTATTTGCCTATCAGACTATATAGTATGGAACAGGATCGTTCCATAAGAGAGAGGGAGTTACATATCGTGGCACAGAAAGTCGAGTCGGGTCATATTGCACAGACCCCAAGTGCCACGCGATTTGAAGGCAAAACCCTGAAAACCAAGAAAGACCCACATTCTTTTACTTCCGAACAGCACAAGAAACGAACCGCCTCATCCAGACCCCATTTCGGAGACGAATCCATCGGCAACAGCTTTTTCGACGGATCATACTTCCTTTCGGACAGCAAAGGCGTGTTCCATTCCAAGGCAACGAATTCCAAACACCAGCTGTTGAATTATTCAGTTCCAAAATGGAGCATCATCTTCAACGCTACCCTGATTGTGCTCGACGTGATAATGACACTTCTTGCAACACTGTTCATACTGGCAATTGACCCGAATGCATATGCTAATTTACAAGGCACCGACGCCGGTCCTGTCCGACTCAATAAATTCCTCATACTCATTTGTGTCGCCTGGATTGTCAGCCTCGCCTCACAGCACATCTACCACCGGCATACCATGGGTGAAGGTTACGAGCTATACAGCGAAATACTGAACGCAACCTTGGTTGATTTCGTCATCATCTGCATGTTCAGCTATATCTTCAAGCTCGATATTCCGCGTTCACTGACCATTCTCATACCGATTTGCTCGTGTGCGCTGGAGTTGCTTGAACGTTGGATCATGCGTCGTTCTTTGCACAGGCATCGCCGCAAAGATGCCTATATGTATGACACTGTTATTGTCGGATCCCCTGAGGAAATACATAAAGTCATCGCGCAACTCAAGGAAAACCCTGGCATGGGCTACAGGCCCGTCGCGGTCTGCCCCGTGGTCTCTGTCTCCGACAGTTCTGAAAATCAAAACTCCCCGAACGCCCAGCAGCTCGTTTCGGTGCCATTCAGCGCCACCTGCCCGGAAGAACAGAAACTGCGGATATTGTCGATGGATTCTCACTTACCACAAAAGGCGAGGGAACTCGGCTCGCAGGCAATCCTGATTGCTGACGTAATGTCCAGGTATTCCGAGACGATGCGCACCTTCTCGTTGGCGGTAGAATCCATGGGCATCGAGCTTGCTTTCATGGCCAACGTCGCCGATATCGCATCCTCGCAGCTCCATCTGCGCAGCAACCCCTCAATGCCAATGCTCACGGCCAGGCTGCCGCAGTATTCCACATTGACCAGAATACTTAAACGCGCCTTCGACCTTGTTGGGTCCAGCATCGCTATCATCATTTCTTCGCCGCTGATGGCCTTTGTTGCCTTCCGTGTCAAGAGCGAAGACGGCGGCCCCGCACTGTATTCCCAACAGCGTATCGGACTTTACGGCAAGCCGTTCACACTCTATAAATTCCGTTCGATGCGCGTGAATGCAGACAAATACGACGAAAAGGTGGCTGAAGAGACCGGAAACGTACACGGCATTTTGTTCAAGGCCGAAGACGATCCACGCATCACCAAGTTCGGCCACTTCATCCGTAAGACATCGCTGGACGAATTCCCCCAGTTTTTCAACGTATTCAAAGGCGATATGAGCCTCGTCGGGCCCCGCCCACAGCAACAGTACGAGGTGGACCAATACGGTTCGCTTTATTCCGCACGCCTCTTGGTCAAGCCAGGCATCACCGGTCCCTGGCAGATTTCCGGACGCAACACTTTAAGTCAGGAAGAAAGCGAACAGCTCGACATTTCGTACGTTGAGAACTGGTCCTTCACCGGCGACATCGCCATTCTGCTCAAAACTGTTATGGCCGTTTTCCGCGGCACCGGCGTGTGACACTTGCAAGCTTCTACGTATTAGATTACGCACGTGCCGCCTATTCTCAACTCGAGGCATTTCCCTATGCCCGATGTGCGACACAACCCGTGTCAGCCATCCTGCTGGTGGTGTAATCTGAACCGAGTTAATTGAGACGGCAGTGAATATTTTTTTCTGCTCCGCTGACGTCATAATCGAATGCTTTTGGATATAGTGGAATACGTATGCAGGTAGTAATAATGAAAATTTCAGCACAGCAAAGAAGGAATGACTGATCGTGTCTGAAGACAAGCAAACACCGGCGAAATCTCCCTCGAAACCATCCTTGTCGAAAGCCCTCACCAAAGAAGAATCTTACGTCGACGGACATCTGAGCCATGCGGCTTTCGTCTCCATCGCCATTCTCACCTTTATCACCTTCATCGGTAACTTCACCCAGCTGCAACTGAGCGCCGCACTGCCGACCATCGTCTCTGAGTTCCACATCAACGTAACCACCGGCCAGTGGCTGACCTCCGTCATCCAGCTCGTCCAGGGCGTCATGGTGCCTCTGACCGCCTACCTGACGCGTCGTTTCTCCACACGCCAGATTGTCATCACCTCGATGGTAATCTTCACGCTCGGCTCGGTGCTCGCCTGGTTCGGCCCGACCTTCATCCTCGTGCTCGCAGGCCGCACGCTCGAAGCCATCGGCTCCGGCGTGATGTGGCCGGTGTTGCAGATCATCGTCTTCTCGGTCTACCCGATGTCGAAACGCGGCGTGGCCATGGGAACCGTGGGCGTGGCCATGAGCGTCGCCCCCGCCATCGGCCCGACCTTCGGCGGCTGGCAGACCGATGCCAACGGCTGGCGCTCCATCTTCGTAAGCTTGACCATCGTCGGCGCGATCGCGCTGGTGCTCGCCATCTTCTTCCTGCATAACTTCGGCGAGCGAGACAACGAAGCCAAGGCCGACTTCTTCTCGGTCTGCCTTTCGGTCATCGGTTTCGGCGGCCTTCTTTTCGGTTTCACCAATATCGAGGCCTATGCGTTCACGGCTCCCGTGGTCTGGCTGCCCATGGCCGTCGGCCTCGTCGGTATCGTCTGGTTCGTCGTCCGCCAGCTCAAGGGTGCCAAGCGCTACAAGGCCCAACTCAAGGAACTTCTTGACGGACTCGAGGAAAACGAACACCTGCAGGAAGAAGCCGACCGGCCGCAGAACGTGGCCGAGTTGCGCGCCGCCATCAAGAGGCTCAAGGCTGATCCGGATTCGGCCGCCAAGCTCAAAGAGCATTTCAAAACGCCCAAGGTCCGCGAGCAGATCGAGAAAATCCGTCAGCTTCAACCGCCGCTGCTTGATTTGACCGTGCTCAAGAACAAGAACTTCCGCGTCGGCACCATCACTGCCGCGATGAGCTTCTTCGCTTTCAGCTCCATCACCGTCATCATTCCGCTCTTCATCCAAAACGATCGCGGCTATTCCGCCACGATTTCCGGCTTGGTGATGCTTCCCGGCGCGCTCGGCCAGTGCATCTCGCAGTTCGGTGGCGGCAGGCTGCTCGACAAATTCGGCGCCCGCCCGGTGGCATTACTCGGTTCCTTCACGCTGATGACCGGTACCATCATGATGAGTTTCATCGGCATGGGCGTGCCGATCTGGTGGGTCTCGATCTGCCAGTTCATTCGCCAGATCGGTATGGGATTCGTCCTCATGCCCATCACCACATGGTCGCTCAACTGCCTCACCCCCGGAAGCGTTTCCGCAGGTTCCGCCGTCACGAACACGGTCCGGCAGATATCCGGAGCCATCGGTGCACCTGTGCTGGTCATCCTGATGGAAGAATTCACGAAGGTCTTCAGGCCGTTCATGGGTTCCGGCCATAATGCGGCCATCCTCGCGAATGTCTGGGGCATCAGGATGTCGCTGATCATCAGCTCGGTGATCGCTCTTGGCATGGTCACGCTCGTACTCTTCGGCGTGCGCGGACAAGGCGCCGGGTCGGCCCGCGACCTCGCCAACCGCACCCTACGTCACGTCCGCGTCCCCCGCATTCACTTGCACAAGCAAGCCTGATAGGTCATAGGCCATTCCTGAACCATGAAAACGCTGATGCACTTCTTGAAATCCAAGATTGTGTATCGGCGTTTTCATATATACTTCGCCGTTCCAGCCACTTCTCGTAACTTGCAACGTCTCACAGCTTGATGCTGTATCTAGCCTTTCTCTTCACTCTTTCGGAATCTGCTGCGCCGGACACGTTTTCAGCACCTTTGAAATGGCCTGCTTTTCGGGAGTGGTCACCGAGAGGTTATATTTTTGCTTCACGCCGACCTGTCGGGCGACATAGGAGCAGCGGAACCTGCGATTGATGGGTAGCCAGTAGGCAGCGGAGGCGGAACCCTTCTGCTGATTGGCTGGACCGTCGACGGCGAGCAAGTTGTAAGCGTCATTGCCGTATTGCTGTTTCGTCGCCGCGTCCCACTTACTCGCGCCCGATTGCCATGCGTTCTCTAGCGCGACCACATGGTCGATCTGCACCGCCGCACTCGTCTGCTTTCCACGCACGAAACGAATGGACTTGCCGGTATACGGTTCCTGCAAAGCACCGGTTTTGACCTGGCAGGCGCTTGGCGCCTTGTATCTGACGCTTGTCATGTCTCGTTTGAGGATGTCGTCACGAATGGTACAGCCGTTACCGTCATCGTCGGTGGTGTTATAGCCGAACGAATCCCTGTCGTAGCCGCGAGTGCTCGGGTGATCGTCCACTGGCAACGTCGCCAGCACCTGCGCCACCGGTCCGGTCGCCACATACTGTCCGGTCATCTGCGCGAACGGCTTGCTCACTTTCGGCAGTATCAGCCCAAAACCGATACCGATAAGACTGGCCACCATCAACAGAATCAAGAATCGTACCAGCAGGCTGTCAAGATTGACCCGACGCTGTCGGAAATGGGCGCTGTTGGCCCTCTTGCCGCCTTGAACAACTCGATGGTCATAGTTGTTGGACTTCCGCCGACACGTCCCTCTAGCATGCCAAATCGTCATGTTTTCCTTTAGTCCTTTCCAATGTTCCTCATCACAGCAAAATGCAACGAGATAACCACTCCAGCAGCAATTCAGGAATATAAAAAACCAGAGGAAAATGCAAGAGCCGAACACCGATTTACAGGAAAATCAAGATTTCTTGATATTACGTTCAACTTAAAAGTAGCCATATAGAAGATGATGTTACCGATCTAGAAGTCGCGATCAAAGTTGAAGAAAATAGCTATACAGAAGGCAAGAAGATAATTTATACAGCAACTAAAAGGCACAAGAAAAAGCCGATCCGTCTGAAACACAACGAACCGGCTATTCTCTTTTTGCTATTAACTCACGCTACGTTCTTTAATCAAACGGCTAGGCCTCGCTCACCAAACGCTCAATGGTCTCACGCTGATAGACCGAAGTATCATGCGCGGTCTCATCCTCGGCAAAGACGTTGGAGCAGATGATTGAATCCTCGCGATCGAGGAAACCATTGGCCTTGAGGGTGGCGAATAGATCCTTGAAATCGACGTCCCCATCACCGACCTTCAGGTGCTGGTGAACGCGGGCGTTCGTCCCCGGAGGATTGGCGATATAGCGCAGGTTATGCGAACGGGTGTGGTCATAGCTGTCGGAGATGTAGACGCTCCTGAGCTTGTCGCCTTCCTCGGCCGCGGCCTCGTGCAGGACATTGCCGTAATGGAACGTATGGCAAGCCACGTAAACCGAACCGACAAGAGGTGAATTGAGCCCGCGAATAACACGGTCTGCGGCGATGCGGTTCTCGACGAAATCATAAGGATGCGCGTCGAAGTTCAGGGCGATGCCTTCACGTTCGAGTATCGGCAGAATCTCTTCCATGGTGGCGTAGAATCCGGCCTCCGACTCCTCATAGCGCTCCGGGATACCGCTGAATTCACTGTTGATCGTCCGTACGCCAAGACGCGCGGCAATCTCGATGGCACGCTTCCAATTGCGCACTGCCCAAACGCGCTCGCGCTCGTCAGGCCAGCTGGTCCGGTAGACGGGCAGCAGCGAAACGAGTTCGACTCCGGCGTTCTTGCAAGCCTTCTTCAAATCGTCGACCAATTCGTCGTCGGCCTTCGGATGGGTGTAGAACGGCAGGAAATCGTCGTGCGGCGCCAGCTGCATATAGTGATAGCCCGCGTCCGCGACGGCCTGGGGCAAATCGAGCAGCTTCACGTCGAAATAGAACGGCGTTGGGTCCAATGCTATTTTCATTCTCATCAACTCCTTTGCTGGTGAATTTTTAAGATCATTCCCGTCCCGGCAACCTCGCAGGAAGGGAGTTCCTTGTGTGACGGATTGGCACGTCGCACAAGGAAGACCGCCATAACCACGGCGGCACAGCTATATTTACAATCGGTTCAGAATGTCCTGGCCGATCTGATGGGTCGAACGTTTCTTGGACGCGTTTTCGGCGATGTCAGCCTCTACAGCGCGATGAATACGATTCGCGGCCGCGTCATAACCGAAGTGTTCGAGCAACATCGCCACGGAAACAATGGCGGCAGTCGGATTGGCGATGCTCTTACCGGCGATGTCAGGCGCTGAACCGTGAATCGGTTCGAACATCGAGGGATGCTCATTGGCGACGTTGATATTTGCGGAAGCCGAATAGCCGATTCCCCCGACCACCGCACCTGCGAGGTCGGTCAGCACGTCGCCGAAGAGATTGTCGGTGACGATAACGTCGAAACGCGAGGGATTCGTAGCCATGAAGATGGTGCAGGCGTCGGCGTGCAGATAATCCCAAGTGACGTCAGGATAGTCCTTGGCCACCTTTTCCATCACGTCAAGCCACAAGGCCCCAGCGTGCACGAGCACATTGGTCTTGTTGACCATGGTGACGTTCTTCTTGCCGTCACGCTTGCGGGCAAGCTCAAACGCGTAGCGTACGGCGCGTTCCACACCGAACTCGGTGTTCATCGAGATTTCGGTGGCGATGGCTTGATCGGTCCCGCGACGGATGATGCCGCCCATTCCGGAATACAGTCCCTCGGTCCCCTCACGGACAACGGCGAAATCGATGTCGCCCGGATTCTTCAACGGAGAAGACACGCCGGGATAGAGCTTGGAAGGACGAAGGTTCACGCCCTGATCAAAGGCGAAGCGCAGTTTGATTAAGAGACCGCGCTCAAGGATACCGGAAGTGACACGAGGGTCGCCGACGGCACCGAGCAGGATCGCGTCTTTTTCTCCGATGGAGGCGAGATCCTCGTCGGTGAGCAACGTGCCATCACGCAGATAGCGCTCCGCGCCGAGGTCATAATCGGTGTAGTTGAAGGAGACATCGCCCTGTGCGGCTTTGTCGAGAACGGCCTGGGCTTCGGGAGTGACTTCCTTGCCGATGCCGTCGCCGGCGATGACCGCTATATTTAGAATCTTCTTTGATGTTTGTTGAGTCATGCTTTCATCCTAACTGTTTTATCCAAATAATCAACTTAAAACTCTCATTTTCTGGACATTTTTTCTGTTATTTTAAAATATTTCTTCTATTTATCTGAATTACGACAACAATAATCCCATATTTTAATGCAAATATCTCAATTTAGACACTCACATCAATCATTGAGAACAAGAGCCGACTTCAGCTTTCGAACGGAAGACGCGGGTTCCTCGGCACATCTTTCAACGCCTCGTATACCCAATTCTGCGAAGGCGCGACAGAGACCCGCCAATCCCGTTCGCCTGGGCCACCCATGACGTTGAGATAATAAAGGTCATAGCCAGGAGCGGCAATGGAAGGGCCATGCCAACCGTAAGGAATCAACACGGTGTCGCCCGGACGAACTTCAGTCATGATGTCCAGCGGACGGTCGTCCGAGGACGACGCGCCTTGATAGGCGATGGGGTCGGCTTCTTTTGGAGCTCCAGGCAAAGGCTGCATATCGAAGTAATAGATCTCCTCGAGTTTCGTCTCGCCCGGCGTTTCGACATCATGCTTGTGCACCGGGTAGCTTGACCATGAACCAGATGGGGTGATGACCTCACAGACCTGGATGCGCTCGGCCTCGATGTTCTGCCGCATACCGAAATTGCGGGCTTCCCTGGAAATCGGACCGTTTCCGCGAAGCGCGATATCATCGTCCTGCGCCTTCACCAACCGGTCAGGGAATGCTTTCGTCGCTGGAGCGCTGGCCACAGCGACACGACCGACATTCGGCGAGAATATCTCGATCTCACTGCCGGCACCTATATACACGGTATCCGTGGCGGCACTGAAGACATCCTTACGGCCACGAAGATGATAGCTTCCGCGCGGCGAGCGCACATCGAACGCCCCGCAAAGCGGCACCACAATCCGTTCCTCATCCGCAGCCGGCAGCCGCAGCACCTGACCAGCCACCGTGGAAGCCACGCGAATGCCCGTATATTGCCAGCCTTTTACTTCGGGGGAATCGCTACCCCCCAGAGAGACTTCCCAGTCCCCTTGCCCGGCGCTTCCGTTCGGGTAAATCCACTGAGCCATAATGTCACCTTTCCATATCGTCTTGCCTGCAGCCACCGTCGGATGACGGACACCATCATCCGCCGCCCACGCTATGGCCTTATCTGTAACTGTAGCGACGTTCTTATAATTGTCAACATGTCCACTATTAAACGATAGATAACCAGATTTTCCTTTTTTATGAAAATAAATCTCCGTTAAATGGACATAGATACCAAAATATGATAATACTATAGATGAATTCATGCGTATACCAATGCGCATACCAACGGTCCGAACAGACCCACGTTGGCCACCATAGCCAATGACACATAACCGAACATCAATATTTCGAAGAAGAAATCGCGGTGGCACATGGAAAGCATCTCGAAAACGCATGACGGCTGTAAGGCCATCGCCGTGCGTCTTCAGGTACCGGACCGGTTCCTACCGACACTTCAACAAAGGAGATCAAGATGACATCCCTGACAAAATCCACATCGAGAAAGGCCTCGGCCGTCGCCATCATGGCGACATTCGCGGTAGGCGTGGCCTCAATTCTTTTGGGATCGGTATCGGAGGAGCTCAAGGCCGGGCTCGGCATCAACAACGGAAAGCTGGGAACGCTGGTGACGGCCTTCTATCTCGCGGGATTGGTGGCAGTGATGCTGGCCGGCCCGTTGGTCGATAGATTCGGATATAAGCCGGTATTTATAACCGGGTTCGCCGCAGATACGCTGGGTCTCATTCTTCTTGCCGTTGCGAACTCCTACGGCCTGGCGCTTGTGGCATGCGCGTTCCTGGGCATCGGGATGATGTGCCTGAACACTTCAGGCAATACACTGTTGCCGGTGGTGCTTTTCGAAGGCAAAGAACCGGCCCGTGCGAGCAACTTCGGCAACGGCTTCTTCGGCCTGGGTTACGTGCTCACCCCGCTGCTCTTCCCGCTGGTGCACATGTTCGGCGGCAACTACCGCGCCTCGGTGCTCGTGCTGGCCGTGGTCTTCGCCTGCTTCCTCGTTATTTCCGCGGTCTCGAAGTTCCCCGCCGCCTCCTCCGGATTCTCGCTGAAGAAGGCGCTCAAGGTCATTACGCAAGGACCTGTCATCATCGCGGCTGCGGCGTTGTTCTGCTATGAGGCTTTGGAGTCCAGCATGTCCACCTGGATCAAGCCGTACATGACACAGGCATTCAAGAACGCCGGCAATGCCAACGCCGTGTCCAACGCAGCTCTGGTACTCAGCCTGTTCGGCGTGGCCATGATGATTGGCCGATTCGCCAGCTCTGCCATCAAGGGCCTGACGGCCATCGGCTCCAAAGTCATCGCGGGAGCGGCGCTTATCGCGGCCATTGCCATTGGCGTGATGGTGGTCAACAGCACCGTCGGAGTGGCCGCGACCATGGTCTTCATCGCGGGCCTGGTCTTCGCACCGATCTATCCGACCATCCTCGGCGTCACGGACGCGAAATTCGACCCCAGCTACTATGGTTCGATTTTCGCCGCGGACTTCTTCTTCGGCATGATCGGCTCCCTGACCATCCCGGGAATCATTGGCAAGATGAGCGCCACCGGCAACCAGGCGGTACAGAGCAGCCTGGGTATCGTGGCCGTAATCGCTCTGATCCTGTGCGTCGTGGGCGTGGTGATGGGCATCGTCAACAAGCGCTATCATTCCTCCGAGAAGAAGGATTCTGAAGAGGCGTAACAGCGTATATCAAAAATAAAATAATATGCCGTTGGCCGGGCCTGCGCTACGTAGGTCCGGCCAACGGCATGTTGTCATCTGTTCATTCCATCAATCGGCGTATGACATCAAAAGCATGGTTATCGGCTTATTTAGGCCTTAAATTCTCCGAGACGACCGACATAGTCAAAGAGCGTCTGTGCGAGTTCCTCGCCACGCGGCAGCACGACATCGACGAAACCTCCGGTCGACAACGCCCCTACCACCGTCTTGCCATCAGAGCCGAAAATCGGCACGCCGATCGAGCCGACACCAATGGTCACGTCTTCATCCGAAATGGCGTAACCCCTCGCAAGGGTTTCTCTCATATCGCGGCGCAAAGCGGAAGCCGTGACCAATGAGTTTTCGTTATAACCTTCGAATGGAGCATTGCGCAGATACGCATCGCCGATCTCTTCGGAACTGTATGCCAGACACACCCGTCCTGCAGCACCGCCGAAAAACGGCAACGTGCCACCGGGGCGCAGAATCAGCGCGTCATTGCCAGGCCCCTTGGCCCACTGCACACAAACCGTCTCATATCCGCTGACCATCGTCAGGAACGAGGTCAGACCGACATTGCCCGTACATTCATGCAACAGATCGGTGGCGTTCGACCATTCGGTCAGCGAATTACGCGCAGCATCGGCAAAACGCAGCCAATCCAGAGAAAGCGAATACGATACACCTGAGTTGGACTCGACCAATCCGACATCGGTAAGACCATCAAGTATGCGATACACTGAAGAACGCGGAATATCGCAGACGTCGGCAATTTCCGCCGGCCCCATGCCATTGTCGTCCGCCAGAGCCTCGACGACCTTGCCTGCTTTGAACAGGACACCATTGGGTTCTTTCTCGTTTTCAATCTCCGCCATGCTCACTCCTGACCTTCATGGGGTGTGTATCCCAATCCTTGCGAGATACGCGACGCGACGCGCAAAAGCGCCTCGATGGCATCTGTCGGCCCGTCTTTGGTACCTATATGCTTTTCCTCATCACGGCGCAAACCGCTGAAACACACCGATGCCCGCAATTCTCCATTATGATCGAATACCGGGGCTCCGATGGTCAACACACCCGGAACGGTCACATCGACATCATAGGAATATCCACGTGCGCGAACCTCGGCAGCCATCGCCACAGAGCGCTCCCGGAAGGTGGCAAGCAATCCGCCGGCATCGGCTTCATAGCGATAATGCTCGATAAGGGTTTCGAAACGCGTCTCGTCCATAAACGCCAGCATGGCATCACAAGGCGCGCCCAGGCCTATCGGCAAAGAATACCCGACGGCAGGCGAACGCAGAAGGCTCACTCCTGTGAACCCCATCTGCACGCATACCGACCGCAGCCCTTGGCGGACGAACAGGCTCCACGTTCCGTTGCTTTGAGGTTCACTCTTGAAGCAACGGTGTGCGATGTTCTGGATATCGAGACGGCTTTCGATCTGACCACCGATGCGAATCACGCCAATGCCAAGACGGTACTCGCCACGCTTGGCCCCCTTGTCGACCCAACCAAGCTTGATGAGGTTGTTGAGCAAACGATACGTTGAGCTGGCAGGTTCGCCGACAGACTCACTGATGGTTTTGATGTTGCACGGACCGAAATCACGCAAAGCGTCGAGAACGGCTTTGACCTTTACCAGCGTCCCCACACCTTTGCTTGAAACGGCCGTTGAATCCTCGGTCATGAATGACTCTCTTTCTTATAAGATATAGCCTACTCTACTTCATCGTCGAGGAAAATGAAATAGAGTAGGCTATAAAGAAGTCAAACAGTGACAATAATTACGTTTAATGGACAGATTGTCTTTTTTACGGGATTATCAACGTATACTTCGTGGTCATGTATTCGAAGATGCCCTCGGCACCACCCTCACGGCCTACGCCCGACTGTTTGACGCCGCCGAAGGGCACGCTCGCATCCGAAAGCACTCCCGAATTAATGGCCAGCACACCGGATTCGTCATGCTTCTGCACCCATTCGCTGCGGCGCAACGAAGTGGTGTAGGCATAGGCGGCAAGACCATAGACCGTGTCGTTGGCGGCATCCATACCCTCCTCATCGGTCTCGAAACGACTGATCGGCAGAACCGGGCCGAAGATCTCGTCAACGAAGACCTCCGCGTCACGCGGGACGTTGTCGAGAACCGTGGGTTCGAAGAAGCAAGGCCCATGCGGGTCACGATGACCGCCACTCACCAGCGTCGCGCCATGTTCAATGGCATCGTTGACGATATGTTCCATGCGATCAGCAGCCTTGGCATTGACCAGCGGGCCGATGTCCGTCTTTTCGTCCATGCCGTCGCCGACCACCATCTTATCCACACGCTCCTTGAGCTTGGCCACGAATTCATCGGCCACACTTTCCTGCACCAGGATGCGGTTGGCCGAGGTGCATGCCTCACCGTAATTACGGAATTTCGCCATCATGACCCCATCGACGGCCTTGTCGATGTCGGCGTCGTCGAAAACAAGGAACGGGGCGTTGCCACCGAGCTCCATGGAAGTACGAAGCACGTTGGGCGCAGCCTGCTGCATGAGTTTGACACCCACTGGCGTGGAACCGGTGAAGCTGATCTTGCGCAGACGCCTGTCTGCAAGCAGCACATCCGAAATCTCTGAGGAGTGCACGGTCGTGACAACATTGACCACACCCTTGGGCACGCCGGCCTGACGCAACACCTCGACCAGCGCCAAAGTGGTCAGAGGCGTAAGCCCGGCGGGCTTGACGATCATGGTGTCACCGGCAGCAAGCGCAGGACCGATCTTTCTGGTACCCATCGCCAGAGGGAAGTTCCACGGGGTCACCAGATAGCAAGGCCCAACGGGATCGTGGGTGACCAGGCCTTTGCGGCCATCCGGCAGATGGAAGGTGCGACCGTATTCCCGCATCGCCTCCTCGGCGAACCATTTGAGGAAGCCTGCACCATAATTGACTTCGCCGAGCGATTCTTTGTAGCTTTTGCCCATTTCACGGGTCATCAGTTCGGCGAACTTTTCCTTATTATCCATCACTGCTTCATAAGCCCGTTCCAACAGGTCACGCCGCTCGACAGGACTGGATTCGGCCCAGCCCTCCTGTGCGGCGCTTGCGGCATCAAGAGCCGATTTGGCATCTTCTCCGTTGCCGTCGGAGACATCGAACAGATATCCTCCATCGGATGGATTGTCCACTTCAAAAGTAGTTTTATTGGCTGCTTCGCGCCACTGGCCATCGATGAACAAAGTGGCGCCATTCTTAGGAAGAATGGTGTTTACATCATATTTCCAAGCCATTGTTGCTCCTTTGTAAGCTGTAGCCAAAGATGGGCTTCAGCTAAATAATACTAAAATTTTCACTATTAAATCTACTATATTCTAGACATTATGTCCAATATATGGTATTTTATTAATAAGCCAATCAAATTGACGTGAACCGTATATTTCCGTCCACTCCAACGAGATTGAGCGGTAGGCCGCGACAACGGTGCCAACCGAGGCCGCAGTTCACTAATGATGTGAATTACAAACGATACGAAACGAGGTAGTTTCAAGATGGCAAAGACAATCAGACTCACCGTAGGCCAAGCAATCGCAAGGTTTATGGAGGCACAGAAAGTCGAACGCGACGGAAAGACACAACCATTCTTCGGAGGCGTTCTGGGAATTCTCGGCCATGGCAATGTCGGTGGTTTGGGGCAGGCCTTACTCGAAGAGAAAGAACGTATCCCCTTCATCCAAGGCCGCAACGAACAGGGCATGGCCCATATCGCCGTCGGTTACGCAAGAATGAAGAACCGCCTTGGCTGCATGGCCGTGACCACCTCCATCGGGCCAGGTGCCGCGAATCTCGTGACCGCGGCCGGAACCGCAACCGTCAACCATCTGCCACTGTTGCTGCTCCCCAGCGATTCCTTCGCGACCCGTCGCAGCGGCTCGGTGCTGCAGCAAATCGAAAACGTGCAATCCTATGACATCACGACCAATGACACCCTGAGGCCGATCAGCAGGTACTGGGATCGGATCAACCGTCCGGAGCAGCTGCCCATCGCGTTGATGACCGCAATGGCCACGCTGATCGACCCGGCGAGAACCGGTGCCGTCACCCTTGCCCTTCCCCAGGACGTGCAGGGTGAGGCCTACGATTACCCGACCTCGTTCTTCCGTGAAAGGGTATGGCGCATTCCGCGCACACGTGCCGATGAGGATTCATTGAAGGAAGCCGCGGAAATCATCCGCAATTCCAAGCGACCGCTGATCATCGCCGGTGGCGGAACCGTCTATTCCGACGCGTGCAAAGAGCTCACCACTTTCATCGAGCACACCGGCATCCCAGTCAGCTCCACGCAGGCGGCCAAGGGAGCCGTGGCATATGAGCACGAACTCAACGTCGGGCCGATGGGCTCGATCGGACTGCGGTTCGCCAACGGGCTGGCACACGACGCCGATGTCATCATCGGTATCGGCACCCGCTACACCGACTTCACCTCGGCTTCGAACACGATGTTCCAGAATCCGGATGTCAAATTCGTCAACCTCAACGTGGCGGCATTCGACGTCTACAAGGAAGCGGCAACCCCGGTGCTCGGAGACGCACGGGAATCCATCACGGCACTGGACAAGGCGCTTGAGGGCTGGCGCGTACCGGAGGACTACTACCGCGAGGTCGTCAAAACTGCCAACGAAACCAGAGCCGAAATCGACCACCAGATCCAGCATGTCGATGGCGTCGAGGCCTTGGGGCAAAAAGAGGTCATCGGTATCGTCAACGAGTTCGCTGGGCCGCAGGACGTGGTGGTCAATGCGGCAGGTTCGATGCCAGGCGATCTGCACAAGCTCTGGAAGCCGGGTTCACCGCTCGGCTATTCGGTGGAATACGGCTACTCCTGCATGGGCTACGAGATTCCGGCAAGCCTGGGCATGAAAATCGCCGATCCAAGCCGCGAGATCTTCACCTTCATCGGCGACGGCTCGTTCCTCATGTACCATCAGGACGTACTGACCGCTATCCAGGAGCACAAGAAGATCATTCTCATCGTCGTCGACAACAATGGTTTCGGCTCGATCGATTCTCTGTCCCATCAGATCGGCTCGCAGGGCTTTGAGACGAAATTCTGTGTGAAGGGCGCCGACGGACTTGAGGACCACAACAAGCCGCTCCAGATCGACTTCGCCAAGATCCTTGAAGGCTATGGCGTTACGGCGTATACGGCCAAGAACGCCGACGAGCTGCGCGAGGACCTGAAGAAAGCCGTCGACTCCGATGAGATCACTGCCGTGTGTGTCAAGGTGGATGAGGTGATGCGCGACAATTCCGCCGATGCCTGGTGGGACGTCGAAACCCCGGAAGTGGCACACCTCGAGTCCTCACAGAAAGCGAACGAGCAGTATCTGGAAACCAGGGACACCAAGCAGAAGCTGTATCTCTAAATCTGACTCTGGCAACGTGCATCGCATATAAAAGCCCATGACGTTCCAATACGTATCGGAAACGCCGGTTCTCGATTCGGGAGCCGGCGTTTTTCGTTTATCCCTTTAATACAAATTTCACAAACCACGATCCGGCAAAGACAGAATCATGAATACCCACAACACAACAAACAAAAAATCGACAACGCAATCTCCGAGTGAACCTGTCGACATCGAAACCCTCAAAGCGCTATCGCGCAAAGGCAGATGGCTGGTGATGAGCACCGTCGCGGCCTCGAAAGCCGGGCACATCGGCGGACCGCTTTCGGCGATGGACATGTTCGTCGCCCTCTATTTCCGCCAGTTGAACATCGACCCCGAACACCCTGACGATCCGCATCGTGACAGGTTCATCCTCTCCAAGGGGCACAACGCCATCGGACTTTATTCCGTGCTGGCCATGCGCGGATATTTCCCGATCGAGGAGCTCAAGACCTTCGACCATGGTGATTCCAGACTCCAAGGGCACCCGGACATGCTCAAAACCCCTGGTATCGATATATCCAGCGGATCTCTCGGACAGGGGCTTTCGGTAGGAATCGGTATGGCGCTCGGAGCCAAAAAACTTGGCAAGAGTTTCCACACCTGGGTCATGCTCGGTGACGGAGAATGCCAGGAGGGAATGGTCTGGGAAGCGATACTGAGCGCTCCGCGCTTCAAGCTTGACAATCTCACCGCCATCATCGATTTAAACGGCCTCGAACTTTATGGATGGGAAGCCGGGCCTAATGATCGCTTCGACCGAGGGGAACCGCTTGGGCATGTCGACCTGCCCAGCGTGTTCCACGGCTTCGGTTGGAATGTCATCGAAATCGACGGTAACGATTTTACGAGCATCCTCGGCGGTTTCGACAAGGCCATGGCGAACCGCGGAAGCGGGAAACCTTCGATCATCCTCGCCAAAACCACCAAAGGCGCCGGCGTGAGTTTCACTTCGGGAACCTATAAGTGGCACAACGGAGTCGCCACGCCCGAACAACTGGCCATAGCACGGGATGAACTCAAGCAGGGTGAAGAAGACAAATCCGCAATATCGACGCGAGAAGGAGAACAATCATGACTTCTATGAGACAGGCCTGGGGTGAGACTCTGGTCGAACTGGGGCGAGACAACGACAAGCTGACGGTGGTCGACGCCGACCTCGCGCCATCGACCAAGGCGACACTGTTCGAATCAGCCTATCCGCAACGCTTTATACAAGCCGGCATAGCCGAGCAAAATGCCGTGGGGATGGCAGCTGGTCTGGCAAGTCTGGGATTCATTCCTTGGCTTTCCTCATTCGGCGTGTTCTTCACCCAGCGTTCGCTCGATCAAATCCGTATGCTGGTTTCCCAGACCCATATGAACGTAAAATTCGGCGGAGCCTATTCCGGGCTGCTCAATGGATCGTCGGGAAAGACGCACGAAGACGTGGAAGATATCGCGATTATGCGGGCAATGCCGAATATGACCGTGCTCAGCCCCGCCGATGCGGAGGAAACGAAGGCAGCCGTGCGGTGGGCCACCGGCTATGACATGCCGGTCTATCTGCGTCTTTCACGCGACGATGCCGGGGATTTGCCCGAAGCCGGCAATGACGATGGTTTCGCCATTGGACAGCCAAAGGTGCTGCGTAAAGCCTCCGATATGGCCAGTTCAAAGACAAGCATAAACAGCGATTCAACATCCACTTACGGCTCTGTAGTCCTGATCTCGACGGGTGCGCAAAGTATTCGTACGCTGGAAAGCGCAGATCTGCTCGCGTCCGCTGGATTGCAGACCACCGTCATCCATCTGCCTTCAATCAAGCCTCTGGACGAAACCGCGATTCTGGAAGCCATCGGCGACGCACGCTACGTTTTCACTGTCGAGGAACATTCCATCTATGGTGGAATCGGCGGACTCGTCAGCGAAATCGTCGCCGGCCGGCCGCGGAGCGCACAGCCCGGCGTGCACGGTTCGGCAACGGCAGACGCCATGGCCCCTCAGGTAGTCCGCATCGGTCTCAATGACGAATGGACGCAATGCGGGCCCAACGATTTCCTGCTGGACCGCTATGGACTTTCCGCACAACGCGTGGCACAGAAGGTGGAAGAGACTGTGGGCATTGCGTAGAAATAGATGCCTGATCGCGCGTTTTCCATTTCCGGCGCAATGTAGCTGATACACATATACAAGTAACCATCAAGGTTCCGAGCAATGCCCAGCCATGGGTAGTTCGGAACCTCTGATCTTGCCCACGGGTGATAAGACGGAATACGCTGCTTAAGGCCGTGATTGGGCGCGGCAGGAGTAGACACTTCACAACATTGTTTTGGACAAAATCAAAGTTGCCCGGCACCTCTTTGGGGTACCGGGCAACTTATCGATTAACTACGCTTTAGACGCTTCACGCACTTCAGACGAGCGGGGCGAGGTCCAGCGGAACGCCGGGGCCCATCGTCGAGGTGAGCGTCGCCTTGGAGATGTAGCGGCCCTTCACGGTGGAAGGACGCAGACGCTTGATCTCCGCGGCCACGGCCTGGAAGTTCTCTTCCAGAGCCTTCTGATCGAACGACTTCTTGCCGATGATGAACGACAGGTTGCCGTTCTTGTCGACGCGGAACTCGATCTTGCCGCCCTTGATATCCTTGACAGCCTTGGCCACATCCATGGTCACGGTGCCGGTCTTCGGGTTCGGCATGAGGCCACGGGGGCCGAGCACACGGCCCAAACGGCCGACCTTGCCCATCATGTCGGGAGTGGCGACCACGGCATCGAAGTCGAGGAAGCCGCCCTGCACCTTGGCGACCATGTCGTCGTCACCGACCATGTCGGCTCCGGCTTCGGCAGCCTCGGTGGCCTTTGGACCACGTGCGAACACGAGGACCGTAGCGGTCTTGCCGGTGCCGTTGGGCAGGTTGACCACGCCACGGACCAGCTGGTCCGCCTTGCGCGGGTCGACACCCAGGCGGTAGGTGGCTTCGATGGTCTCATCGAAACCGCGCTCGGGCATGCTCTTCAGCAGAGCGATAGCTTCGGAAGCGGTGTACAGATTGCTGCCGTCGACCTTCTCGGCCGATTCACGATATTTCTTGGAATGCTTGTTAGCCATCTGTGTTCCTCCCTCAGCCTTCGACCGTGATGCCCATCGAACGGGCGGTGCCCGCGATGATCTTCATTCCGGCCTCGACGTCGCGAGCGGACAGATCGGCCATCTTGGTCTCGGCGATCTCACGGACCTGAGCCGAGGTGACGGAACCGACCTTGTGAGTCAGCGGGTTGTCGGTGCCCTTCTTGATACCTGCGGCCTTGAGCAGAAGCGCTGCGGCCGGCGGGGTCTTAAGGATGTAATCGAACGAGCGATCTTCATAGACAGTGATTTCGACAGGGATGACCTGTCCCATCTTGTCTTTCGTCGCTTCGTTGTAGGACTTGCAGAAGTCCATGATGTTGACGCCGTGCGAACCGAGGGCAGGACCGAGCGGCGGGGCAGGATTGGCCTTGCCGGCCTCGATCTGCAGCTTGATCAGCGCAGTGACCTTTTTCTTAGCCATAGAAATGGCTCCTTTTCATTGTCCGTGCGGTAATGACGGTCGCCCACGACACCTTGCGATATATCAGGTTTCAGTCGTTTCCGTTCATTGTCATCTTGCGATAAGCAACCAACTGAACCACCCATAAACCGTTGGTATATCAAGTGTCACGGGTCTCCTCCCGCAACTGATATTGCTGTGCTGTGCTAGCGGGTCTCCCCTCCAGACACAAGCCTTTCTATTATTCCAAGTAAGCACGACAATAATAGTGCTCATTCGGCAATCATTATCGCTCAAATCAGCAACAATGACACTGATACGAACGGTGCCGCAGACCTTGGGGACTGCGGCACCGTTATTAAAGAACCAAACGAAACGAAATCAGACGATCTTTTCGACCTGGCTGAAACCAAGCTCGACCGGTGTATCGCGGCCAAAGATGGAGACCAGGACGGTGAGCTTCTGCGTGGTGGGCTCGACGTCGGAAACCGCGCCGGCCATCGTGGCGAATGGGCCGTCGATGACGGTGACCTGATCACCGACCTTGTACGATACCTCGACAGTGCGCTTCTTGGCTGCGGCAGGCTTGTCACCCGCTTCCTTCAATGCCTGGGAAGCAATCATCGGAGCCATCATCTTGACGACTTCCTTGCGGCTCAGCGGTGCCGGCTCCTTGGTGGGACCTACGAAACCGGTGACACCTTCCGTCTCACGGACGATACGGCGAGCGTTCTCGTCAGGCCACATACGAATGAGCACATAGCCTGGCACACGCACACGGGTGACAACCTTCTTGCCCTTATCGGTATGCTTTTCGACCTCTTCCATCGGCACTTCGATTTGGAAGATCTGGTCTTCGAGGCCGTAGCTCTGAATACGGGATTCGACGTTGGCCTTCACGCGCTTTTCGTAGCCGGAATAAGTATGGAGCACATACCACTTACCGTCCAGACCACGCAGACTCTTGGAAAATTCCTCCACGGCCTTGGCACCAGCATCTTCGACGTTTTCTGCAGCATCATCGGCGGTTGCGCCGGTATTGGCATCAGCCGAGTCAGCGGCGCTTTTGTCTGTATTTTCAGCCACCTGAGAATCCTCAGCGGAAGCAGTATTCGCAGAATCATCGGAAGCCTTATTTGACGTACCTGCGTTCTCGATACCCGCAACGGCATCAACAGCCGCATTATCGGCACTGGAAGCCGCAGTTCCGGTCTGATCATCATCCGGCAAATCGGGCAACGAGTCCAAGCCCTCGAGATTTACTTCATTATCCATACTGTTAGTCACCTTTAAAATCGTTTATGCTCAGCCGAAGATCCAAAGAGTCAGCTTGCCAAGGCCGAAGTCCATACCCGAAACAAGCGCCATCAGAATGACCACAAAAAGAAACACCGCAACGGACCAACCGGCTAGTTCCTTGGCGCTCGGGGTGACGACCTTACGCAACTCGTCGATAACCTGCTTAATAAACAAGCCGATACGCATGAAAATATTCGGCTTGACGCTCTCTTCAGACTCGTGTGCCTTCGCCATATCCGTCCTTCGTTTGGCTTGTGATTACTTGGCAGGGAAGGCGGGACTCGAACCCACAACCTACGGTTTTGGAGACCGTTGCGCTACCAATTGCGCCACTTCCCTAGGTGAACTCTGTCCACGATACTCGAAGCACGAGACCATGCGACATAAACCGCCGAGGAAATAGTTTAGCCTCTTTTCGTGGTTTCGTCCACTCCACGTGTCGCGGTGAAGCCGACGGTACCTTAAGTAGATAGAGGCTGCTCAATTATTGTTTGTCATAGTTGCCGGAAACTTCATGATCAAATCCGCCAAAATCGGGGGTCTTGGTGCACCAAGCGACCCAAAAATGAAAGAATCACTACCAATTCTTACAAAAACAAGCCACTTGGCGCACCAAGACCCCCAAAAACAGAAGAATCACCACCAAATCCCACAAAAACGAGCCACTTGGTGCACCAAGACTCCCAAAAAACAACAAATCTTACACCGAAACATCCGGAAGAGGAGGCTGCACAAACCGCGATAGGGTAATCGGCGGGGACGCCAACAGACTAAAAGCTCAGATTTTCCGCTTCTCTCGCTTTGCCCCAGCCTATGGTTTCAGCCGACCCATTGCTTGAAACGACGCATGCCTTCGACCAGATCATCGTCGGCGAGTGCGTACGAGAAACGCAGGAAACCGGGCGCGCCGAATGCTTCTCCAGGCACTGCGGCAACATGACCTTCATCGAGCAACAACGCGGCCAGTTCAGAGGAATTTTTGGCCGTCTTTCCGGCGTTGCCGATTGGACGGTTCAGCAAGGCGGTGACATCGGCGAAAGCATAGAACGCACCTTTAGCGGCACGGCAGGTGACGCCGTTTACCGCGTTGAGGCCGGCGACGATGGCTTTGCGGCGCTTGTCGAACGACTTGCGCATCATCGCCACCGCGTCGAGCGAGCCGGAAACCGCCGTGTACGCGGCCTGCTGGCACACGTCGGCAACGTTGGAGGTCATATGGCCCTGCAGTTTGGCGGCGGCCTTGGCCACCGGCACGGAGCCGATAAGCCAGCCGACGCGCCAACCGGTCATGGCGTAGGTCTTGGCCACGCCGTTCAGGACGATGAGCTGGTCGCGCACTTCCGGCACGACGGCACCGATGTATGCGGTCTTCTCGCCGTCATACGTAAGATGTTCGTAGATTTCGTCGCTCAGGATCCATACGTGATGTTCCAAGGCCCACAGCCCTACGGCACGCAACGTTTCTTCGCTGAAAACCGCTCCGGTCGGATTCGAGGGAGTGTTGATGAAGATGGCTTTGGTGCGTGGCGTGCGCGCGGCCTCAAACGCTTCGACGGTCGGCTCGAAGCCATTCTCTGCACCGCTGAAAACGATGACGGGCTTGCCACCGGCAAGTCGAACGGCCTCGGGATAGGTGGTCCAGTAGGGGGCGGGAATAATGACTTCGTCACCGGGATTGACAATGACCTGAAGCGCTTCGTACACGGCCTGCTTACCGCCGTTGGTCACCACGACCTGATCCGGCGAAATCTCGTAGCCGGAGTCGCGCAACGTTTTTTCGGCGATGGCCCGGCGAAGCTTCGGCAGCCCTGGCGTCGGGGTGTAACGGTGGTTTTTCGGATCGCGACACGCCGTGGCCGCCGCCTCGACGATGTAATCAGGAGTCGGGAAATTGGGTTCGCCGGCGCCGTAACTGATGACATTGACGCCCGCGGCTTTCATCGCCTTCGCCTTGGAATCCACGGCCAGGGTGGCGCTCGGCGCCACGGAATTCACACGATCACTCAACGTCTGCCACTCTGCCATTTTCGTCTCCCGCATCTTGCTGGCAATTACCAACTTAAGATTAGACCGCAGTGACGAATTGGCAAGGCAGATGGGCATATAACGGAATGCGCAACATCGCCGGGCCAATAATTGTGCAAGGAATGGGTCACTGACGCCATCCCAACGCTACATTTCTTGCACCATCATCACGCCATGCAAGACTTAAGCCACTGACACACACTCAGCGGTACATTTCTTGCACAGCTAACACGCCATGCAAGATTCAAGCCACTGACACACACTCAGCGGTACATTTCTTGCACAGCTAACACGCCATGCAAGATTCAAGCCACTGACACACACTCAGCGGTACATTTCTTGCACAGCTAACACGCCATGCAAGATTCAAGCCACTGGCATACTCCCAGCGGTACGTTTCTTGCATAATTGGCTGGCGGCCAGCTGGCGGAATTGGTTTCTGGTCTATAGCAGCACCAGATTGTCGCGGTGGACGAGCGGATGGGCGTATTCCTCGCCAAGCAGACGCTTGAGCTGGGATGTGTCGCGGCCGAGGGTGTGGGGAATCTCGTCGGAATCGAAACTCGAGAGGCCTTTGGCGACGTGGTTACCGTCTTCGTCGTCGATCCAGACGGGATCGCCGGCACAAAACTCGCCGTGCACCTCAAGCACGCCGGCCGCCAACAGACTGGCCTTGCCGCCGAGCACCGCCTTGATCGCACCTTTGTCGCCGACCAGCCTTCCGCGAGGGTTCGCGGCAAAACCGATCCACAGGCGGCGAGAGGAATCACGGTGTTGCGATGGAGCGAAAGCCGTGCCCGTGGGCTCGCCGTTCAGGGCTCCGGCAATGTTACCGGCGCTGGTCAGCACCACGGGAATGCCGGAAGTGACTGCTATACGCGCCGCCTCGAGCTTGGTGACCATGCCGCCGCTGCCGACACCCGACGAACTGCCGCCTACTGAAATTTTATCCAGAACTTCGTCGACATCTGGCACAAAACCGACACGTCGAGCGCCTGGTTTTGAGGGTGGAGCGGTGTAAAGACCGTCGACGTCGGTCAGGAGCACCAGCGCATCGGCGCGTACCAGATTGGCCACCAGAGTGGAAAGGTGGTCGTTGTCACCGAAGCGAATCTCGTTGGTGGCCAACGCGTCGTTTTCATTGACAATGGGGACCACGCCGAGGTCAAGCAGCCTGCGCAACGTCCGTTGGGCATTGCGATAGCGCGAAGCGTGCATCGTGTCGTCCGCGGTCAAGAGAATCTGGCCGACACGCACGCCATAACGCGCGAAACCGGTCTCGTAATGCTGCATCAGCACGCCCTGACCCACCGACGCCGCGGCCTGTTGAGTCGAAACGTCTGCCGGCCTCGCATCGAAACCGAGCGGGCCAAAACCGGCGGCGATAGCACCGGATGATACCAATACCATGCGGGTGCCGTTTTTAGCTGCTTGTGCCAAGACCTCAACCAGCGCGCCGACTTTATCCGTGTCTAAATGGCCGGAAGGCTTGGTCAATGAGCTGGAACCGACTTTTACCACGACGGTATGGGCGGATGCCACGTCCTGACGCACCTGGGATTCGGTCTCACTGTTGCTCATCTGCGTTGTTCGCCTCGTTTTGTTCTATATTGCCCTTGATTGCGACGGCCTCCCGTTGTAGTGGTCAGGCCACCGCCGAATTCCAACGTCAAAGATACGCCATGAGCAAGGCAGACTCCGCGTGGCCGTTTCCCTGCCAGAATCCGGTACGCAAACCTCACGACTTCAGCTGCCCTTGACTGTCAAAACCTCCTCGGCACAGGCAGATGGCACACGACGCTTGCAAGGAAATCAGACGACTGCTTGCAATCACTCTTCGTCCTCGCCGTCGTCGTGACCGCCAAGAATCGCGTGCTCGTCATGACGGTCGTCGTCGACGCTCGGATCAGCCCAGTGACCTGCCGTGCGTTCCTGACGCATCGCCTCGCGTACAGCGGTTTTGGCATCCATCATTTCGTGATACTGGCGACGGCGTTCGGCGTTGGTACGACGACGGACACGGTTGCCGTCGGCTCCGTCGTCCAGACGCAGATCCTTGCCGCGGGCACCCAATTGGGCGCCATCCAGCATTTCCGCACCGGCGGCGATGGTCGGGTCCCAATCGAAGGCGACCATGTTCTCGCCCTTGCCGATACGCACTTCATCACCGGGCTTGGCGCCGTGGCGACGCAATTCGTCCTCGACACCCAAACCGGCCAGACGGTCGGCAAGATAGCCCACGGCCTCGTCGTTGTCGAAATTGGTCTGACGCACCCAACGCTCCGGCTTCGCACCGGTGACGGTGAACCACACCGCTCCCCTACGGTTGCTTTCACGCTCGACATGGAAGTCGAGCGAAGTGCCACGTTCATCATCGGCACGACGGCGACGACGCGCCGGCTGCTCCAACGGCTTAATGACCACGCGCTCCTCGTCGCGATCGGCTTCTTCTTTAGCTAATTTCGCGCGCAGTTCGGTAACCATCTTGCCCAAGGCGAAGCCGAGTTCCTTCAGGCCCTCATGCGAGGCCGTCGAGACAATGAAGGTCTTGAGTCCCATACTAACGAACTCGGGACGCACAAATTCGGCTAATTCCTTGGCTTCGGGCACGTCGGCCTTATTGAGGATAATGACGCGCGGGCGTTCGGGAATCGGGATGACGCCGAGCGGCAGCTTGAGCTTCGCGGCGTACTTCGCCAACTCGTCTTCCAGCGCGTGATAGTCGGAAATCGGATCGCGATCCGGCTCCAACGTGGCGCAATCGATGACGTGGGCGATGATTTCGGTGCGTTCGATATGGCGCAGGAACTCGAGGCCTAGTCCCTTGCCTTCCGAAGCCCCAGGAATGAGCCCCGGCACGTCGGCAATGGTATAGCGGTATTCCTCAAGCTTCACCACGCCGAGGTTCGGCACAAGCGTAGTGAACGGATAATCGGCGATTTTCGGCTTTGCGGCGCTCATCGCGGCAATCAGGCTCGACTTGCCGGCCGACGGGAAACCGACCAATGCCACGTCGGCGATGGACTTAAGTTCAAGGATCACGTCGCGTTCCTCGCCCGGTTCGCCAAGCAGCGCAAATCCGGGAGCACGGCGTGTCTTGTTGGCCAGCGCGGCGTTGCCCAAACCACCCATGCCGCCCGCAGCGGCGACGAACCGGTCACCGGCATGACGCAGATCAGCCAGCTCACGACCGGGGTGCTTGGCCTTGCCCTGCGCACCTTTGGCTTCGAAAATCACGGTTCCCGGCGGAACCGGCAGCACCACGTCGGCGCCTTTCGAGCCGTCTTTGGTGTCGCCCAGGCCCATCGTGCCGCTTTCGGCTTTGCGGTGCGGGACGAAACGATAATCAAGCAAGTTGTTGGCATTGGCGTCGGCCACGAAGATGACTGAACCGCCATCCCCGCCATTGCCGCCGTTCGGCCCGGCCAAGGGCTTGTATTTTTCGCGCTTCACGCCTGCGGACCCATTGCCGCCGTCCCCGCCCTTGACATGGACGGTCACTCTATCTACAAAGTCTGTCATATTTCCTTACCTTACCGGTGGGTATTCATCTTCCCATACCCCTACCGACGAGCCGGAAAATTATCGTTTTGGGCAAAAACCATTTCTCGTTCCAGAACACGAACGGATAATCGTATTACGATATATAAGATCGAATCTATTAGCCGACCTAGCACAGACCGATACTTTACTAGCGCTATCGCCACATCAATACATACAAAAAGGCCGCACCCGTTGGGGTACGACCTTTTTAAAAATCTAGTTGGCTTGAAGTCTCACTCAGAGACCACGTCGACGACCTTGCGGTCGCGGCGAACGCCGAACTTCACATTGCCGTCGGACAGCGCGAACAAGGTGTGATCCTTGCCGGTTCCGACGTTCTCGCCGGCGTGGAACTTGGTGCCACGCTGACGAACGATGATGTTGCCGGCGACGACAGCCTCGCCACCGAACTTCTTGACGCCGAGGTATTGCGCGCTCGAATCGCGACCGTTGCGGGAAGCGGATGCGCCCTTCTTATGTGCCATTGTCTGTTCCTTTCAGGCTTTGATTGCTCTTACGCTACCGAAATCAGGCGATTGCCGTGATCTTGATGACGGAAAGCGGCTGACGATGACCCTTGCGACGGGCGACACCAGTCTTGTTCTTGAACTTCTGAATGTTGATCTTCGGACCCTTGGCCTCATCGTCAACGACTTCAGCCTTGACGGAAACCTTGGCAAGATCCTTGGCGGCAAGCGTCACCTTGGCGCCGTCGACCACGAGCGCGACCGGGAATTCCACGGTATCGCCCTTCTTCGCATTGAGACGGTTGACCAGGATGACGTCACCGACCTCGACCTTTTCCTGATGGCCACCGGCCTTCACAATCGCGTACATATCTCGTTCCTTGCTATTTCGAAAGCTAAACTGCCCAGCACGTCTTCGACTTCCACGGCCAGACACCAGTCTTTTAGAGTACACCGACCCACGTACTAACGTCAATCCATACTAACGGTATGTCCCTACGTTGCGCATGGCTGGGGTGTTGTGTTCCCGATTTCACAAAAGACAAGTGAAAGCGAAACCGGGAACGTAGATTTATTCCCTTATTATTTCAGCGCGATTTCAGCTTTTGTCGGCTGCAGAATCAGAAGACGAATCCGAATCGGACGCCTCTTCCTTTTCCTCGTCGTTAGCCGCCACCGCAGCCGCCGCGATCTGCGCGAGCTTGGCCTTGACCGCCGGGCTCGAACCCTTCGGCGCCTGCACCTCGGGAGCGCTGCCGTGGCCATGCTTGTTGGTGTGGACGAACGGATCGCCGCCCTTCATCGCATACGGATCGGCGTAATCGGCGGAAATCGTAGGCTCATCATGGAGAATGAATCCGCGGCCCTTGCAGGTCGGGCACTCCTCGGAGAACGCTTCCACCAAACCCTGGCCGATGCGCTTGCGCGTCATCTGCACGAGGCCCAGCGAAGTGACCTCGGCCACCTGATGCTTGGTGCGGTCACGCGCAAGGCATTCGACCAGGCGCCGCAGCACGAGGTCGCGGTTAGCCGGCATCACCATGTCGACGTAATCGATCATGATCATGCCGCCGATGTCACGCAGACGCAGCTGGCGAGCGATCTCCTCGCTCGCCTCGAGGTTGCAGCGGGTGACCGTCTCCTCGAGCGACTTGCCCTTGCCGATGAACCGGCCGGTGTTGACATCGATGGTCGTCATGGCCTCGGTGCGGTCGATGACGATCGAGCCGCCGCTGGGCAGGTAGACCTGACGTTCCATGCCCTTGCGAAGCTGGGAATCGATCTGCCACTTGTCGAAGACGTCCTTGCCCTGATGCTCTTCAGGATCCCACTTTTCGAGGCGATCCTTCAGGTCGGGGGCCATGGTGTCGAGGTATTCCTCGATACGCTCGTAGACCGTGTCGCCTTCGACGATGAGCTTGGAGAAGTCGTCGTTGAAGATGTCACGCACCACGCGGATGGCGACGTCAGGCTCGCCCTGCAAAAGCTTCGCGCGCTTGCCGTTGTGATAGAGCTTGCGCTTGTCCTCGATCTTCTGCCACTGACGCTTGAGGTTCTCGAGGTCCTTCTTCAGCGCATCCTCACTGGCACCGTCGGCGGCGGTACGGATGATGACACCCATATCCTTCGGGGCGATCTTGGAGACAATGGACTTCAAGCGGCCGCGTTCACGCTCGGGCAGCTTACGGCTCACGCCGGTCATACCGCCGGAGGGGACGAGCACGAGAAAACGGCCAGCGAGCGTGACCTGCGAGGTCAGGCGGGCGCCCTTGTGGCCGATCGGATCCTTGGTGACCTGCACGAGCACCGGATCGCCAGACTTGAACGCAAGTTCGATGCGGCGTGGCTGGCCTTCCAGCCTCGTAGCATCCCAGTTGACCTCGCCGGCGTAAAGCACGCCGTTGCGGGGCTGGCCGATGTCGACGAACGCGGCTTCCATGCTGGGTAGCACGTTCTGCACACGGCCCAAGTAGATGTTGCCGACGGTGGCGACTTCCTGAATGTCGGAAACGTAATGCTCGACGAGTACATTGTCTTCAATCACGGAAATCTGGGTATGCTGCCCTTTTTCGCGCACGACCATCAGACGGTCGACGTTCTCGCGGCGGGCGAGGAAGTCCTGCTCGATCAGCTGGTTCTGGCGGCTGCGTTCACGGCGGTTGTCGCGGCGACGCTGCTTCTTGGCCTCGAGACGGGTGGAGCCTTCGATATCGGTGATTTCGTCGATATACTGCTGTTTACGCGAACGACGCGAAGTCGCACGACCTGAATCACGGCCGGTTTCGCCTTCATCGCCCTTGGAACCGCGATGGCGGCGACGGCGACGAGTCAACGGCTGGTCATCGCTGTCTTCGTCGGGTTCGCGCCTACGACGCCGCCGGGTTTCCGTGCGGCCTTCATCATCACGATCGTTGCGATCGCTGTTCGCCTTGCGTCCGCTGCGAGAACCGCGCTCTTCGTTTTCGTCTTCATCGAGCTCCTCATCGTCTCGATCGGCACGTGCGGAACCGCGGCTGCCACGCGTCCGGCGTGACGTCCGTTCGCTCGATGAACGCTCGCTGCCGCGTCCACGACGTGTCCGCGACTCGGATTGTTCGGCTTCCACATCGTCAATGGGACGATAGGTAATGTCGTCGTCTTCGAGGTCTTCCTCAATCTGTTCGATCTCGTCGGCTGCATGACGTTCTTCGGCATTGAGCCTGCGGCGGCGATGGCCGCGACGCTCAGTGCGTTCAGCGGCTTCCTCGTCATAGATATCATCATCACCTGAACGACGCGAACGACGGACCACACGCGAGGAATTCTCGTTGTCGTCCTCATAATCGCGATCGCGGTCATTGCCCCTGCCACGCCTGGAAGCTGACCTGCCTCGATGTTCGTCCCGCTCTTCGTCCAACCGGTCATCGTCACGTCCGGAGCCCCGGCGCGAATGGCTGCCGCGCCCGGAACGACGTGATTCGTTTTCCTCGCCCTCGTCACTTTCGGCCGCGCGGGAACGCGAACGTTGCCGAGTCGGTTTAGACGCTTCGCCCTCATCATCTGCGCCCTCCCTCGGAAGCACAGGCTCCTGGAACAGCAGCGAAGTCATTGGTCGTGGGGTGTGATGGCTTTCGTGACCTTTGGGAAGGCCTTCAACGGCATCGATAACGCGCTCCTCGGCGGTTTCGATCTCGGCTTCGGCCTTGGCCTCACTTGCAGACACAGAATCCGCAGACCTACCACGTGACCTTGCGGCGCTGGTACGACGGCTGCGGCTTGAAGCGGAGGATTCGTTCGAATCTTCGTCAGATTTAGTGCTTCTTACGCTTCGACGACGCGTTTGGGGCTCGTCATTGGAATCCCCGTCACTGCGAACACGGCTACGCGTACGAGTTCTCCTTGTCGTGCTGGATGCGGAAGCATCGGAACCACGCGAAGAAGAGGTTGCTCTGCTGCTTCGCGTACCTTCGGCTTTTGAATCCCCGCCGGCTCCGTTTTCGTCGGATTTTTCTTCATTTCTCGCGAATTTGGCGCTTTCGCGCTCCTCGACTTTCAATGCGACATCGGCACCGGCTGCACCGGCACCACGCACCACACGACGACGAACGGTACGGCGAGGTGTGGTAGGTTCGTTATCCGAAGATGATGAAGAAGGTAAATTAGTATCATTTTGTTTGGCGTCATCGGCTTGGCCGACCCCGCCTCGGGTTACTCTGGGCACAATGCTCCTTGGCGACATGCTGCAATCATGTCGGCTTATCTGGCCGTCTACGACTCTCACGCCGCGCTCTCACCGCGGCCACGCAACACTTGCGCTCGTAGCCGGCAATCTAAAAGTCATTACGTTCAGACAGCGGACACCGGCACCCGCGGATTAGCACGCGAGGGGATCAACGCCATCGGAATTCGGCAACTTGCAGAATTACCAACCTTCAGTATACGTCAACGTATGCAAAAAGAAAGCCAAACCGATCGTCTTGGCGCGCCAAGAAGCCCGAAATAAGGAAATATCATCTTAATTTCGGCAAAAATGGCCCTCTTGGTGCGCCAAGAGGCCTGAAAATTGAAGAATTACAATCATATCTTTAAATTTTGGGGTTCTTGGCGCGCCAAGAAGTCCGGAAAATGAAGATTTCACATCTATTTCCTGTTTTATGGGCTTCTTGGCGCGCCAACATTGGTTCAAACGGAACAATGACGGGAACAAAATAAAGGTAATAAGGCTTTACCGAGCTAGCCATCCTTCAAGAATATCGTCAAGCAACGTGAGCTGGCTTTCGGGAATCTGTTCGTCGGCTTTGTGGGCCAAAAGCGGGGAACCTGCGCCGAGATTGACGGCGGGGACGCCGATGGACGAGAAGCGGGCGACGTCGGTCCAACCGAGCTTGGCCTGAGGTGCAAGTCCCGTCTTCTGCTCGACCAGCTTGGCCAAGGAAACCGCGAGAGGGGCATCCATGCCAGGGCGTGCGGACGGCGATTCGTCCTTCATTTCGATATCGAAGCCTTCGAACATACCACCGGTGGCCTTATGCTCGCCGTTGCCTATCTCAGCACCGGCGTCAGCACCCATCATCAACGCTTTGGCGGCGGGCAAATCCTTGTCGGGCGCAAAACGATAGTTGACATGGATACGGCATTCGTCGGGGATGACGTTAGTACCTTTACCGCCAGAAATCAGCGTGGCGTTGACGCCTTCGCGATAGGTCAGGCCATCCACCTCAATGTCCTTCGGAACGTAGGCGGCAAGCCGATCGAGAGCCTTGGCCGCCTTGTGGATGGCGTTTTCACCCATCCATGCGCGAGCGGAATGAGCGGCCACACCGTGGGTGACGACGTCGAAGCGCATGGTGCCGTTGCAGCCGCCTTCGATGCCACAATCGGTGGGCTCGCCGATGATGGCGAAATCACCCTGTATCCAATCAGGATGGGCCTTTGCCACTTTGCCCAGGCCGTTTTTCTCAGCCACGACTTCCTCGTGATCATAGAAAACATAGGTAAGGTCGTATTTCGGGTTCGTCATCGTTGCCGCGAGATAAAGCATCACGGCGTCGCTGGCCTTCATATCGGTAGCCCCGCGACCGAACATCACGCGTTCGTCAGGTTCCGCTTTCGCCGCCACGTCCTCGCGGATACGCTCGTCACCCGGCTCAAGCCAGACCGGGGGAAAATTGTCGATAACCGGAACCGTGTCAAGATGGCCGGCGAGAACGACTCGCTGGTCGCGACCGAGCGAGGTCGAGGCGACCACCGTGTCACCCATACGATGAACCGTCAGATGCGGCTGGTCACACAGAAACGCCTCCACGTCATCGGCGAGCGCCGTCTCATTGTCCGAAACGGAATACGACTTCATCAATCCGTCAAATAATAGGTTCAACGCAGCCTTCCGCGCGGTTCCCTGCTCAATAGTCAAACTCATGGTTTCATCCTAGCGGACCCACAGCCGGATTTCACGCATCCTCCAAATCCGAGCAGACTATTTGTGTAATACATATTTAACCCAGCGTGAAATACGCATTGCCAGATTTTCCTTTAACGACATCCCCTCGATAACACATAAAATATACCGATAAAATATACCGAATGATGATTTTCAACTGATTATGTTCTGAGACAGGTCTTCACAAATCGCGGCTAACAAGCCTATATTAAGGGTTGAGGCAAGCATAGTTGATGTAGGCCACGGCCAAGGGAGAGATTTATGGGTTTGCTGAGCGCGATGCAGGGGTTTGTGGTCATCGCCATCATCATCGGAACTGGCTACGTAGCGGCGCGTTTCAACATCGGCGGCTCGACGGCGCAGATGGTTCTGAACCGCTACGCGTTCTTCGTAACCAACCCGTTTTTGATGTTTGCTATCCTTTCCAAAGAACCGATCATGGAAATCTTCCATCCCTCGATTTTCGTCGCGTTCTTCTCCGCTCTGGCCGTGGGCGGGCTTTTCCTGATTCTCAACAAGCTTTTCTACCATATGGGAGCCGCGGACGCGACGGTCGGCGCACTCAATTCGCTCTATCTGAATTCCAACAATATCGGCCTGCCGATCGCCACCTACATTTTGGGCAATGGGGCTCTGGTGGCACCGATCCTGGTGATGCAGCAGGCGATTTTCACGCCTATCGCGCTGACGGTTCTGGACTACACGACCACCGGCAAGATGTCGGTGAAGAAGGCGCTGATGCAGCCGTTGCACCAACCGCTGCTGATTGGCTCGCTGGGCGGAATTCTCGTGGCGGCGATTACCTCGTGGATCGGTTTCTACCCAATCCCGAAATTCATTTATGATCCGGTCAACATGATCGGCCAAGCGGCCATTCCGATGATCCTGATGGCGTTCGGCATGTCGCTGCACGGCACCAAGCCGATGCAGAACAAGAGCTCGCGTTCCGCCGTCATCGGGGTTACGATTCTGAAGAACGTGGTGATGCCGTTCATCGCTTTCCTCATCGCGTTCTTCATCATGGGCTTCCGCGGAAAGGTACTCTACGCCTGCGTCGTACTCGCGGCCCTGCCCGCCGGCCAGAACGTTTACAATTACGCGGCTCGCTACAACGTCGGCATGACTTTCGCGCGTGACGGCGTGCTGATTTCCACGATTTCCAGCCCTATCGTCATCGCTATCATCGCCGCGCTTCTGAGCTGAGAAGTGGGAGCAGGATTCTGTCCGTCACTTAAGTAGCAGTGAAACCTCTAAATTGATTATCGGCGTATCGGTACTGTAAAGACACAGCATTGAGAAGCGTCTAAGGAAAATAAAACACTCCCTGTTGTAAATGCAACAATTGGCATTTTTAAACGCGCACCATTCTGCGATTCTTGCTTGGATGCGATATGCCAACGCAGCACTGAACCTTTAAATACTCTCATTTCACGCTCGATGCTGCAAACGTGAAGACTGACTGCATCGAATGCCGCTCATGCTCAATTCCAGGAACCGACGATATATCAAATACAAGCTATGCAAATCAAACGTAAGTTTGCATTCAGCCTTTAGAGGTGCGAATCAAAATGCTGATTACTTGTTGCGGTAATCCTCAGCCAGAATATTGAGACGTTCGACGAAATGGGGCCAATCGGCGTTCATCGCGGTCAGGAGCTTGCGCTTGGGGACCTCACTGACCGGAACCCAAGCGATTTCCATGCTTTCGTCGTCATTAGTGTGCGGGTTGACCTCGTGATCTGGCTTTTCGAAGGCGAAAACCGTGGTATAGGCCCACGGGCCATGTTCCTCGCGATGGGTGCCGACGACTTCGATATCCTCGGGGGTGATGTTGGCTTCCTCATAGCTTTCGCGCAACGCACCCTCGATCGGGCTCTCACCATCGGCGAGCGCACCGCCCGGAATGCCCCACGTGCCGCCTTCTGCGCTCCACATCGCACGATGCTGCATTACAATATCGGTGACTTCGCCGGTTTCCTTACTACGATGGGCAAGCAGGACGCCAGCTGCACCGTTCAATCCCCAATGACGGCGACCGCAGGCACATTCTACCCAACCGTCGCCGGGCTGATGGACGTTGTCTTTTGGCGGAACCACCGACGCGGCCTGTGCCTTGGCCTTTGCTCTGGCGGCAGCAACAACAGCTTTCGCCTTCATGCTGGACTTGATTTTGCCGGTATCTACTTGGGATTTGCCTGTAACAGATAGTGCCTCGTCACTAACTCCAACATTTCCAGCATTTATCGATACCGAATCGAAACTATCATTCGTTCCAGCGTTGTTCGCAGTTCGCGGCTCGGCCTGCATTTGTAGCTTTGCCGCAGCGACTTTGCCAAGTCCGGCGTTCCACAAATCCGTCCAAGCGACACCCATTTTTTCGACCATGCGACGCAATAGCGGCAGACTCAGGCCGAGCACACCGCTTGGGTCACCGTCGACGCCGTCGATAAACGCGCCACCAAGTCCTTCCAACGTGAAGCAACCGGCCACTTCCAGCGGCTCGCCGGACGCGATATAGGCCTCAATGTCGCGGTCGGAATAATCTCCGAAACGCACCGTGGCATGGCTGGAAGCCAGTTCCTGACGGCCGGTGGCGAAATCAATCAGGCAATGGCCGGTCCACAACTCCCCAGACTTGCCACGCATCGCACTGAGACGCTCGCGCGCGACCTCTGGGGTATGTGGCTTGCCCAACGCCTCGCCGTCGAAAAGGAACATGGAATCACAGCCGATAATCAGCGGGCCGACTGCGGCATCGGCAAATCCCGGATGCTCAGCTAAGGCTTCCTTCATCGGCTCGGCCTCGACCGGCACGGAAACGTCCGAAAAATCGCGGGTCAGCGTCGTCATATCACCGTTTGCGGGTTTCGTGATACTCGACTTGACCGCGGTATCATCGTTCTGCCCTTCGGCCTCAAGCGGATAGGCGGTAACCTGTTCGCCGCCGGCATTTCGAGCCGCCTGCGCAACCTGCCGATAGGCCTGATAGACACTCTGCGCCTTGGCCTGCGCGAGAATCATCACGCGCTGCTCGCAGCTCAGAGAGTCAACGGCCACCCCACGCGCCTTCGCCTCGGCAGCAACGGCGGCCGGCTCATCGACGTGCGAGACGTGGATGGTCGGACTGACGCCGGCAGAATTGAGCACGTTGCGCCGCGAAGGCGACTGCGAGGCGAGAATCAGCGGAATCGACATAACACTCCAAACATTTCACCGGCCACAACCGGCATAGAACGTATCTAGGTCTACCCTACCCAAATCCCGCGCCACATGTCAGGTCAAATCATATAAAAAGCAAAAAATGAAAAACAATAAGCACCAATAGACCCATTCTAAACCCTGCGAATAATCGGAAGAAAACTCAGAAAGTTATTTGTTTATGTGAGCTACGCAGAATGGCGTAGGGAACGTCGGCGGGAGATAGCGTTGACGACCACGACGCCAGCGGCGGCGAAAAGCGCGTAGAACCAGGGCTGCGTCCACCACGATTTCGCGTCGCCGGTCAGCGGCAGTACAGACACCGTTTCGGCGGTGACTTCTAGCGGTGAGGGCACCGAGACGTTGGGCGAACCGGTACCGGTCAACGTCGGGACATCCGAAGCGGGAGCATCCTGAACCTTCAGGCTCGCATCGCCGTTGAGCAGCACGTCGCCAGGAATCGTGATACTGAAGTTCCCCTCGAATTTGTGGTGCCGGTAGACGTGGCAGTAGTTGAGCCGGCAGGCCAGGTCACCGTCACCGTATCACCCTGCTCGGCGACCGCACCGACGTGGGTCGTCTTGTCACCACTTATTACCGGGAACCGCACCCGTACCGATCACCACAACGCACACGCCCAACCTCAGACGCGATACATGACCTCAAGTCTAAAAAAACACGACGGACACCCTGAGTAAGCCCATGGAAACGGCCATCCAATAAGCACCTTGTTCAAGGAGCCTACAACAGATCGTCGTGGCTCCCGGAACGCATCATGGTGATGAGCAGCTCCTTGCCGTCGATGCGATAAATCAGCAACCAGTCGGCGGCAATGTGCAGCTCCAGGTACTGCTTAAGATTCCCCTTTGAGTTGGTGGTCGCGGTATCTGCGGCGCAACGTTACGGCATCGCCTTGGGCAAGGATGTGAAAGACCTCATACAGCCGAGCCATGTCGTAGTACTTGCGCTTCAGACGCTTCAGCATCTCAGACATGATAAATTGGATCGACCTGAACGCCTTGCGCGCTGACGGGGAGATGGAGGACGCGCCAGTGGCCGCTTTTGAGCTGGGGGGCGGCGATCTCGTCGATTTGCTTTGAAGCATCGCCGTAGTGGAGAACCAACACGCACGGGCCGGCTCCAGAGACCGCGGCGGCGAAACCCTTGCCGCGCAACATTTCGATGAGCTTCCAAGAAGGTGGCATTAGTCCTTTGCGATAGGGCTGGTGAAGCCTGTCTTGCGTAGCGGCGAAAAGCAAGGCGTTCGAACGTGAAGCGACGGCGCGATTATCGCCGGGCTGATCCTGCTGAGTTTGGAAAACCGAATCACCGTGTGCGTTGCTCCCGTGACGGGATTGAAGATTGCTACCGGTAGAAGTCTCGTTTAAATCAGGATTGCTACGATTATCGCGAATGGATGATTCATTGCCTTGTAACTGGCTGACGGAATCGTTGACAAGACTTGTCGGATTCATCGCCGCTGGGAGCAACGCAACGCGGGAGATATTGAACACCGCATCCTTATATGGCAGCTTTTGCGGCAGGGCCTCGCGCGACTTCTGCGTGGAAAGCTCGAAATCGGGGACGAAGACGGCGGCGGTCATGGCACGGGAAACCGGATAGTTGACCGTATGGAAGCCAGCTCGCAGCGGTTCGCCGCCGGGGATGCCTACGGAACCAACGCCTTCCGCAGTCTCGAAATTCCACGAAACCGTGAGTCCGCCGTAAACCGCGGGGGCAACGTTGTCGGGATGGCCTTCCATGGAAGCAGCCATCTGGAAAATCGTCTCACGATTGAAATCGGCGTCGCCTTGCGCGAAAGCAGCTGCCGCGGCGATGCCGGCAACGATGGCCTCGGCCGATGAACCCATGCCGCGCGCCTGCGGAATATTGTTCTGCGCCTCTAAAGTGAAACCGAAACGGCGCAGACCGAACGCCTCGCACGCGCGACGGAAGGCCGAAACCACCAAGTGTGTCTCGTCTCGGGGCAACGTGTCCTCGCCTTCGCCGTGGATAATGACTTTGGCGGTGGTGTCGGAAAAGGCGGTGGCGTTATTGCCATTGCCTCGGCTATCGGGGTTGTCTTGATTACCGACCGGTTCATTTTCATTGATAGTAAATGTAAGCTCGTCGTGATAATCCAGCGCCAAACCGACGGTGTCGAAGCCGGAACCCAGATTCGCACTCGTGGCGGGCACACGCACCTTGACCTGCCGAACTTTCGGTGTCATCCCTGCCATAATCGTCTCCTCGCCTCATACCTATCGTCTATCACCAACCGATAGCAACAGAATAACGCCATTGTCACGGACACGGCAAACAATGCCCACGGTTGAGGATCATCCACTTGTGGCTTTTCAAACCGGCAAGCCTGCAGCCAATAGTCTATAAGCAACCCGCGTATCGTGAGGAAACGAACGCGGGTCTAAGACTTCAAACGAAGCGAAGCGAAGCGATAACGAAGCCAAGCCCTACATTTCACGCAATATCGAAGGCTCACCTATCACGAAATCGAACTTGCAGACGTCATCGACCGTTTCGCGCAAGGTACTTTCGTTGCACTGGTGCGTCACGACGCGCAAGGTCTGCAGCTCGCCGGAATAGCCGGGATCGTGCGGGGTAGGCTTCAAATCCTGGTTGATGCCGTTGATGGAGACGTTGTGGTCGGCGAAAGTCTTGGAAATCGCGGCGAGAATGCCGGGCCGGTCGCAGATGCAGAACCGCACGGCGAACGCAGCGTGGGACGAGCTCAACGGGGCCTTGGACAGTTTTTGGTACGTCGAAATCTGCGGGCCAGTGGCACCTTGCACAATGTGACGCGCTACAGTGACGATGTCGCCCATGACGGCCGATGCCGTGGGAGCGCCGCCCGCACCGCGGCCGTAGAACATCAGATCGTCGGCGGCCTGCGCATGCACGAACGCGGCGTTGTAGCTGCCATGGACGCTGGCAAGCGGGTGGTCATCGGGAATAAGCGCCGGATAGACGCGCGCGGAAACGCCGTTTTCGCCGTTGATCACGACGGCAAGCAACTTGATGACTTTGTGCTCGGCCTGTGCCAACGCAATATCATCGGCGGTAATATTTGTAATACCTTCCATGGTGACGTCATCGATGCTCACCGGGGTATGGAACGCAAGCGAGGCGACAATAGCGGCCTTGTTCGCCGCGTCTTCACCCTCGATGTCGCCGGTCGGGTCGGCTTCGGCGTAACCCTTGGCCTGCGCATCCTTCAAAGCGACTTCAAAATCAAGACCCTTGGTGGTCATTTCGTCAAGAATGTAGTTGGTGGTGCCATTGAGGATACCCAAAACGCTGGTCACTTTGTCGCCGACCAACGACTCACGCAGGGGGCGAATCAGCGGAATCGCGCCACCCACAGCCGCCTCGAAGTAGATATCAACGCCGTCTTCCTCGGCCGCGCGATAGATTTCGGGGCCATATTTCGCGAGCAACGCCTTGTTGGCGGTAACCACAGAAGCACCGCTGTCGAGCGCCTTCAGAACCAGCGTACGCGCGGGCTCGAGTCCACCCATGAGTTCGACCAAAATATCACTATGACTGGCAACGTATTTGGTGTCGGTGGTGAGCAGCGTTTTATCGATCCAAGGGAAAGTGACCTTTTTCGGGTCGCGGCAAGCGATGCCGGAGATCACGAGCGGCTGGCCAATGCGCTGCTGAAGCTCCTCTTTCTGCTCGGCCAGAATTCTGGCGACTTGGGAGCCGACCGTTCCCACACCGAGCAGACCCACGCGAATCGGGGTCGCGCTGTTGTGAATGCCTTTGCGCAAGACTTCGGCCTCGTTGCCATCGTCCTGCGCTTGCTGCTGCGACAAACCTTTCACCTGACCCATACCACTCTCCCGTTTCAACCGCTTTTGCTACATCACACTTATCTAGACTTACCAATCCTAGGTAATGAATCCGACAGCGTGCGAAGAATGGATTTTGACGCCATCCTATCGGGCTAAAGTAGCGCGAAAACCGGGGACGAATGCTTACTGGCTGCCGGTTTCTTGCTTTCAGAACTGCTCATGCAAGAAAAGGGTACACTGAGCGTCGCTAAATGGGCGATTTCTTGCATCTTTGCTTCCCCGTGCAAGAAAAGGGTCACTGAGCGTCGCTAAATGGGCGATTTCTTGCATCTCAAACCTCAAATGCAAGAAAAGGGTCGCCGGAAGTAACAGAATGAACCATTTAGTACAAATTGACGGTTCGTATCAGCTCACATCGAGGTCGAGCAGGTCGTCGATAGTTTGGCGGCGCATCATGAGATGGGCGTCTTTATCGCTGACAGCGACCACGGCAGGGATGAGCGCCTGGTTGTAATTGCTGGCCATCGTGCGGCCGTAGGCTCCTGTGACCGGAACGGCGAGGATATCGCCGCGCTTGAGATCACGTGGCAAGCGACATTCGTGGACGAGGATATCGCCAGATTCGCAGTGCATGCCGACCACGCGGGCGAGCATGGAATCCTTGAGATTGCCGTTTTCGTCTTTCGCACCGCCGCAATCGCGGTTGGCGAGCAAGGCCGTATAATCCGCACCATAAAGCGCCGGACGGATGTTGTCGCTCATGCCGCCGTCGACCGAAACATAGGTGCGTTCGTTGATTGGGTTGCCGGCACTGTCTTTCGTGCCTTCCGGAAGCGCAACGCGCTTGATGGTGCCGACGCGATACAACGTGACGCCTGCGGGCGCGACGATCCAGCGGCCGGGTTCGAAGGAAATGACGGGAGCCGGCATGCCAAGCGCCTTGTTGATCGAGGTGACGGCCTGCGCGAGTCGGCCGAGCTCGGCGTCGATGTCCATGGAATCCTCGGCATCGGTGTAGGCCACGGAATAGCCACCGCCCAAGTCGACCTCGGGCATCGTGTAGGCATCGGTGGCGTAGAAGGTCTTGCGCAGCAACATCATACGCCGTGCGGCTTCGATAAAGGCATTCGCGTCGTGAATCTGCGAGCCAATATGAGAATGGATGCCGACGAGCTCGAGGTCTTCCTGACGTTTGTAAATATCCTTGAGCACGGCGAGCGCCGGCCCGTCCGCCACGGCGTTCATGGCCTCGGCCAGTTCACGTTCCTCCTCAGAAACCTTGACATGGCTGGTATCGTAAGGATATTTGACGGAATAATCGAGCTTGGGCTTGTACGGGGTATTCGCCGAGGCTGAAGAAGCCGAATCACTAGCAACCCCATCTCCCGACTTGCTTTTTTCATTGCCAAGTTTGCCTAGAATATCAAGTATTCCCGCACCGACACCGGCCGGTAGAAGAGGCACACCGAATTTCTGGTCCTCGTGCGCGGTGGAAATATATTCGTGGCCGCCGGCGTGGATGCCAGAGGTGACGCGCAGCATGACGCGGGCACGTTTGCCCAGACGATGCGCGATGGCGGCGATGCGAGCAGGCTCGTCAGGCGAATCGACGACAATCTTTGAAAAGCCCTCTTTGATCGCCAGTTCGATTTCTTCGTCGGATTTGTTGTTGCCGTGCAGCACAAGCCTGCGACCCGAAGCGCCTGCGGCGAGCGCAATCTTGATCTCCCCCATCGAACAGGTGTCGACGTGCATACCAGCCTGCGTGACGATGCGCACAATCTCCTTGGAAAGGAACGCCTTGCCCGCAAAGCTGACGTGAGTGGTGTTGGTATTGAAGGCTTTCGCGGCGGCAGCGACGAACTTTTTGGCGCGAACGCGCACTTCGTCGGTATCGATCAGGTAAAGCGGCGAACCGAACTCGTCCAGCAACGACGCGGCACTGTGCCCGTGGAACGTCAGTTCGCCATCTTTATCGAACGCCGTCGCTTCCGGCCAAATCGGAGTGATGCCCATAATCCGCCTCTTCTTTTCGTCTGTCACCGTATTTTTAAGCTGTACATAACGATAGCGAGATGTAATGAAAATGCCGGAATTATCTCAATTCGAGGACTTGTTCATGCCAGTCAGGCAAAAACCGGCACGCAGAAAACGCAAAATAGTACAGGTTTGGCAGACGAGTATTCAGCCATTGCAAATCTGCATGGCGACGCCGTCAGACATTATCTCAAAACCATGCTTTTGATAGAACGCCGCGTTCTTGCTTTCCTCGGGCATGACCTCGATATAGAAATAGTCGGCGTAACGCTGCTTGACCATCTCAACCATGTGGCCCGCGATACCCTGCCCCTGATATTCGGGATCGACTAAAACGTAATGTACATAGGCCATCATCGAGGTGTCGTCGAGCACACGCACCAGACCGACGAGCCTGTCGCCGTCCCACGCCGAAAAGACCATGGAGGAACCCATCAAGGCCTTATATAAACGTTCTGGATATTTTCCGGAAACCCAGCCGACGGAAAGAAAGAGACGCTCGACCTGCGCTTGCGTGAAACATTTCTCATCCGTAAATTTGATGCCTTCGTTGGCCATTTTTCTCTCCTTTGTTTCGTCTCTGCATATTTACCATATCTGCCATATACAAAAATTGGTCGCGTTGTTCCACAATGGAAAACGCGGCCAATTCGCTATATATTCTTCTCTTACATCTTGTCTGGCGCAGTGACACCAAGCAACACCAAACCGGAGGCAATGACGCGCTGGACGGCGTCGTTCAACTGCAGGCGGGCTGCGGCGCGGGCCGGCTCAGGGTTCTTGGCGACCCGTACGGCTTCGAGTTTGGCGGCGTCCTTTTCGCGGGCTTCGAGATCCGTCAAATCCATCGGCACCACACGTTCGAGGTTGTACCACTTGTGATACGTTCCGGCGAGCGCTTCGAGATAGTGCGCGATCTTGTGCGGGGCACGCAGATCGCCGGCGTCCGAGACGACGGACGGCCACTGGGCCAAGGCTCCAAGCACTTCGCCGTCGGCAGGAGTATCAAGCAGTGACAGATCGGCGACATTCGCGTCGATCTTCGCGGCTTCGGCATTGCGATCGACGTTGCAGCTACGGGCGTGGGCATACTGAACGTAATACACAGGATTCTCGTTGGTGTGCGAAGCCAGCACGTCCAGATCGATGTCGACGCTGGTGTTATAGTCGGTGCGGGCCAGCGAGTAACGCGCAGCATCCACGCCAACGGCCTCCACCAAATCGTCGATGGTGACGACGTTGCCGGCGCGCTTGGACATGCGCACAGCCTTGCCGTCCTTCATCACGTTGACCATCTGGCCGATGAGAATCTGCATGTTTTCGCCGGGTTTGTCGCCGAACGCGGCGCACATCGCCATCATGCGGCCGATGTAGCCGTGGTGGTCGGCACCGAGCATGTAAATCGCAATGTCAGCAGGTGCGGAAGGCTTGCCGTTACGGTGACGCTTGTTGTAGTAGTAGGCGATGTCAGCGGCAAAGTAGGCGTACTCACCGTTGGACTTGATGATGACGCGGTCCTTGTCGTCGCCATGCTTGGTAGAGGCGAACCAGGTGGCCCCGTCCTTCTCATAGATGTCGCCCTGTTCGCTCAGTTTGGCGATGGCCTCTTTGACAGCACCGTCCTGATACAGGCTGTTCTCGTGGAACCACACGTCGAAGTTGACACGGAAATCCTTCATGGACTGCTGGATTTCGGCGAACATCATCGGCACCGCGCGCTTGCGGAACTCCTCGCGTTGTTCGGAATCGCCCTCTCCCAAATCGTTGCCGTCTTTGTCCTTGCCGCCGTCGACGCGGGGCAGGGCAAGCACATCGATGCCGTCGGCCTTGGCCTCGGCGATCACGCGGTCGGCGATCTCGTTGATATAGGTACCCTTGTAACCATCGGCCGGGGTCTCCTCACCGTGGGCCGCCGCCACCAGCGACTTGGCAAAGCGATTGATCTGCTCGCCGTGGTCGTTGAAGTAGTATTCGCGCACGACCTTGGCTCCGTTGGCCTCGAGCACGCGGGCCATCGAGTCACCGGTCGCCGCCCAGCGCACGCCTCCGATGTGAATCGGGCCGGTCGGGTTGGCCGAAACGAATTCAAGGTTGAGCGTCTTGCCGCCCAAGTGGTCGTTCAGACCGAATTTCGTGGAATGAACGGTTTTCGCCTCAGTCTCAGTTCCAGCAGCTTCGGTAACGCTGTCCTTGCCTTTCCAGACCGCCACACCCTTATCGACGGGCTCCACATCAACGCCCTGCTTAAGAATCTGTGAAACCACGGCGGCCGCCGAAGCGGAATCAAGCGTGATATTGATGAACCCGGGACCCGCCACCTCAACAGAGGCAATGCCGTCGGCATCCCGCAGTTTCGCTGCAAACGCCTCGGCCAAATCACGCGGCTTCATCCCAGCCTTCTTGGCCAGCTGCATCGCCACGTTCGACGACCAGTCGCCGTGCGCCCGGTCCTTCGGCCGCATAACCGCCAGCTTCTCGACCGGCGGAATCAATTCAACGGTCAGTTCGCCGGCATCCCCCGCCGAAACCAACTCATGTGCAATATCAGAAATAAGTTCACTTAACGCTTCAGGATTCATGCACCTCAGTCTAGCGTGTCGAGTGAACCTTCCAGCCGGACCAGAGGAACAAAGTTCAATCTGCAATAATGGTGCTATCATCGTGTCGATTTTTCATAATCCCGATATCATCAAATTTCAAGATCGAGAAATCATAGCGAGCGCAACATGACAGAAAAGTTTAAAGTATACTGAAAACTTTTCATCAAAACTCACATGGTTTTCAGTACAGTAAAAACTTCTCGGCATTGCAGGAAACACAAGTTCCTTCGCAACCTGCGGACGAAAGCCTACGCATCGACCAGTAATACACTTAGACTATGACCGCAAGATTCCAATGCCTGTATTTGTCTTCGGGATATCGGGGATCAAAAGCCTACGTTGTCCCAATCGACCTTGACGATAGCCGATCTGACATAACCCGGAATCGCCAGGCCAAGAAAAACCCCGCCGACTACGCACATATAGAATGGATTACGCATCAGGAGCAGCGCTACCAAGGCAACCGCCGAAACAGCGACCGTAGCCCAAGACACGCCGATGAACCACCGGTACGCCGTCAACGTCAGCCGCTGCACCATTGTCAGCAACAACGCAGCCATCGCCCCAAGCAACACCACTTGGGTCATCGCGGCAGCAAAGGCCACCAAATATTTGGTTTCATTGCCGCAGAACCAGAACAGGGCCGCGAAGAAAAGCGAAGCCACGGCCCAACCCAAACAAATCATGGCAAATTCGAACACCACCAGACGCTCCGGCCGATAGATCCCGTTGGTTTGCTGCCTGCACAACCCGCCAAGATCCTCATCGACGTAACGCAGATAACTGGCGTCGCCATGTGCCTGCGCACCGTTGCCGTCGCTGACACCCGCCACCTTGCGACCCAGACGAAATGTGGGCACATAGAACGCAATCGCATCCGAAACCGCGGACCTCGCCGACTGCCCCGAAACAAAGATGCCCACAGTCTGCTGCGCATGCCGCGAATTCCCTATCCCCAATTCTCGTGTAATACGCGCGTTGCACTGGAGCACCCACGCGACGTCCATCATGCACTGCAACGCCTGCGCGTACGTGGCACACGAGGCAACGGGATAATAGCGCGACGACGAATCCTTGTACAAGACGCTCCAAGCCCCGTCGTATTTGCCAAGGCAGGCACTTGCCTTGCGAATCCTGTCGACACTGAAATACTTGGGCGAGACGACTTCCGCCGCCCGCTCCGGCACCTTCCAGTCCTCGCCACGATAAGTTTCGACGAGATCGACTATGGCCGTCGGCCTGGAAGCGTACGGATTCTCCATCAGCAATGTCAGATACAGCACAGCGCTTTCCGGGAAAAGAAAATCAACCAATGCATCGTCGTCGTCACTCGTATTCGGACTTGTTTGCCGCTCAGGTTTTCGCCTCGCCGACATTTTATCGGGCAAACAACTAATGCTGTATTGTCCATTTTCGTATACGCAACGATACGAGCGCCGGCTTTGCCCGTCGGCTACCGGCACTTCAGCATCGGCCGCGTACTTTTCGGACTCGGCGATGCAATCAATGGATTCTTCGCCCACCAACACGCGATATCCCCGATCCGCCGCTGCCCGCTGCAAAGCCGAAAGCCAATCATGCTTTGCATTGAGGTGGATGAGAATAACGGATTGGTCCGCCACAGCAGATGCCTTTGTGGGTTCAGTATCGGTATCGTGAGTTTGCGGTATTTGCTGGTGCGCTGAAGGGTCCTCGGCCGGAGTGGTTTGGACTTGCGAAACGTTTACAGGCCCTTTACCGGCTTCCGCTTTTGCGTTCGCCGGGCCTGAAACGGAAATATCACGAACCGGCTGGTTGTCCTTCATCTTCTTCGAGGCACTCTGCGATGTCTTGCTCCGGTCTTCCCACTGCGTCGCCGCGCTCGCACGATAGTATCCGTTGTGGAGCTTGAAAGACAAAACTAGGGACAGCAACGTAAAAATCGCCGTAAACACGCTGAGCGTTATACTGAAATTCTCGTCGTCAATAATCCGTAGGCTCTGAGTATGGAACCTGTCGAAAATCGTTGCCGCCAACACCAAGAGCAAACCGAGCAAGATTGCCGGCACACCGAACGTTTTTACACGCGCACTGATTGGTAACGGGGCTCTGAAAATAGCCATAAATATGGCATAACAAAGCAGGAAAACTGCCAGCACACCGAGAAGGACGAGCATGATTCTAGACAGAATATTCAGCGGTTCGACAATAAAAACAAGCATCATAACGGTCCAGAACAGCCCGCAAATACCAATCGCCAGTACCAGCACCCGCCGAATCAGCTGAAGGGGCCGCGCGAGGATGTCAGCATTTTGGAAATATCGCTTTATCGCGATTAACCGATTTTCCGACCGCGCATCTTTAGCACTGCCTGATTTCATATCTGAAGCCCATCTCGGTACTATAAAATACTAAAAATCACTAATACAGCAAAGTATACGTTATCGACTTTGTGGGCCCAACGGGATTCGAACCCGCGACCTTTCGCTCCGGAGGCGAACGCTCTATCCAGCTGAGCTACGAGTATCTTATCCACAATATCAGCATATTCAGGACGTACTTACGACAAACACCGAGATGACAGCATAGTGTCAGCTGTCGCCTCGGTATTTCTCCATTAGTCAATTATTCCAGCGAATGCTTCGTTTTCGTAAACATGCCGAAACATTTGAGTGCACCACCCACGGCTAGCGCCACAATGACGATTAACGCAAGACCCCACACGGTAGCGCCTGTCGCAGCGATGGTCTTCGGTTTCTGCTCTTGCGCTGTTGCCCCAGGCTGATTGGGATTCGGCGTAGGAGACGAACCTGGACCAGGAGCAGGAGACGGATTTGGAGCAGGAGCAGGAGCGGAACCAGAACCAGACGACGGTGGCGAGATACGTGCCAGCGCGGATTGTGCTTGGATCAAATCGGCGACGGCTGCATCAATGCCCTGCTGGGTGACAGGTTCCGTCAGATCCTGCGCATCGGCGATGGCGTTCTGCGATTGCGCCCGATCCAGTATGGATTCAGCGCTCTTCAATGCGCCGGCGAACGGCTGCCAGCTTTCCTTGGTGTAGTCCGCCTCATTGAGTTTCTGCGCCTCGCTGATTGCATCTTGCAGTTTGTCGACCTTCACCTTGTTCGGCAGGTCAGCCGCCACCGCGAGCCACGAGATGACCGGCTTATTGCCGCCCGCACCCTCGTTGGTGACCACATAATCGACCGTGGCCGGAGCATCGAGCTTGAAATGCAGCGCCTCATGCAACTGGGTGTTGGAACCGGACAAAGCAACCGTTCCCTTCTCCCCGATCTGCGTGCCACCGACACTCACGCTCTGATACATCGTGCGATCCTGGCTCCACCATTCGGCGAATCCAGCAGTCAGTGTATAGCTGCCAGCGTCGAGCGGCAGATGATAGATCTGCTTGGTGGTGTCCTGATAGAGACCGGTCGAATACTTGTCGTTGACGTCGGTGCCGCCTTTGACCTTGACGCCGGCAGCCTCGTAGCCCCACTCGTTTGCGGATGGTGCCACACGGTCGACCGCATCGTTTTTCAGCGGTTTGCCGATGGCATCCCGCTCGGCCTTGACGGCGAGATACTGCGGGGAATCCACGCCGGAAGTGCCGGAATCGATATAGTACCGAAGGCCTGCAGGCACCACTTCGATGCGAGCGCTCACAGCCTTGTGTCCGCTGGTACTGGAGCTATCGGCCACAGACCCTCGCACATCAATGGTGTCATATTCACTAGCTTGGGCGAAGGCCTTCAGGGATTCATCGGACCACTGCACATCGGACTGCTTGCCGTCGATGGCTACCGAGGACGGCAGCAAACCTCCGGCGGGTGCCGCGATCACACCCAGCGGCATCGGCTCGTGTTCGACTCCCAGCCAGCTGATGACCGGGTCTTTGCCACCGTCGGAAAGCACTTTGAAGGTCACGCTCGCGTCAGCGCCAAGGCTGAAATCGACCGTTCCCGTACCGTTTCGACCCGCCGTGGTGAGACTTGCCATGTGAGTACCTTGCGCTGATTTGGCAACTCCTCCCTCATTCCAGCTTGCCTCGAGCTTCATCGGACGGTTCTCCCCGCTCCACCACTCCGTGAAGCCTGCGGTGATGCGGTAGGATCCGGTTTTCAGTGGCAGCGTATAGTCCAGCTCTTTGCCGTTCTGATATAGCCCGCTTTGGTATTTGCTATTATCGGAACCGGCCTTGACCACGGAGTTGTTGCCATAGCCCCAAGCCGTCGAGGGATCACCAGCAGCACCGGCCTTCTGATCGGCAACCTGGTTGAGCAATCCTGGCACGCCCGCCTTCACCGACTCGTATTCAGGCGACGAAGCACCCGCTCCGGAATCGATGAAATAAGCCATATCCTGCGTGGGGAGGATTTCGACATTGGCGGTGAAGCGGTGCTTGAGCCCGTCCTTCAGCGCCGTGCTGATACCGGAAACCGTCATCCAGGAGTATGCACTAGCCTTGGCCACTGCTTGAACGCTCTCGTCGTTCCATGAAACGTTGGCCTGTTGTCCGTCAATCGCGATTGTGGCAGGAAGACCACTGTCGGCGCTCACTGCCGGCATGGCACCGAGATCGTCGATATCGGGGCTGACGTCCTTGCCGACCAAATTCTTCGCAGCGGCATCGAGACGAGCCGCGAGAGCAGAGACGCCTTCGGCATCCAGCCCATATGCGGCAGGGTTGCCGAGCGCGGATTCCGCAGAGGCACGAGAAGCATCAAACACATTCCACGTGGTTAGGTAGTATTCGTCGGCCTTGTAATCCTTGACCTTGTCAAGGCCGGCACGCAACGCACTGGCATCGACCTTGCCGGAGTCCACCGCCGCGTTGTCGGCATCGCTGACGATACCCACGGCGTCCACTGAGAACGGTTCGGCGCTCGCGGTTTCGATGACGACAACGTGCTGCCCCTTGTTCAAGCCGCGAAGCATGAATGTCGTTCCGAGATTGCCGACTTGCGCAGTGGCGGCATTCGCCATGATTTGCTTGCCATCGACGCTGACGTTGAGACGCGCCTTGCCGCTGTTGGCACCGATGATATCGAGACCCGTGCCGGCAAAACGATAGGTAAGCGTCGCGCCTTTGGCCGTGCTCGTGGAAATCGAACGCTTGTAGACGAACATGCCCTGGCCGTCGAGATGCTGCCAGTCCTTGTTAAATTGCAGGATCGGCGTGGAGGTATCGTCCCAGCTGCGCTGATGCATATTGTCGATGAAATCGGTGTAATAAGGCGTATAGCCCGCGATCCGATCCACCTTGAGGTCATCGAAACGCACGTTGGTGAAGCTGGTGCCGATCTGCACACGACCGCTGGCCTGCGACGCAGCGTCACGATAGGTACCGACCACTACGCCATTGACCAGCGCAGTATAGGTATCGCCTGCCACACGGATGGCGATGGTGTTCCACTGGCCCAAACCGGCCTTCCAATTCGCCCCGGCAACATCGCCGAGTTTTCCTGAGGCCACATTCGTACCGAAACGCTGCAGAGCCCAATCTCCCGATGGGGTCACCTTCAGCTGTGCGGCAGAGGCACCAATGCCATTGGCATTGCCGCCCTGCTCCCTCGCGCCGATGGTGACGTATGCGTTCTTGCCGTTGTCGGCTCCATTTTCGAAATTGACGCGAATGCTGGCTTCGTAATTGGCCCAGCGATTGTCGCCGATCGTCGTCATCGGGTCGCCGCCGTTCCATGCGCTGGCATCCATCCCCTCACCGACCTGCTGGCGCAGGACATGGCTGCCGTCCGAAAGTTTCACGACTTCGAACGCACCATTGGTATCGTCGGTATATCGTGGAGTGGCACCTGTATCACCGCCACGGGAATGCAGATAATCCTCTTCAACCGTCGCACCTTTCTTGTAAGTCTCAACCTTCTTGCCCTGATATTCGAAATCATCGGTGTACAAGGGTCCGGCATTGTCCGAGCTTTGGTCGAGAACGGCCTGGTCCTTACCGTTCACGTACTCCTTGGAGGTCGGCAGCATGCTTCCTTCGCCATCGCGAGGCACCAGTCCGTCCTTCTCTCCGGACTTGGCATAGTCGAGGGTCGTCGCGGTGAGCATGGAGAAGGGTTTGACGCTGAACTCGTAGACGCCTTGATTATCAGGAGAAATCTGTGCGACAGGACGCACATAGTTGCCATTGTAGGGTTGGCCGACATCGGCTGCCGTCGTCTCCCACAATTGCACCGGTGCGGATGCACCCGCCTTGAGGTTCATATTTTTCGATGTGATGCGGTAGGACTTGGTCTGCGGCGAATCGTTGACAATTACCGTCGAGAAATCAGTTTTATCCGGTGCGGCAAGTGTCATATAGCTGGTTGCACCGCCGCGCGAGCTGGAGGATCCGGTACCGCGACCGGGCGGATTCCCGTCGGTTATATCACTTCGGGAAGCAGCAGGAATGCCGCGCCAAATGCCGGCGGTGTTCGTCGCGTTCTCATATCCGGTTTTCGCGAAACGTGAGAACTGTTCCAGCGTCGCCAAACCACCGTCATAATGCATCCAACCACTCCAAGGATCACGCGCGGAAAGCAGCTCCTTCGAGGAGTATTGGAATCCGTCGTAGAATGACCCGATTGCCGGCTGATAGACGAAATTGGTACGGCGCGAACTGGTAAAGCCCTTGATGGCGGTGTTCGCCATTTCGAGGGCAGAATTGATGCCGCCGATGCCCACGCCGGATTTGCCGTCGTTGTTGCCATCGTTGGTCCCTGCACCTTCACCACTGGCAATGTTCATGGTATTGTTGGGGCGGTCGGCCGTAAACGAGAACGTGGCCTGAGCCTCGGAGTTCCAAACTTCCTTGTCCTGCTGGTCGGCGAGCTTCTTGAAGTCGCCGTTCCCGTCATCAGCCGTGTTGTAGTGGAATCCTGCGATATCAACCGCATTCATCAGATCAGCGTCCTTGAACATCTCCGCGCCGAAGGAACCGGTGCCGACCTCGTCGGAAATCAACGTACGGATCTTGTGGAACGATTCCTTTTCGTTGGCATCCTTCCAAGCGGGTACATCGCGGCCGTCAAGGTCCTTGACAGTGCCGGCTCCATCAAATCCGCTCTCATCGGTTTTCACACGGTTGGCGAAATCCTTCGTCCATGCATAATCGGGCTTCTGCTCGTTGATATGTGGATTAACCGAATCCACCATATAGCCGTATTCGCGATACAACGCAAGAATCGTGTTCTTATACCACTTATAGATATTGTCGTGATTACTGTCCGAACCGACCCATGCCGGGTACTCCCATCGCAAAATGCTCACTTTCAGCCTAGGATTGACCTTGAGCGCATCGTTAGCGAGCTGGAAGCCAGGCTCGCGTGCCACATCGGGATATTCATTCGGCCCACGCATCACAGAGGCATTGGGACCGGTGGATGTGTTGCGGTCGTTACCCATTTCGACTTTGACCGTGTTCATCAACGGATGTTTACCACCGAAGAGTACATCAATCATCTGCCAGTATTGCTGCGGATGCTCCGCCTTGTAATCCATGAGCAGACTGCTTGTGGAATTGGCGCTCAATTCTCCAAAACCCTTAAAAGTCAGGCCGTTTTTATTGAGCGCGGCCTGAGCTACATCGTCACCATTGACGTTCACTTCAATGGGATCGGAACCCGATTGAGCGTTCACGACATTCACCGATCCTCCAGCCGAACCCTGCGAAGCCATTGCGGGCGTCACCCCCAAAGCCATCGGAACGGCCGCCATCATGGCCACCGCGACCATCATGATTTTTTTCATAGTCGTACGATAATGCACACCCACACCTCGGGCCTTACCCGATTGCCGCGTTAGCATATTCCCACCTCATTATGGTCATACATTGGATTTTCTCTTTTTCAATTGCCTTTTCGCGATGTACTCCGGCAAACCAAAATCACATCACAAAACAAAAATAAGGGCAATTATTGTTTATTATAAAGCGATTATTGTCATCATTAAGCAATTGCCAGAATTTGTTCCATCCCTAATGCCCAAACTTCAAAACCAGCAAAAGCTCCACGTAGCAAGCCGACACATCATAAAGCATAAAAGCCACTCTGCCATCAAGACGAATTGTGGGCCCAACGGGATTCGAACCCGCGACCTTTCGCTCCGGAGGCGAACGCTCTATCCAGCTGAGCTACGGACCCAAACAACTTTTCAAGCATAGCACCGCAACCGACCAACGGCGTGGCCTCGACGGCACCAGCGGTTGGCCGCCGAGCAGCTGCGAACCCGTCACTCGTAGACACAACTTTGCATAACTATTCGTCAATAATACGTTTGGAAACGAGCATTTCGACAAATTTCCGCCGTTTCGGCTCGCATATATGCACAAACAAGTGCACAACGCCGCCATTTCGTCTAGACTTGGAATATGTCTCCTGAAATGAATGACTTCGAATTCGACCGGCGGTTCTTCTGCCGGACCATGCCTACGGAACTCGACGACGGCAGCGCGCCGACGCTTATCGTGCAGAGCTACTACGTGCACTCTGACAACTACGCGCTACGCGTGCGTCTGATCAGCCGGAAAATCCGTATCGAAATGAACGGCGACACCGACGCGATGGCGGTGCTCGACCAATACCGCGACAGCTTCACCGAGGCATCCGTCACCATCAAAGGCCCGTCGGTGGGCGGCACACGTTACGAGGCGGAACGCGAAATCGACGCCAACATCGCGGCGGAACTCATCAAGCGCGGCGGTCAGGTCATCATCAAGAACCGCTTTGCCGCTTGGATCGGTGAGGACGGATGGGACATCGACGTGTTCGGCGGGTCCAACGCGCCGCTTGTCGTGGCCGAAGCCAAGCGCTCGAGGCCGTTGACGAATCTCATCATCCCCGATTTCTGCGTCACCGAAATCACTGACCAAACTCGTTTCTCCAACGATGGGCTTGCCAGCAGACCATTCGGGACCTGGAGCAAGGACTTCGATCGCGAGTTGACCGAACAAGGCCCGCATTTCGAGCAGATTTACGGCCGCAACCGTCACGAATCATCGACTTCCGACGTATCTTTCTGACGGCGGCGTCGCAAAAGTGCACTTTTCTTCATTTTAGATGCACTTTTCCAACGGCAGCGTCACAAACATGCACTTTACAGATGGCAGAGTGCACTTTTCAGACAGTAGCGTCAGAAAAGTGCACTCTGCAGGATTGGAAACCGATGGTCGGACTTGAGACTCACCACATGAGTGTCGAAAAAGCGAACAAGGAACAGAGCCTCAGTACATCAGTACATCAGCGTGGAGAGGCGGCGACGAGCGGCCTTGAGACGCGGGTCGTCGGGCTCGGGAATGACGAAGTACTCGAGCAGACGCTTGCGCACCGGCTCCAAGTCGGCCTTGTGACCTGCTGCAAGGAAATCAAGCAAGCGCGAGAACGCATCCTCAATCTGGCCGCCGATCATGTCAATATCGGCGACGGCGAGCTGCGCGTCAACATCGTCGGGATGCTCGGCTGCAGCGGCACGTACCTCGCGGACGTCGGCATTGCCGGAGCGAGCCAGCAACAAAGCCTTGGAACGCTCGCGGGCAGCCAAGGTGTCGTTCGGATTCGCTTCGAGCACTTGAGCATAAGCCTCGGCGGCACCGGCATAGTCACCATCGGCTGCAAGCTGGTGGGCCTGCTGGTGTTCGGGCGGCACCTGTTCGGCCGCATCGGCACCGGCTTCACCTGCCGCGGCATCGGCATCAGGGTCGCCAGAATACGGCGCGGTGCCGGTGACGCCGGCCTGCTGAGCCAGTTGCACAATCTGCGGCAGCAGCGTGTCCGTAATCTGTGTCAGTTCCTCATCGCTCGGCAGCCCCTCGAGAATCGGCATCGGCCGACCGCCGATAAGCGCGAACAGCGCCGGTGCACCCTTGATCTGGAAAGCCTGAGCGATTCCGGGCTCGGTATTGATGTCGATACGGGCGAGCTGGACCTGCCCTTTCATGCCGTTGATGGCATCGCCCAACATCTTGGCCATCTTGAAAAGGCGGTCGTCGGTGGGAATCCACAGCAACAGCACCACCGGGTAGGTGGTGGAAGTCTGCAGAACCGCTTGGAACGTAGCCTCGGTGACGTCGATGACATAGCCTCCCGCGGAAGGCGCACCGCCGGCTTGGCCAGGCTCGGCCTGAACCTGATGCTTGATCGAGCTCAGGTCGACCGCACCTGCCAATGAAATGCCCGGATTCGGCTGAGGATTGTTTGCTGCTGCCAAAAGTGCCTTCTTTCTCGCTGCATCTTTGCGACACAGGACTCGCTACCTACCTGAAACGTATATAACAATGTCTAATCTACCTGTCGCCCGACCCCACAGGACAGCGCTTTGCCTGACGGCGGACCCATATTGAAAGGCTGAAAGGCTTTAGAGCGCCTCGACCTTGATGGGCTGACGTTCGGCGCCGACGGCGACCACCTTTTTGCCGGACTTGGCCGGTGGTACGTAGAAGGCGAGGACATTGACATACGTCACTTTCATGGTGCCGGTGGCCTTGCCCTGCCCGAACAGCGCGCGCTCGGCGTCGCTGGCCGGCTGCGATTCGCGACCTTCGCCGGCGATACGGGTCCATTCGGAATTGATCTGGGCAACCACCAAGTCGCCGCCTTCGGTGGAGCGCATCACCGCAATCTGGTCTTTGGCAGGGGTGAAGGTCTGGGTCTGCGTGCCATGATTGCGTTCCATGCCTTGCTGAACCGTTGCGGAGAGTTTGGCCAAGTCGTCGCGGAAATAATCGCTGTCGAATTTCGAAGCGTATTTACTCTGCTGGGCGTGCGTCAACACATCCGCATAATCATTCACCGTCTGCTGCGGGGAAATCGACAAACCGGAATCATCGGGAGAGCCCATGCTGGCCCCGATTGACGGAATGGCGAACTCCGGCAACTTCGCGCCTTGGAAAAGCCTTACCACACCCCACAGCTTGTAATTGCTGCGCGGGCTCTGCTGGGTCATCACCAGGAGGCGCTTGGACTGCTGATCCTGCGTGGTGGTGGTAATCGAGAATACCGAACGCGGCCAGCCCGATTGGGTGGGAACGATGGTCTGCGCGATATCTTTGGGGATGGTGGCCTTTGGATCCATCGTGCCGGTGGCCTGGGCAATCGCCAATTCGCTGGTCCGCACTTGGAGTGCGGGGCCGGTGACACGCGCCGAGAGTCCGTCAGGGGACTTGGCTTTGTCCGAAGTATCAAGGGCATTGAGGGTCGCCTTGCGTATCGCCTTTTCCTGCGCCTCGGAGATATCGGGGGTTTGGGTGGAGGATTCGGCTCCCTGCGGTTGCGGAGTTTGCTCACCACACGCAGCGGCGCCCACAAGGGTGGCAGCTGCCAGAGCCGCAGCCATCAAGGCTTTCAACAGTTTCTTCGTGCTCATACGTTTTCCCCGTCCCCATTTGCATTCGGCGTATCACTGGTTGGCGCTGAGGCGGCTTGCGTGCCCTCATTTCCTTCGTTTGCATCGTCGCTTGACGTTTCCGAAGAGAAACGGGCGAAATAATCACGAAGATCATTCTCAGAAATCACTGTGGTTTCGGCTTGTGCATGACCTTCATCAATCAGCTCGTCGGCGCTGGAAGCCGTGCGGCCTTCTTCGTTGTGAGACTTTGTCTGTTCGGCGTCGCTGTCTGCGTCGCCTTGTGAATGCCCGAGCGACACGGCCACGTTGGCCGCTCTGAAGTCACCATCTTGGTTGTGGTCGTCGGCATCACTATGGTTGTCTTGATTGCCGGCATCGTCGTGATGAGCGAGGTTGTCATTGTTCCCGCTCTCGTCAGTGGCATGCCGAGAATGTCTGCCAGATACTGGTGCCGACGCCGCTGCTTCGGATTCGGATTCCTGATCCGGCTTGCCACGATGACGCGCGAACCGGCTGACGTCATCACTGCCCTCATCGGCATTTGCATTAGCGTCGGCATTAGCATCTTCGGCACCACTGGCATTCTGAAGCTGTGACTGATACGAATCGCCTTGGGCCCCATCCGATTCATTGACAGGGTTTTCATCCGTATCATTCTGCATCTGCATATCGGCCACGAGATTGCGCCTGGTCGGATCGATGACGCTGGGAGCCGTTCCGTCCACGCCCGGAAGTCCACCTTCTGTAACTCCGTCGGCCGGTAACGTGCTGTCGCCAGATGTGATGTCCGTGCCGGCTTCGACCGTAGGTGTAGCTCCAGCACTGGCAACATCGGAGGTACGGATCTTATGCGACGGACGATGGTTGTGTCTCGAATGCGTCAGACTCGTCTTGAGTACGGCAATGCTGCCCGTCATGGCCTCGGAAATCGAGATCTCTTCGGCCTTCGCCTTCTCGCGTACCTCACGACGCTTGGCCCGCTTGCGCTTGAACGATTCGTTCGCCATAATCGCGAAGACCGAGGCGGACAGTATGGTCAGCACCACGCAGACGCCTGCCGCGATGAAGAACGGCATGGCATGGTTCGGAACCTGATCGCGCACCCAATGCATGGTGATGTTGACACTTGGCTGCTCGGACCTCTTGGCAGATCCCTTTTTCGTGACGCCTGCGCCCATATCGATGATCATCACTTGGTCGTTCTTCACGTCGTTCAGGTTCATTGAAATCGCGGAGTCGCCGCACTTCACGTTCGTCCACATATCCGAATCTTTGAACGCCACCTCATCGCCACTTTGCGTACCACCGAGCTTCGGCCCCTCCGCGGGTTTGACCGAAAGGGTCTTCCAGCCGTCCAACCCGGTGACGCGGGTGTAATTCTGACCTGCCAGCCAACCGGTGGCGTCTTTGGCGTTGCCCAAGGCCACACAGGTCTGTGACGCGGATTTCGCGCTTTTAGTATTACTATTATCGGATTTGGATGAGGTCTTCGGCTGGTTACCTTGGGTGTTCACCTTTACATTGACGGATTTGCCAAGCAGATTCAGCATTCCCGCGTCGGTGACAACGTAACGGGTGCCGGAAACCGAAGTGGTCGCGCTGACCTCGCGTGCCGGCTTCCAGACCGTCAAGTTCAACGTACCCAAAACGATGAACAGCACCGCGAGAAGACCGAAAATCGGCGCGACAACGCCACGCATGATGGTCGCGTGTTTCGTCGGCTTTGCGTTGTGCTTATGCTGTTTATCGTGTGTTGAAGTCATATTGCCCTATATTCTACAAGACCTATCAGATAGAACGCTGGGAGAATATTTCTTTTTGATATTATATTCCGATAATCTGCATTCATAAATTGTTGTCAATCCTTGAAAATCCGAGCAGAAAGCTTACTGGCCATTTCTTTAATGACAGATGAAATTGCCGGAATAATCTTCACAGAATGATGAATTATTGGGTAAATCAAGGTTCAGGGCTAGTGTGGTGAGGCATGAGCAACAATCACTCGCGAAAATTCGGCCGTATTCTCGCCGCCGCCTGCGCCATCGCCCTGTCCTTCGGCATGGCCGCTTGCGGATCGAGCAGCGACAACAGCAAATCCGCTGATTCTTCAGACGGTACGCAGATGGCCGGAGTCAAAGCCACCGGAACACTTGGCAAAAAGCCGAAAATCACCTTCCATACCCCCATGAAGGTGGTCAATAATTCCTATGCCGTGCTGCAGAAGGGCAATGGTCCCGCGATTCAGAAAGACAACCACGTCTGCGTGCAGGGAATCGCGCTCAACGCCAAGGACGGCAGCGAGATGATGAGCACGTGGGAGAAGAACACCCCCGATTGCTCAATGATCATGAACGAAGACGGCACAGGCAAGACCTATTACAACGTGCTGAAGGACCAGAAGATCAACTCGACCATCGCTTTCGGCGTCAACGACAACAACAAGGCCAGTACCTCCTACATCATGGCGCTTACCATCGTCTCGCAGTCCAAGCCGATGACGCGTGCCGAGGGCGAAAAGGTGACGGACATTCCCACGGACCTGCCCAAGGTGACGCTCAACGAAAAGGGCGCGCCTTCCATCGACTTCAACGGTTACAAGCCAGGCAACGACCTCGTGGTCCAGCCGCTGATCAAAGGCAAGGGCCAGAAAGTGGCCGAGACCGACACCATCGATGCGCATTACACCGGCTGGGTGATGGATGCCGATGGCAAGCCCTCGAAGTTTGATTCCTCCTGGGACCGCGGCAAGGCCGCACAGTTCTCGCTGCAGCAGGTCGTGGAAGGATGGAAGAAAGGACTGGCCGGACAGACGGTCGGTTCGCAGGTGCTGCTGGTCATCCCTCCGAACCTGGGTTATGGGGACAAGGCGCAGGCCAAGATTCCCGCCAACTCAACGCTCTATTTCGTGGTCGACATCCTCTACGATTACGGCCAGATGCAGACCCAGCAGTAAGTTGACCATCGAAATCCGATAGATAAATCGAAACAAGATAATTCCCGGACATTCCGCATTTCGCGGCGTCCGGGAATTTTATATCGTAACTTTTCTCAAGAAAGCAACTCAGATACCAAGGGGCTCAGGATTCTTGGCAAATCCGGTCTTTGCTCAACGCCCTATAGGAAAAACACAATATAAAGGAACATCAAAACCACCAAAATCACAAAAATCACCTTAAGCGTTTTTATACGAGACTTATTTTTCTGATAGGCCTGCAGCTGAGGCTTAGGAACATAGGCCATAGCCTGTTGATATACAGAATAGGCATTTTGCATAGCGGCTTTGTTGTTCTCATAATATTGAACATTTTGTTGGGCTCGCTCTATATCACCCGTATCGTTTTTAACGGCGTCCAGTTCTTTTTCCAACTCGGCGATCTCGTCCTCGTTGTCCTGCTTGACTCCATCCATATTCGACGATGAGCGTATAACATGATCAGCGAATTTTCGGGCTTCGTCCTCATGGTCGGGGTCGCATTGAATCGACAGCGCATTATTCGACGTCTGCAGCACAATAAACAGGTTGCGTTTATCGTGAACCGAATTTTTGGTCTCGACCTTGTTTTTCTTGCCTCCGGCAACGGCGCCGAGTTTACCCGCTACCACTCCCCCGACGGCGGCACCCAGGACGCTTACACCAACCTTGCCTCGGGTCTCGGCTGTCACGTACACATTGCCTGAAGCATGAACCTCAGCGGTCATCCCTTTTTCGAGGGCCATCGACCGTCCCTCGTACTCGACGTGATCCCAGTAAAGCTTCGCATCGCCGACCGTTGAAACCGGTTTATGCAACTCTTCTCTCGCGTTATCCAAGGCTTTATCGGTACGTTTGAGGGATTTTTTGTGTTTGTGTTGAGATGACATGAGTTTCAGGTTCGCATCTGCCAACGCCTTGTCGTACGCCTTTTTCTCATTGAGATACTGCTGTTCCGCAGCTTCCATATTCGCAATGGCCTGAGATTTTCGTTGCGACATTCCTCATCCCCCGTTGACTTGCTCTTCTTGCTATTACCCTAATATACGTCAAAATTGTACAACGAAACCATAATCACATATTTCTCAGATATGATGCCCAACATCTTTTATCAGCTCTTTCGAAACCTACGGATCATTGCCAAATATTTTCCGTTCATGGCATCGCTGTGTTAAACTTCGAAATCTTCACTGATAAGCGTTGTGAGATCGCTGTTCTCACCTTTTTCTATCTCCCGTGCCGCCTTGTTGGTAATGGCCGCCTCGTAAAGGTTACGAGCCGAACGGGCATTGCCGAAGTGCTCTTCCTTGCAGGTACGGGCGAAATAATCCCTGAGCCTATCTTCGACACCGTCGCCGAAGACGTATCCTTCACGAGAGGCAAGGTTTTTGGTGATGGACACAAGCTCATCAGGCGTATAATCCTTGAATGTCAGCCAGTTCGGGATACGGGACTTGAGGCCGGCATTGGCATCGAGGAACTGCTTCATCTCATCGGTGTATCCGGCGAGGATGAAGACCATATCATCGCGATAATCCTCCATCGCCTTCAACAGCGTATCCACCGCCTCGTGACCGTAAACATCACTAAAACCACCTTGCTGCACCAGCGCATAGGCCTCGTCGATGAACAGCACACCTCCACGGGCGCTGTTGATCACTTTCTTGGTCTTCAAGGCCGTCTGACCGAGATATGCTGCCACAAATTGGGAGCGATCGGCCTCCACGAATACGTCTTTTTTGACGATACCCAGACTGTAAAGCAACTTGCCGTAGATACGAGCCACCGTGGTTTTTCCGGTTCCGGGATTGCCGGCGAAAATCATGTTATGCGAAATCGAATTGACCGGCAGTCCCTGAGCCTTCCTCTGCTGCTGGAACTGGATAAGCCGTATTTGTTTGCGCACATCGGTTTTGACGGAGTCCAGACCTGTCAGCGCGTCCAATTGAGCAAGCAGTTCGTCTACGCCCTGCTGGTCGACATGGCTTGCTGGAGCATCTGATGACTCATCATCACCGAATAGATCCGAAGCCTTCACTTTCAAATCCTCGAAAGCAATAGAATCGAATTTGGCCGAGGAATCCTTTGGCATATAGCTCAAAAACTCGGGATCGGCGATTTCCCCATCGAGAATCAATGGCGCGCCGTTATATGCGTCTGAATCTCCGGTGACCTTGGAACGTCCCATAATCAGGAATGTCTTCTCAAGAAACATACCGTTTTTGACTCTCGATTCCGAAACTTCAAGCATGACACAATACGAAGCCTTTATACCCCAGGTTTTCGAATCACCTGATACCAAAGAGTGATCGATAACCCCGACTATACGGGGAGAGTGGTCTTCATCTGGTTCAAGAACTTGTATCCCCTTCGAGACAATCGACCGGGCCAGCAGCAAAATGCCTCCGTCCCCCACCAATATTCTTTTACAGAACAATGAGTTGACGACAACCAGATAACCTGCACAAGCGCACAACGGATCTTGTATGACACAGCTATCGATAAAGCCAGTACCGGAAACAATGATGTCCAGCGTCAGATTTTCATATACTATTTTTCCATCCGCGCATAATTCTGATTCATTTCCGCCTTCCTCGTTATCGGTATCGTTATCAGCATCATCATTGTCGCTCTCAACTAACGATAGAATCTCGGCGTCATCATTCCCGGCTTTGATTACCACGTCCTGCGGCGAACAACCCGGCGAAGAGACAATCACCACGGAGAATGCAATTTTCAGCACCTCATTGACGACATATGTACCGGGGTCGAGAACGATCCGAGGATTTCCATCTGCTTTCTGATTGACGGCGCAATCTTTTCGCACTTGTTCCAAGGCTTCCTGCAACGAGCGGAAGGCTCCACCTCTCGAGGAGGAGACATAATAGACCGGTCCGTTTTCCTTTGCAGGGATGTAACCCGCTTTATGATAAATTTTCTCTCTTGTGGATAACTCGCCGCCACATTGCTCACAAAAATGGAAATCCTCGCCATTCCAGTGGCGGCAGTGCGTACACAATAACATGGGTTCTCTCCAGATACTTTTAATCCACGGACGCTTCGTCAAACTCAACTTTAAATTCATCGCAGAATGTCGGCGAGGCCGGCAAAATAGATACAGCCGATCGGATGCCCATTCGCCTTACCTTGGCTGCGCGGTTTCTCGGTACACTCGCAGCAATTAATTCCCGGTATCGCACTTAACCAACTTCGGCTCTGTATCCCGGACTATCGTGCGACCTTGAATCATCGTCCAGCCCTGATATTTCCCTGAGGGCGCATAATACAAACGATACTCGTCACTGCCACAAACGACCTCGTAATTGTATATCTTCTTGTCGTCATTACCGACATACCAGCTTTTGGCCTCTAAGCCCCTAAATCCTAGGGATTGCAAATCACTCAAACCGTTGGAACTATTAGGGTTATAGCCTCTGTTCTGAACATATGCTGCGCCGTTTTCCACCGAATCAGGCGTGCTGTCATGTGCTATCCGAATGCCACGCAGCCAAAAAGCGAGAGCGAAAACCAGAAGTACGGCCACAATATCCGTGAGTATCTTAAGAAAACGGTTTTTCTTCTTAATCGGCGGAATAGCAGCCATCGTCGGTGCCTGTGCAGAACCCTGAGTGGTCTGTGGAGCCTGTTGATACTGTGGCTGAGACCGATAGGAATTTTGAGCAGACTGCGGAGCCTGTTGATATTGTGGCCGATTTTGCTGCGAATTTTGGGCATAATACGTGGTCTGCCGGCGAGGCTGGGGAACGCGGGTTGAGGCTGGGTCTGAGGCGTAGGTTGAGAGGGCCGGTGAGCCGGTTGAGGCGGTTGCTGAATCGGCTGGGTCGGTAGGACCTGTTGAGGCTGCTGAGAAGGTTGAGACGATTGGTCTGATTGCGAAGGCTGTTCGGTCGGTTGGACCGGTTGAGAAGATGAGGCGGATTCGGCGGCAACTGTAGGTTGCGGACGTACCACTTTCACACCGCATTGTGGGCAGAAAAGGGCTTGATCACTCAAATCGAATCCACAATGACTGCACTTCATATCATCCATCCTCCCTGCACAATACCTTCGAGATTAACACTTCATCCATAAGAAATTTGTATCGCGTCTCACTTGCGTCAGAACAGACGCAGGCTGTCGTCGTCGGTGCCTTTCATGTCTTCATAGTCGAGGATGAGGCAATCGAAACCACGCTCGGTGGCCAGGACCCGGGCCTGCGGGGTGATGGTTTGGGCGGCGAACATGCCACGTACCGGTGCAAGCAGCGGGTCCTTGTTTAAGAGCTTGACATAGCGGGTAAGCTGTTCGACGCCGTCGATGCCGCCATGGCGCTTGATCTCGATGGCGACGTGCTGGCCGTTGCCGTCGATGGCCATGATGTCGACCGGGCCGACGGGCGTCGGGTATTCGCGACGCACCAGTTTCGCGCCCTTGCCAATGCGCTCGATCTGAGCCGCCAGATAATACTGGAGATGATCTTCGACGCCGTCCTTGACGAGCCCGGGGTCCTCCCCCAAATCGTAAGTCTCATCGGAATAGACATGCTGTACCGTGACCTCAAGAACATCGGTGGATTTTTGCGCAGCCACGCGGAACACCTTTTCGGGGGCTTCTTCATCGGCATCTTCGGCGTTGCTTTCCGGAGTAACTTCCTTGATGGTGCAAGGCGCAGCCATCCAATTGAGCGGTTTGTAGGAACCGAGTTCGGAGAAAATCAGCAGGCTCTGGTCGGCCTTGATCATGAGCACTCGCTTTGCCATGGGCAACGAGGCGTTGAGCCTTCCGGAATAGACGGCGGAGCAGTCAGCAACAATAATTCGCACGTTGGCTACCTTACCCGAGCCTCTGGGCGAAATTTCCCAAATAAACACTTAAGATAATTTGTAACATAGTGTAGTACATATCTGTATGAGCCAACTGTTGATATAGCAATCAAATACAAAACGGAGACACCGAATCTTCGATGTCTCCGTTTTATTGACGAAAGTTGCCGACGAACCGGACGAACTACTCTGCCGCTTGCGTCGGATCCTTCTTGGTGTCCACGCCGGTTTCCACGGCGACGGTCAGTGAGTTGGAATCGAAGGACGCGAATCCGTCGGTCACCTCGAAGCTGTGGCGATTGCCGTCAACGTCAATGGCCGAAACCGTGCCCTTGTCGATAACCGTCAGAATCGGCTCGTGATCGGGCAGAAGTCCCATGCCACCCTCGCTGGCGGGGATGGAAACGGACTTCGCAACGCCGCTCCACAAGGGACGGTCGGAAGCGACGATATTCACCTTCATCGTGGAGCCAGCCATCACGCATATTCCTTCTGCATGTCGTGCCACTTGTGCTCGAGATCATCGATACCGCCGATACCGTTGAACGCTTGTTCGGGCACATCGTCATACTTGCCGTCACAGATGCGCTTGAACGCCTCGACCGTCTCGTCGGCCTTGACATAGGAGCCTTCCAAGCCGGTGAATTTCTTCGCGACATAGAAATTCTGGCCAAGGAACTGCTGGATCTTGCGGGCGCGATTGACGGTGGTCTTGTCTTCCTCGCCGAGCTCGTCGATGCCGATCAGGGCGATGATGTCCTGGAGCTCCTTGTTGCGCTGCAGAATCGCCTTGACGCGGTTTGCGGTGTCATAGTGCTCCTGGCCCACGTAGCGCGGATCGAGGATTCGCGAAGTGGACGACAGCGGGTCGACGGCCGGGTAGATGCCCTGGGAGGCGATGTCACGCGAAAGCTCGGTGGTCGCATCCAAGTGGGCGAAGGTCGTGGCCGGGGCCGGATCGGTGTAATCGTCAGCAGGCACGTAAATGGCCTGCAACGAGGTGATCGAGTGCCCACGGGTCGAGGTGATGCGCTCCTGCAAGGCACCCATCTCATCGGCCAGGTTCGGCTGATAGCCCACAGCAGACGGCATACGACCGAGCAACGTGGAGACCTCAGAACCCGCCTGCGTAAAGCGGAAGATGTTGTCGATGAAGAGCAACACGTCCTGGTTTTCAACGTCACGGAAGTACTCCGCCATCGTCAGGGCCGTCAGCGGCACGCGAAGACGCGTCCCCGGGGGCTCATCCATCTGGCCGAAGACCAACGCGGTCTTCTCCAAGACGCCTGCGTCGCCCATTTCGCCGATCAGATCGTTGCCCTCACGGGTACGTTCGCCGACGCCTGCGAACACAGAGACGCCGCCGTGGTTCTGCGCCACGCGCTGGATCATCTCCTGAATCAACACGGTCTTGCCGACGCCTGCGCCGCCGAAGAGGCCGATCTTGCCGCCCTCGACGTACGGGGTCAGCAGATCGATGACCTTGATGCCCGTCTCGAACATCTTCGTACGGCTTTCAAGCTGGTCGAAGGCCGGCGGATTGCGGTGAATAGACCAACGTTCCTTGATTTCGATATGCTCATCGGGCTTGGCATTCAATATATTGCCCGTTACATCGAACACATGTCCCTTGGTCACGTCGCCGACCGGCACCTCGATGGGGCCGCCCGTGTCGGTGACCGTCGCACCGCGCACGAGGCCATCGGTAGGCTTCAGTGCAACGGCGCGCACCGTGGAATCACCGATCTGCTGCTCGACCTCAAGGGTAATCTCCTTGATGGTCTCGCCTTCGGTGTTGCCCACGTTGCTGATCTTGACTTTCAGGGCATTGTAGATGTCGGGCAGGTGCCCCGCCGGAAACTCGGCGTCGATCACCGAACCCTGGACGCGTGTGATGCGCCCAGCATTCAGATCGTTCGCCTTGTCGGCGGAGGTCGCGCTGGACTGAGCCGTTGACTCGTTTTGTGCCATAAGCGTTCCTACTCTTCCTCTTTGTTCAGCGCATCTGCGCTGCTGATTATCTCAGTAAGTTCCTGGGTGATCGAGGCCTGACGCGAAGCATTGAGCTGGTGCGTCAGCGTATCGATCAGGTTGTTGGCGTTGTCTGTCGCGGTGTGCATGGCGTTCTGCCGGCTTGCCGTCTCAGAGGCGGCCGCAGTCAACAGACATTCATGGATACGCGACTGCACGTACTTCGGCAGAATCGCATCCAAGACCTTGTGGACATTCGGTTCAAACGTATAGAGCGGCGACATCTGATCGCTTTTCGCCACGGACGTCTCATCCCCGGCAGCAGTAGCCGCCGAAGAACCGGCCTCTCCGCTTTCGGTCTTGGCACTGTCTCCGGACTTGGCGGCGGCATTGACACCGGGCTTCTGATCGTTGTTCCTGACCAGTTCAACCGGCAACATCCGCAGCACACGGACCTTCTGCACCACCATGTTCACAAATTCCGTGAAGACGATATACAGCTCGGAGACACCGCCTTGCGCAGCCGTTTTCATATAGTCGTCCAACAGCCGGTTGGCGATTTCCCTAGCGGTTTCCGCGCCCGGCTGGTCGGTGTTGCCTTCCCATGTCGCCGCAATCTGGCGATTGCGATACTGATAATAGGAGACACCGCGACGGCCGTAAACGTACAGCAGAGGCTGCTTGCCCGCTTCGTCGAGGCGAGCGAGCAACGATTCCGTCTCGCGGATGATCGACGAGGTATAGGCACCGGCCATACCGCGGTCCGACGTCAAGGCGAGAACGGCGACCCGGGGGTTGCGTTCCGTGGACTTGACAATCGGATGATCAATATCGGTATGTGCGGCCAGCGCCTGGACGGCATCGAAAATCGCGTCGCTGTATGGCTTCGCATTCAGCGCCACGGTACGTGCCTTGGCGATATGCGAAGAAGCGATCATCTCCTGCGCGTTGAAGATCTTGCCCAACGACGTGGTGGAGGTGATGCGTGATTTCAATCCGAGTTGCGAAGCCATGGGTTACTTATCACCCGCCACAATCTTTTCCTGCTCAATCTTGGTAGGAGTGGTGGCGACCGGCTTCTTGATGACCAACGGCTTGCCGGCCTTGGTCACATAGTTCTCACGGTATTTCTCGACGGCCGCGTCCAAAGCCTTCTCCGTGTCATCGGTGAAGTTCTCGGTGTCGCGAATCGTCTTCAAGATATCGGTGTTGTGCTCGAGATAGCCCAACAGGCCATGCTCAAACGGCAGCACGTCGGCGATCTCGAGATCATCGAGCTTGCCGTGAGTGCCGGCCCATACGGAGACGACCTCCTGCTCCATCGAATACGGCGAGAACTGAGGCTGCTTCAACAGTTCGGTCAGTCGCGCACCGCGCGTCAGCTGGGCCTTGGAAGCCGCATCCAAATCGGAGGCGAACATCGCGAAGGACTGCAGCGAACGGTACTGGGCCAAGGAGATCTTCAGGGTGCCGGAGACCTTCTTCAACGCCTTGGTCTGGGCCGCGCCACCGACACGGGAAACCGAGATGCCGACGTCCACAGCGGGGCGCTGGTTGGCATTGAACAGGTCGGACTGCAGGAAGATCTGGCCGTCTGTGATGGAAATGACGTTCGTCGGGATGTAGGCGGACACGTCGTTTGCCTTTGTCTCCACAATCGGCAGACCGGTCATCGAGCCGGCGCCAAGATCATCGGAGAGCTTGGCACAGCGTTCGAGCAGACGGGAATGCAGATAGAAGACGTCTCCCGGGTAAGCTTCACGCCCCGGCGGACGACGCAGCAGCAGGGAAATCGAACGGTAGGCCTCGGCCTGCTTCGACAGATCGTCGAAGACGATGAGGACGTGCTTGCCGTGATACATCCAGTGCTGGCCGATGGCCGAGCCGGTGTAGGGGGCGATGTACTTGAAACCAGCGGAATCGGAAGCCGGGGAAGCCACGATGGTCGTATACTCCATCGCACCCGCCTCTTCAAGGCTCTGACGCACGGAGGCGATGGTGGAGCCCTTCTGACCGACAGCCACATAGATGCAGCGCACCTGTTTCTTCGGGTCGCCGCTCTCCCAGTTGCTCTTCTGGTTCAGAATCGCATCGATCGCGATGGCCGTCTTGCCGGTCTGGCGATCGCCAATGATGAGCTGGCGCTGACCACGGCCGATCGGTGTCATCGCGTCAATGGCCTTGAGCCCCGTGGAAAGCGGTTCCACGACGGGTTGACGATGCATCACATCCGGGGCCTGCGCCTCGAGAATTCTGCGGCCTTCGCTTTTGATTTCACCCAAGCCATCGATCGGTTTGCCCAGAGGGTCAACCGTACGCCCGAGGTAGCCGTCGCCGACCGGCACGGACAGCACCTCTCCGGTGCGCCGTACCTCCTGGCCTTCCTCGACACCTGCGAAGTCGCCGAGGATAACCACGCCGATCTCACGGGGATCAAGGTTGAAAGCCAGGCCGAGCGTGCCGTCTTCAAACGTCAGCAGCTCGTTGGCCATGCAACCAGGCAGTCCCGTTACGTGTGCGATGCCATCGCCGGCCGTCGCAACATAACCCACCTCTTGGGTGGGAGTGTCGCTGGGCTTGTACGAATCGACGAAATCGTCGAGGGCCTTTCGCACATTCGCAGGATCAATGGTAAGTTCTGCCATGATCACTCCTTATTGATTAATTTGTTGACTGATAAGTCTTGGTACAGGTGCCTTTTCAAGTACCTTGTTTGGTTGCGCTGTTCCGCTCACATTTCCGTGGTCACTTTACGACGCAATTGCAAAAGCTGGGCGGCGACGGTGTTGTCCGTGACATCCGCTCCAATCTGCACACGCATACCGCCGAGAACCGAGGGATCAACGGACGAATTGATATGCACCGGGCGACCGAGCTTGTTTGTGTAGATCTCGGTAAGCCGCTTAATCTGCGCCTTGTTCAACGGCGTGGCCGTGGTGACGGTGACCATCGATTCACCCATATGGCGGGTGAACTTGGCGATAAGCCACTCAAGGGTCTCAAGGAAGCGACGATGACGAGGATTGGCCACCGCGTGTTCGGCCAATCTCATGGTCACCTTGTTGAGTTTTGAGTTGCCGAAAACCGCATGCAGGAGGTCAAGGCGCGCCTTGGCTGGTGCAAAGTCATCGGAAAGCTTGGAACGCAACACCGACATCTTGAGCAATGCGGAACGCATTTCCGCCAATTCGACGGAAACAGCAAGTGTGCTATCGGTCGCATCGGCGTAATACATCATGGCATCGACCGCGAAATCCTCTACAGCATTGGCGATATCAACGACTCGGCTCCAATTGCGGGAAACCAAATCGCTCAGAATCTCCACCGTCAAAGGATCCGCCTGATCGGCAAGAATACCGTTGATAAGCGCAACCTTGTCGGCAGTAGGCCGTGAGGGATCGGTAAGCGAACGCTCCACCTGCGCATCATGGTCAAGCAGGTTGGTGACGACGAACAGCTCTTCACCGATTCGCCAGGCATCCGTTCCCTTCGCCCTCAGCTTCGGGGCCAGGGAATCACGCGATTGGCGATCGGCGTGTAATGACGCTTCTCCTCGCATTGTTCACCTCACCTTCCTTGAATAGATCTGTCATCGAATCCAGGTGCTGCAACATATTCCGTCGGTTGTCGGAACCTGTCACTTCGTATTGTCCGTTTTCTTGTCGAGATCGTCGATCATACCGTCGAGCATGTTGGTCTGCACGTCACTATCCTCGAGCTTGGCACCCAGGATTTTGCCAGCGAGAGCTGTGGCCAATGTACCGACCTCGCTCTTCAACGACACCATCGCCTGCTGCTGCTGCGAGGCTATCGAGCGCTGTGCGTTCGCGGTGATCTGCTCAGCTTCCTTGTCCGCACGGGTGTGGGCGTCGGAAATGATCTTCGTCGCCTCGCCGCGAGCGTTGTCGGTGATCTTGGAAGCATCGACACGGGCGTGGTTGAGTTGATCCTCATACTTCTTCTTGGCCGAGTCCGCATCTTCCTTGGCCTTTTTGGCCTTGGCGATGTTGCCTTCGATCTTTTCGGCACGTTCGTCGAAAATGGCGTTGAACTTCGGCATAAAGAATTTGTAGAAGAACACAGCGACTATGGCAAGAATGATCAGGGACCATACGATGTCATAGACCTTCGGGATAAACAGGTTGATGCCCTTCGAGGCAGCAAATGTCATCGTGATCTCCTTTCATTGTTCGTTTTTGTCATTGTTTTCGCTTGTTGCCGGTTTGCTTTTAGAGCACCAGAGCGGCGACGAAGCCGAGCAGGCCGAGCACCTCGACCAGTGCCAAGCCGATGAACATGATCATCTGGATCTTGCCGCTGACTTCGGGCTGGCGGGCCGTGGACTCCATGGCCTTGCCGAAGAGAATGCCGAGACCAAGGCCCGGGCCGAGGGTGGCCAGGCCGTAGCCGATAACGCTCAGGTTGCCAGAAACCGCTGCGAGAGTGATGATATCCATTTGTTTTCCTTTCCAGTGCCGTGTCGGCATTAAAAAAACCGGTACAACTTTGGTTACTGCTTTGTTCAATTGTAAAAATTTATTGTTTGCGTCCTGTGTCGTTGCCTAGGCAAGGCCGCAATATTGTCGTGGTCTTTCTGACTGTTTGTTGGCTATTCGGCCTCCGGATAACTCAGGTTGATATAGACCGTTGCAAGGATAGAGAAGACGTAGGCCTGCAGGAACGCGACGAAGACTTCGAAAAGCGTCATCACAAAACCGCCGAGGAACCACGCGGCACCCACCGGGATACCCACCATCTTGTTGGCCGACTCAATCATCCAGAACTGGGCGAACGCCAAGCACGTAGCGACCGTAAGGTGGCCGGAAATCATGTTGGCGAACAGTCGAATCGTCAGCGACGCCGGGCGGATGATGACCAACTCGAGCAGCTGAATCGGAGCCAGAAGGATGTAGACGGGCCACGGCACTCCAGGCGTGAAGCACTCGTCGCGAATGTAGCCCCAAAGTCCTTTTTCACGGCATGCGGCGATCCAGTACTGCACCAGTACCCAGATAGCGAAGACCAACGGCATGGTGATGGTGGCCGTCGCGGCCATATTGGCCCCGGGGATGACACCGAAGAGGTTGAAGAAGAAAATCGTGAAGAACAGGGTGGTGATCATCGGCACGTAACGTTTGCCGCGTAACTCGCCCATGGTCTCGTACACCACGCTGTTGCGTACGAAGTCCATGCCGAATTCGATCAGACCCTGCCAACGACCGGGAATGAGCTTGGCACGAGCCGCGGTGATGCCCAAAATGATGAGCAAAAGAATCGTGGCAACGATGCGGATGAGAATGATGCGGTTGATAGCGAACGGCGTGCCCTGGAAAAGAATCTCCGGAGGCAGGAAGTCGTTGACACCCGGCAAATCCGCGCCAGACGCCGATGCCAACAACATATTCGTGCCAACAGCTTCGATCATGTGCCCTCCCTGATTTAACCTCAGGCTTACCAGTCTATTCCACTTAACGGAAATGAGAATACAGCGTTCCGCGATTCGATGCGAATTAGCGACATCTCGTTTCTTTGGTTTTCAGCGACGAGAATCATGCGGGGGCTTGACGCATCCGGCACGACCCTCAACGCCGAATGGCCGCTGACGATTGTACGTCGCTTTCCCGAAAAATGTAAATACCGTCACAATTAGTGTCAATATTAGCATTTAAAGATAGCTTTCGACATCATTAAACAGCATTTTGTTGGGTATTTCACTTTCCTATCGCATCCGAGATAAGTCCATATCCATCATTTACAAGTTGTTTGAAACAATCGTTGCGCGGAACGCCAGGCTCATGTCGAATGGAGCGATCAGTACCCAATTTTTTCTCTGCGCGAAGTTTCGGAACCTCTTTGAGATCATACGGAGTGGTTTCGTAAACCCAGTTGAGCCAGTTGCGCCAGAGCAGATTCGCATGGGCACGCCACGAGAAGAGCGGCTCCATCGTGGGGTCATCGTGCGGGAAATAGTTGACCGGGAACGGCACATTCGTAAGGCCTTTGGCTTTGTCGCGCTCGTATTCGTCTCGCAAAGTGTACTTGCCGTATTCCCAATGGCCAAGCACGAAAACCTCGGAAAAATCACGGGCGGCTATAAGCCCGGAACCGGTCTGCGGCCCCCAGGTGAGCACCTGCAAATCCTTGTTCGCGGCGATATCGTCCTCGTTCATGCCAGCAACGCGTGAATGCGGCTGCAGTGAAATCTCATCGAATCCGTTGGTGATAAAGCAATACTCGTCCTGCAGAAATTGCGGGAACACGCCGAAAAGCTTTTCTTTAAAATCAACCTTGCGGATCCCGTAACGGTAGTTGAGGCCGGCCATCGCTCCCCAGCACAGGTACATCGTGGAGAAAACGTGGGTCTGCGCCCAGTCGAGGATCTGCGTCAACTCGTCCCAGTAATCTACCTCTGCGAAATCAAGCTGCTCCACGGGCGCGCCCGTGACCACCAGGCCGTCGTAATAGTTGTCTTTGAAGGCATCAAAGTTCTCGTAAAACTTGAGCAGATGGTCGGCACTGACATGCGTGGGCTCGTGGGTCGAGGTTTTCATGAAATCGATGTCGACCTGCAGAGGCGACTTGGAAATCAGACGCAACAGCTGCGTTTCCGTCTCGATTTTCTTGGGCATGAGGTTGAGGATGACCAACTTCAGGGGGCGGATCTTCTGCTGCTCCGCCTCAGGTTTTTCGATGGCGAAGATCCTTTCGCTATCGAGTATTTCACGCGCCGGCAGTCCGCTGGCAATCTTGATAGGCATGGTTCCATTATGACCACACTTCTGCCCTCATAGCAAAAAACTCGCCGGAAATTTGACATTTGCGTCATTATCCGTAATCTAGATTATTGCTGTCTTAAACACATGAACAGCCGTCGCGGGGTGGAGCAGTTCGGTAGCTCGCTGGGCTCATAACCCAGAGGTCTCAGGTTCAAATCCTGACCCCGCTACCAAAAGCCCGGAATCTCAACGATTTCGGGCTTAATTATTTTTCGATAACGTCAAGGTACGCTTAAAAATCGCTGAAACCTGAAACTTTCGGGCCTGAAACCTCTGGGTTATGGGTTCGGAGAATAAACGGGTTATGAATCCTGAGACGTGCGGACGGAAAGCTGGAGATGTTTCCGTACGCACGCCCCCGATTACTTGGCTTGGTTACTTTACTGTCGGTGCGACTACCTCCTTTACTTAGTGGCCTTGGGGGCGGTCAGGTCGTAGAGGGTAACGCCGTCGACCGTTTGGGACTTGAAGTTGGCCTCGACCCATGTGGCAATCTGGCTGGAAGCGTTGGAACCGCCCATCTGGTTGCCGCCCATGCCGCCGCCATCGCCGCCGTTATGCCTACCTCCCATTTCGCCGCCGCCGATGTAGTAGTGAATCTTGCCTTGCTTGACGTAACTCTTGAACTGCGCGAGCGTCGGGCTCGGGTCGGAGCCGTTGAAACCGCCGATAGGCATGACAGGCTGCTGCGTGGCCAGCTGGTAGCCGGACGCGCTCTGCGAACCCGTGGCTGCGGCAATCCATGTGTACTGGTCGGAGTCTTTCATCAGCAGACTCTTGAGTTTGCTGCCGACCGAGCTTGCACCGTCACCGCCAAGCAGACCGCCGGCACCGCCGTGGCCGTTACGCATGCTGTTAGCACCGCGTTGGCCTCGACTCGAGAAACCGTCATGGCGACTTGCGCTATTTTTGCCACTTCCACTGCTTTGGCCGTTGGTGCCGTTTTGGCCATTCTGGTTATTCTGGCTCGGCATGCCTGCTCCGAAGCCACCCTGACCTTGTCCGTCAAGGTTCCCAGCACCGGCCTGACCCTGACTTTGACCTTGAACCTGACCTTGTTGGCCACCACCAGGCATATTCCCTCCGGGACCTCCTTGGCCACCTTGACCGCCAAAACCTCCGCGTCCACCACGACCACCGCCGGGACCGCCAGGACCGCCCATCGAACCTGAAATCTCCGGGCCGGCCGTGACTATTGAACCGTGATGACCAGTGGCAACCGTATAGCCCGTCCATGCGGCTGGGCCGGCGTAAAGGGCGACCACGGCCAAAACGATGCCGATTAAACCAATCTTGCCGATGACATTCGCGCCTTTGCCGGAACGCAGAGCATGCAACGAACGTATCGGCAGCAGAGCGATAGCGGAAACCAGCAGCGCGAGCGTCGCCAGACCGCCGATGACGAGAACCGCAGGACGCAGCCACGGCAACCAAGTCGCGCGTGAAAGCAATTGCCCGGCCCACAGAGTGTTGACAAGTACCAGTGCCATCGCCATCAGACGCGACCACAACGTATCACGCCGTTCCCAGAGGCTTTGCACGGCAACGGCAACCATCACAGCAACCGCGGGTGCAAGAGCCACAGTGTAATACTGATGGAAAATGCCGCCCATGAAGCTGAAGGTCAGCCAAGTGACAGCCAGCCAACCGCCCCACACCATCACACCGGCGCGACGCATGTCGGTGCGACGAACACGAATCGAAACGGCGAGGCCGATGAGGATGCCAGCCAGCGCAATGGGGGCAAGCCACGAAATCTGGGTACCGTAGACCCCGTCGAAAAGACGCGTGATACCAGTCTGGCCCCACATACCGCCGCCTTGGCCTCGGCCAGTGTGGCTTTGGCCTAGACCTGCAGTACCAGGAACAGGGCCGGGACCTCCATCCATGCCGGTCATCGCGCTGTAGGCGTTGCCGAGGGTTTCGGAAATCTTGCCGCCCGTGGAACCGGTGCCGGCGTGGTCAGCGGGCGCGCGGCCGCCACCGCCTCCCGGAACGACAGAGCCTGTTTCATTGCCGGTCAGACGGCCGAAGCCGTTGTATCCAAAGGTGAGTTCAAGGAACGAATTGTTCTGTGAACCGCCGATGTACGGGCGCGAACCGGCGGGGACGATAACCGTGAGCAGGACCCACCAGCCGGCGCTGATCACCATCGAAGCGAGCGCGACAACACTGTCGACCAAACGTCGCCAGAATTTGGTCGGTGAGGCGATGAGAATCGCGAGCGCAAAGCCCGGAAGAACGAGAAACACCTGCATCTGTTTGGTGAGGAAGCCTAGGCCGATGCATACTCCGGCAAGCGCCAGCCACAAAGTGCGCTTGCGGTTGCCTTTACGGTCTGGTTCATATTCCAAGGCTCGCAAGACCAAGACCGAAGCGGCAATCATCAGCAAAACGAGCAGCGCGTCAGGATTATCGAAACGGAACATCAGCGCGACCACAGGGGTCAGCGCGAGCGTCGAACCGGCGATGATACCGGCCCAATTGCCCCAGTACCGGCGCACCGAAGCGTATAGCAGCCACACGCTCAGCACCCCGCAGAGTGCTTCGGGCAGCAGCAAAGCGAAGGAATTCAGACCGAACGCTTTGATGGAAAGCGCCATCAGCCACAACGCGGCCGGTGGCTTGTCGACGGTGATGGAGTTCGCGGCATCCGACGACCCCCATAGGAACGCCTCCCAGTTTTTCGAACCGGCTTGGGCGGCGGCTGCGTAGAATTCGTTGGCGAAGCCGTTGGCCGTGAGGTTGACAAACATGATCGCCACGCTTGCTGCCATCATGATGCCGAAAGCGAGCCAATCGAGCCATGTGCGTTTGCGGGCGACGGAATGGCGGACGGTGTGCACCGGGTCGGCGGAGACGAAACAGCCTCCGGGAATGCCGACGAAGGCCGATTTGATGCGACCGAACTGATTTGATCTTTCGTTCATGGTTTGTCCTTGTTGCATATGGTCAAATAAGTGAAGTGGCAAGCCTGTGCCGCATCCGCTTGATCCCTTCAAGGTCCTTGCGGATGGTGTCAGGAATGTCGACGGTCGTGCCCGCGTCCTCAACCCAGCGCACGGGGAATATATAGGTGGGCAGGCCATATGTCTGCGCAAGCGTCAAGAGTTCGGTGTCGAAGAACCATTCGTTGTCTTGTATTTTCGGCAGCAAAAATCTGGCGGCTCTGGCGCTGATTGCTTTGAAACCGCATTGCGCATCCTTAAAAGTGACGCCCAATGTCGTGCGCAACAACGTGTTATAGCTCCGCGAAATGAACTCTCGCTTGGCCGAGCGGGTGACATGAGACTCGTCGAGCAGACGGCAGCCACTTGCCACTTCGGCCTGACCGCGCAAAATCGAATTGACCAGCACATCGGTCAGTCGGACATCGGTGGATAAATCGACGTCCATATACGCCCGGACTTTCGCGTGGGATTCACCCCACGCCAATTTCAACGCACGGCCTCGGCCTTTCGCCGGAATACGGACGGCGCGGATGAACCTCGGATATTGCCAAGCCAAGCTTGCCGCAATCGGCCAGGTATCGTCAGTGCTCGCGTTGTCGGCAATGACGATATTCCAGCTGTATAGCGGAAAATAAGACGGCTGAGATTGCGCCAAGAACCGACTATGACGCGAGGAACTCAAAAACCTCATCAAGGCAATCACCGAATCGGCGAGTTGCTCGCATTCGTTGTAGACGGGGATAACAATGTCGGCATCCACATATGCCGGATTCCCCACACTTTCCGCGATGGAGACGTGCTCGGGCGGATTGGACAAGTCGTGCTTGGAATCGGAGGAAGCTTTGACGGAATGGAAACTATGCTGTGCCGTTTGCGGCTGTTGTTGTGTTGTCATAATGACAGTACACACGACGATTTTGGAGATACCCTCAGGCAATCGTGGGACGAAGCCCTAAACCTGTCACTAGTACCATGGAAGTTTACTGAGCATTATCTGAATATGATAAAACACGTAGATTGTTGTCGTTGTTGTTGAAACAGATCCCATGAAAACGGCATGAAGATGGCCCCGGTACGAGCCGGGGCCATCTTGAATTCAATCGATTATTTCTTGTTATTACTGTTGCATGCACATTAGGCTTCCCGCAACGTCGTATCGGAAATGGTTATCGAGGAGCCAGCGTCACTTGAGGTTGCATTGTCGAAAGTGCTCAACGACGAACCTCCGGAACGGGTCGAAGTATCCGTTTGCGATGAACTCGTTGCGTTGGTGCCGCTTGCGGAGGAACTTCCGGTGCCGCCATTTTGAGAACCAGATCCGCTGAACATATCTGAACCGTCAGCGGAACCCGTTCCATTGGATTGGCTCGAATCGTCCGAAGATCCAGAACCGTCAGACTGACCGGAATTCCCGGACAATCCCGAGTTGCCTTGGCCGGACTGGCCGCTGCCATCCATGGACTCGCCACCGGCACCAGGCATCGTCTGGCCCATGCCTCGACGGCCTTGGCCCGAAGACATCCGACGCTCAATCTGCTGACTTTGCGAAGGTACAACCGCTTGTGCCGTTGCGAAGCCGCCAATCGCGCCACCGGCCAACCCGCACGCCAGCGCGATGCCGATGATAACGCCCCACATCTTGCCGGAATGCTCCTTGGGCTTTTTGCCGGGTTGACCAAAGGGATTGGCGGCGGGGAAACCACTGGGACCATTCGGTCCCTCATTAGCCAGAAAACCTGGACCACCGACTGGCTGACTGCTTGGCATGTGCCCTTTGCCGCTTGCAGAAGGATACATTGGATATGCGGCGGCAGGGGCCGTATACATATAGTCATTGTTGTTCCGGTTGTTCGATGTCCCGAAGTTGGCCGTGTTGTTCGTGTTGACACCCGCATTATCATCAGCAGCGTTGTTCGCGTTACCGCTCACGTTGGTATTCGTGTCGTCGTTCGTATTCTTGTCCATCATGATGCTCCTGTTTCTGTTCCTTGGCGCCTGACCGATACCGGCAGACGATCCGGATGACTATCTACTGACGAAAGGAATGCCTACGACCTATGAATCATTGACGTCCGTATCGTCTTGGCAGAAAGGCGGTAAAACAGTAGGCTGTTTACCTGCCTTTCTGCGTCGATGGTTATATTGAACAGCGTCATCATGGGCGGGCGCTGTGGCGAACCCCAAGGAATTCCGCTACTTTCAACAGATATTCTTGAATGGAAGCTGAATGGTTGCTGAATTTGTCGAAATTTTCAAAGCCGCCTGTATCTCCGGCATTCCATATCCGTCAATTACAGAACCTTGTCGAACTCTTTGGGACACCGGAAATACGCTCGTCATAAATCAGCAATGCCGCGGACGAGAACGCTTCCGAGCCAGACACATGAACAGAATGGCTCCGAAGAGGAACGCGCCAGCCAACAACAGCACCAGCATGACAGATGCGCCAGTAGCCACCAACGGTTCCTTACGCCCATTCCAATCGTCAAGATTGGAGTCGACCGGTTGTATGGCGCTCATGGCTCGCCCCTCGACATTGACGATCTTCGTCTGCTCGGCATCATCCAGATGCGGAAGCGCGACAACAGTGCCACCAGGTTTGCCCTCATCAACCACTCCGGAAGAAGTGACGCCCTCATTGTTTTCCGAACTGTCCGGCCACAGGCTCGTACCCGCATCCTCAAAATCGATAAGCGGAATTCCTGTGACTTTGGCCCGGTCCATATGCCTTGCCGTAACGTCTTTCAACGTACCGACCACATCGACATGGTCACCGGGCTTCAGCACGAGGCTTGACCATCCAGACGGGTACCTGAAGTCAGTCACTTCACCGTCGCCGGCGAGGGTGGTATCGGTAATCTTCAGGTCGCTGGCCTTAAACAGAGCGCCATGGCCATTCTCATCCTCACTGGTATTGGTGATGGTGAAGACGATTTCCGTGTCCGACTGGAAGTTGAGCGCATCATCAGGATTGTCGCGATCGCCTTTCGGCCAGCCGCTCGGCTTGTCCCACTTTTCGATGTGCAGCGACGGAGTCAACTCAGGCGTGCGCGTCCAGACGACGTTCGACTCAGCTGTGCGTTCATTGAGCGTCTCAGTGAACTTGTTTTCATGACGTTGCTTGGCTTTCATACGCCTGACTTGGACGTAGGCGCTCCAGCCCTGCTCGTGCATGGTGTCCTGGGAAACGAGCTTTCGATAGAAATCAGTGGCGGCAACGCTAATTTTCATCTGTTCGCCGGATTGCGATGCTCCTGATCCATCGAGGTCGTCTTCCTCCAATTCTTTGCCGCGCAGGGAGATGCCGCCATCATCGGCGACAAGCGTGAACAGGTCATCGCCGAATTTGCCAATCGCATCGAAACCGCTGCCGGCTATTCTCTCTCCCTGATAGGCCAATACACTGCCATCCTGCGCATACAGATCTCGCGTTGCGTATACGGCCCACTGGCCGGTGTATTGGTCATAGGCCGGGTCAAGATCATCGACAATGGTCCAGTCATCGACAGACGGATAGGCCCGGTTCGCAGGCAGAATGGTACTGTCAAGGCGATAAAGGAACATATGGTTCTTGTAGACGTTCGAACCGTTCGCACTCTTGTCCCCTACCTTGATGACCACATCCTTGGCAGGGTTCATCGGCTTCAACGGATTGAACACTTCATTAGTTTCCTTACGTACATTGTTTTCAATCTGCGTAGCCTTGTTTTTCACCACATACCCGTCCGTGACCTTTTGCACCACGTAGGGTAGAGTGATGTGGTAGCGCTGGCCCAGAAGCGTCTGGTCGATTGCCGGTTCCGTAAGCGGATCATGGGTGTCCAAGGACGAGTATGACTTGAGATCGGCAGGCTGGGGGTCGCCCTTGACGATTTCGCCGGAAGCCCCCACGAACGTATCGACCTGTTTGGCGAAGACATAAAGTACGCCGTCGAGCACTTGGATATTGAACTTCACCGTATAGTCGCGCCCATCGTCGCCGACCACGGTGATGCCCGTGGGATCGACCTTCAAGTACTCCTCATCAAAGTCGTCGACGACGCCGAGCTTCCACACGTTGTAGGACTGGCCGGTCTGCGTGGCATCCAGATCGATGACATAGTTGCCGGAATCGCCCTTGAACATTGCCTTGCCATTGATGGAAACCGCAACACCGCCTGGTTTCTGGCTTTGGAACTCATGCTTTGCGGGTTTCAGAACAGGTGGAATGTTAAACACTTCATTGCTTGGCGTAAGCATATTGTTCAGCAGAAGCATCCATTGATTGTTGACTTTATGGTCCGTCGGCGCATCGAGCGATACCGTGCCTTCGAAACGAAGCTGCAATCCCGGGGAACCTTCGGCCCGCCATTGCCCGATAAGTTCGGCATCGGTGATATTGACCACGACCTCGTGCGCACCGTCGTCCCATTTGGTCTCATACTTCGACTTGGATATCACACGACCATTGACGAGATCCATGAGTTCCAACGTCTGTTTGTCGGGTTTGAGGTACTGGTCGTATTTGTCGGTCAGGGTGATGGACTTGACCTCATATGCCAGTGAGGGCAGATGCGGCTGGGTGTCAAGGTTGTATTCGACCTTTTGGCCGGGGTAAACGACCTTTCCGTTTACGGACTCCTGCGAACCGCCTTGCGAAGCTTCGCTGACGACATCCTTTTTCACTGGCGGGACATAGCCGCAAACCTTCGGAAGGTTCGTGGCCTTGTCCTGGCGGTTGACGGTAACGGACGCAGTATTGAGCAGATCCGAACCATCAGGATTGCTGCTGAACGCAACTTCGTCGCCCGGTTGTTTATGGAAATCTTCACGTACCTGCTTCGCGCCTTTACCGTTCGCATAGTTGGCGACGAACGGCACAAGCATCGTCACCTGCAGTGGACCGACATGGCGGGAAAGTTTCGCCAGCCAATCCGATTTCGCGGTTGCGCTGATTTTTGTTCCATTCTGCGAAATATCAAAATACGAGGTGACATCGGCATCGGCCACATTGTTGATGGCATCGACGTTCGAGAACGCACTTCCTGCAGCGGATGCCATGTACACGCGAACTTTCGAAATCGCCAGCGGGTCGACGAGATAGTCCGCCTTCCCATAGTCGTCACTCAGCGAAAGCTTGCTAATACCATATTCCAGCACAGAGGGATTGGTAATCGGCAGATTGACTACTGCACCCAACTTGTCTCCGTCGAGGAAGGTGAGATTATCCGCTCCAGTTGCGTTCGTGTGTTCCGGATCAATCACCAGACGCCACTTGCCGTTGGAATCAAGCTTCACCCAGCTTTTATCGGGGTTTGGGCTCCAGACATGAATTTGTGGCTCGTTGGTTGCCGAGGACTTGCCGTTCCACTGTTCACTGCCCTTGTTGGTCAGTGTCACCGTGGTATGGGCATCCGTATCTTTCAGCATGGTACCGTTGAGGACGAGCTTGACGACACGGTCGTTATACTGCCTGCCGCTTCCATTGAGAATATTGGATTTTGCAATGGCGGTAGTCGCACCGTTGGCCGTGGTGATGGTGAAATCGCGGGTGCGGTCGATGCCATCCACATACACTTTGGCTTTCTCGTTGGGGAAGAGCACGTAGTCCTTGATTTCGAACCAGTCGTCAGTGATGCTGTACCGGCTCATATCCTTGGCGAGATTCTTGGGGAGCTTTCCATTGACAACCGCCACTGCGTTGTCACCGGTCACATAGGTCTTATTGTCGGCAGCCACATTATTGGCATGTGCTTTGTCGGCAGTATTCAAGGCCTCCTGCGTATCTTTAACCCATGCCTTGTCCGGGTTGGGACTTCGGACCAACACGCTTGGCGTATTCGTATCCTTGTTATGCCCATTCCATTTTTCGTCACCAGCATTGCTCATGGCGATGGCCTCGGCGGCTGTTGTCTCCAATTTGAATTCACCATCCAGAACGAGTTTCACAATACGGTCGTTTGGTTGGTGACTGCTGCCACCGAGAATGCCAGAACCGGCTTGAGCGGTGGTTTTCGAACCAGTGGTGGTGATGGTGAAGTCATCAGTGCGGTCGATGCCGTCTACATACACTTTGGCCTTCTCGTTGGGAAAGTTCACGTATCGGGCCGCACCCGACCAATCATCGGTCAATGAATACTGGCCGAGATCCTGTACCAGGTCCTTCGGGAGGATGCCGTTGACGACACTGGATACACGGTCACCGGGCACGAATGTTCGGTTGTCGCTGCCCACATCATTTGTATGGTTCGGGTCGCCGACGGCAAGCGAGGCTTCTGGGTCGGTAGTCCATGCCTTGTCGGGATTGGGATCGCGGGTCGGGAACTCGTAGCGCGGTGTCGACACTGCCTCATGCTTGTTCCATTTGACACTTGCCTCATCAGAGACGCTGTTGACATTGGGATTATGGACAATCACACCGAAAGTGAACCGGAAAACATGTGCAACCGGCAGTTCGCCCATACTTGCGTCATGTTGTGCACTCACCGTGTTGGACGCCAGGTCCCAGTTCATATGGAACTGCGAGGACACGTCATCGCCGGTGGTGGAGTCAGTGACCTTCATGTCGTTGACCGTATAGTCCAACCCGTTCGGGTTGATCACATCGGAGAAGGTCATCTCGTAGCCGCCGCGACCGGTACTGCTCGAAATCGTGGTGGTATTCGTCATCTCGTTGGCGCTGGTGCCTTCCTTCACGCTTTTGGCCGGCGCTTCGGGTGCGACCGCAGCCACGTCCCACTGTTCGGCAGGATCGTTGCTGCCATCATGGGATGTACCATTCGCCATTTTGCCCTGCTTGACAACATTGGTGTCGAACCAATACTGGCCCTCCTGCCAATGGCTCATGCCCAGATCTGACGGACTGAACGATGGGGAATAAGAATCACCATTATTGTGGATGGCCCCCGTCTTCATCGCCTGTACTGCCGTCACGTAACCGTCAGGATGACCTCGATAATGCAGATAGGTATCGGCGTTCACATCCTCATAGATCGATGAGCCATTATTGCTTGCATGAATGGTGTCATGAACGGAGTCCGTGGCTCCTACGACCAGACCGGCCGGCGCTTGCTGTGACGTTGATACCGACAAATCATAATTGGGGATCTTCGGCTCGAACCTATTAAGCATGATCACTACAATCGACACATCGTCCGAGGCATACTGATCCACCAGCGAATCCACTGACGTATCGGGCTGATCGGCAAAAGGAGTTCCAGTATTATACGCGATTCCGCCGTTACTGTAGGTACCAGTGGAAACCTGAGCAATCCAGTTATCGGTCCACACGCTTTTCGGGTTATGAACCATTCCGCTGAACTCTTTGCTCGGACCAGTCATGGTACCCACCGCGACCACGCGACAGTCTCCCTCACCCTGACCAGGATGCGCCTCATGAAAGCGATTAGTGCAATTCGTGTTCGCCTCATCCAACGCCTGCTGGGCCACATCGGTTCCGATGCCCATGGTCACACCCATTTGTATGAACGCCGCGGTGATGGATCCCATGTCATACCCACCGAAACCACCGTCGTTGTTGTCCTTGTAGGCCCATTGTTGGGAGACATCCATGCTTCCGCCTCCGCCGCCACCGGCCGACCCGCCACCACCACCGGCGTATGCCGTGCCGGGAAGCAGCGTTGTCAAAGCCATGGCACCGGCAAGTAAACAAGCCAGAAGCCCGGAAACCCTTGATTTCTTTTTTTGCATCCTCATATAGCCCTCCGCTATCATTGAGGAAGAGGACGGTTTGCCCTCTTCCAATTATTGGAACCGTCGCCTTTCGTTCCGATCCGCCAAGAAAGAGATGAAAGGCGACAGTAAAACTTCTAAAATCAACCGATGGCACAAAAACCAGCAGCGTTGCAGCCATTACCCGGTGGTTTTTGATGGGCCATCCATTCCTTAAAGCTGTTATAACCGCCGTTGTGGATTCTCTCCGGCTGCTGATTGCCCTGCGAGCCGCCACCGGCTGCTTGCCCCTGTCCGTTCCGTGCTTGTTGCTGCGCCACCTGAGCCTGAGCCGCTGCAGCCGCTGCCTGAGCAGCCTGCGCATCGGCCTCCGCCTTCGCCTGCACGCTCGCATTGACCCTATTGACCGCATCATCCAACGTCTTTGAGGTCTGTTGCAAATCGGCGACCTTGACCTTCCGACTGCCTAGTAACCCGTTCGCCGCATCAATCTGCTGCGAAAGCACAGTGCGGGTCGCATCATCAGCCACTTTGCCTGCCGACGAATCCAACAGCTGCTTTGCCTGCCCCACCTTCGCCGTCAGGCCGTCACGATTATCCTTCAAAATTTTCGCGTCGCGACTGGCAACTACCGCTTTCGCCGATTTCTCAACACTTGCACGAGCCTTTTTCAACTTCACAAGCGACGCATTGGCCCTGCGTTGTTGCTCTTGAGCCGCCACATGAGAAGTTGCATTGCAAATAGGTACCTCCTTACGCGCCAAACCAGTCAACGCCTTTTGATCCTGCTGCAACCCTTCCCAAATTTTGGTATCTGCAACATCCGCTTTCTCTATATCCTCCGCGTCAATAGCATCCTTGCCGAGCGGCGCTTTTGCAAACTTTCGAATCTCTACCCCGGATTGTCGGCAATCCGAAAGCGCCTCTTCGCGGGCACGAACGCTCCAGGCTATACAGCCGACAAGACCTGCCACGACGATAACAACTATGGCAATAACGGCAATCCAAACTGCACGTCGCTTCCAAAACGGCTGGCTGCCATCATCCGAAATCTTGTCGTCTTCATTTGATCCGTCATCACTGACACTGAGCAAGTCCGTTCCAACATCCGATTCGCTGGGAGGCAGCACATTCTTCTCTCCGCGTTCATCGGCAATTTGTTCCGATTTCGCTTCATCGTTCATCGTTCTCTCACTTCCCGTTTGCAAACTGATAGTGCCATCGTTGCACAATTCGACAAGTTTCCGTGTCAGTTTCAGGCACTGTGGTCGAATGATAAGAGTCTCGGCGTGTTGTGGATAACTTAATTTTTACTATCCACATTTCGCTGTTTTGAGGTCGTCCTCGACCAAATCATCCACACAATTATTAACTATTATGTCATACATAAAAATAGTTATACACAAATTTTATCATTTTGCCTAAAAATATTCAGCATCATCAAACCTGCCTTTACAATGAACAATACGGAACGATTCAACGACGTTAAAGACAACGAGGCAGGAGCAATTATGGCAGCCAAGGCAACCAACCAGGAATTCAGCGAGCCAGCCACGCCGAGCATTCCTGTCACCGAGCCTCATCAATTCGGGCGGATAGTCATCATGTCGATCACCCCTGGCGGAGAACGAGGAATTTTCCCGGCACGCGTGGAACTTGGCGAGATGTTCACCGTCACCGCGCAGATTTTTATCGAAGGCCGCAGCCGTACCGGCGCCACAGCGGTTTTGCGGGACCCTCACGACGAAGTCAAGCAGCGGGTGTCCATGACTTGCATCAATCCCGGTCTCGACCTGTGGAAAGCCGAATTAATGGCTGGCCTTCCCAGCAACCTCAAGCCTTGGGACAAAGATTTCGACGAAGTTCAACGGCAGCTTGGCGAGTGGACGGTTGTGCTCGAGGGCTGGGAGGACGTGTATGCCTCTTGGCTCGCCGATGCCAGAATCAAGGTCGACGTGAACGACGATGCCGAGAACGCCCTGATTTCCGGATCACAATTACTGGAACGTTGGGCCGGAAACAAGGATGCCGAACTTGACGGCAGCCAACAAAATATCTTGCGTAAGGCGGCCCAACAGCTTGCCGACGACACATTGGATATCAAGCAACGGCTTGCCGCCGCCGACAATCCGGCCATTGCAGCACTCCATCGCTCGAACCCGTTACGTGACGGACTGACCGCGAGCGCACCGCAACGTTTCAAGGTCGAGCGCCCCGAATCAAGCTTCACCGCTTGGTACCAGTTCTTCCCACGTTCGGAAGGTGCAACCCGCGATCCGAAAACCGGCGAAATCACCCAAGGAACGCTCAAAACTGCTCTGTCCGGACTCGACCGCGCGAAGGCCGAAGGCTTCGACGTAGTCTATCTGCCACCGATTTTCCCCATCGGCGTCACCAACCGCAAGGGACGCAACAACGCTTTGGTCGCGGGCCCAAACGACCCCGGCTCCCCCTTCGGCATCGGTTCATCGCTCGGCGGGCACGACACGGTAGATCCGCTGCTCGGCACGATGGACGATTTCAAGGCGTTCTGCGCCTACGCTCACAAGTTGGGACTCGAAATCGCGCTGGACTTCGCGCTGCAATGCTCGCCTGACCATCCGTGGGTTCGTGAGCACCCGAACTGGTTCCGCCACAAACCCGACGGCACCATCGCGTTCGCCGAAAACCCGCCGAAAAAATATCAGGACATCTACCCCATCGATTTCAATATCGACATGCCCGGCATCGAGCGCGAGACCGAGCGGATCATGGACCTCTGGATTGCCGCCGGTGTCACGATATTCCGTATCGACAACCCGCACACCAAGCCGGTGCGTTTCTGGCAGGATGTCATCGAGGCCGTGCAACGCAGGCACCCAGAAATCCTGTTCCTTGCCGAAGCCTTCACCCGCCCGGCCATCATGCGAGCGCTGAGCCTCGCCGGCTTCACCCAGTCGCACAGCTACTTCCCCTGGCGCAATACCAAGGACGAGGTCGCCGAATACCTACAGACCACCAACAGCGACGAAGCCTATTACCAGCGCAACACGTTCTGGCCGACCACGCCCGACATCCTGACCGACTACCTGCGTGACAACGGGCCGGTTGGCCACAAAGTGCGCGCTGTACTCGCAGCGATGGGATCGCCTTCTTGGGGCATCTACAACGGCTACGAACTCGTTGAAAACCGGCAACAGGAAGGCCGTGAGGAACAGGCCGACAACGAGAAATACGAAATCAAGGTGCGCGACTGGAACGAGGCCGAAGAATATGACATCGCCGAGCTGTTGACCGACCTCAATCGCATCCGTCGTGCACATTCCGCATGCCGCAGCTATCACGATCTGACAATGCTTTGGACCAGCGACCCGAACATTGTCGCCTTCGCTCGTTACGTTCCGCCAATGCCAGCTGACGTGGCAGGCAAACAAGATAATGATGACGCCACCAATAATCCGGAAGACCCGACTTTGGGCGACACCCTCATCGTCGTGGTGAACCTCGATTGCAAAGCCACCCACACCTCGGAAGTGAACTTCGATCCGGCGTTGTTCGGCCTGCCTCGCGACCACACCTTCGACGTCCACGACGAGCTTGGCAGCGGCGCCTCCACATGGTCCAGCAACAACAAGGTCACCCTCAACCCTGCCGAGCGCCCAGCCTACATTTTCAGCATCGCTGAAACCGAGTCGGAATAACAGACATCCGCAGCCAATCACGAAATGAGGCAGAGAATCGTATCGGCGAGTATCTGCGCTAGACTTGGTTTCGGTAACAAAACCGTACACATAACGTACGCAAGGCACGTTCAAAAGGAGCAAACATGGCTGAGACATTCAATGTCCTCGTTGAGATTCCGCGCGGATCAAAGAACAAGTATGAAGTGGACCAGGAGACGGGCCGTATCGTGCTCGACCGCACCCTCTTCACCGCGATGGGCTATCCGGATGATTACGGCTACATCGAGGGCACGCTGGGCGAGGACGGCGATCCGCTCGACGCGCTCGTGATGATTCCGAACTCGGTCTTCCCGGGCTGCGTCATCAAGTGCCGCGCTGTGGCACTCTATCACATGGAAGACGAAGAGGGCGGCGACGACAAGGTGCTGTGCGTGCCCGCCGACGTGCGCTTCGACGACATCAAGGATGTCGACGACGTCAACGAATATCACAAGGCTGAAATCAAGCATTTCTTCGAGCAGTACAAGGCTCTGGAGCCCGGCAAGGAAGTCATGCCCGGCGATTATTGGACCGGCGTCGAAGAGGCCGAGAAGCAGATCGTGGCCGCCCGCGAACGTCTCGCCGCCTCCAAGAAGTGAACAATCGCTTAGAATAAAATCTATTCAATATCCGGAAACGTTATTATGACGTCTCCGGATATTTTTAAAACCAATGTTTTATCACGTTATTCATAGGTTCGGTTTTTAAAATCTTTTTTAAATAATGGATATGTCCCAAGGATGGAACAGCAAGACAAAGCTAAGCCTTGAAATAAAAACCAACAGGTGCTTCTAACTAATACAAGAAAACCGGAAACGACTGTGCAATTGATACCTACAATCGTACTTTATTACAAGAATCTTCTCTCGGGAAATACCTTATTTATTCTTAGAGTTATTCGCAGGCCCCAACGTGCGGCCGGGCACGAATTCGCCTTTAACAAGCATCTGCCCAGGTTGTATTGTTTCATCTGCAATTCGTGCGCTGACCATATCAACAGCGGCCTTTGCCAACTCAGCAACTGGCTGTTTAACGGTGGTAATTCCCAAAAGTGGGGAGCCATAAGGTCCCATGCCGTCAAAACCTGTAACCGATATCTCGTTGGGACAGTCAATTCCAAGTTCGTCAAGATATTCCAAGATCGACAACGCAATGGCATCACTACTTGCCATAATTGCTGTCGCGCCATCTTCCATCGCCTCGTCCACAGCTTTATGCAAAGGCTCTCCGGTATCGGATTTCAGCGACATGATGTAGGTACGAACCCCTGAAATCACCAACTGAGTCAAAAAATTAGCGGTCCTTGCATGCAACGATGAAGTAAGGGGACTGCTAGAAGCAGTCACCGCAACACAGCGATGACCATAACCGGCCACTGTTTTGGCCAAGTTGCTTTCGGTCTTAGGGTCGATTCTTACCGAATTGACGGTCTGCAAATCAAGACCCGAAGCCAACGCGACCGTAGGTACGAATTTGGCCGAATACTCTACTACGGACGCCGCCACACGACCAGAAGAAACAATGATGCCACCAACGTTATGGCCAAGCAAACAGCGAACTGCATGCATCTGACTGTCGATATTATCTGCACATGAAACAATCAATAAGTCGAAACCCGCTTTGGCGGACTCATTGCGTACGCAAGAAGCTACAGCACCATAGAAGTAGTTGTCCAAATCACGAACCAACAATCCAATGGTCATGGTTTGAGAGGATGCCAAAGAGACCGCGCCCAAATTGCGTACATACCCTAAAGCATCAGCAGCATTCAGTACCGCCACTTTCGTTTTTGAACTGACGGTATCCGAATCATTTAATACACGTGAAACAGTGGCCGGAGAGACTCCTGCAGCATGTGCCACATCTGCCATACTTACACGGTGCTTATACTGCTGCATAAGTCTCTCCTTTCAAAAATATCGCTTAAACGCTACTTTACCTCAATGACCACTTAGCTAGTCGGTCGAAACTAAACACACCTTCTTTAGGTGACTCAGTGACTTCCACAAGCCAAACCTGGTTGATGTGCATGTTCGTTTCCACCGAAACCTCGTCCAGTTTTCGCTGAATCTGACTATCTGTGGCCTTATCGGCATCTTGGACGCAGTAAGCGAGCGTATAGTGGGGGCCAAATGGTGGTTCCATCACGGCACTGCCCAACCCGCTGCCCTTGAACGCCTCCCTAATGGAGTCAACCAGCTGTTGCCATTTGACTCTTTCTTTGCCGACCACTTCAACAGCGGTCTGACGAACCTGCGGCTTTACGAAATCTATACCAAAAGCATCCAATTCCGTTATACGCGATTCTAGTTCTGTAAGAAGGCGTTCCCATTGCTTATCATCCAAATCTGAGCGGTACAAATCTAGACGTTGCAAGGTCATGTGGAGATAATCCAAGGGCTGTATTGCCAGTTGAGGCACGTCCTTTAATACCTGGTCAGCACGACGGGCGTCATTTACCAAATCAGAATCGGGTTTAGGTAATGCATATACATGCAATGCCCCTTTTGGATTTCGCCAGCGTGTAACCGGTTGGTCAAAAAAACGACGCATTACTCCTCCGCAACATTACTTTCAGGAACAACCCATAACGTGTCAGCATCCACTCGGCAGGTCACTGGGACGCCATTGCTAAACGGCGTTGTCGCCCCAGGTGCGCTACCTGTAAGATGACCGACGTCAGAGTCAAGTTCATATTGCACAGCCTCTCCATCAAAAGCAGAAGAAGTGATCTGAGCATCGATATTGACAATATGGTCGCCTGCGGTTGCCTCTGATTCGTCTTTGTTTGCAGAGCCTGAGTCAGCATCTTCAACACGATTCCCGACAAGGAGATTCTCTGCTCTCAGCAATATCGCAGCCTTGTCTCCGGGTTTAAGACCGGAAACTCCACGAACATGCAGATTACCGAGACTCGTCTCCAACGTATACACATCAGCATCGCTTGCGTGCTTGTCCAGTTGAACGACCTTGGCACCCATAAAATTGTCAGTGCCAAGGAACGAGGCCACAAAGCGGTTGGACGGACGATGGTAAATTTCCCAAGGCGTTCCGACCTGCTCTACTTTTCCATTGCTCATCACAACGATGACGTCTGCCATAGTCAGAGCTTCGGACTGATCATGGGTGACGAAAATCGCGGTAATCCCCAACCTCTGCTGAAGCTGACGAATCTCACCACGCATCTTCACACGCAGTTTTGCATCCAAATTGGAAAGCGGCTCATCGAAAAGGATGATCTCAGGCTCCATCACCAACGCGCGAGCCAAAGCGACACGCTGCTGCTGACCACCTGAAAGCTGATTGGGGTAACGATTGGCATATTCCTCAATACCCATCATCTTCAAGGCATCGTTGGCTTTTTTGGTATATTCCTGCTTACTTAATTTCTGCAGTTTTAGACCAAATTCCACGTTTCCCAGAACGGTCAGGTGCGGAAACAGCGCATAAGACTGAAACACCATTGACATCGGGCGCTTATCGGCAGGGACTTCCAGCACACTCTTCCCATCGACAAGGATGTCTCCGCCCGTCGGCTGTTCAAAGCCAGCAATCATACGCAGCGTTGTGGTCTTTCCGCATCCGGAGGGCCCAAGCAACGTGACGAAGGTACCGGGTTTGATGTCGAGGCTCGTGCCTTGAACTGCGGTAAAATCGCCTTTCTTTCCTGGATAGATTTTACTGACATTTCGCAGCGTCAGAGCACCGTTGGTTTTGCTTTCCTGTTTTAATTCTTGAGTCATTTTGTTTTCATCTCTTTGAACGATTAAGTTGGCTGAGCAACAGATTCGAAATGCCCAAAATGATGAGCACCAGAATGATGAGCAAACTCGAATAAGCAAACGCATTGCCGAATCGAGCCGCATCAACCTCATCAAGAATCTGAGAGGTCACAACCTGGGTCTGTGGCGTTGTAATGAAGATAATGGCCGTAATCGTGGTCATGGACTTCGTTATTGCGTAAGTCACTGCCGTGACCACTGCCGAAGACATCAAAGGAAGCGTTATCTTACGCACTGTGGTCAACGGGCTCGCGCCCAAAGACACCGCAGCTTCCTCGATTTCTGGGTTCACCTGACGGAAAGCAGCAATGAAAGACTGCTGTCCAGTCGGGTTGCCTCGTGCGATGAATACCATGATGATCGCTATCGAACCTCCCGCAATCGCAAGTCCACCGGCGAGTGAAGGCAGAACCTCAACACCGAATATGTGTACAGGCTGTGAATAGGCCATTGCAAAACCAAGACCAAGAACGGTCCCAGGAATTGCGACACCAAGCATGCCCCACAAATCCAGCACAGGACCGAAGCGATGCAGATGACGTACAACAAGCCAGCTGATAGCCAGAGCCAACAAAGCGGCAAGAGGCGCAGCAATCAATGTCATGAGCAACGTTGTCATCACCGCATCGCTACCCAGCTGTTGGATGAAGATGAAATGATCCAATGTCCATGTGTTATCGACACCGAGAATCTTGACGAATCCGCCGATAAACAGTGTCGAATAAATCGTGGCGACCAACAGGAGCCACAGCAATGCAATAACCAGCATCGGCACGACCACTTTAAGCGACTTCACAGGCTTCAATGAACCTGTGGGCTTACCTGTCACAGTGACAACGGACTTCTTGCTTGTCCAATACCTTTGAATGATGAAGACGGTAATGGCAGGAAGCAGAAGCACCAGCGAAATGCCTGCGGCAGTAGGTGCATCACCCGAGCCGATAACTGCAAGATAAACCTGACTGGCCAGAACTCGGTAATTACCGCCGATAACCAACGGGTTGGCCAAATCGGCAATACCTTCGACGAACAGTACCAAGAACGAAGACAGCATTGAAGGCAATACCATTGGAATCGTCACATGGAACAACGTATGAACAGGCGACGAACCCAAGCTGGAAGCTGCCTCGAACAACGAAGGATCAAGATTGTCGAACATGCCTTTGATGTTGAGGTACGCGACCGGGGCAAATGTCATCGTAAGAACCATGGTGAGACCAGGCAAACCATAGATATTGGTTTCCAGACCCAGTAGATCGTGAGTAATCATACCGCGCTTACCGAACAGAGTGATGATTGCTGTTGCAGCTGCAAACGGAGGAGAAATAGTCGGCAGCAGTGTAAGCCAATGCAGAATCCTCTTGCCAGGCATACGAATGAACGTTTGCACATACGCGCAAACAAAACCAATCGTCGTGCCGAGCACACCTACCAAAAGACCAAGTATGATGCTGTGAATCAATGTGTCAGCGTTGCTGGTGAATGAGGCTACAATAGCCGCCCTGCCGCGTGCGCTGAACCCTGCCTGAAACAGCTTAATGACAGGAAAACCGAGCAACATCGTCAGAGCAACAATAACTATTGCCAGGACCACCCACACAGAAGCATTTTTACGAAGGCTTTTTCGAGGTTTACGTGTCTTAGTGACTGAAATCGTCGAACTCATTCTACCTCCTTGTCAATTTGTATTTCAATAGTGCTTTTTCCATCGTTCGATCACTTGGCGTTGCTTGAAGAAGAGACTTCTTTAGCGAAGGCATCGATGAACTTTTCACGCGAATTAGCAGATTGCTGCATATTCCACTTGACATGCTTGACCTTGCTCTGATCAGGGGCATCCTTACCGGCCTTCACCTGAGGATTGGTGGGAGAAACATAGGTAGGAATGTCCGGATACATGGTCTGGAACTTCGGACCGAGAACCCAATCGACAACCTTCTTTGCGTTCTCCTTATTGTGTCCTTGCTTCATAATGGAAACACCACCGACGTCATAGCCAGCGCCTTCGGCAGGATAGCTGGTGACCAGATCCTTATAGCCCGCTTCCTTCGCCTTCACACAATCGGAATCCAGCGAGATTGCCACAGTCACTTCACCACGACCGGCTTGTTCGGTTCCTGTCGCAGCTGCCTTCGAGTACTGCATGATATTGGGACTGAGCTTCTTGAAATAATCCATCGCCTGCTCCAAATCACCACCATGAAGCATCGCCTGAGTGTAGATTGCATCATAGCCGGCACCTGCCGTCGAAGGATGCGGCATGCCGATGCTCTTCTCCAGCTTCGGATTGAGCAGATCATTCCAAGAGGTAGGAGCCTTCAGACCCTTCTTCTTCAACTCTACAGAGTTGGAGCAGAAACCGAGAGAATCCGTATAGACACCCGACCATGTTCCCTTGGCGTCCTTATATTTGGCTTGATAGTTTTTAGTAGACGGCGAAACATAATGCTCAAGCCATCCCTTGCTATCAGCGATCAAATGATTTTCAACCGGGCCACCAATCCAAGCATCGAATTCGCCCGGGTTGGTTGCAAGCCTTGCCAGAATCTCGCCAGATCCGAGACGGACATAAGCCGCCCTGATGCCAGTGTCTTTGGTAATCTGCTTGCTCATCATCTGGCAGAAATCATCTTGCTGCGAGCATGCAATTGACACACTGCCACTGCCCTTGCTGCTGCTGTTATTTGACGAGCCACACGCAGCAAGCGGTGTCAACATGGCGATTGCCGCCAAGCCGGTAAAGACTTTCAAAGCTTTCGATGTATTACTCATCATTGAGCCTTTCTCTAGTATTGCGCTTTCATTGATGCGCAGTAAAAACCGCACATATTTTTTTAAGGAATAGTTATGCCTAGAACAAAAGCCACTTCACCACAAAAATGACCTCTGATCAATACTGTTTAAAATACATTCCGCGTATTAACATACGCGAAAAATCCTCTCCTTTCTCTGTTCTTTTTATTGCAAATCTTTGAGGAAGCTCGTTCCAGTTCCGGACCCGGTAACGTTGAAATTATCGAGGATGGTGGCCCCGAAATCGGAAAAGGTCCCACGGGTCCCGAGGCTGGCGGGATGTCCCATGCTCGGCGAATAGGCAAGCAGCGGGACGAACTCCCTGGTATGGTCGGTCCCCTTGAAGCAGGGGTCGTTGCCATGGTCGGCGGTGATCATCAGCAGATCGTCGTCCCTCATGTTGGCGATGACGGTGCCCAGACGAGTATCGAGCTCCATGAGAGCGCAACCATCGCCTTCGGGGTTGCGCCGGTGGCCGTACATCGCGTCGAAGTCCACCAGATTCGCAAAACAGAAACCCGTGAAATCCTGTTCCATCACATGGTCGACATGGTCCATGCCATCCATGTTGCTCTGGTTGTGATACCCTTCGTCGATGCCCTGGCCGGAGAAGATATCGTTGATCTTGCCGATGCCGATGGTCCTGACCCCGGCCTCCTGCAGGTAATCCAACACGGTCTTCCCATAGGGCTTCAACGTGAAATCATGACGGTTCGCCGTCCTGGTGAAATGCCCCCTGCCAGAGCCCACATACGGGCGCGCGATGATACGGCCGACCATGTATTCCGGGCCGTTGACAAGGCTGCGGGCGTATTCGCAGATCCGGTACAGCTCCTTGACCGGGATAATGTCCTCATGGGCGGCTATCTGCAACACGGAATCACCCGAGGTATAGACGATCAGATCGCCGGTCTCCATCTGGTGCTCGCCCAGCTCGTCAAGAATCTTCGTACCCGATTCCGGCCGATTCCCGACGATCCCGCGGCCCGCAAACTTCGAGATCCTATCCATCAGCTCATCCGGGAAACCATGAGGGAAGAAACTGAGCTCCCGCCTGACCGGAAGACCCATCATCTCCCAATGCCCGTCCATGCTGTCCTTGCCCACCGACACCTCCCGCATCCTCCCATAACACCCGATGGGCTGCTCCGATGCCGGAACGCCCTCGATGGGAACCGGACGCAGGTTCGATATCCCCAGCCTGGCGAAATTCGGCAGCTCCAGCCTCCCGGCGAAATACCTGCCGATACTGCCCAAGGTGTCGGCACCTTCATCACCGAACCGGGCCGCATCAGGAGCCGCACCGGTCCCGATGGAATCCATAACCAAACCGAAAACACGCCTGTACCTCATCGTTCAAGTTCCCTTTCACCCAACGACTTCTCCGGTTGCCAACTCTGGCGACCGATGACATCTAGCTACAACGCGACGTTACCAACAAGTTTTCACGGAGTATAAAAGCTTTAATTGGTATTATTGCGCTTTCATTCACTATACTATCAATTTTCTTTTATTTGTCAACGCAGATAAGGTGTGTCTTAAATGTACGCGCTTTCATCTCCGAATGGAATAGCAAATTGTCCTCTTATAAGAAATTTTCCAAAATGAAAATGACAGCGTTATACTGTAACGGTAATTGTGGCATGCGAACGGTATTCACATCGGGAATTCAAAGCCGGAACAGTAAGGAGTTGCCGGCAGTTCTCAATGCCGAAACACGAGGCGTAGGCGGGCAACCGTCGAGGCCCATCCGCGTGCGACATGCGACGGCAACGCAACAACGTTACCGTTCTCTGGCATAGCGTTGCGGATGAACACGAAAGTGCAGACGCAAGCTTATGATCGTCGAAATTCTGCTTATCGCAGTGTCCGTCTCGATGGACGCCTTCGCCATCGCCATCGGTAAGGGACTGGCCACCAAACACGTCAGACCACTCAACGCCATCAAAACCGCACTCTGGTTCGGTGGGTTCCAAGCGCTGTTCCCGATTCTCGGTTATTTCTTCGCTTCTTTGTTCGGCAAGTACGTTGAAGCCGTAGACCATTGGATTATTTTCGGATTGCTCGCGCTTATCGGCGGCAATATGATTCGCGAGGCGTTCGGGGAACCCGAGGAAGACGCCAAGGAAACAGCACAATTCGACTGGCGTCACATGGCACCGCTGGCCGTCGCATGCAGCATCGACGCCTTCGCGGTCGGCGTGAGTTTCCAGTTCATGCCGCTCAACATCTGGGGCGCGGCCGCCATCATCGGCGTCATCACGGGAGCCTTCTCCATCGCCGGCCTTTACTTGGGCCACACCATCGGCGTGCGTTGGCAGCAGACCGCCCAAATCATCGGCGGCATCGTCCTGATTCTCATCGGCCTGAAAACACTGCTGGAGCACCTCGGCATTATCGCCTGGTGAATACATAGCGACGACCATGACCGCCATCTGACCGTTTACAGCGAACAAACGCTAAAATCCGATTCGGCACAACATTGATGGCTTGTCATTAAGCCCAAAAATACGTTCAGTGATATATCAAGTCAGCATGGAACGAAATATTAAATGCAACTGAGCTTCCCTGCTGCAAATATATCCATTACAGCAATTTGCCAATCAACAGAATCATTGATATTTCAACGTTGTGGAATTCTCAAGCAAAACATGATACAGCACTGAAGAACAATTACGGTATATACAACCGTTCCGTGCTATGAATCGCAACGATAAAAAAACCATCAGCCGACGAAAACGAGCAGCGCGACCAGTGCGAGATAGACAACGAAACCGCCATACATTACCGGCACAAGACCCAAGGAATACAGCGCATAACTACGGAAGTTCCGCAAGTCATCGGAATTGCCGGCCTCAAGCTTGAAGCGTGGCAACGGGCTTCCGACGGCACGATAATCCTTCGCCCACCTGGTCGAGGCCCACGACAGCGCGGCCAACAGCGCCACGGCGATCACCGCGATAATCGCAACCACATACGGCTTGCGGGCACCCAACGTACCGACACCGAAATAACGCAGCAGAACCGGGGCGAACACCCAGCCCGAGGCTCCCGCCATGGCGACGTCGAACATCAAACCGTGCGAGAGGGAGAGCACCATATTCATGCGCTCGCGGCGCAGCATCTGATGCAAAAAACCGAGGATGACAAACGCTGCCAGCACAATCAGCAATGCGCCCGCCCAGAGCGTGCACCAATGCAGCAATTCATCGCCCGACATCGCGTCGAAGCGTGCGGATACGTGGCGGCGCAGCCTACGCGGCCCCGTCATACCAGCGGTTTTCGGCAGTGCCTCTGCCAATGACGTCTCGGTGGCATATATCATGCCGAAACCGCCGAAGGCACCCACTATGGCATCAAAAACACTGGTGTGCAACGGCCAGGAAACCTCTACGAAAATGGCCAGTGCCCCGGCAACCGCCGTAAAAATAGCCACTTCCGTCCGGCCTTCGACAAAGCACGCTGCAATCAACAGAACGGCGATGACCGCATACGCGCCGACCTGAAGCACCACCATCCCCTTGGTGGAGCCTATCGACAGAGAATGCCTCTCCCCATTGCCGTCGCCATTCGCCGCAGCAACCATCCGTAACCCCGTTCCGTCTCGTGTCACTCGCTTTTCATGCCATTTTAGCCACGAAAATCCAGTCATTCAAAACCTTGTTGTCTAACTGTTCACCGGCCTTCAAAACCGCGGAAACTCCGGCGTAACACTGCTGACACAAACATGGTTTTCCATAAGTAATATGGTAGCGGCCAGTGTCCACAACCAGCAGTTACAATATAAGTAATCGAATTAAACCCCAATGACGTCGTACACATGATGTCGAGCTATGCGTAGGTCCGGGCGGAGACGGCACGACTTGCGAAACCACGGGGTCACGATTGGGAGGGAGGGCTCTATGACCGATTTGACATTGATGACGATGGCCCCCAATCCTGCGAGCGTTCTCCCAAGCCTTGCTCTTCTTTCCTACCGCGTGCGCGTACTGCCGATGGATGCCGCAAGTCTGGTAAAACTTCCCGAAAACACCATTCTTTTTCTCGACGCGCGCGACGATCTCGCCAACGCCAAGACGCTGTGCAATCTGATTCATGCTTCAGGTCTTTCTATTCCGATTATTCCCATCATCACCGAAGGTGGTTTCACCGTCATCAACAGTCAGTGGGGTGTAGCTGATGTGGTGGTAAGCAACGCCTCCCCCGCCGAGGTGGAAGGCCGGCTACGGCTGGTCTGCGAGCGCGGCAGGGTCGTTCCGACAACCACCCAGACATCCGTGGAACGCGACAATTATCGCGAGGACGGGCAGATTCGTTCCGGCGACCTTGTGGTGGATACCAAGGGCTATACGGCCACGCTCAACGGCGAACCCGTCAATCTTGCCTATAAGGAATTCGAGCTGCTCAAATACTTGGTCCAGCATCCGCATCGTGTCTTCACTCGCGCCCAGCTTTTGCAGGAAGTGTGGGGCTACGACTATTACGGCGGCACACGCACGGTCGACGTCCACGTGCGTCGCCTGCGTGCCAAGCTCGGCGGCGAATACGAGCATATGATCGGCACCGTGCGCAACGTCGGCTATCGCTTCGATCCACCGGACGACGACGGCAATCGCAGCAACGCCGGCAACGACACCGATACCGACGATGGCGGCAATAGCCAAGATGTCGGCAGCAACGCAAATAACGCCTGAAATCCGCAAAACGGATGACAATAGGCCATTTTCGTGGCTATAGTGACGAGTAAATCACCTCATTGTCAAATATGATTCGATAATGAAGGACGTATGTTACGTATCAACCATCGCAATTGAGGAGCGGAACGGATGCCCAGGGAAACCAAAGCGCAGCGCAGCAAGCGCATTCACGCTGAATACGACGTGCTCTGCGACATGTTCCCCGATGCGATGTGCACGCTCGATTACGAAACCCCGTTCCATCTGCTGGTCGCCACCGTCTTGAGCGCGCAGACCACGGATGTGCGGGTCAACAGCGTCACTCCAGAGCTTTTCCGCGACTTCGGCACGCCCGAGACGCTGGCGGTCGCCGACCCGGAACGTATTGAAGACATCATCCATCCGTTGGGCTTCTACCACACCAAATCCGCCCATATCATCGAACTGGCCGCGCAGATCGTCCGTGACTTCGACGGCGTGGTGCCCCAAACGATGGAAGAGCTCACCACACTTTCCGGCGTCGGCCGCAAAACCGCGAATGTCGTCTTGGGCGACGCGTTCGGCGTGCCCGGCTTCCCGGTCGACACGCACGTCATCCGCGTGACCGGCCGCCTGCGCTGGCGTACGGATTGGCGCAACAAGCACCCCGACCCAGTCAAGGTCGAAAAGGAAATCACGCAGTATTTCGACCCCAAAGAATGGTCAAACCTTTCTCACCGCCTCATCCTTTTCGGCCGCAACGTATGCAGCGCACGCAACCCCGACTGTGAATCCTGCCTATTGAACGACACCTGCCCTTCCGCTTTCCACCCGCTCTGATTCTTGATATTCCAATGCTTTACACGTTTTCAGGAATCATTCAGCACCGGATAGTAAACTTCTGACCCATGTCACGGCATAAGCAGCAAACGAGTGGGCCAATAAGAGGTCTCGCCTTCCTCGGCGCTGCTGTGGTCCTTTTCGCCGCCATAGGCGTCGGCTGGGCTCATTTCGGCCGCCATTCCGTCGATGCCACCTTGCTCCATTCTGGCTCGGAAGTCACCGTGGGCTTGGACGCACCCGCCCCGCAATCCCTTGATATCCGTACGGTTGCGGGCAAAGAGCTCGACCAGGCGCTGATCGGCAATGTCTACGAAACCCTCGTCGGCCGCGACCAGAACAACAAACTCGTTCCGTCCATCGCCAAAAGCTGGGACGTTTCCAAAGACGGCCTCAACTATACGTTCACGCTCAATCCCGACATGCGTTTCGCCAACGGCGACGCACTGGATTCCACCGATGTGGTCTATTCCCTTCAGCAAATCATCAATAACAACTACGTGGGCGCTGAGGAACTGACCGGGCTTCAAGCCGTCAAAAATCCGAATACCTCAACGGTGCAGATAAACCTTTCCTCACCAAACCCGAGGTTGTTGCGAGCGCTTTCCTCGCGCGCCGGAATCGTCTATGATTCAACCTCCAAAGTAAACTACGCCAAACAGTCCGGCGGCAGCGGGCCTTTTACCGTGCACAGTTTCACCCCCGGAAATTCAATCGTTTTCGCGCGAAATCCCCTGTATTGGAAGCAGCAGGCGGCCGCCTCGCAGATGACCATGCGTTATTTCGACTCGGAGGAAAAGCTCAACAAAGCCATGCAAGACGGCCAGATCCAGCTTGCCGTGCTCAAGCCATCAGACTCCCCGAAGCCCTTTACAAACAGCAAAAAATATAGTGTTTCCAAAGGCCTTACCACTTCCAAGGTGACTTTGGCGCTCAACAACAATACGAATTCGATTTTCTCGGATCAGAGGGCCCGTGCGGCCGTGCGTTATATCCTCGACAACGAAGCGATCACGAAAGCGCAGCCGAACGCCGCCACCGTACTTAACGGGCCGATCAGCCCTCTTGAACCGGGATATGACGATCTTTCCGTTATGTTCCCGCATAATCTTGACGAGGGCAAAAACGACATCAACTATTTCGGGCCCACTTACATCGGTGACGTCACCTTCCTGGTGCCTCCCGAGTACGCAACACTGGGCCAGCAGATCGTCGAACAGTTCAAGACGACCCGTTTCAATCTTGTCATGCAAGAAGTCGATGACGGCACGCTTTCCCAGCGGATTGCCAACGGCGACTACAAAATGGCCATCACCACCATGCAAGGCCCCGACGATTTGGGTGCGTTCGCCAACAACAAGTTCGGCTATCAGAACAGCCAAGCCCAGCAGGATTATCACAATGCCCTGGCTTCACCCAACGATATCGATTACCAGCAAAACCTGCGTAACTATGCCAAAACGGTGAGCGCCGATGCTGGTAGCGCTTGGCTTTACACCGCAAGCAGCATGGTGGTCGCGGATAATAATGTCACCGGTTACCCGAGGAACATGACCGACGAATATCTGCCGCTGCGCGACGTGAGGACACGGTAGAAAAAATCGGCGCTCACATGCCAACCCGCGCCACTCTTATGTCACCATTGCTTTCTAAAATTGGACGTTATGACTGATCAGGATAATAGCATTATCAATGCAAGCCTTTCGCCCCTTCCCGACAGGGTCGGCGTCGACGGCTTGGAAGACAAATGGCGCGCCGAATGGGACAGCGACGGCACCTATGATTTCGACATTCCACGCGACGGCAACGGCGAGCCCGACCGCAAAGCCGTCTACTCCATCGACACCCCGCCGCCCACCGTTTCCGGCTCCTTGCACGTGGGTCACGTTTTCTCGTATACCCACACCGACGTCATCGCCCGTTACGAGCGGATGAAGGGCAAGCACGTCTTCTACCCGATGGGCTGGGACGACAACGGCCTGCCGACCGAGCGCCGCGTGCAGAACTATTACGGCGTGCGCGTCGACACCTCGCTCAAATACGACCCTGACTTCAAGCCACCGTTCGAGGGCACGCAGGGCAAGAAGCTCGAGGCCCGCGACCAGGTGCCGATCAGCCGCAAGAACTTCGTGGAGCTGTGCGAGAAGCTTACCGCCCAGGACGAGAAGCAGTTCGAGGCGCTGTGGCGCTCCTTGGGCACGTCCATCGATTGGCGTCAGACCTATCACACCATCGGCGAGCATCCGCAGCGAGTGGCGCAAAAGGCGTTCCTTCGCAACCTTGCGCGCGGCGAGGCCTATCAGAAGGATGCGCCAAGTCTTTGGGACGTCACCTTCCAGACCGCCGTGGCGCAGGCCGAGCTGGAGAGCCGCGAATACGATGGCTTCTACCATCGCGTCGCCTTCCGCTTCGAGGATGGCACGCCGATCTACATCGAGACCACCCGTCCGGAACTGCTGGCAGCCTGCGGCGCGCTGATCGCCAATCCTGACGACGAACGTTATAAGAAGTACTTCGGCCAGTACGTTTATTCCCCACTGTTCAAGGTGAAGGTGCCGATTCTGGCACATCCCGCCGCCGAAATGGACAAGGGCGCCGGCATCGCGATGTGCTGCACCTTCGGCGATCAGACCGATATCGAATGGTGGCGCGACCTGAATCTTCCGCTGCGTCCGATCATCCAGCGCAACGGCCGCATCATCATGAGCGTGCCGGATTGGATCACCAATGAAGGCGGCAAGGCCATCTTCGAGGAGACCGAAGGCAAGACCACCTTTACAGCCCGCAAGATCATCGTGGAGCATCTGCGCGAGTCCGGCGACCTCGACGGCGAGCCGAAGCCCACCAAACGTATGACGAACTTCTACGAGAAGGGCGACAAGCCTCTCGAAATCGTCACCTCACGCCAGTGGTACCTCAAAAACGGCGGCACCGATATGAAGCTGCGCGCCGAGCTCTTGGAGCGTGGCAAGGAGCTCGAGTTCCACCCCGACTTCATGCGCGTGCGCTATGAGAACTGGGTCAATGGGCTGAACGGCGACTGGCTCATTAGCCGCCAGCGCTTCTTCGGTGTCCCGTTCCCGCTGTGGTACCCGGTCAAGGCCGACGGTGAGGCGGATTACGATCATCCGATTACCCCGAGCGAAGACCAGCTGCCGATCGACCCGACCAATGATGTGCCTTCCGGTTACACGGAGGACCAGCGCGACGTGCCCGGCGGCTTCACGGCCGAAAAGGACATCATGGACACCTGGGCCACCTCGTCGCTGACCCCGCAGATTGTCACCCACTGGGAGGAACCGGATCAGGAAAGCAAGGACCTGTTCAAGGCCACCTTCCCGATGGATCTGCGCCCGCAGGGTCAGGACATCATCCGCACCTGGCTTTTCACCACGATGGACCGTGCGCACCTCGAAAACCATTGCCTGCCGTGGGCGCATACCGCGCTTTCCGGTTGGATCCTCGACCCCGATCACAAAAAGATGTCGAAGTCCAAGGGCAACGTCGTGGTTCCCAAGGAGCCGATCGAGAAGTATGGCGCCGACGCGGTGCGCTACTGGGCCGCTTCCGCCAAGCTCGGTCTCGACGCCACCTATGACGAGGGGCAGATGAAGATCGGCCGCCGTCTGGCCATCAAGCTCTTGAATGCCACCAAGTTCGCGCTGGCCATCGGCCGCGAGGACGACAATCATCACGTTGGTGCCGCCGCGACTGCTTCCTGGAATCCGGCCGACGTCACCGAACCGCTCGATCGCGCGGTGATGGCGCGTCTGGCTTCGGTCATTCGTGAGGCCACCACCTCCATGGATGCCTATGAGCATTCCAAGGCGCTGGAAATCATTGAGACGTTCTTCTGGCAATTCTGCGATGACTACATCGAGCTGGTGAAGAACCGCGCCTACGGCACCGCCGATTCCACCGGCAAGACTCCGTCGGCCGCCGCCGTAAAGTCCGCGCACACCACGCTGGGTCTAGGCCTTGAGGCGTTCGCACGTCTGCTCGCCCCGTACATGCCGTTCGCCACCGAAGAGGTCTGGCATTGGATGCACGCAGGCGAGGGCTCCGTGCACACCTCCTCCTGGCCGGCCGCCGAGCCTTACGAGGCCGCCGCAGGCGACGCCGACCCGGACATGCTCGTTTGGGCCGGCAAGGCGCTGGCCGAGCTGCGCGGCTTGAAGTCGCAGGCCAAGGTCTCGATGAAGACCCCGATCTTGAAGGCAACGCTCAACGTGCCAGAAGCCGGAAAGCAAGCCATCGAGGCGAGCCTCATCGACATCGCCGAAGCCGGCAAGGTCACCGGCCCGCTGACGGTCGCGGTCGATAATTCCTCCGATACCCCTGACAACGAGATTGTCGTTAAGGTCAGTGACGCCGAAATCGGCGAGCCGCCGGCTAAGAAGCCCAAGAAAAAGTAAGGTTTCAACACAAAATCGATAGCAGAATACAGTAAGAGGGATTGCGTTGATTGAACGCGCAATCCCTCTTACTGTATTGCTTATTGATCATCACTCTGAACTGGCGTTGAACCTGATCTACGAATTCGCGTTCCTCCACCGATATGTCACCATACGATATATTGCAATTGAAAATCGCAGACAAACTACGGATTCCAAACCGTTAGCCAAATCAAACGTACCAGAGTCATTTTTTTTCAATACACTTGGGCAGGCTAAACCTTGTCACTTGCCCATGTCACTCTTGCCGAGATCCAATCGCTTGAGTTCCGGAATATCCGTCAGCGAGTCGTTGCCCTGAGCGTGCTGCCCACGGGAAGCATCCCTTTCAGTGTCATTGCTTTCAGCGTCACGATTTTCAGTGTCATCACTTTCCGATAATCCCTCCGCCGCCGCAGATTCGTTCAACGGTCCGGTTTCGTTCAGAACTCCGGCATCTTCGTCAACACTGTCAGCTCCAAAATCCAACGGCCCGCCTTCGAAATCGTCAAAGCTATCGATATCGCCAATCTCGTCATCGATATCGTCGACGTCATCCAACGCGTCCGGATCGGCGTATTCCTTGGCGTCCTCGAACGCGACGGCACCGGGAGAGTCTGGGTCGTCCCTGCGGTCATTCTTTGCTTCACGCTCTTCCTCGCGTGCGGCAATGTCCTGCAACGTGCGGGCGAAACGCATCACCTGTTCGTCGGTGATGGTTTCAAGCTTCTCCTTGGTCATCACCGAACGCATGACCATACGGATATGCGCAACGTCAAACGCAGGTCCCTTCTCCCGCTTCGACTTGTTTTTCCTGGCGTAAATCTCCAAACCGTGCTTGCCCTGACGCGCGTGGACGAACGGCGTCCATTTGTGCCCGCTTTGCGAAGCGTCAAGCAGAGTCGCGAGCCTTGCGATCAAAATCGCACTTTGCATGGTCGAAAGCCCGTACCATGAGCACATCAGATACCACGAAACCGAACGTTCCAACGTACCGCCCAGATATTCGTCGTATTCGTCCATCGCCATCTGCATCAGCGACATCCGATCCTCAAGTCGCTTTTCCGGAGTGTCCAGATTATCGATAATCTTGAATTTTTTCCTGCTAATGATTTTCTTGCCGTGCTTCTTACCCATATCAGCCTCCTTGCCAACAGTTTTTAGGTCCGTTACAACTTATTCTATCATTTTGGAGAATTCGTTTTTGGAACGTAATGGGACAGCAGTCATCATTGACTCGCACGTATTCACCGAAATGGGACTTTCACATCAATAATGCAAACCTCAAACAAACCCTCGAAGTCTTTCACGCGTAAATGTCAAGCACGCCCGGGTCGCCGCCGGCTTCGGCGATGCGCTGGTGACGTTTTTTGGCTTCGGTGACCACGAACTCGCGGTAATTTTCCTCGATGCTCGGGTCGAGCCCGGCATCGACGGCGACCTCCTTGAGCCGTTTAGCCTGCTGGTTTTCGCGATTCCGATCTTCCGGAGCGAACCCGGCCTGAGCCTTCAAAACGCCGACTTCGGCGGTGTATTTGAAACGCTCCGCAAGCAACGAAACGATGGCCGTGTCCACATTGTCGATGGATTGGCGCAGCCGCTTGATACGCTCGACGGCCTGTGCGGTCTCCGGGTTGGCCTGCTCCTGCGCATCATCGATGGTTGTATCGCGCCAGCCACAGGTTTGCGTAGCATGATCGAGTTGTGAATCACCGCCGGTTTGTAAAGTGCTATTGGGTCGCGCAGCGCCACCGATTGGCGAAGCGCCATCGGTTTTAGTTATCTTGTTGCTTTCGGTTGCCTCATCGTTCACAGAAGCACCATTGTTCTCACAAAAATCAGTCATGTATTCACCATACGACAAGAGCCCCACCTCTCCGGCAGGGCTCTTACGAAAATCCTGTATATGGCAAACAGAAAATATCAGTTGTTCATATTGTTGATATTCTGCTTGATAATGGCCTGAAGGAAGTCGCGGTTTGTGGCGGTCTTCTTCAGGTTCGGCACGATGGTCTGATAGGCCTTTTCCGCATCGAGGCCACCAAGCAGACGACGCAAGCGATAGATGACCGCCAGCTCGTCCTTCGGCGTGATGAGCTCCTCGCGGCGGGTGCCGGAGGCGTTGATATCAATGGCCGGGAAAAGGCGCTTGTTGGCAAGGTCGCGCGAAAGGCGCAGCTCCATGTTGCCGGTGCCCTTGAATTCCTCGAAGATGACCTCGTCCATCTTGGAACCGGTTTCCACCAGTGCCGAAGAGATGATGGTCAAGGAACCGCCGTTTTCGATGTTGCGTGCCGCACCGAAGAACTTCTTGGGCGGGTAAAGCGCCTGCGCGTCAACACCGCCGGAAAGCACACGGCCGGAAGCCGGGGCCGCGATGTTGTAGGCACGGGCGAGACGGGTCATGGAATCGAGCAGCACCACCACATCCTGACCAAGCTCCACCAGACGCTTGGCGCGTTCGATGGCGAGTTCGGCGACGGTGGTGTGGTCGGAGGCCGGGCGATCGAAAGTCGAGGAAATGACCTCACCCTGCACAGTGCGCTCCATATCAGTGACTTCCTCGGGACGTTCGTCCACGAGCACCACCATCAGATGTACTTCGGGGTTGTTCGCGGTAATGGCGTTGGCGATGTTCTGCAAAGTGATGGTCTTGCCGGCCTTCGGCGGGGAGACGATCAGACCGCGCTGGCCCTTGCCGATCGGAGACACAAGGTCGATCAGACGACCGATGATATTGCCCGGCGTGGTCTCCTGCTTGAGACGCTCCTGCGGGTAAAGCGGTGTGAGCTTCGAGAACTGGGCACGGTTGGCCGCGTCCTCGACACTCATGCCGTTGATGGTCTCAATGGACTGCAATGGCACGAACTTCTGGCGCTGGTTGCGGCGTTCGCCTTCGCGCGGCTCGCGGATAAAGCCCTGCACGCCGTCGCCCTTGCGCAGGCCGTACTTGCGAATCTGGCCCATGGAAACGTAAACGTCGTTCGGCCCCGGCAGATAGCCGGAAGTGCGGATGAAGGCGTAGGAATCGAGCACGTCGACAATGCCAGCGACGGGAACCAGTCCTTCCTTGGAATCATTGCCGCGACGGTCGCGCATATCGTTTTCGTTCACCGCGTCGTTATTGTAATGCTCGCCGCGTTCGCCACGATTGTCACGATCCTTGTAATCATAATTATTATTGCGATCGCGCCCGCGCATCCTACGCTGATGGCGTTCATTGCCACGTTCCTCGCGGCTGTATCGATCGTTGCGACGCGTATGGCGGGTGAATTCGCGACGGGGCTCTTCCTCTTTGGCATCGTTGGAGTTGTTCTCGTCATTGCCAGCGACGGGCAATGTGGCGAGAATATCGTCCAAATCACGGACTTCGTTGGAAGCAGTATCGTGGCGGGACTGCTGCTCCGCACGATAGTTGCGACGACGGGTGCGTTCCTCACCGCCTTCCTCCATTTCACGTTCACCGCGGCGATGCGCCACGAACGACCTGTTTCGACGGTGCAGCGGCTCTTCGTCATCAAAAAGCCTGGGCTCCTGCGTTGCCCGTTCTTCCCGGTTTTCCTGCTTTTGCGAACGCTGGACGGACGCATCGGAAGCGGAATGCCGGATGGTCTTGACCGGCGCTTTCTCACGTTGCTCAGCATCGCCCGACTCGGCGTTGCCGGACTTGCGGGCAGGAGCCGATTCACTGTTTTCAGCGTTCACCGATTCACCGGCACGCTTGGGCGCAGAACTCTGCTTTTGCTGGTCTTTGGATTTATCGTCATCGGCGCTGCTCTTTTTTGCGGCCGCTTTAGGCGCGGCCTTGGGGGCGCGAACCGTGACACCGCTGGGTGCGTCTCCGCCCGTTCTTGCAGCTTGGAGGGTGGCGAGTAATTCCGGCTTACGCATCGTTGACGTACCGCGAAGTCCCATCTGCTTGGCGAGCGTTTTCAGCTCAGGCAGCTTCATATCCTCAATATTCTGGCTAGTTGCCACTATAATGTTGCCTTTCCTTGACTTCCTACGGCAGTGCCCGGAAGACTTATGAAAAAGATGCGGCATATTTTACAAACCGCGTATGAATTTCGATACCACCATGTGGTTTTCGAACTTTCCTTTAGCGTACAACCGATGTGCGACCTCTGCGATATTTGAAGCAATAGCGTGTCGGAAAACGCAAAAGGCGAACGCCAGCAGGAGCATTCGCCTTCATACGATAACAGTCGGAACCGGTTCCGGCTACTTTTCTTCGTGATAGGACTTTTCGGTATTGACCGACCAGACATTCTTCTTGTCGGCGCGGCCAGACTTGATGTTACCCACGGCCTCCATCGCGCTGGCCATGGAGTGGTCCTGGTTGTTGTAGCGGTGCTGACCGTTGCGGCCCACGCAATAGAGGTTGCCGAACTTGTCGAGCCAGTCGATGAGCTGCGGCATTTCGTCGTAGGTGTCGAAGTAGGCGGGATAAGCCTTCTTCACGTGCTCGCGGTGGGAATCCAAGACGTCCTCGGGGCCGTTGATCACGCGCATGCGGGTGAGTTCCTTGATGGCGAACTTCGTGGCTTCTTCGTCCGAAAGGTTCCAGAAGTCGTCGCCTTCCTCGCAGAAGTACTCGAGGCCGACCCACACGGTGTTGTCGACGTCACGCACGAGGTACGGGCTCCAGTTGTTGAAGATCTGCACGCGGCCGACCTTGTAGCCCGGATCCTGCACGTAGATCCAGCAGTCCGGCACAATCGGCGGGTTGCCGAGCGTCTTCATGTCCGTCGTGTTCTTCAAGCGCAAGTGCTTCACCAAGAGGCCGACGGTGACGAAATCACGGTACGGCAGGCCGTTGGCGATACGCTTCATATCCGCAGGTACGTCTTCCGAAGTCGTGGCGACTTCCTTGGATGCGGCGGTATCAGAAGCATCAGCAGTCTTTGAACCGTTACCGGCGTTTGCGGCTTCGTCCTCTTTCGCGGCCCTGTCGATGGCGTTGACCAAGTCCTTGACGGGCATGGACGAGATGAAATCATCCGCCTTGAGCTCGGTACGCGCGCCCTTGTCGTCGACATAAATCACCGAAGCAATCGAACCGTCGGCCTTCTGCTTGAGTTCGACCACATTTGCGTCGGTGATGACCTTGCCGCCATTGTCGACGACCTGGCCTTCGACGATCTCCCAGAGCTGGCCGGGGCCGAGCTTCGGGTACCAGAACTCCTCGATCAGCGAGGTCTCCACCTGGCTGGAATCGCGCTTTTTCGGCATCAGCTTTTGAATCGCATTCTTGAGCACAGTGATCACGGACAGGCCACGCACACGCTGGGCGCCCCAGTCCGCCGAAATCTGCGAAGGCGTGCGCCCCCAGACCTTGGTGGTGTATCCTTCGAAGAACATCGAGTAAAGCTGACGGCCGAAACGGTTGATATAGAAGTTCTCGAGATTGTCTTCGGGCAGCTTGTGAATCATGCTCCAGAGGTAGCTGAACCCGGCCTTCAGCGTCAGCTTCAGACCCAGCGCCTTGAACAGGCCCGGGGAAAGCGAAATCGGATAGTCCAGGAAGTGCTGGTTCCAGAAGATACGCGAGACGCGGTGACGCTTGAGCATCACGACATCGGTCTTCTCCGGATCCGGGCCGCCGGGCTCGAGGTCGTGGTGACGCCCCAGCTTCTTGTCGTCATACGAAGGCGCGCCCTGCAACGGCATGATGTTTTTCCACCAGTCCATCACGCGGTCGTCCTTGGAGAAGAAACGGTGCCCGCCAATATCCATGCGGTTGCCATTGTGCTTCACCGTACGGCTGATGCCGCCGAACTCGCGCGTCGCCTCCAAAACGGTCACATCGAACTTGTCGGCGCCGCCGTCCTTCAACAGCTCCCAAGCAGCTGTAAGCCCCGCAGGCCCGCCACCAATAATCACTACAGACTTCTTGCCAGCATCCTCAGCCACAACAGCCTCCCGAAAAAATCTTATTTTGAAGCCAATACGCTCCATACACAAATCATCACTAGCTTACACGAATGCGCAAACCAGAACTACCAATGTCTAAAAACATACACGAACCATCTGCATGTTTGCTGAAAGTATCCGCTTAAAAGTGCCTCAGAACTCTGACATCGAAACAATTGCTCTCCGAAAAGATCCTAAGGTTGAGGTCTGGGAGGGTGGGACATGCGTTGTCCGACCGTAAAGACTTGGCCTGAGCAAAATTGGAAATTTTGCCTTCGCGCTCGATACATCGCGCTCACTTCACCTACGAAAAGCCCACAGGGCTTTTCGCTTAACGGTTCAGCCCGGAGCGTCCCAAGGGAAATATGTTTCCCTCCCAGACCGTCATAAGCAACAAACAATCAAGCCAGAGAATCGGGAATATCGATGTCGGACTTCTGCACTTCCTCTACGTTGACATCCTTAAACGTGACAATCCGCACGTTCTTGACGAACCTTGAGGAACGGTAGACATCCCAGACCCACGCATCCGTAAGCTGCACGTCGAAGTAGACATCCTGTCCGGCGGAACGCACGTTGAAATCAACCTTATTGGCCAAATAGAAGCGCCGTTCCGTCTCCACTACGTAGGTGAACAGCTTGATGACGTCGCGGTACTCCTTGTAGAGCGCCAGCTCGGCGTTCATCTCGTAATCGTCGAGATCTTCAGCGCTCACTGAACGCTACCCCCTGATTTGTCGTTTTTCGAAGCGTTCGCCTTGTCGACGTCGCCTTTTTTCTGCCCGTTATGGCCGAGATTGCGCCACCAAGCCTTTTTCGATTTCTTGCTTTGTGTAGCGGAAAATGGCCATGAAGTTTCATCGGAATCATCACTCTTGTGCTTCTGCCCAAGATGCTCCGAGCTTTGCTGTTCCGCCGCCGCCGAAGAGCCGTCACCGTGAACTGCGGCGGCATCCGCAGCCTTAGACTTGCCATTGGCGACTGGCGAAGCAACACTATCGGCAGGTTGTCCGCTTGCGACCTTGGTATCATCGTGTTCATGGTTGGACGAGCGGCCATTGCCTTGTCCGCCACTTCCACGCGAGGCAGCGCTTTCTTTGGTCTCCCCACAGCTGGCATCGGGACCTGAGACGTTGTCTTTGTTTTTCCGATTCTTGTGCTGCTGGATTTCGATGGAATGCTCACGGGCAGCCATGGCCTCTTTGACGCCAGGGTTGCCTTCGATGACATGCATGCCGAAAGCATCCAACGAATGAATCGGGTCATACTCGTCTACAAGGGTGTCGAGAACGATGAGGTCCTGATATTTGCCAATCGAGGCGTCCCACAGCGAATCGCGGGACGTGCCGGACTTGATGAAGCCCAACGATTGATAGACCGAGAGGGTACGAGTGCTTTTCTCCGGCACCGCCACCCAGATACGATGCATACCCAGACCCACCGGAGTGGAGGCGAACCCGTAGGTCATCACGCGCGGCATCGCATCGCGCGAATAACCACGACCTCGGTAATCCTTACCCAACATCACCTGAATACGAGCCGAACGTGCCCAGCCGTCAATGTCGATCAGGAAGATCATACCGATGACGTTGTCGGTCTCCTCGGCATCGATTTTGCCGTCTGCGTCATGATCCGAATCGGTCAGAATGGTCCAGGCCATCGTGCGCCGGGCTTCGGGATCACCTACTCCGGATTCGGATGCGGCAACGCCGTTGACCCAAGCCACCGAACGCTTGACCCAGGCCTGAACGACGGCGCGCTCGGACTGCTTATCCTTGCCGGTGTCGCCGGAAGCGTTGAAATAAACTTCCAACTTATCTAGCTTCGGCAGATCGTCAAGGGTAGCGGGGCGCAAATGCACCATCTCGCCACGAATCTCCGGTATGACAATACGTTCCGGCAGCTTACGCGGCGTTGCATCCACTACAGGAATTTCGGAGTTTTCAGACATAGTCACTCACCCTCCAACGAACATGAGACATACCTTATTATCAGGATACTGTATTCATCTGACGAGCATAAGATCAGAAAACCTTGCATTTCAATACTTACGCCATCAGCCGCATACATCTGATGATTTTCTGCCGAAGCACACAACAATCATCGCAAAAGAAAACCCTGACCAGACTAATCACAGGATTATGAACGCCTCAGGGTAAAACAATGGAGGCGGAATGCATGCCGTAATGCATACATTCCGCCTCCACTTAGAAGCAACCGGGCCGCTCACTCATCAAGAGAATGGCTGTTGCCGGTCACCGCCGTTCTTCCTCAGAACGATGCTGTGCGTAGATGAAACGGTTGCGGTGAACAATGAGGACCACGAAAATCATCATCATGAACACCATCAAGAGCAGCCACCAAAGCGAATGAGCACGGGTGCCAGCGTAAGAAGAAGCCATGGTCTCAGGCGAACATCTGCCGATATTGCCGGCCGCCTGCACCATGTAGCCGGCAGGCGTCAACGTATACGCCGACCCAGAAACCTCACTCTGACCGTCAGCCAAGCAGTAAACACGCGGCTTGGCAGGGCTAGCCGAATCAGACTTGCTAATCGAGCGATCACGCGCGGACGCAGAAGGCTGTGTAACCGTACTCCCCGCAGACTGCGGCACGACCACCGACGGGCTGACCGGAGTAACAACCGGAGCCAGCGGCGACAAAGGAGAAGCCGGCTTGACAACCGTTGAGGATGTGGAAGGAATCTGCGACGAAGGAACCGTGACCTTCGCCCACTGCGCATACAGCACTGCGACAGGATCGGCACTTTGCAACGTCAACGAAGACTCGCCGCCGAGACCGGCAACCGGGGAATCACCGGAACCGTCGCGGGCACTGTTCCAACCAATGAACCTCCAAGTGACCTTGGAATCACCGGAACGGGTCGGGAGCACATTTGGCATCTCAAAGCGATGGCTCTCATCCGTCGTCGTCTTGGACATGGAAGCCACCTTGACCGGTGAAACCGTACTGTTACCGGCGTTCATATCGAACGACAGCTGATAACTATAAAGGTTGTCCCATTGTGCGGTAAGTACGACGTTGCGGTCGGCGCTGGAAACTGTGACAGCATCACCAGGCTTGTAGGTCTTACCAGTGGCTTCGTCTTTCCATTCAATGAAACGATGCGTGCTGTTCTCGTCATCACCGTAATGGTTCGCAACAGGAATAACGAATTTTTTGCTGTTGTGCGCCGAAATGGCCGTCAACGTATCAAAACCGTGGGTCACATGGCCTACACCCGGTGCAAAGGAAACGGAATACGCCGTCTTCGGAACCCACTGCGCATACAACGTCACCGACGAATCAGGCGCATTCGCCTCATCGATTTCAGCACCATCAGCGCCAACCGGTACAGTGTCGCCAGGTTCATAGGTGGCACCAGTACCGTCAGCATTCATGGTCCAACCAACGAACGTAGCGCCGTCACGCATCAAACCCGATTGCGGCACCTTGATATCCGCAGAATCCTTGGTATCAGTCACCGAAGTATCCGTCTTTGGCAAGCTGCAGCCCTCACCGCCAGCAACGGGATCGCCGTCCGCGTCCTTACTGCAGGAAGCCTGCAACGACGCATCACCACCGGCGTTATAGTCCAGCTTCAACGTATGCGTACGCTCACGAACCCATACCGCATGCAATACTTCATGCACATTGTCGGGATCCAAGTAAATATCACCGGTAGCGCCAGGCTCAAAGTCAATCGTGCGTGAACCTGCGGTCTTGCTCCAGCCAAGGAACTTGTAACCGTCAAGACTCAACTTCTCCGAACCATCAAGACGCATCACACGACTGTTGATGATGCCGTTGGACTGTACCTTGGGAACCTCTACAGGAGAGGTCTGCGCATCACCCGCGCTCGTCGGCACATTCGAATCGAACGAAAGGCGATAGGTGTAGTACCTCTGCCATTGAGCATACAGCGTCACCTGTGGCTTACGATAGGTAAGCTTGAGCGAGCCACCCTTGTGCAAATAACTTGAAGCATCGTCTGAAGCCGATTTCTCCGTACTCCACCCAAGGAATTTCCAAGAGTAATTCGAGTCAGGATCAGCCGTCTTACGCTGCGGATCGGCATTGCGTAACGTAAACCAATGCCATGTCGCCGCATCTCGAGATTTTTGCGGCTCGAACGCGTTGACATTCGTCACCGTATCGCCGCTGTTGCCAAGGTTGAAATCATAAGAGAGTTGATAATTGTAGGACTTCGTCCAATTTGGTATCAGCGTAATCGTATCGAAGTTCTTGGACGCCACAGTCACAGTATCACCCGGATCGGCAAGATTATCGGTCGCACCTATCACACGCCATCGGCTGAACTTCCACGTATAGTTCGGATTTGCGTTGGCATCCGACCGATCAGGTACAGTCGTAGGAACCTTGAATGTTGCCGTCTTACTTGTAACCCTTTGGGATTGGTTTATGAAGGCATCCTTATTGGTCATCAGGTCAGAACCTGCACCGCTGAAGTCATAGACAAGCTTATACGTCTGCCAATGCTTCACATGCCCTTCTATTGTAGTATTACGCTCTGTAATCGGCTTGTCGAAATCAAACTTCGTGTCATCTTGATACCAACCGTCAAATTCATCATCCGGCCCAAGATGCAACTCCGAATTATTCGGAGGAGTCGCTTTGGCACCACAACGAACCATCTCAATACCAGAGTAGATAGTCTGGTCTTCCCGAGATATATAGAAATTAATGTAACAGCGTTCACTCTCCGGTATCGTTTCATCCCAGGATCCTATCGGATTGATAGATACGTAGTTACCCGAACCCTCACTACCACCCCCGTCATCGATAGGAGTATTCTGATTCACACATTCCTTCGAATTCGGATGAGATTCACAATAAGACCCATGGTTTCCGCCGTTACCGTTACCACTACCTTGGCCGCCGTTGCCGTTACCACTACCGCCACTACCAGAGCCGGGATTGCTCGGCTCCGGATCATGATGCACCGTCCAATTGGCCTTCAACACGCTGTCTTGCGCAATCGCAACCGTATCCCCGGCATTCGCATGGCCAGTCGGCTGCGAACCACCATAAGGATAAACGCTCCACCCGGCGAAATCGTATCCTGTACGAGTAGGCGCGGCGGGAGCAATCATGTTGCCCGAACCATCGGAGCCATTGCCCGGATCGACATAATGATCCGCATAATCGGCACTGTGCCCCACCGGCACCTGACCATTTGCCAAATCATAACGAACCGTATACGTCGCATAGGCCTGCGGCCCGATGGCCATCTTCTGCGATTGGCTGGAAGCAGCACCCTCGCTTACTTCTCCCTGCGCAGAAGCAGACACACCAACGAGACCAACCAACATTGCTGATGCCACCACGGCACCCAATAATTTCGTACCTTTTAATCTCATTCTTCACCTCACATCCAACAACCACCAAACACTACATTGTTACTTGTAATATATTACAAGTAATAGACAATTATTTAGACATCAGATATTTTAATGCCGACATTTTCAAACTGATATATATCTACATGTTTGATTACCAACAATCGAAATGATTGGACAACGTATGCAACATCGCATCGCAATCAGCACAAATCCGTAACCATTGCAAGTAAAAATCGAAACTCAACCTTGAGCCAAAACGTTCACCACTCGATATTTACAAAAAGCCGAAACAGCACGCCGTCACGCCGAACGCTGCGGTCCAGCTCCGGTCTTGACATCTGGTGCCCCAAATCCTCAAACATATGATTCATTTTGTGATACGTCGACCATATACGAAAAATCTGTGTTCGAACAATGAATGTTCATCGCCCGAACACAGATCATATTTCGTTTACGCAGAGTGTTGGTAAACACTCAAACCAGAACGTTTACCTCGGCTACCGGAAGTCCACTGGGCTTGGGCTAAAGCTCACACGCGGAATCTCGCGATTCCGCCTTCGCGCTCGTACATCGCGCTCACTAAGCCTACGGGGAACCCACTGGGTTCCCCGCTTAACGGCTCAGCCTTTCATTTTCTTGATGACCAGAGCGCTGACGGCCTTGGCATCGGCCTGACCGTGAGTGGCGCGCATGACGGCACCGATGATGGCGCCCATCGGCTTCATGTTGCCGCTCTTGAGCTTTTCGGCCACGTCCGGGTTGGCGGCAAGGGCTTCGTCAATCGCCTTGTCGAGCGCGCCGTCGTCGGAGACGACCTGATAGTTGTGCTTCTTCACGACTTCGTCAGGCGTACCCTCGCCAGCCAAGACGCCAGTGACGGTCTGCTTGGCGAGCTTGTCGTTGAGTTTGCCCGCAGCAACGAGCTTCTCGACCTCAGCCACATCGGCCGGAGTGATCGGCAGCTCTTCAAGCGAAACACTGCGTTCGTTGGCGACGCGCGAAATCTCGCCAAGCCACCACTTGCGGGCGCCGGCGGCCGTAGCGCCGTCCTTGACGGTCTCCTCGACCAAATCAAGCGCGTCGGCGTTGATGAGGTCGCGCATCTCCAGATCGCTGAGCTTCCATTCCTTTTGCAGGCGGGCACGACGCTCGCGCGGCATCTCCGGCATGGTCTTGGCGATCTCGTCGATGTGATCCTGCGTGATATGCAGCATCACGAGGTCCGGGTCAGGGAAGTAACGGTAATCGTTCGCATCGGACTTCACACGGCCGCCAGCGGTGGTCTGCGTGGCCTCGTCCCAGTGGCGGGTCTCCTGAAGGATCTCGCCGCCCTCGTCGAGGATGGCCGCCTGACGGCGAATCTCGTACTGCAAGGTCTTCTTGATGCCACGGAACGTGTTGACGTTCTTGGTCTCCGAACGGGTGCCGAGCTTGGTGGTGCCCTTCTTGCGCAACGAGATATTGACGTCGGCACGCATATTGCCCTGCTCCATGCGGCCGTGGGAAATGCCCAAGGCACGCACGATGTCGCGGATGGCGCGCATGTAGGCGTCCGCGATCTCCGGAACGCGGTCGCCGCCGCCCTCGACGGGCTTGGTGACGATCTCGATCAGCGGGACGCCGGCGCGGTTGTAGTCGACCAGCGAGTGGTCCGCGCCCTCGATACGGCCGTCGGCGCCGCCCACGTGGGTGTTCTTGCCGGCGTCGTCCTCGATGTGTGCACGCTCGATCGGCACGCGGAACGTGCTGCCGTCGTCCAGCTCGACGTCGAGGTAGCCGTTGCCGTTGGTCGGCTTGTCGAACTGCGAGATCTGATAGTCACGCGGCATGTCGGGGTAGAAGTAGTTCTTGCGGGCAAACTGGCTCCACTCGTTGATCTGGCAGTGCAACGCCAGACCCAGCTTGATCGCGAAGTCTACGGCAGTCTTGTTGACCACCGGCAGGCTTCCGGGCAGGCCGAGACTCACCGGGGTGAGTTCCGTGTTCGGCTCCGCGCCGAACTCCTCGTGCGCCGGGCAGAACAGCTTGGTCTGCGTGCACAGCTCGACGTGGGTTTCCAGACCGAATACCGGGTCAAATTCCTTGACGGCATCGGAATACTTCATCAATTTTTCAGCCATGATTTGTTTCTCCTTGCCGTCCGATTACTTTGCGCTCTTGAGCCACGGGGTCTTGAGGCTCTGCCAGACCGGGCCGCCCCACTGCTCCTCGAGAGCCGCCTCGAGCGCGGCGGCAGGCTTGTACATCTGCTCGTCGTGCTTCTGCGGGGCCATAAATTGGAAGCCCACGGGCAAGCCGTCGTCGGAAAGCCCGGCGGGGATGCTCATCGCAGGCGTTCCGGCCATGTTCGCCGGAATCGTGGCGACATCGCTCATGTACATCGTCAGCGGGTCGTTCATCTTCTCACCGAACTTGAACGCGGTGGTCGGGCTCGTCGGCGCAACCAGCACGTCGGCCTTCTCGAACGCCTTGTTGAAGTCGTCGATGATCAGAGTACGGACCTTCTGCGCCGAGCCGTACCACGCATCGTAGTAACCGGCGGAAAGAGCATAGATACCGAGGATGATACGGCGCTTGACCTCGTCGCCGAAACCGGCCTCACGGGTGTAGGCCATCATGTTGGCGGCCGTCTGTGGCACACCTTCTGGCGGCATCACACGCAGGCCATAACGCATGCCATCGTAACGGGCCAGATTGGAGCTGACCTCGGAAGGCATGATGATGTAGTAGGCGGCAAGCGCGTAATCGAAGTGCGGGCAATCGACCTCGACCACTTCGGCTCCCATACCTTGCAAGAGCTTGACACCCTCGTTGAAGCGGGCCTCGACGCCGGGCTGATAGCCGTCGCCACTCAGCTGCTTGACAAGGCCAACGCGCACGCCCTTGAGGTCGCGCTTGTAGCCTTCGCGTGCAGCCTTTGAAATCGGGGGCACATCCATAGGGATAGACGTGGAATCACGTACGTCGTGGCCGCCGACGATCTCCTGCAACAGCGCAGAATCGAGCACATTGCGCGAGACCGGGCCGATCTGGTCGAGCGAGCTCGCCATCGCGATCGCGCCGAAACGGGAGACGCCGCCATAGGTGGGTTTGACGCCGACCGTGCCGGTCAGGCTGCCGGGCTGACGAATCGAGCCGCCAGTGTCGGTGCCGAGCGCGAGCGGAGCCTCGAAGGCGGCGACCGCCGAAGCGGAGCCACCGCCGGAACCGCCGGGCACGCGGGAGGTGTCCCAAGGATTGTGGGTCGGGCCGAACGCGGAATGCTCCGTGGAGGAACCCTGTGCGAACTCATCAAGGTTGGTCTTGCCAAGCAACGGCATGCCGGCGGCCTTGAGCTTGGTGATGACCGTGGCGTCGTACGGCGGAATCCAGCCCTCGAGGATCTTGGATGCAGCAGTGGTCTCGATGCCCTTGGTGACGATCATGTCCTTGATAGCGATCGGCACACCAGCGAGCTCCGGCAAGCCCTCGGTCTCGCCAGCGGCATTCTTCTTGTCGAAGGCGTCGGCCTGAGCGCGCGCCTCATCGGCGGAGACATGCAGGAACGCATGCAGGTCAGGCTCGGCGGCGTCGATGACATTCAGTTCGGCGTCGACCAACTCACGGCTGGAGACTTCCTTGTTGCGAATCTTCTCCGCCATCTGCGCGGCGGTGAGCTTCACTAGTTCGTTTGCTTCGGCCATCAGGCTTCACCTCCGAGGATTCGCGGTGCGACGAACATACCGTCTTCCGTGGCGGGAGCGCCGGAAAGCGCTTCTTCACGGGTCAGCGGTTTTTCGGGGATGTCGGGGCGAAGGTACGCCTCAAGCGGAACCGGATTGGCAGTGGGTTCGACGTCGTCGGACGCGACTTCCTGCACCTTGTTGATGGAATCGGCGATGACGTTCAACTCGCCTTGCATGCGGGTCGCTTCCTCGTCGGTGAGCGCAATTTGGGCCAATTGCCCCAGATGCTCGACTGTATCTCTTGTGAAAGTAGGCATAACCTTAATTGTATGAGTCGTCTGTGACGTTCAGGTGACGTGTTCTGGGCACCGACGCCACCTGCCAAACCCGCCAACGTCCACAATGTTCGTCACAACCGTCATCAACCGGACAATCCTGTTAGAAACAAGGCAATCTATTAGAAAACGTACATTTTCAAGATAAAAAGTATCCGTTTTCTCGCAGGATTGTCTTGTTACTCGCACAAGGTCGCGGCAGACGGCTGAGAATATCCGCATATCGAAAGTCCCGCACGCTGCGAATGGCAGCATGCGGGACTTTTCAATGAACCCGACGATTCTGGTAAAGCGATGGGCTCACTTCACGTCGCGACGACGCACAATAAGCGTGCCGATGACATAGAAAACGACGGCCCACGCGAGCATGATCAGGCCACTCTGCCACCAGCCCGGAACCGGCCAGCCCTTCGGTACCATGCCGGCCTCAACCTCACCGGTCTGGCCCGACAGGAACTTGTTGACCAATGTGGAGGGCATCAGCTGCGAGCACCAGTTGGCCCAGAGCATGTGCTTTGAGAGGCTGGAGATGATGCCGAAAATCGTAATGGCCATCGTATAGATGAGAACGAAGACGACCACACCGCCGGCCGTCGAACGAATCATGGCGCCCAGGCCGAGCGCGAATTCGGCGACCAGTACCGTTATCACCGCGCCGCCGAGAATCACAATCAATGGCAGCCAACGTTCCTTGGAGGCCAGCGGCGTCTGCTTTGCACCCGCGAACATGGCCTCGACCAAACCCCATGAGATGAGCAGAATTACCAGCGAAAGTACAAAGGAGTAGATGGCCACCGCAACGGCCTTGGCATTCATGAACATCACACGCCGCGGATTGACGACCAGCGACATCTGCACCGAGGAAGTGGCGTATTCGCCGGTCACCGCAAGAATGGCAACGACGCTGATCAGGATGATGGCGAAGGCGATACTCTGAGAAACGCACTGGAACATGACCGAGCGCGGAATAGGCATGGCCGTCGCCATCCACTTGCCCTTCTCGTCATAATGGCTCTCCTGCCTGATGCTGAAAGCAAACAGCGCAGAGAAACCGACCATCGACAGGACGGCGAAGGCCGAAAGCCACCACGTCGAGGCAATGCTGCGCAACTTCAACAGTTCTGAACGCACACTGCCGAAGAAACTCAGACGGGCGTGAGACATGCTGCGGTTGACGGCGTAGCCTGCGCCGCCGGCTTGGGAGGAGGAAGGCATGTTCGGATTCATGATATTGGTCTCGTTCATCGTGCTTGCTCTCCCCCGTTAACCTGTATATTTCCAGCGTTTCCGACGCTGCTGCCGTTGCCGGCCATACCCTGCGACACATACTGAATCGGCTGCTCACCGGGAAGTTCCTTGGCTGCGTACTGCACCTGCGAATGGGTGAGCGCCATGTAGGCTTCCTCGAGCGAGACTTTTTCTTCGACAAGCTCGTAGGTAATCAATTGCGCTCGAGCGAATACCTGTGCGACGGACTTGAGGTCGGCTCCGTTGATACGGAAGACCTCGCCTTCACGCGGGTCAGACGCCGTGCGCGCTTCGGTACGGACCTGAACCTCAGGAGCGGAGGCGAAAATAGCCTGCAGTTTCTGCGGTTCCGGGGTGACCACGCGGATCGAATGACCGGAGTGCTCGGTGACAAAATCGTTGACCGTCGTCGTCTCCAAGACCTTGCCCTGGCCGATGATGACCAGGTTGTCGGCGGTCAGCGCGACCTCGCTCATCAGGTGGGAGCTCAGCAGTACCGCGCGGCCTTGGCTCGCATAGAACTTGCAAAGCTCACGCACCCATTTCACGCCTTCAGGGTCGAGGCCGTTGACCGGCTCGTCGAGTACGAGGTTGTGCGGGTCGCCCAGCAACGCCGCCGCGATGGAAAGCCGCTGGCTCATTCCCAGCGAAAAGCCGCCGGCCTTGCGTTTCCTGACGCTTTCCAAACCGGTGAAATCGATGACCTCGTCGACGCGGCGCTTGGAAATACCGTTGGTAAGCGCCAACGAAAGCAGATGATTGTAAGCGGAACGATTTTTATGGGCCGATTTGGCGTCAAGCACGGCACCGACGTTCGTCATCGGTGCACGGGACTTGCGGAAGTCGCTGCCGTCGATCAGCACTTTTCCGGAATCGGACGAAATCAGCCCGAGCGCGGCCCTCATCGTCGTTGATTTGCCGGCTCCGTTGGGGCCGAGGAACCCAGTCACTTTCCCGTCAGGGGCGGTGAAGCTGACACTGTCAAGCGCGGTTTTGGAACCGAACCGTTTGCTCAGGTTAGTTATTTCTATCATGATTTCAAAGGTACCATGCACGCGTCGCGGTCAGCATCGACCTCGGGGATGATTCAGGGTATATTCAGGGACGATTCAGGGTAAAACCGCATTACACATTACAGCAAACCCGGTTCGGGTGACAGCTCCGTTACTGCACAATCCGCAATCAGGCAGTCAGATGCTGGGAGATCCAGCAGTGCATCGAGACCGCGGCGGCGGCACCGGCGTTGATTGAACGCACCGAGCCGAACTGGGAGATATAGACCACGTCATCGGCGAGTTCGAGCGCACGTTGGGAAAGTCCAGGGCCTTCGGCACCGAAAAGCATCAGGCAACGGTTCGGGAAGCGGTAGGTTTCGATAGGGACGGCGCCGGGAATGATGTCAAGCGCGATGATGCGCGAGGCTTTGGCGTCTTCGGCGATGCGGTGATAGCGGGCCTTGTCCACACGGAATTCGGCCTTGGCTTCGTCAGCCTGCGCCTGTTTGATTTCCTCAGCGATTTCCTGTTTCCAGCTTGCCACCAGTTCCTCGATCGAAGGATGATGATCGACGTGCTGGTAAAGCTCGGTCATCAAGGCACCCTTGCGATTCCACTTATGCGGTCCAACGATGTGAACCTTGCGGGCGGCGAAAGCATTGGCCGTGCGCACCATGGAACCGATGTTGAAATCATGTGTCCAGTTTTCGACGGCCACATCGAAACCATGACGGCCCTGCTTGTCAAGGTCGGCCTTAATGGCTTCGACCGACCAATAGCGGAATCGGTCGAGCACATTGCGGCGGTCGCCGTTATCAAGCAGTTCCGAATCGTAGCGCGCGTCGAAATTGGGCGACTGTGGATCGTCGGGGCGAGGTTCATTCGGGTGGGTTTCAGACCACGGACCGACGCCGATCTCGCGGAAAACCGGCTCGCCCGAAGCCTGAGCTGCGGCGGTTATCGGATTCGGTTCACGCATATCAGTTGGCCTTCTTCGCTGTAGAAGAAGTGCTGTCACGCAATTCATCCTCATCAAAGGCCCTCACAAACGGGAGATTGCGATCTTCTCCGGAAACAGGATTGATGACTTTGATGCTGCTCGTATCGGCATTGCCACCACTCACCCCGCCGATAAGCGAGGCGATGGCGACGACTTGAGCGCCTTCATGCTCCACGACGCTGAAATCGAGGCTCAGCTCGTTGCCATTGCGCAGGGTGACCAGCGATGAAGTCTGTACATACGACTTTTCGGAGAGCCAGGAGTCCAGAAGCACCACGCGTTTGCCAGAAATCGACGGACCCTTGATCGATGGATAAACGAAATCCATCACGAAACCATCAATCTCGCGGCCGCGGGCATGGGCCGCATGCATCACTGCCGTCACCATCGGCACAGCGGCAGCGGTCAATGCGCCGACCGCATCGAAATCATCAAGAGTAAAGCCACGTTGCTCCAACGCATCGAGCAAAGCGTCACCGATCAGCTCGAAACCGTGCGCATCAAGGCTCACTGCAAACAACTCGTTGAACGGCTTATCGGCCATGGACGCGCGCAACAGTTCACCAAGCTCGTTACTTCGAGCGACCGCTTTATCCTCGGTACTCATTGGCACTCCTACTCTCTACATCAACCCAACCTATATTAATGGCCTGCTCGCCAGATGCCGCCCAACAATGCCATAAAAAATCATGATTTTCTGCGCTGCTCCGACATTACGATCCTATTCGTCGGACGATTGCCCTTGCTCCTCCGACTCCAGATTCAGCTCGGGCGCAGTCAGCTCATGGACGTCGGTCTTGTCGGAATCAACCATTTCGACCGGGTCGATGACCTTGCTCGAATCAATCTTCTGCATTTTACGCGCAGTGACCAACACACGCGACTCGAGCGACGAAGCAAAAGCGTTATACGCCGAAACCGTGCGGGTGATGGAATGGCCGAGTTTATTGGCTTTGTCGCCCAAAACAGCGAACCGCTCATAGAGTTCACGCGAGAGATCGAAGAGCATCTTGGCATCGTCGGTCAAACTCTGCTGCTGCCAGGCAAAAGCGACCGACTTCAGCACGGCCCACAATGTGACCGGCGAAGTCAACGCCACCTTACGCGCGAAGGCATCATCCATCAAGGTCGGGTCGACTTTCAGCGCAGCCTCCAACAAGGCATCGTTGGGAATGAAGGCGATAACGAAATCGGGAGTGGTGTCGAAAGCATTCCAATAGGCTTTGTCTCCCAAGGTCTTGACGTGATCGCGCAACGCCTTGGCATGGGCCTGCAGCAACTGGTCACGCCGCTTGAGCTCGTCTTCGGAGGCGGTATCAGGAATCTCGCAGGCACGCTGGTAATCGGAATACGGGGCTTTGGCATCGATGGGAATGGTCTTGCCGCCAGGCAGATAGACCACCATATCCGGCCGCTGCACACGACCTTCCGAATCGGTGACAACCACCTGTGTATCGAAATCAACATGTTCCAAGAGCCCTGCGGACTCGACGATGTTGCGCAGTTGCGCCTCGCCCCACGCACCACGTACCTTATTATTACGCAACGCAGCCGAAAGCGAACTCGTTTCCTTATCCAAACGGGTCTGCTGATCGTTCAATCCCTTGAGCTGCTGGCCCAAGGCGCCCATCTCGTGCTTGCGGCCTTCCTCGATCTGGGTGACCTTCTGCTGCAAGGCATCGAGGTTCTTCTGAACGGGCGCGAGTGCCGAAAGCACCTTGCTCTGTTCGGCCATCGCCTTGGCCTGCTCCTGCCGCTTGCGCTCGGCTGCCTCACGCTCCTGCTCCTGCTGCCGCTGCACACGAAGCTGCTCGGCCTGCTGAGCCTGCGCCAATTGCGATTTGACGAACGCGAGCTGCTGGTTCAGCCCCTCGCACTGCGTTCGGTATTGCGCGGCCTGCGTGGTGAGCTCTCCTATCTGCCGCCGAAGCTGGTCGTTTTGCGCCTGCGCCTCTTCGGTATCGGTGTTTTTGACGGTCCGCGCAGATTCCTGCCCCTTGGATTTGCCCAGCACAAAACCGGCCACCAGCCCCAGCGCCGCTGCAAGGATGACCAATATAATTGCCACAACAGGATTTTCGAACATATGTTCTATTACACAGGACGCTATGGACGAGGTTTGAAAGACACGACTGTGCGTACATCTCGTGTCAATCAACGCGCCGATGTGGATATCGGTGCGAGTTGCTGGGATGATGAAAGGGCAATCAAGGAGGAACCGTGGGATTCGACTTATTCATGGGCGGTTTGGCAGTGGTGGCGGCCGCGTTGGCAACATGGCTCATCATCCTCTATTTCCGTTCCCCCACGTCAGCACAATCGTCGGTCGAAATAGCACTGCACGGGCTGCGAAATCCCAACCCTTCGTCTGCTGACCGCTCGGCACCGGCAATAAACGCAACCGACGACGGAAACGCAGCCGACAAGCAAACCGGACAGGCCACGGTAGAAACCGGAGAGACCAAAACCCAGATTTCGCGCATTTCCCGGATGTTGATTCTCGCCATTGTGCTCACCGCAGTCGTTTTCATTCCTTCGCTGCTGAGCCGTTTCAGCACTTCCGTTGCGTCCACCTGGCTGGTCAATCCCTGGCTGCAAGCCATTTTGACCACACCGACAATGTTCTGGTGCGGCGCTCCGATTCACCGCGAAGGCTGGCACGCGCTAAGGCGTCGCAACCCCGATGTCAATTCGTTGATTTCGTTGGGAGCCACAGGAGCCTTTATTTATAGTCTTGCTATTTGCGTGGCCGGAAACCAATTCCCGGAAGGCTCACGGCGTTCCTACTTCAGCGGGGTCAATGTCATCATCGCCTTGGCCTTAGCCATTGAACTGGTTCAACTGTTGATTCTCCGCGATGTCGAAAAATCGCAAAATCTGATAGCGGCATCACAGGCAGCGCCGGAAGCGGCGAAAGTCCGTACGTCTAATGAGGGCTCACCTTCATCATCTCAAGGCTCGGGCATCAACGCAAACGCCACTACCCGATCCATCGCCGACCGCGCTTTCGATACGCTCATCGCCGGCATCAGAAAACTCACACATTTCACCCGCATTTTCGTCATCACCGTCATCATCATCGCGGTCTGGGCGTTCGCACTGTTGCTGGTCTTCGGCCCACAGCCACGCCTGACCTTTGCGCTGTTCGGCGGGGTTGGCGTATTGGTCATCGCCGGGTTCATCCTCGCGATTCTCGCGCTCATCCTTATTATTAATGGACGCAGAAAAGCGCAACACAACAATATCAATTGAGAAAAACAGACCGGAAACGTTTCGTCATAACCCTACGAAAATAATAGAAGAGCCGGACCATCGCATTGCTGCGACAGCCCGGCTCTTATACCAGACGATTATTGTCTATCGATTATTGAGACCGTTGCGGAACGCTTTCACTTACTTGCGTTCCGCAACCAGTTTCACACCGTCAAATCACTTGTCTTCGTGATCCTCGGCAAGTGGATCCTCGGGCATCGTGCTCAGCTCGAGGTGATCGCCGCCGGTCTGGTCGACCAGAACGGTGTCGCCGTCGTGGACCTTGCCACTCAACAGCATCTTGGCCATCTGGTCGCCGACCTCGGTCTGCACCAAGCGACGCAACGGACGAGCGCCGTAAGCCGGGTCGTAACCGGCGTTGGCGAGCCATTCCTTCGCGGCCTTGGTGACGTCGAGCGTGATGCGGCGGTCAGTCAGGCGAGAGGCAACCTGCTGCACCTGAATGTCGACAATCTGGCCCAGCTCCTCGCGGGTGAGCGGATGGAAGATGACTATTTCGTCGAGACGATTGATGAATTCCGGCTTGAATTGCGCATGGACTGCATCCATCACCGCGTTCTTCTTCGCCTCATCATCCAGATCGGGCTGCACCAGGAACTGCGAACCGAGGTTCGAAGTCATGATCAGAATCGTGTTCTTGAAGTCCACGGTCCGGCCCTGACCGTCGGTCAAACGGCCATCATCAAGTACCTGCAGGAGGATATCGAAGACCTCAGGATTCGCCTTCTCTACCTCGTCAAACAGCACGACGGAGTAAGGACGACGCCGCACAGCCTCGGTGAGCTGCCCGCCCTCTTCGTAACCGACGTAGCCGGGCGCTGCACCAATCAGGCGAGTCACAGATCCCTTGTCCATGTACTCGCTCATGTCGATACGCACCATGGCCTTCTCGTCGTCGAAGAGGAAGTCCGCCAATGCCTTGGCGAGCTCCGTCTTGCCGACGCCGGTCGGACCCAGGAAGAGGAACGAGCCTGTCGGACGGTTCGGGTCGGAGATGCCGGCACGGGAGCGCCGCACCGCATCCGAAACCGCTTGAATGGCTTCTTTCTGGCCGATGACGCGCTTACCGAGGAACTTCTCCATATTCAGCAGCTTCTCGTTTTCGCCTTGCATCAGGCGGCCGACAGGAATACCGGTCCATTCGGAGACAATGCCGGCCACCGAATCGGCGTCGACATGGTCGGGAACCATCGGCTCGGTCTCCTGACCGTCCGAATTCTCCTCGTCCGCGGCCTGTTCCGCCAGATCCAACTGCTTCTGAATCGCTGGAACCTCGCCGTAAAGAATCTTGCTGGCCTTCTCCAAATCGCCCTCGCGGGTGTACTTGTCGGCCTGCACTTTCTTGGCGTCGAGCTGGGCACGCAGGTCGCCGACCTTGTTGTGGCCGGCCTTTTCGGCGTCCCAACGGGTCTTTAGACCCGAAAGCTTCTCGCGGGTGTCCGCCAAATCGCTCTGCAGCTTCTTCAAGCGGTCCTTGCTGGCAGGATCCTCGGCCTTCTTCAGCTGCATCTCCTCCATCTCGAGACGCGTCTCACGGCGCTGCAGCTCATCGATCTCCTCAGGCTGCGAATCGAGCTCCATGCGCAGGTGCGCCGCCGCCTCGTCGACCAAGTCGATGGCCTTGTCGGGCAGCTGACGGCCAGAAATGTAACGGTTCGAAAGCGTCGCCGCGGCCACCAGCGCATCATCGCCGATGGTCACCTTGTGGTGAGCCTCGTAACGCTGCTTGAGTCCACGCAAAATCGCAATGGTGTCCTCAACGCTCGGCTCGCCGACGAAGACCTGCTGGAAACGACGTTCCAGCGCCGGGTCCTTCTCGATGTTCTCGCGGTATTCGTCGAGCGTGGTCGCGCCGATCAGACGCAGTTCGCCGCGAGCCAGCATGGGCTTGAGCATATTTCCCGCGTCCATCGAGCCCTCGGCCGCACCAGCACCGACGATGGTATGAATCTCGTCGATGAAGGTAATGATCTCGCCGTTCGCGCTCTTGATCTCGTTGAGGACTGCCTTGAGGCGTTCCTCGAACTCGCCACGATACTTCGAACCGGCCACCATCGACCCCAAGTCAAGGCTGATGAGCTTCTTGTTCTGCAAGGTTGTGGGCACGTCGCCCGCGACGATACGCTCCGCCAATCCTTCGACGACGGCGGTCTTGCCAACGCCGGGCTCGCCGATCAGCACCGGGTTGTTCTTGGTACGACGGGAAAGAATCTGCATGACTCGGCGGATCTCCTGGTCACGGCCGATCACCGGGTCGAGCTTCCCCTCCTTCGCCTGAGCAGTCAGGTCGGTGGAATATTTCTCCAACGCCTTGTAGCTGCCTTCGGCATCCGGGCTGGTCACTTTCGCTCCCCCACGCACGCCCGGCACGGCCTTGCGCAACGCCGCAGCGGTCACGCCGTTGTTTTTGAGAATCGTCGCGCCCTCATTGGGCTCGGCGTCGGCAATGCCGATGAGCAGATGCTCGGTGGAGACGTATTCGTCACCCATCTGCTTCATTTCCTTTTCGGCATCAGCCAACGCGGTGGTGAGCTGACGGCTCGCCTGCGGCTGCGAGGTCGAGGACCCGCTCGCGCTCGGCAGCGCGACCAACGCGTTGCGCACCGCGGCGCCAATAGCCTTCGTATCTCCACCGGCAGCCGTAATCAGCCCCGTGACCACACTGTTTTCCTGACGCAGCAACGCATCCATCACGTGCAGGGTATCCACCTGGGGATTGCCCGCCGCCGACGCGCTCTGAATCGCGTCACCGATTGCTTCCTGCGCCATGGTCGTAAATTGTTGTTCCATGTTTTCCTCCGTTTGTTCGCCCTGTTTCCTTCGCAAAATCGCTGGAATTCCAAGGCATATTTCGTTGTCTGCTTAATACAACCACAAACGGAGGGGTTCTATTCCCAAAACTTGAGTCTCTTCGACTCAACTTTTAGATGTTATTGTCTAGTTCGGTGTTTATGTCAATTCACAAGCGAATAAAACGAACCGGCCAACGGCTTTGAATCCGTCAACCGGCCTGTTACGTTCTTATAGCTTTAGAACTATCGACTTGCGACTCAGCCCTTGACCACCACGTTGCGCAGGGAGCCGATGCCCTCGATGTTGACGATGGCTTCGTCGCGCGGCTTCAGCGTGCCGGAGGCATTGGGAGTGCCGGTCATGATGACGTCGCCCGGCAAGAGCGTCGCGAAGCTGGAAATCTCGGCGATCTGCTCGGGAATGGAATGAATCAGATCGGCGGTGGTGCCGGAAGCGGCAGGGACGTCCTCGCCGTTCAAAGTGAAGGAGATCTTCACGTCCTTCCAGTCGAGATCAGTCTCCACCCACGGACCGAGCGGGCAGGAGGTGTCGAAACCTTTGGCTCGCGTCCACATCGGGTCATTGCCCTGCAGATCGCGCAGCGTCACGTCGTTGACGCAGGTGAAACCGAGCACGTAATCCATGGCTTTCTCGACCGAAACATTCTTGGCGATGCGTCCCATGACCACGGCCACTTCCGGCTCGAAGTTCATATCGTTCGAAAAGTCCGGAATGACAATCGGATCGTCGGGGCCGATGACAGAGGTGGATGGCTTCATGAAAATGACCATCTCGCTCGGAGCATGCTCAGCGGCCGACTGACCTTTGGCGTGCATATATTCGGCGTGAGCCTCGTAATTCTTGGCCAAGCCGTAAACCTTAGACGGGATGACCGGAGCGAGCAGACGGATGCCCTCTTCGTCAATCAAGTGACGCTCGCCGGTAGGCTGCACCGGCTGGGAGCCGAAGGGATAGCCGTCAAGCTCGACGAGATAATCCTTCTTGTCGTTGCTGTCGGTCTGCACGAAGGCATAGTGCGGAACATCGTTATAGGAATAGCGTGCGATTCTCATGCCTTCAGCCTACGCCACTTCCCCGTCTTAGGTGCGCGAAAAGCCGAAATAAACCGGAAAATGCGTAATCTTAGATAGCGTCGCGGCGGACGCGGAATTCAAAGCTCTCGTTGTCGGAAAGCGGGATTTCCTTGGTTTCTACCTTGTCGACGTGTCCCCATTGCGGGCCATGGCCAAGCCGCTCGACGAACGCGCTGACAAGACTTTGCTCACCTTGCGCCTCAACTTCGACCGAGCCGTCGAGGCGGTTGCGTACCCAACCTGCCACGCCGCAGCGACGCGCCTCATTGACCGCGAAATACCGGTAGCCGACACCTTGCACCAAGCCGGTGACCACCGCTCGGACGCGGATGACGCGATTGTTGGCTTTGCCTTTGGTCTTGTTCCTGCCCGAGTTTCCCCTCATTTTTACTTGCTCTCTCATCGTCTTCCCCGAACGTTGAAAAATCAGTATTTCAGATAAACGCACGCTCGCCGAAAATCGCGGTGCCGACGCGCACGATGGTTGAGCCCTCAGCCACGGCGTAGTCCATATCGTGGGTCATGCCCATCGAAAGTTCGCGGCATTGTGCCGTTCCAGGCTCACCGGACTTCAAAATCGTGTCGCGGGTGCCACGCAGGTGCGCGAAGCCGTTGCGTATCGTCTTTTCGTCGTCGACGTGGGCACCGATGGTCATCAAACCTTGCAATTGCAAGCCTTCCATGGCGGCAATCCGATAGGCAAGATCCACAGCTTCGTCAGGTTCACAACCGGACTTCGAGGCCTCGCCGGATTCGTTGACTTCCATCAGCACCCCAACAACGATATGGCGTGCGACGGCGCGACGCGCGATTTTCTGCGCTTCGTCAAGCGAACCGACCGATTCGATGGTATCGACGTAGGGCAGCACCTTGCCGATTTTGTTGGATTGCAGCTGGCCGATGAGGTGGAACGGAATGTGGCCGTCCGGAGCGGTTTGAGATGCAGCAGAATCATTGGAACCATTGGCATTCTGCGAGTTCGCCGCAGCACCCAACGAGAAACCGCGCTGCGCACACTGCCGAATCAAACCTTCGGCCTTGGCCGAAATTTCCTGCGGACGATTCTCGCCGATCATACGAACGCCGGCATCGATGGCGGCCATGATCTCGCCGACATCACGCGTCTTAGTGGCCGCGAGCAGCTTCACTGATCCTGTTTCACGCCCTGACGCGGCCTCGGCTTTGGCGATATCGTCCAACACTCGATGCACGGCGTCCGTGATTTCTTTCGTTCGCGCCTCGTCAATGACCTCGTTGGCGAGATCCTTGTGATCCATATAAGCAGTCATCATTCCCCGCTTCCCACTCGATTATCCGCCTCCATATTATGCATGCCTATGTCATCGTGCAGCAATATCGGTAAATGATGAACTTTGGAATAACGCAAATCGCGGGTACACTGTCCAATGACGAATGTACCCGCGATTTCTTACTTACTAATTACTAATAATTATCGTCTAAGCAAGTCAGTTCAGCCCGTGAACTGCTTCAGCCAGCGAACGGACGTAATCGGTGACATATGGGACCGCATCCTCGCCGTACTTGCCGACCATGCGCACGATGGCCGAACCGACGATGGCACCGTCCGAATCGGCGGCCATTTTCGCGGCCTGCTCGGGAGTGGAGATGCCGAAACCGATGGCGGCGGGCACGTCGGTGGCGGCACGCACCTCGCGCACCATCCCGGCCACATCGCTGGTGATTTCCTTGCGAACGCCGGTGACACCAAGCGAGCTCACGCAGTAAATGAAGCCCTTGGCGTCGGAGGCGATGCTGCGGATGCGCTCGTGCGAGGTCGGCGCGATGAGGCTGACCAAATCAAGACCTTCGGCTGCCAGCGGTTCGTCGAATTCGGGTTTCTCCTCATGCGGAACGTCCGGCAGAATCACGCCGTCGAGCCCGACTTCGGCTGCACGGCGTGCGAAACGTTCGAGACCGTAGGAATAGAGCACGTTGGAATAGGTCATGAAGACCATCGGCGTCTCGATCTTGTGTTCGCCCCGCAAACGCTCGACCAGTGCGAAAGCGTCGTCGGTGGTCGTCCCGGCTGAAAGCGCGCGGTTGCTCGCTTCCTGGATGACCGGGCCTTCGGCCGTCGGGTCAGAGAAGGGAACACCCAGTTCAATGAGGTCGGCACCGGCGTCGATCATGGCCGGAACCAGCTTCTCGGTCAGGGCAATCGAGGGATCGCCGATTGTGACAAACGGGATAAAGGCCTTGCGGCGGCTGCCGTCAGGAGCCGTGAACGCCTGCGCAATACGCGAAGTGCGAGGCGCGACCGGCTGCTGCTGCGAATCCTGCGGACCCTGCGCGTCGTGGTCGTTATCGGCGAACAAACGCGCCTCGGTGGCCGCGGCACGAGTATACGCATCGTCAAAATACTTCTGGTCAACATTGTTGTCAGTCATGAAGATCCTCCCCACGGTAGCGGGCGATGGCCGCCACGTCCTTGTCGCCACGTCCGGAAAGGGTGACGATGATACTTTGGTCCTTTGGCAACGTCGGCGCGAGTTTCATGGCGTAGGCCACAGCGTGTGCGCTTTCGATGGCCGGAATGATGCCCTCGGTGCGGCTGAGATATTCGAAGGCGTCGACGGCCTCGTCGTCAGTAATGGCGACATATTGGGCACGTCCGGCATCCTTCAGCGCGGCATGCTCGGGGCCGACGCCCGGGTAATCGAGACCGGCGGAAATCGTATAGACCGGTGCGATCTGGCCGTATTCGTTCTGGCAGAAGTAGCTCTTCATGCCATGGAAGATGCCGAGCGAGCCGGTGTTCATGGTGGCGGCGGTGCGGTCGGTGTCGATGCCGCGCCCTGCTGCCTCGCAGCCGATGAGCTTGACATCCTTATCGCCGATGAAGTTGTAGAAGCTGCCGATGGCATTGGAGCCGCCTCCAACACACGCGATCACCGCGGCGGGCAGCTTACCTTCGTCTTCGAGAATCTGCTCTCGTGCCTCCTTGGAAATGACGGATTGGAAATCACGCACCATCGTCGGGAAGGGATGCGGGCCCATGCACGAGCCGAGGCAATAGTGGGTGTCGGAAATACGGCGCGTCCATTCGCGGAAGGTCTCGGAAACCGCGTCTTTCAAGGTGCCAGTGCCGCTGGTGACGCCGCGCACTTCCGCACCCAAGAGCCGCATGCGGTAAACGTTCAGCGCCTGACGTTCCATATCGACCTGGCCCATGTAGACCACGCATTCCATGCCGAAAAGTGCCGCGACGGTGGCCGTGGCCACGCCGTGCTGGCCTGCGCCGGTTTCCGCGATTAGGCGGGTCTTGCCCATGCGCTTGGCGAGCAGCGCCTGGCCGAGCACGTTGTTGATCTTGTGCGCGCCGGTATGGTTCAGGTCTTCGCGCTTGAGATAGATCTTGGCACCACCGAGATCCTTGGTCATGTTCTCTGCGTAATACAGCAGCGACGGACGGCCGGCGTACTTCTTCTCGAGGTCGTCGAGCTCGGCGAGGAAGTCCGGATCATTTTTGTAATGGTTGTAGGCCTCCTCCAGCTCGTTGACGGCGCCCATCAGCGTCTCCGGGATATACTGGCCCCCGTGGATGCCGAAGCGCCCTTTTGAATTGGGCGAATTGGTCATGATTTGCTCCTTAATATATACAGCTGGTTTTTTATTGATTACGTTGTTGATATCGTTGATAGTAGCCAGATTTGGCGGCTAAAGCATCGAAACGTCTATCCTGTAAACCTTGTTGCCGAATTACGCATTACCATCGATCACCGGCTTCCGCATTCTTCGAAACGTCTCGCACGGCTTTAACCGCGGCGAACATTTTGCTTGGGTCCTTGAGACGGTCGGTTTCGACGCCCGAGCTCATATCGACGCCGAACGGATGCGTCGTGAGGATGGCTTCGGCCACATTGTCCGGAGTGAGGCCACCGGCCAGCATGAACGGACGATTGACATCACGAACGAGTGACCAGTCGAAGGTCTTGCCATCGCCCGCTCCCGCGTCGAGCAGCACCATGTCGGCCGACGACTCCAGGGCCCGAGCGACGTCCATCGCCTCGCGCACCTTGAAGGCCTGCATGATCGGCAGGGTTAGCAGCTCGCGCAGTTCGGCCAGATAATCCTCATCTTCGTGGCCGTGCAGCTGAACCGCATCAAGGCCGGCGTCCTGCGCGACGGCGGCCACGCGTTCAGCCGGTTGGTCGACGAACACTCCTACCGCGGCCGGCGGCTTTACCCCGGTTTCGTCGGCTTTAGCCTTCATGTACCTGACCAGTCCGGCCACTCGCTCTGGGGTGATTGAACGGTGCGATTTCGGGAAATCGATAATGAATCCAACGGCATCGGTACCGGTTGCGAGGGCAGCGTCCATATCCTGCTCACGTTTCAGCCCACACAGCTTGACCTTATAGGCGTCCGCGGCATCAACATTTACATCGCCTTTATTAGAAGACTCACGCTCTTCAATCGCATTACAAATACTTGCGTCGTCTTCAAACGGTACGTCGATATCGTGCAATTCCTCAAACGCAGGTCGAGTCGATGCTGTCGAATTATCCATCGTTGTGCCTCTTACTTTTCCGCAGCAGACGTTGGCTTATTGACCAGGCCGCCACGAAGTTCCGCGAGCGCCGCGGCCTTGTCCGGCGCACGCATCAGCGTCTCTCCGATCAGCACCGCGTCCACGTTTGCTTCCTCGAGCCTCGCCACATCGGCACGGGTGTATACGCCAGACTCCGAAACGAAGACACGGTCCGGGCCGACAGTCGGGCGCAGACGCAGGCTGCGTTCGAAATCCACCTCGAAATTGCGCAGGTCACGGTTGTTGACACCGATGATTCCGGCGCCGGCAGCCATAGCACGCGGCACCTCGTCCGGCTGATAAGCTTCCACCAGCGCGCTCATGCCGAGCTCGTGCGCGAGCGCGACGTAATCGGCAATCTGTCGGTCGTCAAGAATCGAGCAGATGAGCAGAACGGCCGAAGCACCACAAGCCCGGGCTTGATAAATCATGTACTCGTCGATGATGAAATCCTTGCGCAGCACCGGAATGCTGACCGCCGCCGCGACCTGCCGCATATGCTCGTCGGAACCTTTGAACCACGTCGGCTCGGTCAGGCAGCTGATGGCCGCCGCCCCGGCCTTTTCGTAGTCGCGGGCGATGCTGAGGTAGGGATAGTCCGGCGCGATCAGGCCTTTGCTGGGCGAGGCACGCTTGAGCTCGCAGATGAAGCTCATTCCCGGAGCCTTCAACGCCCGCTCGAACGGAAACGCCGCGTCGCCGGTCTCCCCCGCCGCAACCTTTTGTGCGGCGACTTCACGGGCTTGCGCCTCCACCACGCCCTGCGGGGTTTGCGCCTTCTCTTCGGCCACACGCTCGCGGGTTTTCGCGGCGATGCGCTGCAGGATATTCTCGGAATCAGCCATTACCTTTGCACCTTCTTATCATTGATATCAACGTCCATACACTTACGAAACAACGGCATACATCCATCGGAGCCACTACCGAATCGCCATCAATGGCCACTTTCTAGCATCCGCTATAAGTTGTGCTAAAAACCGGACACTGATGAATCCCCAGCAACCCATTTCTTGCACAAGACGCCCGAAATGCAAGAAACAGGACACTGACAACCGCTCAGCGGCCGTTTTCTTGCTTCTCAGCGTCCCAATGCAAGAAATCGGACGCCAACAGTTGCCCGAAGAACCCTCAGCCCCTTACTTACTTATCTGCGTCGGCCTTGGCAAACGCCTGCGAACCGGCGACGAACGCCTCAAGCGTCTTCATCGCCGCACCGGAGGCGATCTGCTCGCGGGCCAGTTCCACGCCCTCGCCAATCGACGAGGCGACCCCAGAAACGTAGAGCGCACAGGCGGCGTTGAACAGCGCGGCTTCCAGCTTTGGTCCGGTCTCCTTGCCGCCCAGAATGGCGCGGGTGATAGCTGCGTTCTCCGAAGGTGTGCCGCCAAGCAGGTCCTTCTTGGTGCAACGCGTGAGGCCGAATTCCTCAGGCGTCAGCGTCATCGGATGATATTCACCGTCGCGCAGCTCGCAGGCGGCGGTTTCGGCGGAAAGCGAGACCTCGTCCATCTTGTCGCGGCCGTAGACGACCAGCGCACGCTTGACGCCAAGGCTTTCGAGCACGTGGGCGATGGGCTCCACAAGGTATTCGTCGTAGACGCCGAGCAGGAAGTACTCGGGGCGGGCGGGGTTCGTCAGCGGCCCGAGGATGTTGAAGACGGTGCGGAAGCCGAGCTCCTTGCGGATCGGACCGACGTAGCGCATCGCGGTGTGGTAGCGCTGGGCGAAGAGGAAGGTGAAGTTGTCGGCCTTGAGCAGGTCGAGCGCTTCATCGGGCGACAGCGAGATGTTCGCGCCGAGAGCTTCGAGGCAATCGGCGGTGCCGCACTGCGAGCTGGCCGCGCGGTTGCCGTGCTTGCTCACGTGGGCTCCGGCCGCCGCGGAGATCAGCGCCGCGGTGGTGGAGATGTTGAAGGTGTTCGCGCCGTCGCCGCCGGTGCCAACGATGTCGATGGTTTCGATGCCAGGGTGCGGCACCGGGGTGGCCAGTTCGCGCATGGCCGCCGCGCAGCCCGCGATCTCGTCGATGGTCTCGGCCTCGGCCGACTTGGTGGAAAGCGCCGCAAGGAAGGCCGCGTTCTGGGTCGGCGTCGATTTGCCGCCCATGATCTCCTTCATGGCCTGGTAGGCCTCGTCGTAGGTGAGGTCGTGCTTGTTGACGATTTTGACGATTGCTTCACTGATCATGTTGATTACTTCCTTGTGATTGATTTACTTACTTATTGGTTTATTGATTAATGACTATCGATATCGCTGAGCGAACCATTGATATTCCGCTTGCCGAACCTGCACATCTAGCTTATCGGTTCAACAGCCGCTCACCGACGCTTGCCCGCCCGCCATCGGTCGACCACGTCGATGAAATTCCTGAGTATCTGCTTGCCCTGCGGCGTCAGGATGCTTTCTGGGTGGAACTGGACGCCGAACATCGGATCGGTGACGTGTTGGACGGCCATGATTTCGTCGGAATCGGCAGTGTGGGCGACGACGCGTAACGTAGAGGGCAGCGTGGCTTTGTCGGCTTCCAGCGAGTGGTACCGCGCAGCCTGAATTCGCGCAGGCATCCCGGCGAAAAGGGGGCAATCGTTGTCAAGTTCGACCGGTGAGGCCTTGCCGTGCATGAGTTCGGCGGCGGGAACGACCTTGCCGCCCAGCGCCTCGCAGATGGCTTGATGGCCGAGGCAGACGCCCAAGATCGGCAGCGTTCCGGAAAGTTCGCGGACCACGTCCTCGCAGATTCCTGCGTCGGCGGGCTTGCCCGGCCCCGGCGAAAGCACAATGCCATCGGAACCAAGCGCCGCAAGACCGGCGACGTCGAGGTCGTCGTTGCGCACCACGTTGACGTCCGGTTCGATGGAGCCGATGAGCTGGTAAAGGTTGTAGGAGAAACTGTCGTAGTTGTCGACGATGGTAATCATGCGATGCCTCCGTTCGCTTGATTGATGGCGTCCACGACGGCGAGCGCCTTGTTGCGGCATTCCTCGAATTCCTTGTCGGGGTTGGAATCGGCGACGATGCCTGCGCCGGATTGCACGCAGACCTTGCCATTGTGTTTGAAGGCCAGGCGGATGCCGATGCACGTGTCTAGGTTGCCGGAGAAGTCGAGGTAGCCGATGGCTCCGCCGTAGATGTCGCGCGGGGAATCCTCAAGTTCCGAAATAATCTGGCAGGCGCGGATTTTCGGCGCTCCGGAAAGTGTGCCGGCCGGCAGTACTGCATCGATGACATCCAGCGCATCCTTGTCGTCGGCAAGCTGACCGGCGACCGTGGAACCAATATGCATGACATGCGAGAATCGCAGGATATCGTGCAGCCGTTCGACTTCGACGCTGCCGAGCTTGGAAACGCGGCCGATGTCATTGCGTCCGAGGTCGACGAGCATGTTGTGTTCGGCCAGTTCCTTTTCGTCGCTCAGAAGGTCCTGTTCGATGAGCTTGTCCTCTTCCGGCGTCGCGCCGCGCGGGCGGGTTCCGGCGAGTGGATACGTCAGGAGCTTGCCGTCTTCGAGCCGTACCAGCGTCTCGGGCGAGGCGGCGGCGATTTCGATGTCATCGCTGGACATGAAGACCATGTAGGGGCTGGGGTTTTCGGCGCGCATCAGGCGATAGGCGTCGAACAGGCTTCCGGAAGCCGAAGCGACGCTGGGGTTGGATAGCACGACCTGGAAGATGTCGCCGGCGTAGATGTGTTCCTTGGCCTTGTTGATCATCGATCCATATTGTTCGCGGTTAAGCGTCAGTTCCAGCTCGCCGTCAAGTTCCAGCGGCTTGAAGTCATAGCGCTTGCCGTGATCCAAGATTTGCTGCATTTCCTCGATTTGGCCCACCGCGCGTTCGTAGGAGGCGTCCACATCGCTGGTGTCGACGCCGGCGATGAGCTGCAGACGCTGGCGGTAGGAATCGAAGGAAATGAGCTGGTCGAAGAGCATCAGATCGACATCGGGCAGCGCCTTCGGATCGCGGGTTTCCTGCCGCAATGTCGGCTCGGCGTATGCAAAATAACCAAAGGAGAAATAGCCGACCAGGCCACCGGCAAAGGGCGGAAAGCCTTCAAGTCGCGGGCTGGAATACTGGGCGAGCACTTTGCGTATGGCGTTGCTCGGGTGGTCGACGTGTTTGTGTTCGACCACAACGTCATCGGCGTTCGATCCAGCGGGAGCGACGCGCTTGATGGTCAAGTCTCCAGCCTTGCAGGTCAGTTCCAGCGTCGGCGCGAATCCTAGGAAGCTGTAGCGTCCCATACGCTGGTCGGCTTCAGCACTTTCCAGAAGGAAGCAGTGATTGGAAGCGGCACGTACCCGGCGCATGACCTCGATGGTGGTCAGGCGGTCGGCAAGCAGTTCGCGCATCACCGGGATACGGTGGTATTTGCCGGATTTAGCAAGTTCACGAACTTCGTCAAGCGCCGGCGTAATACCCGAGTACCGGCTTTCGTCCGCAGCGCCGCGAATGGCAGCATTGCCGTCCGAGCCTACTGTAGCATCCGCACTCATGGTCACCATGGGCACCTCCTCAAGGCCTTCGCCTCATTTTGGGACTAAAAAAGCCCGTCCCAGCTGTCAATTACAGCCAAGGACGAGCAAATAGCCCGCGGTGCCACCTTGGTTCACGGTTTCCCGTGCCCTTTCAGACGCCAACACGTCTGAAGCAACTGACGTATGCTTTACGTCGCAGCCTCATAGTCGAAATCATCCGGCCAATCGGTGCGCCCTCAGCGGCCCACTCAACGGTTCGCATCTCGTCCCGGCTCTCACCATCCCGGGCTCGCTCATCGCGCGTTTCCGTCTACTTCCCCGCTTCATCGGTTTATAGTGTTCAATTATTGGCTCTTACGCTACACTTCCGCTTTTGTGCCTGTCAAATTCGTTTGCCCAATTCGCCGCAAGAATACGGTCGGATTTGTCCGCATGAACATCACGCCAAGTGAAGCATTGCAAGGCCTCTCGGGCACTCATGACGACCGGTTCGGAAGCGTCCGGCATGTGGACACGTTGCGGAGCGCGGATGCCAAGCAACCACGCACAATACCCTATAATTTGCTCTGGCTTGACCCCAGCCGCCCGCAAAGTGCCGATATCAAGCGAACGCTTGCGTTTGGCCAAGCGAACGCCGGTTGGGTCATCGATCAGCGGGAGGTGCGCATAGGCTGGGCATCCCGCCGTCGAGCCAGCCTTACACGTCTTGAAATCATTGGGTTTTGAAGCGTTACGATTATCTACAAATTGAGTATTATCCAATTGTAAAGTATTACAATTATTGCTTTCATTCGAATCATGCTTGACAGCAATTCCGTATTTTGCGGGGAAACCGGACGCAACCAACGCCCTGCGAATCCAAATCTGCAGTGCCGTGGAACGCAGCAAATCGCGACCGCGAACGATGTCATTGACCCCCATCAACAGGTCGTCAACCACTACTGCCAGCTGGTAGGAGAAGATGCCATCGGAACGACGAATCACAGTGTCGCCGACCCGACGAGGCAAATCGAAACGTTGCCTGCCGAATATGCGGTCATCAAAGGTGACGATGCTTTCAGGCGCGCCTTCTTCGGGCACTGCTATACGCCACGAATGACGCTTGCCGGCCTCAAGCCGCGAGTACACTTCGTCGGGATGTTCGGTCAAGAGATTCCGACACGTCCCGGGATAAATCAAGAACCGGTCACCCTCCTGCGGCGCCAATGCTGCGCGCAAATCGGCTCGCGAGCAGAAACACGGATAGACCAACGGGAAATCACCAGAGGCCAACGGACCATCCAAAACCGAATCTTTACCAGAATACGAACATTCAGCACCGTCTTGCACAACCTTGCCTTGCAAGCGATCCCGTCTATTCGACACATCACCGGAACCATCAAAATCGCACGTCGAAAAATTCTGTGAACCCGCATGAGCCACATCCATCGAAACGACATCTCCCAAATCCACCGATTTCAGCGAGCGCAACGCTTCCTCGTAGATCTCCGTGCGCTGCGACTGGTAGACCGGTTCACCGTCCCAGTCGAGCCCGAGCCAATGCAGATCGTCCATGATCCATTTGTCGGCGTCCTTCACTGCTCGCGGCCCGTCAACGTCCTCGATGCGCAGCAGGACTTTGCCTTGTTGCCCTTGAGCACCATTTTCAGAACCATCCCCGGCATGCGCCGAAAGCCACGCGGCCAGCATCGCGTAGATGTTGCCGATGTGCATGCGACCGGAAGGAGTAGGTGCGAAACGGCCAACCCGCCCGCTCATTGAATCCAGAGCTCGGAATCCGTGGGCCACTCGTTGGGAATGCATCCGCGCAGGCTCATCGACTGCTCCTGCATCAGTGGCGCCGGGGCTTGGGGCGCGGGGCAGGAGGGTTCGTTGTCGATGTGGCCGAGACGATGACCGACCTCGTGGTTGATGACCATGATGCGGTAGCGACTAAGCGACATTCCGGCCTTCAGCATCTGCGTGGTGGCACCGTTCCAGCGATCCTCGTTGATGATGACGTTGTCTCCCACGCGGCAGCTGTATTCGTCGGAGCAATCGCCCGAGAACGATGTCATCAGAGATGGCTGCGAAAGATAAATGACGAAATCGCAATTGCTGGAATCGCTGCTATACGTAAAAGTCGCACCGGCACGCGGCCAACCGCGCGGGTCGTTCAGCGTGCGGAAAATGCTGTTTTCGAATTCCCTCTGTACCTTCGATCCGCCCACATCACCCTTGGTGCTGACGCAGTAGGAATACTGGTGTGCCGGCTTGCCGCTTGCAGCCACCGTCGCCTGCGCCTTGGCAAGCATCGTGGCACGCGCCTGGTCGCTCAGCGGTTCTTGCAACTTCACTTCGGCCTGGTTCGGCTTGGGGGGCTTGCTCTTGCTGCCGGACTTCCGGGAACCCCGTTGCTGGGAAGCTTGGGAAGAACCTTGATAAGCAGAGGAATCGTGACGATGACCAATGGCCGAAATCGCCGCCCTGCAGCCGAAAACAATGGCGATGACCACTACCAAAGCCACGACCAAAACGGCAATGCGACGCACCAGATAGACGGATTTCGCCACCGGCCTCGAGTTTGTTCTGGTCGATTTTCTTGCGTAACTCTTTTGCGCGGAGCTTTCATCGGTTTCGGATCCAAGCACCGAACCGATGAAACCTTGCGATATCTCGGAAATGCCAAATTCACTGTCGACGTCAGGATTACGAACATTTTGCGACGCCTTCCGCCGCCGGGACGAAGTGTTTTTGCCAGCCGAGCCAACCGAACTGCTTGGCCTGCCTAAGCTGCCCGCATTCTTTGACCCACGCAATCCCAAAAAATCACGGACGGTATGGAAGCCACGTCGCACAGCATGGTTAAATCCACGAATCGCAGCAAGCAGAACCCTGCCAAGCCAACGCGCACAGGTTTGAATTCCCTTGGAGACTTTCCTGGCAATCACGGATGCCTGAGCAGCAGACGTCGCTGACTTGCCTTTCGGCCCCTTACCTCGCGGGAATCCCGAGTCCGTCGGTCGCTTACGTGTCACGTCTTCTCCCCGCTCAGGTTTCAATGGTTACGGGGACAATAATAGATATTCTTCATGACGAAGGAAAATCCCATATCGCTGATTTTCGTTATTCTAGATAATTCGCGCAAAATATAAAAAATAAAAGTGACGCGACCTGCCAAATCGCAGACCGCGCCACCACTGTTGGGTTATGAGAAACGTAGTTTTACGACTTTGACCGATCAGCCGAAGCAGACCTTGAAAATCCACGCACCGATGATAGCGCCGATAATCGGGGCCACGACCGGAATCCAAGCCTCACCCCAGCGAGAGCCACCCTTGTTCGGGATGGGAAGGATCCAGTGCAGGAAGCGGGGCACGAGGTCACGGGCCGGGTTGAGGCCGGGACCGGTGGAGCCGCCCATGGAGGTCACCAGGCCCCAGACGATGAGACCGACGACGATGGCCGCGGCGGCCGGGTCCTTCTTGCCCCAAGGCAGGGAGAGCATGCAGAGGGCGCCGAGCACGAGGACGAGGGTGCCCAGAAGCTCGTTGGCGAAGTAGACGACTTTGTTGCCAGTGGCTTCGGTGGTGCTGAAGGTCGCGAAAATAGCGTCAGGACTGGTCTCCATCTTGTAATACGGAAGGTAGGTGAAGTAGATGACGAGTTGGCCGACCGCCGCACCCAGAAGCTGGGCGACTATATAGGGCATGACTTCGGACCACGGGAAGAGCCCGTTGACCGCCTGGCCGATGGTCATCGCGGGGTTGATATGCGCGCCGGAGACCGAGCCGATCATCATCACCGGGAACATGACGCCGAAACCATAGCCCATCGCTATGTTGAGCCAGCCGGTGCCGTGGCCTTTCGTCCCCTTGAGTTCGGTATTGGCGACCGCGCCGTTTCCGAATATCATCAGGAAGGCGGTGCCGATGAATTCGGCAGCCAGCTTTGCACTAAGTGAGAATTCCATTATTCTTCCTTCTCGAATGTACGACGAACGGCACCTTCACACAGCCATGTGGTTCAGGCACAGAACATCTATCGTTCTTAGTCATGTCTCGAAAATGATATGTTCGAAACGTTGAACTTATCCATATTCGATAAGAAGAAGTGTAACTCACTGAATGATAAAGACATTCCGATTTTGATTATTTCTTATTTTTCGATAGATTTTGTTACGGAAATCACTTTTTTAACTCAATGATTGTCTGATTTTTGACCTAAAAAACAGCTATATGCCGCCAATAAAACCAGCTTAGGAAATTCCGGTTCCATCAGCTATCTTCGATAATCCAGAAAAAACTAGAAGCCGCCTAAAGTACACAAGACTCTCTACTCACCAAAAAATTATCCACCACTAAAACAATTGAACAAATCTCGGCAAACGTTTTTATAAGTGATGATGAAGCATTATCGGGAACCAATACTGCCACCAAGCGCCAAAACCGAATACCCACGGTTCGAAGAATGGCAGCCAACGCCGCGAACGCGTCTGGCAATAGGCGACACACCGCCTTGCACAATATCTAAAGCGTATGTATACTGTTCTCTTGGCTCTTGTAGTTTAAGACCAGCGCCCCTATAGCTCAGCTGGTTAGAGCAGCTGACTCTTAATCAGCGTGTCCGGGGTTCGAATCCCCGTGGGGGCACAGATAACATCCGCAGAATCGCAAGGTTCTGCGGATTTTTGGTTTCACCGCCCGTAAGGCTGTCCAGTCAGGTCCTCTAACGTGGCGCGAACCGTCGGATCGACATCGTGCGGGTCTCCGCCGGAAGCAACTCGAGCGGACTCGGCCAAAGCGATGCCATCCGTGTGCTTATCGAGGTTGAAACGGCGCACGACGATCATACAGATGACGATAGAGAGCGCATACCAGCCAATCATCAAGGCTCCCAAGCCATTGCACGCCAACGTCGTCTGCACGCGACGCGAGGAATCGAAGTCGACAAATCCGAGCACGGCTCCCACGGCTATCGCAGAAAATCCTGAAGCCAGCTGACGGAACCCGGCCTGTATGCCGCTGAAAGTCGAAGCACGGTATTTGCCGGAAACGACCTGATCGACGTCGGCGATGAACGGAAAGACCGCCCACGGCAGGTAGCCTGAAGGCGCCTTGACGATGAAGAAGAACAGCGCGCCCGCAACCGCGAACACCGTCCACCACGGCTCCGGCAATTCGCCAGCCAAACGCCAGGCCGCGAAGATCCAAATCAGGCCAATGATGCTCGCGGCGAAGCTGCCCTGATACATGCGTTTCGGGCCAATCTTGGTCATGGCCACGCCAAACAACGGTGTCAGCGGCACGGTGATGATGCCAGAGCTCAGAAGCAGCGAGGCGAATGCGGCAGACTTGTTCCAGTCGTAGATGACGAAGAACACGAAGGTCTGGCTGAACACGTCGCCGGCGGTGAGCATGAGCAGGTAGAGCGCCAAATGGCGGCGGAAAATTGCGATACGCAACGTGCTGGCATATTCGCGGAACATGACGGCAAGGCGATGTCGCCAGAGCTTGACTTCGTCATGAATCGAGAGATGGCTCTCCTCGTTCCCACGTCTTGCAGAACTATTAGCCTCGGCATACTGTCCGAATCCCGCTTCTTCGGGCGACATCTCCCACGTACTCTTCCAGCAGACGAAAACAGCAAGGGCAAAGCAAATCGTGATGGCAATAGTGAAAATCATGTAGCCCAGCGGCCGGTGCTCGCCGAATATCGAAAGAGTGCCTCCCCCGATCAGCAGAATCAGCGTGCCGGAAGCCCCGGAAATCAGCAGACGGACCGTCGAAAGCTTGGTGCGGTCATCGAAACCATACGCCATTTCGCCGGGCAGCGTGTTGTAGGCCGAAGCGAAAAGCTGGGCGACGGTGACCCACATGATATAAACCAGAAAATAGAGCGCGAAGGGCAGGCCTGGAATCCAAAGGAGGATACCGACCAAAATAAGCGGTGGCACCACCATCAGCAGCAAATGGCGGCGACCAAAACGACGACCAATTGGGAAGCGATAAAGATTATCGCCGAGGATACCAAACGAAAGTGCCGCGACACCGCTGATGATGGCGCTCAAGCCGACCACTGCTTGCGCCACGGAGATGGACATGCCGTAAAAACGAGTCCAGAACAGAACCAGGTAGGTGCCGATAAGTGTGAGCTGGCCGCCGCCGTAGATGTCGCCGATGCCGTAACCAACGGCGTTGCCGAGCGTAATCGGGTCGTGACGGGAGTGGCGGTGCGGATGACGACGCGGGCGAGGTTTTATTTTCGTATCATTATTTTGGTCAGGATGCGTTCGCGCCGACGGAGTTTGCGTAAATTGCGATTGCACAGATTGTATTCCTGCAGATTGTGATCGCTGAGGTCGCGTCTGGTTGTCTCCTCGTTGAGACCGAATCAAGCTCGCACGCTCCTCGTATCGGATGTCGTAAACAGTCAGTATTTATCATAGACAAAACGCATCGCAACGCGCGGTGGCAAGCAATATTTTCCGTGATTCGGACGGCAAAAAATGGCGACACTACGCTGGCCGATAACGCAGCTTAAGCCTAAAACGCAACACAAAAATAGGACGCAGGCGGCAACCCGACAGAAACTCGTGAGCCCAATCACAAGAAACCGTTTAGATTACCGCCTGTGTGCCATTTTGCGTTATAGTCCGTTCCATACCGCTTATATGCTCTATGGTTGCGCACTATATCAAACGTGTGCCATGCCGCTTAGGTGCTATACAACTTACGTATTACTTCCTATATCACTTGCTTATTTCTTAAGCGGCCGACAGGCATCAGAACTCAGACCGAACCGAACTGCTTCAGCGGCTCGATATGACTATCCAACCCGTGCTTGCCAAGCAACTTGCTGATGGACACCAGACCTTCTGAGTGATAGGTACGTGCGAATTCGTCGACGTCGGCCTGGGTATGGCGTTCGTCGACATCAAGCACCAGCTGCTCAACGGGCAGCGGACGGATGCCGGAGATCTTCACGTCGATGACGCTCGGACCGTCGTGGTTCGCGACCGCCTGGGCGAACGCATCGTCCAGCTCGGCGAGTGTACGGACCTCGAAGCCCTTCGCCCCCAGCGCCGTGCACGCGTCGGCATAGCTGGCGTCAATCAGATCGACACCGGAATGCGGCTGGTCGATATCATCCTGCTCACCCTCGATGAAGCCGAGCGCCTTGTTGGTCAGCACGATGTTGATAATCGGTTCGTGATACTTGACCTGCGTCAAGATGTCCTGCATGTTCATCGCGAACCCGCCGTCGCCGCTGATGGAGAAGACCTGGCGGCCGGGGTAGCTTTCCTGCGCGCCGATGGCGGCCGGCACGGCATAACCCATTGTGGCGTACCACGCGGAAGTCGAGATCTTCTGTTCCGGGCTCACCTTGAGCATGCGGTAGCCATCAATGGTCACGTTGCCGACGTCCACGGCGAAGATGGCGTCGGGCTCGGCGTTGCGGTTGATGCGCGCAAAGACGGTATCGGGCTCGAGCGGCGTCGTATCGAGGTCCTCGCGGGCGGCCGACCACTCGTTCCAATTGGCAAGATCCTCAACTATCACGTCGTAATAAGGACGCGAGTCCACGCTCGGGGCGATCTCAATCATGGCCTTCAGCATCGCCTTGGCGTCCGCCACGATGCCGAGGTCGACATGGTGACGCTTGCCGATATCGGTGGGCTTGATGGTCACCTGGATGAACTTGGCGTTCGGATGGACAAAGTAGGAGGTGAAGGGCATGTTGGTGCCGATGAACAGCACGGCATCGGCGGAGAAAGCCGCGTCCACGCCGGGTTTGGTGGCCACGCGGCCGGCGCTGCGCACGTAGGCCTTCTGGTCTTCTGGCAGCACGCCGACACCCAGCGCCGACGACATCATCGGAATCTTCATCTTGTCCGACAGGGTCACAAGCTCTTCTGCCGCGTCCTTGGCACCGGCACCGAAGTAAATCAACGGGCGTTCCGCCTCGTTCAAGATCCTGACAGCCTCAGCCACGTCCTCGCGATCAGGCTGAATGCACAGCTTTCCCTGCGAGAAATCGTGGGCGGTGGAATAGACGACATCGTCAATCGGCGCCCAACCCAAATCCTTCGGAATGACGACCACAGCGACGCCGGAATGCTCGTAAGCCTGACGGATGGCCTGATCGACGACAGCCGGCAGCTGTTCGGCGGTCATCACCGTGCGGTCATATACGGAGACATCCTCGAAAATCGGCGCTTCGTCAATCTCCTGGAAATAATCCGTGTTCATTTTCGCGGTGGGCACCTGGGCAACCAGTGCCAGTACCGGCGCATGGTCATGCTTCGCGTCATAGAGACCGTTGAGGAGGTGGACGGCACCAGGACCCGCGGAGCCGAAGCATACACCGATCTTGCCGGTGAATTTGGCCTCGCCCGCAGCGGCCAGCGCACCGGCCTCCTCGTGGCGTACCTGAATGTATTTCATGGTATCGCGCCGGTTGTGCAACGCGTTCATCGTCGAGTCGAACGACCCTCCGGGAAGCCCGAAGATATGATTCACGCCCCAATCCTCAAGTACCTTGATCATCGCGTCGGATGCATTGATTTTGTCAGCCATCGTCGGCCCCTTTCGCTTCATTGCCGTTATTGGTTCACGATGCCGGGCTGCGTTCGCGGCTCCTTCGCTCTTGCCGGAATCTCGTTTTCCTTTAAAACGTCAATCCCGTAACAGCTTCGTTAGCGGCGGACGCCTGCAAACGCTTTCGCATCGGTTGAGATAAAGAATAATGCAACGGAACGCGATTTTTGTATTACTTAAGCCCTTTCCAGCCCTAAGCGAATGTGATGAAACCTACCCTGTGACGTTCCTTGCATTATGCGGGACCGCAAGTCACGGGCCTCAGAAGTCGGGATTGTTTATACTAGACCTCTACCGGCTGTATTTGCACCGACGGATTCTTGCGTACCTTGATGGAAACCAGCGTGATGCAGAGCGCAACCAGAGCCAGCACGATCAGCAAGGCGAAGGCGTTCGTGGCGCCGGCCGCCGCCGCTGCCTTGACATTGTGCGGGATATGGACCTCACTTAAGGAAAGCGACGCGGAAAGCACGGTCGTGCCGAGCGAGCCGGCATACTGCTGCAGCACGTTGAACAGCGAGTTGAAATCGGTCTGTTGTGAACCGGAGACGAACTTGCTCGCATCCGACATCGTATTGCCGTAACCAAAATTGAAACCGGCGCGCAGGAACATATAAAGAAGTGTCAGAATCACTACGGTCGCCTTGCCAGCCATCGCCCACAAAGCGGTCGCCCCGATGATTAGCGAGATGTTGGAGACCAGCAGCACCAGCGTAGGCCCTCGGCGGTCGTAGAGCTTGCCGACAAACGGAGCGATGAAGGCGCCTAGCAGAGAACCCGGGAGAAGCATCAGGCCAGCTGCCAGCGAATCGATACCAAGGAAGTTCTCGGCGAAAACCGGGAGCAGGAAGGAGCTGCCGATGTTGATGAACTGGAGAATGGCGTAGTTCGCACCGCGCAGACCCACGATGGACTTTTTAAAGAGGCGCAGGTTGAGCAGCGGGGACTTGAACGTAAGGCAACGCCAGATAAAGAGAGCAAGCAGAACTGCCGCCACACAAATGGCGATGGCCACTTTGTACGACCAACCGCCGCCGGCGCCAAACTGGTCGAAAATCTCGGTGAAGCTGACCATGAAGAAGCTCAGCAGCACCAGCCCGATGGCATCGAACGACTTACCGGCCCCTTCCGCTTTCAGGCGCAGATTGGCCTCGCCCAAAATCCACGCAACGATGAGCAACGGCAACGTGAACACAAAAATGACGCGCCAGGAGAAGTAGTAATTGATAAGCCCGCCGTAAGTGGGGCCGAGCGCAGGCGCGAAGGATGTGACCATGTTCGCCACGCCGACGTACGTACCGCGCCGGCTGACCGGCACCAGCGCAAGGATGACATTGATCATCAAAGGTGTGGAGATGCCTGTGGCAGCGGCCTGAAGCAGACGGCCGAGCAGCAGAAGCCAGTAGTTCAGCGGCAGGCAGCACAGAACCGTGCCTACGATGCTCACGACGACGGCGCAGCGGAAAAGCAGGCGGGCGTCGAAACGTTTGAGCAGGAACGAAGAGGTGCTCATCACGATGGTCACCATCAACAAGTAGCCGGAAGTCAGAAGCTGGATGGTCGAAAGCGGCAGGCCGAATTCGCGGGTCATCGTCGGAAAAGTGACGTTAAGAGAAGTCTCGGTCAATATTCCGGTAAACGAAAGCAGGGCTGCTGCCGCAATGGATAGTTTTGTCTGTGTGGAAACACGTTCTTCTTGCAAGTTCTTTCAACCTCAATGCACTTTGCCAGTCAGGCACTCCAGGGGTTTGGCAACAATTGGCGCGCCCCGACCCCCCAGACGCGCAACTAACTTATTATACGCCGATGGCCGCAATCGCTTCAAACCAGAGCGAACAGAATTTTCGCCACTAATAGGTCTTCGAGGATTACAAAACGATAAAAATATCTATATATTGAAAAAGCTTGGTCTGCAGTACTGGCAGCGAATTATCCATTGTTCTATTCTAATAACAAAAATAGAGGAAATCCAAGTGCTAAGCTGGTTATGAAAGTAACCGAACAACAAAGAGGTTAGATTATGGTAGATCGTCTTAATGACAAAGTCGCACTGGTTTCAGGTGGAGCTTCTGGCATAGGCTTGGCCATCGCGAAGAAGTTCGTGGACGAAGGCGCACAGGTCGCCCTCGGCGACATCAACGCGGAAAGCGGCGAGAAAGTCGCCGCAGAACTCGGCGAAAACGCCATGTTCGTCACGCTTGACGTCACCAAGGAAGAAATGTGGGAGCAGGCGTTCAAGGACGTCATCGCCAAATTCGGCAAGGTCAACGTCGTGGTCAACAACGCCGGCATCGGCGATCAGTACAACGTCGAGAACATGCCGCTGGATTATTGGAACAAAATCGTCGCCATCAATGGCACGGGCATGTTCCTCGGCACCAAGCACGGCGTGCGCAACATCAAGAACTACGGCGGCGGCTCCATCATCAACATGTGCTCGATCGAGGGTCTGGTCGGCGAATCCTTCGCTGTAGGCTATGACTTCACCAAGGGCGGCGTGCGCCTGATGACCAAGTCCGCGGCACTGTACTGCGCCGAAGAGAAGCTCAACATCCGCGTGAACACCATTCACCCCGGATACATCCACACCCCGATGGTCGATCCTTCGCCTGATCTGGTGAAGCTTGAAGAGTCCAAGACCCCGATGGGCCACCTGGGCGAGCCTGAGGACATCGCCAATCTGGCCGTGTTCCTGGCCAGCGACGAGTCCAAGTTCTCCACGGGCTCCGAGTTCGTGGCTGACGGCGGCTACACCGCTCAGTGATTTCGGCGATTGGCAGCTTGACTGCGTTGACTATAGTAAGTCGGCGCAAGGTGTAAGTCGCTGATTGATTTCAAAGGGCCGAATCCAGCAGAGTTATTCTGATTCTGTTGGATTCGGCCCTTTTGCATTGCCCGCGCATACGAAAACCCGCCGGCACGATGTGCACGACGGGTTTTCTGCTTAAGCTTGCGGTTTTTCAACCGATATAAACACAGGCCGGAATTACTCGGCAACGACCTTCACGGTGAAGTTAGCGGAGATTTCGGGGTGCAGGGCCACGGTGGCGGGGAACTCGCCGGTGGTCTTGATGGTCTCGACCTTGATCGCCTTCGGATCGACGGCGGCCTTGGATTCCAGAGCGGAAGCGATGTCCATGGTGGAGATGCCGCCGAACAGCTTGCCGGACTCGGAGACCTTGGCGCTGAGCTCGACGACGGTGCCGTCGATGGCGGCCTTGGCGGCCACGGCGTCTTCACGGGTGGCCACGGACTTGGCCAGACGTGCGCGCTTCATCGCTTCGATTTGCGTTGCTGCGCCCTTGCTCCACGCGAAGGCGAGGCCCTGCGGGATCAGGTAGTTGCGTGCGTATCCGGACTTGACCTCGACGACGTCACCGGAGTGACCGAGGTTGGAGACGGACTTGGTAAGAATAACCTTAGTTTCAGCCATTGTTCGTATCCTCCTATCAGCGGCCGTTGGTGGCGTACGGAAGCAGAGCCATCTCGCGCGCGTTCTTGATGGCACGGGAAATCTCACGCTGTTCCTGGATGGTCACGCCGGTGATGCGACGCGAACGGATCTTGCCGCGATCGGAGATGAACTTGCGCAGCAGCGCAGTGTCCTTGTAATCGATCTCGGTGATCTTCGCAGCCTTCAGCGGATTCGGCTTTTTCTTGAACGGCTTGACTGGTGGTTTTGGCCTTTTACGTGACATATCAATGTCTCCTTAACACTTATCAACGTCTATTTGTTTGATGCTTCTTGCGTTTCGCTAGAACTCAGGCTCGTCGGAATCCCCACCAAAATCGGAGCTGCCTCCGAAACTCGAGAATCCATCGCCGGAATTGCTGGAGCTGCCCCACGGATCGGCTGCGGGAGCCTGGGACTGGCCGCCTTGCTGGGTCTGCCCAGCAGAGGCGCCACCCGAGTAGCCTGCGCCACCCTGGTATCCGCCGTTGCCGCCATTTCCGCCGGCATTGTAGCCGCCGCTGTAACCGCCACCATTGTTGCCGGCGCCGCCGTTATAGCCTCCGTTGTTGCGGGAACCACCCTGGAACCCGCCGTTCGAAGAGGACTGGCGTTGCACCTGGGCGGTGGCATAGCGCAGGGACGGGCCGATCTCGTCGACCGTCATCTCCACGACCGTGCGGTTCGTCCCGTCATTGGCGGTGTACGAACGCTGCTGCAGGCGGCCCTGGGCGATCACGCGCATGCCCTTGGAAAGCGAGGAAGCGCAATGGTCGGCCATATCCCGCCACGCCGAACAGCGCATGAAGAGGGCGTTGCCGTCCTCCCACTGGTTCGTGTTGCGGTTATAGGTCCGCGGAGTCGAGGCGATAGTGAAACTCGCGACGGACGCCCCGCTGCCGATAGTGCGCAGCTCCGGGTCGGCCGTAAGGTTGCCGATAATCGTGATAACCGTATCTCCTGCTGCCATGACGTGCCTTCCTGACCAGCTTTTGGCTTTTGTCGATAACGCTAAAGCGAAAAGCAAATAGACTAAAATTTAATATTTCCTAAACGGAATTACTTGACATCCTTGCGAAGAATCTTCGTGCGGATTACGGACTCGTTCAGGTTCAGGACGCGGTCCAGTTCATCGTTCGTTGCTGGCTCGCAGCTGTAGTTGACCACGACGTAGTTGCCTTCGGTCTTGCCATCGATTTCATAGGCAAGCTTGCGGCGTCCCCAGATATCAGGGTCGGAAACGGAACCGCCCTCTTTGGTGACGATTTCCATATACTCATCGGTCAGCTTCTTCAGGGCTCTTTCGTCAAGCTCCGGATCGGCGATGAACATCAGTTCATACTTGTGTGCAGACATCACCCACCTCCTTCGGACTAAAGTCGGCCGCGGTCTTTCCGCGACAGGAGTGTGTATGCGTGCCATCTCACGGCGCAAACCCGCGCCAGACATAGCTTTTCAATAATACGGGCGGGTTGAGACAGCAAAACCTCAATCGAATAAGCCGAAGACGGCGGGCGGGTTTGCTGGCATTGCAATGAATGCACCGCGCTGTCTTCGGCTTTTATCGTCGATGCTACAGGATCAGCTGACGATCTTGACCCCTTTGGCGCCGGGTTGATCGAGCATCACTCTTGTCGGCAGGCTCTTGCCGTCAGGGGCCATCTGCAGCATGAAGGTTTCAGTCAAGTGGTTGTCGGGATCAACATAACACAATCCGTCATATGTTTTGTCATACACTTGATATGGTCTGGCCATCCCCGTAAGATTCTCGCCGTATTTGCCCTCCCCCCACTTAAGAGAATACGTATCCACAGGTTCTTTCGATACTTTCGAACCCCCCGGCACGTCTTCGAGAGCCTGCTCAGTGTAACTCCCATAGGAATCGATATCGGGGTTAGGTTTTACACCTTCTGATGGCGTTACATCTTCTATCCGTAAGTTCCCACCGGAAAACTGCACATGCTCCAGCTTGGTGACATTCCCTGTGTCGTCGGTTTCAATGGACAGTTTATACGCGCCCGGTTCCGGAGCCCGATACTTGAACGTCTTCAAATTGGCCATCGATGCCTTCACATCCGCCATTTCCCGTTTGCATCCCGGATCGGCTTTGGAAGTAGAACCAGCGGATTGAGTGTCATCAGTAGTGGCAGTACAATAGGGACTGTTGGATTGAACGTGCTGTTGCAATCTATCAAGCCTCTTTTGCAATTGGTCGCTGTACATTTTTATTGTGGATTCAAAATTCTTTCGGTCCCATTGCCTAATTTTTTGGAGAAGCTGACCGCTCTTCACTCCCTTGAGATCGGAATAGTTGAACGCCCGATATTTTCCGTATGCAGTCCCATACCGAGTCACCTTGCCCTTGTCGAACACCAAAACGTACGGAGCGGTAGTCTTGGTAGGCTCCTTATCGCTGACAAACCAGATGCTCTGCCCACGCTTCAGCAGCTGTGAAAGCCCATACGTCTTCATGTCGTCCGAATTGGACGACTTCTTTGGCTGCGAAGTGATTTTCGGATTGCCACCATTCGAGGTCGGCTTCGACGACCGATGCAGATTGAACGCTACCGTCGCCACGACGATGAGCACGACCGCCACCACTGCGGCGATGACGACGGTCAGCTTTTTCTTGGAGTCCTGAGGCGACGGATTGGCGCCGGCCGCCGGCTGTCCCGAATTGCCGCTCGGCATGGGAAGAGCAGGCACAGGCACGGGTGCCGACGCAGGTACGGACGCAGATGAGGATCCAGCCGCAGGAACAGGCGCGGATGCCGACGTTTGCATCGGTGTCGTTTCAGACGCGGCGTTGGCCGAGCCAGTGGCACCAGCGGCAGTGGCCCTGCTAACCAACCGTTGGCCACAAACGGTGCAAAAACTCATGTCTGACGTCACCGAAGCCCCGCAATTCGGGCAACGTTGCACGCTGGACGATTGCACACCTGCCACCTTATTTTGCGCCTCACCACACATTTTACAGAACGCGTCCCCGTCCTGCACCATACTTCCGCACTTATTGCAACGATGCATTTTCTTTTTCTCCCCTCTTATCGGTAACCATGATACCGTCTGTCAGTATCGTTCTCCACAAAATACAATATTTCGTCTATCTGCAAGCCGCAAAACCGATCAGCAGCAATGCCCCGCACGCCAGAGCCGCCATTCTCTTCTGTGACGAATTTCTCATCCGCTTTCTCCTCTAAATATCTCACGCTTCCATGAAGCGAAAAATCCCAGTTTTTTTATCACTCAATCTAAACGTTAATGGACTTGGCGGGAAAGGATCTGGCAGAATCCAACTATTCATTTATTCCAAAAATGACGATATATCACGATGTTTGCCTCCTGCGAACGCACGGACCGGATCTGCTGTCAACCGATACCGAAAACTCCCAAATCCACATCCAACGCACCACTGCGGATTTTCGCAGGGGCGGCTGTATCATAGAAGAGGTTTCTTATCATCCGTCTTTGCCTTATTGGGGTTTTGGATCCGGCCGCCGGATCGGGGATCCGAACGCAAAGTCAATATATTGGAAGGCGAGATATGTCGGCGATTCTCGAAGGAAAGCCCAAAAAACGACTGGCATTGGTGACAGGTCGGGCGTATCCGGAACAAGCAGCGGCCACGGCCGAATGCCTTGGTACCGTGCCGCTGGAGACCACAGCCTACGACTTTGCCAATGGCGAGATGTACGTGCGCTATACCGAGCCGGTACGCGGCGCGGACGTCTTCGTGCTGCAATCGCACACCGACCCGATCAACAAGTGGATCATGGAGCAGCTGCTGATGCTCGACGCTCTGAAGCGTGCATCGGCCCGTTCCATCACCGTCGTCGCGCCATTCCTCGGCTATTCGCGTCAAGACAAGAAGGGCCTGGGCCGCGAACCCATCACCGCCCGTCTGATGTTCGATCTTTTCCAGACGGCCGGCGCCGACCGAATCATGACCGTCGACCTGCACGCCTCGCAGGAGCAGGGCTTCTTCGACGGGCCGGTCGACCACTTGACCGCGATGCCGGTGCTGCTCGATTACGTACGCGGCTCGATGCCACTTGAAAACGCGACCATCGTCTCTCCCGACGCAGGACGTATCAAGGTCTCCGAGCGCTGGGCCGCCAAGCTCGGCGGGCTGCCGCTGGCCTTCATCCATAAGACCCGCGACGTCACGCGTCCGAACCACGCCGTAGCCCATGGCATCATCGGCGAGGTGCGCGAGCGCGATTGCGTGGTGGTCGACGACATGATCGACACCGCCGGCACCATCTGCGAGGCCGTGCGCACCCTGCGTGAGGCCGGCGCGAAATCCGTAACGCTCGTTGCCACCCATGGGCTCTTGTCTGGACCGGCGATCGAACGCCTCAAGAACTGCGGCGCCCGCGAAATCGTCTTGATGGACACCGTGCCGATTCCCGAGGAGAAGCGCCTGCCCAACATGACCGTGCTCTCCATCGCCCCGCTTCTTGCCGCAGGCATCCGCTCGGTCTTCGAATCCGGTTCGGTCTCCGGCCTGATGGAAGGCCTCCCCGACGACATGCACCCTCACAGCATCTATGCGTAAAACGACAATTGCTGCATAGGCAAATTTGGAGAAAAGAGGCTGTCATTTTGGCAGCCTCTTTGTGTGTATCATTCCCAGAAATCCTCTACGTATAGTTTCATTTGTGGTTGCGACGCCAAAAGCCACACAACGTCACAAACGCAATCTTGCATTGCAAACGATACGCCCAGGAAGCGAATCATGTCGCATTCACATGCAAGCTACCAAATTCTATGCAGACTCACCACACTTGACTTCTATGATAAAGCGTTTTACCATATAATCGAACTGAATACAAAACGTTAAAAGACTTGTTGTGGTTTGAGGTAACGCGAAACGAGGATGAGATGAACGTAAAGGCCCTTCCCCTGCTGGATAATATTTCAGGATCAATCAGCATTGTGGGGTCAATGAACGCCGACTATACGGTCACAGCCAAGCGCCTGCCGAAGCCCGGCGAGACCATCGCCGGAGGCCCGCTGCGCATTCTTCCCGGTGGCAAGTCCGGCAACCAAGCCGCCGCTGCCGCGAGAATCGGCGCGAACGTCAATATGTTCGGGGCCGTGGGAAGCGATGCAAACGCTGATTTTCTGCTTGGCAAACTCAATGACGCCGGCGTAGACACCTCACACGTCCGCCATGCCGACGGCGCAAGCGGCACGACCGTAATAACCGTCGACGATAACGGCGAAAACACTATCGTCTATTCGGCGGGTTCAAACGCAACCGTCAGCACCGACTACATCGAAAGCCAGAAAGACGTGCTGCTCAAGTCGTCGGTGCTCGGCCTATGCCTGGAAAGTCCAATCGAAACCGTCACCGCCACGGCGAAAATGTGCCACGATGCCGGCATCAAGGTGCTTTTGAACGACTCCCCCTTCACTGACAAGCTGCCGTATGAACTCGTCGAATATTCTGATATCCTTCTGGTCAACGAACACGAGATGGCGCAACTGCTGAATATCGCCGAACCGAAGAATGGCGATTGGCTGGGTATGGACTGGAACTATATCGCGCAGACCATGCATGATTTCGGTTTCAAGCAGGCTGTCGTTACTCTCGGCGGCAACGGTGCCATCGTTATCGAAGAAGACCGTACCTACCGCGTTGACGCCGCGAAAATCGAGGCCGTCGACACCACCGGTTGCGGCGACGCCTTCATGGGTACCCTGCTTGCGGGCCTCTCCTCCGACTTCTCACTTAGCGATTCCGCCTCGCTGGCCTCATACGTGGCCGCCTACGCCGCGACCAGCTACGGTGCGCAGGCTTCTTACGGCACCAGCGAACAAATCAAGGCGTTCTTTTCAAAAGCAAGCATCCCAACAAAGTAATTGCTGCAAAATCTCTTGTTTCGCACTCACTTGATTACCATCATTTTCGCGGTTAAAATGCCCTTACATAATAGTGAAACGTTTTGTCACGGCTTATAGAGCGGCTTTGATACCATTTTTACGTTATTTTTCGTCGCCTAAGTCGCGATAACCATCATCGTGTAGGAATGGGAACAATGAGCAATCGCACAACATTGCGTGATGTTGCAAAAGCCACAGGAGTCTCGATAACCACCGTTTCGCTGGTACTCAACAACCATCCGACACGAGTTTCAGAAGAAAAACGTGAGCTTATCAAACGCAAGGCTAGCGAACTCAATTACGTACCAAACCAGACCGCTCGTAGTCTAGTCACTAAACGCTCGATGCTGCTGGCGCTTTTGGTCCCCGATATCGAAAACCTTTTCTTTGCGTCTTTGGCCAAGGAAATCGAGGACGAATGCAGCACGGACGGCTATTCACTGATTATTGCCAATTCAAACGATTCCAAAAACACCGAACGTCAACTGCTTCAACAGTTTGAGGCACGCAATATCGACGGGCTTTTCCTGATTCCTTCCAGCGAATCAACCAAGGATTCCACCGATTTACGCAGCGAAGTAGCACAGATGAGCTGCCCGGTCGTACTGACTGACCGTTTGGTACGGGAGCAGTGGTGCGACGCGGCGGGTTCAGACAACTATCAGGGCGGCCAGCTTGCAGCACGCCTTTTCGTCGAAGCTGGCCACACTCATATCGCTTGCATTTCCGGCCGCCATGACAACGGAAACGCAGAAGCTCGCAAGGCAGGTTTCGTTGACGAGCTAGGCAAAAACCACATCACCATCGACCCGCAACTCGATTGCTACGGAGCTTACCGTTTCGATGGCGGCTATCAGACCGCCGACCGCATTCTCGATTCCGGAGCCACTGCGGTGTTCTGCTGCAACGACCTGATGGCGCTGGGATTTTCAAAACGAGCCGAGGAACGCAACCTGTCCATTCCCGAAGACATTTCCCTGATCGGTTACGATAATGTCCTCAACAGCCTCGGCATCGCCTCAAATCTGACCACCATCGACCAGGACATCCCCCAGCTTGCAAAATCGTGTCACGCCTACATGATGAACCGAATCAAGCAGAAGGCGTCCAAACTCAGCCCGGCTCCGTGGCTAAACGACCCCCAGACTTCATTGCTTAAGCCAAAAATGATTATCAAAGGGTCCGTCAGAACCGTAAAATAACAGTTCAGAATTTTGCCGCAACGCTACGGCAGCATTTCTATTTGCTCTACAACAAAGCGGACGGCCGAATACCTACACTCTGCGTTTACAGAGCCGAGATGTCCGGCCATCCGTTTTATTTGTTCGGTTGTATTATCCGCGCAAACCAAGCTATACAGCTATAGCGCCTATAGCGACGAGGTTCACGCACCCATCGGCAGGAAGATGAGCATCGAAAGGACGAACATCACCACGACGCCAGCAATCATAGGAACACTGGTACGGCGAACGATCTCGAGCGGGCTCTTCTTCACGGAACCAGCAACGATCATGACTACAGCCGAAACCGGGGAAACCGCACGAAGCAGGTTGCCAGCCAGACCCATCGGCAGCGAGACAGCAAGCACGTTGATGCCAGCAGCGGCTGCGAGCGGAACCATAAGCGGAACCATCGCGAAGAACAGCGCGGTGCCGGAGCCAGAGAGCAGCACAATCAGAGCGCTCAGAGCCACAAGGATGAGCGGCAGGACGAAGCCCATGCCAGATCCGTGCAGGCCGGTCATAGCGGATTGCAGAGCATTGATCAGGCCAATGGACTTGAGGCCCACAACGAAGACGGATGCAGCGACCAGAAGCGCGACTATCGGCATCGCGTTGCCCATGCCTTTGAAGAAGCTGTCGGTGCCGGCAAGCGTTTCCTTGCCCTTACGGGTGCGAATAAGCTCGCACAGAATCGCAATGACGAAGGAAAGGATGGAGGCAAGCTCAACAGTGATATTGATCTTGGTGCCGGCGATAGAGTTGATAGCGAAGACCACCAGCAACATGATGATTGGCAGCAGCGGCAGAATCGCATAGACCGTGCGGAACAGATGCCCGCCTTCAACGAGCTTGACGTCCTTGACGTCAGCGGAGGCAAGACCCGTGGTCTCGGGGTGACGCTTGTCCATGAACTTCTGCCAGAAGTAATGCACAATGGCAATGATGAGCAGCGTTGGCACCGAAACGAGGACGTGATAGCGGAAGACGTAATCGCTTGCAGTCATGCCGGCGAACTTTGCAGTCTTGGCCAGCTCAGCGGCAATGGCCACGTTGTCGGAGCCAAGCGGGGTCGGCATGATCGTTGCAGTGGTCGCGATGACGGCCGCGGCGCTCAGCGTCGACATGCCGGCTTGGATAAGCACCGGGAAGAGGGTCGCCAACAAGATGATGGCAAGGTTGGACGCACTTGGAATCACCAGGGACAGCAGGTTGCCCAGCAGGAAGGTGATCGGCACAAGGATATAGGCGGACTTGATGTGCCCAATCGGCTTGGCGAGCACGGAGACCGTGACCTCGTTGGCGCCGATATGGGACATGTAAGCGGTATAACCGCCGAGAATCAGGATGATGAAGCCCGCTGAAACCAACGTGCTGACGAATTGATCGCCCACAACCTTGAACGGGTCGAGCCAAGTCACGCCGCTCGAAACGAATTTCTCAAAAGCGATCGGCTTGCCCATCAGCAAGGCTACGAACATCAGCAGGATGCCGATAAGGAACAGCGAGATCTTGATGTCCATCTTTTTGATGAGCATGAAGATGACCACTGCGACCGCAACGATCGCAGCGATATACATTATTGCCATTTGCATTGTTGGATTTCTTTCTTTTCTTCTATATGAAAATCTCTAGTCGAGCACTCAGTCGCAGCGTTCGATAGCCTTCATGAACCACTCGCAGAAGCGCTGCGAATCTACGCCTGTGGTAACAGTCGCGTTCGGTTCCTTCTTGAGGTAACCCTTCAGATCGACCACGGTGCAGCCCTGAGTCAGCTCGCCGGAGGTCTCGACATCGACGAATGCATCTTCCATTGTGAACAGGTCCGGCTGCAGGATGCAGGCGATGGCGCAGGGGTCATACATCTTCAGCCCCGTGCCAAAGCTGCGCTTGCGGTAACGCTGGAAGAGGTCGTGGGCCATGTGGCCGACCTTACCCATGGTGTCCATGCGAGCCGTCTCCTCGGGCGGAATCGCGGTGCCCATGCCCGCGTCAAGCGTCGCCATGGTGACGTGGATACCCGACTTCAGTACGATCTTGGCGGCTTCCGGGTCGACATACACATTGAATTCTGCCATTACACCCTTGTTGCCACGGGTCACGGAGCCACCCATCGTCACAATCTCGGAAATGTGGGCCTTGACTTCGGGATAGGCCTTAAGCAACAGGGCTACGTTGGTCAACGGGCCAATGGTGACCAGGGTAATCGGCTTGTCACTGGACATCAGCACGTTGCGCATCGCATCGACCGAGTTTTCTTTGAGCAGCAGATCCTTGCGCGGTTCAGGGAAATCGAACCCTTCCATGCCGGTTTTGCCGTGAATATCGCTGGCATCCTCGAATTTGTGAATCAACGGCTCTGCCGCTCCCCTGGCGATCGGCACATCCTTGCCGAAATACGTTAGGAGCTTCTCCGCGTTCAGCGTCGTTGCGTCGAGGCCGACGTTGCCGGCTACTGTGCTGATGAGCTTGACATCCAGCGTCGGGTCGTACAGTGCAATCGCGATGGCGACCGCATCATCGATGCCGGGATCGGTGTCGATAATAATCGGCGTTACCGTATCAGCTTGTGTCATGATATCAATCAATCCTTTGTAAGAAAAATTCTGCAAACACCACCAAATTATATTGTGATGTTTTCTGTCCTTTCGTCATGGTTTAACGTTTTATCATTTGGCCAAAACCTATGATAAAGCGTTAAACCATTTTTGTCAAAATCAATAACGCCATAAAAATAACCAATCACTATTGTTGCAGAATGTGAATGGAGCATTACCGAACGTTACCGAAACACAAACGAAAATGCAGATTACCATATACCATCCAAAAAGCAAACCTGCAAACCCGGTTTCACCGCGGAAAACAAAAGGACGAAGCCAGGTGATTAGACCTGACTTCGTCCCTGAAAACCCTTAGGTTACGGGGCAGTTACGCCCTGCAACCCAAAGCTTTCAATCGCATCACTTGTCCTGAGCGTAGATCTTCTTATTGAAGACGAAGTAGACAACCAACGCGATCACAATAAGCACCGCGTCAAGCAGGAACAGGTTGGCATAGTTGGCGGCCAGACCGGTGGTTCCGTTGATGCTGCCGGCTTGGAGGGCCGGGGAATTCATGAAACCGCCGATGACGGCAATACCGATGGAACTGGAGACGTTCATAGCCAGATCGTTCATACCGACGCCACGGCCGGACTGATCCTTGGGCAACGTGCCAAGCACCGTGGAGACCAGTGGGGAGTATAGGAAGCCGCCACCGCCATAGTAGATGCATGCAGCAAGCGTCATCGCAAACGGTCCGAGATTCATGCAGAAAATCTCGAGCACAAAGCCCAGAATCTTCATGCAGGCCGCCACGATGATGGCGGTGCGGGTGCCAATCTTGCCCACAATCCAACCGGAGCAAATGCCCACGGTGGCACCGACCACGAAGCCCCATACCAAGTAGGTGGAGACCTGCGAGGTGGACATGTGGAACACCTTGACGAAGATGCCGTTGAACAGCGGGGAGAAGGTGTAGTTCGGCAGATAGAGCAGCAGCATAAGAGAAATGGCCATGAGCCAGCGCTTGTTGTGGAAGAAGGCTGGGGTGATGAAGGGGTGCGAGGCCTTGTGAATATAGACTGCGAACACCACGAACAGCAGCACGGACACGCCGATCATCCACCAGCTCTTGTAGGAGAAGAAGAGGGTGATGAAGGCTACGGCAGTGCCGAAGATGATGAAGCCAAGGGCGTCCACCTTCTCACCATTGCCGGTCTTGTTCGGCAGATTATGCAGCAATAGTGGCAGGAAGAAGATCGTGATTGCGGGAATCAGGAACAGATACTGCCAGTGGATCGAGGTCAGGAAACCGGCCGCGAACACTCCGATGGCAGCGGAGACCTGATAACCGGCGGTAAAGATGCCGAAGAAGATGACCTTCAGCGAATCCTTGAGATACTTGGTGGCCACGACCAGATAGACCGAACCAGCCACCTGTTCACCGGCTGTCTGGATGGACCTGGCAATGATAACCGTCCAGATGTTGGCATTGAAGAAGAAATTACCGAAGAATCCCAACAGGGAGCCGGCAACGAGCAAAGTAATGCCTACCACGACAAGCTTCTTCAACGACACGAAGTCACCGAGCGAGCCGTAGACGAAGCAGACGATGCCCAGCACGATGCTCGGGATGGCGGTAATCAGCGAGGCCTGCTGCGGAGCACCAACGGCCTCGCCGATCTGTTGGAAGACCATATTGAAGCCCTGCAGGCACAGCGTACCTAGGACGAAGGTGATAAGCAGCGGAATCAGGGCCTTCACGGCCATATCGCTGGTTATCTCGGAATCTTTTGCATCAGGTGCCGCAACCTTTTGATCCGGCGCCGAGGATGATGATGTTGACATGTTTTTCCTCGATGGTTGAATGTTGTGATTATTGATTTATTTGCAGAAAAAGAAGGAAGCCGCCAACGGACCGAAGTTAGCGTTTTCCTTCGGCCAAGGCGCTGATTCGCGACATGAACTCCGAAAGGAACCGATTGACGTCAATGCCGATGGCCACCTGCGTGGTCTTGTGCGGATCGTTGAGTTTGTCCTTGTCGCCAATCGTACGTCCCCTAGTGGGGTCTTCGGTGTCCACCTTGAGATTGATGGGAAGCGTCTTAACCAGCGTCGGATCAATGGCCACGCCCACCGCCAGCGGATCGTGAAGACCACAACCTCCAAGCTTGGGCGAGGTCTTGGCGTAAGCACGGATGTAATAATCAGTCATATCACTCAAAAAATCGCCCGCGGCAGTGTGCAAATCACGCCATTGTTGTGTTTCCTTGGTGGTCAGGAGTGTTTGGAGAGTCACGTCGAGGCCGACCATCGTCACTTGCGCACCGGAAGTGAACAGCGCATTTGCGGCTTCCGGATCCTGGGAGATGTTGGCCTCCCTCCACGGAGCGACGTTGCCGCTGACGGTCAGCGCCCCACCCATGATGACAAACTTGCCGATTTCGTTCTTGATATCAGGCTCTTTGGCAATCGCAGCAGCGATGTTGGTCAGCGGGCCAGTGGCCACGTATGTGAGTTCTTCGCCATAACGATGAGCCGCGTCGATGATGAAATCGACAGCGTTCTCCGACTCCGCGTTCCTTGCGGAATCCGGAATCTCAACATCACCAATGCCGTTCTTGCCATGGATGAAGGCCGAACCGGAAAGCACGGTGAACGAATCCTTTGTGCTTGCATGCGACAAGCCAGGATAGACAGGTACCTGCGAGTGGCCGAACAAATCAGTGATCGCCAGATCGTTGCGCATACCCTGCTCCAACGTGACGTTCCCATACGTGGCCGTGATGCCAATCAATTCGACTTCAGGACTTCCAAGTGCATACGCAATGGCGAGGGTATCGTCAATGCCGGTATCCAAATCCAAGATAATCTTTTGCATAATGTTCCTCTCTGAAAAAGTAACGAACGAATCCGGCCGCAAGCGTCGTCACATGACGCCCTGCACCTTCTCCGTCACACTATGTGCAAAGGTCCTCAATACTTGCCATTGACCTCACACGTTGACAATCTATAGCATTGCCCGCGTCTCGTCTGCGCGAATCTCGTTCGCAACAATCAAAACCCCATCCAAACAGACAAAGAAGAAAATATGAACCGGCAGAGCCTGTGCGGCTCGACGATAAAATCGATTTCGCTGCTACGAGTACGGAGATTAAAGAATCGACTTTGAATCAACCATTACCTACGTGGTAACAATTCTTCATTTCACTTCTTGTATAAGATGAATGATTTTGAGACCGACAATGGTAGCAAAACTGTCATCATCACATTTACCCAAACACGGCGTGTCCACCTCTCTTCTACGATATAGCAACCTGATAAAACAGAGTTTCAACACTGAACTCCGAATTGATTTAACGTTTTATCAGTCCGTAATCAACAATGATAAAGCGTTAAACTATATTTGTCAATATGACACACGATTTACTAATTTCTTTTTTGTATTTCCTTCCGGTTGATGCCACTATGTCACTTCCGATTGGAATACAGGATATTTTTCAAGATTACTTACTATCGAAAAGAAATGACCATGACTATGCTGTAAGTATGGTAGAGACTAAAATGCATAAAAAAGTCGCAAAACTCTGGCTGCCTGATCAACCGGGCGCTTGGGTCATGGCGCTGTTCCCGGCGATTGGCGGAATCGTGGTCGGCGGAATCTCCTGGCGTAATGTTTGGCTGGCTGTGGCATGGACCCTGTGCTATTGCTTCCAGTTCAGCGCGGCTCGTTGGCTCGCCGTTCGCTCGCACGAAGCCAAAGACGCGCGGAAAACCGCCGAAAAGGCAAAGGACCATTCATCGCTTTCCGGCTCCCCTACTGGCCACATCCCTCAACGTTCGAGCGCAAGCAAAAAGCGCCATTCCAACGTCTACTTCGTTCCGGCGGCCGTCTACCTCATTGCTACGGCCATCGTGGGGATTCCGGTTCTCGTATCCGCGCCGAAACTACTGTGGTGGATTCCGGCCTATGCCGTGCTCGCTGTGCTTTCGTTCGTGGCCGCGTGGCTGCGGCGCGAGCGGACGCTTTGGGGCAATGCCGTTTCAGTTATCGCCGCTGGCGGGATGGCTCTGATCGCGACTTCGCTGGGCTCACGGTTCTTCGTGGCTGCAGCGCCGCACGAAAGTTTCGCGTCCAGATTGTCGCCAACCGGACTTCACCCTAGCGTGACATCGCAATATTTTCTCGGCTCGCCATTGCTGCCAAAAGCCGGTGCGGTCGCCGCAATCGCGTTTATTCTCACCGAATATGCTTCGGTCGTTTTCGTCAAGACCATGTTCCGCAAATACGGCAATTCCGACTATTACGCACTGTCGATTATTTACCACGCCATCCTCGCTGCACTGAGTTTCGCGGCACCTGCAATGCTGCAGAACTTCGCCGGATTCACCGCAGCCCGAGGCGTGATGGCCGCCACCTTGCTCTGGGGCATCGCCGCCACAGTACTGTTGCTGATTGCAATCTTCGCGCCGCACCACAAGCGTATGAAAGCCATGCAGGTCGGCGGCATCGAGGCCTTCACTAGCTTGATGAACCTCGTCGTCATTGTGGTTGCGCTGGCATAATTTCGTGCGATTCAAGCCCAGGATTTCATCGCGAAAGATACGGATTACCGCCGATGATGAAACGCCGCGGACGGTCCTTGGCCTTGGTGATGCCAACACGTTGCGTAGCTTCGATATGCTCGCCGGGACGCAGTGAACCCGCTTCCAGCCTCAACGGCGGCTTACGCAGGTCATGACCATAAAGATCCATCGTGATGCCGAGCGACTTACAGATCTTGCCCGGGCCGTTGAGGCAGTCCTTGATACGCTTGCCACCACGGCGCCTTTCAATGATTTCCACGGTTCTTGTATCAACCGGTTCGGCGGCGCGAATCAACGCGCCCGCTCCGAAGCCCTCCTCGAATGCGGTGACGTTCATGCAAAGGTTCATGCCATAGACCAAGTAGATGTAAGCGTGGCCGGATGGGCCGAACATCGCGCGGTTGCGGTCGCTTTTGCCGTGGAAGGTGTGGCTTGCGGGGTCGAGTTGGTCGTAGGCCTCGGTTTCGACGATACGCACGGTCAACGTCTCGCCGTCGATTTCGCGCGCCAACGTGCAGCCGAGCAACCGCCGTGCCACGGTTTCGGCGTCCTCGTTCAGAAATGTAGGAAACATACTTCTATTGAATCCCACCCACCAGAATTCAGTAATTCGTGATTTTGAGGCCTCTTGGTGCACCAAGTACCCACAAAAATCACGAATTCCCCCTCATTCCTCAAAAAACGGCCCACTTGGTGCACCAAGTACCCACAAATTCGGCAAATAACCCATGAATCCTTCAAAAACGGCCCACTTGGTGCACCAAGAGGCCTCAAAATCAGGGAATGCGCTGAAAATGGGAAGGCCTGGAGCCGGTTTCGTATATATTTATATTTTGGCAAACAACAGAGCGGCATCATGATCATCGATTCGTGCTGCGTCGGCACATCGACCGACTGCTCAAAGGCGACGTGCCAGCATAGCCAGATCGACACTCAGCAAACGCGCCTCTTCTGCGGTTTTGCCGGTGACCAGCAGATCCGTATGCCGCAAATCCGCAACGGTTTTCGCACCGAGCAGGGCCATCAGCGAGCGCACTTGGCTCTTCCAGCTGTTGATCTCGGCAACCAGGCCGTCCTCACCTGAAGCATTTAGAACCTGTAGGAAATGGCCGGAGACGCCGACGGCCTTAGCGCCTAGTGCGAGCGCCTTCACCACATCGAGCGGGTTGCGCACGCCGCCGGAAGCGAGCACATCAACACTGTTGATACTGCGATGATTTACATCATTTTTGATGCTGTCGACTCTCTCAATGCCATCAGCACCACCACACAAGCCGGCACTGGCCGCACGAGAACATCCGCTATTATTCTCGCCATTCACACGAGAACTCGCAACTTCCGTATCGCGTCCCACTTTATTATTTGTCGTACTGTCGAAACCCGATTCGGATACACGAATGCCGGCACCATTATTATTTAACGCATTACATTTATCGGGCAGCAGCGTCAAAAGGCACAATGCCGTGGACTGCCCCCAACCGGCCATATAAGCGTATTCGTGACCATCTCGCCGCGCGTTCTCGATACGCGCGAAATCGGTGCCACCGCGGCCGCTGACATCCACCGTACGCACGCCTAGCTCAGCCAGTTGCCGCACGGTTCGCGCGCTCATGCCGAAACCGACTTCCTTGACCATCACCGACACCGGCGAAGCCTTCACAATTGCTGCTATACGCTCTGGCCACACATCGAAATCGCGCGAGCCTTCCGGCATCACCAGTTCCTGGGTGGCGTTGATATGAATCTGCAAGGCATCGGCGTGGATCATCTCGATGGCATGCAAGGCCTGCTCGACACTCACAGAAAGCCCGACGTTGGCAAAGACGAAACCGGACGGGTCGTTCTTGCGAATCGTTGTGAACGTGGGTTCAAGCTTCGGGTCACGGATGGCGGCATGCTGCGAACCGGAGGCCATGGCCACGCCGGTTTTGGCGGCGACACGGGCGAACGCGGCGTTGATGGACCCGGTTTTCGCCGACCCGCCGGTCATCGCGTTGATATAGAACGGCACGTCCCATTGTGCCCCGCAGACTTTCGTGGACATATCGACGTCATCAACATCGACGCTGCCCAAGCTGTGGTGTATGAAAGCCAGATCATCGAAGGCATTGTGCTGCGCGTCGCCATGTTCGGCCAGCGCGAGACGCACGTGGTCATCCTTGCGATTCGAGCCGGCGCCGGAAACCTGTGAATCCATGCCAAGCAATCCATCTGCACCCTTGGCAACATTTGAATTTAAAGCCTCCGAGCCGTCGGCCCCGACCACGGTTTCAGCTCCGCCCCCGGCACCAAGTTTTATGCCGACGTTATCGCGAAAATTTCGGGTAGCACCTAGGCCCCCGGCAAACCTACCGAACTCGAAATCCTTGGTCTCACCCATCCAATCGGCAAGCTCGACCTGCGGAGTATGCACCGACAAATCCAGCGGAACGATGTCTTTATCCTGCCAACCGCGCGTGACGGCAACCCTGTCGGCATTCGGCCCGGCAATCGCGATGCCGCAATCGCCGCCGCCGGCACCGGAACTTTTCGCCGCGGCACCGTGGCTTTCGGCCACCTCGACGAGAGCACGCAAGGCCGGGGTCTCGATGGTGACTCCGGTGAACGAGGAAAGGGTCTGCAGCAGTTTGCGTGCCTCGCGCACGTGTGCAATGACGGCCTGCTCGTCGTCGGAAACTAACGCCTGCGCCAATGCGTCAACGCAGGCATCGCTGCTACTCAGAAAGCCCTGATACAGCCGCTCGTGTTCGGCGGCGCTTTGCTGCTGGACATGGCCGACCAACGAAGGCGTGGATGCCGGGTTTCCCGTCCATCCGACCATCAGACGCAGGCTGCTCGACGGCTCGAACGCGCGAAGCCGCGCGATGCTCAGCCCAGGCCAAGGCATATCAATCAGGTCACTCAGCGCCGTGTCCTGCAAGCGATTCGTGACCCACTGCCGGTCGACTGCCGTAAAACGGATGCAACCGCCGAAAAGGCTTGCCGCCAAGTCGCCGCCTGAACCGACCTTCTGGGCGCGGCTGGCAGAGACGAACGCGAGTTTATACTGCTGTATCGGCTCGAGTTCGAGACCGTAGAACGCCGTCAACGCCTTCATCATGGCCACGGTCACCGCGGCCGATGAACCGAGGCCGTATTTGCGGCCGGAGGCGTCGTCCAGTTCGCTTTCGATATTGACATCGTAGATCTTGAGATCTCGGCCTTGCTGCTGGGCCAATTCCTCGACCGCATGGATGACGGAAAGCACGAATGCCGCGCCCGGCTGCTCCAGGTCAGGCACCGCACGCCCGGCACGACGTCGCCAAGTCACCGATGCTTCGGGATGCCCCGCAGAATGGATACGGCCGACCGGATCGACGCCGAAGGATTGCGGCTGAGCTGCGGCGGAAGAAGTGTCATGTTCGGTGATGCGGGCGGTCAAGAGGCGGTTGACGGCAACCAGGATTGCGGGATGGCCATGCTCGACCACCGCGTACTCGCCGGCGATATACAGTTTTCCCGGGGCCGTCGCTATGCTGCTGCCTGGTTCCTGGGCTTGCCTACCGCTCATCGTTATGCCGTTCCTTCCCCTTCATCATTTGTCGATTACGTTCGCGCGCTGGAATTGGCCTATTCAAATATCATCAAGCGATATTTTTCAATAGAGCACGATATGTCAATCCGTATCAACATTCCAAATGTACGCACAACCCGAGCAAAGAAGGACGCCACGGGCATACCTGCACCAAATACCCCGATAATCTGCGCAGCACCGCCACATTATTCGCCGCCGGTTTGTCGCAAACGCAACTACGGACTGCAAACGTGACGCAAACCAGCGCACAAGCATCAGAAACACAACAGAACACAACGGCCGATTGCAAACATGACACTAATTAACCCGTAAGCGTCACAAACGCAACGAAACACAACAGCAGATTGCAAACGTGGCGCGAACCAGCGCACAAGCGTTACATATGCGACTGTGTCACGAGGCGGAAATGGGACGTGGATGGCCGAATACCCGACGGTTGCCATATGATGTCAGTGACAACAAGGATTCACAAGCCTAACGAAGGAGCTACCATGCCAGTCATCCATACCCACGTTTCCGTTTCCACCACCCCCGAGCAGCGCGAGGCGCTCAAGGCCGCGTACGGCAAGGCCATCACCGCCGTCCCCGGCAAGACCGAGAGCTGGCTGATGTGCCCGTTCGAGGACAACATGCCGATTTACTTCGGCGGTACCGACGATAAGCCGGCGGCCTACGTCGAGGTCAACGTCATGGGCGCGCCCGGCAGCGTCGACCGCTCCGTGTGGGAATCGATGTCGAAGCAGATTATGACCGCGCTGCACGACGAGCTCGGCGTGCCCGAAGACCGCACGTATATCCGCTATACGGCCACCGGCGACTGGGGCTGGAACGGCGGCAATTTCTGAGTTTTGTGACCGTCGACGTTGAATAGTGTCGATAGAAATTGTTAAAAGGTGATAAACCTACCAAGAGTTTCGATTGGTCTGTTTATCGCCTTTTATTATCGACGTTGGCCAACAACCATTTCGATTTCCGCAATTCAGGCGCAAATAATTTTCAGCTCTATTTTATTTAAAATCGAGATAGCGCACGAAAGCTCGGGGATGGTCCTTGCCGTTTCTGACGTTGGCGAAACCGAACAACGCGGCGCTCGGCAACCCTTTGGCTTTCCATGTTTGGGAGCGGGAAAGGTCGAAACAAAGGGCGTCTTTCGCGCTCGTGGCCGGATTGCCCTTGGCGTCGACCAGAACGCCCATATCCAGGTAGTGCTTGAGCTCCGAGGCGGAAAGCACATCCGCAGGCTTGTTGACCAAGCCGCGTTTGTTGAGGGTGGCCATCGTTTTCCTGTCGGAAATCATCGCATTGATCTGACCGGCCGACATCTGGGTCATGATTTTCGGAGAATCGTCGGTATAGCTGTTTCTGCCGACGTTCAGGCTGCTGTCGAAGCTCACCAGACGCGCGTCCTTGACGTTATCGTATTTGACGAATCCGTCTTTCAACGCGCTGATTTGCTGCGAATTTTCGCGCATATTCACCGCTTCCAACGTGAACACCGGTGTCGGCGGCTTGGTCAGGTAAGTGACCACCAGCGAAATGACGACGACGAGGGCGACGACGACCAGAACGGTACCAAGCAGAAAATGCTGGACGAAAAATGAGCCCTTCTGTCCGGCGGGAAGCTGTCGGAACGTGGTCCATTTGGACTGCTTGACGTAGACGTTGTCTTTGGCAAGGCCGGAGATGGCTGCGCGCTGGTCGGCGCTCAGCGAAGTGCTGTCGGCGTCCCGTGTGGTCTGGCCGATGCGAGTTTCGTTTTCGGAGGTATTAGCAGTATTTCTGTCGGCACTGTTGTCATTATTGCCGACCGTACCACTTGATGTATTACTTTCAATAACGCTGCCCTTATCAGTCCCGTCACTCTCGTCGTTTCCAGCCATACGGCGGCCTCAGACGATCTTCGGCATCGGGGTAGTGAGCGAGGTGGTGAGGTTGACCTGCACCACGCCAGCACCGAGGTGCGGCTCGACTTTTTTGAGTGTTACGGTGCGCTCGTCAGCTGCGGCGGAATCGTCGTCGGTCATCGTTGCCGGGGACTTCACCGCAACCACCGCAAGGTCGTCGATGCTTGTGCCGACGCCGTTGCACAGTTCAGTCGCGGCGGCCAGGGATTCGGCGAAACCGACTTTGGTCAGCACACGTTCGGCCGGGACGCCGTAAGCATTGTCGGCAATCCATTTCACGTCTTCGACCAAACCCATGCCCTTGTGGCTGGCACGATTGTTGGCAGCCTCCGGATCGGCGGAATCTGCGGGAGCGTTGGCTGCATTGGCGTTGGCGACGTTATTCGTCGAATCGAGCGCACCCACAAATCCATCGAGCTGTGGGGCCAAGGCCTCGCCACCGTCACGGAAGAGATTGCCGATGATAGGATTGCGGAAGTCCAATGATTTCGCGGTGTCACGCAGGGAATCGATCTGATCGTCCTCGCCGTCCCAGAGATTGACTAACGGGAACGTCGGAATACCAAGGTTTTCGAGGCGATGGACGTGGAACGGGTAACGCCAGGCAAGCTTCGGATCGTCGCGCCAGGTCGAAGCACGGGTGACCACCACAGCGGCCGCCGGCCATTCTGCACCAAACTCGCGGCAGGCGATGTCAAGCCACTTCTGAGCGCCGGCATCGGCACCGTACCCAGCTTCGACCACCACGACATCGTGCAGCGCACAGGCCATTTCCACCGAAACCAAGCTTGGGATGCCCAGCGAGACGTTGGCGAATGGGCCGCAGTGCACGTAGACCGGTGAGCCGTTGACCGTCTCGGTCTGGGCGGGCTTCACCGCATCGCCGAGGATGCCAGTGATACGCCACAAATCAATAAATGAACCGAAGGTGACGGGGTTGCCATCCTTCGTGCCGGCGACCATTTTCGAGACGCGCTCGGCAATCTCGTCCATGGAATGGGAAAGTACAACGATCTGCATCAGCTCGCAGGTCGGGGTCAGCACCACGCGCTCGGGAACGTTGCCCTTGCCACGGTCGACGGCAATCTGGCGCAGCGAACGCGACGGCACTTCCGAGACGCGCGGTACCAGAATCGTGTCGATAAGCCCATCGTCAATGGCCTTCTCCGCGAAGGAAACCAGCAGGTTTTGCGCGTTTTCGATGGCGGCCATTTCGCCGCACAGGCCCCAGTCAATCAACTCGGGATGCGAAAGCGAGGACTTACCGCCGCCCGAAGCACCACCTTTGGAGCCGGCCGCAGTGATGCCCATGCTCGGCTGGCGCAGCACGGCGGTCGCGTCGATGCCGCGCGCGCGCAACGCGTCGATCAGCGCGATGGTGGTGGTGGTCTTGCCTTCGCCGCGAGAGGCCTTCAGCGGTGTATCGGCGGTAACGAGCACGACTTTGCCGTGTTTGCGTGGCTCATCGGCGTGATTCTTCAAATAATCGAGATAACCGAACGCATCGATTTTTTTGACCAGTCCATATTGGGTGGTGAATTGATCGATCAGAGCCATGCTGTACCTGCTTTCGGAACACGTAAGAACTATTTAAAGTTACGGAATTCTATCAAAACTGATACACAGCCAGCGCGATAAACCGACTGTGCCGATAAAACTGCAACCAATACCCAAAGCCTATCAGCAGCCGCGCCCGCAAGTTGCAGCACGGCCAGAATTAATTTTTATAACAGACGATCAATAAGAAGCCAAGCAAGATTAGCAGCTGATGGGTCAAGACCAATACGGCATTAGTCATATCTGCCCCTAACCCTGCGCTAAAAGGCAGCCGCACAAGCATTAAAGCGCTAAAGGCAAAAACCAAAATTGTGCCCCTAACCTTACGGAAACTCGAAGTTCGGCATGGGTTAAGGGCACAAACGAATCGTCGCAAGAGCCGATGCTTTAGTTGTCGGAGCGGTTGAAGCCGTTGGCCATCTTCATCGAGACCGTGTAGAGCACAGTATCGAGCAGAGCGTCGGTCTCCTTCTTGATCTGGTCGGCCATCGACTGGTTGGCGGCGCGCAGAATCTCGCGGACTTCGGCATTGCGGGTGGCGGCAATGATCTGGTCTGGCTCCATGGGCTCGACATCGCCTTCAGGATTGCCGGCGTTAAGCTCGGCCCGGGCCATGGATTCGGCACTGGCCTCCTTGTCACCGCCAAGGCGAGCAATCTGCTCGTCGGTGGCCGCGACCATGCGATGGCCCATGCCACCGGTCAGTTCCTGATAACGCTCGATGGCGTTGGAGGTTTCGGCGAACGCGGAGTTGCACAGGGCCGCTATGATGCGGTTCTCCCAGTAAAGGTTTTCGGAAGTCACGCGGGTCGTGGTCGCTTCGAGGTAGGCCGGCGTTGCGTCAACGTTCGGGTAGAACGGCACCAGCGCATTGAACGGGTTCGAACCGTAGGAAACCCACTGGATGGCGCGGTCAGACTGCGGACGGTACGGACGAATCTGCATTACAGAAAGCTGGCTCTGACGGTTGATGCCGATGCAGCGGTACATGTGGCGCGTATGCTCGTTTCCGAGGTGGCCGTAGGGATCGTAAGGCGTGCCCTGATAATGCGAGCTCAGCACATACTTGACATCTTCGATAGTGACCTTGCGCTCGGGCTGACGGGCCCACGGGATATCGTCGGATTCCGGGGTATGGTCAGCGTCCGGGCCGTCCCAGACCTCGTCGTAGGGGTTGAGAAAACGCTGCATGTACCAGGCGCGCGGGGTGTTGTAGACGTGGTCGGAATCGGAGTGCGAACCGAACGCGTCGCGCGGATTAAATGGGGTGGTGGCCTCGACGGCGAGGTCGAGATGGTTGGCCTCGATGAATTCGTTAAGGTCGGCGGAGCACATGCAGTTCTCCTGCTCGCCCAACGCGTCTTCAAGGTCGAATTCGTCGATACCCAGCTGGTTCGGCATGGTGACGTAGGCCTCGTCAGGCACGCGCTTGGCGATCCAATGGTGACCGCCGACCGTCTCAAGCCACCAAATCTCATTGACATCGCTGAAGGCGACACCGTTCATTTCGTTGGTGCCGTACTGCTCAAGCAACGAACCGAGGCGCTGAACGCCTTCACGAGCGGTCTTGATATACGGCAGAACGATGGTCAAGAAATCCTCTTCGCTGATGCCGCCGGCAACTTCCGGCACATAGTCCGGCTCACCCTTCTTGCCTTTGGCCGGTTCGAACTCGACAAATGGATCGGCGCCGATGACGCGCTCGTTGGTGGTGAGCGTCTCGGTGGCGCTCATGGCCACGTTCGCCTCGTTGAAGCCTGCTTCACCCCAGACACCGTCCTTGGTGTCAGCGTTCGGCAACGACGTGTATTGCAACGGGTTGTCGGGAAGTTCAATATCGAGACGATTCAGCACACTGCGATAATGGCGAGGCTGGTCAGCGGGCTTGGTGACGACAAAACGCTTGGGGTTGAACTCCCCGTTCGCTGAATCCTCGTTGCGCGCGATGATGGTCGAGCCGTCATAGCTCGCGTCCTTGCCGACCAGAATGGTGGTGCATGCCATGGTTGTTGTTCCTTCCAATGAATAAATAGTGAATCCTAGTATCAATGATAATAGCGATGGTACCTCGCTACTCCCTGTCGCCATTACTACCGCAGTACTCTTCCCTCCGGCCGCCTCCATTCTCTGCTTATTAAGGCTCTTGGCGCGCCAAGAAGCCGCAAAACCAAAGAATGAGAGGATAATCCTCGAAAACAGAGGAACTTGGTGCGCCAAGAAGCCCTAAAAACGACAAATTAACGACAAATCTTCAAAAAACGGGGTACTTGGTGCGCCAAGAGGTGTCAAAAACATAGAATTTGAGGGAAAGATGGCACAATGAAAAAATATTCGAGTGCTCTGGAACCGTTTACTTCGTCGGATTGCCGATGAAGGTGATCTCGGCGTCGTCCATCGGGCCAGAATGATCAAGAATCTTATGGTACAAATCGTTGAGCCAGAAGCCCTGACGGATGTCCGGCAGCGGATTGACGGTGGCCCAGACGTGCAGCACATAGCCGTGGGGCTTGTCGGGCGGGGTCGGGCCGTTGTAGCGCATCGTCACCGCAGGATTGCTCGAACCGACGAACTTGCTGGCGGCGCTTGTGCGGCCTTGCGCGGCCTCGGGAATCATCGTCGGCAGTTGGCGCGAGAAGTCCGGTGGAATCTGCAGGGCATGGGAATCGTTGAAATCGAACATCAATGCGTCGATCGGCACGTTGGCGGCCGACCAGTGAATCCACTCGAAGCCGCAGACCGGAATCGAATCAGGATCGGTCAGCTGCCAATGCAGGTAGTGCATATTAGCCTGCACTTCGTCGATGTAGAACGGGAACGAAACGATCGGTGTGCCGTCTATCTTGTATTCGGGTGCCGCTGCCCCGGTAAAATCGTCGGGAATAGTAGTAAAATCTGCTGAAATCTTCATGGTTCAAGTATCCCTCAGGCTTGTGACGAAAAGCATCCGCCACTTAATCAATAGTGAACATTGCTTTACCAGCCGTTCCAACGCTGTGAAACACATAAAAACAGAGAGGTAGCTACGTTTGGGCAACCTTGGCTGACAACCAGTCAGCTAAGTTTCATTGGTCTAGCCAGTCGTGAAACCGGCTATTTCCATCACGCCAGATTACGCCAACAGCGCGCAGAACAGCGCTTCGAAAAGAAGCGTCTGGTTGCCATTGCCGTTGAGACGACGACGGGCGACGGATATGGATTCGAGACGGTTGACCACGCCTTGGCGGGTCAGGCGCTCGGCAAGGTTGACGAGGGAAGAACGCTTCTCCTTGTTAATCAGCCCGGCCGAGTCTTCGGCGTTGTTTTGGAGTATCGAAACATCGCGGTAAACACTGGAAATCGTATTCAGGTCGCGGTCGAGGACATCGCGGCTACGTCTGGTGGCCCGGCGCTTGATGTCGGCTTTCTTGCCGATCTGATTGAAGGCGCCACGAAGCTGCGGTGGAATTCGGTCCTTTTCACCTAGGCCGTTGATGCGCCGGAATTCGGCTTCCTGCGCCCCTGCCTTCTCTTCGACGTCGGCCTGCGCCTGAGCTTTGGCATTGTCGATGAGTTGGCCTGCCAGCAACACTGCGTCTGAAGCCTTGCTCATGTTAAGCACGCCGGAGACCAGTTCGGCGCGGTCACTGCGCACTCGTTCGTCAGTGGCATAGAGTTTGGCCACCCCGATATGGCCTTCGGCCAGACGCGCACACTGCGCGGCAAGTTTAGGCTCGATATGCTCCTGCGTTTCCAAGAACTTGGCTACCGATTGCGTTGACGGCACGGCAAGATTGATGACGCGTGTACGGGAGCGGATGGTCGGCAGCACATCCTCGGCACTAGGAGCACATAAGAGCCAAATGGTGTGCGGACTAGGCTCCTCGATCTCTTTGAGGAGTACATTGGTGGTGCGCTCGAGCATGCGGTCTACATCCTCGATGATGATGATTCGCCAAGGGGCGATGCTCGGGGTCTGCTCGGAGGTCTCGATCAGGTCGCGGACCTCGTCGATGCCGATGGTGACCTTGTTCGTCGCCAATATGGTGACATCGGGGTGTGTTCCAGCCAGTATCTGCTCGCTGGAACGTTCGGGTTCGTCACTCAGACCATGGCTCGGGCTTTCCAACGCAGCTGCAAACGCACGTGCGACGTTGGACCGGCCGGATCCCGGAGGGCCACAAATCAGCCACGATTGAGCGATGGCTTTGGGGTCGCCAGAAGCGACGGCACGCAGCCGCGAGACGACCTGCTCCTGGCCGACGATCGAGTCCCATACGCTCATTGTTCCTCCACTGGTTTTGTTAAACCCACCTTATTGCCCACCGACGATAGGCAATTCGGTTACATTTCTTCAATGTTCCACTTAGCCATCTTGCAATAGAACAAATGCATTATGCATTGCAAAATTTTACCAACCGGATTCTGCCGGATGTCTAAAGCCCACACGACCAATCCGCCAACAAATCATCGGCATCGGTGCGAATCTGGCTCCACACCTCATCAATCGGCTTCGAAGCATCAATGACTTTGAACCGCGACTTCTCATGCGCCGCCAAATCAAGGAACGCCTGACGCGTGCGCTCCTGAAACCCGCCGCCGGCCGATTCCATACGGTCCTCGCTGTGGTCAAGTCGGCCATGCGAAGCCTCAGGATCCATATCCAGCAGATACGTACGTTCCGGCAGCAAGTTATTCGTCGCCCAGAGGCTGAGGTTCCGCACTTCTTCCTGCGTCAGCTCGCGCCCGCCTGCCTGATAGGCCAGAGATGAATCGATGTAACGGTCGGAAATGACCACGGCCCCACGCGCGAGCGCCGGCCTGATGACTTCGGCGACGTGCTGGGCACGGTCGGCGGCAAAGAGCAACGCTTCGGTGCGCGGCGCGATATCCCCACCGTGCAGCAACAGCTGCCGCAAGTCCACGCCCAGTTTTGTACCGCCCGGCTCGCGAGTGACCACAACCTCACGTCCCAGCTCTTCGACGTAGCGCTTCAGTCGTTCGACCTGTGTGGTCTTCCCCACGCCGTCGACGCCCTCAAACGAAATAAACACCCCACTCATAATCCTCAATCCTGCTTAAAACAATCTGTCAGAACGCTCAGTCGTTACGTCAGAGCGCAATATTCTTAAGTCCGAACGAATCCAGACCTCCAGTTCAACCGGCTTTCAATATCTATCTTATGTGCGCATCGGATTCTATCATCGATCGAAATGATGATCTCCGAATGTTCTGTCCCAAGCACTGACGATAAACGCATGCCTACGAGCCAAATCATTGCTAATCTTCTTCAGGATTTTCTGCGGAATCTTTCCTCTGTTGTGCGACAGCACCACATCATCGTTCCTGCCCAGCACAAACTTTGCCATATCTCTGTCTCGTCCTTGAGAAACATGCACATGAACCCCATGGTCTCCATCATGGACGTTGAATGAAATTTCGTAACCTTTAATGATAAATTTTTCAGTCATCGCCGAACTCCTTATCGTCTTCGCGGGAGCCCTGCACCAGGTCATAATTCAACTTGTAATAATTCAAGAGAAAAGGCATGAAATCATCGGGAAAATTCGAAGAAAGAAGATTTCCCTTGTTGTCGAACACCGCCTTGCGGTTGTAGTCGACTTCGGTAATCGTAACGGTATCTTCGGTATAGCCAAGCCGAACGCCGTCCATCTCAAAAAGGTCGTCACATTGCATTTTGCACCTCCTTTCCTCCTGCAATACCGCCAATTGTAGCGGAAAAGCGGGAGGACGAGAAGTGCCGCGAGCACCAGCGCAATCAGATAGATTGGACGTGTTGTCACCATTGGAAAACCATTTATTTGCCTTTGCAGATATGCTCTTACCAGCAGCGCTTCGCCTATCGACGGGCCTTCGTTTGCCGGCGGGTCTTCTCTTGCCGTTATTATCCAACGACGCTGAATGTGCCATGTTCCACTCCTTTCGTCCGACTGAAATCGCCTTTGATTCCATAGAAGCACAAAACAGCAAATTACCGTGGAAAAACGGGGCACTGTGGTCGAACGATAGGGGTTATCCACATTTCAGGCGTGTCGCGGCCGACGCCGGTTAGTTATCCACATTCAGGGGTACCGAAAGTCATCGTCTATTCACATTTGCGAGCTATCAGTCAAATATTCGGCCAATCATCCACATTCGTCGGTTGCCAGTACAGATTATCCACTTTTCAGCGCTTCCCGACATTGCTGATCCCACCAGCTAATCTGCACTAGCTGATCCGCTCTATAACAACGTATCCCGCCCTGAGCCAACAGGAAGGGGATACAATGACAAATCAGCAGACTCTTGGACTTACTTCTTGGCAACCGACTTGCGGGTCGTGGTCTTTCTGGTGCCCTTACGCGCTGTCGTCTTTTTAGCAGACGTTGACTTGCGCGCGGTGGTCTTGCGGGTCGTTGTCTTACGGCGACCACGACGCTTCGTCGGGCCGGCGGCTCGTTTTTCGGCAAGCAGCTGGAAAGCGGTGGCCGGGTCAATGGACTCCGGGGTGTACTGCTTGGGCAGGGTGCGGTTGGTCTCACCGTCGGTGATATAGGCACCGTAGAAACCATCTTTGATGGTCACGTTCTTGCCGTTCTCCGGATCAGCGCCGAGATCACGCAGCGGTGGCTTGGCCGCTCCCCTGCCGCGCCCGCGACCGTACTTTGGCTGGGCAAAGAGCTCCTTGGCCTTCTCCAAGTCAACGGTAAACAATTCATCTTCACTGCCGAGCGAACGCGTCTCGGACTTACCGTCCGCACTCTTCTTGGTGAGGTAGGGGCCGTAACGTCCATTGCTCGCGGTGACGACGACCTCGCTGGTTTCACCGGTTTTGGCATCTGTCTCGTCGTATTTGCCGACTTCACGTGGCAGGCTCAGGAGCTTCAGGGCATCGTCAAGCGTGACCGTATCCGGGCTCATCGTCTTGAACAGCGACGCCATCTTGGGCTTGGGAACCGCGGACTTGGCAGTTTTCTTGGCACGTGTCTTGGTAGTCTTGGCCGACTTTGCAGAATTCTTTCCATCGGCGGCACTACCAGCGGTTTCCGCAGCCTTCGCCGCAGCAGCCTTAGCCTCGCGTTCAGCCTTCATTCCAGCTTCGGCCTCAGGAGAAATCAGCGCAACGTATGGGCCGAACCGCCCACTACGGACTTCCACCGTACCGCCGGTTGCCGGGTCCTTGCCAAGCACGCGCGGACCGCCGGCATTGTTCTTGATAAGTTCGTGACCGGCTTCGATGGTCAGCTCATCAGGTGCCATTGTCTCGGGAATCGAGGCGCGCTTCGGATTGCCCTCGGCGTCCAAGTTCTTTGTGTCCTCAAGATAGGGGCCGTAACGGCCGACACGCACCTGCAGACCGTCGCCAATCTCAATGGTGTTGATAGCACGGGCATCGATGTCGCCAAGCTGCGCGACCTGCTGCTGCAGGCCTTCATGCGCCTCGTCCTGGGATTTCGCCGCGTCCTTGCCGTCGCCGAAATAAAAGCGTGTGAGCCATTCCTTGCTGGTTTCCTTGCCTTGGGCGATCTTGTCGAGCCCGTTTTCCATATCAGCGGTGAATTGGTAATCGACATACTTCGGGAAGTTCGTTTCAAGCAACTTGGTCACTGCAAAAGCCAACCAGGAAGGAATCAGCGCCCTGCCACGTTCGTAGACATAGCCACGGTCAATAATCGTCGAAATGATGCTGGCGTAGGTTGACGGGCGGCCAATTTCCTTGGCTTCGAGCGTCTTGACCAGGGACGCCTCGGTATAGCGGGCCGGGGGCTGGGTTTCATGGCCGTCAGCGCTGACCGATGTGGCGTTGAGCACTTCACCGGTTTTCATCGGCGGCAGTGCCTCGTTTTCTTCGGACTTGCCGGATTTGGCGGTTGCCTTGCTATCCTTCGCCTTGGCAGGTGCAGACGACCCGGACGAACGACGCGGCCAACCGGAAGCCTTGAGGAACCCAGGGAATTCGATGACGGTGCCGGAAGCTTGGAAGATGGCTTCCCCACGCTCGCCGGCAGGTGCCGAAAGTCGCACGGTGGCGGTGAAACCAGTGGCATCGGCCATCTGCGAGGCCAGCGTGCGCTGCCAAATCAGGGTGTAGAGCTTCAGCTGATCCGGCGGTACCTTGGTAGCCAGTTCGGCCGGATCATGGAACTTCGAGCCGGCAGGACGGATGCATTCGTGAGCTTCCTGCGCGCCCGCGGTCTTCGTGGCATACTGCTTGGGCTTGTCGGAAAGATATTCTTTCCCGAAATTCTTCGTGACGGATTCGCGCGCGGCGGCAATGGCCTCCTGCGAAAGCGTCACGGAATCGGTACGCATATAAGTGATGAAACCGTTTTCGTAGAGTCCCTGCGCCGCCCTCATGGTCTGACGCGAGCTCATCGAAAGACGGTTCCCGGCGGCCTGCTGCATGGTCGAAGTGGTGAACGGCGGCACCGGACGGCGGTGGTACGGCTTGGATTCCATCGACACCACGGTGAATGGCGCATGTTCCAAAGTCTCGGCAATTGCCTTGGTCTGTGCCTCGTCAAGCTGGCAGACATTGTCTTTCTGCGCAGCAGCAGTCAATTCACCGGTGGAGGTGAAATCGCGCGAAGTGGCCAGCCGTGAACCGCCCAGCGAGACCATTCGCGATTCGAAATCGACGTTCTCACCCTGCGCGTCAGGCGCACAAAGCCTGGCGATGACGTCCCAATACGGCGAGCGCACGAACGCCATGCGTTCCCGTTCGCGCTCGACGATCAGACGCGTGGCAACGGACTGCACACGGCCAGCGGAAAGACCCGGACCGACTTTGCGCCAAAGCACCGGGGAAAGCTCGTAGCCATACAAGCGGTCAAGCACGCGGCGCGTTTCCTGCGCGTCGACCATGTTGGCGTCCACATCGCGCGTCTTGCCGACGGCGGCCTTGATGGCAGACGGCGTGATCTCGTGGAAAACCATGCGGTGCACCGGCACTTTGGGCTTGAGCGTCTGCACCAAATGCCACGCAATGGCCTCGCCTTCGCGATCCTCATCAGTCGCGAGGTAGAGTTCGCTGGCATCCTTCAGTGCGTTTTTGAGTTGTGTGACGGTTTTCTTCTTTTCCGGCCCTACGATGTAATACGGTTCGAAGCCGTCGTCGACATCCACACCGAACCGCCCGAACTTCGCCTTCTTGGAAGCCGGCACCTGGCTAGGCTGCGCGAGGTCACGGATATGGCCGACGGAGGCCATGACCGTGTAGTCCTTGCCAAGGTAGCCACCAATCTTCTTTGCCTTGGTCGGAGACTCCACGATGACAAGTTTCTTACCAGCCGCCATAACCGCTCCTTCACGTTTCGAGGTTACGTTCGTCATATTAATTACCACTTACCCACAGCATACAGCGAAACATCAGTGTAGCGCGTGGCGCAACATAATAATAAGGACTACCATACCGCGCTGAACATTCGCGCCGCCGCTTGATCGCGCCGAACCCGCATTCCGGAGCACAAGTACGCCAGTCGGCGATTCGCCACAACCCTCAATGTAGCACCGACAATCGCATTCCTGTTTTTCTTGTATTTTCTAACGCAATCGAGCCACAACGACAAAATGACTAAAATTGTCCACGAAAAGCTATATGAGCTTGGTTAAAACGTTTATTTATTCGTCCAACATAAGTATTATTGTCCTTTTCTTAGGGGGAGAATACGGCATTTATTTATTAATTGCCATATTTTACTTACTCGAAAACGGAGGGGAAAGAAAATGCGCAAGATCATGAAAACAGCGCTCTGTATCGCCGTGATTGTGACGGCGCAAGTGGTGCCGGTGTCTAACAATGACACCGGCAGAAACTGAAGAACGACAATCAGACTTTGTAAATCCTGCCTTCCATGCCGTCTACAAGGGCGACACCTAAAACGAGGCCAATCCGAATACCGCCATACAGCCGATCACAAGGAACGGATTCAATCTGGCCGCTTATCTTGCTGATTCTAATTGCCGTCTGTGCAACACCTATAACTACCGGCGCAGGCGAGCAAGACCATCAGCTCGCAACAGATACCAATCAATAAAGGAGCCGCCAATAGCGCCATAACTCAATAATCCGAGAGGAGGGGCTGCGCATCGTCTGACGTTGCGCAGCCCTTCTTTATGCCCTTAAAAGAGAACTGAATCAATACTGGCGTTTGATCTTTGGCGCCGTTACAATGGCAACCGAAATACTTGAAACCAAGAATCCAGAGAATCAGTATAGTGACCAAAACCCCAGCGACAAACGAGAATAATCGCGCCGACCAAGCGGCGGACGACAGCGTGACCAACCGCCAAACAACAGACAACACAATCTCTTACGCGCAATCCTCGGACAGAGCACAAACCAATAAGCAATCTGCAGACGCAACACCGAGCTACGACCGGGCCGAACGCAAACGCATCAACCGTCAGATTCTCGCTCTGGCGATTCCTACCTTCGGTCAGCTCATTGCCGACCCGCTGTTCGTCCTGATCGACACGGCCATCGTCGGGCACATCGGCGACACCGCGCTGGCCGGGCTTTCCATCGGCTCCACGGTGCTGCTCACCGTCGCCGGGCTGTGCAACTTCCTGGCTTACGGCACTACCTCGCGCGTCGGGCAACTGATGGGGGCCGGGCGCAAACGTGAGGGGCTTGAGACTGGGGTCGACGGACTTTGGCTGGCGTTGATTATTGGCGTTGTTATTTCGGCGGCGTTCTTTATGGGAGCACGGCCGCTATGTTCGCTGATGGGAGCGCGCGGCGAAGTGCTCGACAACGCGACGATTTACTTGCAAGCCGTCATTTTCGGACTTCCGGGAATGTTGTTGGTCTATGCAGCCAACGGTATTTTCCGCGGGCTCAAGAAAGTGCGCATCACGCTTGTCGCCGCGGTTCTGGGCGCGGCACTCAATACCGCGCTTGACTTTCTGTTCGTTTTCGGGCTTGGCATGGGGATTATGGGTTCCGGGCTGGCAACGCTCATCGCGCAGTGGTTCATGGGCATTTACTTGGTCATTCCGTCACTGAAATGGTCGCACGACGCCGGCGCTTCACTAGCTCCACGAATTTCCGGCATTACTGCCACGGCTGCCGATGGCCTGCCGCTGTTTATCCGCACGCTCGCCCTGCGTATCTGCCTGGTGGCCACCGTCGTGCTCGCTACGCACATGGGCACACAAGTGCTCGCCGCCTACCAGGCCGTCAATTCCAGCTGGAATTTCGTCCTGAACATCCTCGATGCAATCGGCATCTCCGGTCAGGCGCTGGTGGCCACGGAAATCGGCGCCAAACGTTACGGTCGCGCGCGCGAGATGACGCAGATTTCGGCGCGTGCGGGACTTTATGGTGGTATCGGCATCGGGATTGCACTTGTGCTGCTGGGCTTCGTCTCCGCTCCCCTGTTCAGCCCGAACATAGCCATCCAGCACCTCATCGTCATCGGCATGATTGTGGTGGCGGTTTTCCTGCCGCTTTCTGGCTGGATGTGGGCGCTCGACGGTATCCTCATCGGTGCCGGCGACTACAAATATCTCGCCGTCACCTGTACGATCGTCACCATCGTTTACCTGCCGCTCGTCCTCGTGCTGAACTTCATCGACGGCGCCTACAACCCCAGCTCCACCACCCGCATGGTCCTGCTCTGGGCCGTCTTCAACGTCATTTTCATCGGCGGCCGTTCGATTTTCAACGGCTTGCGCGCTCACGGTGACAAGTGGCTAAAAAAGTAAGGTCTCGGGAAATCGCAAGCTGAAGCCCATAGCTTTTATCCACTTATTATTCGATAAAACAAACAACCCGAAAATGCGCGGATTACCGAACAATTCTCAAATGCTTTGATTTCCAAGCATTTTGGTGATGTGCCGAATTCGAAACATTCGATAAAATGCAGCAGGATAGCTACTTTTGCAAAATGCGACTATTCTGCAATCCTTTTCGCTACTTTCTGCGGTAGGGCTTGATTGCGCTGGCGGAATCCAATTTGTCGACGAAGAACACTTGGATGAGCTGAAACGACCAGAGCAACTTCACCGGATTTCAGAAGCGATTATTCGCAAGCGTTTGTTGGAATTATCTTCTTCACAACCCAATTGGCACAACGGCGACGAATACTACTACGAGCGCATCGAGCTCAAGCACTGGCTCAGGCTCTGCCAAGGCACCAAACTCGACGTGGAACTCATCGCTGGACTGCTGAAGCATTATGCTGAAATCCTATCTGATACGTTCAACGGCACCGCGAAAATCGCACTCACCGATGTCGTCAAACTTAAGATTTCGCCGGAATCGTTCAGAATGCCAAACAGCAGCTCGGCCAACGCGCGCAAAGAACTCGTCAACCGCATTGGCGCAGGCGTCAAACGGCACTGCGACTCGGTGCTCAGATCGTAAAACCGATTACACAATACTAATGTCCTGACCCTCGATATTATTTGTTAGTTAGCTAACGAATTAATTTTTTGTCGGGTCGATTTCAGCGGCTCGACTGTCGAGAAGGCAAGAAGAATATGACCGATACACCGGACGGGCGGCCGGAAAACTACGGGCGTCTGCTGCAGCAGTCCTCGAGCGCGATGTCGCAGCAGCTCGGGCGCTTCGCGGCACGCTACGGGCTCACCGAAGTGCAGATGGCCGTCATCAACTTCATGAGTTCGCAGCCGGGCGGCGAGGTGGCCCAGCACGCCATCGAAGAGGAGTTCCACATCCAGCGCTCCACCGTCACGGTGACCCTGCAACGCATGGAAGCTCGCGGTTTGCTCACGCGCGAACAAGCGGAGGACGATGCCCGCTGCAAGAAGGTGAAACTCACCTCGCGCGCCAAGCAAAGCGTCGAGGCTATCCACGGTTATATCGATAACGAGCAACGCGAGTTCGAGCGCCGCTTCTCTCCCGCGCCAATCGCCGAGTTCAAGGAAATGTTGGCGTTTTTCGGTCGCGAGCACGATGATGACCCCTACGTCGAATCAGAGCCTCCTCGCTAATCAAAGTAGCATCAGCTACTCTATCAAGATAAACATTGACACCGCGTAAAGCCGAAATCATGCAACATCACACTCATCCATCATAAATCTGCGTATTTTGTACCTCTTGGCGCACCAAGAAGCCCATTTTTGGAAGAATTGCACGCATATCTTCCAAAATCAGTGATCTTGGCGCGCCAAGAGGCCCAAAAAATAAAGATTGAGAGCCAAATCATCAAAATTCGACCCTCTTGGCGCGCCAACATAGGCCAAATAGATACTTTGAGCAATAACAAAACACTGAATATTCAACACACCTTAAGAAAGTCACCATCTATGACATCGAACACGCAAACAACAACCGTCACACAGCCGGCGAAAATCCCCGGGAAAGTCTTCGGCGCCGTCATCGCGGCCGGCCTGCTTTCGCTGAGCGGCGTGACCGTCGAAACCGCGATGAACGTCACCTTCCCGACGCTCATGAAGGAATTCGGCATCAGCACCGAAACCGTGCAGTGGGTGACGACGGCTAACCTGCTCACCATCGCCATCGTCGTGCCGCTGAGCGCGATGCTCAAGTCCCGTTTCCGCACCAAGTCGCTCTTTATCGTCGCAAATCTTTCTTTCCTCGCCGGCCTCATCATCGAGATTTTCACACCCAACTTCGAGCTGCTCGTCACCGGCCGCGTCATCCAGGGCATCGGCGCCGGCATCGCGCTGCCGCTGATGTTCAACATCATTCTCGAAACCGTGCCTCCTCAGCGAATCGGCCTGATGATGGGCTTCGGCACCCTGCTCACCGCGGTCGCTCCGGCCATCGGCCCGACCTTTGGCGGCATCGTCGTCTCCAACACCAGCTGGCGCGTCATCTTCGCTTGCCTACTGCCGGTCGTGCTCATTTCACTGGTGCTGGGCATCGCCTGCATCCAGCAGAAGAGCAAGATCCGCGACGTCAACTTCGACATCCTGAGCATCGCCCTGATTGCCATCACATTCGCCGGCCTCATCTTCGGCTTCAGTGCCATGACTACCAAGCCGATCCTGAGCATCCAGGTCGGTGGCACCATCGTCGTCGGCATCATCGCTTTGGTCATCTTCTGCATGCGTCAGCTCAAGATCGATGCCCCGATCATCGACATCCGTACCTTGAAGAACCTGCGCTTCTCCGGCTTCGTGCTGGCGTTCTTCCTGCTGCAGGCCATTTCACTGGGTCTGGCCTTCATCCTGCCGAACTATCTACAGCTCGCCGACGACTCCTCACCGCTTATCGCCGGCCTCACTCTGCTGCCCGGCGCTGCGCTCGGCGCGGTTCTCGCGTTGCTTGGCGGTCGTGTCTATGATGCCGTCGGCCCGAAGCCGCCGCTCATTTTCGGTGGAGCCTGCGCTATTATCGCGATGATCTGCTTCTTCGCGTTCGGCCACCATCTTTCCAGCGGCGCGGCAGCCGGATTCTACTTGCTTTACATGCTCGGCATCGGACTGAGCTCAGGCAACATCATGACCACCGGCCTTTCGCATCTGAGCGGCCACGAGCAGAGCATGGGCAACGCCATCTTCAATACCGCCCAGCAGTTCGCAGGCGCGGTCGGCACCTCCATTGCTTCCGCCATTCTCGCCGCCGGCCAAGCCGGTTCCGCCAACATGGCAACGGGCACGGCAATCGGCGCGACGATGACCTTCGGCGTGCTGCTTGCCGCCCTCGTCATCGAGTTCGCCGATATTCTCCGCTCGCTGTTCTAAACAGAGAAAGCCACCGGCCGACAATCTCTCTCGGAATCAATAATGGCTGTGATGACGTTGCAATATCGTCATCACAGCCGTTTTATATGCCATTTCCCGAAACCACCAATAGCATATAGGTATAAATCAATCCGCTACGTTGGTAAAACACCGAACACAGTTGATTTCACAGCACGGAACCGATAATCATTGATCTTTAATCTTCCCTGCTCCAAAACTACGGAAAAGGTCAATCTGGATCACCGGCATATCGCCATTCCTGTTTTCAAAAATAACGATTCCGCAGCACTAAAGCCCGTTACCGCTTCTAAAACGCTTCAATACTGCGTCTTCACAGCACTCTCACCTTGAACAATCATATTTTCGATTGCGTGCTGCGAAGGAATTGTTTACTCTCTGAGCGCTTCCTTGATCGCGTCCACAAACGCATCCAAATCCGCGGGCTTGCGGGAGGTGATGAGTTTCCATCCGTTGGCATCGTCGACATGAACTTTCTCGTCGACGTACTTACCGCCGGCGTTCTCGATGTCCGCAGCGATATAACGGCAGGCGGTCAGCGTCTTGCCCTTGAGCAGGTCTGAGTTGACCAAAAGCCACGCGCCATGGCAGATCGAAGCGACCGGCTTACCCGCAGCGGCGAAATCCTTGGCAAGCTTTTGGGCGTCAGGATCAACACGCAAACGGTCCACGTTGCAGGTGCCGCCGGGCACAATGAGCATATCGAAATCATCGGCGGAAACCTGCGAATACACGGTGTCCGGCTCAACAATTTCGCCGACATAGCGGTCGTGCCGCACGGTTTCGATAGGCGCAAGTTCCGCCGCCGCCAACGTCACCTGAGCCCCCGCAGCCCTCAAATCCCGCAGTGGCCGGGTCATCTCGGTCTCCTCAATCCCCCAGTTGCGTACGATAATAAGCACTTTTGCGTCGCTCACCGATGTAGCCATAATCTCGTCTCCTTATGTATTACAAATATCAACATATCGACATTCCCATTGTATATAAACGTCTATAAACAAGCCATGCCTTGGACCGCGCGCAAAAATCTGAGCGAGTCCACTATCTTCGAGGCACTGGCGACTTGACTAATTCCCGCATTGAATGGTGTAAAGCGCCCAGTCCTTGGCATAGGGGCCGAGGTAGCCGAAGTCCACAATCTTGTCCAAAACCCCTGCGCGCACATAGCCGTCGATCAAATCCTGCCGGTGGAAAGTGTCGTATTGGTGACGGAACGTGAACATCTGCAGACTCGGCGCCTGAGGGCCCATCGAAAGGAAGTATTTCGGCACTTTGCCGCCAATGGGGCAAGTCGTCGCCATCAGTTTCGCAGGATCGCCGGAATCGAACGCGGCTTCGGTTTGCCCGAAAATCGCACCGTTCTTTTCATGCATGGGGTTGTAAATCGGGTACAGCATATTCGCATCGAACATTGAAGAACCGTACATGGAGCCATTGAGCGGGTCTGAGATGATCACCGGTCCGTTGCCGGCCAGCTTGACGGTTTCCTTCAACGCAACATATTTCGCGCGGGTGAGCTGCTCGTTCTCCGGCTTGTCGGCCAGCACACTGTTGGAAGCAAGCGCAATCCCCAGATTCTGGCGGGTCACATTGCCGAACTGGCAGGAAATTGCGAGCCCGGCCAATACGATAAGAGACACGGCCTTCCCGCCATTGCGGGAAAGCCAGTCAGCGAAGCCCCGGCGTTCGGAACGTCGCAAAGCAGCCGTATAGCGGCCGGAGCCCTGCGAAGTATCGGCGTGGGCACGCCGCTCCGAAGAGGCGATGGAGGCTTCGTCAACATCCCTCAACCAAGCGGTTCCGGATTCTTTCTCAGCCGCGGGTTGCGGACCGGATTGCGCCGAGACCTCCGAGACTTCAAGCGTCTTCTCGGATTGAGCCGCGGCCTTGGGCACTTCGTCAACATCGTCGAACAGGTGCACCACCGCGCAGACTGCAAAGACGAGCAACGGTATGATGGCGAACGGAATCATCGTCAAGGGGCGGGCCTCGGAGCGGTACCAGGCACCGGCAACGATGTTGGGGAACCAACCGGTCAGCGAGGTCGAGCAGACGTAGACCAGGCACACCAAAGCAAAGGCAAGGGCCAGTGACACGGCGTCCTTGGTCATCATCCGCGTCGGCGTGGCAAATCGTGAGGGCCGAGCTTTTGGCGACAGCACTTTGGTTCCTTCGTCCCCCGTGTGCCCATCGAACTTGATAACCACCAGTTTCGACTTGATATACCCGACTACCACCGCTATCGCAACGACCAAGGCGACAATGACCACAACGGCCATGAACCCGCTGACGACACCGCTGATATTATCCGTAAAAAATATTTGTAAAGCTTCAGGAATAGTGCGGTTGGGCTTGTAGGTATGGAACCAGCTGGAAGGGTCGGCATAGCGCGAGGAATGATAGTGCCCGGTCATATAGAAGAAGAACGCGACGGCGCAGACCACCACGGCCGCAAGCACGCCGAGAATGGCTTTCCAAGGAAGGCGCATAAGCATGAACGGCGCCATCAGCAGCAGCCAAGTGAAGGCGATGCGCGGATGGGCGAAGACGCAGAGCAGCCCAAGCAGTAAGGTCAGGATCAGCCAGCGCAGAATATGGTAGCGATCAGCGATGGAGTCGAAAAGACGCAAGGTGACGTAAAGCCAGAACGGCAGAAGCGTGGTGGCCAGACCGAACGCGATCAGTGGGCCGGAGACCAGCATCTGGAAAGGATGGCTGGCCGAGGCGACAGCGAGCAGGGGCACGATCAGCATCATCGCACACGAGAACGGCCGCCAGAACAGAGCATTGGAATCGACGATCTCATCCCACTCCCCTGCTTTGCCGGCATCGGCGGTCACATCCTGCGGACTCGTGGCCCCGCCAACGGAAGCGGACGGATTCGGCACCCATGGTTTTGCTGATTTCGAGGATTTTTCCTTGCGTTTCTGGGAACTCAAAGCGACATGGACGGATGATTCGAGGCCACGCCATTCTTCGACGAATTTGCCATCGACCTTGCGCGTCCAGTAGCTTGCCCACAGCGAAACCCCAGCCGGCCAGACCAGTCCGGAGGTCGTCAGCCAGACGATATTGAAGGCGGTATAGATATTGATCTTGATGTGCAGGAGATTGCAGAAGGAAATGATCGCGGCGGCAATAATATGGAACAGCGGCGGATAGTAGGCATCGTTGGGCCAGAGCCTGGTCGCGGCCCCAATGCCTTGACGCAGCAGCTTGCGGATGAAATAGTAATGGGCAGGTGCATCGATTTCTTGCAATGGCAGATTCCACGCGTCCCACGTTTTCGGGAACCATGCCAGGACGATACCGAACGCCGCCAACACGCCGAGAATCGAACATACCGGCAACGCGGCATGGCCTATTCGCTGTTTCCATTTCGTATTCATTATCGATAATCCTACCTGTCGTGTGACGAATTTACCCAAATTTTCTGCAATCCCACCAAATAATCCCCTCATAACGCTTCAATACCGCTTCAAAAATGGAATTCTCAGAAAACTCTCAACATTTCTTGAGGTTTTGTTCGTTCCACCCAAGTTTAGGCACATATACTAGAGTCTGTTGCCTATGCTGCGGCCTAGCATCGGAAAATATGCAAGCCTAAACGGCAGGAAACATGTGGTGCCTGTATGTCACGCTCGGCAGGATAGCTTTCAACGCGGCAAACTACAGGCCTCAAACACAGGAGAAATAGATGTTCGTGCTAACCAATGCCTGGTCTTCAGTGATACGTCACAAATGGCGCAGCATCCTGATGTTGCTCGTCGCCGGAATCATGATATTCGGCGTTGTCTTCGCGACCGCCGTGTCCAGTGCCAACGACAAGGCACATGGCGAAATCTATCAGGCACAGGCACCGATCGCCGTCATCCGGCCAACCGCCGCGATGGAAAACAAGCTCAAAGGCGACGACGCCTCAAGCGTGAAAAAGTACATGACCTTTGACGATTACGGCACCTACGCCATGTCGCTGCAGCAGATCGGCGTGCAGCAGCCGCAATTCTCGATCGGTATCTCGTTGCCGATGAAGCAGGCCGGCACGACAAAGGCCATTGCCGGCAAAAGCGACGTGAGCAGCAAGAAAACCGGCGGCGAGACCACACTTTACAGCTACTACGACAAAGACGGCATCACCATCAACCCTTGGGGATCCTTCAAGATAGACCAAGGCAAATCCTTGAATTACCAAGGCAAAGACGGCAAGAACGTGCTCGTCTCCCAGGCCTTTGCACGCAAGAACAACCTGCATGTGGGCAGCACACTCACGCTCGGTAATCCCATGACATCAGACACTTACAAGCTCACGGTACGCGGCATTTACGCCTATACCGACCCAGCACCCGCCGGGCACGGCAGCGACGCCAAACTGGCCAAGGAAAACCGCGACAACGCCATCTACGCCGAACCTTCCGTTCTCACCGCCAACAATCTGTTAAGCGACAATGCCGAAGGCTGGCTGAACCCACGTTTCGACGTCGGTTTCAAACTCGGAAGCGTCGATCAATACACCGCTTTCACGCAAGCGGTCAAGGCCATGAAACTGCCGAAAGGCTACCAAGTCAGCTCGCCGACGCTCGACCATTACAACGCCACGATCAAACCGTTGGAAACGCTGAACAACACGATGGTCAAAGTACGTATCGGCCTCTATGCAGGCGGCGGAATTATTCTGCTGCTGCTCGTAGGGTTTGCGCTTCGCCGGCGCAGCGACGAGATTGCAATGGACATGATCATCGGTGTCACCCGGGCGCGCGTGGGTTGGCAGTTCTCGCTGGAGACGCTGATACCCACGGTTCCGGGACTTCTGATTGGCGGCATCGCCGGGGCGCTGTGCGCCAAACCTTTGGGAAAAGCACTTGCCCAAGGAATCGCGACGCCTGCAGTATCCGCCTGCTGGATGGCGATGTGGTATTCCATTGCCATCGTGGCGGCGTTGGCCGTAATCGCCTTCTTGAGGCCCGCTTTCGCCGGAGTTCCGCGCATCTTCGAGACCCGCGAGGCAGTCGACAGTGCAACTACTGGCAATGCAAAAGCCGACAGCGCAACGCAATCCGCCGTTGAAAACGCGAACGCACAAACCAACGAGAATGCGGACGACGACCACGAGGCCGACGCCAAGGATCGTGAGGATGACGGAAAACCAAGCGAAACTCACGACGACCGCAAAACCCACGATGACAACGCATCCGAAGACGATACGGAGGCTCAGGCATGAGCAAGAACAGCGATTCGAAAGACGAAGCCATGAACGACGGGCCCCAAAACCCGAAGAACGCGAATAACAATGCAGAGGACACCACGCAGAACGACGCCCAGGACACCTCGGCGGTCAAGTATGATGTCGTCTTCGATGATGACGATGACGCCCTCGACCTCGGTAGCCTCGCGGCTTCCGGACAGGTTTCCAGCGACGTGACGGCCTACGATGCTGAAAACGACAACGTCGAAGACACTGACAGCGACGATGGTGACAGCAACGACAATACCAAAGCCGAAACTGCCGACACCAACGCTAAAGGTAATGCAAAGAAATCGGGTCCGGCGAACGACGAGGCCGATGGCAAGAAAACCAGTGACGACGGTAAAGCCAACAGCGACAATTCGGAGAACGTAGCGGCTTCCAATGCTCAACGTGTCAACGAAACGTTGAGGCTGGCCGTGCAGGAAGAAGATGAGCTGAGCGCACACGAGGCAAAATCTCCCGTCATCGAGCCGGCCACGGCCATCTCAACGCGCCTCGACAAAGAGACCATCAGCGAAGCCGACATCCTGCTGAAGCCGAACCCGACTTTCGCGCTCGACCACGTCACCTTCACCAATCGCGAATCCGGTCGAAACGTGCTGGACAATATCGACTGGGGCTTCTTCGCCGGATCGCTCTACGCCATCACCAATGCCGACGACGAGCAACGCCGCGACTTCTTGGCAGTGGCTTCAGGCTTTTACCGTCCAGACAGCGGTCAAGTCATGGTGAAAAGCCAGAGCCTTCTCGAACTTGAAACCAACGAAATCCGCGGCCACCGCATCGGCCTGATCACGCAGCGCTACAGCCTGCGCGACGACCTTGACGCACTGACCAACCTGACCTTCACCATGCGTGCCTCGGGCCGCACATTCCTCAAGCCGGTACCCGTCGCGGCTCGCGATGTGCTGAAATATGTCGATTTCGACGAAGCGGCCACCGGAGTGAAGGTATCCGACCTCAAGCCGGTGGACCAACGCCGCTTGGCCATCGCACGGGCCATCTGCTGCGAAGCCACGGTGATTCTCGCCGACGATCCGGTCGGCGGACTCGACGAGGGCGACCGCAAGGTCATCCTCGACCTACTCGCGCGCATCGCCCATGCGCAGGATCCGAAGCGCTGCGTCATCGTTCTGGTTCCAGGTTTCGGCTCGGAAACGGGCGAAAGCGACGATGCCGGCACAGCTGAAAATGCCGATGACACTGAGGCAGATGCAAACGCGGAGGCGAGCGCCGACGGCGAGAACGCCGATACTGACGACGACGCCAATGCTACCAATGACACGAAGACCGACGCTACTGCCGCTGATGCCAACGCTGCCACGGATTCGGACGAATACGCCAGCTCAACCGATTACGAGGCCAAAGCCGATAAGGTTTACTCGTTCTGAGTTCGGCTGCGTCTCGACCCCGTCCGGAGTGGTGACAGCATAGCAGCAGGGACATCGCCACATCGCAGTCAGCTCCCTGATTCCATAAATGCGACCAAAAGCATGCATAACCGTGCTTTTGGTCGCATTGTATTTGAAGTTGCGATGAAAAGCACGAAACTCGGCTCGTTTTAGTGCTTTTCGTCGCAACAATGTCGGAGACCGGCTACTCGTCCAGCTTCATGTCGAACTTCTTGGCCAACGCCGGGATGTCCGGGACGCCATACTTCTTTACCAAGCCAAGCCACTGCCGCTCGTTGTCTGATCCGAAACGGCGGGCTTTGCGAGCGTAGGCCCCGGCGGTGAGGAATCGGGGCGGAATGGACTTGCTGTTGTATTTGTCGGCCACCATCACCACCTCCTGCTCGAGGTTCATCGGCACGTAATCGGCCGGCGGAAGCGGCAAGCCCTGCGCCACGACCTGCTCGCGGGTCAGTCCTACTCCCGTATGGTTGCGCGCGAATTGCGCGATGGACTCGTCCACGCCCTGCTTAAGCAACCAATCGTAGCCGCGCAGCCCATGCAGGATGTAATTCGGCCCGTCGAATTGCAGCTTTTCGCCGTCAGAACCGTCATGTTTCAATACGAGGTAGGTTCCGATGTCATGGAGCATCGCCCCCACCACGGCAAGGTTTTCGTCGAGCAGACGCGGCGGCACAAGCCCACCAGCCACCCCGTCCGTCGGTGGAACCGTAGCATTGATAGCACCTAAAACGTTGGAATTATTGCGTTTCTGAGCGAACACCGCCGGAGTGACACCTCCTCCGGCACCCTCGTTGGCATCAGTGCTACCGCTATCTGAGGAGCTGTCGTCCTCATACTTCCCCGTAAGCTCCGGCGCATCTTCGGGCAACGTGCAACGCCGCACAAACAGCGCGTTCTGCCGGCGGACCAGCTGACGAGTAATCGTCGCAATGATGACGCAATGGGTATGGATAAGATCATAAGCGGCTTTAGAAGGCGCAATCTTGTGATGCAGCTCGTCTGCCTGGGCAAGTGTAGGAATATATCCGGTCATGTCTCCTATTGTAAGGAATTTCAGAACAGAGAGAAATCATTTTTTAGAAACGATACATCAAGCTCAACACTATCTAAGCTTGTGAAATTGCTAAATTTTAGTCGATTCCCTTTCAATCAGGGAAAAACTGGAGACAAACCTGCGAGGTTCCCCGCTATAGCCCTCAATACGCTGGATGAGCATTTCAACAGCTTTACGGGCATAGGCATCAGTATGCGGATCGATCGTAGTCAGTCTGGGAGTTGAAAAATCCGCTTCCGGAACGTTATCAAAGCCGACTACCGATATATCTTCGGGAATCCTGCATCCATGTCTCTGTAGCTCATTCATCACACCGAACGCCAGCGCATCATCCAGACAGACCACAGCATCGGGACGATTACCTTCCAGCAATTGATCCCCAGCTCGAACACCTGAAACACTATTAAGCGGATAAACCGATATGACATTCGACCAGTCAACTTCGAGACCCCGCTTCTCGAACGCCCGAACATATCCTTGGATCCTTAGCTCTTGAGTACCTTCCCTAGCATTAAGTACGCGTTGCCAATCGCGATCGGCAGGAGCTCCGACCAACGCCACGGAACGATAGCCGCGATCCAGCAAATCACCGGTCGTTTTTTCCAGCGCATCGACATTGGGCATCGTCACCAAATCCGCTTTGCCATAGGCGCTGTAATCGCCGGCCAACACTGTGGGATAAGGTTGGGAAAGAATCGCGGCCTTGTCGGCCAATGCCGTATCTGTGAAGAAAATCCATCCATCCGCCCCTAGGCGATAAGTCTCTTCGATGATAGAAGGAATACCCGCACCGCCAGAGGCATACGTACTGACGATGACCCCATAACCTCGCTCCCTTGCAACATCGATGACTTGATTAGCGAGATACGATGAAAATGGCTGCAAAAAGTCGAAGACGGCCAATCCGATGAGTTTCGAGCTTCCGGTTTTCAGCGACCTTGCCGAAACGTTGACGGTATAGCCCAGATTGTGCATCGCTTTCAAAACACGTTCGCGCGTGGAGGGACGCATGCTCCCAGTTCCGTTGAGTGCATTGGAGACGGTTTTGATGGAGACTCCTGCCTCCTTTGCCACATCTTTAATCGTCACTCTGGAACGCATATGCTAATCCTTTTCACAACTGTATTATGTAAACGAAAACGTCCGAATCGCTGACCCTCATCAGTCAAATAATACTGTAATCCAGCATACAGCCATCCCTAAGGCAAAGCCCATAAAACAAGATCGTGTCTGCACAGCAAAAGGCTGCACAGACACGATCTGCCATCCGACAACGTTCAATAAGAACCCGTCGAATGCGATTATTCCAGATGTTTTATTGCTTCACGGCTCCAGCGGTGATGCCTCCGACCCAGTAACGCTGCAGGAAGAGGAACGCCAGAACCAACGGAATCACAGAGATGAAGGCGCCGCAGGTGATGAGGTTCCATACTTGTTCCACACCGGCACCGGCGTTGGACTTGGCCTGCCATTGAGTCAGACCCACCGTAATCGGGAAGAGCTTGGTATTGGCAAGCACAACCTGGGGCAGGAAGTAGTTGTTCCAGCAATTGACCACGGAAAGCAGGAAAACGGTGGTAATTGCAGGGGTCATGATCGGCAGCGAGACCTGGAAGAAGGTCCTCAACTCGCCGGCGCCATCGACTCGCGCCGCCTCCATCATCTCGTCAGGCAAGGAAGACTGGCAATATACACGCATCAAGTAAGTGCCGAACGGGGAAAGCAACGAAGGCAAGATGACCGCCCAAATCGTATCGTTCATTCCGATCTTCGTCATGATGATGAACGTGGGAATGACCAATGCCGTGGTCGGAATCATCAAGGCACCGAGAACGATGTTGAAGTATACCTTGCGGCCATGGAAGCGGAATTTGGCGAATCCGTAACCCGCCATAACTGACAACGCCGTCGCGCCGACGCCGCCGACCAAAGCGTAGAGCAGCGAATTGAACAGCCAACGCCAGTAGATGCCATCCTGGTAAGTGGTGAGCTCCTTGATGTTGTCCCACAAAGCGAAATGCTTGTCGAACCACATCGGGCCGCCAGTGCCCATGAACAACCCGGCGTTGTTCTTGGTGGCGGCGACGATAAGCCACCAGACCGGCAGTATGAAGTAAAGAATGCAGATCACCATGAAGACCTTGGCGGTGATTTGATGCCCCCTGTTGATCTTCTGACCTTTATCGATATTCTGATTCTGTTTCATCGCTCAGTCCTCCAATCCAGACTGCTTGCGCGTCAATACCATGAACACCACGCTGAAGATGACCACCAGAAGGCCGAGTGCGAACGAGACCGTCGCGGCATAGTTCATTTGGTTGTAGTTGAATTCCAAAGCCTGCGCATACATGTTCGGCGTATATTCAGGTGGGATTGCGGAGTTCGCGTTGTTTCTCAAGACCATCGGCTCGGTGTAGAACTGCAACGTACCGATCAACGCGAAGATGGTGACCATGACCATCGAGCTGGTGATCATAGGAACCTTGATCTTCAAAGCGATCTTGACTTCCGACGCCCCATCGATTCGGGCGGACTCGTAAAGGTCCGTCGGAATCGACTGCAACGCGGAGTAGAGAATGACCATGTAATAGCCGGTCCATTGCCAAGTGACCATGTTGACCAAGGAACCGAAGATGCTGCCCGGGGCAAGGAAGTCAGGGGCCTTCATACCGAACAGTTGAAAAAGCGAAGTGAAGGGTCCCATATCCTTTGAATACAGGAAGCCCCACATCAGAGCGCCGATAACCACAGGAATGGCATACGGCAAGAAGTAAAGCAAACGAGAGACCGAGGCAAACTTGGACTTCATGGTGTCAAGCACCAGTGCCAGCAGAAGTGCAAACAGAAGCTGGATAGGTACCATCACAATCGTGTAGAGCACGACCAGTTTCAAACCATTCAGGAAGATTGGATCGGTGAATACCCTTTTATAATTGGCAAGCCCGGTGAATATCGTACCGCGGACCTGCGTATAACTGTATAGCGAAACAAAGAACGCATAGACAAGTGGAACGACAAGGAACAGGATAAACACGATGCCGAAAGGAGCGGTGAATATCCAACCCCAGCGGTTCGCCCTTGTCGTTGACAACGACTTGGTACCATGCGGCACAACATTATTTTTCTTTTTCGACATGAGCTTCTCCTCATTGAAGGAAAGGCGGGCAGAACCCGCCTCCCCTAACACCACTTGTTGTTACTCGACTGTGAAGCCCTGCTGCTTGGCATAGGTGCTGAGCGTCTTCTGCCATGCATCAAGCTTGGTATCCACATTGGCACCATCGCGCAGAATCGAGGCCAAAGTCTTGGTCTGCTCATCATTGGCGTAGGTCTGGAAGGGCAGGAACTGATAGCCCTTGTAGTTCTGAGCCACCGGTGCGATGATCTTGTTAATCTGCTGGTTGTTGAAGAACTTCTCACCACGATCAAGGAAGGCCTGAGACTGAAGCTTCTTCTGCCAGGTCGGATACAGACCGGAATCGTTGACTGCGATGTCCTGGGCCTGATCGTCACCGAAGAACTCCATGGCTACCTTCGCGGCCTGCTTGGTGTCCTTGGCCTGATCGGTCACAGTAAGAGCCGAACCGCCGCAGTTGATGGCCGGATCGTTCGCTGTCCAGCCTGGGGCCTTGGCGACCTGCCAGATCGAACCATCCTGAACACCGGAAAGACCGTTCAGATAGCCAACCATCCACGAAGCATGGATGATGGTGGCATAGGAGCCATCAACGTTCTTCTTGTTCCAAGCCGCAGTATCGGTATCGTCAGTGGCAACGATGCCTTCCTTGGCCATCTTCTGCCAGAAGGTGACAACCTTCTTGACGGAATCTGAATTGACATCAATACCGACCTTTTCGGGATCATTCGCAGAATACTTGAAGACCTTGCCGCCAGCCTGATCGTAATAGGCGTAGTTGAACAGAGTGCCGTTAGGCTGCCAGTTACCAATATGGCCTTCATAGCCTTTGGACTTGAGCTCAAGACCGGCCTTCTCATACTCGTCCCAGGTCGTCGGAATCTGTACACCGTACTTGTCGAAGATATCCTTGCGGTAATACATCACGACCGGGCCGACATCCACTGGGACGCCGTAGACGCTCTTATTGCCGCCCAGCTGGACGTCCTTCCAAGCGCCTGGAGTGTAATTGTCCTTGATTTTGCTGACCCCATACTTGTTCAGATCGACGAGATGCTTCTCAACGCCTGAGGCGTACTGAGGCATCATGGCATATTCAAGCTGTACGATGTCGGCGGCACCCGACTTCGCCTTGATGGCGGTGCTGAAGCGCGAATACGCCTTGGCGGACTGGTCAGAGCTGGTCCAGCAGACCTGAACGTCATTATGGGTATCGTTGAAATGATCAATCAACTTTTCAACCTGAGGATACCAAGACCAAAGAGTGACCTTCTCAGCCTTTGGATTCTTCACCTTGTTGATGCACTTGGCCGAATCGTTGGCATGAGCATCGCTGCCGGCCGCCTTCGAACCACCATTGTTAGAACCCGAACCGCATGCTCCAACAGACAGGGCCATGGCGCCCGCAAGGACGAGGCCCAACGCCTTGTTGATACTTCTCATTTTTCCTCCTTATCGTTGCGCCAACACTGGCACAATTGGATAAATTAACAAACATGAATCAACGTCCAAGAAACAGGCGCAAGATTCACAGATATGGTGTCGCCATCTATGGCGATGTTGCCGGTGACCTGTGGGGTCACTCTATTGGGATGCTCAAGCGTGTTGCAAGCCGAGACATCATCATCGTGCAACGTCCACGATTTAGCCTTGGAGAATCGACGATGGGCCGGTAGGGCGATCTCGAGTTTCGTATTTTCCTCCAAGGAACGATTCACGAGGAAAATGGCGAATGAGCCGTCCTTGCAACGCACAGCCGTATGACCGATTGCACTCACTTCGCCGTACGCCGCGGTATCAATGGAGGGACCGTTCAACACTGTCTGAAGAGCGGTACCGCCTTTGGCGAACCGGGCAGAAAGCGAGAAGGGATAAAAAATGGTCTGCCTCCAAGCCGGGCCGCCGGGTTCGGTCATAATCGGCGCAATGACATTTACCAACTGGGCCATGGAAGCGGAATGGACCGTGTCTGCGTTGCGCATCAAGGAGATCAGCAAATCGCCGACCACTGCCGCGTCCGTTACGGAGTAGATCTGCTCCAAAAGTCTTGGAGCAGTAGGCCAATTGCCGATTCCAGACGGATTGTTGGCCGGATCGTTGGCTTTATACCAGACGTTCCACTCATCAAAGGACAGATAGACCTGATGCGAAGTCTTATGGCGAGCCTTCACCGATTGCACGATGGCGGCGATTTCGTGAATAAACGCCTCCATGTCGGCGCCGGAGGCCACGAAGCTCTGCATATCGCCATTCCAAGGACGCGCATATGCATGACAGGAAACGAAGTCGACTAAATCATAAGTGGCATCGAGAACGGTCTCTTCCCATGAACCATATGTCTGCATATCGTGCGTGGACGAACCACAAACCACGAGTTCAAGGTTCGGATCAATTTGGCGCATACCTGCAGCAACCTTTGCTGCAAGACGTCCGTATTCTTCGGCAGTTATATGCCCCAACTGCCATGGTCCGTCCATTTCGTTGCCCAAGCACCACATGCGGATGTCAAAAGGCTTATCGGCACCATTGGCACGACGTTCTTCCGAAAGCTTCGTTCCACTGGGAACGTTGGCGTATTCCAGCAAATCCATTGCGTTCCCAAGGCCGCGCGTTCCTAGATTCACTGCTTCCATTAGCTCATTTCCATTGACTTTGCCTAGCCACTTAACCATCTCATGAAGACCGAACTGGTTGGTCTCGGTGGAATGCCAAGCAGTGTCAAGACGACGCGGGCGCTGATCCTTTGGACCGACTCCGTCCTCCCAGCGATAGCCGGAAACGAAATTGCCGCCCGGGTAACGGATGGTGGTTGCCCCCAGCTCGCGAACCAAATCAATGACGTCCTGACGGAAACCGTCCGCATCAGCAGTCGGGTGACCAGGCTCGTAGATGCCTGTATATATGCAGCGTCCAAGATGCTCAGCAAACGAGCCAAACAACCTATCATCGATAGGAGCGATCTCGAATTCATCATCAACGACAAGTCGCGCTTTGTTGGTTGTGGCACCTTCAGGCATGATCTCCTCTTTCAAGCTAGTCAGGCAAGTACAACGTTGTTCTAACAGGCAAACATTAACCACAGGTTTACAGTCTGTTAAGTTAATACAACCTTGTACTTGTTCTGATTCTTAAGATACACCTCGATAATCTTGCTTGCAAATGACATAAGTACAAGGTTGTACCAAAACGACTCTGCCAAAAGGCGACACGCCGAAGAACGGACACTGGCGCAACTCACTTTGCCGCTTCAAAAAGATCCATATTCCATAAGACTTAAACGCCCTAAACTTTGCACGACCATACCGCGGAAACTTATACAAGAGCGGATAATTAGTTCAGCCCTATCGCGATGTCGGCAGCTCGATAACGAATTGCCGATTCACCTGTATAGAATCATGAGGCTCCAGCGCACTACTCCAGATGTGGAATCCCGAATCATCCGGATCTATACCATCGTCATGGAATCCTCGCCCGGCAAACAAATGAATACTAGAGGTATTCCTGGGATCAATCTGTGTAACCACCAAAGGCGTGCGCCCCCGATGAAAAGCGTCAACGGCAATATCATCCAGCACAATGCCCAACAGTTGATCGCCCAAGCGGTATTGGTCATATTTTACGCTTCGCGCAATCCAAGAAATCGCGTAGGCACCCGAAGAAGATTCCTCTACTCCGGTATACCCATATTCACAATACGCAAATATCTCTGTATTCCCAGGAGTCACCAGAATCGTTCTGGTCGGAGCATCGTTTTTCCGGAAATCCTTGTGTTTCAAATCCAGAATATGCCGTTGCGGTTCCATAGCCCATTCAGACGCCGAACCATCCGCCAAACAACAATGAAACTTCCTCAATAACGATAAATCGTCACCCGTAGCGTTACGAGTGACGACTATTGAAAATGTAGAACCCATGACAGCAAATCAGTTGTTCGTATGTGAGACTTTTGAATACTGCGCGGCAATCACGGCCAACTTATTCCATTTCGCTTCCGATGATGTCTCAGGCTTGTTTACAGGACGAACAACCGGGATAGTTTGTGTAGACACTTTTACCGACACGATAACCCTCCTCCAAATTCATCGAAAAAACAAGATAAAAATTCCGCCTAGTTTTGAGTTTATCACTTTGGCGCCACAAACGGAGTGTCAAAAGAACGATTCTTAGACAGCGTAATGGAACCGAACAAATTGCACCGTAACAATTCTTCCAAGACATCTCCACCCAATCGAAACGAAATAGCCGCATGCCGAACCGTCGGCAAAAGCCAAACCGAACACCGACGGCACTGCTCTATTCATTTCAAACACATTTTTAGCGACTTTAGCGGCACTTATTTTGTGGCTTCAGAATCAACTTGAGTTTTTGCCTTAGTACCTGAGTCGGACTTAGCGTTAGCGACAGATTCAGTTTTTTTGGTTTTGGTGCCTGAGTCGGACTTCGACATGGACGGCTTCTTGCCCGAATCAGTCCTCGAAACAGCTTTGACCACTGAGCTGGCATCTGGGACATCTTGAGTTGCCGATTTTTGCGCCGCGGAAGCATCTTGAAGCTCCGAGCGCCGCAACTTGCGAAACGCGACGCGCTTCAGACGCGGCGGACGACGGGTGCTCAAGAAGAGCGGCTGCACCTCGACCACCGGGTTGTAAGGGGCCAGGCCGAACCACTTGACCGGCGAACCGGCCACATGACGGATGGCATACTTCATCTTAAGCGAGAGCGCCTCACGGCCGGTGATCTTGGACTCCGGCATCAAAGCCTTGTGAATCAGGACGTAACGCACGGTGCCGATATCCGGGTCGGCATCCACCTTCGGATAGACGGACTTCTGCTCCGGTAGCTCGCCCGAGGCGGAAAGGTCATGCATAATCTGATGAATATAAGCAGGAATCGATTGCGAGACCTTGAAACCGAGTCTGATCCGCACACGGAAGATATAATCCGTGCCGAAATTCTCGACTGAGTATTCGCGGGTGAACGGTTCGTCAGTGGTGACCATCGAAACGGCCCACCAGGCACGCGCACGCTTCGGGTGGTCAGCGAAAATCGAAAAGAAGATATCCGTGTCAAGCCGACGCAATTCGGAATCGGAAGTCAGGTAAACGATGTTGTCGGCAAAATACGGAATACGAAAATCATCATGCAATTTTGCGAGCGCGGGTTTGAAATCACGAGGCTTCATATGACGACGCTGCGAACGTTCAATCTTGGTGCCGTCATCCCAGGTGATCATAATCAGCAGAATCACGGTCGTGAGCAGCATGGTGAACCAGCCGCCGCGCAGGAACTTCGACATCGAGGAGATGAAGAAGAGCGAGTCGGTGGTGGCGAACAGCGCGAAGAAGCACACCGCGCCCACGCGATGGTGGTGATGCCAGACGTATGTGGTCAAAAGAATCGTCGTCGCCAGCATGGTGATGGTCAGCGCCAGACCGTACGCCGCGGAAATATGCTCGGAATCCTTAAAAATAGCCAGCACCGTAAGCGTCGCCACGCACAGCACCACGTTGACGGCCGGGATATAGAGCTGGCCACGCGTACGCGAGGGGTAGCGCACCTGAAGATGCGGCATCCAGTTCAGGCCGGTGGCCTCGGAGACCATCGTGAACGCGCCGGTAATCAGGGCCTGAGAGGCGATGACACCAGCCGCCACGGAAAGGATCACACCGACGTAACGCACGTTCGGACTCATCATCTGGAAGAACGGGTTGACGGTGACGTTCGCCAGGGATTTGTCGCCGCGGTTGTTGAGCATCCACGCGCCTTGCCCGAAATAGTTGAGCACGAGCGCAACGTTGATGAAGGGCCAGGTGAAGTAGATGTTGCCGCGGCCAACGTGGCCCATGTCGGAGTACAGCGCTTCGGCGCCGGTGGTCGAAAGGAAGACGGTGCCCATCAGCGAAAGGCCGGCGACGTTGTGCGAGCTGAAGAGAAACTCGACGCCATAGACCGGGTTGATGGCCTCGAAAATGGTCCAGTCACCACTCAGATTGACGATGCCAACCAGCGCCAGGAACGCGAACCAGACCAGGACGACCGAGCCGAAGACCTTGCCGATGCTTTCGGTGCCACGCGACTGCACACAGAAAAGCACGACAATGATGATGAGAGTAATCATCAGCGTCAGGTTCGGGTTCTCTTCGAAAGCATTAGTGAGCGCGGGAATGGTCTTGAGGCCTTCCACTGCCGAGGAGATCGAGACGGCCGGGGTCAACACGGAATCCGCCAGGAAGGCCGCTCCTCCAATCATCGCTGGAACCAGCAGCCACTTGCCGTAGTGCCGTACCAGCGAGAAAAGCGCGAAAATGCCGCCCTCGCCCTTGTTGTCGGCGTGCATGGCGACCAGCACGTATTTCACGGTCGTAATCAGCAACAGCGTCCAGAAAATCAAGGAAAGCATGCCGAGAACCGCGGGCCGGTCGATTTTAGCAAGCCCGCCCTGCCCGGCCAGGAACGTCTGGACGGTATAGAGCGGAGAAGTGCCGATGTCGCCGTAGACCACGCCAAGCGTGACGATGGCCATCCCAAGCGTCACCCTGTCGGGGCTGGACTGCACTTTGCGCCACCAGCGGCCGATTGGGCTGTGTGAGGCCTTGGTCAGTTTCTCGGCTTCCTCGCGCTCCTCCTTGGCATGTTTGGCAATTTCCTCGCGTTCCTCACGGGTCAGGGTGTCGCGAGAGACCTTGGGGGCATTGGTGAAGGTGTCGGCGCGCAGCAAGGCTTTCTTTTCGGCCGCAGCCGCCCGCTGCTCAGCAGTCAGCGCCTTCTTTTCGGCATTGGCCACCTTTCGTTCGGCAGTTTTGGCCTTGCGTTCAACGTTGGCAACTTTCTTTTCGGCGTTCGCCGCCTTCTTTTGCGCGTGAACAGCAGTTTTCTTGACTTTTGTCGCTCTGGTCGAGGCTTTGCGCGTCCGCCATGAGGCTTCTGCGGCGCCTTCTGCCGCTTCAGCTTTGGCTTTCGTCTCGCTTATCGCTTTGGCTGCGACCTTGCGCGTGCGTGAAGACGTTTCGGTGGCGGCATTTACCGCTTTTACTTTGGCGGCCACATCCAATGGGGTTTTGGCCCGCGTTGTTTTGCCCGAGTTGTTGGCGCTAACGCCGGTTTTGCTGCTATCGGAGTTGCTGGCAGGCTTATCTCTGTTTCGCGTGCCACGAACACGTCTGCGAACCTCTTGATTTTCTGGGTTTTGCTCTTGTTGACGATTTTGAGGTTCACTTGCCCCATGATGTTGCGGTTGCGCCATGATTTGTCCTCCAGAAACGGAAACCTTTACGCGCTTGTTTTCTTGCCAAATCCACTTGCCGAGCGCTCTCGTTTACAAACCAACGGGCAAGTGTAGCCATCTATTTACGAAAACCAAAATCGGAACGCTTATCTTGATTAAATTATGATTATTACTAGATAACAAGTCGCCAAATTAGCAGAAAAAGGGTTGTCCAGCAACGTTTTGAGGCAAAATGCGACACCACCATTCCACAGCATCGTCAAAGAATCCAACATCAAAATTACGCTGTGGACCAAGCGATTATTTACGTTCCGACTCCGACCGAAATGCTCGGCACCTTGATATCGAAAGCCGGTTTTTGCGATATCCGATACCCTAAAAAGACAAAATCTCGCAGGCTTACTTCTCCACCCAAGCAGCAAAGATTCAACTCGGGACAAGACGAAAAGTGCGCCAACCATATTTGGCGGTTGGCGCACTTTCAATAGCTTGCATCCGAAAATCATCGGGCTATCAATTTCGAATTATCGGACTATGACAACTTTCCGGATTTTCCGCTAGCGGCATCGGGACTTTGAGAGCGTGGCATGACCTTGGTCTGCTCACCGGTATCGCCTGCTGCCGATGTTCCACTTCTTTTGGCCAAATCGCCCAACTCCTGTTTTGCGACCTGCGAGAGGTGCAACGCCTTATCGGCTTGAGCGGCACGAACCGCCTTCAACGTCTTGGCCGCACGCAACGCCTTGGCCTTCTCGCCTTCGCTCAACGTTTCCTGTTCAGCTTTCGCCTTCACCGCATTGAGAGCTTCAAGCTTTGCTTTTTTGCGGGAAACCTCCGCCTTGTTCTTTTCGTTCTTCGCCGCATTCGTGCGCGATTCCTTGGATTCGACGCGACGCTTGCTGGTACGCAACGCGACGCGCTTCAGGCGCGGAGGACGACGGGTGGAGACGAACAACGGCTGCACTTCGACCACCGGGTTGTAGGGGGCCAGACCGAACCACTTGACCGGCGAACCGGCCACATGACGGATGGCATACTTCATCTTGAGCGAGAGCGACTCGCGGGCCGTCAGCTTCGATTCCGGCATCAAAGCCTTATGAACGAGGACGTAACGAACGGTGCCGATATCCGGGTCGGCGTCCACCTTCGGATAGACGGACTTCTGCTCCGGCAGCTCACCGGAAGCGGAGAGATCATGCATCACCTGATGGATATAAGCAGGGATGGACTGCGAGACCTTGAAACCGAGCCTGATCCGCACACGGAAGATATAGTCCGTGCCGAAGTCCTCTACCGAATACTCTCGTGTGAACGGTTCGTCAGTGGTGACCACCGAAACGGCCCACCAGGCACGCGCACGCTTCGGGTGATCGGCGAAAATCGAGAAGAAGATATCCGTGTCAAGCCGGTGCATTTCCCAATCGGAGGTCAGGTAGACGATGTTGTCGGCGAAATACGGGATACGGAAATCGTCATGCAACTTGGCGAGCGCGGGTTTGAAATCGCGCGACTTCATATGACGACGCTGCGAACGTTCGATCTTGGTCGCATCGTTCCACGTGATCATGATCAGAAGGATCAATGCCGTCAAAAGCATCGTGAACCAGCCGCCATGCAGGAACTTCGCCATGGAAGCGACGAAGAACAGTGTCTGGATGGCGATAAACACCACGAAGAAGATGCTCGCAAGCACGCGATGGTGCTTGTACCAGATATAGACCGTAAGCAAAATCGTCGTCGTAATCATCGTGACGGTGAGTGCCAGGCCGTATGCCGCGGAAATGTGCTCGGAATCCTTGAAGAGGGCCAGCACCGAAAGCGTGGCGACGCACAGCACCACGTTGACCACAGGGATATAAAGCTGGCCACGCGTACGAGCCGGGTAGCGCACCTGAAGATGCGGCATCCAGTTCAGGCCGGTGGCCTCGGAGACCATCGTGAACGCGCCGGTAATCAGGGCCTGAGAGGCGATGACACCAGCCGCCACGGAAAGGATGACGCCGACGTAACGCACGTTCGGACTCATCATTTCAAAGAACGGGTTGGCATTGCCGAGCGCTGTGTTGCCCTGGTTGCGCAGCATCCAAGCGCCCTGCCCAAAGTAGTTGAAGACCAACGCGACAAAAATGAACGGCCAGGTGAAGTAGATGTTGCCGCGGCCAACGTGGCCCATGTCGGAGTACAACGCTTCGGCGCCGGTGGTCGAAAGGAAGACCGTGCCCATGATGGCCAGACCCGCCAGGTTATGCTTGCTGAAGAGGAACTCAATGCCGTAAACCGGGTTAATGGCCGCGAAAATGCTCCAGTCCCCGCTGATATTGACGATGCCAGTGATCGCGAGGAACGCGAACCAGACCATGACCACCGAGCCGAAGACCTTGCCGATACGCTCGGTGCCGCGCGACTGGACACAGAAGAGGACGACGATGATCACGAGGGTAATCATCAGCGTCAGACTGGTGTTCTCGCGAAACACCGGTTCGAAGAGCGGAATGGTCTTGAGGCCTTCCACTGCCGAGGAAATCGAGACGGCCGGGGTCAAGACGGAATCCGCCAAGAACGCTGCACCACCGAGCATCGCCGGAATCACCAGCCATTTGCCGTGGTGGCGAATCAACGAAAACAGCGCGAAGATGCCGCCTTCGCCCTTGTTGTCGATACGCATGGCGACAAGCACGTATTTGACGGTCGTAATCAGCGTAATCGACCAAAAGACCAACGAAAGCAGGCCGAGGACAGCGGGACGGTCGATGTTGCCGAGCCCACCCTGGCCGGTGATGAAGGTCTGCGAAGTGTAGAGCGGGGACGTGCCGATGTCGCCGTAGACCACACCGAGCGCAACGATGGCCATGCCAAGGGTGACCTTGTCCTGGCTGGACTGCATCTTGCGCCACCAGCGGCCGATCGGACCGTGCGCGGAGGCCTTGGTCAGCTTCTTGGCCTCTTCTTCCTCCTCCTGCTCATGCTTGGCGATGACCTCGCGTTCCTCACGGGTCAGGGTGTCGCGTGAGACCTTGGGGGCATTGGTGAAGGTATCGGCGCGCAGCAAGGCCTTCTTTTCTGCGTTCACCGCACGTTTCTCGGCCTTAAGGGCTTTCTCTTCGGCGCTCGCTGCTTGTTTTTGCGCCTTTGAGGCGGCTTTGCTCGCCGTGTTGCTTTCCTGTTCAAGTTTACGAACGGCCTTCTTCTCTGTAGGCCGCCTGCCTTGCCCGCTTTTTTCGGTTTTGCCTGCGTTTCGGCGACTATTTCTTCGATTTCGAGGTTGCTTCGACTCACGATCTTGCGATTGCGCCATGACCTGCCCTCCAAAACGGAAAAGCGAAATGCTCCCCCGTATATACTTTCTTCTCAGAGCCCGGTTAACGGGCGCCCTCGTTTATCAACCAAAGCGTCAGTTTAGCCTTACAGACTTAATAAACCAAAATCAACCTTAGCCGCAGAATATATCAAGACTTTCAGAATCTCGCTGAATTCATATAAATGTCAGAAATTACATATTTTTCACCGAAGCAGCGAAAAAATCACCAGAATCGCCCTTTATACGCCGTAGACAACCCATGTGGTGCGACGCGTCGCCTCCGCGACTTCACCTACCGACAAATCGAGGGTGTCGGCAAGCGCCTTCAAGGTATAGGGAATCATATACGGGGCATTTGGACGGCCACGATACGGCATTGGGGTGAGATAAGGAGCATCGGTTTCCACCATGATGTGGTCGAGACCCACGACGGCGGCGGACTTGCGGATTTCCTCGTTGCCCTTGAAACTCGAAGCGCCGGAAAAGCTCAGGTACCAGCCCTGCTCCTTGGCGATTTGCGCGAGCTCAGTGTCACCGGACCAGCTGTGGAAAACCGTGCGTTCTGGGCTGCCGTCTCTGAGCAGAGTTTCGATGACCTCTTTGTGGGCGTCGCGGTCGTGGATCTGCAGCGGCAAATTGAGCTCCTTGGCCAGAGCGATATGGGCACGGAAAGCATCACGCTGAATTTCCATCGCGGCCTCGCCGGTGCGGAAGAGGTCCATGCCGGTTTCGCCGATGGTGACCACCTGCTCGGGATATTTCGTAGCCAAGCGGTGAACCTCAGCGAGCGCGTCCTCGAAACTCACGTCGTGCCACGGCTGGTATTTCAGGGGCAGACCATCCGGGCCAGGAACTCCGCGATGACCATGCAGCACTGCCTCGTTCGGATGGATTGCCAGACCTGCGTGCACAGTTCCGGGATGGTCGAGCGCCATCTGGACAGCGACCTTGAGATTCGGCAGCTCACAGCCCACGTCAATGACGCCTTCGACCCCGACGGCTTTAGCCTGCGCGAGAATCTCGTCGACGCTGTAAACCGGCACCGGCGGCTGATCACGTTCGATGGCCTCCCGATTCATCTCGCGCGCGAACGGCACCACGCTTGCCACATGCGTGTGGTCGTCGACTACGCTGACCCCGTCCGGCAGCGCTTGTGGCGCCGGCGCCCAGCTTCGATCGCGATGTTTCTTGCTCATGCCGCCCAAGTCTAACGAAGGGCTTAACACGGATATGCAAAATCCTTGGTATCGGCGCCTTCACAGACGCACTAACACCAAGGATTCCGACAGTATCAACCTCAAATAAAACTATCGTTTCGGCATATCAGCGCTCATAACCGAGGCCGTCACCGAAATGGTAGGTAGGATCGGCAGTGTCGAAGGGTACATCGCTTTGGGCCTCCTCGACGGCCTTCATCGAACTGGGGATATCGAATGGCAGACGGCCTTTGGGCTTGTCACGTCCGAACAGCACGTCCAACACGGCCTCGTCGCAGGCACCGTAGTCAACAATAAGCGACGTGACCAGCGGCACCAGCGGCTTGACGATGGCAGGACGATCAAGATAGAGGTCGATGACCGTGGGGACTGTCTTCGAGACCTCAGCGATATGAGCGATGGTCTCGTCACTGAATTCCAGCGACCCCGCGTGCATCATCGCCTCGAAAGCTCCAGGACGATGCTCATAAGGCGCCTTGACACGCAGAATCGCGACATCCACCTTGTCAGGGCTATCCACAACCGTGGCATACTTGCCAAGAACCTCCACATCGACACCTTCGGCATAGACCTTCACACCCTCACGCAACGGCAGGAGCGACGAATCCCCAGCACCCCTGTCGTTCTTGAGCAAAGTAAGCGAACCACGCTGCGCGGCCAGACCGGCCCCGCGGAATTCCGGCGCACCGACGATGCCGTCGGCCGCGTCGGCATCCACGTATGGATGCTCGAAAAGACCGAGAATGAACTTCTCGCGCAGCAGCTTGGCCACGGAAGCGTCGAGACGCGATTCGGAAACCTTGCCGGACTTCACGAGATCGACCAAAACGTCGCTGCACAGCTCGCCGCCGAACTGATCGGCTCCGGCATCGAGCGACTTCAGCATCTTCTCGGGGCGCGTCAAGCTTTCGGCGCCCCACGCACGCGCAGCCATGAACTGGCCGCCCATATCCGCGTCCGTGAGCACGCCCCAATCGGTGCAGATGATGCCGTCAAAGCCCAGCTCGCCACGCAGCAAATCAGTGAGAATTCCCTTGTTGAAGGCGAAGCCGACTTCTTCGTACTTCGTGCCGACAGGACGGCCGTAGGAAGGCATGACCTGCGTGGCACCGGCCGCAATCGCCGCCTTGAAAGGCTTCAGATGATATTCCAGGTTATTGCCGGGATAGACCTGATCCTTGCCGTAATCGAAATGCGGATCCTCGCCGTCCTTTTCAGGGCCGCCGCCCGGGAAGTGCTTGATCATTGCCGCGACGGAATCAGGCCCGAGTTTCTCACCCTGCAAACCATTGATATACGCAGTCGTGCATTCGCTGACCAGGTCCGCGTCCTCACCGAACGTCCCATTGCAACGGGCCCAACGAGGCTCGGTCATCACATCAATCTGCGGATGCAGCGCCGAGGAAAGGCCTACCGCGCGATACTCCTGACGAACAATGTCACCGTAACGCTTTACGGTCTCCTTGTCTCTCAATGCGGCCAACCCTAACGATTCCGGCCATTGCGAGAACGCTCCTGAAAGCATGCCGGTACCAGGGTTGTCAGTGAAGCTATGACGCGGATCGCTGGAAATCGTCAGCGGGATAGGCAGACGCTGCTGCAGGGCGATATGTTGTGCCTTGTTGTACCACTCCGCCATGTCGCGCCCGGTCTTGCCGGTACCGACCATGTTGAAGTAGGACATGTGATCCTTGGTGATCATTTCCTCCAAGGATGGCAGACCGAATACCGGCGCTCCCTGGTCGACGGGCCCGAACATCGCCATGTTCTGGAACATCAGCCCTGCCTTTTCCTCAAGCGTCATCCGCCCCAAAAGGTCTTTCACACGTTCGTCCGTCGGCAGCGACGAATCCTCAAACGGGAAATGCTCCTTTGCTTGCTCAGCCATCATTGCTCCTTTATTGTAATTTCAGAATCACGAATATTTTATTATGTTTTATTTTATTTTCTGGTTACTGTGCAACTTATCCAAGCGGGTCGGTGTCGGCTTCAGCGTAAGCTGCAAAGTTGTCGTTCCGACCCGCAATCCGTTTCAGTATGAAAGCATCCTCACTCGACGCTCTTGACCTTCATAACGGTGATACCCCCGGCCACCGCGACCACGGCGCCAATACAGAACCATACGGTGAAACCGGCCCCGCCGACAGCGGCGATGATCCAGTTGGCGATGAACGGTGCAATCGACTGAGGAAGGGTATTGGCGATATTGAGAACGCCGAGATCTTTCGCGGTATCTTCCGTGGAGGGCAGCACCTCGGTGCTAAGCGCCATATCGACGGCAAAGAAGAGACCGCTGCCGCCGCCCATGACACCACCACCGACGAGGATGGCAACCAAGCCGACAGCGTGTCCGAAAACGGGGGCGAAAGCAATCAACAGCACGCCAAGAGCGATGATGATGCCGGAAGCCGCAACGAAGGGACGACGCTTGCCGAACTGGTCGGAAAGCTTGCCGCCGAGAACGGAGACGATGATCACCATTCCAATCTCAACGATATTGAAGTAAAGGTTGAACTTGGTCTGTTCACTGGTCTTCATGCCGAACTTGGCGGCAAGGAAGAGGGTTAGATAGGAACCGACCGCGGCGGAACCGAACATCACAAAGAATTTGGAAAGCCAAGTCCAGCCCAGATCGGGGGCCTTGCGCGGGTTGAAGACGAAGGAGCCGAAGAACTCCTTGACACTCAGCGGCTTGAGCTCCTTGTCCTTGGAAAAGACCTTGTCCTTGAGAACGAGGGCGAAGATAATGCCGAAGATGATGTCGATGATGCCAGGCACCACAAAGCGGGGCGCATCTTGGGAGAAAACAGCCAGAAGCAGCGAACCAGTCAGCATACCCAGCGGCGAGCAGGCGCCCGCGATACCGGAAACGATGCCACGACGATTTTCGGGAACCTGATCCGGCAACGTCGCCGTCTCAGCAGCCTGCGCCATGTTCGAGAAAGTTTGCGCCAAGCACCAGAGCACCAGAAGGGTGGTCATATTCTTGGCAAAGCCGATGCCGGCCACGGAAAGGCCAGCGCCGACAACGCCGGCGATAATCCACGGGCGACGCATGCCGAACTTGCCTCGGGTTCTGTCAGAAAGACGGCCAAAAAGCGGCTGGGCGAAGAGCGCGAATATGGCACCACAACCGGTGACGATGGAAAGTTGAGCGGTCGCGGCTTTGAGATTGCCGTTGTTGATATCCTGCAACCTGATGGAAAGACCGCCGAGGGCCGGCATCATAATGCAGATCATCAGGCCATACATGGCCAGCGAATATGTGAGGACGTAGCCTTTCGGCTCGCGTTCCGCCGTAGCGTCTTGCTTCGGCGCGGGCACATTTTCTGGTTGTGACATTAAAAACTCCTTTGTTTAGACACTTCTTCGTTGTCATCTGAATTATATACCTAAAATAGACAGTAGTGACAGTTTTCAAAAAATTATTGACGTAAAATATCTAAAAGAATCTGTACATTACAGGAAAATGCAGGTGTTCGATGAAAATTATGAAGCGTGGGCCATATGCGAAAGGTCAAAGAAAACGTGAGGAAATAATCGCCACCGCAACCCGCGTTTTTTCGCAACAAGGCTTCAATCAAAGCAGCATGGTAGGAATCGCCAAGGCGTGCCATATCTCCAGAACCGCCCTGCTCCATTACTTCCCGAATAAGCAGTCACTGCTCATCGCCGTGCTGAGGGAACGCGACAAGAGGCAGGAACTTCTGCTTAATCAGCAGATCGACGACGGCTCCACAAGCCTGCAAATACTGGCAAAACAGCTCGAACTCACCAAATTCAATATCGCCGACCCTTGGCAAATCAGCCTGTATACCATCATCGCCTCGGAAGCCACCGAGTCGAACCACCCGGCACATCGATACTTCGCGCACCGCTATGCGCATGCGCGCGAAATAAGCCGAAACACATTTTCGCAATTGAAACGCGACGGATACCTGCGCGAGGACGTCAACGTTGAAGCCCTCGCGGCGAACCTGCTGGCCCTGATGGACGGACTGCAGATCCAGTGGCTCTATGCCCCGAAAAGCATCGACATATTAGCCCAGCTCAAGGCCGCAATTCAGCCTTATCTTACCGTCTCCCTTGACAGCGACGAACCTTCGACTGGCTTCCCGGGCGACATTCGATCGGCGTGCTAGCTCTCCAGTAACTTGCACGTCGGCCGATTCATTTCAGCTTGAGAGCGGCAGTGTAGACGGCCTTGCGATTGGGAAGGGAGCCGTCGGGAAGCGGATGAGCCTTAACAACCTCGGCGATGGCATCCTTGATGCGTTCGTTGGTTTTGGCGGCACGCTCGACGGCGAGCGCGGCCATGTCATCGATGCTTAAGACAGCTGCCGTCGCCTCGCCCGCTTTCAGGGCTTCTTCCTCGCTTGCGCCGGCAATGACCAAAACGATTTCGCCGCGCGGCGGGTCGTCGACAACCGACTGATGGATTTCGGCGATGGTGCCGCGGCGAATCTGCTCATAGTCCTTGGTCAGCTCGCGGCACAGCGCCATCGGGCGGTTCGGGCCAAACATCTCGAGCAAATCATCCATCGTCTCGGCGATACGATGCAAGGTTTCGTAGAAAACGATGGTGCGTCGCTCCCCCAGCAACGAGCGGAAGCGTTGGATACGTTCGTTGTGCTTGCGCGGCACGAAGCCCTCGTAGCAGAAACGGTCGGTCGGCAAGCCAGAAAGCGCGAGCGCGTCGAGCACGGCGGAGGGGCCGGGCGCGCAGGTCACCGGCAAGTCGCGCTCGATGGCACGACGGACGATGGCCACACCTGGATCGTTGACGGTGGGCATACCTGCGTCCGAAACCACCAGCACAGTCGCCCCGCGCTCGACCTCATCGAGCAGACCGTCGGCCTTCGCACGCTCGTTGTGGTCATGGTTGGCCACGACACGGCCGCCGACGCGCACGCCGAGGCGGTTGGCCAGGTCGTAAAGCCGGCGCGTGTCCTCTGCCGCGACGATGTCGGCCCGCTCGATCAGCGCCTTGAGACGGCCCGAGGCGTCGCCCACGTTGCCGATCGGCGTGGCCGCCAGCACAACCGTTCCCCGCGGTATCTCAATCATCGGACCACTTTGCGTCACGTCGTGTTCGCTAGTTCCCTGTTCCGTAGATTCCATATCACTCGATTCCATACTCCAAGTATCCTCCACCACGATGACTCCACCCTCGCTACCGGCATCAAGCGGTCGCCCCTGTGATATTGCGACTCCAAATGCAAGAAACGCCCGTACATCGCCGGAATATGGCAAGGGGCGGGCCACGCATCCACGCAGTCCGCCCCTTTAGCCGTAGAAACTTACGGCAATCGCATCAGTCACGACGCCTCTTGGCGACGGCGATGACGATGCCGAAAGCCAGCAACACCACGGCTGCGAGCGCAACAGCCACCGCCTGCGCACCGGTTACGGCCAAAGTGCCGTTCTGCTGCGCCGCTGAGCCAGTTTTCTTGCCATCGGTTTTCTGATTGTCCTTGGAATCGCTGGTGTCGGAAAGCTTGTCAGAATCATTCGACTTGTTCTCATCGGTCGACTCAACCAACTGATTGGAATTATCGGCATCGCTTGTATCGTCAGCGTTATCTGAGTCATCAGGATTATCAGCGTTGTTCGAACTGTCGGAATCATTCGAATCGTTGGTATCATCCGAATCGTTGGAACCGTCCGAATTGTCCGAACTGTCGGAGTTAACAGAGCCGTCGGAGCTATTAGAGCCATCACTTGGCTGGTCATCCGTTCCACCGGAAGGCGCGGGGTCGGAAGCGTCCTTCTCCCACTGGGCGGTCAGTATGATGGCAGCGTAGGGCTCGCCGCTGCGGGTTGCTTCGGTTACCGCCTCAAGTGGCATGGAATCAATAGCAGTGAACGAGTCGCCGGCCTTATACAGATGGGAATCTCCCGCAATCTTCCAGCCGACGAAATGGTGCTTTTCATACGTGTAACTTGCAGGCGCTTCCGGAAGCTTGTCGAAAGTATCCTGCAAATCGCCGCCAAGGTCAGCCACCTTCTTGGCCGCGCCAGTCGCATCATCACCCGGCACAATATTCAACTGGTACTTCGCGTACCGAGCGGTGTATTGGGCAGGAGTCTTCAAATCGACGGTCTTTCCCGCCTGATGCACGGCATCGTCGCCCTCGGCCTGCCAGCCCAAGAACCGCTGGCGATAGGTCGTAGCGGCAGGCGTTGATGCATTGAACGTCTTCGTAGGCGCTTCCGGCAGCTTCACCTGCTGCAGAAAATTGGCGAGGATATCGTCCGGATCATCATCGCTGTTACCGGTCGCGGCATCGAAGCTCGCTATCGGAGTCCAAGAGGCGACCAACGTAATGTCGTCATGAAGACGTGTCCACTGCGAGAACGGCTCGCCATCGACACGCCAGCCCGCGAACTTGTAGCCGTCCCTTGTCGGATCCTGCGGCATGGTGGCGATGTACTCCCCCAGGTCGACGTTCAGGTCGTCGATAGGGGTTCCGCCCTCGCCGGTTTCGAACGAGACGGTCGCGGTCTTCTGCCACTGGCCGTAGAGGATGATCGACAGCCTGTTGACGCCGTCGATAATCGGGTCGAGCTGATAATCCTCGATCTTGTCGGGCATGGTGAACTGCTCACCAGCTTTGATAAACGTGCCGCTGCCGTCCGGGGAAGTGCTCCAGCCCTTGAAATTCCAATCGGACCAGTGCAAGTTGAACTGAGGCTTCTGAAGGGTTACCTTGCCGCCGAGAGTATCCGTACCGGTGCTCGGGGATGCGTTGTAGACTCCGTTGCCGGAGTCGCCGTAGAACTTGATCTCGTATTTGTGCCAAATCATATAGAAGTGGTGTTCACCCGGCTGCATCGTATAGTTGTCGGTAAATCCGTAGGCGCTCAGCAACGTCGTGCCGGAGCCGTCGGGCTCGCTGTTCCAACCGGAATTGAAGTAATAGTAGGTCTGGCCGTTCTCTTCGAACGAGGGATGCGCACCGACGAAAGACTCTTGATTGGCCGCCTGCTCGATGAGCTTCTCCAGATCGACCTGCTCACCGACCTTGGCCGTCATCTGGCCCTGCACGGGATGGCTTTCATCGTGGTCGCGGTTCCATGCCGAGACGATAACGGTGCCCTCGTCGTCGTCCTCCGGGGCGGGGACGTTACCCGAAGTCTTGGGCGCGTGGTCGGCGGCAGGCTGAGGGTTGACGCTCTGGGATTGAGTATCCTCAGACTTGCTGTTCGGGTTTTGAGCGTCCTGAGATGCAACGTTCTGAGAAGATTGGGAATTCTTAGTCTGGTTGTTTTCGGACTTGTTGTTTTGGTCCTGGTTGCCTTGGTGGTCTGCGGCCGAAGGAGTTGTCGTCTTAGACTGAAGCTGCTGAGTGGAGGTGTTGGAAGTATCCTCGTGGGTCTCGCCATCGGCCAAGGCATTTGACGTGGTATTCTGCGACGTCTCCACCTGACTTACGGGAGACGGTTGAGCTGGCATCGCGGCGTTCGCTGCCGGGGCCACCATAGTGGCGACGGAGAGCGTTGCTGCGGCAATAATCATTGATAATTTTTTCATACAATTTCAGCATTACAGTCGTCGCCTACATTGCCGGACGAATTGTCTGTTTTTTCTGCTCGTAGTGCAAATAACGTTAGTCACGTTACATTTTCGGCGGAAAATCAAGGATTCTGAACTGTCGTTTGCGTAATATGAAACGTCAAAAATCGGTCAACTGCCGATCGACACAATCCAGTTTCCTTATTACCAACCTTGCCCAATAATCGATATCGACAGCAACATCCGATCTGCAGAAAAAATAAATAACAATTACACTGCATTTATTATCACGCGCAAACCGACCCGAATGTCGATGGCGGCAGACCGCCGTCAAAGCCGTGACACCGTCGACGCCGAACCGTCTGGCAAGCTTCTTAGAATTCGAAGTAAGCTTCGGCACCGCGTATACGTTATTGAGATACCAATGTACGCAGGGCCAGGCACGGAAGAAGGGCAAAATGCAATACATTACCAAGACTATCAAAGGCACCGATGGCAGCGAGGCGACGCTCACCGGCTATATCATCGACAACTCCAAGGAAATCGACCCGGACCGTCGCCGCCCGGCGGTGCTCATCTTCCCCGGCGGCGGCTTCAACAAGGTGACCGACCGCGAGGCCGAACCCATCGCGATGATGGCCATGGGCGCCGGCGTGCAGGCGTTCGTGCTGCGCTATTCCATCGCCCCTTCGCGCTACCCGGTGCAGATGCTCGAGGGCGCCGAGGCCATGAAGATCATCCGAGCCAACGCCGAAGAATGGCATGTCGACCCCAAGGCCGTCACCGTCATCGGCTTCTCATGCGGCGGCCAGCTCGCCGCGTCGATGGCCACGACCACCGGCGACGATGTGATGCGCGAAAATGGCTATGATCCCGACGCCGTGCGCGCCAACGGCCTGGCGCTGGGCTACCCGGTCCTGACGGCCGGCAAATACACGCACGCCGGCACGGTCGACAAACTGCTCGGCGAGAAGAAAACCGACCAGAAGATGCTCGATGAGATTTCCTGCGAGAAGCATGTGGACGCCAAGACGCCGACCACCTTCATCTGGCAGACTGTCACCGACGCTGTGGTGCCGGTGCAGAACTCGCTGCTTTTCATCAACGCCTGCGTCGATGCCGGCGTGCCTGTCGAGGCGCATATCTTCCCGCACGGCCCGCATAGCCTTGCCTTGGCCACCGCCGAGACCGCCGTTACCGGCAACGCCGCGCAAATCGAGCCAAGCGCGCAGGTATGGCCAAGCCTGTGGGCCGATTGGATCAAGCGCAACTTCGTGAAGTAATAAAAAAACTTCGCTTACCAAGGCCGGTCACCAGATTTCGTTTGGCGACCGGCCTTTTATATACCCGCCTCATAGAGCAGCATTTGGCACAATAGCATTTGGCCGGTCACCCGATTGGAGATGACCGGCCAAATGCTATTGGAAGAAAAAATATGGAATGAATCTTTTCCTAACGGTTTTACTCGCTCAGAGCCTCGATCATGTAGTTGTTAATCGTGGCCTTGACGCTCTCAAGGTGATCGGAGTGAGTGGAGGCGATGAGCTGGCTCTGCGGCTTGTCGATCGCATAATCCTCGAGTGTGGCGAGCGTAGCCTTGCCGTCTTCGACGGTCTTGCCGATGCCAGAGTCGAAGGAGCTGTAACGCTTCGAAACGAGATCCTCGATGTACTTGTCCTCGTGCATCTTCGCGGCGACCAGAAGGCCGGCGGCGAAGGCGTCCATGCCCGCGATGTGGGTGCGGAAGAGATCTTCGGCTTCGAAGGAGCTGCGGCGAGGCTTGGCGTCGAAGTTCAGGCCGCCGTGAGGGCCGATCTGGCCTTCGTCGAGCACTTCCCACATCACCGCGGTGGTCTCGTAGAGGTCGGTCGGGAACTCGTCCATATCCCAGCCGATGAGCTTGTCGCCCTGGTTGGCGTCCAGCGAACCGAGCTCGCCGGCGTCGCGCGCCACACGGATCTCGTGCTGATAGGTGTGGGTGGCGAGGTTGGCGTGGTTGCCCTCGAGGTTCAACTTGAAGGTGCCCATCAGGTCGTACTTCTGCAGGAAGGAGATGGCGGTGGAGGCGTCGAAGTCATACTGCAGCATGCAGGGCTCCTTGGCCTTCGGCTCGATCAGGAACTGCGCGCCCATGCCGATTTCCTTGGCATAGTCGACGCACATGTGGAAGAACTCGGCCATATGGTCCTTTTCGCGGGCCATGTCGGTGTTCCAGAGGTTTTCGTAACCTTCGCGACCACCCCAGAAAACGTAGTTCTCGGCGCCGAGGCGCTTGCCAATCTCGAGGCTGTGCTTGAGCTGCGCGCCGGAATAGGCGAAGATGTCGGCGAACGGCGAAGTCGAGGCGCCGTCGACGAAGCGCGGGTTGGTGAAGAGCGACGAGGTGTTCCACAGCAGCTTGACGCCGGTGGACTTCATGTTCTCCTCGATCTTGTCAACGACCTTGTCGAGATTGGCGTTGGTCTCGCGCAGGGTGTCGCCTTCCGGTGCGAGGTCGCGGTCGTGGAAGCAGAAGTACTCGACTCCGAGCTTCTGGAAAAGCTCGAAGGCGTAATCGACCTTGGCGAGCGCCTGATCCATCGGATCGGTGTACTTGTAATAAGGACGATGCGCGGTGCCGTCGCCGAACGGATCGACGAGCTGCTGGTCGAAAGTGTGCCACCAAGCCACGCCGAAGCGCAGCCAGTCCTTCATTTTCTTGCCCGCGACCACACGGTCGGCGTCATAGTAGTGGAAGCCAAGCTCTTCCTTGACTCCCTTGTCGTGTCCGACATACGGAATTTTGTCTACATCCCACAACCCCATAGGTTGCTCCTTTGCACACGTGCCGCCGTTACCGGCGACATTGATCAATTCGTTTCACTTACATCGTAGGTCACGCAACCACATTATGTCAAATCATTTAATTATATTCGCGCCAAAATTTTCCGTCCTTTCAAAAGCAATGTTTTATACGGCAAAACATGTGTTGCCAACCGCGCCAATAAGGCTACGACACAAAAAATACGAATCCGTCGCTTCCAAGAAAAACTTGGGAACGACGGATTGCAAACTTTCTATGACTGTTGATCGTTTCGGCATCTCGTAATGCCACAAACAAACGCACAACCAATCGCAACCACACTTCTTGGCGCCTGCGATATTTGCGGCTATCGCTTCAACATGTCGACGAGGATATACGGCTACCCAGCCATTACCTCAACGTGTCGGCAGGAGCATACAGCTGCGTCCTTCCGATGACGCCGGAATCATTGCTACGTTCAATGTTGATGGTGGCGCTCGGCAAGCCGTCGGATCCTTGAGCTCCATCGAACGTGAGGGTTGTAGTCGAGGTTTCATCCGCCGTCCCCTCCTGCCAACTCACCGTCGAAGGCGGGGCCGCCGCCGCATCGGCTCCCCAACACGTCATAGAACCACTGACCGAAGTGCCACTACCGGAGTTTGGCTGCGAAAACTTCACGGAAACCGAACCATCGGAGAACCGCTGCACCTGATAATTCTCGCCATCACTTTGCCACGTGATCGGCGATTCGTCTATCGGTTGCACGGACTGCGCAGGCTGAGCAGCGAAGGCAATCGACGGGCTCAAAAACGCCACGCTCGCCAGCACCGCCGCACACGCAGAGACCGCACCCAAAAGCTTTTTCTTGTTGTTGTTCATCATTGTACTTCCTTCGCCATCGAATAAAAGTTGATATACCAGATAACAAATTATTATACAGCATCCTTCACGCGGAACGACCCTGTATGGATTCAACACGCTACGAGAAAACACCACGTTATGCACTGTGTAAGCATCACTTTTGGATTGCAACGCAGCACAACCGCCGTCAGAGAAACTTCGCCTCAGACCGTGCGGAGCTCGCCTTTGACCTTGAGGGTCACCGGGTCACCGGAAAGGCGGTGGACCGAGACTTCGCCGTGGGTGACGTTGACGACCAGACGCGAGCCGTGGATGGTGAGCCTATAGGTGAGGCTCTCCCAATCCTTGGGCAGGTGTGGATCGATCGAAAGCTCTTCGCCGCCGGAATCGCGCAGGCCGCCGAAACCGGCGACCACCGACATCCACACCCCACCGGCCGATGCCAAGTGGATGTCGTCGGAGGTGCTAACACCGTCCACCTTCATCTCGCAGAGCGTCACCGATGCCATGGTCGTGCGCAGAACTCACCGCTCCTCTTTCAATGTCTGCGTCGAAGCTGGCATGCTTGTCGAGGCGCATATCTTCCCGCACGGCCCGCGCATCCTTACGTTGGCCACTGCCGAGACGACTGCCGCCGGTAACACCGCGCAAATCGAGCAAAACGCGCAGGTCTGGCCGACCCTTTGAAAGGAAGTGAATCAAGCGTAATTTCGTAGAATAAGAGCAAACTTCCTGGTCCGACCAAGTCTCTAGGCCAAACACCCAAATGAATTGACGTAAAGTAGCAGTCATCAAGCTCAATGAACCAATTGCCAATTCTTAACAGTTTGTTCCGTATACCGCACCAGGAACCCGCCAAACCGTTAGGAGTCTGACAGATTCCTGACATAAACCCGACACAGCACAGACACGAACGGCACTACCGCTTGTAATGTCATCGATACATGACTTGTCCGGAGGAGCTTCTGACCACCAAATTGGTGTCGAACACTTCCTTATGCACCTCTTCATCCCCATCGATGGCTTGCAGCAGCAGTTCGATGGCTCGTCTGCTTTCCCTGCGAACGGGCTGTTCGACGCTCGTCAGCCCAAAAGCGAACGCCAGATCATTGCCATCGATGCCGACCACAGAGACCTGGCGCCCAGGCTCAATCCCACGACTGCGCAACGCCTGTATGGCGCCCATCGCCATCTCGTCGGACGAGGAGACGATGGCGGTGACGTCGGGCCTGCGGTCGAGCAACACGTTCGCCGCCGTGAAACCATTGCGCGCGGTCATGATGTCCGAAGGGGAATCAAGACTCTCGCTGAATTCCAAGTTGTGGTCCCGCAACGCGTTGCGCCAGGCGTCGCGACGACGCTGGGTGGGGGCGTTCGGGCACTTGTCGTTCGTCATTCCCGAAAGGTGGCCGATGACCTTGTGCCCCAAGCCGATGAGGTGCTCACACGCTTTGGTCATGGCCAGCTCATCGTCGATGCCTACGCAGGAAAACCCTGGCTGGTCCACCGACAAGAACGCGACGGGCACGTTCAGCGAGCGCAGAAGATCGACCTCGTGATCGTCGAAGAACAAGGAAAGCACCACCACGGCATCGACCTTGCTGCGCAGGACCTCCGGATCGAAAGTTTTCCTGCCGACATCGTAATAATCGGGCAGCGTATACACCAGTGCGTCGTAATCATGCTCGCGCAAAGTCCTTTCAGCCGCCTCGATGGCGTTGGCGAAGAACCAACGGGAGGCGTCCGGAAGCACCAGACCCACCGTATGCATGGAGCCACTCGCCAAGGACGCGGCGCTATGTGAGGGAGTGTATCCTAACTCGGCAGCCACTTGAAGAACGTGAGCGCACGTGGCTTTCCCGACACCAGGCAAGCCACGGACGGCACGAGAGACGGTGGCCGTCGAGACATGCGCTTTTGAGGCCACCTCCTCAATCCTGACCTTTTTCGTACCCATCCTGACACCTCTGCAACATTACTTATAAAGAATAACAGTTATTCTTTTGCATTCATTCCATAATTTATCGAATGAATGTGATTACACCAATATAATCAATTATATTGATGCAAGCCAATTCGCAAGGCGATTTAATGGGAAAAGTGAATAATATTGACTGAAAAACCAGTCAAATTTGGCGTGACTCACCATCCACGATGAGCGTTACGGGGTCGCCGGAAAGACGACAAATATCCACTCCGTCATGGCTCACCGTAACCTTGAGCCGGGAGCCATGTATCAATATCTGATAAGTGAGACTCTGCCATTGCTCCGGCAGACGTGGGTTCATCGAGATCTCGTCGCCGCCGGAATCGCGCAGGCCACCGAAGCCCGCTACAACGGACATCCATACCCCTCCGGCCGACGCCAAATGGATGCCGTCGGAGGTGTTGCTGTGGAGGTTGGCAACGTCTGCATAGAGTGATTCGAGGAAGTACTTCATTGCCAACTCGTCATGACCGACCTCAGCGGCGATAATGCACTGCGAGGCCGCGGAAAGGGAGGAATCCCCGGTGGTGAGCGGGTCGTAGAAATCGAAATCACGGCGCTTAGAATCCAGGTCGAAGCTCGAGGAAAGCATATAGAGCGCCAAAACGGTGTCCACTTGCTTCAAGACTCGGCGACGATAGATCACCAACGGATGATAATGCAACAGCAACGGACGCTCGGTGTCATGTTCGAAGTCCCAAGGCCCACGACGCATGATATCGTCGTCCTGCAGATGGATGTTGAGCTTCTCGTCATATGGCAGCTTCATCTTGTCGGCAGCCTCACGCCAATGCACGGGCTCATCGAGCTTCAAACCTAGTCTACTCACCGCCGCTTCACGGTCCTCGTTACCCAACTGTTCCAAGGCGTCTGCTGCCTTGCGCAGGTTGAATTGTGCCATGACGTTTGTGTAGTAGTTGTCGTCCACCATTGCGGTGTATTCGTCCGGGCCTGTCACCGTGTTGATGTGGAAAGTACCGTCAAAGCCCATGTAGCCGATGCTTTCCCACATCCTGGCCGTCTCGACCAGAATATCAATGCCCTGCGTGGCCATAAACTCATGGTCGCCTGTCAGGGATACATACTGATAGACGGCATAGGCGATGTCTGCGTCAATATGGTATTGCGCGGTTCCTGCCTCGAAGAAGGCCGAAGCCTCCTCACCGTTGATGGTACGCCACGGGAAAAGCGCCCCGTCCACGCTCATCATCCTGGCACGTTTGCGAGCAGCCGGTAGCATGCGGTACCGGTAAGAAAGGATGTCGCGGGCGCGAGCAGGATTCGTGTAGATCAGGAACGGGACGATATAGGTCTCGGTGTCCCAGAAATAGTGGCCAGAATAGCCGGTACCGCTCAGCCCTTTGGCGGACACGCCGTTGGTGACTGTCGCGGTAGCCTGGGCGAGCTGGAACAGCTCCCAATGCATCACCTGTTGGAGACGACCATCGCCATCGTCATCGATCAAAACATCAGTCTTGGCCCAGAAATCGCTGAGCCATTGGCGCTGCTGCTCCGCAATCGAACTATAACCCTGATCAATGGCCCAGTTGATCGTTTGAGAGCATTGGCTGATCAGCGCGGCGGAATTCCGTTCGCCGTCGATTGCGACCTGGAGTCCCCTATCGATGCCGATGGGATCGATCGGATAGGAATTATAGGATGCGAAGCGCTCCACACGCTTTTCATCGCCGTCTGGCACCTCGACGTCGAATACCTCATGAATCATCTTGCCGTCGAGCTGCTGGCAGAAGCCCACGGCCATGGTCAGTTCGGAATGCAGACAGTGAAAGGCGCCGAAGCTCTGATCGGCCACGCCGCGCGAGATGGCGTCAACCTCAAGCTTGCGCAGACCGCCGTCGGCAATCATATCTGCTTTTCGAGGATCGACGTCACGCGAGACAACCGGGTGGTCGGTATTCATCTTGCCTTCGACATGCACATTGAGGGCGCGGCCATGCGCTCGCAATGAAATCACCGTAGTCATCAGGTCGGCCCTGAACAGGCAGACCATAGTGGCGATGTCCACATCGAGGCTCGCTCCGTCGCCCACCTCATAGGTATAGGAACGGGTGGAGGTGCCCGCCTTGAAATCGACACTCTGTGAGATCTTCACCGGATCCGCAAGCACCTTGCCGTCAATCGAGAACTTGAAATCCACAGTGTCGGGCACGCCCTGGATGACCTGTCCCACGCGGGCGAAGCCGTATGCCTCCTCTGCGTGACGGATGGAGAACGTCTCATGGAAACCGCTCAAAAACGTCCCGGAGCCCAGGTTCCGCGGGCCGTTCGCCTCGCCGCGCACACCGATGGTACCGTTCGACAGCGAGAAGAGCGTGGCAGATTCGGAATTGGGGTAGCCAAATTCGCTGAACTTCCACAGATCGATGGGATAGCGGTTGCTATCAAGCGGATCGTGGTCCAAATCCTTTTGTAATTTCAAGTCACCGAGCAACGGCTTTACCTCTCTAAAAACTCAATTGTCCGCCGGTCTGACGATACGACTTGCCTTTCCGGCGGACAACAGCATATACATTAACGATGTTCCACCCGCGATATCGCACGCAGGCGATCGGGCGTCAACCCTTAACCGCGCCAGCGAGCATGCCACGGACGAAGTAGCGCTGAAGGAACAGGAACACCAGCACCGGCACGATCATAGCGATGAACGCTCCAGGAGCGAGGAGGTACCAAGCCGATCCACGCGATCCGACCATGTCGGAAAGCCGTGCTGTCAATGGGGCCGTCGCGGGCGTGTTGCCTGCGAAGGCCAAGGCCACAAGCAGGTCGTTCCAGACCCAGAGGAACTGGAAGATGGCGAACGAAGCCACAGCGGGGACCATGAGTGGTAGGACGATCTTCAAGAAGACCTGCACATCGCCGGCACCGTCGACCTTCGCAGCCTCGACGAGCTCACGCGGTATATCGCACATGAAGTTGTGGAGCATGAAAATCGCCAGCGGGAGGCCGAAGATAGTGTGGCACAGCCACAGTACCCAGAAGGTGTTGTTGATGCCCCACTTGACGTATTGGGTCAACAGCGGGATCATCGTCACCTGCACGGGGACGACCTGCAACGCGAAGACGATGACGAACAGGATGTTTTTACCCGGGAAATCGCACCATGCGAACGCGTAGGCAGCCAATAGGGCGAGCGTAATCGGGATGAGCACGCCAGGGATGGTGATGACGAACGAATTGATTAGGTAGCTGCCCAGATTGTAGCCGCTACCGAGCACGGTCTTGTAGTTGGCCAAGCCGAAGTCCGACCAGTTCTTGGGCAGCAGACTGGTCCACCAACCGGAGGTGGAGATGGCCATACGGTTCTGCCGGAAGCTGGTAACCAGAAGGCCGACCGTGGGAATCGTCCACAGAGCGGCGATGATAATGGAGATCCCGGTCGCCCAAGGCGAGGATAGCTTATTCTTGGTACGAATCAACGCCTTTTCGCGGCGTGTCAGCTTTTTCTTTTTCTCACTCATCGTACGTCCTGCGACTTTCTCAACTGGAATATATTGAACACGACCACGGGGATGACGATGATGAACATCAAGACCGCCAGGGCCGCGCCGAGACCGGTGTTCTGGTTCTGGAACGACTGGGTATAGAACTCGTTGGCGATGACGGAGGTGTCATAGTTGCCGGCGGTCATCGTTCGCACGATATCGAAGGACTTCAGACCAGCCATCGCGACCGTGGTAATCACCACGACAATCGAGGGACGGATCATGGGAATGGTCAAGTAGATGAACTGCTGCCATCCGTTGAGGCCGTCAAGCCTGGAAGCCTCCACGAGGTCTTCCGGAATACCCTTGATCGCGGTGGAAAGCACCGTCATCGCGTAGCCCGCCTCGATCCAGATCATCACGAAGATCAGCAAGAACGTGTTGAGCGGGGCGTTCATCAGCCATTGTGGTGCCGTGACCGTATGCCCGAAAAGCTTGGCAACCCACACATAGACTGCGGAAAGCAGGCCAACGCGCTGATCGTAGACGAACTTCCAGATGATTGAAGCACCCACCATCGAGATGGCCATGGGCAGAAAAATCAACATTTTCGCGAACTTCTCATAACGTGTGCGATCGACGAGGACCGCGTAGACCAAGCCGACAAGGGTCGACACCAGCGGGACCAGAATGGTCCACAGGACCGTGTTGAGCAGAACCCGGAGGAAATCAGGGTTCGTGAAAATCTGTATGTAATTGGCCCATCCCACACCTTGAGTACCGTCGCGGCCGTAGAACGAGTTCTTGAACGTCACGACGCTGGGATAAATCAGGCCAAAGCAAATCAGCGCCACACTCGGCAGCAGGAAAAGCAACGCCACCCCCCATGATGGCATGCGCTTGGGCAGATTGGTGATGAACAGTACCACCGCCACTACAACGACGAACAACAATATGGCGAACAACATCGCCACTATCTTCTGGACACCCGATTCCGGGTGCAGCAATATATCCATGACACCGCCTCCATGCGGTCGATTCATCGGGCCCACTGCAGACGCTTGACGGCAGACTTCCGCCATGCGAATTGAATGTAAGCAACATTAAATCTGCGAGCGCTGATTAGAAACAGGGAGCCCGATATAGATACGTATTACACTTTGATGTGATTGTGAATCGTGATCCGACGACCTTTCACAACCGCCGGATCACAAACAATCATAACTTCAGGCGGCTTTACTTATCCTTCGGCCAGGTCGCCTCAATCTGATCCAAGGTGTCCTTCTCGGACTTGTTCTGAGCGAAGTACTCGGTCATCTTCTTCCAGAAGCTACCCGAACCGACTTCGGAGGGCATCAGATCAGAAGCGTCGAAACGGAACTCGGTCTTCGGATTGACCAACGTGTCATAAGACAGCTTGTCAAGCTTGGAACCAAGCAGCTTCTTGTCCATGGCCTTGTTCGGATAGACCCAGCCACCAAGCTTCTTGGCACGCTCGTTGGCCCACTGCGGCGAGGAGAGATAGGTCAGCATGGCCTTGACCTCAGGACGATCGGCGAACGCGAAGGCGAAGTCACCACCACCGAGCATCGGAGCGCTGCCCTTGGTTTTACCAGGCATCTGGAAGACCCAGGCGTCACCGTCCGGATCGATCTTGATGTTCGGGTTCGAAGACTTGTAATTGGTCTGATAGAACGGGGCCATGTGCATCATGTAACCGGTGCCGTCGATAATCGGGTTGCCGGCATCCTGCCAGGCCGTCGAAGCGATGGACTGCGAATCGCCGAAACCGCCGTTGACATAGTCGTTGTCCTTCAGGATCTTGCCGATCTCCTTGAAGGAGGACAAAATCTTCGGATCGTTGAACGGAATCTCGTGATCGACCCACTTGTTGTAGGTATCGGCATCCGTGAAGCGGATGACGGCGTCCTCAAGCCAGTCCGTAGCCGGCCAACCAGTGTCGGAACCACCTTCGATGCCGACTGACCAAGGCTTCGTCTTCGTGCCCTTGTTGTCCGCGGCAATCTTCTTGGTCAGATCCATCATCTCATCCCAGGTCTGTGGGACTTTATAGCCCTTTTCCTTGAACTTCTTGGGAGAATACCAGATGAAGGACTTCGTTGAGGCTTCCAGGGCGACGCCATAGAGCTTGCCGTCCACAGAGCCGTATTCCTTCCAGTCCTTGGAATAGTACTTGTCAACGTTCTTGATGACGGACTCAGGCGCGGGCTTAGCCTTGCCGGTCTTCACCATGCTCTTGAGCATGCCAGGCTGGGCAACGACGGCGATATCCGGAGCAGAACCGGATTTGACACGCACAGGAAGCTGTGTGGCCTCGTCACGCGAGCCCTCGAACTTGACGGTCGCACCAGTGCACTGACGGAACTGGTCAAACGACTTGTCGGTCGCATTGCCTTCATCGTCGATCCATGCGCTGTACATGGTGACGGTCTTGCCTTTCAGATTGCCGTACTGCTTATAGGACTTGCAAGCGGCATTGTTTGCAGCAGAATTGTCGCCCGACGAGCTCGACGAGCCGCCACAAGCGGCCATTCCCGACAGCATGGCAAGGCTTGCCACTGCTGCGAGAGCTTTCTTTCCATTGCTAATTTTCACTTCTCTACCTCCTTGTAACCAGTGTGATGCCATTTAGCATCTTCACAAGTACAATAGTAAGCGCTTACTTTTTAAAGCGCAAGCGCTCGCGATTTTTTTTCTTTTATCCCTGATATCCTCGTCCTGAAAAATTCGCGACAAGTCAATGCCACTTCGTTTTCTCGAATATCAGAAACTCAATGCTAAAACCCTAAAGGCCTACTCAGCCTTGGCCTTTCCAGCATTGAAGTAATCCATGGATCCAATCGGGCCGGCCAGCGCGAACTTACCGTTCTTGTAAGTGAGCTTAGTGACCGCGTCGTTGCCCATTCCGGCACCGGTGTATTCAGGGAACTTCTGCGCCAGTAGGAAGAAGTTGATGGCGGAGCCAGAGCTGACAACGAGCACATTGCCGCCGCCGTTCTTCATTTCCTTCTTACCGATCGAGGTCAGGACATCAGTCATGCGCTTCTCAATGGCTTCGGCGCTTTCTGCACGCAATTCAGCAGGCAAATCAGTGCCCAGCTTGTTGGCCTTATCGAGCTGGTAATAACCATTCTGCTGCACGACCGCGGCGTTTAAGCCGTTCTTGGCGACCAAGTCGTCATGGTCCTTGTAACCGTAGAAGGCGGCGATGTCAACATCGTTCTGAGCCGCATCCTGACGGCCTTCATAGCTACCGAAATTGCACTCGCGCAATCTCCAGTCCTGCTTGAGCTGGATCGACTTGTTGCCGGAATATTTCAACGCGCCTTCGGCGGTCTTCTCCTGACGAGTCAGATCACCAGAATAAGCGGCCTTGAACTTGGTGCCCTTGAGCCCCAAGCCCAAATACTTGGCTCCATCGATGCCTTGTTGCGTCAGGGTCCAATCACTCCATCCCTGGGACCGGTGCATCACGTTGGAAGCGGTCTGGCCGTGTCGGGCCAAATAAATAGTCACGGTTCCGTCGGCCTTGGGAGCTTCAGCAGTCTTTGCGGACGAGTCGTTGCCGCAAGCTGCCAACCCAGCCAGCAAGGCGACGCCAGAGACCATAGCAATGGCCTTTGCGATGAAACTTTTTTTCACGAGTTACCTCCTTGTAATGTGCGCTTCTATACGCACTCTCTTATGACGGCGATATCGTCATCACACGTAAAATAGTAAACGCTTACTCAGCAAATTACAAATTTGGTCGCGTTTCTAAAATGATGAATCCTCGCTATGCTGATGCATTTTTTTTACATTGTTGGGCCCATTCCTAATTCTCCAGCAATCATCACGCAGCGTCAATCATCACGCAATGTCAATAAATATAAGCTCCGACGCATTTCATCGTGGCTGGCGGAAATGGCGGTTCCCGAGGGGTTGATACGGAGTATGCGGCTCATTCTGATACCAGTAGGCAACGCTGGCCACATCGTCGTTGCGCTCGAACAATCCTGCCTCATCGGCACCAATCTGCTGGACGGTCACGCGCAGGTCGTCCTCGAAATAAATCGGATCGGGAATGTGCCAACGGTAAAGGCCGCGGGTGACTGGAGTCGCCCGATCCCAATAGTCGCTTTCGCGGCCGACCAGACTCTGCGACCGGAACGGGAAGCCGACGAACGGAGCACAATAAGTCTGCTCGTGCATATGATGATTTTCATCAAAAGTGGCAAAACTCCATGCACCACCGAAATAATCCTCGGTTCCCGTACTGGTAATCGTCGGATAATCAGTGTCGCCGTCGAGGTAGAACTTGACCTCGCCTTCACCCCACCAGCGGCTTTCCAGCGCCGTCAACGCAAGGTAGGTGCCGACGTAGGTGCCTTGGCCGCGCACGCCATCGAGAATCGTATAATCCTGTTGCTCCTTGGTAACGCGTTCGCGGCGCCACTGGGCATGGAAGCGCATCGCGTCATCCGGCAGCGTGTCATATTCGGTGTAATCAATCTGGTAGAAGAACGCCGGAACGTCCTCGTTGTGATCGCTGCGCAACACAATTTTCGCGTGCTCGAACGGCATGGCGAAGTAGCAATTGAAGCCGCGATTGGGTGCGACGACGATGGGCATGGAATTGACGAAGCAATCCTGCGCGTGACCGCAGCAGAAGAAATCGCCGATCGGACAGACCACCGACGGGCTGTCCTCACCGTCCCAATAGAACTCGAGGATGAGGTTACGCAGAACATTCGGTCCGGTTGGAGAAGTTTTATCGGTCACGGTCATCCAGATATGGCGGATGACGCCAGGGCCTTCGACGTCCATCAGTGTCACGGATTCGCCGGTCCGCACGGTGCCTAAGCAAGGCGTTCCCTTGCGTGAAGGGCCGAGCTCGCTGGCACTCATGGCCGCGACACCTTTGCCACCGGTCGGGTTCTCCGCATTGACACAACGCGAGCGCCCGCGTGAGGCCACCGTGAGCCCATCCATCATGCCGAGCCCGTAACCTCCAAATCCTTGGGCCGCCTCTGCCGTTACACCGTTCATCGAACTTGCCTTCCCTTGCTTACTTAACATTATTTTTACTGGCGCATATGACATCGACATTGGGTCAGAACCAATACCGTGCCGGTTGCGCCATATATCAGCTGCTCAGCCACCCCCAACGGCTTGAATATGGCGCGAATCCACAGTTACGACATATTCGAGCCGCTGAGTAGGCCGGCCCACTTGGCGCCGTGCATGATGCCCATCGCATCGTACTTGGCAATCGAGGCGTCGTCCTGGGCGTTGCTCGACCCGCACGCCGAAAGCGCCGTCAACGTGATCACCGCCGCGAGCGCTGTCGCGATAATCTTCCTTATCTTCATCTTTCCTCCTTGAAATATCCGGATGAATAGAATTATGCAACTAATAATCGAAACGTTTCGATTCACAAGATAAAACTACCTTTTTGTTTTTTCGTATAGTTTCCTTGTTCCATCGAAAGGCGGAATCAAAGCCACGCACCGCGCCAAACCCTCATCGCTGAAAGGCTGGCCAGCCGGGCCAACGGCTCTTCACTCAATCCAACGTTTAGCATCGATCAATCCATAAGTTCCCCTTCCAAGTCTCTGCTTTTGCGGGCGGAAACGATTGGTCTCGAAGCAGGAGTCTCGTCATTACCCGAGCCCGGGTTTTGCGGGGCCACGGCAAGAGAACCTCAATCGATGAATTTGGGGTCGATCAGCGTGACTTCCCTGGCGATGCCCCGACGTTTCTCGATGGCGGAAATCAGCGAGGCCATGGCTATCGAGCAAAGGCGCTCCGGTTCGAACGGCTTCGCGCTTGCCGGCATTATCGGTGGTGGCGACATTTACCTCCCTGACTTCATTTCTCGTTATTAGACAGCCATGCCATACAATTCCGACTTCGGGTTTGTGCAGATTCACGGAAAACTCAGTCAACGTCAAGCCTCAGACATGGTACGGCTGATAAAGTGACGAAGGTTGAAAACCTCAGAGTTTTAGACAGTCAGCTCCCACATGGAAAGATCACGCCGACAGTCATCACGCGCCCATGAGGTTTCAAAGCGAGATTTACGCAATACCTTCCCTCGTCCAGACGCGAAGGCAAAACCAAGACATCAAGCAACAGACGGGACACCATGGGTTTCATTCACTTCCTCATTGAGCTTCTGAAAGACCCGCGCACCATCATCGCCGGTTGGATCTCGATGGGGGTGGCACCGACGCTCGGCTTCATCTTCCTCATCGTCTTCATCGAGACCGGTGTCGTCTTCTTCCCGTTCTTGCCCGGCGACTCGCTGCTGTTCGCAGCCGGCTTCTTTGCCGCGCCCGATGCGGTGACCGGAAAATCCGCACTCCCCCTGATTGCGTTGCTGCCGGTGGTCTGGATCGCGCCGATCGTGGGCGACCAGTGCAATTACTTCATCGGCCACTTCTTCGGACGCAAGATCATCGAAAGCGGCAAAGTCAAGGCTATGACCCCCGAACGCCTCGCCAAAACCGAAGCGATGATCGACAAGTGGGGTCCGCTCGCCGTCTTCCTTGGCCGGTTCTTCCCCTTCATCCGCACGTTCATGCCGTTCATTTCCGGGCTTTCCGGCATGCGCTGGCGTCGCTTCACGCCATTCTCGATGCTTGGCGGACTCACATGGTCGACGCTTTTCACCCTGCTCGGCTATTTCTTCGGCGGCATCCCCATCGTCCAGGAGAACTTCGAGCTGGTCATCGTCGCCATCCTCGTGATTTCGCTGCTGCCCACCATCATCGGCCTGCTCAAAGCCAAGTTCGGCAAGAAGAAAAGCGACCCCACCTCGGTCGAGAAAACCACGTCTGTCAAAGAAAACGAAATGGCCGACTGAAAGCGATAAATTCAAACATTAGTTGAACCCTATAGACACAATGCTGTGTCTCAAAATGAATGTCAAACGTTATTAATATCTCAACAATCGTTTATTATTTGTTGCTCATTAATACGTAAATCTATTATCAGAAATCAGCAAAATAGCACAAAATACTAATATTAACATTCCCAACGATTCCGCCATTCGACGAACATACGGGGCAGGTATACCATAATCGACTCCTGTAATTCCTTCGTTTTACAAGCATTTTCAGATTTTTTGTTGCAACAGTATCGATAGTAAGTCACTAGTTAACTGAAAAATGTGAGCAAACTCACGTTGACAAATTCTATTTTATAATAAATCTCGGCTTTTTTAAATTTCTGACATATATCGTTATATATTGAAGGTTATTTTTGATGGGGCATTGAACGTTGCATATACGCGCAAGGAAGCCATCGATATGTGCCTAAAGCAATAAAAGGCCAACTCGAAGGAGTCAAAATGAAGGTAGTGATTTTCTCCACCTGCCTGGTCGACCTGATATTTCCCAATGTCGGGAAAGCCATGGTTGAAGTTCTGGAAAGGTTCGGCTGTGAAACCTACATGCCGATGCAGCAAATCTGCTGCGGGCAGATCACGTTCAACAGCGGGTATGTAAAGGAATCCACGAAGGTGATGCACAACGAGATCGATGCCCTGATGAGCGTTGATGCCGATTACATCGTCGGCCCCGCCGGTTCCTGCGTCAATATGTTAAAGGAGCTGCAGTTCCACCTGCCTAAAGGCGACGATGAGTATAAGGCCAAGGCTCACGAGATGGCCGACAAGACCTATGAGTTCTCGCAGTTCCTCTATCGCGTGCTCGGCGTGCTCGACGCCGGCGCGGAACTCGATGCCGTGGCCACCTACCATCGTTCCTGCCATATGACCCGCCTGCTTGGTGAGCGCGAGAGCCCTTATATTCTTATGGACCACGTCAAGGGCCTCAAAGTCAAGGAACTTCCGCATATCGAAAACTGCTGCGGTTTCGGCGGTATGTTCTCCATGAAAGTTCCTTCGGTTTCCAAGGAAATGGTCAATGAGAAGGTCTCAGACGTCGAAAGCACCGGGGCCGAAGTACTGATTTCCTGCGACCCTGGCTGCCTGATGAACATCGGCGGCCGCTTCAATAGGCTCGGCAAAAAGATCACCATCATGCATCTGGCGGAAGTGCTCAACAGCAATGTCGACATGAGCCGCGTGAAGTATGCCGACGCAGCCGAACGCAAGGCCATCGACGAACAGACTTTGCAGCATTCCAACGCACATGAGGAGGCTCTGGTATGAGCACCACACAAATGGACGACACCATGTTCAAGCGGACCGGCAAGCAAACCGGCACGATGCTGCAATACGGCGATCCCGATTTCGTCACGCGCGTCGAAACCAACGAAAAGGACAAGTTCGCGCACCACGCCATCTCCAACGCGCAGGACGCGCAGTGGGTCAAGCGTGAGACCGCACGTGCGGAACTCGGCAACTGGGAAGGCTGGCGTGACCTTGGCGAGCAGATTCGCCAGCAGTGCGTGCGCTATCTGCCCGATTACTTGGAGGAATTCTCCGACAACGTCGAAAAGCGCGGTGGACACGTCTTCTTCGCCCAGACCGACGTCGAGGCGCGTGACTTCATCACCGATCTGGTGAAGAAGAAGCAGGCACACAAAATCGTCAAGCCGAAGTCCATGGTCACTTCCGAAATCGGACTCGACAAGGCACTGCTGAAAATCGATGGAGTCAAGGTCACCGAAACCGACTTGGCCGAGTTCATTCTCGAACTCGACGACTGGGACGAGCCTTCCCATCTGGTTTTCCCGGCGCTGCACAAGAACCGCGACCAGGTGCAGAAGCTGTTCGAAAAGATCGGCTATACCGGCGACAACGACCCGCAGCACGAAGCGCGCTTCTCCCGCAAGGTGCTGCGCGAGCGCTTCCTTGAAGCCGACATGTCCATCACCGGCTGCAACTTCGCCGTCGCCGACCAAGGCATGGTCAATATCGTCACCAACGAAGGCAACGCCGATCTCTCCATGGCCATCGCGCCTACACAGGTCGTGGTCATGGGTATGGAACGCATCGTACCGACGTTGCGCGAGGCCGAGACGATGGACAATATGCTCGTCCGTTCCGCCGTCGGTTCCAAACTCACCTCTTATTGCAGCTTCGTTTCCCCGAAGCTCCCCGACGAGGCCGATGGCCCTGAAGACTTCTATGTGGTCATCGTCGACAACGGCCGTTCCAACGCGCTCGGCACCAAGTTCGAGCCGATCCTGCAGTGCATCCGTTGCGCTTCCTGCCTGAACGTCTGCCCTATCTACCGCAACATCGGCGGCAAGGGCTACGGCTCCATCTATCCAGGGCCAATCGGAGCTGTGCTCTCCCCGCTGCTGCAGGGCGACTACGCGGAATTCCACGACCTGCCCTACGCCTGCAGCCTCTGCTCGGCCTGCACCGCGACCTGCCCCGTGAAGATTCCGCTGCACGAACTGCTGCTGAAGCACCGCGAGATCATGATGAACGACAAGCATATGGGTGACCTGATCGCCGACACCGTGATGAAGGTCGTCGGTATGGGTACTGGTCATTCCTCGCTCTTCCGCACGGCGCTGACCTTCGATCACGTCGCGATGAACACCATAGCCAAGAAGGGAATCAAGGATCCGGAAACCGGCACGCGCGTGCCCGACACCGCTAAGAACCTCAACGAAAACGGCAAACACGAGGAATGGATGCCGTTCGTCTTCGGCGGATGGACGAAGGTCCGTGATCTGCCGGAACCGCCGGCCCACTCCAAGAACTTCCGCACTTGGTATAACAAGCGCAAGAAGTCGCAGATTGCAGATGCCGGTGGCGCTGAGGCGTTCCGCAAGGCACAAGCTGGCATCCTCGCCAAGAATCCGAACGCGCCAAAGGACTTCGGCTCTTACGACAACAGCGTTTCCGCACGCAAGGTCGGCCATGAGCAGACCACACCATTGAGTGACGCGACCGTGCCGGTGGCGCTTGGCTCCATCGAGGAGGCAGGAGTTGGCCACTATGCCGACCATTCCAGCCACACGAGCCATGAGAACGCCAAACGGCATGGCATCGCTCCGGCAAAAACCGAAGCCGCGGCGGATTCCGCCGCAAATTCTGCCGACAATGGGAAGAAGGACTGAACATCATGACCGATCGTGAGACATTCCTCAACTATCTCGCCGAGAAAAGCGGACGCCCGCGCCACCAGCTCAAAGATCATCCTCTTGAGCCGGTCAACGACCTTCCCGAAAGCACACTTTCGGGCCACAGCGTCGACGAGCTGCTCGAGATCGCCCGCAAAAACGCGCCTGCCGTCCACGTCGATTTCCAGACGACCGACAAGGCCGGACTGCCCGCCGCGCTCGACAAGTTCATCTCCGCCAAGGCCGACGGCAAGCTCATGCTGCCTACCTATGACGAGAACTATCAGGCGTTCGGGCTTGAGAAGTGGCGCGACGGACTCGATCCGAAGCCTTCGTTCTGGGTGCCGGGTGCCGGCCGCAAGGCCAACATCGACACGGCGAACCACTCGGAAGCGGCCATCGGTTTCGCCGACTTTCTGTGCGCCGAGTCTTGCACCATCACCGCCCCGACCACGCCAGGCCAAGGCCGCGCCTTCCACTTCCTGCCGGTGCACTATCTGAGCATCATCCGCAAGTCGAAGATTGTGGCGCGAACTCGCCAGGCGATGGACTACTACGAGCCGGCTCTGAAGTCCGGCGAGCTCAAGACCTCAAACCTGAACTTCATCACCGGCACTTCGTCGACCGGCGATATCGAGATGGTTCTGGTCGTCGGCGTCCACGGCCCGCTCGATATGACCTATCTGGTCGTCGAAGACATGTGATTGCCATCTGATTCCGCTGATTTATCCGCCGTCTGACTAGTCATAGACGATAGATTACAGCTAAAAATAATAAATTGGGCACTCCTCGGAAATCTCAGGGAGTGCCCAATTTGCTATGTACCGATGCTTAGCAGTCCATAACATCGACAACCGAAATATGCGTGTGGCATCGTTCAGTCAGAGATGAAGGCGTACTGACGGTACGTCGAAATCTCTGGCTTTGCGATGACGCTCCATATTTTCAGTGCTGACCATACACATTCTGATAACGATCATTTAATTTATCAATATCATCCTGCGCAATCGGGATGATGTCGCCAAGCTGGCGGGCAGCCCACATGGTGTGCGCCACCTCTTCGGTCATCGCAGCGGCCTTGACAGCGGACTCAGCGTCCTTGCCAATGGTGAAGGGGCCGTGGTTCTGCATCAGCACGGCCGGGGAATGAGGATACTTCTTCAGCGTATCCACAACACCCTTGCCAATGGCTTCCGAACCGATCAACTCAAACGGGCCGACCGGCACGGGGCCGCCGAACTCGTCGCCCATCATCGTTAGGCCGCAAGGAATGTTCTGGCCGGTGGCAGCCCAAGCCGTCGCATAGGTGGAATGGGTGTGCACAACACCGTAAACATCAGGCATATTGCGATAGATATAAGCATGGGACTTGGTGTCGGAGCTGGGGCCGGCCAGACCGTCGACCGGGTCGCCGTTGAGGTCGCAAACCACCATCGATTCCGGCGTCAGGCTCTCATAGCGCATGCCGGAAGGCTTGATCACCATCAGATCGGCAGTGCGCAGACGCTGCGAGACGTTACCCGCCGTCCACACCACAAGATTCCACTTGATCAGCTGCTGATGCAGGGTGGAAACAACCTCGCGCACCTGCTTGACTTCAGCGCGAACCTCGGGCCCAAAATCATCCAATGTAGTCATATTTATTCCTTTCATTACGATTGCCGCACACGCGACGTTCCTCACTACCGGCAATCATCCATATTTATTGATATTTCAAGCTTACAGTATCTACGTTACCGCTCACATAAGCACAACCGCAAACCAAACACTCAAGAATGTCGTTATAAAAAATCCGCCATATCCAAGCCACTCGATTGGCGCAAGCGACGCGGATATGGCGGAACCTAACAAGATTTCACGGGAGCTTACAGGCTCTCGAGATCCTTGCCACGGGTCTCCTGCGCGAAGAGGTAGGTAATCGCGCCGATGACCAGGCAGACGCCGAAGAAGGTGAACGCCTTGGTGATCACGGAGATGTCGATGTGCTGAGCGACGAAGCTGCCGCCGACGAGCACGCCCATGAGGGCCGGGCCGATAACCTTGGCGATGGCGCCAAGGCCGTAACCCAAGCCGAGACCGGTGGAACGCACGTCGTTCGGGAACTGCTCGCCACCGAAGGCATTGAGGATGCCGAACGCGCCATCAGCGAAGGTCATGATGATGAGGATCGCGATGTAGAAAGCCCAGCCGGAGCTGTGGAAGAACGCAGCGTAGAAGCAACCCAGGGCTCCGACGATGCCGAAGATGAACATCGTCCAGCGACGGCCGATGACGTCAGCGAGCCAAGCGGAACCGAAGCGGCCAATGCAGTCGGCCACGGAGACGCCCATGAACAGGTAGGCAACCATCTGTGGGGTGAAGTGGAACGCATCCTTAAGCAACGTCTGGCCCCAAGACTGGATAGCGAAGCTGCCCATCATGAAGCAGAACGAGCCAATGGTGATGATGACCAGCGGACGCATGTGCTTGCTGAAGAGCTCGCTGTAGCCGACCTTCTTCTCGACCTCGACGGCAGGAAGGGTGCCGACCTGGTCGATCGGGAGTTCCATGGCCCAAGCGAGAGCCTCGCGAGCCTTGTCGTCCTGACCCTTGGTCTGATAGAAACGAGGAGATTCAGGCACATAGTGCAGCCAGACGAGCAGCAGCACCGGCAGGGCGCCGATGGCGATGAGGATACGCCAGTTGTCGCCGACGATGCTCTGCGAAACGGAACCGAGGAGCAGACCGAGCGGGATGAAGACGGAAGCGAGGCCGGAAAGCATACCGCGGTTCTTGCTCGGGACGAACTCCTGAACGTAGGGAATCGAGGTGATGTTGAGGCCGCCGACGCCGATGCCCACGCCGATACGCAGGAAAGCGAGCAGCGCCCAGGCGCGATCAGGCAGGAACACCGAGAGGACAGTGAAGGTGACGAAGCAGATCACGCACCATTGGAAGGCGTGCTTGCGGCCGAATTTGTCGGCCAGACGGCCCCACACGATGGAACCGATGACGGTGCCAAGGCCCGAGCAGGCCAGAATGACGCCAGCTTCGAAGCCTGTCAGCTTCCATGCGGTCGTCAGCAGCGAGACCACGAAGCCGATCAGGAACATGTCGAAGAACTCCGAGACGTTGCCCAGAATCACCAGCGAGATAATGCTTTTCTGGTGGCCGGTCAGCGGCCGGGAATCCATTTGCTCATATGCAGTGACCGGTTTGGCCGATGCCGCTGGAGCATTTGTTGTTGTGCTCATATCTTATCCTTGTTTCTCTTTGTTTTTGATAATAAATACTAACGATCGATGTCGGTGCCCAGCGGGATGTCCAGCTCGTCGGGACGGATGCGGGTCAGATCACCCTTGTGAGTGATGGCGAACTTGGAAGCACGCTGGCCCCACTTGACGCCTTCGGCAATGTCGCCGGAAAGGTAGCCGTGCAGCGTGGCGGCGACGAACGAATCGCCGGCGCCCGGGCGGTCGATAACCGGGACCGCGGTGGTCTTGTATTCGGTGAAGCCTTCGTGAGTGCGCAGGTACGGGCCTTCCATGTGATTGGTGGTGACAACGTACTCCGGATCGAAGCGCTTCATCAGCTCATCGGTCACCTCTTCGGGCGTGCCGGTGATGCCGAAGACCTTCTCGGCGTCGGAAATCGAGCAGAAGAGCACGTTGGCTTCCTCGGCGATGGGGGTGAGCACCTTGCGCGCCTGTTCGCCGCTCCACAGCTTGTGGCGGAAGTTGACATCCAGCGCAAGTTTGGCGCCGCGCTCGATGGCATGGTCGGCGGCGTAGCGCACCACTTCGGCGGTAGTGTCGGTCAGGGCTGCGGTGATGCCGGTGACGAACATGAGCCTCGTATCGAGCATCGTATTCCAGTCGTACTCGTCGATGCCGGTGGCACGGAACGAGGTCCAATCGCGGTCATAGATGACGTTCGCAGGCATCGGGCCGGCTCCAGGCTCCATAAAGTAGAGGGCCGTGCGACCGCCCTTTTTGCGGACCATCGTCTTCATATCGACACCGACGGAACGATACTCGGTCAGAATGTAGTCGCCGAGATCGCCTTCCGGCAGCGAACTGGTCCACAAGGTCTTGCGCCCAAGCTGAGCAAGCAGGCCGGCGACGTTCGCTTCGGAGCACGCGGGGTTCATGGAAACGGAACGCGTGAACATAAGGCGTTCACCGCTATTGACGGTGAAACGAATCTGGCCTTCACCGATAGTAGAAAGATCATAAGTTGCCATATCAGCACTCCCTTGTAACTATTTACGTTGCGAAACGTCTTGGAGACGTTACGCTCCTTTCCCCGCCAAACACATGGCGGGCTGAAAATCCGACGATCCGAACGTCCCGGGCTTTTCGCGTTGGCACGAAAGCAGGAAATTGATATGTTCGGAAAATCACCATTCTGGTCCGGCCACGTTATACGACGCATCGCGGAACCGGAAAGACCGTTGACCCATATCCTTCAGTTGACATAGGCCACGGTGAAGCTGTACCCGCTAGAAACCGCGGATACAGAACCATAAAATCATGTTTTTTATTTATTGCAACAGATTGGCCTGACACCGGCATCAGTACCGGAAACAAGCCGGCTGTCGCCATTTTCATCGATGGTGGTGGTGATGGAATTGCAGTGTTGAAGCGGCAGTCTGCAAATCCATCACTGTCACCGGTTGATTAAGTTATATTCTGTATTCAGTTATATTTAAGTTATGTCATACCGTGCGTTCCACGATATTACGGCTGGAACGCGCGGGCTGGAAACAATCAGCGCGAGGCTACCGTGATACCAGCGTCACCCAACCAGCCGGCGACCTTTTGACGGGCCTTAGAGCTGATTTCACTGGAATCCGGCGCATCGTCATTCCACATCTCGAGCATCATCCTGCCGGACCAATCCTGCCGCTTCAATTCCTTGAACGCGGCGGCGAAATCGGTGACGCCGGTACCCATCGGGATGCGGCGCGGCTGGCCTGGCAGCACGTCCTTGACGTGGATGGCGAGCATCCGGCCTTCCCCGGCCCGCAGTTCCGCGGTGGTGTCAAGCTGCTGCTCGGCGAGATTGCCGATATCGGGGTACATCGTCAGCCATTGCGAATGAATCTCATCGCAAATCGCGAGGCCTTTGGTAATCGAGGTGACGTCATTACCATCGACGTTCTCGATGCCCAGCATCACACCGGCTTGCGCGGCATACGAGGCCGCACGGCGCAGGGAATCGACGTAACGGGCGCGCTGCCCCTCGTCGGGTTCCTCGTAATAGGCGTAATACCCAGCGACCTGCACCACAGGGATACCGGCCTCATGGCAGAGGTCGATGGCCTTGCGGAAGATGTCATCGGCTTCCTGGCGGACTTTCGGATCAGCGGAACCCGGCCCCACCTTGCGATGGCAGCTCAGGCACATGCCTCCGATCTGAACACCTTGCCGGTCGGCGGCGGCGCGGAATTCACGAGCCTGCGCCGGCGACCAATCGAGACGGGCCATACGTTCGGGCGACTCGTCGACGGAAATGTCCATGAACATGAACCCACCGTCGCGCACCTGGACGAAGAACGAATCCCAGTCGTCGGTGTGTTTAAGCGCCTTTTCGTAGATGCCAAGCCTCACGGTACTCATTGCGGCCACACCTCACTGATAGTGTCTTGCAGGTGCTTCGCGGCGGCCAGCGGATCGTCGGCCTTCACAATGCCGCGCCCGGAGATGATGACCCCAACCGGAGTGCCCTTGAAGAACGGCAGATCGTCAGCCTTCACGCCGCCGGTAACGGTGACCATGAAGCCCATGTCGTGCAGCTCCTTGATGCGCTGGATGTCGTTGGGGCCCCAAGTGAGCTTGCCGGCGACTTCCGCGTCACGCGAACGGTGGACGATGACCTGCGTGGCACCCAGACGACGCCATTCGCGGGCCTGGTCCGGGTCGTACTTCTCTCCGAGCTCGATCTGCACCTCGCCGCCAAACTCGTTGGCGACCTTGACGACCTGCTCGACCGTGGTCATCGAGGCACCAGCCACCACGGAAACCCAGTTGGCCCCGGCTTCGAAGCAGTTACGGGCGATCAAGGCGCCGGCCTCGGCGATACGCACGTCGGCCAGAATCGTCTTGTTCGGGTAAAGGGCACGGACCTCGCGCACGGCCTTGAGGCCTTCGGCGATGATGAGAATCGTACCGCACTCGATGACGTCGACCTGGCTGACCGCCTGGTTCAGCGGACGCAGGGCGCTCGGCATGTCGGTGGTGTCGAGAGCGATCTGCAGCTTTGGACGTTGCAATTTCTCTGCCATTGAAATCAGCCTTCCTTCTTGAAGGTGAAGAACTTGGCGGCGTTCTTGATCAGCAGCTTGTCGACGTACTCTGGGTCGAAGCCCTCGTCGATCATGCGCGGGCCGTCGACGGCGGGGTTGTAATCCACGCCGGAAACGGAACCGTAAGCCTTCTGATAGGAACGCTTGCCGGAATCGGTGCCGAGCAGGATGCGGTCTTCGAAGCCGTCCTTCTTGAAGGCCCTGAGCTCCATCATGCGGTTGGAATCCGGCTGGTACTTGATGCGGTTGGTGCCGTCGATCTCGAGGTAGACGCCCAAGTCGAGGATCTTCTCGAGGTAATAGACGTCGGCGTTGCGCTGGATGTGGCCGATGGCGATCTGGTCAGCCGGCACGCCCTGCTTCAGCAGCTCCTGAGCCTGCTCGAGGCCGCAGGTGCCGTAAGTGGTGTGGGTGTTGACCGGAGCGCCGGTCTCGATGGCGGCCGCAGCGGCGGCTTCGAGGCACTTGTGCTCGAACGGGGTGATCTCGCCGTAGGCGGTGCCGACCTTGATAACGCCGGCCTTGTAAGGCGTACGGTTGACGAACGGGCCGGTGTAATCATTCTGGTCGACGCCCTCACGGATGTCGGCGATGACCAGCTCGGTGATCTGATCAACGGAATAGCGGTTGACCCAGTGGGACTGGGTCTCCAGATAGACGTGCTCACGGTGGAAGCCAGTGGCGCCGATGACCTTCAGGTCCTTCACGTTCTTGGCGACCTCGACGAGCTTGGCCGGGTCACGACCGCAGTTGATGGGGCACATATCGACGATCGTGCCGCCATACTTGCTCCACTTCTTCGAAGCCTGGGCGAAGCGCGTGGCCTCTTCCTCAGCCTTCTCGACGGAATCGAGCTGATGGTCGCCATCGATATAGACCTCGCCTGCTCCGACGCGGATGAGATGGTCGTGGGCGTCGACCACACCGAGGGTGCTCGGATCGACATCGCCCAGAATCGTACGTGCAAACGACATTGTTAACTCCTTGTTTGATTCACCATTGTTAAACCAATTTTTAATTTGTGGATCGCCGACTGCCTGCCGCCTAATATCTACGACCGGCTGCCGGTCACTCGCAATTCCTTGCGTAACGGGCTTGTCTAGATTGCGGATTTCGCGGCCACAAATCAAAGTCGCAACTTCTTTGCAATCTCACCCATTGCGTTTTCAATTCTTACGATATGCGTTTGCAGATGGAATCACCACGTCTTGATGAACATATGTTCATCAAGATGCAATACAAATATTTCGCTATACACTAAAAATGTTGTGTAATTCCGGTTAAAACTTCTCGAATTGAGCTAGAATGAACATATGTTCAGCGATGAATCACTAGCAACCAGCTCCTCACGGCAACATATCGAACTTGTGTTGCGCGTGGCACGTTCCTATTATCTGGAAGACAAGACGCAGGCCCAAATCGCCCGCGATATCGGTTATTCCCGACCGACGGTCTCACGTCTGCTCAAGGAATCAAGGGACTCGGGTATGGTCCATATCTCCATCGGCCACGAATTGGAACGTATCCGTGAGCTCGAGCAGGAACTGGAGCGCAAATTCGGGCTCAAACATGTGCGTGTGGCGACGGTGAACGACAGCGAAAGCGCAGGCCAGGTGGTGCCGAAATACGCGGCAGCGTTGTTCTGCGAGCTTTGCAAGCCCGATTCGCTGGTCACGGTCTCGAATGGACGGGCCGTGGCGGCGACGGTGCATGAAATGCCAATCTGCGAATGGCCGAAATCCAACGTCGCGCAGATGATCGGCGCGCTGAGCCCCGACAATCCGATGATCGACTCCCCGGACATCTGCCGCATGCTCGCCAGCCGGCTTGGCGGCACCTTCACCGCCCTGCCCGTGCCGATGATTCTTTCGAACGCGAAAATCGCCAACAGCATGCGCAAGGAGCCGCAAATCGCTACGACCCTGGCGCTCGGGGGCGGAGCGGATATCGCCATCGTGGGTGTCGGAGCCGCCACGGAAGAGCGACTCGGGCACATCTTCGACGAATACGTGGATCCTGCCACCGCGCGGTCGTTGTGTCGGCACGGGGTCGTGGGGCACATTTGCGGGCATCTGATCAACGCGGAAGGCAACCTCGTTCATTCCGATCTTTACGAACGCACAATTTCCATCGATTTCGGGCGACTCAAGAAAATCCCAATCGTCCTCGGCGTGGCCTGGGGGCCGGCCAAGGTCAACGCTATTCACGCTTGTCTGGTCGGGCATCTCATTTCCGCTTTGGTCACCGACCAGAAGACTGCCGAGGCTTTGCTGGCGATATAGGGACTTTGCTAACGAATAGGTTTCATTCCCAACCCGCCGGATTGGACTTGGGACTGGGTTGTACTAGAATATGTAACGTTGTCTTGAGCGATGAACTCAAAGACATGGGGCTGTAGCTCAGTTGGTAGAGCGCTTCGTTCGCATCGAAGAGGTCGTGGTTTCGATTACCATCAGCTCCACGAGCAGGGTTTCCGACGATTCGCCGGAAACCTTTTTCATATGATTCTAAGCCGTCTGCCGTCCAAGCTCCCTGTGACACGCTTCGCGCATGAGATCGGCGAAACTTACGCCGCGCTTATCAGCAGCTTTGCGAAGCGCTTCCGCTTCACTGCCTGGCATACGGAACGTCACCGGAACCATCGGCTCCTCATACAGCGGCGGGCGGCCAAGTGGCTTGTTAACGACGAGCTTGCCAGGAGTGCCATGGTAAATGCCGTTATCAGCATCCTTGTCCCACTGGTCAATCATCTCGTCGGTGACCTCAACTCCGCCTTTTGCCCTGTAGTCCTTCATGGGTTATCTCCTTCCCAACAACTGACGAATCTCAGCCTCGCCGAACCCCATCTCGGCGAGGAACTTCTTTCTTGCCGGTGCGGCGTGGAAGATAATCCATTCGTCATCCTCCATGCCGGCATACGCAATCATCTCGGTGAGCCTGCCATGCCAGTCCCAACCGATGGCGAGCATCTGGTCTGGCTCGTAATCGCCCTGGCGGGGAAGCATACGCGCGGCATCCATCCACGCGGCAACAATCTCCTTCTCATCGAGCCAAGGACGTTTCTCCAACACCCTTGGATGCAGGCAAACTTGCAATTCCCCACCTCTTTTCTTTTCGTATACATAAAGAATATCTTTTCGTATACAAAATAGCAAGACACTTCGCTACAAGAGACATGGGCTGCTTTTAGAAACAGCTCTTGAAACTACGCATCACCGATCTTTAAAAAGTTAAAAATAGTAGAAAAATGAATTTTAGGTACACATATAGGTACACAAAATAATGATGGTGGAAATCGGCAGAATATCAACAGATTATGCGATTACCATCAGCTCTACAAAGAGAGTTTCCGACGTTTCCCGGAATCCTTTTGTATTTCTAACCAGAAAATCCTACATTATTTTCCTGCTTGCAAGAACTGAGTTACGATGACTCGGTTATATTCAATACCTCTGGAAAGAATATACACAACGATACATCATGTCTGAAATCTCACAGTAATTATGGCACACAAACAAGCTATCTTTATCGAATTACTGCTAGCATGAAAGAAGATGCAGTTCTTGCATCATAAACAAAGGAGTTGAACTATGACAGATCAATTAAAAGGCAAAGTAGCTATTGTCACAGGTGCCGCTTCAGGCATGGGCAAAGCAATTTCGGAACGTTTCGCAGCCGAAGGTGCGAAAGTCGTGCTGGCTGATATCAACAAAGACACACTTGCCGCTGTTGAAAAGGAAATTACTGACGCGGGTGGGCAAGCCGTGTCCGCCGTCACCAACATTGCCAACGAGGCTGACATCGATGCCATGGTTAAGTGCGCAACCGACACTTTCGGCCACTTGGACATTCTCGTCAACAACGCAGGCATCATGGACAACTTCATTCCCGTCGGCGAGCTTGACGACAAGCTGTACGAGAAGGTCATGGCCGTCAATCTGACCGGTCCGTTCAAGGCTGCGCGCGCCGCTATCAACGTGATGCTCAAGCAGGAGAACGGCGGGGTTATCGTTAACAACGCTTCAGTAGGCGGGCTGTTCGGCGTTCGAGGAGGTGCCGCCTACACCATGGCCAAGCACGGACTGGTCGGGATGACCAAGAACATCGCCGCCACTTATGGACGTTTCAACAACATCCGAGCCAATGCCATCGCGCCCGGCGGCGTCAAGACGAACATCCAGAGCACAATTACCGCGCCTAACGAATTGGGTACCAAAGCCCTTGCGCTGACCGGTGACGCTCCATTGGCCGAGCCGAGTCAAATCGCCAATCTTGCGCTGTTCCTCGCGTCCGATGAATCAAGTTTCATCAATGGAGACATCATCGCAGCTGACGGAGGCTGGACTGTCGTCTGATGGATACAGTTCGGATTGAAATTAGCGCTACGCGCCACAACTTTCGGCGAGATGCACAGGCTGGTTTTATACCAGTTCGCCGCATCTCGCCGATTGCGTTTCAGCAACGCCTTAACGAAAACTGAACGCCATTAACAATATGAGGGCTGCAAAAGCAGACCGAATCTCTTATCTGAATATGTCACATTCCCAACGCCCGGCAAATGCTATCTATGTTCCGGGACGATTCAACGATTTCCAGAAACATAGTGCATAGGCATCAACTATTGGTCAGACTCGCCAGACGCTGCTCGACGTAGTGTTCGAGGACTTCGGCGGTCAGGTTGTCGTAGCTGCTGATCGACGCGAATTGGGGGCCGGCGGACGTGTCTGTTCCGATGAAGCCCGTTTGGGCAATCGTTGTTGCGCCAGAAGCCGCTGCCGACTCAATACCGGTCATCGAATCTTCGAGAGCTACACATCTCGCCATTTCGTGATAGAAATCCGCGTCTTTAAAAGCAACCTCAGCGTTACCGGCAGAAGCTTTGCCGCTCCCCTTGTCGTTGTTGCCACCGCTCTGCCTCTGACGACCAGAGTGGCCATTTTCTGGCTCCGACATGCCATTGGCCACGGCTATATCATGCGGAAGCTCAATACCAACCACTTCTGCCGCGGCAAGATACGGCGCGGGATTCGGCTTCTTGGGCAAGTCGTCCTCACCGCAGACATACCCGACGAACGCGCCCTCGGGAGCCTGGCGCACCAGATTCTCGGCCATACGGCGCGGCGACGCTGTCACCAAAACCGACGGAATCCCCGCAGCAACCAGCGAGCGTAACACCTCTTCCACGCCTTCGATCCACGGCATGTGTTCCGCTTCCTTGCGCGCCACGCCTTCAATCATGAGCCGCTGTATTTCGGAGACCGGCAACTTGGTGCCATGGTCCACCATCTTTTGCGCGACTTGCGGAACCGGCTTTCCGGAGCAGGTCCATCCGATATCTTCGCTCCAATAGCCGCCATGCTCGCGGGCGATGCCCATCTCGACCTGATGCCAGTAAGGCTCCGAGTCGATCAAGGTGCCGTCCATATCCCAGAGGACGGCCTTCAACATCCGCCTAGAACCCATTACATCATTTTGCCGCTGCAAAGCCAAAGGGAATCCACCTCGTCATATCCGTCCACGCCAGCTTGTTCACTCATGCAATCGCGTTGATACATGACGCTGGCACCTTCAATACGTTCTACATCTCTATCATGCCATAAGCACTCGCTTTAGTAATGCCGTCAGCAGCTTAGCGCCTATATAAACCAAAACGCAATACACGCCATTGTCGAAAGAATCGACGACGGCCATTTTCTAGCATTCACCTATCATCATGCAAGAAATCGGCCACTCAGCGTTGGTAAATGACCGTTTTCTAGCATCCTCGCGCAACGATGCAAGAAACCGGTCACTGATGACGGGTCAACGGCCACTTTCTTGCATCCAGCTCCAAATATGCAAGAAAGCGTTCACTGAGGATTAACTCGTGAGCGCTTTCTAACGTTTGCTGAGATTGCCGAAACCATTCACCGATAACTGCTTGATGAAAGCTTTCTGCATTCCATCTGAATCTGTCAGTCGTAATAATGGCCCCAAACGACCAACGAACGCGGGTCGACGAATGGGTCGGAATAGGGAGCAGAGCCAGGTTTCGCAGCGTGACGGGGCTTGTGGGCAGACTGTCCTTGCGAAGTATCGGCATCGGCATTGACCCCAGTCCCAGCTACGTCCGATTGCGCGTTCGAAGCATGCGGATTGGTGGCATTGCCAGCGTAATATGGCCGACCCGGGAGCTCACGGGTGTGGGCCTGCACCTCGTGACGCCAGCGACGGGCCTGACGAGAGCGCTGAATCTCGGTGATGTCACCGTCGGAATCGGCGGCGAAAATACTGGAACCACGCGGGCGTTCGAGGCGCTTCACCTCGCGCCGCAACTGGCGGTTCTCCTCCTGCAAGTCGAGAATCCGCGAGATGCCGGCGAGATTGATGCCATCCTCCTGGCTCATTTGCTGGGCCTCGGCGAGCTTGTGCACATCGCGCAAGGAGTAACGGCGAGCGCCGCCTTCCGTCCGTTGGGGGACGATAAGCCCCTGACGGTCGTATTGACGCAGGGTCTGGGGATGGATGTCCGCCAATTGTGCGGCACGGCCGACGCTGAAAACAGGCAAATCGATATCGAAACCAACGTCGTCGGCACCGTCCAAATCAGCGCGCTGTTCGACCAGTGCGACTGCACACAGCCCATAGAGCGCCTGTACCTCACGAGAAATTCGAGCCATCATTCACCTCCGCTCGTCGTTGTTTATAACTTCATTCATAACGTATGACATTGACCGCTTTATGCATCAATGTAATACGCAATGCCTATCTCGCCCAAAACTGCTTGATTGGTCTATCCGCAACGCTCTTGCGCGATTGCGTATAGGCCAATCACAACTTGTTATCAGCCGACGGAAGATCTGCCGGAAAGATCCGACAGACATTTCCATCAAACCGTTGTGCCGAAACTTACCGTATTATTCCTACGTCTCGCTTCAGCCGTTTCAACCGCTTCGACCAGTTGGCAACCTCATCCACCGCAGCCGCGCGAATCACTCGCGCTCTTTGGCAACCTCGTCGACGAACTCGCCGGAATTCTTGTCGAATTCCTTGGCATCGTGCTTCTGCGCCATGCTGGGCCTGCTCGGCACGCGAATCACTACGCGTCCGACCAAGTCACCATCACGGCCAGGAACACCCTTGCCGCCGACACGGACCTCGGTGCCGCTCGACGTGCCAGCCGGCACGCGGAATGTCACTTCATTGCCATCGAAATCATTCGCCTTGACGCGGGCACCAGCCACCGCTTCACCGATGGTGACCGGCAGCGGCATCACGATGTTGTTGCCATCGAGGCTGAACTTCGTGTCGTTCTTGACGTGGATCTGCAGGTACATATCGCCTGCGCGCCCACCGTTAGAACCGAGCTTGCCCTTGCCGGGAAGCCGGATCTTCTGCCCGTCCTTCACACCGGCCGGGATGTGGGTCTTGAACTTGCGCCCGCCCGCCTTCAGCGAGACGGTCGCGCCCTTCACGGCCTGACGGAAGGTCAGCGTGATCTTCGAGTTGCGGTCCTCGCCGCGCACCGGACGCTGCGGCTCACGGTAGGAGCTCGACCCGCCGCCACCGCCGTAAGGCGAACCAGCACCCGCGTAGCCGCCAGCGCCTTGGCCAGCCGCGTTGCCGAACATCGAGAAGATGTCGTTCAGGTTGGTCGGACCACCGCCGGAGGTCGAGAAGCGAACCCCGCCGGGGCCGCCCGCGCCACCACCGAACATCGAACCGAAGATATCGGAGAAGTCGGAGGCGCCGCCACCGAACCCGCCTTGGCCGGAACCGCCGGCGAACCTTGCGCCGCCACCCGCGAACTGGCGGATTGCGTCGTACTTGCGCCGCTGGTCGGCGTTGTTGAGCACATCGTAGGCCTCCGAGATGTCCTTGAACTTCTCCTCGGCTTCCTTGGTCTTGTTGAGATCGGGATGGTACTTACGCGCAAGCTTGCGGTAAGCCTTGGTAATCTCCTCGCTCGTCGCGTCCTTGGAGACGCCGAGCACCTTGTAAAAATCTTTATCTAGCCATTCATTCTCAGCCATATCACTGCCCTCCTTCTCGGGCCCTAAGCCGGTACATTGCCTGCAACGACTTTACAAACGATAAGTGCGACCCTCCGGCCACGCGGGGAATCGCACTCTACGTATCACGTCATTGCAGATAGCCGCTAGGCCTTGGGGGAAGCCACCACCACACGAGCGGCCCGGATTACCCGGTCGCCGATGCGATAGCCCGCCTCTACGACGGTGTCCACAGTCTCTTCGGTCGCGTCGGCATCCGGTTTGTGAAGTATCGCTTCGTGTTTGGTCGGGTCGAAAGCTTCACCCTTCTTGCCGAACTTCTCCACGCCGAACTTCTCGAACGCCTTGTCGATCTTGTTGGCCACAGCGGCGAACGAATCGTCCAGATCGCTGTGCTCACGGATACGGTCGATGTCGTCGAGAGCCGGAAGCAACGCGGTCAGCACATCAATGATGCCGTGCTGGCGGAAAATATCCTGCTCTTTCTTCGCGCGGTTGCGGAAGTTGACGAACTCAGCACGCTCACGCTGGAGCGCATCAAGATAGTCCGCGGCTTCCTTTTTCGCCTGCCCGAGCGGTGTCAGCGTATTCTCGCCGTCCTTGCCATCGGCAGCGTCTGCCGTATCAGCCTTGCTTGCGTCATCGGTTGCGTTGTCGCCGTTGGTATTAGCAGCGGCAGCCGCGGCACCAGCAGCATTGGCTTGGCTATTGTCAGCACCAGCCTGGCCAGCATCCGGTTGCGCGGAAGCATCGCCTGCGTTCACGTTCGTATTGTCGTTGTTGTTGGCAGCTGAAGCGGCAGCACCCTGTGGGTTCTGTTTCGCTTCGTCGTCGGCCTTGTTATTCGACTGTTCGGAGCTCATTGTTTCACCCGCCTTTTCGCCGGTTGCGCCGGCGCTAGTGTGCTCGGGTTCTGCGGAACCGGCCCCATCAGGGGACCCGCCGAATCCCGCACCCGGCGCATTGAACCCAGCCATGGAGTTGAGCCATGCGTCGTCGGGATCCGGCAGATCCTTCAGATAGTCGTCCTTATCGAACCCGGACATAATTACTTGTTGTCCTTCTTGTCGTCATCGTCGTCAACGACTTCGGCGTCAACCACGTCGTCGTCATCGGACGAGGACGAGCTGGAGCCTGCGCCTGCCGCACCAGCAGCACCGGCACCCGCGGCACCTTCAGCACCCTGCTGTGCATAGAGCGCCTGACCGATCTTCTGCGAGGAAGTGGTCAGCTTCTCCTGTGCGGACTTGATCTTGTCGATGTCCTCACCCTTCAGGGCTTCCTTCAGGTCGTTGACATCGGCCGTGACTTCCTTGACGACATCATCGGAGAGCTTGTCCTTGTTGTCGTTGACCATCTTCTCCATCTGATAGGCGAAGGATTCGGCGGTGTTGCGGGTCTCGGCGTCTTCCTTGCGCTTCTTGTCGTCGGCCTCGTGGGCTTCGGCTTCCTTGACCATGCGGTCGATCTCGTCCTTAGGCAGAGCGGATCCGCCGGTAATGGTCATGGACTGTTCCTTGCCGGTGCCCTTGTCCTTAGCGGACACGTGCACGATGCCGTTCGCGTCGATGTCGAAGGTGACCTCGATCTGCGGGACGCCACGAGGAGCCGGAGCGATGCCGGTCAGCTCGAAGGTGCCCAGCGGCTTGTTGTCGCGGGCGAACTCACGCTCACCCTGATAGACCTGAATCAGCACGGAAGGCTGATTGTCCTCAGCGGTCGAGAAGACTTCGCTACGCTTGGTCGGGATGGCGGTGTTGCGGTCGATGAGCTTGGTCATGATGCCACCCTTGGTCTCAATACCAAGGGAAAGCGGGGTGACGTCGATCAACAGGACGTCCTTGCGGTCACCCTTGATGACGCCGGACTGCACCGCAGCGCCAATCGCCACGACCTCATCCGGGTTGACGGACTGGTTCGCGGCCTTGCCACCGGTGAGTTCCTTGACGAGCTCCTTGACAGCGGGCATACGAGTCGAGCCACCGACGAGGACCACATGGTCAATGTCGGAAACCGAAATGTTCGCATCGTGCAACACGTTGTTGAACGGCGTACGGCAACGGCCGAGCAGGTCGGAAGTCATTTCCTCGAAGTGGGCGCGGGTCAGCGTCTCGTCGAGGTGGACAGGCGTTCCGTCGGGGGTCATGGCCAGATATTGCATCGAAATGTTGGTTTCGGTGGAGCTGGAAAGTTCCTTCTTGGCCTGTTCCGCGGCTTCCTTCAAGCGCTGCAGGGCGATCTTGTCCTTGGACAGATCGACGCCGTACTTGTTCTTGACCTCGCTGACGAGCCAATCGATGATCTTCTGATCCCAATCGTCGCCGCCGAGCTTGTTGTCGCCGTTCGTGGCCTGCACCTGAATGGTGGAGAAGCCGTCCTCATCCTTGCCGATCTCCAGCAGAGACACATCGAAGGTGCCGCCGCCGAGGTCGAAGACCAGGATGCGTTCGTCTTCCTTACCCTTTTCAAGGCCGTAAGCCAGTGCCGCAGCCGTCGGCTCGTTGATGATACGCAGCACGTTGAGGCCTGCGATCTTGCCGGCGTCCTTGGTGGCCTGACGCTGTGCATCGTTGAAGTATGCAGGGCAGGTGATGACCGCGTCGGTCACCGGCTCGCCCAGGTACGCCTCGGCGTCCCTCTTCAACTTCATAAGAATCTGTGCGGAAATCTCCTGCGGAGTCCACTTCTTGCCGTCGATGTCCACCGACCAGTCAGTGCCCATGTGGCGCTTGACCGAGCTGATGGTGCGGTCGACGTTGGTTACAGCCTGACGCTTGGCGACCTCGCCTACGAGAATCTCGCCGGACTTGCTGAACGCGACCACCGACGGGGTGGTGCGAGCGCCCTCGGCGTTCACGATGACCGTGGGCTCGCCGCCTTCAAGCGTTGCGATGCAAGAGTTTGTGGTACCAAGATCAATACCTACTGCACGTCCCATATTCGTTTCTCCTTATATTCGTTACGTTTCACATCTGTTCGCTCGGGTCCGGTGCCGTTGCACGACGTTCGTTTCGTCGCTCGCGGCCCGCATCCAGGTTCGCACCTGTTACATGTTCCAAAACCTGAGCCTACTACACTCAACTTTTAATCTCAAATTATATTCCCGATTTCCCCAAAAAACTTGAGTCTTTTTGGCTCAACTTTTTGAAATCAGGGATTCTATAGCTGTAAAACGCTGAAATTTCAAGGCTTTGATAACTTATAAGGCATAAAATGATTTTGAATAAAAATCTTGGTCGACGTTGACTATTCTCGCGCAAGCCGTCAAATCACGAATTATTTCTCCTTATTGGCAAAGATTAACTTACACTAACCCATGGTTACCAAAAGAAAGACGTGAATACCTACATATTATCTTTAGCAGCCAAGAGTTAGTGCGAGTGCGCAATCATAGAAACTTGTACGAGAACAGACCCATTACGGCGCCGACGAAAGCGCAAATAATCGCAATGACAACAATCTGCTTGGTACTTAGCGGCTTGCCCTTGCGCGACGAACGGTCGACCTCATCCCCCGCCAGATATTGGCGCAGCTCCTTATAGGTCAGCACATCGATATCGCGTTGCAACTTGTAGCACCAGCCGACCGCAATAAGGCCGCACAAATAGAGCACCATGCTAATGGGCGCGAACCATCGCCATGCCTGGGCAGGGCCTTGGCCTTTGAAGACCATCAGCACCGTCATCACGAGCCCCGCCGCGATAAACACACACCCCACAATGAACAGCGTCAGTATGCGTGTGCCGTTGCGCTTGATTTCTTCGTTCATCTTTTCCACATCTCCTTTGACCAGTTCGTCCAGTGTGATGCCGAAAAGATTGCCCAGAAGCAGGAGGTTCTGCACGTCGGGGTAGGTACGGCCGGTCTCCCAATTCGAAACCGTCTGGCGGGAGACGAAGATCTTGCCAGCCAGATCATCCTGCGACAAGCCCATTGCCTCGCGATGGTCACGGATCTGACCACCCAACTGCATCTCGACCGCCATCGCTATGCCTTTCCATCTTTCTCGTCCTACAAACGCTTCACTGCCATGCGTTCATTCAAGAGTACTTCAATCACTCCCGTTTCTTGCGATATCGAACGAATGCTCTCGTCTGAGCCGCCGGCAACCGTTTCGGCAATTTCAACGTAACCCAACACGCACAAACACTCCAAGCCGGAACGCGAAAAAGCCCTGCCAAAAGTCTTTGACATGGCGGAATACCAACGATTTTGAGACGCACACACCGTATGCGATTATCATCAACCGACAGATTGCATAATCCTTAATTGACAATCTGCATAACTTGAACTGACAGATTTGCATAATTCGAATTGACAGATTATCATAACCTGAACTGACAGATTTGCATAATTCGAATTGACAGATTATCATAACCTGAACTGACAGATTTGCATAATTCGAATTGACAAATCATCATAAGAAAGCGCGACTATGATTCCTCGATTGCTCACTGAAGAAGCCAAGAAAATGGCAACCTGGTTCCCCATCGTCTCTGTTATGGGACCGCGCCAATCAGGAAAATCAACCTTGCTCCGCAACGCATTTCCTGACTACACCTACCTCAATCTCGAACTCGGACGCTTACGGGATTCAGCCAATACCGACCCTGAAGGGTTTATGGTCACCCAACCAGTTCACTCGTTCATCGACGAGATGCAATACGCGCCTGATTTGTTTCCAGAAATGCAAGCAGTCTCAGACGAACGTCACGAGACCGGACAATATTTGATTTCCGGATCGCAGAACTTCCTGATGAACAAAAACATCACGGAATCATTGGCCGGCAGAGTGGGGATTCTGGAGTTACTGCCGCTCAGCTACAAAGAAGTCCAAGGGATTCCGAGCGTTCCGAGCGTCGATGAATTCACCTTCCGAGGCGGGTATCCGCACCTTTACGAAACAGACGTGCCTGAAGGGACGTTCTATTCAAGCTATCTGTCAACATACGTCCGCCGCGACGTGAGTACGCTTTCCAATATCCGTGATTTTTCATCATTCGAAACGTTCTTGCAACTTTGTGCACAAAGTTCCGGAGAACTACTGAACACGACCCATCTCTCCAGGGAATCACAAATATCGTTGAACACTGCGAAGGGATGGCTGAATATCCTCGCAGCCAGTTATATCGTGTTTCTGCTGCCGCCATATTTCTCGAACGCACGCAAGCGGCTTACGAAGACACCAAAACTTTATTTCTACGACACGGGTCTGCTGTGCTACCTGCTCGGTATTCGCAGCGTTGACGAACTAATCCGCCACCCCAAACGCGGAGCCGTATTTGAAAACCTCATCGTCGAAGAGACGCTCAAACGCGGGTTCAACACGAACAGTGAATCCCGGCTCTATTTCTACCGTGATTCCAACGGCGTGGAGGTCGACCTGATGGACATGACCGATTCGTTGAAGCCACAACTCATCGAAATCAAGTCCGGCATCACACCAAAAGACGATTTCTTCCGCCATCTGAAAACAGTCGGCCGCGACCTCGATATCCCAATTGAACAGCGCCAGGTAGTCTATCGCGGAAACATCAGCTACCGTACACCCAACGGTCGGTTCGTATCAGCTAAAGATTATCTGCTGAAATAGCAACTCGGCACGAAATCTCTAATATTGCGTAACTCCAACGATTTCAAGAGCTCTGAATCGCTCCCATTCCACTGGCATGCAGTCTCGTAAAGGAGAGTCGGCCAGTCTCATAAAGAGGGAATTTACCTGCCACCTCATCACAAAGGTCGCGACAAACCTCAGAAAAAAATCTCAAAAACTCTTCCATATTTTGCGATTCTCCGCTAGCATTTTCGGATAGTGGCATGGCGCACTTGCTTGATGAAGAGACGTCCCATAAGCGCAGTTACTCTGCGAAACATGCTCACTGCATTGACGAAATGCACACAACGTGCACAATATCAACGAAAGATTGAGCATGAACACCAACGATTCGGACGGCGAAACCACCCGACAAGCCGCAGAAACGACACCAAATACGGCAGCTTCCCGAGTAACCGAACAAACCACGATGGCGGACGCAACGACAACTCCCGATGCGGCTACGATACTAAGCACAAGTGCAAAAACGACAGGAACGTCTGGCGATGCTGCGCCGGCGGCAATGCCCGCAAATTACCAGACCGCGGCCCCGATGAAAAACGACGCAGTGTCGCATCTCAAGCGCCTGACCATCCCCGACTTCGTTTCCATCGGCGTATTCACCGCGCTTTATTTCATTCTGGTATTCATCGCCGTGATGGTCTCTGGCATCCTCATCCCCGGTCTTTCAAGCATCGCGCCTGCCGTTGCCGCCCTTATCGCCGGCAGCGTCTATATGCTTCTGGTCGCCCGGGTCCAGAAATTCGGCGCCATCACCATCATGGGTTGCGTGATGGGCATTTTCTTCTTCATCTCGGGGCATTTCCCGCTTTCGTTCATCCCCTTCGTCATCTGCTCATTGATAGCTGACCTCATCGGACTCGCCGGCCATTACAAAAGCAAAATCGGCCTGCTCGTAAGCTACGTCATCTTCTGCTATGGCGACACCGGCCCGTCGCTGCCGCTCTACTTTATGAAGGACGCCTACGTGGCCAACTTACGGGCTCGTGGCAAAAGCACGCATTACATAAACGCGATATTCACCAACATCAACATGACCAGCTTCGCCATCACCATGGTGGCCATTCTTATCTGCGCCATCCTCGGTGGCATCTTTGGGCAATGGCTGATGCGCAAGCACTTCAAGAAAGCAGGCATCATCTGATGGAGGCCCGGCCAGCCAACAGCGTGACGACCATGACCATGACTATCAAAAGTGCCAGAAGCGACAAAGCGGTTGCACAACTCGAGCAAACCAGTTCTGCCGCAACCCAACCGACAGGGCGAAAGACAGGTTTTCGGCTAGACCCGCGGACAAAACTGTATCTGCTGCTCCTCTCGAGCCTGTTGCTGTTTTTCCACGTCCACGTCGCCATCGAAGCGAGCATCACGGCACTGTTGCTGCTGCCTTTCTTTTTGTCGGGACAGCACAAGCAATGGCGAACGGGCGTACGGCTCACGCTTATCTATGCGGCGATGCTGGCCGTCACCACGCTGCTTCCCGTAGCTTCCGGAGTCGCATTCTCGTTCATTGCGATGATCGTGGTCGGGTTGCGGGTCATGTATCCCTGCCTGGTCGCAGGCGCCTACACCTTCACCACCACCTCGATCGGCGAAATGGTCTGCGCACTGCGGAAGATGCACACGCCGGAATCAATCATCATCACGTTCATGGTGATGATTCGGTTCTTCCCCACCGTGCGCGAGGATTACCGCCAAATCCGCGCGGCCATGACTTTGCGCGGCATTGCTTCCGGCTGGCTTGGCCTGCTGCGACATCCGATGCGCTCGCTGGAATATATACTAGTTCCTCTGCTGATGAATAGCACGGAAGTGACCCAAGACCTTACGGTGGCAGCACTGACCAAGGGCATCAGCCTGCCTGGGACGCACACGAGCGTGGTGCAAATCGGTTTGCGGCCTCTTGATTGGTACTATATGGCCGTTTGCACACTGCTTTTGTGCACGTCCGTGGGAGGCTTATGGTGAACGAAACGAACGAAGGAACCGATACTTTATATATCGATGACAACGATAGCGCCACCCCGATCATTAACGTACGCGATGCCTCCTTCCGCTATCAAGGTGCCGACAGTGATTCGCTGCGTTCAGCCACTTGCCGCGTTGCGCCGGGCGAATGCGTGATGCTTTGCGGACAATCGGGCTGCGGCAAGACCACACTCACCAGACTGCTCAACGGCCTTTCCCCTACCTACTTCGCCGGGGCTTTCGCGGGTTTGGCGAACGTCGCGGGATGTGAGGCGGGCAAGACGCCCATCGAGGCCTACGTACCGTTGATAGGCAGCGTTTTCCAGAACCCGAAAACACAATATTTCAATACCGACACCACCGCCGAACTCGCCTTTCCATGCGAAAACAACGGTATGGAACCGAGCGAAATCAAGATGCGCATCGATAAAATTGCAAACGCATTCGACTTGCAACACCTGCTTGGACACAGTATTTTCGAGCTTTCCGGAGGCGAGAAACAACGTATCGCTTTCGCGGCGGCCTGTATGCTGAAACCGCAAGTCTTGGTCTTGGACGAACCGACGAGCAACCTTGACGACACTGCGATTGCGCAACTGCGCGACATGATCACGGCTATAAAGCGGCTTGGCGTCACCATCGTCATCGCCGAACACCGCCTCGCGTGGTCGCGCGATCTTGCGGATCGCTATATTCTGATTGAAGACGGACATGTCACCAATAGCTGGAAATCAGCAGAATTTCAACGATTCAGCGATCAACAACTGGCACAATTGGGCTTGCGCACTCTGGACCTGAAACCATACCAAGTTGAAGTCACCAAGAAAACACAATACATCGACAGCGCCAATGACAACGCCGAATCCACCGACAAAGACGATTTCGACAAAGCTCTTATCTCGGTGCACGACCTGACCATCGGCTATCGGCGCAACCGACCCGTGGCACACATCGAAAATCTCACGCTGCGAGCCGGGGAAAGTGTCGCACTGATGGGTCACAACGGATGCGGGAAATCAACGCTGGCCAAGACATTGTGCGGGCTGGTCAAGCCACTTTCCGGCACGGTGCAATGGAGCGGGCATGCTGCCAAAAGACGTGAACTCAACCAACATAGCTTTCTGGTGATGCAGGACGTCAACTACCAGCTCTTCTCCGATAGCGTGCGCGAAGAGGTGCTGCTCAGCGCAGGCGAACCCGAGAACTGTGATGATGTGCTTGCCTTGCTGGGGCTTGAAAATCTTGACGAGCGCCACCCGATGAGCCTTTCCGGCGGGCAGAAGCAGCGCGTCGCCATCGCCTCCGCCATGCTCTCAGGCAAGGAATTCATCGTGCTGGATGAGCCGACCAGCGGGCTTGACCGGTTTCACATGGAACAGGTGGGCAACATGCTGCGTCGGCTTACCGATCTCGGCAAATGCGTGCTGGTCATCACTCACGACGATGAACTTGCGGCATCAAGCTGCGACCGAGTCGTTCGGCTCGGATTATAACGAAAGGATAACCAAATGGAACTCAAGATTTCCGACTGGCAGGGGCGCTGGGAAAATTTCGAGCTGTGGCTCGATTCCGACGACCCCGTGCTCACACAGGCATGGCAGGAAGTGGAATCTGCGATTGCGAACGGCACCATTCCTGCGCGGTTCGCCAAGGCGTTCGGCCCCGACCCGCGCGCGTTCTGGAAGCCGCTGAACGCCACAGCCATGAACGGAAATGCATCAAAGCTTGGCAATTGGGAAATCCGACCCAGTACGGACGGAACCAACAGCATCGAAATCACCTGGTTTGCCGCCGATGGGCAAAACCTCGGATCGGCCCGTTACGCACCGGACCACACCGTAGCCAAGGGGTTGGAAGGCAAACCCAACCTGCTACTGCGAGCGGTGGAGCCGACAATTGTGAATCCTGCGAGCGAAACCGGATCAGCACAAGCCAATACCGACTGGCCATTCCGCTGGCTAATGATGATGGAACCTATGCCGGAACGCACCGAGCGCGAAAACGGTGGCCTAATTGCCCACACTCATTTCCAGTTCGGACCGGAAGTTGCGACCATTGTGGACGTCGATGACAAGCTGACCAATCCGCGCTGGTACGCCACGATGTGCGACGAACCGCGCAACAACGCCGAACGCATCCGCACCATCCGTTCCTTGCACGGGCTTGAATGGAAGTAAGAGAGGCCTCTACTCGACTTCGTCGCGTAATTAGAGATTTCACGGCCTGAATTTCTTTTCCGCAGCAGACTATCGGTTGGAAATTCGGGGGTGCAAACCCATTAAATGCGATGCTTGTTATACACCATCATTAGTAATTTTATTACTTTTGTTGCATTTTCAGCCAATGCCTTATAGACGCCCAATATCAACGAAACTGAACAGTGTTAGGTAATATAATCACACTCTTCGTTGTTCTGACGGCGAATTGTTCGCGCTCACCGTTGCTCCAAAGCAAAACGTCTAAAATCAGCTAGCAGCATAGAACTGAACATTCCATTTCGTAGCCGCATAAAGGTTCGTTTGGTCTTTTTAAGACAAACATCAGATAAATCGTTTCTAAAATTTGCAGCACTGGATCGTCCGCTCGAACGTGAGGATCGCCTCTCCCGCAACGATACTTTCCCTAAGCAAAGGGGCCACGGGATAAAAAGCGAATATAAAACTTGCGGCACCCTCCCGCAATCGGATCATTCGATTCGACTTGCAAGAAGATGCCGCAAGTTACTTTGCGTACTTTGTCCGGATTATTCGCACAATGTCATTGCACGCTCACCGAACGAATCTACGCCGCAACATGACCGCAGCAACGAGCGCAAGGGACAGAATGCCAGCCATCGCGGCCACCGCAATCACCGCGCTGACATTGGCACCCGTTTCGCTCAGGCTTGCACCGTTGGCATTCGCGAGGGCCTTGCCTGCACCGGACATTGCTCCCGGGCCGCCAGGCAGAGGCGACGGGGAACCAGGCAGTTGCGAGCCGGGACCGGGAGCTGAAGCTCCAGGACCAGAGCCACCGGACGGCGGAGTAGGCGTTTGCCCATCGCTGGGGTGTGACTGCTCGTAGTCGCTCAGCGATTGCACGCTGATACGAAGCGAACCGGACAGCCCCGGAACCTGCTCGCTTGTGGCCGATACCTCGTATTCTGCGGTTTCGGCATCAGAGGGGATGGTAATTGTGCCAGACTGGTCGATCGTCGGCTCGCCAGGCGTCCCGCCCTGCGCCGAAACCGATTCCGACTCCGGAGAAGGAGCAGGAGCGGGGGTCGCGCCAACGCGTGTCAGCGACCAGTGTACCGCCTTGCCCCAGTCGTCGGCCTGGGTATACGGCGCTTTTCCGGCTACATTCAGCGCGAGCTTCACCGAAGCCTGCTTACCGGCCACGATCGGCCCGGTGGAGCCAGTCGGCAACGCCAGCCTAATCGCCACCGGCAGCGGATGTGTGCGCACCTCCTGCCTCGGCTTGAGGTTTTCGGGATTCGATACACCGAGCGGCAGCACCAGCGAGCCCGGGAAACGATAGGTTCCCGGAGCGCTCTGATCGGTGTAGTTGGTCGGGTCATCGTCCCAACCGGGAATGTTGAGGGTGACCTGCCCACCGCTGGCAAGATGCGCGACGATGGTGCTCGGCATACCAAGCTGCGTACGACCTAGCCCCACCGGCTTATCGAGCGTAGGTAGCGGGTCGAGCGAGGTGATGGCATCGGATTTGACATGAATCGTCGCGGCCACCGGCCTGCCGATCTGCGGCACATCCGCGCTGACCGTGAAGTCACCGTCTGCGGTGAAGCTCTGCACATCGAACGTCGGCCATGTCACCGGCACGTCCATATTCCTGCCGTCAGAATACGTGACGTGTACCTGGTTCGGCAAGGTCGGCACCTCGCCGGGCTTGATGGTGGCTTCGACTGGCTTGACTGATGATATATAGGAGTCGGAGACGAGCAGCTTGGGCGCAAGCGCCGTGGCACTCATCGTAAAGCCCTTCATCGAATCGGGAAGCTTGAACGTCCCGGCTGTATAATCGATGAACGCCCGTTGCGCCCCCGCGGCGGAGAAAGCATCAAATCCGGCGTTGTCACGGTTGAAGTTCGTGGTATCGCTCATGGGGACGTCCACCAGGAAACTCACTGGCTTCATCGAGCCAAGGCTGCGCACATACTGCGTCACGTCGATATCCAACGCGTATTGGTTGTCGATGATTTCGCCGTTGGTCACCACCCGGCTACCCGCCGGTTTGAGGGTGTTGTAGGTGGGAATATTTTCGCCCGCCCCCAGCGGTTGGTGATTGGCCGCAGTGACGTCGGCATTGCCGGGACCGTTGTTCCACGTCACGGCGTTCGCATCCCAATTCGCATCAGTGGCATAGGCATCCACACGGAATGCGGTGTTGCGCAGCTGTTCATCAGGCGTGGAGCCGGCACTGTTGTTAAGGTTGAACTGGTTGACATATACACGCAGCTTCGCGTTCTTGATCTCGTCCGGCCGTCCTGCGTAGGCGGACGGGTCGAACTTCACATAGAACCTCCGATTGTAGCCTGCCAAGGAAGCATTCTTCAAACGCAGGATCAGATTGTTTGAATAATTCCTACCAAACGGCGACTTGGGGCTGCTGACCGCCGTGCCGCTACCAGCCTGTGCCGCCATGGCGGTGTCAGCGATGTCACGCTGAACGGAGGCATCCGCCGTATCGACGAATGCACTTTGCACATTCGCCCCAGACCCCAACGTGCCGGTCACCGTCACCGTGGCGCTGGCCTTCACAGCAGTGATGCCGTCAATCGCTCCGGAAACGTTGACGGTTCCAGCGCTGCCGTAATCATCCTGCTTGACGTAATCCCACTTGACCGCATGTTTTTCCGTACGCTGGGTGGTGGTTCCATCGACCGTTTCCTTGATGGTGACATTGATGGACTGCGGCAACTGCGGATAGACGCCGGCCGGCGTTGAAACATTGACGGCTTCGGGCGTGTAATCCGTGCGGATCTCGTGATCGGAGACCTGGTGGGCACCGATATCGATGCCGCGATCAACCGTACTACCGCCGAAGAGATCTTCGCTCGGCATGCCATCCTGCTTCTGGCCTTTGGCCACGGCAGGGCTGTCGGCGGCAATCTTGAACAGAGATGCGCGCTGGCGCAGGCGTTCCTTTGGATTGCCCCACGGCAGACTGGTTGCCGGGTTGTCGAGCACGGTGTTGATCTGGCCGTCCAACTCACCCACGCCGTTGGGCTGGGTTTCGATGGCGAGCTTCGGATCGCCGAAGACGTTGCCCGTGCCCTGCAGTCCCGAAACGGTGGTGCCGCTGGCCGCGCTGGCGATGTCGGCGGTCGAGAAGAGGTTATGGTTCAGATAGGACGCGGCATCGGCGTGCAGGCTGCGTTCCGTGGGGGCGCTGCCATTAGACGGATAGTTCGAAAGGAACTTCACCTTGCCTGCACCGGCCTTGGCGACGACATTGTTGTTAAAGTGGGCGATGGCGCCGCTGTTGTCACTGCTGTTGCCCTCACCGAACAGGGAGGTGGTCACCCCATCACCGACGTAGAACGTGTTGTTATAGATATTGGGCATAGCCGGACCGTCGTCCTTGATCCAATAATGGAAGAGGCTCTGTTCCTTGTAGGTGTAGGGAGAACCGCCCGCGCCCGACCCGTCCGCATTCGTGCCCTGGTTGCCGCCGCCGTCGTTGGCCGAGATGTTGTATCGCACCGTCGAATTGGCCTGGTCGCTCATCAAAAGCATGAAACCGCCACCATTGCCGTGGCTGTAGTTGTATTGGTAGGTCACGTTGCTCGATTGCATGTCGATGTCGAACGCCTCGGCGTCGTTGTAGCCGTATTTGTTGCCGTAGACCTCGTTGTATTGGGCGAGCACATTATGGCTGGCCATCACCCACAGGGCCGCGTAATTCTGCGTACCATAATCGGCAGCGCAGGCATGGACGACGATATTGCCTTCGATCAGACCATTGTCGCCGACTTCGGACATCACGATGGCGTCGCCGGCGATGTCTTCAAGATAATTGTTCTTGATGGTCACGTCGGTGAAGAGCTTCGGATAGGACCCGGTACCGCTTTCGGCCTTGGTGCGCAGGCCTTCGAGACCGACACGCTGAACGATGTTGTTCTGCATGGTCAAGTGGCTGAATCCGGTGTCGGCCACAGGGTTGGCGCTGTTGACGGCATTGCCATCGGGGTTAATCCAGTAGCCGAGCGCAATGATGCCGCCGCTGTGCTTGAGTTTCATCGGCAGGCGATCATGGTCCGCTTTGAGGTAGTACTCGGACTGCACATCGTGCACGTAATCGTTCTCAACGGTCACGCCGTTGAGGTTGCGGTTGAGGCCGTAGCCCAGCAGCAGGATACCCGCTCGTTGCTTGTCTCCGGGTTTCTTGAAGCCCTTCGGATTGGAGAGCTCCGGGGTGTTGGTCACCTCGAGATCGCGGATGGACCAGTATTCCTGATTGGTCAGCTGCACGGCGCCGGAAATGTAGCGCTTGAAGGTACCCAAGACGTTCTCAGTACCGTTGCCATTGATCACAGGCCGTTTCGAAGCGGTGTAAGTGGCCGCGCCACCCTCACCACGCGTATAGAGATCCACGACGATGGGTTTGCCGTCCACACCGTTGCCTTTGGGCATGAGCGTCTGGCCGTTCCACGTGCTGCCGGACTCCAGAAGGATGTGGTCGCCGGGGGCATAGGTTTGCGCCGAAACCTGGGTCAGATTTTTCCACGCGTGTTCGGCGCTCTTGCCGTCGTTGGCGTCACTGCCGTTGGTGCTGTCAACATAGTAGGTCGTGCCGTCGGTCGACGGTCCTACCGAAACGAAAGTGGCATCGCTTCCCCTTGTGCCGACACCTTGCGTCGACAGGGTTTTCGCGGAAACGCCTTTACCTCCACTTACCGGCGTTGCCATTGTCATCGACGGGCTTACCAGCACCATCGAAAGCAATGTGGCCGCCGCGGCAAAAACCGCCACCAGCTTCCCTTTTTTCGAACGCAGTCTTTCGGAACCGCGTTTGCCTGGCATTGAACCTATTCTCATAAGCCACCTCGCTTCGGGCTGATACCGCCGACCGCATCGTCGGAAGTATCGCTGAACGCACTTTGCGCTCTATCGCGATAATAACTATAGAATTGTAATAACGCGAAGGATTGCCGTTATTTGTCGTCAATCGTTTGCCCTTATTTTGGGACATTTTAGCAATTTCGCCGAAATAATAGGTATTACCTTAATTTGTAAGACATACAAAATACTGACATTTAAAATCAAACGATATACATAATGAGAAAAAACGAATCGTCCGACAACAAAACGATTACCGTCTTCGCGATAAACCCAGAGCCTCAATCCGACACATCTGCGCTGAGCACGACGTCGTCATCGAGTCTAGATTGATCACATGGATGGGCCCCGAAACTCGGCTCACATGAAAAAGCCCTGCCGAAAATTTTGGCAGAGCACAATTTCAAAATGATGAAATCTCTAATTACTCGACTTTGTCGCGCTGGGCGGCACGGGCGACCCAGATCGAGGCGATGAGGCCGATAGCGAGCAGGACGATGGCGGCGACCAACGTCCATTGGCTGGCACGGGTGAAGGCCGAGGTCATCGCGTCGACCACTTGCGGGCCGAGCGGACCAAGCTTGCCGTGAGCACCCTGAGCACGGATGCCGACGATGGCGGAACCAGCCGAAGCGTCAAGCGAAGTGGTGAGGCCGGAAACCAGCTGCGACGGCAGGCCGCGTACACCTTGAAGCGACGTGGGCGCGATATTCGTGACCATGACGGAAAGCACCAGGCCCGCGAGCGCCGCACCGACTCCAGTGCCAAGCTGACGGATAGTCGATTGCGTCGCGGAGCCTTCTCCCGATTGGGCGACAGGCACTTCGGAAAGCACCAGGCTGGTGAGCTGGGCGGCGGCGAAACCGAGACCGACGCCGTACATGACGAACGGCACGAGCATCCAGACCACGGAAAGCCCCGGACGCATCATCGCCATGAGGACGAGAACGCTCAGGATCTCCACGATCAGTCCGAACTGCACGGTGTGCGGGGCACCGATTTTCGCGGTGACCGGACGTGCGAGGCCGCCGGAGACGATGGCGCCGAGACCCATGGTCGCCAGCAGCGCGCCAGTGGGAATCATGTTGAGGCCGCGCACATTAATAAGGTAAAGCGGCAGGACGAACATGATGACGAATTCTCCGGCCTGGATGGCGCCGGCGGCGATGTTGCCCATGGCGAAGGTCGGGATGCGGAAGAGCGAGAGGTCGAGCATCACCGGCTGCGCACGGCGGGCGCGGCTGTTTTCGGTGTAGATGAACAGCGCGAAGAAAACGATGCCGAGTACGATGCAGATCGGGATGACCGAAACCGGCCAATTCGCGCCCCACTTGAAGCCGAAGATGCCGAAGTCGCCCTTGGGCTTGACCCAGCCGTAAGTCTGGCCTTCAATCAGACCGAAGAGCAGGAAGGCGGAACCCAGCGCGGAAAGCACGATGCCCAGCGGGTCGAAACCGTCGGGTTTGCCCGCGGACTTGGCGGCATCGACGGCAGCCAGTTTTTGGGCGGCGGCACCCATTGCGGAGGCTCCGGCCTTGCCGCCGGTTTTCGGCACGAAGAATATGGCGGAAACGAACACAATGATGCCGATCGGCAGATTGACCAGGAAGATCCAGCGCCAGCCGATGGTCTGGGTAAAGAGACCTCCGAGGAACGGGCCGACGGCGGCGGCTGCGCTCATCACCGAACCCCAGACGCCAAACGCGATGGCGCGGTTCTTGCCCCGGAAGGAAGCCGAGACGATGGAAAGCGTCGAAGGCATCACCAGCGCCCCACCGATGGCCTGCACCGCTCGGGCGCTGAGCAAGAGCGTGGCGCCATTTGAGGAGGCGGCAAGAATCGAGCCGGAGACGAAGATGACGACGCCGACCTGCAGGGTCATTTTGCGGCCTTTGAGGTCGCCGAGCTTGCCGAACGGCAGGAGCAGCGCGGCCAAAATGATGTTGTAGAGCGAAGTGACCCATTGCGCGTCGGTCAGGTTCAGGCCGATCTCACGAATCATCACCGGAATCGAGACGTTGACGATGGAGCTGTCGAGCACGATCATCGCCAGCGCCAACGCCAGCACCCACAACGCGTTCCACGGCGGCTTGACCGCGGAATCTGCAACTTTGTGACCTGGGGCGACTTGGCCATTTTGCTGTTCAGTCATAATCAATCTTTCGTAATGACGGCGATATACCTCAAATCCCATAAGGCATATCGTCAACAAATGCATATTTTTGCGACTAGGTGTCGCAAACCTTCAGCGACTATACGCTTTAACCTCGCGACGCGCAAATCGGATAGCGGCAAAATCCAAAATTCCGCAACCGGCAAAGCAAAGAGAGACTAAATACCGATAAAATCTACCACAACCGATGACAACGCGAATGGAATGCCTATAGTATGGTCGGGAAACATTTGTGGCGCACTCGGAAGTCTGCACAATGGGCAGGATTGGAATATGGACAAGCAGTGCAGATAATATGGAATATACGATTACCCAGCCGCGCCGCGAAACACGAGAGGGACGATATGCCACGCATCAATGAGGCCAATCTTGAGGAACATCGACGTCACACCATGAACGCGCTGCTCGATTCGGCGGAAAAAATCATGCGCGAGCAGGGCGGCGAGGCACTCACCCCAGCCAACGTCAGCAAAGGTGCCGGCATCGCACGAAATTCCATCTACCGTTACGTGCGTGACATGAAGGATCTGCGTCGCCAGCTGATGGCCCGGCACATGCCGCAGTGGGTCGAAGCGCTGGAAAAGGGCTTGGGCGGCATCACCGATCCGGCGGAAATCATCGTGCAGTGGGTCAAGATCAATCTCGAACAGTCCATCCTGCAGGGTCACGATTGGATGACGCAGATACCGCTGAGCGACGCCCAGACCTATCGCGACGACAAGCGGCTTTGGCCGAAACCCGACGACAAGGCTGGCGACAACGATGACGACCAGGACAATAACCACAACTCTGACATTCCACAAGAACAAAACACCGAATCGGAATCACAAGAAGTATCAGGCGACGCACTATCAGGAAAGAACCCTGAAGCCAAATCAGGCAATATTTCAAGGTGCCCAATCGCCGAACCCAGCAACGTTTCGAAGTGCCCGATAGACATACCGGCGAGCGTTCGCGGCGAAGACAATGCCCGGATGCCGAGCGACCAGCCGCTCGAACCCGCCCAACCAAGCCTGCACCAACGTGTCAATGCCCCAATCGTCGCCGCCTGGGGGCAGCTCAACTCAACCAGCCCACAGGTCGGCATCGCCATCTCCGAAGGCCTCGTTTCCAGCGGGATGAAACTTTTGAGCGGCAAAGAGCAGACGGAAGAACTCCGAAAAGCCGAAATCAGTGACATCGAACGCGCCATCCGCGCCATTGTCAAAGAGCTGCGCGAGGACGACTGAGACTCGGAGCAACCAGTATATTATCGCCCCACAAAACTACCTCTGTAATAACGGAACTGTCCACAATGCCATGCAATAGTCATGCCATCAAAAATCGGTCGCCGCGTTATCTGCTTACAGCCCGCTCTTCGCAGCAACCCGAATAGCAAAAACCGCAAGCAAAACAGTTTGCCGCCCGTTTCCGAAAGCCAGCAGCCAAAACTTACTTATCCACTGAATTATCCAGATTTTTCCACATCAATCCACTTGTCTATTTTCTTTTGCCGACCTGTATTGTGAAATAGCCCACATCGTATGTAATACGCAATGTTGCGTCCCTTTGCGACACCCCTTGCGCCATCTGCCTTTAGGAGCCGTAAGCACTATATCTAGTGGTTGATAAATCGACACGCTACTAAAAGTTGGGGTTCAGTTTGGAACTACATCCATGTAGTCTGGTCACTTGAAAGCTTAAAGACATCAATTCGGAGGCTACGATGACCGTTACCGTTTTCACCAAACCACGCTGCCCACAGTGCGAAGCGACCAAGCGCCAACTTACGCGAGCGAACATCGCGTTCGAGACCGTGGATCTGACTGAAAACCCCTCCACCCTCGAGCAGCTCACTCAGGCCAGCTTCCGTCAGGCGCCTGTCGTCATCACGCCGGATGCCTCCTGGAGCGGCTATCGCCCGGACCTCATCAAGCAGCTTGCATCCAGCGCCGTTGCGACTTCCGCCGACGCCAAGACCCAGCAGACCGTTCTCGCCTAGTTCGACGATGAACCGGACCAACCAGACCAACCAAACAGAACTTAGAGAGAAGGCGACGATGGCGGACGCGAGTATCGATAACGCCACCACACACGCAGAATCCGCCACAGGAACCGCGAACGCGGCAACCGAGCCGTACGACGACGAGTGCATTACACCAAGCGTTCCGGAGGCCAGGGCCAAAGGCGATCACATCGGCGCCGTGGTCTATTTCTCGTCGGTTTCGAACAACACCGCGCGCTTCATCGAAAGCTGCGGCTTCCCCGACGAGGGCATCAACGTTTACCGCATCCCGCTGCGCCCCAAAGAGGCTCCGCTGCAGGTGCGCGAGCCGTACATCCTGATTGTGCCGACCTACGGTGGCGGCAACGTCGCGAAAGCGTTGCTCCCCCAGATCCGCAAATTCTTGAACGGACACAAGAACCGCAGCTTCATCCGCGGGGTTATTTCCTCTGGTAACAGGAACTTTGCGACCGCGTTTTGTGCGGCAGGCGACATTATTTCCAAGAAGTGCCATGTCCCGTTCATGTATAATTTCGAGCTGCTCGGCACCCCGGACGACCAACGCCAGGTGCGCGAGGGTGTGAGGGACTTCTTCCTGAACGCGAAGAACACGCAAGCCACGCAGAACGAACAGAACATACAGAACATGCAGGACCAACAGCAATAAACTGCCGCCAAAAAAGTTATATAAGTTTTGCGCCGCCACCCTGCCCTACGCAGGAAGGCGGCCATAAAAATTAAATTTGATATCGCTATATTGCCGCCGGACTCACGACGGCGATCCAAAAAGATAGGAACACTATGGGACTCAACGATTCCGCGCTGAGCATGGACAACACCGTCGAAGACACCGGTTTCGACCCGGAGCACGACTACCATTCGCTCAATGCCATGCTCAACCTCTACGACGAGGACGGCAAGATCCAGTTCGACAAGGACAAGGAGGCCGAGCGCGCCTACGTCAACTCTCACGTCGCGCAGAACACCAAAAAGTTCAGCTCCACCGCCGAGCGTCTAAAGTACTTGATCGATAACCTGTATTACGACGGCAAGGTCTTCGACCAGTACACTCCGAAGTTCCTCGACTCCTTCTACCAGCACGTCGAGGACTTCGGCTTCGAGTTCGAGACCTTCCTCGGCGCCTTCAAGTTCTACCGTTCCTACGCGCTGAAGACCTTCGACGGCAAGCAGTACCTCGAGGACTTCCCGCAGCGTTGCGCCGCCGTGGCGCTCGAGCTGGCCGCCGGCGACGAGAAGGCCGCCGTCAAGTACGTCGACGAAATCCTCTCCGGCCGCTTCCAGCCCGCCACACCTACTTTCCTGAATTTGGGCAAGGCCCAGCGCGGCGAGCCCGTCTCCTGCTTCCTCGTGCGCATCGAGGACAACATGGAGTCCATCTCTCGCGGCATCAACTCCGCCCTGCAGCTTTCCAAGCGCGGCGGCGGCGTGGCTCTGCTGCTCACCAACCTGCGTGAACAGGGCGCTCCGATCAAGCACATCGAGCACCAGTCCAGTGGCGTCGTGCCGGTCATGAAGCTCTTGGAGGACTCGTTCTCCTACGCCAACCAGCTGGGCGCGCGCCAGGGCGCCGGCGCGGTCTACCTCAACGCGCACCACCCCGACATCCTGCGCTTCCTCGACACCAAGCGCGAGAACGCCGACGAGAAGACCCGAATCAAGTCGCTCTCCCTGGGCGTTGTGATCCCCGACATCACCTTCGAGCTCGCCAAGCGCAAGGAGAAGATGGCCCTCTTCTCCCCCTACGACGTCGAGCGCGTCTACGGCAAGCCATTCGCCGATATCAGCGTTACCGAGAAGTACGACGAGATGCTGCACGACGACCGCATCCACAAGACCTACATCGATGCCCGTGAGTTCTTCATGACCTTGGGCGAGGTGCAGTTCGAGTCCGGCTACCCCTACATCCTCTTTGAGGACACCGTCAACAAGGCCAACCCAATCGACGGCCGCGTCACGATGTCCAACCTCTGCTCCGAAATCCTGCAGGTGCAGGAAGCCTCCACCTACAATGACGACCTGAGCTACAAGCACGTCGGCAAGGACATCTCCTGCAACTTGGGCTCCCTCAACATCGCCAAAGCGATGGACGGCGGCTTGGCCGACCCGGTCGAGACCGCAATCCGCGCACTCACCTCCGTTTCCGAGCAGACCCACATCGACTCCGTGCCGTCCATCAAGCGCGGCAACGAAGAGGGCCACTCCATCGGGCTCGGCCAGATGAACCTGCACGGTTTCCTCGCCCGCGAGCGCATGCATTATGGCTCCGAAGAGGCGCTGGACTTCACCGACATGTACTTCATGACCGTGGCATACCACGCCTACAAGGCCTCGCACAAGCTGGCCGTCGAGCGTGGCCACGCCTTCGCGACCTTCGATACCTCCGATTACGCCAAGGCCGCAGGGCAGGGCAACTACTTCGACAAGTACACCGACGGCCGTCGTTCGCTCGAGCCGAAGACCCAAACCGTGAAGGACCTCTTCGAGCGCTTCGGCATCCGCATCCCGACCGTGGCCGACTGGGAGACGCTGCGCGACGAAATCCTGAAGGACGGCATCTACAACGAGTACCTGCAGGCCGTGCCGCCGACCGGTTCGATCTCCTATATCAACCACTCCACCTCCTCGATCCACCCGATCGCCTCGAAGATCGAGATTCGCAAGGAAGGCAAGGTCGGCCGCGTCTACTATCCGGCGCCATACATGACCAACGACAACCTCGAGTACTTCGAGGACGCCTACGAAATCGGTTGGAAGAAGATCGTGGACACCTACGCCGAGGCCACCCAGCACGTCGACCAGGGTCTGTCGCTGACCCTCTTCTTCCCCGCCGGCGTGACCACCCGCGAGCTCAACAAGGCGCAGATCTACGCCTGGCGCAAGGGCATCAAGACCCTCTACTACATCCGCATCCGTCAGCAGGCGCTTGAGGGCACCGAGGTCGAAGGCTGCGTCAGCTGCATGCTCTGATTCCAGAGCCACGCCAGCTCATGATTTTCGTTGATAACCATATGTTGGCGTGAAGCTCAATCAGAGACGAGAAGCATAGAAACCCGTCCAGATCATAACGGTCTTGGCGGGTTTCGCATATCCGATAAATCCTTCGGGACCGAAGCCGCACAACGATGTCGGAATTTCCGTAATTCCTTGTTATTTATTCGCGTCAGGATTCGGCTTCGTGGTCGCCCGTCGCACAAGTTTCGGGTCGACCAATGTGGTGGTATGGATGTGGGTCTCCGGATTCTCGATCTCATCAATGAGATGCGTCATGGCCTCGCCGCCCATCTCATTGGCTGGCGCGTTGACAACCGTCAGAGGCATGGGCGATATCACAGGCAGCTTCAACCCCTCGCAACCGACGATGCCGATATCGTCAGGCACGCAAATCGAACCACTTTGACAGAGACTCGTCACCAACCCCACGGCGAGCGCGTCACTTCCCACGACAATTCCATCCGGACGGTCCTTTTCGGGCATCTCGGCCAGATGCAATCCAAACTGATACCCGTCTTCGACCATCAACCCTCCGGTGTCGTAAACGCTGAACTTCACGCCGACCCCCGCCCCGATAGCCCCCTCCACGCCAAGCTGACGAAGCTGGATGGCTTCATAATCGAAAGAATGCGCGGCGAACATAATGCTCCTGCACCCTGTTTTGATCAGCTCCTCGGCCGCAAGCCTGCCCACGGTCACGTTGTTTTCCATCACCGCGCAAACAGCGTAAGGGTCGGCGGGCGCACTATGATCGAGCAGCACGACGGGTAAATGTATCCGCTGGCAACGCGCGATATCATCAATCGGATTGGTGACAGTACTGAGCAAAATACCGGCGACCTTCAATTCGATGAATCGCTCGACCAATTCGCTCTGCCTATCCTTGTCCGAAAAAGCATTGGCACCGATCACCTGCATATCGTGGTCTTCCGCCACTTCCTGAATACCTTCGAAAATATGGGTAAACAAGGAATGCTCGACATCGGTCAATACGTAGCCCACAAGGGACGAACCATCGCCATAGACGGATTCATTTTTTTTCGCAGTTTGTGCGCGATCCGTCAAAGCCGCGATTCTCGGAGGCTTTCGAGGCTGATAGCCTAGTTCAGCGATGACTTTGCTGATACGAGCTTTAAGCACATCGGAAACGCGGTCAGGATAATTGAGATAGTTGGAAACCGTACCGATGGAAACGTCGGCAAGACGCGCGATATCAGAGATGCTTGCTTTTTTCACGAAATCACCGGAACCTCGGTCATTGGGCGGACAGTACCTTTATTCTATTACTATTTTTGCCCTGTCCGATACGGCAAAATTGAAAAGTTCAAATATAGGGACGACTGTTTGAAATTTTCAAAATCTGGTCTTAGGATATAGGCATTCAGCCTTTTCCCGTTTATTGACACCGCAGAAAATGAACGAGAACCCGCCTCCATCCCGCGGACGACGATTATTGCCGCACGCCGATGAAGACACGAAAAGATGAAACCGTTGAAGCCAAGGAAGGATTATCAATGGACAATGACAACGCAATAACACCCAAAGGCGACAAGCCTCTGACACTCGATCCCGAGGCCGCGACCGAAGAATACAACGTCCACGGACTCACCATTGAGCATTTCCCGGGTGACGTCATGGGCATCGGCGTTCCCGCACCGCGAATGAGCTGGGTTTATGACTTCGAGCCCCCAGAAGGCGCGCAAATCCTCTTGAAGATTCGTCGCCGCGTTCCTGGCGGCAAACCTACTGACGAAAACACCTATCTACCGGCGCAGCAAAGCGTGATGGTGCCGTGGCAATTCAACCAGCTCACATCACGCGAACGCGTGGTCGCCAGCGTTCAGGTCGTCACCTCGCAGCATGCTCCACTCGGCAAACCGTCCGAGGAACTGCACTTCGAAACCGGCCTGCTGCAAGAAGCCGACCATGTGGCCGATTACGTGGGGCCTTCGTGGCCCGAGGCCGAAACCGACCATCGCCATCTGCCCTTGGTACGCGCCGATGTCACCCTGCGCGAAAAGCCCGCGAGCGCCCGTCTCTATCTGTCGGCATTGGGACTGGTTGAGGCCGAAATCAACGGTCATAAAGTCAGCGAGGACGCCCTGACCCCCGGTTGGACGCAGTACGAAAAGCGCATCCCCTGCTGGACCTACGACGTGACCGACGAGCTCAACGCCGGCGGGAACGCCATGGGCTTCTGGCTGGGTGACGGCTGGTACCGCGGTCGCATCGGCTTCGACGGCGGCTATGCCAATTATTACGGGGACCGCATCGGAGTCCTGGCGCAGCTTGAAGTCGAATACGCCGACGGTACCACCGAAAAGATCTGCTCCAATTCGTGGGACAGGCAGTGGAAGGTCACGTCCGGCCCCATCGTCAGCTCCGACATGTACGAAGGCGAATGCTACGACGCCCGCCTCGAACAGCCCGGATGGTCGACCTACGGTTTCGACGACAGCGCATGGAAGCCAGTTGCCGAATCGTTCTGCGACCCGGCGAAGATCGAGAATCCCGAAATCCTTTCGATTCGTCCGCAGGAAAAGCACGAGCCGATCTCCATTAAGAAGATCGGCGAGCGCAGTTGGCTAGTCGACTTCGGCCAGAACTGCTCCGCCCGCATCCGTCTGCATCTGCACGACCTCGCGTCCGGCGACACCGTCACGCTGCACCATGTCGAGGTGCTGGAACCCGACGGCTCCATCGCAACCCGCACCCTGCGCCGCGGCCAGCAGCTGGATTCCTACACCTCCAACGGCCAGGACGCCTGGTGGGAGCCTCGCTTTGTGATGCATGGTTTCCGCTACGTACAGATCGACGGCTGGCCCGGCGAGCTGACGGCGGACGATATGGACTGCAGGGTCTACCATTCCGAACTCAAGCGGACCGGCGAGCTGGAGACCTCCAACGAGATGCTCAACAAGCTGCACCACAACATCGTCTGGTCGATGCGCTCGAACTTCATGAGCATCCCTACCGATTGCCCGCAACGCGACGAACGGCTGGGCTGGACCGGCGACATCTGCCTGTTCTCACCCACTGCAGTATATTTGTATGACGTCGAGGCGTTCCTGAACAACTGGCTCCAAGACATGAGAACCGAGCAGCTGAAATGGGGCACCATACCCTACTACGTCCCGTTCGTCCCGCTGGGAGGCTGGGCACACCCATCAGCCATCTCGGAATGGGGCGACGCAGCGGTAGCAGTGCCATGGACGCTTTATATGGACAGCGGCGACATCGAGATTCTGCGCGAAAACTACGACCTGAGCCACGACTGGGTGGATGAGGTCGCGGGTTATCTTTCCCCAGACGGCGTATGGGACCGCAAGCCCGAATTCGCCTTGGGCCAGCTTGGTGATTGGCTTGATCCGACCGCTCCGCCCGAAAATCCCGCCCTTGCCATGACGCAGAAGGAGCTGGTGGCCACGGCATACTTCGCCCGCAGCTGCAGCGAAGTCACCAGAATGGCGCAAATCCTCGGCAAAGACGACGATGCCAAACACTTCGGTGAACTCTACAAGCGCGTGCGCCGCGGATACATCGATCGGTTCAGCAACATGGACGGCACCATGACCAGCGACACGCAATGCGCCTACGCGCTCTCCATCGCCTTCGGGCTGCTGGACGACGATGACGTGCGTCGGGTCAAAGCCGGCAACAGGCTGGCCGAGCTCGTGCGCGATTCGGGAGGCAAAGTGAGCACCGGTTTCGCCGGCACCCCGTTCGTCCTCCCCGCATTGAGCATGACCGGTCACGACAAGGAGGCTTTCATCCTGTTGGAATCCGACGAATGTCCAAGCTGGCTTTATCAAGTGAAGATGGGAGCCACCACCACCTGGGAGCGCTGGGACTCCATGGAACCCGACGGTGCGCTCAATCCAGGAGGCATGACCTCGTTCAACCATTACGCGCTGGGCTCGGTGGCTGCGTGGATGCATTCGCATATCGGTGGTCTCGAAGCCATAGATCCCGGTTGGAAGCACTTCCGTATCGCCCCGCACATGGGCGGCGATATCACCCACGCCTCCACGTCGCACATCACGCCGTTCGGCCGCGCTGCGGTCTCGTGGAAACTGGTCGACGCGGAAGGCAAGGAAAGCACCGACGGCAACAGGCTTGAAATGGACGTCACGGTTCCCGTCGGAGCCACGGGCACTGTGGAACTGGCGAACCACGAGCCTTGCGAGCTGAAAGCCGGCCATTACCAACTTACCGTCAATCGGTAAACAAATCCTGTGCAGGCGTTTGAACTCCTTCCGTTCGAACTGTTTCCATGCGAACCACAACATTCAAACGCCTACACACTTTACAGGTTTTGCCTGTGTACTTGACGCAATCCTAGCGCAGGCACACAGGCAAAGCCCAACCAACTTCAATATTGTTAAGGTCCTGAGAGAGCAACGTATCCGGGCCTTACAGCGGTACAACAAAGAAAAGGAAGAAATATGGAACTCAATGACGAGCCTCGTCCTGATACGGATGAAGGCCAGATATCTCCAGACAGCGGAACAGCCTCCGTTGCCGTGGACACAAGGAATCTTGCTCCCGATACCCACAAGCCGATGGACACAAAAACAAAGATTCGTTTCTGCGTCGGCTTTACGCTGTTCTCGCTGCTATGGATGACGGCAGGCACCGCCGGCTCGGCGGTTTTGCTGCCGCAACGTTTCAGCGACCTTCATATTGGTGTGCCGGAAGTCATTTTGGGAACGATGAACTCGGTGGGCTGCGTATTCGCCCTTGTGTCGAACATCGTCTTCGGCGCATTCAGCGATGTGACACGCTCGAAATTCGGAAAACGTACCCCTTGGATCATCTTCGGCGGCGTCATAGCAGGCATCGGTTACGCGATAACCGCCTATAGCGTCAACCTCTTCGGCATCGTGGCCGGCTGGTCCATCGTCCAGATCGGCGTCAACTGCATGATCGCCCCCTGCGTGGCCGTGCTTTCTGACCGCATCCCGGAGAATGTGCGAGGAACCTTCTCCGCGTTCTACGGCGGAGCTCAAATCGTAGGTTCTTCACTCGGCACTTTCATCGGAGCGAAATTCATTTCCAACATGACCCCCGGCTTCATCCTCGGCGTCGTTTTGTTCGGCATCACCGGTATCGTCGCCGTACTGCTCTTCCCGCGCGAAATGTCCTCGAAGAATGAGAACGCCGAAAAGCTCAAGGCGACAGACATCCTCAAGGCTTTCATCCCGCCGACCAAGAACTGCCGCGACTTCTATCTGGCGCTTGTCGGCAGGCTCATGCTGATCCTCGGCTGGCAGATGATCGCGGGCTATCAGCTTTACATCCTGCAGAAGTATTGCGGGTTGGGCAAGACCAGTTCCGCCGGTGTCATCTCGCAAATGGCGGCCATCGCCATGGTGGTCCAGATTATCATGTCGTTGCTCTCCGGACCGATTTCCGACAAGCTACAGCGCCGTAAGATCATCGTTGTGCTCGGTTCCGTCATCATTGCCATCGGCCTTTTAGTTCCGTGGCTGATGCCGACAGCGATGGGTATGCTGATTTATGCGTTCGTCGGAAACCTGGGTTATGGCATCTACATGGCCGTCGATCAGGCCCTCAACGTCGACGTGCTGCCGAGCAAGGATGAAGCAGGCAAAGACCTCGGTATTCTGAACCTCGCTAACACCTTGGGCCAGGTCATCGCACCGGTTATCGTCGGCGCCATTGTGGTGGCGACCAATAGCTATGCAATTCTCTTCCCCATCGCCATCGTTTCAGTGCTCGTTGGCGCTGCGGTCATCATGTTCATCAAGAAAGTGAAGTAATTTCTCAGAGACAGAAGTACACCGAAGAACGCCGCCCCCGAAAACCTCGGGAGGCGGCGTTCTTTATTATGATGCTTGAATACCTTGCTAGCTTTTTGGCCTAACTCGCTTTCGGAAAGAATCGCAGACAATTCCGCTTCACGGCTCCGCAAAAGACAAAAATAAACGCAAACGGCTATGCGCCTTTACCGGAAGATCCACCCGCCCAACCGAGCTCGGCGGAAATCGAAGCGGCGGCATCGGCCACCAGCGGGCCGACCTCGCGCATGCGCTCGAAAGGCATGAAGGTCTTGAAACTCGAGACGGAAATCGCACATACGATCTTGCCGGATTCGTCGCGCACCGGCGCGGCCACGCAGCGCACGCCCGGCTCGTTTTCCTCGAGATCGTAGGCCACCCCGCGTTTGGCGTAGCGTGCCATTGCATTGGCGAAGGCTTTCGCCCCGGAATAATTGTGCTCCGGCTGACGTTCCATGCGCTTGCGATCAGCGATATACTGCTTCTCCCAACGGTCTCTCTTGTCAAGCAGAAGCGCCTTACCGATGCCCGTGTAAGTCAGCGGCATCCGGCAGCCAGGCCACGAACGAATCTCGACGGAACGCGTGCCGTTGATCTTGTCAAGATACAGCGTCTCGCCATCGTCCTCGACGGCGAGATGGATGGTGTCGCGGGTGGCATCGGAAAGGTCAAGCAAATACGGACGGGCGACGGCGCTGATCGACGTGTCTTCCCTCGCCTGAAAGCCGAGCTCGATCAGGGCGGGGCCGAGCGCCAGGCTGCCGTCGACGTTGTCGCGCAGCATACGTTCGCCACGCAGCGCCTGAATCAAGCGATGCGTGGTACTGCGGCTCAAACCGGTGGCCTCGGTCAGCGCCCGCAGCGTGCGTGCCCCTGCGGCAACGGCTTTGAGCACCGCTATGCCGTTGATAAGAGTCTGGGCACCACGCACGTTCGTGGTTCCTTCATTCATATCATTCAACAATAGCCGCCTATCCTTCAGTTACGTGCAGTTATGTGCCAATGCCATTGCCGCCTCCTGCCCAATGCCACATGCGCAGTCACTTATATTGCGCAAGCGCGGCGTCAAGGCCGTGCACATAGACGTCGGTATCGCCGGCGACCGCAATGAAATCGGCACCCCATGCGAAATACTGCTTGGCGGTGGGAGCATCGAAGGCGAGCGAACCAACGGCCTTGCCATGTGCCTTGATGACGTCAAAGGCGTGATGGACCTCGTCGCTGATGGCGGCGGCGTCGTCGGGATGGCCGAGCGAGGCCGAAAGGTCGGCGGGTCCGATGAAGACGCCGTCGATGCCGTCGACACTGGCGATCTCTTCGATATTGCCGAGCGCCTCACGCGATTCGACCTGTACGATCAGGCAGATTTCGCTGGCCGCGTCACGCATGTAGTTCGGAATCATGCCCCAACGCCCGGAACGTGCGATGGAACCGCCGACACCACGGATGCCCTTGGGCGCGTAGTTGACGGCCTTAACCATCAGCTCGGCCTGCTCGCGGTTGTTGACCATCGGGATCAACAGCGACTGGGCGCCGATGTCGAGCACCTGCTTGATGCGCACCGGGTCGGCCGCCGCCGGACGCACAATCGCCGGGGTATCGTAACCCTGGCAGGCGCGAAGCTGCGCCTCGATCGTGGTCAGGTCGTTCGGGCCGTGCTCGCCGTCGATGAGCATCCAGTCGTAACCGATGCCCGCGGCGATCTCCGCCGACGTCGCGGATCCCATCGCGACCCACAGTCCCTTGAGCTGCTTGGGGCCGGGCTGGTGAATCGCCGCCTTGAACGGATTATGTTTCAATTGCTGTGTAGCCATGATGCTCTTTCTCAGTGCTGATACGGACGCTCAAGCGGGCAGTCGCGGTTGAGTTCGACGCCGAAACCGGGCTTGTCCAATTCCTCGGCGGTGATGATGCCATCGTGAGGGACCGGCTCGCCGATCAAGATCGGGTCGAATTGCGGACGGATATGGTCGGCCTTCGGCGCGGTCATCAGCATCTCGCTGAACGGGGTGTTGGTGAAGGTGATCACGGCGTGGTGCGAATAGACGGACGAACCGTGAGGCACGACCAGCTGGCCGTGGGCCTTGGCGACCGCCGCGATCTCGCACAGCGACGTGACGCCGCCGCACCAGCCGACGTCGGGCTGCAGGATGTCGACGCCCGCGTCGGAAAGCTCCTTGAAGCCCTCGAGCGTGCCGGTGTGCTCGCCGGTGGTCATCAGCATGCCCGCCGGCATCACGCGCTTCAACTCGCGGTAGGAATCGATCTGGCTGGCGGGGAAGCATTCCTCCATCCACTTGAGCTTGTAAGGCGCGGCCGCGTGGGCGAACTTGGTGGCGTAATTGACGTCCATGCTCATCCAGCAGTCATACATCAGCCAGAAATTGTCGCCGACCTTCTCGCGCATATCGGCGAGCGTCGCAATGTCTTTTTCAATACCCTCGTCGCCGAACGCGGAGCTCCAGTGGGTCGGCATCTTGCCGCCGATGAAGCCCATTTTCTGGGCCAGATCGGGCCGTGCGCCCGTGGCATAGAAGTGGATCTCGTCGCGTACCGCGCCGCCGAGCAGCTTGTAGACCGGCATCTTCAGGACCTTGCCGTAGAGATCCCACAGCGCCAGGTCGACGCAGGAGACGGTGTTGATCACCACGCCGCCACCGCCGGAATAGAAGAGCGTGGCGTTGAGCATCTGGTCGTGGATCAGCTTGATCTGATCGACGCGCTTGCCTTCGACGAAGCGCGAAAGATGGTGCTCGACGATGAAGCAGCCGATGGCCCCGGCCGTGGAAATCGCGAAGCCCGTGGTGCCGTCGCTGGCCTCGACCTCGACCACCAGCGTGCCCAATACATTGAGGCCAAAGCTCTGGCGGGACTGCTCGTATTCGGGGTACTTGCTCATCGGCGTGGCGATGTGGTCATCGATCCAGTGGCCGGGCCCTTGGTCGTGATAATCCCCGCCGCCCTGTCCGTGGACCTTGGCTGCGGCCCCGCCCATGGAATAGGCGCGGATCGCGGTAATCGTGGGCATCTTCAATGATGGTGCCAATGTCATAGCGATTCCTCTCCGTTAAAGAAAAAACAGTGCCGATATCCAGATTATCGCGCACATATATTTGTCCCTATATATGAAACAATGTTCCAAATATGGTGAAATAGGGGATATACAGGGTTTCGCACACCTCGACCACGCTTCGGCAGCCGTCGCCTGCGAAAGCCCGGAATCGTCAAGCAACGAAGGAGTGTTCATGACCAGCAATTCTTACGATTTCAATGGCAAGGTCGTCATCGTCACCGGCGGCGGCACCGGCATCGGCAAGGCCGTCACGCAAGGGTTCCTCGACAACGGTGCCACCGTGGTGGCCGTGGGTCTGCGCAAAGAACCGCTCGAAGATACCGTGAAAGGCTACGACAAGGGCCATATCCACATCACCGACGTTTCCGATCACGCGCAGGTCAAGGAACTCGTGCAATCCGTCGTCGACGAATTCGGCCATCTCGACGTGGTCGTCTCCAACGCTGGCATCTTCGAGGGCGGTGAGGTCGAGCACGTCTCCGACGAAGTCTGGCACAAGCTCTTCTCCGTCAACCTCGACGGCCTCTTCTATCTGACCAAGGAGGCCCTGCCCCACCTCATCGCTTCGCACGGCAACATCGTGGTCGACACCTCCGTTTCCGGCCTTTACGGCGACTGGGGGCAGACGGCCTACAACTCCACCAAACACGCCATGAACGGCTTCGTGCGCTGCGTGGCCCTCGACTACGGAGCCAAGGGCGTGCGCGTCAACGCCTTCGCACCCGGCTTCATCGAAACCGACATCAACAAAGAGGTGTGGAGCGACCCCGATCGCGTCGCCCCCTACACGCAGCGCGTGGCGCTTGGGCGCACCGGACGGCCCGAGGATTGCGCGGGGGTCGCGCTGTTCCTCGCCTCCGACGACGCAGCATACCTGACCGGCCTGGTCGTGCCCGTCGACGGCGGCACCACCGCAGCGACCGGGCAGGGTCGCAACTCCTACGAGAACGACACCCGTTCCGTGCTCTGAATTATCTGGCTGGCGGCCTGCGCTGAATCCGGTAAAATTCAATCATCGTAGGCTGCCACCCGCCTGGTTGCCAGAGAAACGATAGATACGATTTGCTTAAAATAGTCGACATATCGGTTATATCCGGCAAACAGAAATATGATGGTCCTTATTATTAAATAATAATTTTCAAGTCAAGGGTGACATCGAATGAGAACTTCATACGAAAATGACAACTCAAAAAATCCGGAGCCAGCAGGCAAGTCCGCGATTTTCAGTGAAACCGTAACGGACCGCCTGACGACTATCATCCCGGAAACGCGAGCGCAGTCCGCCAAGCCACGGCCATTCATTGACACGCACGTGCATCTGATGAAAACCTCACTCTATTCGTGGTTCAATCCTTCGAAACCCCCGACATTCGAGGGGCCTTGGGATCCGCTGTTCGCCATGGGCGACTTCACCAACGAGCAGCTGGAACAGGAAACGAACGGCACGCCAATCGAACTGAAAGGCGCCGTCCACATCCAAGCGAACGCCGACGACCCCATCGCCGAGATCGAAGCGGTGGAGACCATGGGCGAACGCGCCGCGTGGCCGATCATGATCGTCGGTGGAGGCGACCTGAGCGATCCCGGTATCGAAAGCCTGCTGGAACGCGAGGCTGCGTTCGCCGACGTGCGGGGCGTGCGGCAGAACCTCAACATGCATCCGCACCCGCTCTATAACTACGTCGACAAATCCTACATGGACGACCCGCAATGGCTCAAGGGACTCGCGCTGCTCAAAAAATACGGCATGAGTTTCGACATGCAGCTTTACCCCACCCAATTCGCGCGCGCCTGCGAGGTCATCGACGCCAATCCAGAGACACTGTTCATCATCGACCACGCGGGAATGTGGGCCGACCGAGATCTCGCCGGATGGCAGCTTTGGAGCAAGGGGTTGCGAAATCTGGCACAGCGCGATAATTGCGCCATCAAGATCTCGGCGCTGGCCTCGCTCGACCACCGCTGGACCCTGGAAAGCATCAAGCCCATCGTCTATACGATTCTCGACGCGTTCGGCACCGATCGCGTCATGTTCGGCTCGAATTTCCCCGTCGACAAGCTGCACGGCACCTACGGCGACATCGTGCACGGCTTCGCGCGCTGCGTCGAAACGCTTTCCGAGCCCGAGCAGGACGCGCTCTTCGTCGCCAACGCCCAGCGCTGGTATCGGTTCTGAAGCATTTCGCAGGATTCCAGAACAGTTCCACAAGTCCGTAGAAGGATTTTGAGGAATTTCCAGAACAATTCCCAAAGAGACTTTAATACATTATCGGAAAAGTTTCAGGAGTACTTGACGAATTCCAAGAGGTTTTCGAGAGAGAATTTCTGCGCTATTCTACGGACACCATCTCTCACATCTTTCGCTCAGCGAATACGAGAGCGGGCCTCGGTAATCTAGAAGGCAGAGCCCCTTTTATTAATCTACGTAAGGAACATCTATGCCCTTCACCGCTATGAACTGGAATCTCGCCGGCGCCAACGCCGATACGGACCGCGACGCCTTCAACGCTATGACCGCGAACCTGTGGGCGCCGGAACAGATTTCGCTGGGCGACGACGCCGAGGATATTCGCGGGTTGAGCGACGCCCAGCGGGTCGCGCTGAGCCAGATTTTCGCGGGCCTTGCCGCAGTGGAGTCGCTGCAGGCCAGCGGCGCGACCGGCGTTCTGAGCACCGACGCCGGCAAAGGCAATGACCGTGCCGGTATCGGGCAGGCCGTGTTGACTGCCATCGCACTCGGTGAATCCATCCACACGAAAGCCTATTCGGCGCTTATCGCGGCGCTCGGAAGCAACGACGACAACGATACGCAATCCCCGTTTACTTGGGCCGAGCAGAACGAATCGATGCAGGAAAAGCTGCAACTGCTCAATGATGTATATGCAACTGCTTTGAATATTCCAAACGTCACTGTTTCCGGCGCAACGGAGCAATCAAACCAAAACGCGGGCACTCCCGCCAATTCGCTGGGCATCTCGTCACCGGACGAGATTGCGACACCAAACTCTTCGGCTTCAGATTCTTCAAGTGTTAACAACGACAATTCCGGCGCTGGAAGTACCCCCGACCTCAGCTCGCTCAAGCGACTCGCGGCGGCAGTGTTGGCCGAGGCTCTGCTGGTGGAGTCCGGTTTCTACCTGCCGATGTGGCTTTCCAGCCGCGGAACGATGACGAAATCCGCCGATATCATCCGTCTGATCAACCGCGATATCATCACTTCCAGCTCATATCTCGGCTCCGTCTACCAGAGAAAACTCGAGCTACTCGACGACAGCACCCGCGAGGAGATGCGCCAGTATGTCTACGACTTGGCCAACAACCTCTATTTCGCCGAAGAGGATTACAGCTATACCCTGCCGTACGCCGACCTCGGCCTCGACGACGACATCGAAAAGTTCCTGAGCTACAACTCCAACAAGGCCCTCTCCTACTTGGGATATCCCGCCCTGTTCCCCGCCGACATCAGCCAGCCGAACCCGGCCGTCATCGACGAGCTCAACGACATAGAATCGCTGGCGTCCGCGCTTAAACCCGCCAGCCTGTTCGCAAGTTCCAGCACCAATTCCGTGACCGCCGCCGCAGTCTCGGCCTCTACTGGCGCCATCGCCGCCAACACAGCCGAGGAAACCAACGACGACGATTGGGATTTCTAATCCTTCCAATCTCAGCCTTGCCGCCGCGAAACAAATCCCGTCCGGGGCGTCCAATTCCCGCCATCAACAAGCGGTCACTCACCCGCAAGTAGCTCCAAAATAGGGTAACTGAGAAGTCCCGCTGTATTTGAAACACTAATCGAACTTAAACGGCTTGAATTTGGAAAACAGAAAATTTGCATCAGAAAAGCGGCTTGGCATGGGTCAGCAGCATCAAAACGGCGACTTCCCCTCTGGCAATCCGACCCCATCACATGAACCAATCCGGCCGTCAGGCGCCACGCATAGGCCTTTTGGGCTTGCTATGCCGCCCAATCATACCCATCGGAGGCAAACCACGAGAATCGAAACTGCGTGGGAAGACAGTGTGACGCGCGACTGGTGTGCCGTCATAATGCCACGGCGGCGGCACCAAAGTACGCGAATTATGTAGCAAGACGAGAGCGAAGCCGAGCAAAGCGATAATCGCGGCCACAATCATCGCGATAAGTTTCGCGTCCACCCCATCATCAAGTTTCGGTACGTCGTCGGGGATGTTTCCCCGCTCTCCGGTGATGATCAACCGGTGCGTATTGATGCCCTGCGGAGTACAGGTCATCAGTGTGACTAGATCACGGCCGGGCACGACCTTGTAAAGGTGAGTGTCTTCGGGCAGGACGACGTGGATGCCCGTGACCCGGTAACCCATGGTCCGCCCAAGCGTCTGTATATAAAACACGTCACCGTGCCTCAGCTCTTCGAGACGCGAAAAAAGCACGGCATCCGGAATACCGCTGTGCCCGGTGAGCACGGCGTTCGTCGACCCTCCGCCGACCGGCAGACTGGTACCGTAAAGATGCCCAACACCATTGGCCAGCGTCGCCTTCGAGGTGCCATGGTAAATGGGCAGATTCATAGAAATCTTGGGGATGCGAATCGAACCCATGCCACCGGATTCAGTACGCAGCAATGCCTGGTAACGCGTGTCCTTGCTCGATCCCGAGTCGTTGTCCTGCTTGCCTTCGTCGGTGAAGGGATCCAGAATCTCGCCCAAGGAGGTCTGCGGGGAAGCCGCAATCTGACGGTTATAGGCTTTTGCATCATTGTATTCTTTAGCCGCCTGGCCACGGGGCCATTTTGTCTGCTCCTGCTGAATTCGCATGGAAGCGATAGAGGCCTGACGGGCATTATAGACCCAATTGATCGGCGCCCACAGCAACACGGCAACGGTGAGCAGAACGAAGAGATCATGGACGGCGCGGATGCCTACCCGATATGCGATGCGTGAGCTATTCCTGCGTGGATGCATGAGGTCTTCAAACGAACGATGGAGAAAGTCCGTATGCGTACCAGCCCTACCGAAGGCGCGCACGGAACCGGCACCGCGCAAACGGCCGGCATCCTTCTCGTCATCCGCCGACCAGCCGCCTTTGCCCGAAGCGACGACGGCATCTCGAACACGACCGTCGCTTTTACAGTGTCGACCGTGAGCGTCAACGGCTTCGTCCATCCGTCGCACGCTATGCTTCGCATCTATCTTCACAGCGTTATACCTCTATCCGCCCAGGCCGACTATCTACTTGTAACAATCAAATCTTCAACGGCAAGAATGACCTGCCCAAGCGTCTACGGCCCATAATCCGACGCATCAGCGTCTAATATCCGTAATTACGCTTGGGCAGGTCATCCTACCATCATTCGCAAATTGGCTATTCGAGGATTCCGTGACCACCGGTTATATGGCGGTAGAATCCGGATTTGTCTAATCACAAGACTTGAATCAGCAGGCCTTGGTGGAATCCTCATGCCAATCATATCTGGGAGCCGAAGACCGAATCGATAGCGACCGATCTCTAGCTGACAGACCTGCGAACCGTATTACTCTTCCTGCTCGGAGCGATTCATCATCTCGCGTTTGCGCAACACGGTGGTTCCGACAGCCACGCTGCCAAACAACAGTGCGAGCACCACGAGCAGAATGAGTCCCGCGCCACCGGTCAGAGGCAACGAGCTGATCGAATCTACCGAGTCGACGGTCACCTTTCCATCGGTGTTGTTCTGTGCAGGGCTGACCGGACCCACATCGTGTGCCAGTCCCCAGAAGTCCGCCGTAACCATCTCGAACTTCGCAGGAGCCTGCGGAGTGGTGGTGGTGGCAGGAGTGATTCTGAAGGTAAAGGTCGGCAGCGTCGCGCCCACCATACCCGTAGCGGCCTTGGTCTGCTTGACTGTATAATCACCGGCAGGCAGGCCGTCGAACTTCAGATGACCCTTCGCCTCGTCGTTGCCGCCCAGCGTCTCTCCTGCCCCGGGGTTACCGTCAGAGACCTTCAGGGTCGTGACATTATCGGCATTGGTAGCGGTCTGGTTGTAGCTGTAAAGGCTCAGCGCATTTCTGTCAGCCTGGCCTCCCGTAGCCGCCACGTGCTTGTTGTTTTCAAACTTCAGCGGACTGTTGGCCACCGAATCCCCGGCAAAGACTTGGAATTCCGCGCCGGCCAGATCCTTGGTCTCGTCACGCTTGAACACGTTGTGAAGATCCATCGAGTAGTTGACGACGTCGACCTGGCCGCCGCCACCGTTGCTACCGCCGCCGCCACCGCCGTTGCCGCCGTGGTCGCCGCACGCTCCGTCGGTGGGCGGATTATCGACGTCACAGTTGTTATCATTCTTCGGCGGCTTTTGGTCGTTGTTGGAATAGATGACCATAGCGGAGTTGTGCTGCGCACCCTTCTCGGTAAGCTTCATCTCATACTCGATGGTAATCGGGGTGTTTTGGATGTAAGGCTTTCCAGCGCTCCCATAGGAGCCAACATTGCCGTTGGCGTCAAGGAGCTTCCAGAAGCTGAACTCGAGGTCCTTGTTTGACTGACCATATCGTTTGAAGGCCACGTCCTTGTTATCGCCAGCAGAACCGACAGAGAGCGTATCGTTGGTGGAAGTGGTTACGCCGGTTCCATTTGTGAAGTTGACGGCGTCGGAGCCAATCCAGATTTTCGCGCTGCCATCCACGTAATCGAGACCATCAGTAGGCTTATCCTGCACCTTGTAGATGTAATGCTTGAAACCAGTGGTCTGCGGTACCTCAGTCTTGATGCGGAACCGCAAAGTGTCACCGATTGCAGCGCTCTTATCGGTAGTCCAATTGTTGCCCTTCTTGGTGCCGACCCAGGTTTTCTCAATCGTTGGCTGGTTGTTCTTGATGTTGACCGTGCCCAACGTGTTCTTGTTGGTGAACGTGGAGAACGTTTTCGCGTTGCCACCTATCGTCGCCTTGATGGTGGTACCGACCAACACCGGAATGGTGTTCGTCTTGCCGGTTGAGTTCGAACCCGACACATCCTGAATCACATACAGACCTGCCGGAAGCTCCTTGCCGCTGGCGAATTCAGCCGCGGTACCCGTCACACCTGGCGCGTCCTTGAACGATTGCTTACCGACCAAATTGGTAACGAAGTCCCTCAGCTTTCCAGAATACAGACGAGGGCTGTCTGCGTCGAGGGTGGTTGAATTATTAGAGGTTTTGTCACCATTGGCGCTGTTGCCTGCAGCGTCATATCCAAGCCAGTTCTTGGCAACGTAGTCCATAGGATTGGCCAGTTCCTCGGTGGTGAGTGCGGGATCGCCGGAGGTCTTGACAGAGTTCACCGCGTCCTCGACATCTGCCACCTTCGGATTCGCAACAGGGTCAAGCGAAAGACCGTCAAGTGTGTCGTCATAATACTGGGCGTACTTATACGAGGCCACCAGAGTTGCCTTGAACTGGTGGTGCGTGGTGCTCGAACCCGTGCCGGTCGCAGTGTTGTCCGCATCGTTGATAGTGATGGTGCCTTTGGTGGTGCTGTCAATCGGCACGTTGCCGGTGGCCGGATCCGCGTTCGCAGTGCCGACACCGGTAGCGGCGAGCGCCACCAACGTGGCCGCCGACAGCACGATGGCTGTCATACCACGTAGTTTTTTGTGTATTTGCATGGTTTCCCTTTCTCGAGGAATCAATCGAATTACTGCTTTGTTTATTGTCTTTCTGTCATGCTCATGGTCGTAAAGGTCCTCATCCTCCTCTCAACCGTGCGCAGAATCGAGTATCAATCTGGCAAGTCTGGTCTTTCAGCTGGCTCATGATTGCATCGCCTGCTTTTTCTCTTTCCTCTCGCAGTGATGGCGATTGGAAAGGTAGACGGCAGGCAGACTGACCGCCAGCACGGCGACCACAACGGCGATACGCAACCACAGGTTCTGGTTGCCCGTCAACGGCAGACCGTTCAGAGGTTTGTATGGCGACTTCAACTCGACCTGGTCGGGCGAAGACTCATTGTCCAGCGCGTCTTTGGCCTGCAAGCTGACGTTCCCGTTCCACATGCCCGGCGGCACGGAAACGTTCCACTGGCCGGTAGTGGGATCCTCGTTAACCGTCTTTTTGCCGCCATTCGGCCAAGTCACAGTCACCCTGCCGTTCGGCTCCCTGCCGGGTGCCCGCAACGTCGGTGGCGTATCCGACACGTCCCTGTCCCAGCCTTCCGCTTTGGTCGGCAGCGTCAGACCGTTCGGGAGATTCGCCAAGGTGCCCGAGATATTGACATTCGTTGACCCGAGGGTGTAGCTGGTGGAAGAGGTGGTGATGACCGGAGGTGCGTAATCAAGCGGATGGGCGCGAACCTCCCATGTCGATTCGCTGACATTGGATGCGTCACCTGAGTCGGAATAGAACGCGATGGCGGTAAACGTCCAATCATATTCGGGGTACGTTCCGATGAACTTCAAAGTGCTGGCGTCGAGGTAGAAGGTCGCTGTGTTACCAGCGACGACGGCGCCAGGCAAGGTATACTCACCCGAACTGGTCATGGTATCACCTTGGCGCGGAATGTTGCTTCCCCTTGCAAAGGTTACGACATTGACCGGGAACCGCTTGATATCTTCCTCAGTGCCAAAGCTGTTGCTGCCAGGCTTGGCGTAGAACCTCAGCTTGGTGCCCGCCTTCAGCGGTCCGCCATATTGAATGGTCAGACGCACAAGAGCGGACGAGCTCGAATCATATTTGCCCGGAATGGCGGGGAACTGGCCATTGACTTTATGTCCATTTTGGACGATGCTGTCAAGGATGATCGGCGTCGGCAGCAGTTTTGTCCACTGCGCGGAGAATTTGATCATCGTATTGCCAGACGTATCCGGAGAAGTGTAATTCGCACCTTTCGCATATTCCTTTTTGTTGTCAACGCCTTTCCACACGCGGAAGCGATATCCATCGATTTGATAACCGCAAGAAGGCATGGCAAAGGACTTTCCGGGCTCTGCTGCCCAGACATCCATTGCACCTTTGACGCCACTCATGCTTGCTGCATCCGAATTTTTCGGATTGTTAGGAAGAAATCCAAACGCTACATAACCCTGAAGCACATAGGTTGTCGGCACGTTTCTAGGTGCTTGCGAAGTGGCGTATCCGCCGCCGACCATCTGCGGCCAGAACCCGGTCCACGTACCTGCCGGATCGACCTGCACCCAAGGTTTGCCCTCGTCATTCGTAGCATGGTAGAACGGATCGGTGCCTGAGTTTCCCGACGACCCGCTTCCGTCTACGGGCATTCTGGTTTTGCTTCCCAGAACAATGACCTTGATTTGGTTGTCGCCCGAGAACATCTGGAGAGCGCTCGTCACCTTACTCATGTCGAAGCCACTCAGATTGAGCCGCTGGAGTTTCGAGTTGCCGAAGAACATCCTGTCCATCTTGCGCACCAACGCGGTATTGAAACTCCCGGCGTTGATGCCTTGAAGCTCAGCATCGCCGTCGAACATGTTTTCCATAGTGCCGCAGGGATACTCGGCGTTGCCGTCGCCTACGCCTGCTGGCTTGCATGAGGGGTCTTGAACCAAAGATCCGACCGCACTGGTATCAAACGCAGAGACGTCGAGGACGGGGACATTCGCCAATCCCTGGAACATAGAGGACATGTCGATGACCTTGCTGGTGTCGAAACCACTGACATCAAGATTCGTCAGTGATCTGTCACCGCTGAACATCCCGGCCATGTTCATCACCTGTCTAGTGTCGAAATGGCTCACGTTAAGCTGTTTAAGAGCCAAGTCGTCGGAGAACATCCTGTTCATACGAGTAACCTGAGTGGTCTTGAAATCCTGGACGTTCAGGTCGGTAAGGGCTCTGCAATCCGAGAACATGCCGCTCATCGACGTCACCTTCGCGGTGTTAAACTTCTCCACCGCAAGCGTGGTCACCTTCCAGCAACCAGCGAACATGAAATCCGTGTTCTTGACCAGCCCCAAATCGAACCCGCTAACATCAAGTGCATTAACATTGGTGCAACCATTAAACATGTATGACATATTGGTCACTTTGGCGGTGTGGAAACCGCTGACATTGATGGTCGCGAGACCGCTGAGCCCGTAGAACATCTGCTGCATATTGCCGACGTTATCGGTGTTGAAACCACTGACATCAAGCGTATTGAGCTTTGAACAGTTGCGGAACATGAATGCCATATCCGTAACCAGGTCGGTTTTGAACTTCGTACTATCCCACCTAAGCGTCGCCAGGCTGGATTTGCTGGGATCAGTAGATATACCCAACGCATCATTGTCAGTATCAAACATGGCACCCATATCAGTAACATGAGCGGTATCGAAACTCCTGAGATCAAGGGCTTGCACCGCTTTCATATTGAAGAACATGGCATGCATGTTCGTGACGCTCGAAGTGTCGAAACCACTGACGTCAAGCGAGGCAAGCCGATCGCAGTTATAGAACATATTGGACATGTCCTTGACCGCAGAAGTCTTGAAATACCATGGATCGGTACTTGAACTCCGAAAAACCAGACGCGTCAAAGACCTCATACCTGAGAACATTCCGCTCATATTCTCGACTTTGGAGGTGTCGAAATTAGGCGTATTCAGCCACAAGCCAGTAAATGCCGTTCCGGCGAACATGTCGCTCATATTTTGGACTTTGGAGGTATTGAACGTGGAACGGTCAAGCCCGATCAGCTGAGACAGCCTCGTCATTCCATCAAACATGCTTTGCATTGTGGTGACGTTGGATGTATTGAAATTGGTACTGCCGCCAAATACGAAATTAATCGACGTGTAACTCGAATCCCCTGCGAACATATAGCTCATATCCGTCACACGGGCGGTGTTCACCTTTTCGAGACCGTTGATGAGCGTCAGGTTCGGCATATTACCGAAGAAATATTTGCCGGGCGTAGAAGCCAAATCCATCGGACCATCAATGTCTATCTGGGTGATGCCTTGTCTGTAAGTATCGCTGCTCCACGTAACGGGATTGCCATTGCCGGTACCGCCGCTGATGTGCAGAACGCACTGTCCGCCTTCCTGAGCGATCTTCCAAGCGAAGCCGCCTTCATTTTTCCCAGTGACTGTCGTGCAGGTAGCGTCCTGCGGCGAAACACCCATGGTTTGTGGGGAAATTTTGTTCTCCGACGAGCTGGGACTATTCGTTTGCTCGGATGGACCGACGCCCTGTGCCTGCGTGGCATCACTCTTCTGATTTTGCGCCTTGGTATTCGAAAGACCCGCTTCCGGCTGCGTCTTATCGTCTGGGGGTTGCACACCATCCACACCCTGTGCACCTGAACTGACTGTGCTGTTCTGAGCATCACCCTTAGCCGGCTGAGGAACAACCGAAGAGGCTGCAGAACCAGAATCCCCACTGGCCGTCGCAGCGAACGCAGGTACCAGCAAGGCACACACCGCCAGTGCAACGACTGCGGCGCGTTTGAGTCTTGTACCCTTACTCATCTATCCGTCTCTTTCTTCAAGCAACAAAAGCCACTACGTTATACACAACACGTTTTCTCTTTTTTCAAAAACGTTTTATGAACCCAAACACGCATTACACGTTCCAAAAATCTTCAGATTCAAAGTGCTCAGACATTACCCCCTAATAAAGGCGACATTTCAATCATTTAAATCATTGAAACCATCTGCTCATTTTCTTGTATCTCAATTAAGGCTAACGATATGTGATAAAAAGTCAAAAAATACGTCAAATGATTTAAATACCAAAAATAAAACCCGTATGATTAGTTTTTGCTCGAATAAACTACTCAACACAACATTCCGCTATACAGGAAAAATGGGACGCTAATTTAAATATATGATTTGATATTTTTCATCCCATTAAAAAATTTAGAGAAAATCTACTATCTACAAAAACATTCACAATTTATTTTAAAGTGATATCCGAAACGCCAAATCACTGTCATACAAACATCAGCAGTCTCACCGATCACGATTCGGCCGAGGGCACAAACCGATGTATTCCCGCTACTCAGGTCATGTCAATGGCACGATTATAGCGGTTTTTAGAAGCAAACGAAGTAAAAACAACAACGCAACAGCTTATGCACGACCGGACCACTTTGGGTTGATGCTCATCGTCTGGAAACGCTGTTGCATCACCGTGTTGTCGAAATGCGCGCCGAAGAAACGGGCGACCGGGGAGGTCTGCGGCAGCCCGGCAACGCGGCCATACCAGCAGTCAAGCGCCATCAGCGTGACGGCAATATCGATGAGCATGAACACCAGCGCGACGGCCGTCAGCGCATAACGCCACTTCCAGGGGATGAGATTGATGAATTTCAGGATCCTCGGCAACAATTCACGCAGCCAGATCAGACCCGCCAAACCCCAGAAGACCATGTACTTGCCGCTCGTCTTCCCACCGAAAAGCGGCAGCCAGTCATTCGAATAATTCCAGGCAATAATGCCGAACGCAATTTGCATGAACCATGCCACGAACGCTTCAAAACAACCGCCGATAATCGCACTGGAGAAGAAAATCAGAACGGCGTTGGCGTGCCAGAGACGGTTCAGACACATCGTCAGTACCACGACGCCGAACCCGTAAATCGGCGAGAACGGCCCCCAGATCAGCCCCGCACGATCCTGCCATTCGTTGAAGAATATAAGGTGATAGATTTCTTCGACTATCAGCCCGCCGACGCAACCGACCACGAAAAGCCAAAACACATTGAAAACATTGAGCTCGACGTAGCCTTTGCCGCTCGGGTCGCGGCCGAGCATGCCGGCGCCCTTGGCCTCGATGTATTCGTCGTGCTCGTCCATCCGCTTGAGCTTGCGTTGCACCGCACGTTCGCCGATCAGCGCCGGGTCGAGCGCGATGGCGAGCGCCACCAGAATCGCAATCTGAATCAGCGAGAGCCCAACACCGAGCCCGAGCCCTTGCAATGCCAGCGAAAGCATGCCCTGAACCACGGTCACCGCCATCAGCACGTACGCCCATCGAGCCGCGTACTTGCGCATGTCACGCAGCAACGTAATGCCAAAGACAATCAACGTCGCTGCGTTGGCCAACGAAACAACCGCCTGCGCGCAGGTGAGCAGGAACGTCAGATCGAGGGGGTCGGGGTGAAGGCTGCCGGTCAAGAATTTATGGATGCCATCGAAAATCGCGTAGCCGACGTACGGCACGCCGACGAGCCCGACTAGCAAGACCAGAACGCCGTAAATACGGCCAATGACGGTGAGGTGTTGGGATGCGTGATTCGCCAAGTTGCGCGAGGCACCGCCGACACCTTCCGCGGCGCGGGCGGCTGAATGCGCCATGGCTCCGGCGGCGGAACTTGCCGCTCTTCCGAGTGCGTTCGTTGAGGATTTGGCAGAGTTACGCGAAGTCTTGTCGCCAAGCATTTTCTTCGATTTTTCGCCGTCAGGAGCAGCTTTCATTGTCCCACTCCCCTTCATACAACGTCCTCAGCAATCCTTTTAAGGCTACCCTGCACCACGGTCGGGTTCAAATCGAGAGTCAAAGAGGTTGCGGAAATTAATTCATATCAATTTGGACAGGCGATCCCCCACTTGGATTCGGGCAAGCTTCGCTCCCGTCGTATTCTTTGTTTAGCAACAAAATATCTCGGCACCGCAAACGCTCCACACGTCGCAAAACCACCGAATATATTCGCTTTAAACAGAAGATTTAGGGCATCAAATATGGTGATACAACGGGGATAGAGTAAATACGAGCAGGAACCCAACAAATACGAACGGGAACCCGACGGCTGAGTCGGGCGTTTTTGATTTCATCCGACAAAGCAAGCCTAAAGGAGCCCACCATGAGCAATGTGTTCGCCATCGTGCGACGCGACGTCATCCGCTTGCTGCGCGTACCGGCGGCGTGGGTCGTGCTGTTCGGGCTCGTCTTCATTCCGCCGCTTTATGCGTGGTTCAATATCGCGGGTTTCTGGAATCCGTATGGAAACACCAACGGCATCGAAGTGATCGTAGTCAACAACGACCGCGGCACCGATGCGAAACCCATCGGCAAAATGAATATGGGCGATCAGATCGTGCGTCAGCTCAAGGGCAACAGCCAGTTGGGCTGGAAATTCGCCGACCAGCACGAGGCCATGCAGCGCGTGGAATCGGGGGAAAGCTACGCCGCCATTATCATTCCGAAGAACTTCAGCGACGGTGTGGCCGGAGTCATCGAGGGGCACGGCACGCGGCCGACGCTGCAATATTATGTCAACGAAAAAGCGAACGCGTTGGCAAGCCGCATCACCGATACCGGCGCTTCCACAGTCGACAGCCAGGTCAACGAGACGTTCGTTTCCACGATTAGCAAGGTCATTTCCGGTGTCGTCAACAAAACCGATAGCGATATCAACGCCAAAGCCGACACCGCCACGGCCGACACGCTTGCAGACCTTAATAAAGCTCAGCAATCCGTCGCCGATATCCGCAACAATATCAATGACTTGACCACTACGCTGGGCGGCGTTCCCGACAAAACCAAAACCGCACGAGGCACGCTCGATAAAACCCAAAAGGCCGGAGCTCAGACATCGAAACAGCTGGGTGACGCCTCAACAGCGATTACGAACACGCAAAACACCCTCAACGACTTCACCAATAACGCCGGTGGCACCCTCGACGAAAGCTCAAACCTGCTTTCGCAGGCCAGCTCGCAATCCAACGTCGCCATCAATTCCATCGCGGCAGGACTCACGAAAGCCAATGGCGACGTGGGTTCGGCGCTTTCCACTGCCCAGCAAATCAACACCGACACCGGTAGTCTTATCAATCGTTTGGAAGCGGCTGGCATTCCCGGCAGTTCCAGCGCCATCGCCGACCTTAAGGCGCAGAACAAGCGTCTCGGAGATTCAATTACGGCCTTGAACGACCTCAATTCCAGCAAAAACCTCGGCTCGACCGTTTCGAATACCGTTTCCGCGGCCAACGGCATCAATATTTCCACGCAATCGGCGCTCGGCAATGCCGCGAGCGCTCGGAAGACCATTACGACAGGCGCGCTACCGCAGCTGAACAATGGTCTCAACGGCCTCTCGACGGTCGCCGCGACATCTTCGGCCAATCTTGCTTCGCAGGGTTCTTTGATAACGCAATCAACAATTGTCCTGAATCAACTCGACCAAGCCGCTGCCGCCGCGGTCAAAGCGCTTGCCGGCACCGACAAAGGTCTGGCAAATCTGCAAGGTCACCTGGCGACAATCACTACCGATATCACAGCGCTTTCCAGCTCTTCCACACTTGGAAGCTCAGGGATTCTGGCACAATCACTGGGCAACGGCGGCCAGCTCGATGCCGCCAAAATCGCGGATTTCATGCTCTCACCCACCGTTCTCGACACGAAAGTCGTGTATCCCGTGAGCACCTACGGTTCCGGAATGGCACCGCTGTTCACGAACCTGACGCTGTGGGTTGGCGCGTTCATGTTGGTGGTGCTGATGAAGCTGGAGGTGGACGACGAGGGATTGGAAAACGAACCCACACCCGGCCAGCGCTATTGGGGACGCTGGATTCTTTTCGCGCTGATCGCCTCACTGCAAGCCATTGTCACCGTTCTCGGCGAGTTGCTCATTGGCGTGCAATGTTACAACGTACCGATTTTCATCATTACCGCAATGCTCGCCTCGATGGTCTACGTCAGCATCACCTACGCGCTTTCGACCTCGTTCCTGCACGTTGGCAAGGCACTGTGTGTGGCGCTGGTCATTGTTCAGATTCCGGGGTCTTCCGGGATGTACCCCATCGAAATGATGCCGAAATTCTTTCGCGACATGTACCCCTACTTCCCGTTCACTTACTCCATCAACGCGTTGCGCGAGACCATTGCGGGCTTCTACCGCGCCGACTGGTTCGTCAACATGGGTCGTTTGATGATTTTCGCGGTTTTGTTCTTTATTTTAGGACTTGCAGTCAAGCCGCATATGGGCAACCTGCAGCGCCTGGTCGACCGCCAACTCAAGGCCAGTGACATCATCACCAGTGAACCGGCATCGCATAAAACCCACGAATATCCGATTTCGCAAGCCCTGAGCATGCTGACCAATAAAGAGGAATATCGTGCGGGCATCGAGGAACGCGCACGGAAATTCGCCTTGCTCTATCCGAAGCTCATGCGCGGGGCGCTGGCTTTCGGCATCGCCATTCCGGCGGGTATGGCCATCACCTTCTCGCTGACCACCGGCACTAAGGTGGTCGCGCTGGCGGCGTGGGTCATCTGGTTCCTCGTCACCATTATTTTCCTGGTCAGCGTCGAGTCGATTCGAGACAGCCTCGCCCGGCAGGTGCGTCTCGGCAATCTCGAGGATGACGCTGTACGAACCTTGCTATATGAACGTCAACGGCCACGCACGAAGGCAAAAATCAAAGCACCATTGTCTGGAAATAACGGGGAAGGAGGCGACCAGCGATGAAAACGATATGGAAACTGTTCACCGGTGACATACGGCGAATCACCAGCAACATCATCTCAATCATCATTCTCATGGGACTCGTCGTCATTCCCGCGCTGTTCACGTGGTTCAATGTCACCGCAAGCTGGGACCCGTTCGGCAATACCAAAAACCTCAAATTCGCCGTCGCGAGCGAGGACGTTGGCTATTCCAGTGACCTTATGCCGGTAAAAATGAAACTCGGCGACCAAGTCATCGGCCAGCTGCGCGCCAACAGCCAGCTCGACTGGACCTTTACGACCAAAGAGAAAGCATTGGAAGGCACCAAAGCGGGCACCTACTACGCTGCGGTCATCATTCCCAAGGATTTCAGCCGCAATATGATGACCTTCTTCTCCTCAGACGCCAAGCACGCCACGCTTGAGTATTACACCAACGAGAAAAAGAACGCCGTCGCGTCGAAGGTCACCGGTCAAGGCGCGGACCAGATTTCCAAAGAAGTCAACGAGACGTTCGCGCGCACCATCACCGGCACCGCGCTGAGCGTGGCGAACGGCCTTTCCAAGCAACTCGATTCGGCCGATGCCCGCGGACGCCTGACCACATTTAACGGCAACATCAACGACCTGGCCAGCCAGCTCAACGATTCCGCCATCAACGTGGATGCCTACGCCAGCTTGATCGACATCTCCCAAACCCTGCTTTCGAGCTCCGCAACATTGCTCAACAATGCCTCGAAGGACAGCAACAAGTCGCTCAAACAGCTCAACAAAGCCGGCGGGGGTGTCAAAGACGTTTCAGGAGCACTCAATACAGCAACTTCGGCGCTCTCTCAGGCGCTCAGCGCCAGCAGTACAAGCAACGGTGCCATCGGCACAGACATCGACAACGCCTTTGACAGCGCCGGCAAATCCTCTGCCGACGTCTCGGCCACGATGCGCAAACAGGCCGACCTTATCGGCGACCAAGCGACGCAATATCAGGAAATCCGAGATACGTTGGCGACGCTTCCTTCAACACCTTCCGATACGCTTGCCACCCTCGACAACATCATCGCGCGCCAAAAAGAATTGCAAACCGCGCTGAACACTTCGGCCAACGATCTTGACGCCAAAACCGGCGACGCGACCCAGCAACGCAAGCAAATCGTCAGCCTTGCCAGCCAGTCGAAAGCGGCCATTGACGGGCTCAGCACCAATCTTTCCGAAACGCTAAAACCACAAATCACCAGTATCACTTCGTCGCTTTCGTCCGTTTCCGGCACTTTAGGAGCCGGCGCCGCCGATCTCAACGATAGCGTGTCGGCGCTCAACGACACCGCCAAACAGGCCAGCGACAAACTCAAGCAGGCGCGCACGATGCTCAACGATACGTCAACCACGCTTTCGGACGCCAGCGGCAAGCTGACCACGTTCAGCCAGCAACTGACCGAAGCACTCAACAGCGGCGACATGGCCAAGGTCAAAAAGCTGCTTTCCGGTGACCCTGACAAGCTCGCTGCAGCCCTCGCCGCGCCCGTTGCACTCAAACGCAACGCCGTGTTCCCTGTCGAGAATTTCGGCACATCGCTAACCCCGTTCTACACGTTCATTCCGCTTTGGGTCGGTTCGCTGCTGATTGCGCTGATCATCAAAACCGACGTTTCACATGAAACACGGCGCAAGCTGGCAGAAGCGGGCTCAGATTCCGGCTTCGGGTGGGGCCGGCTGCGCAAACGTCGGCATCAGCGGGAATACAAACCCGCAAATCAAGCCAAAGCAACTGGCCTTGCCGCTTCAATAAACAGTGCAAACGCAGCTCCAATCACCGGTATCAACGCGGGCCCATCGGACAGAAACGGCAATGACAGCACTGCGATAAACACTTCAGCAACAAGGGCGGTTACTCGAGACAATGAGGACACCTTGGTTTTCGATTCCCCGGTTGCCGCTGACGGCACCATCACGCAACGTATGGATTCCCCCAAGGTCGATACCGATGCTGATACCAACGACACACAACGTATAGCTACCGTCGAGGCCACCGCAGAACAATCTGCTTCACCAGATAGCGAATCCGCCTCCATTGAGAATGCTGACGGTCTTTTCAGCGCGCCAAAGCCCTACCAACTCTTCCTCGGCCGTTTCGGCATCTTTGCGTTCATCTCGCTGCTGCAGAGTACATTCTCCTGCGCCGGAACACTGCTTTTCCTGCGGGTCCATGCCGTCCACCCGATGCTGTTCATGCTCGCCGGCTGGGTTTCCGGCTTGGTTTATGCGTTCGTGATTTATACGCTCGTGGCCTGCTTCGGCACCATCGGCAAAGCCCTGACGGTTATCATTCTTGTCATGCAGATTTCCGGTTCCTCCGGCACCTATCCACTGCAGGTACTGCCGAAATTCGTCCAGGTCATCAACCCGTTCCTGCCGGCCACCCACTCCATCCAAGCCGCACGCGCCGCCATCGCCGGCATCTACCAGAACGATTTCTGGATTCAGATGGGCATTGTCCTCGTCTATGCTGCGGTCATGCTCGTCATTGGCCTCATCATGCCGAAGCCCTCAAAATTCAACACCTGGTTCTCCGGCCAATTGGAACGCACCAAGCTGATTTAATAACGCAATTCGCCGGTAAAATCTGTGGAACCATATCCGCTTGATGATATGCGAAAAGGCATGCGAGTTGCAACTATTGAATTCGATAATTGCAATCCACATGCCTTCAAAATTGAACCATTCCCGCCAGCTATCCCTAGACTTTGGCGGCTTTCGTCGGATTGGCGAACGAGATTGGGGCATCGCCCTGCTGGGCGCCCTCGACCTGGGCACCAGTGGAGGCAGGTTTGCCGCCTTCCGCTTCGTAAACCTCTCGCGCCTTGTCATCGTTCCACTGTTCGCCGACCAAGACGCCGTGGTTGAGCATGATCTCGCGCTGTGCGCACGAAGCGACCAACGCATCGTGCGTCACGACGATGATGGTCGTGCCCTGCTCGTGCAGCTCGCGGAAGAGGTCGAGCACAATCTTCTCGTTCTTCTCGTCCAGATTGCCAGTCGGTTCGTCGGCCAAGATCAGTTTGGGGTGGTTGATAAGCGCACGAGCGATGCACACACGCTGCTGCTCACCGCCGGAAAGTTCGCTCGGCAAGTGCTTTGCACGGTCTTTCAGCCCAACATGGTCGAGCGCCTCGAGCGCCTCTTTCTCATCGACCACAGAATGGTAGTACTGTGCCACCATCACGTTTTCGACAGCCGTCAGATGCGGCACGAGATAGAACTTCTGGAAGACCAGGCCGATGACGTTCTTGCGCACGTCGGCCAACTGAGTCGCGTTCAAATCGTTGAGTTCGCGGCCCTCAAGCGTCACCGAGCCCTTGGATGGCGAATCCATACAGCCGATGATGTTCATCAGCGTGGTCTTGCCAGACCCGGACGAGCCGACGACCGCGAGCCACTGCCCCGCCGGCACGGTGAGGCTGAGGTCGTCCACCGCGTGAAGGTCGCCGTAGATCTTCGAAATATGATCAAGTTCGAGCAGCATAGCCACTCCTTTCGATAGTTTCTTACACTGTTACGTTTATTTCGGCAGGACTTTCGTCATTCTTCCTGCAGCACGACGGCCGGATCGATCCGCACCGCGTTGCGCACCGGCGGCAACGAGGCGAGCACCGCGACCAGCATGCTGACCAGCACGGAGGCGAGCGCCAACGGCCAGTTGAGAGAAAGCTTCTGCCCGAAAACGGAAGCGCTCAACGCGCGCGCGAGCACATAGCCGATAGCTGTGCCGAATAATCCACCAATCAGCCCGTAAAGTGCCGCTTCAACGGTGAATTCCACCGCTATGTTCCGCGATGAAGCTCCAAGCGCCTTGCGCAGGCCGATTTCATTGCGACGCTGAGAGACGATGGACGAAATCGTGGTCCCGACGCCGACGAGCGTCAGCACGAGCACAACAACCGTCACGATCCAGAACAAGGTCTGCAGCATCGTGATGATGTGGACGTTGGACGAAGTGATTTTCGTGACCTTCTGTGCCTTGGCGTTGAGCGAGGCCGTCTTGTTGACACTGCCTACGAGACTGCTCAGACCCGCATCCGACGTATCGACCGAGAATTCGACCACATCCGCCCCACGCTCAAAGCCGGTGAGCTTATCAACGTCGAGGTTGTTGGCGTAGACCATATCGTCTTCGCTGCCGCCGGTGTCGACGATGCCGTCCACGCGGAATTCCATGCCGCCTGCGTTGGGAGCGGTGGGCTTCCACTCGGCCAGGTGAACAGAACCGGAACGATTATCGGCATTCTCTGCGCTAGTCTTTTCAGGCGATTTCCATTCCGCAAGATTGACGGAACCGGAACCCGTGGCAGACATTTTCATGCCTTTCATATTCGACATGTCATGTCCGGAAGAATTGCCGCCTGTAGATCCCGAGGATTGGCCCGATTCTGCGCTTCCGCCAGTCGTGGTAGCCACGCTTTTACCGGGGCTGTATTTGATGGTGATAACCGAGCCGATTTTGGCGTCGAGCTTCGTCGCCGCGTCACGTCCGAGCATCACCCCGCCGTTCGATGGCCACTTGCCCTCGACGCTCCAGTGATGGTTGAGCGCCTTCACATCGTGCGGATCAATGCCCGCCACCACGAACGGCAACGAGTTGATACGCGTGTTTTCGTACCGATACGAAGCCGAGCGTTCAGAACCGGCGTCTTTGACCGTCTCGTTCAGCGCCGTCACGGTTTTCTGATTGAACCCGTAATCCGCGACATTCGCGGTCTTGGAACCGTCAACGGCCTTACCGGCGACAGTCCGTTGCGTCGGAGTGATAATGAGATTGGCGCCGTAAGCCCGCATCTCCTCGTTCATCTGTTGTGGCACCGCCACGCAGATGGCAGCCAAGCAGAACAGCGTTGCCGCGCCTACCAGCGAAGCGACCACAGCCATCAACGCCCGCGAGCGCCGCCGAAACACAGCGCTGAACAGCATACGGAAGAACATCTGTCGATTTGTCATTGAATGTTTACCTTCCATGGAGCACCTCCGCCGGACGCAAATGCAGAATCGAGCGAATCGAGGAGAACGATGCGATCAGAATGGTCACGGCCAGCAACACGAACACCAGCACAAACACCATCGGTCGCATCACTACTCCCGAACCGAAAACGACATGTCCGATGACTTGTGCAAGCAAGGAGCCAAGCCCAGCGCCGACCAGCCCGCCGATCAGCGAAATCACCGCCGTTTCGGTAAGCATCAGCCTCGAAACCGCGCCGTCCGTGGCACCGATGGCTTTGAGCAGCGCAAGTTCCGAACCACGCTCGCCAATCGACGATGCCATAAGATTGGCCACGGCGATGGCGGCCGCGATAAGGCTCAACGCAGTCATCAGGATCATCACCGCTTGTGTCTTATGCAGCACGTCGCCCTGCAAGGCCGCCACCTGCCGTACCTGCTTGGCCACGGCTCCTGGCATGACCTCCTCGATCTGATAGGCGATCGAAGACGGATAAGCCGTACAATACCAAGTCTCCCACTCCTCCTGGCTCAGCGCCGCCGGGTCCTTCTCTGCCTTGCGCGCCAAATCGTTTTCAGGGGTCGTGAGCGCCTTGACCTCGATTTTGTCGATGGAATCCGGCAAATCGGAAAGCCGTTGCGCCGACCACGAAGGAATATAAAGACCATTGGCATCGTTGTCGCCGGAATCGAAAATCCCGACAATCCGCACGCGTTGGCTGCGGTGTTGCCCGTCGGCCGTCGCCTTGGAAATCGTAACGGTCTGCCCGACTTTGGTATGGGTGGCATTCGCCAGGTCCTTGCCCATCATGCCTTGCACGACGGTAGCTTGATTGGTATCAGCCGCTGCAACGACCTTGCCAGTGCCCGTTGCCCCAGAACCATCCTTGGCCCAAGCCCCGTCGACCTTCCACCATGAGCGCATGCCCTTGACTCCGGCGACCACACTTTGGCCCGTCGCCAATGGCACTTTCTTGTTGAACCACGTTCCCGTCACCGGCACATTGCGCCCGTCAATCGTGGCGTTCACGTTGAGTTCCGGCGCAAAATCGGTAATGTTGAACGCCCAGAACGTCGTTTTGATGCTGGGCACGTCCGATTCCTTGAGGAACGAAGTCGGATCCGCAGCTTCGTCGCCATTGCCGGCGTCCGCAGTATTGTATAAATCAGACACCACCGCATCGGCTTTGGGCTTGACGACAATATTGGAGCCGTACGTCGACAGTTCGGCGTTGAGCTTGTCGCCCACGTCGAAGACGACACCAAGCATCGCCACGCAAATCGTGGCCGACAGGCACACGGTCACCGCAATGAGCAACCGCCGCTTGAGCTGCCGCGAAAACGAGCGAAACACCATTCGTAACAGGAACATCGTTACCTCCTACACCAACTCGTGCACGTTCGGAGCACACTGACACTGTGCGCGCAACCGCCGTATCCCAAACATTGATATCTCTGCACTCAAATGACCAATATCTTGCATATTCAAAAGCAGATGCAAGAAAATGGCCATTGAGTGACGCCTAGTGACCGGTTTCTGGCATACGCGCGCACTAATGCAAGAAAAGGGTCGGTGAGAGCTGCTCCGTGGCTGGTTTCTTGCATATTCATACGTCGCTGCAAGAAAATGGCCATTCGGGTTTCCCCAACTGAGCATCTTGTGCGTACCCGTTCCATGACGCATGAATATTTCCATCTCGTTTGTCATGCGTCCGCCTCATTCCTTGAAATGGCTCGACAACGCGTCGAGGTCGGAGGTGTGGATGGTGATCTTGCCGTGCGAGGCCTCGTAGGGGAACGGTATCGGGTTGCATCCGCCCTTGAAGCCGATGGTCGCCACGTTCATCTCCACCTCGCAACGCTTGCAGATGATCTTGCCGTCCTTCTCGTAATAGCCCGCATCGCCACAGGTCAGGCAGGCGTCGAGGCCCACGCCGAAGGACCCGCCGTTCTTCTTGATGATGATGAAGCGCATCACCGTGCCGTCCTTGGCTTTGTATTGGAAGCGGTGCAGATGGCCATCGTCCACCTTGTTGAAGGCGATGGTCGCGATGCCATTGTGCTGCGAATACCCTTCCGGCGGCGAAAGCGTCGGCTGCTCATGGACTTTGGCGACGCCTGCGGTCAGCGCAAACGTCACCACAATCATCGCAATCAGGCTCCACACACCAGCCGCTTTCGCGCGTCTCCGGAACGCTTTGTGCTCGCGAACCACGGCATCGTTGTCACCTGCCAGCGGAGTACGGAAACCGGCCGCAATTGAAGCGATAACGGGGATGATAAAGACCAGTACCGAGGCGATGACCAGTTTCATATCATTGTTCGCCGCCAGAATCAGCACGTTAAACGCGGTGCCGTCGAATTCGACAAACATCATCGACATCAGCAGCGAGCACAGCTGCGTCACATGACGGGCCAGCAAGATCAGCAGCATCAGCATCGATGCCGCAAGAAAACTACCACGCACCGCCGTGGTGCGCATGGTACGGAAAATAGCCGCTACTACAACGGCCGTCGCGATGCCCAGTGCAAAGCCGAGCGCACGCAGCAGCATCTTGGAAGTAAACGGAGATTCACCGGTCTCCACAAAGCTGGTCAGCTGCATGAAAACGTCCTGCGAAGCGAAAAACGTGGTCAGGGCAATGCCGATGGCGGAAATCGCGTTGGCCACATGCAGCCGAATTGGATGCTCATGCCAGTCACGCACAAGTCCCTTCGAACAAGCCATAATCGCAAGTATCAAGACATCACAGACCACGCAGCCGATAAGCACCGGCAAATTGACCCCGGAACGCCGGTCGACGATGACCAGCACGCGCAGCACTGTAAATACGAGCGCCGCGCCAATCCCCACGAGCAGCCCGTAAAGCCGCCACTGTCGACTAATCGGCCTATCGCGCCCTTCACCGACCCCGAGTAGCACACTCAGTGTCATCACGAGCAGCGCCGGCGCCACCATCCCCGGCAGCGCCCCCACAAATTCCTCGAGCATTTTCTCGAATCCTTATCCTTGCCAGCCGTAATCCACTGGCTTTTATCTCGATCACGAAGGAATCAACTGACGCAGTTGTCTGGGAATATACTTGCTTCGACACCCTCCAGGCCGGTAGGCCAAGCTTTATGTCTCAGCAAGCATATTCCCAGACAACTACTCAACCAACGAATCATTGCTATCTCCGACTAGTTAAACGAAATAGCAATACGAAGCAAACGAAACTGCTAAATGTCCAAAAGTTAAACGTTACGTAAGCTAAAACATTCGCAACCACGCAAAAACTATTTTTTATCCGCCCCAGTCGCTTTGCATCATGGTGAGCATCCACCTTAGCGGGTCTATCCGTTGAGTGGTGGAGGAGGGGGATATGTTTGCTGAGGAGTAAAGCTTGGCCTAAGCAAAATCAGAGATTTTGCCTTCGCGCTCGATACATCGCGCTCACCTCGCCTACGGGAAGTCCACAGGGCTTCCCGCTTAACGGCTCAGCCGGTAAGGGTTCCGAAGCAAATATATCCCCCTCCTCCACCACGTCAGTTATCATTCCGTTACAGCAGTCTCACCATTGATGCACGACGTAGTTCCAGTCGAACGTGGCCACAATCGGCTTGGTCCAGAAGCGACCTTTGACACCGGTATCCGGGTCGACGTGCAGCGTCCAGCCGTTGGTCTCCGGGCTGTAGATGGTGTAGGTGAGCTTATACTGCCCCGCCTTGTCAAGCTTGATGTTGGCGCCGTAGTGCGGACCGTCGTCGGCGTTCATCTCCATGAACGTGCCATCCTGCTTGTTGTTCGGGTCGTTCTTGTCCTGAATCTCATACTTGACAGTGAGCTTCGGGATGAAGTCGCCGGTGCCGTAGCCGAGGTTGTTGTCCTTGAGCGCGTGGATGTCGGCCTCGAGGTGGAGGTTCGATTCGGCCGCAGAAAGTCCCATCCCCTGCGGATACATGTCGACCGGCTGGAAGTAGACGGTCGCGATATTGAGCGGGAAGATCTGCTGGTCGTGTCCGATCGGAATCTCCTCGAACTTCGCACCGTTACTGTTCGCTTTCTTCTGTGCGTTCTGCGAGGACGACGAGCTCGACTTGCCCTTGTCTCCGGAAGCTGAATTCGAGCCGTTCGACCCGCACGCTGCGAGTGAGAACGCGAGCGCCCCTGCGACCACCGCGGTCAGCAGGCCGGTCAGTTTGCTTTTCTTCATTATCTTCTCCTGTTTTATTTGGGGATATTTATTATCGAATATTTAGAAAATGGAGTATGACGAACGAATCGTCACAACGGATCCGTCTCGTTCTCTCCCAAGCCACATTTACGCCGCGGATCCAGAGGAATGAGCCGATTGTGCAGCCTTCATCACCTTTTCGCGATGCTTGCGGATTCCGAAAACGATAAACAATCCGATAATCACAACGGCAGCGATTATCTGCGCGACGATGGTTTCGGTGTACGGGTACAGCCCGAGCCATTCGTTGGTCGGCATGCTCGCCAAGTAGGTTCCGTTGATGGCATCGCCTTCGATCAGCGAGTGCACGCCGCCACCGGCGAACGTAACGGCCAAAACCGCTAGCAACGCCGATGTAATAAGGAAGAACGGATGCAACGGAATGTGCACGGAAGTGAAGCGAATCAGCACGAAGACAACAACCAGTACGACCGCGGCTGCCAAGCCGCCGATCCACATACCCTTTGAATCCTTCGTCATCGAGTAGACGCTCTGATAGAACATCACCGTCTCGGCGCCCTCGCGGAAGACGGCTAGGAAGCTCAGCATTGCAAGCGAAACAACGCCGGCAAACGTCAACGAATCAGAGGCCGCCACGTCGGAAACCGCCTTTTTCGCCTTGTCGCCGATATAGCTCTGCCAAGCGTCAGCATCGGATTTCGAAAGCATCCAGTTGCTGGTGTAGACGAGCATGCACATCGCAATCAGCGCGACCACGCCCTCCATAATCTCCTGTTGCGGCCCGTTGCCGTTGAAGAACACCGCGAACAGCACCGCCATCAGCCCCGATCCCAGTAGTCCGACGACGACGCCGAGATAAATCCACTTCACGAGTTTCTTGTTATCGCTTTTGAGCATGTAGGCGATAATGGCCGCGACCACCAGCAGTGCCTCGAGTCCTTCGCGCACCAGGATCAGGAACGACTGCCCGATTGAGCTGGTAGCGAATTTCGTGGCACCGTTAACCTGATCTTCTGCCCCACCGTCGAGTTTCTTCGCATCGACATTGAGGTTGGCCTTCAGCTCGTCCGCTTGCTTCTTGATACCGGCCGGCGCATCCCCGCGCACCATGGCCTTACGCAATTCCTTGAAGCAGCTTTCCATATAGGAGACGCGAGAACCCGAAATCGCGTTCATTACGTTCTTTTCGAAGCCAAGCTTTTCGTAATATTGGTAATAGGCCTCATTGACCTTGTCGGCACCCTTTTCGCCGTCCCTGGCTTTCGCCGCGGCAACGCCCTGATCGATGACCTTGCCCATCTGCCCGGCAACCTCAAGCCAAGTGCGGTTCCCTTTGCCATAGAACTTTGTCTTCTTGTTCTTCTGCAGGACCTTGCGCTGTTCCTTGACCATCTGCTCGATCTGGGCTGCATAGGCCTTGGGCTTGGCGAGATTCGGACTGGCGTCGAGCTGTGCTGCAGCGTTGTCGAGTTCGCCGGAAAGTGTAGAAATCTGCGCGGCTAAATCGGCCTCATGCCCGTCGCTATACGTCAGTTGCTGCACGGACTGAAACTGGTTCATTTCGCCTTGCTGACGATTTGCACCAAGCGTTTCCTGCACAGCCCTGCTGAAATTGGAGGCCGTATATCTGGTCGAAACCGCGCTCATCTGCGAGGCGGCCGTAGTCCTGTCACCTGAAGCGTAGGTACCATTGACCTGCTCGAGACCCTTACCAAGGTCCTTGGCCACCGAGATCCAAGTGTCGTCGTCCTCCGTAACGGTATCGGCCACAGCCCGCGCCGAATAATGCTGATTTGTGCTGGCCCCATTTACGGCATTCGAAGATTTTTGATTCGCTGCGATTGCAGGGTTCTGCGGCACCAGCAACGACGCGATCATCGCCACTACCGCCAACAGTGGCAACAGTGTCACAAACTTGGCCAGCCTTGTCCTCGCACGCATTGGCGCTCCGCCTCACTCTATTCCGCGACAGTCTTGTGCCGTGATGTCTTAAAACAGAGTAAAGGAAAATGAATCAGAAAAAAAGACTTGTTTTTAAAATTTTTTTATGGTAAGTAGATCGAGATTTCAACGTTTTCTAACATTCTATCCAATTTTACAACGACACACATCGACCGAAGAGTCCCGAATAAGCGAAATCAAATTTGATGAATCAGGTTTATGTTATAAACTACTTTGTAATTGCAACAATTATCAGTAATTCAGTTCCTCGGAAGGCATCCACCATGCTAGAAGACAAATCTTCAGATAAAGAGCAAATCCCGAATCCAGCTGATGCGCTGAATATCGTGAAATCACAACGGAAACGGACAAATCTGGCTAGGAATCAGGGATCTTATATTCATTTTGGCATCTGGGGAGCCGCTTGGCTCATCGGTTACTCGGCTCTCGCTCTCGGAACCACACCTCTTGCCAACAATGACACCACGACCAACGCATGGTCGTTTACCATCTTCGCAATCGTATTGGTACTGGCTTTCGTCGTTTCCTGCTTTCTGAACGCACGAAACGCATCCGGTATCCGCTCTGGAAACCAGATGTTCCATTATTTCAAACGAATGGGGAAAGTGGCCGGTTGGTCATACCCTCTTGCGTTTATCTTCAGTATGTGCGGTCTTGCGATATTTGCAGACAAATACGGCCCCGAAAACACTGAAATGTCAGTACTCTACAACTTCGTGGTGCCACTGATACTCGGACTCATTTACTGGTTGCAAGGCGCGATGTACAACGACCGCACACTGTCAATCACCGGCTTATGGATGATGGCGCTGAGTTGGAGCACAATTCTAGCCGGCATACCTGTAGGATATTGGATTATGGCCTTGCTTGGCGGCGGAGGACTTTTGATTGCCTTCCTTGTGGCATTAATATTCGCGCATCATCGAGCGGCAGAGGCCGTTGCCAATCTGGATCAGGAGCAGCATGCATGAGTGAGCAACTCAATCCGGTCATTCACGCACCTTCACGGCTGCGGATCATGACCACACTGACCAGTCTGAACGATGACGAATCCATATCATTCACAAAACTGAAGCAGCTCTTAAATATGACCAACGGTAACCTCTCGGTTCACCTGACCAAGCTGGAGGAAGCCGACTACGTCTCCATCGACAAGACTTTCGAAGGCAGAAAACCTGTCACCTACGTTTCAGTGACTTCGGCAGGCCGAGACGCGTTTGCAACGTATCTACACGATTTGCAGGCTTTGTTGAAGCCGGCAACAGACAAAACATCTTCTCCAAAAAAATAAAATCACAATCTATGTGCCAAGTTATATTCGTTGTATAGCCAAGTGAATATAACTTGGCATTCCTTCAATAAGAAACAAGAGATGGCACATATCAGCGACGATATGATTAACCCAGAACTACGAGACACCGGTCAAATGATGAGGTTTGTGAGGTTATGATTGCCGAGGTCCCCGGCCCGTTCCGCTGTGCCGCGTGCGCTCCGCGTGTGCGGGGGCCCTGTGGTGTGTGTGGGGTATGAGAAAAGGGGAGCCGTCCTTTCGGGCGCTCCCCTTTCGTGGAGTGTGGTGCGGCGGCGGGCTACTCTCCCACACCCTGTCGGGTGCAGTACCATCGCCGTGCCAGGCCTTAGCTTCCGGGTTCGGAATGGGACCGGGCGTCTCCCCTGGGCTATGGCCGCCGCAAATCTTGAATTGTACGCAACCCTCGGGCTGCGGCATGTGGCGGCTCGGGAACCGGAAAGCGGACGCGTTGGATGCGGATGAATCGTGATGTGACATCGAAGTGCTCAATGCCGTCTTCGTTTATCGCAGAAGATGCCTCACGTCCCAACCGCAACGGTTGGGGGTGTGATTGCCTTTCGGCCGTTAGTACCGGTCGGCTCCACCCCTCGCGGGGCTTCCACGTCCGGCCTATCAACCAGGTGTTCTCGCCTGGGGCCTACAGAGGCTCGAAGCCTCAAGGAATACTGATCTCGGAGCAGGCTTCCCGCTTAGATGCTTTCAGCGGTTATCCCTTCCGAACGTAGCCAACCGGCCGTGCCGCTGGCGCGACAACCGGCATACCAGAGGTTCGTCCACCCAGGTCCTCTCGTACTATGGGCAGGTCTCCTCAATATTCCAACGAGCGCAGAGGATAGAGACCAAACTGTCTCACGACGTTCTGAACCCAGCTCGCGTGCCGCTTTAATCGGCGAACGGCCGAACCCTTGGGACCTGCTACAGCCCCAGGATGCGACGAGCCGACATCGAGGTGCCAAACCATCCCGTCGATATGGACTCTTGGGAATGATCAGCCTGTTATCCCCGGGGTACCTTTTATCCGTTGAGCGATGCCGCGCCCGTGCGCCGGCACCGGATCACTATCTCCGACTTTCGTCCCTGCTCGACCCGTCAGTCTCACAGTCAAGCCCGCTTGTGCGATTGCACTCGACACCCGATTGCCAACCGGGCTGAGCGGACCTTTGAGCGCCTCCGTTATCCTTTGGGAGGCAACCGCCCCAGTTAAACTACCCGCCAGGCACTGTCCCTGACGCGGATCACGCGTCGAGGTTAGACATCAAATGGAGACAGAGCGGTATTTCACCTTGCGGCTCCACACGGGCTGGCGCCCGCGCTTCGAAGCCTCCCGCCTATGCTACACAGTTTCCACCTAATGACAATACCAAGGTATAGTAAAGGTCCCGGGGTCTTTTCGTCCTTCTGCGCTTAACGAGCATCTTTACTCGTACTGCAATTTCGCCGAGCTCCTGGTCGAGACAGTGGGGAAGTCGTTACGCCATTCGTGCAGGTCGGAACTTACCCGACAAGGAATTTCGCTACCTTAGGATGGTTATAGTTACCACCGCCGTTTACCGGGGCTTGAATTCACCGCTGCCCCCTCCGAAGAGGGATGACGGATCCTCTTAACCTTCCGGCACCGGGCAGGCGTCAGTGCATATACAGCGGCTTGCGCCTTCGCATGCACCTGTGTTTTTGGTAAACAGTCGCTACCCCCTGGTCTGTGCCACCCCCCGCGGCTCCGGGCGCGAAGCCCATCACCGCAGGGGGTCTCCCTTATACCGAAGGCACGGGAGTGATTTGCCGAGTTCCTTGACCAGGATTCGCTCGATCGCTTTGGTATTCTCTACCTGACCACCTGTGTCGGTTTGCGGTACGGGCGCCGCAGCACCTCGCGCCGAAGCTTTTCTCGGCAACGGAAACCACCGGATTCGGCCCCAACGGGCCCCACCATCGCGCCTCGCCCTGTTGCACCGCGGATTTGCCTACGGTACGGGCTGCACGCTTGGCCACGGACTACCACCGCCGCGGCCGGCTCTTCCATTGCGTCACTCCTGCGCTGGCCTACCGGAAGGTCTGTCCCAACCGCCAAGCATCAGCCACCCCGAAGGGAGGCATCCGCAAGGCGGGAGGTTAGTACCCGACTTTCGGCCCGGACGGTCCTGCGCCGGTACGGGAATATCGACCCGTTCGTCCATTCGACTACGCCTGTCGGCCTCGCCTTAGGACCCGACTCACCCGGGGACGATGAACGTGGCCCCGGAACCCTTGGTCATCCAGCGGACGGGATCCTCACCCGTCTCTCGCTACTCATGTCTGCATTCTCGCTCCCGCACGGTCCACGGCGAGCTTACGCTGCCGCTTCACCCCGTACGGGACGCTCTCCTACCCAGCATACGAAACGTACGCTGCCGCGTCTTCGGTGGCGTGCTTGAGCCCCGCTACATTGTCGGCGCGGAACCACTAGACCAGTGAGCTGTTACGCACTCTTTCAAGGGTGGCTGCTTCTGAGCCAACCTCCTGGCTGTCTATGCGACTCCACATCCTTTCCCACTTAGCACGCGCTTCGGGACCTTAGACGACGATCTGGGCTGTTTCCCTTTCGACGACGGAGCTTATCCCCCGCCGACTCACTGCCGCGCTATACCGCCACGGGTATTCGGAGTTTGGTTGCCTTCGGTACGCGATACGCGCCCTCAGGCATCCAGTAGCTCTACCCCCCGGGCGAACCACACGACGCTGCACCTAAATGCATTTCGGAGAGAACCAGCTATCACGGAATTTGATTGGCCTTTCACCCCTAGCCCCAAGTCATCCCCCCAGTTTTCAACCTAGGTGGGTCCGGTCCTCCACGCGGTCTTACCCGCGCTTCAACCTGCTCAGGGCTAGATCATCCCGCTTCGGGTCCAGGACAAGCGACTCAAACGCCTTTTGAGACTCGCCTTCGCTACGGCTCCCCCACGACGGGTTAGCCTCGCCACTTGCCACTGACTCGCAGACTCATTTTTCGATAGGCACGCCGTCACCCCTCAAGGAGGCTCCGACGGTTCGTAGGCGCACGGTTTCAGAAACTGTTTCATTCCCCTCCCGGGGTGCTTTTCACCTTTCCCTCACGGTACTCGTTCGCTATCGGTCAGACAGTCATATCTAGGCTTACCCCACGGTCGGGGCGGATTCACACGGGATTCCACGAGTCCCGTGCTACTTGGGAACCTGGATCGGAAGGCAGCGCGCGACCGGCTACGGGGCCATCACCCTCTACGGCCGGGAATTCAATCCCGTTCGCCTAGCACGCCGCTTTATGACTTCCGCCGGACGCTCCAGCATCCGGGCACCAGGCCCCACAACACCCGCCGCGCAACGCCTGGAGGCTATCACACGCGGCCGGTTTGGCCTGATCCGCTTTCGCTCGCCACTACTCACGGAATATCCTTTCCTGCAGGTACTGAGATGTTTCACTTCCCTGCGTACCCCCCGCTCGAAAGCGGTGCCAACCCATACGGCTGGCGGGTCCCCCCATTCGGAAATCCTCGGATCAAAGCCCTGTCGGCGGCTCCCCGAGGCCTATCGCGGCCCCACACGTCCTTCATCGGTACTGTCTGCCAAGGCATCCACCATACGCCCTTACCAGCAACACACACCCATACGGGCTGCATGCCGCAAGGACCTTCTGCGAAAAACTCTGGACAACACATCATCACACTATGAATGATCACAAAACGATCGACCAAATCCCCAATTAGAAAATCGGAGACCGGTCTTAAAAATTGCATCTAACAAAGCAAGATCAAAATCTTGCTCGCGTCCACTATCCAGTTCTCAAGCCACCACGCACGACCGCATCAGACGCCCCGACCGGGGCCGCCGTCAACGGAAGGCATCGAATCGCACCATCCACAAGGGATGGGGTGGCGATCCGGGAGCCCAAAAGCATGCCCATACTCCAATGTATGTGTAAAGCTGTCATCCTTGATCTTTTCCACACCAGCAGGACCATCAACGGGAACATCCCGAGACGGCCCGACACCGGATGCCAAACAGCATCCTGAATTCTCCGTAGAAAGGAGGTGATCCAGCCGCACCTTCCGGTACGGCTACCTTGTTACGACTTAGTCCCAATCACGAGCCTCACCTTAGACGGCTCCGCCCCACAAGGGGTTCGGACACCGGCTTCGGGTGCTGCCCACTTTCATGACTTGACGGGCGGTGTGTACAAGGCCCGGGAACGCATTCACCGCGGCGTTGCTGATCCGCGATTACTAGCGACTCCGCCTTCATGGAGTCGGGTTGCAGACTCCAATCCGAACTGAGACCGGTTTTCAGGGATCCGCTCCATGTCGCCATGTCGCATCCCGTTGTACCGGCCATTGTAGCATGCGTGAAGCCCTGGACGTAAGGGGCATGATGATCTGACGTCATCCCCACCTTCCTCCGAGTTGACCCCGGCGGTCCCTTGTGAGTTCCCGGCATAACCCGCTGGCAACACAAGGCGAGGGTTGCGCTCGTTGCGGGACTTAACCCAACATCTCACGACACGAGCTGACGACGACCATGCACCACCTGTGAACCGGCCCCGAAGGGAAGCCCCATCTCTGAGGCGATCCGGAACATGTCAAGCCCAGGTAAGGTTCTTCGCGTTGCATCGAATTAATCCGCATGCTCCGCCGCTTGTGCGGGCCCCCGTCAATTTCTTTGAGTTTTAGCCTTGCGGCCGTACTCCCCAGGCGGGATGCTTAACGCGTTAGCTCCGACGCGGAACCCGTGGAATGGGCCCCACATCCAGCATCCACCGTTTACGGCGTGGACTACCAGGGTATCTAATCCTGTTCGCTCCCCACGCTTTCGCTCCTCAGCGTCAGTAACAGCCCAGAGACCTGCCTTCGCCATTGGTGTTCTTCCCGATATCTACACATTCCACCGTTACACCGGGAATTCCAGTCTCCCCTACTGCACTCAAGCCCGCCCGTATCCGGCGCAGACCCATCGTTAAGCGATGGGCTTTCACACCAGACGCGACGAACCGCCTACGAGCTCTTTACGCCCAATAAATCCGGATAACGCTTGCGCCCTACGTATTACCGCGGCTGCTGGCACGTAGTTAGCCGGCGCTTATTCGAAGGGTACACTCACTCTCGCTTGCTCCCCAACAAAAGCGGTTTACAACCCGAAGGCCTTCATCCCGCACGCGGCGTCGCTGCATCAGGGTTCCCCCCATTGTGCAATATTCCCCACTGCTGCCTCCCGTAGGAGTCTGGGCCGTATCTCAGTCCCAATGAGGCCGGTCGCCCTCTCAGGCCGGCTACCCGTCAAAGCCTTGGTGGGCCGTTGCCCCGCCAACAAGCTGATAGGACGCGACCCCATCCCATGTCGGTAACCCTTTCCCGCGATCACATGCGATCACGCGGAACACCCGGCATTACCACCCGTTTCCAGGAGCTATTCCGGAACATGGGGCAGGTTGGTCACGCATTACTCTCCCGTTCGCCACTCTCACCACGGTGCAAGCACCATGGATCCCGTTCGACTTGCATGTGTTAAGCACGCCGCCAGCGTTCATCCTGAGCCAGAATCGAACCCTCCACAAAAAACATGAAAGGCCGAACAAATCGGCTCTATACAAAATAATTGACGGAACCATTCCATAAGGGGGAATGGCCCCCACTAAAAACCTCGACGTCCCTCACAGCCCCGCTAGAGGCACCCCGCAAAACACGGGGCGGACGCCAAACTGGCAATCAAAAAAAGCTTTACAAATAAAAAGTAGTACAGACACACTCTTGAGTTCTCAAACCACCACCACACCAATGATTTCAACTAATCTCAGGGATTTGTTGTCGCCATCAGGCAGCAAGTAGATAACTTACACTAGATTGCCCCCACACGCAAGTTTCATTGAAATAAATGCTCTATATTCATTCTAATTTCAACGTTTCGTCGGCGTGTCGGAATTGTTGCTTTTATACTGCTTTCGACTTTGGAAATAAGTAAAACGTACTCGAGACTTTTTGCCACTAAGCCATTACAAGTCAAGCACTATTTTCTCTTGTCAACTTTCTGGATGCTGAATCAGCTTACGCATGCGATCTTCGTTCTTTCCCATCTGTTTGCTGAATTGGGGATAGCTGCAATCCTCGGAAGGAATATTCAGTCCAATCTTGTATACAGTGACATCCTGCGTCTGATCCACATCGAATAGTTCTCTCGTAAAGTCATGCCCATCTACACCCTTTAACAATCTGTACTCTATTAACTCGTTCTCGTCATCATTGAGCTTTCCGTCATTACGAAGTGGATGTAGATAATAGCCGCGACTGGTGCCAAATCGAAACATATAAGTCAGTACCTGCTTATAATCGTTTCCGCTTATTCCCGTGGTTACCTTAAATTTGGCATCCAACACAAAATTCCCGTCAGCCGTAACAAAATCCGGAAAAATCTGACCTACACATGCCTTACTGGCATCACGATCTTTATCCATTCTTCGCAACAGCATTTGTTCACCACTACCTGCATGGCCTTTCAACCTGTTTTTTGGATGCCAGAACTGCGAGCCGAGTACTTTCCCAACATATTCTTCCCAGAGCCATGCTCCATCGAATAGAATGCCATACATGTCGTTCGCATGCCCTTTGGCAGCAATAGATTGCCTGTCAATGATTGCCAAGCAGAGTTTCTGCAAATCAGCATATTCTGAATAATAGGGATGTTTGAACGGATTACGTCGATTATATTCAACGACCTTTACCCAATCGTATGGATTATATGTCGCATCAGTAGCGCGCCTTATCGCCCGTATATCTTTTCTGATACGCAAATCACCGAGTACACCACGGCCAAGGCCACGTTCAGGGTAAAGTCGGGGAATCATTTCTATAGTATGCCGCACCAATTGATTCATCATATTATCCGGCGAAGGATCGTACGAGCTGTACGCAAGTCGGTCACGACGACCGATATTACTGATTATTTGTCTGTCCACATCGATGGGGCCTCTTACCGCAAGGTCATTGTGCTGATGCCTGATGTACGTGCTGAACGGCCCTTTAAGCATCGCTTGATGCAGGAAATTGGGGAATAGCAGCACCATCAGTTGGAAAATCCTTGTTTCAACATCGGCGTTAATCGACAAATCTACCAAATCAAGCCGCAAACCCAATACTCGTTGCAACAGATACTGTAAGAACCAATCAGCTCCAAAACCATTCAGCTGTGCTGGACGCTCATCTATTAAGTACAGATCCTCGTTTTTCTTCTTATCAACTGCGCTGACGAACGGCGAGGTAATTGTCAAGGCGTCACCGGCATAACCGATGAACCCCATGACGTTGCCGGTCTTATATTTGGTTTCCTGCTTATCTCCTGGATGGGCAATGACCGTACACCCTTCATCATCACGCAAATCCGGAGAACCTGCGAGCCCTCTAGGAAGAACGAAGAAACATCTTCCTCCGAATTTATCATGCAACTCAGAAAGCTTCAGACCGTTAATCTTCTGCAGAAGCCCACTCTCGCCAATCTTCGTGTTATCCGCCTTATTCATATCCACCGTATTGTTGCAGATAAAAGTCATTTCCATGTCTTGCTCCCGAGCGCAAATGCTGATCTTCGAAACCTGCTATGAGCGGATTTTGTTTGTCTGAAGACCCGGTCAGATTTTTTCGTTTATGTTATGAGTTCGCGAACACCAGCGACTTGCCAAGTCCTGCATCCATCAGCCAACATTGCTAAACGTCACATTTGTCTAACCAATCTTAATCATTCCGGCAACGGTTCAACAGAATCGACCTCCTGGTCTTCCTTTTCTTCAAAATCTTGTAAAGTTCTGGCTCCGTCAGACTCAGGCATTATTCTCTGATACTCAATCAGCAATGGTTTCAGCTCGTTTTTCCAAAGCTCGCGAGCCGTTTCTTCGCCCTGAGCCATATTCACAAAATAGCTCGCACCAATGCAATATCCGGAACCAAGTCCGGAAACTTTGATTTCGTCGTTCACTTTATCCATGAAAGCTTCCGCCTGCCCGATTTGCGCTCCAGACAGCATCACCTTGCTATCCTCAACGGATATGGGCACAAACCTGAAGCGCCGGCGCATAGCGAAATCGAAGGTATCGACGGATCGGTCGATGTCATTCATCGTCGCGATGATGTAGACGTTTTCTGGGATATAGAACCAATCGTTGGAATCATCTTTGTCGGCATTCGACGACGATTTCTTATCATTATCATCATGCAGGTTAGCGTACTGGGTCTTTACTTTGCCTTTCAACCCACGGTACCCTGGATCGATGCTGAAAAACAGCTCACCAAAAATCTCCGATATATTGCCGCGGTTAATCTCATCAATGACGAAAACATACTTCCGCTCAGGATCTTTACGCGCTTTATTTATGAATCGCATAAACACACCAGGACGCAACTCAAAACCGGATCGGGAATCAACAGCCTTCACCGGACGTATCCCTTCTACAAAATCAGTGTAGTCATAACTCGGATGGAACTGGACAAAGTCGAAACGAAAGTCATCCTCCGCAAGCGCTGCAACATCTGGAACCCTGATGATCTTCGCAGCAATTTGTTTCGCCATCGTCGTCTTGCCTGTTCCCGGCGCACCATGAAGAATAACGTTGGGGGAACCATGCCTCCTAGTCATCATCTCGAAAATCTCTTGAACTCTAGGGTTGGTAGCCTCTGTCGGAGCGGCACCGTCTCGTTTTTCTCCAGTCCCATCATCGCTGGGCACACTTGTATTTGAGCCGACACCAGCATCATCCGCTAAAGAATCGCGATTTGACGACGGTTCGGTATCCGACATCGAGGCATCTGGGACGCTCCCACCATGACTTTCCCAAGCATGATATGACATGTCCTGCAGACTTGAATAAGGAACTTTCTCGCTCTGAACCGCATTCAGGCAATCATCACAGAGCTCGAGATAGTCACCACCATTGGGCGGGTTATTATCTAACAAGGCAGCAACCTTTTCAAATACTGGCTGCCGTTGGCCCTGGATAAATCTTCTGTTATATTCACTCAGCGATACGTAACGCTGAAGATTCAGCCAACTCAGCCCGTTAGTCAGAGACCACTTAAGTCCGGGAATTTTCAACACTACATCATATGCGTTCATAAATGTTTGACGAGCTTTATTCGTGTCATCAGACTCAAGAACTCTGGCAGCTTCAAATAAAAGCCACAGATTCTCTATATCTTCCTTCTGCTGAGCTGCAGATACTCGTCTGTTTTTTACCGACGTCCGATAGAATGTTGGCGGGCCAGCACTTCTTATGGAAATGCCTTTTAAGTCAGTCGGAACCGGTGCTTTGATAGCAAGCTCACTCTTAAGCTCAGACATATAATGCTGCCGATTTTGAAAGTTAGATGTTCGCGCATAAGCATTGAAAAGATTGTATACCGTAAAGGGGTCTATGACATTAATAAGATATTTTCTAGGACTGATACCCATTCTTCGATCAACATTTTTTATTTTCGCAAGTAAGGGTCTGCTATCTTGACGAAAAGCCGATAGTTTATCTGCAACTTCTTCATAAAAGGAAACCTGCTCCTTAATACATCCAGATTGAACCATTACCCATCCTTGATTATATTTACCACATTTCAAGCATAATTACTCAGTCGAGGATACCACCGTTTTCAACAAAACAACAATGTTCGCCAAATCCGATAATGAACATTATGTTCGTTTGATTTGCAGATATACGCTTCTTTTACGCTTTTAAACGCTCAATGCTGATTATGGTGCCTCAAGCGATTCCTTCTTCTTACCAAGGCAAGGCAACGAAAACTTAATGAGAACCTATAAACCCAAACCAAACTACGACATAAACATGAACAAATCACTGTACAACTGAGGTTATTCGTTATGGCTCCAAACAGGGTAGATAGTTTCTGTTTGCGTATCGTCATCGATATAGTAAGCCACACGACGATGCTGACCGTTGATCCGCCTGGGGCACAATCTTTTACTGGCCTGCTGAAGCTTTTGAAAAAGATGAGGCGGCTGATACGGTTCTGATTTCGGATCTGCAACAATCTGCATGAATGATTGCCGGAATTGTGGACGCTTAAGTTTTTACCATTTTCTGTGGCAAGTTTTCGGTAACAACGTATTCGTCACAGTGTATCCCAATCGATATCATCGATATCTGTCGTACCGCTATCATCGCCAAGTCGCTTTTCAATCAGACCAAAAGCATCTGAACTCTCGAGTAGAAATCGTTCCATGACGATCTCGCCGTCATCAATCTCACCAGTAGCGGTGAAACCCGCCTTGACATATACGTGTTCGGCCATGGCGTTGCCAGGCACGTAGCTTAAACGCAACCGAACCATGCCGGCAGCTTTCGCTTTTTGAGCCAAAAGTTCCAGCGTACGTGAGCCATACCCATGGTTCACATATTCTTCCGGTATCAGGATCCGCCAGACATGGCAAATTCGTTGATTGCAATCGTCATGGGTCATTGCAAAGCCCACCAAGGCATCATCGTCATAGATTGCAAAAGGATGGACCGTGTGCTCATCCCCATAGAGCCATGCCTCGGCAAGGGAAACGCTGTTCGGCGCCACATATTCTTCGCCTTCAGGTCGGCGCATGTCCAGGACCTGATAAAAGTTTGATTTGTCGATATCGCACAGTTGCACTGTCATAATTCGATATTATCGAAATGTGCGGATATAACAAAGTAATTCCGGCTGACGAAGCATGCATGACGAGGATGCAACGTACCGATAGTGCGGAGGGTCGTGACGCGGATCCCATTCCCGGGATTCCGTCCCGTGCGGGTGTGCGGCCGCGGCCGGTGCGCGCGGAGGCCTCGTGGGGGGGCCGCGGGTGCCGTGCGGCTTGTGGCCGTGGTGTGTGTGGGGTATGAGAAAAGGGGAGCCGTCCTTTCGGGCGCTCCCCTTTCGTGGAGTGTGGTGCGGCGGCGGGCTACTCTCCCACACCCTGTCGGGTGCAGTACCATCGCCGTGCCAGGCCTTAGCTTCCGGGTTCGGAATGGGACCGGGCGTCTCCCCTGGGCTATGGCCGCCGCAAATCTTGAATTGTACGCAACCCTCGGGGCTGCGGCATGTGGCGGCTCGGGAACCGGAAAGCGGACGCGTTGGATGCGGATGAATCGTGATGTGACATCGAAGTGCTCAATGCCGTCTTCGTTTATCGCAGAAGATGCCTCACGTCCCAACCGCAACGGTTGGGGGTGTGATTGCCTTTCGGCCGTTAGTACCGGTCGGCTCCACCCCTCGCGGGGCTTCCACGTCCGGCCTATCAACCAGGTGTTCTCGCCTGGGGCCTACAGAGGCTCGAAGCCTCAAGGAATACTGATCTCGGAGCAGGCTTCCCGCTTAGATGCTTTCAGCGGTTATCCCTTCCGAACGTAGCCAACCGGCCGTGCCGCTGGCGCGACAACCGGCATACCAGAGGTTCGTCCACCCAGGTCCTCTCGTACTATGGGCAGGTCTCCTCAATATTCCAACGAGCGCAGAGGATAGAGACCAAACTGTCTCACGACGTTCTGAACCCAGCTCGCGTGCCGCTTTAATCGGCGAACGGCCGAACCCTTGGGACCTGCTACAGCCCCAGGATGCGACGAGCCGACATCGAGGTGCCAAACCATCCCGTCGATATGGACTCTTGGGAATGATCAGCCTGTTATCCCCGGGGTACCTTTTATCCGTTGAGCGATGCCGCGCCCGTGCGCCGGCACCGGATCACTATCTCCGACTTTCGTCCCTGCTCGACCCGTCAGTCTCACAGTCAAGCCCGCTTGTGCGATTGCACTCGACACCCGATTGCCAACCGGGCTGAGCGGACCTTTGAGCGCCTCCGTTATCCTTTGGGAGGCAACCGCCCCAGTTAAACTACCCGCCAGGCACTGTCCCTGACGCGGATCACGCGTCGAGGTTAGACATCAAATGGAGACAGAGCGGTATTTCACCTTGCGGCTCCACACGGGCTGGCGCCCGCGCTTCGAAGCCTCCCGCCTATGCTACACAGTTTCCACCTAATGACAATACCAAGGTATAGTAAAGGTCCCGGGGTCTTTTCGTCCTTCTGCGCTTAACGAGCATCTTTACTCGTACTGCAATTTCGCCGAGCTCCTGGTCGAGACAGTGGGGAAGTCGTTACGCCATTCGTGCAGGTCGGAACTTACCCGACAAGGAATTTCGCTACCTTAGGATGGTTATAGTTACCACCGCCGTTTACCGGGGCTTGAATTCACCGCTGCCCCCTCCGAAGAGGGATGACGGATCCTCTTAACCTTCCGGCACCGGGCAGGCGTCAGTGCATATACAGCGGCTTGCGCCTTCGCATGCACCTGTGTTTTTGGTAAACAGTCGCTACCCCCTGGTCTGTGCCACCCCCCGCGGCTCCGGGCGCGAAGCCCATCACCGCAGGGGGTCTCCCTTATACCGAAGGCACGGGAGTGATTTGCCGAGTTCCTTGACCAGGATTCGCTCGATCGCTTTGGTATTCTCTACCTGACCACCTGTGTCGGTTTGCGGTACGGGCGCCGCAGCACCTCGCGCCGAAGCTTTTCTCGGCAACGGAAACCACCGGATTCGGCCCCAACGGGCCCCACCATCGCGCCTCGCCCTGTTGCACCGCGGATTTGCCTACGGTACGGGCTGCACGCTTGGCCACGGACTACCACCGCCGCGGCCGGCTCTTCCATTGCGTCACTCCTGCGCTGGCCTACCGGAAGGTCTGTCCCAACCGCCAAGCATCAGCCACCCCGAAGGGAGGCATCCGCAAGGCGGGAGGTTAGTACCCGACTTTCGGCCCGGACGGTCCTGCGCCGGTACGGGAATATCGACCCGTTCGTCCATTCGACTACGCCTGTCGGCCTCGCCTTAGGACCCGACTCACCCGGGACGATGAACGTGGCCCCGGAACCCTTGGTCATCCAGCGGACGGGATCCTCACCCGTCTCTCGCTACTCATGTCTGCATTCTCGCTCCCGCACGGTCCACGGCGAGCTTACGCTGCCGCTTCACCCCGTACGGGACGCTCTCCTACCCAGCATACGAAACGTACGCTGCCGCGTCTTCGGTGGCGTGCTTGAGCCCCGCTACATTGTCGGCGCGGAACCACTAGACCAGTGAGCTGTTACGCACTCTTTCAAGGGTGGCTGCTTCTGAGCCAACCTCCTGGCTGTCTATGCGACTCCACATCCTTTCCCACTTAGCACGCGCTTCGGGACCTTAGACGACGATCTGGGCTGTTTCCCTTTCGACGACGGAGCTTATCCCCCGCCGACTCACTGCCGCGCTATACCGCCACGGGTATTCGGAGTTTGGTTGCCTTCGGTACGCGATACGCGCCCTCAGGCATCCAGTAGCTCTACCCCCCGGGCGAACCACACGACGCTGCACCTAAATGCATTTCGGAGAGAACCAGCTATCACGGAATTTGATTGGCCTTTCACCCCTAGCCCCAAGTCATCCCCCCAGTTTTCAACCTAGGTGGGTCCGGTCCTCCACGCGGTCTTACCCGCGCTTCAACCTGCTCAGGGCTAGATCATCCCGCTTCGGGTCCAGGACAAGCGACTCAAACGCCTTTTGAGACTCGCCTTCGCTACGGCTCCCCCACGACGGGTTAGCCTCGCCACTTGCCACTGACTCGCAGACTCATTTTTCGATAGGCACGCCGTCACCCCTCAAGGAGGCTCCGACGGTTCGTAGGCGCACGGTTTCAGAAACTGTTTCATTCCCCTCCCGGGGTGCTTTTCACCTTTCCCTCACGGTACTCGTTCGCTATCGGTCAGACAGTCATATCTAGGCTTACCCCACGGTCGGGGCGGATTCACACGGGATTCCACGAGTCCCGTGCTACTTGGGAACCTGGATCGGAAGGCAGCGCGCGACCGGCTACGGGGCCATCACCCTCTACGGCCGGGAATTCAATCCCGTTCGCCTAGCACGCCGCTTTATGACTTCCGCCGGACGCTCCAGCATCCGGGCACCAGGCCCCACAACACCCGCCGCGCAACGCCTGGAGGCTATCACACGCGGCCGGTTTGGCCTGATCCGCTTTCGCTCGCCACTACTCACGGAATATCCTTTCCTGCAGGTACTGAGATGTTTCACTTCCCTGCGTACCCCCCGCTCGAAAGCGGTGCCAACCCATACGGCTGGCGGGTCCCCCCATTCGGAAATCCTCGGATCAAAGCCCTGTCGGCGGCTCCCCGAGGCCTATCGCGGCCCCACACGTCCTTCATCGGTACTGTCTGCCAAGGCATCCACCATACGCCCTTACCAGCAACACACACCCATACGGGCTGCATGCCGCAAGGACCTTCTGCGAAAAACTCTGGACAACACATCATCACACTATGAATGATCACAAAACGATCGACCAAATCCCCAATTAGAAAATCGGAGACCGGTCTTAAAAATTGCATCTAACAAAGCAAGATCAAAATCTTGCTCGCGTCCACTATCCAGTTCTCAAGCCACCACGCACGACCGCATCAGACGCCCCGACCGGGGCCGCCGTCAACGGAAGGCATCGAATCGCACCATCCACAAGGGATGGGGTGGCGATCCGGGAGCCCAAAAGCATGCCCATACTCCAATGTATGTGTAAAGCTGTCATCCTTGATCTTTTCCACACCAGCAGGACCATCAACGGGAACATCCCGAGACGGCCCGACACCGGATGCCAAACAGCATCCTGAATTCTCCGTAGAAAGGAGGTGATCCAGCCGCACCTTCCGGTACGGCTACCTTGTTACGACTTAGTCCCAATCACGAGCCTCACCTTAGACGGCTCCGCCCCACAAGGGGTTCGGACACCGGCTTCGGGTGCTGCCCACTTTCATGACTTGACGGGCGGTGTGTACAAGGCCCGGGGGAACGCATTCACCGCGGCGTTGCTGATCCGCGATTACTAGCGACTCCGCCTTCATGGAGTCGGGTTGCAGACTCCAATCCGAACTGAGACCGGTTTTCAGGGATCCGCTCCATGTCGCCATGTCGCATCCCGTTGTACCGGCCATTGTAGCATGCGTGAAGCCCTGGACGTAAGGGGCATGATGATCTGACGTCATCCCCACCTTCCTCCGAGTTGACCCCGGCGGTCCCTTGTGAGTTCCCGGCATAACCCGCTGGCAACACAAGGCGAGGGTTGCGCTCGTTGCGGGACTTAACCCAACATCTCACGACACGAGCTGACGACGACCATGCACCACCTGTGAACCGGCCCCGAAGGGAAGCCCCATCTCTGAGGCGATCCGGAACATGTCAAGCCCAGGTAAGGTTCTTCGCGTTGCATCGAATTAATCCGCATGCTCCGCCGCTTGTGCGGGCCCCCGTCAATTTCTTTGAGTTTTAGCCTTGCGGCCGTACTCCCCAGGCGGGATGCTTAACGCGTTAGCTCCGACGCGGAACCCGTGGAATGGGCCCCACATCCAGCATCCACCGTTTACGGCGTGGACTACCAGGGTATCTAATCCTGTTCGCTCCCCACGCTTTCGCTCCTCAGCGTCAGTAACAGCCCAGAGACCTGCCTTCGCCATTGGTGTTCTTCCCGATATCTACACATTCCACCGTTACACCGGGAATTCCAGTCTCCCCTACTGCACTCAAGCCCGCCCGTATCCGGCGCAGACCCATCGTTAAGCGATGGGCTTTCACACCAGACGCGACGAACCGCCTACGAGCTCTTTACGCCCAATAAATCCGGATAACGCTTGCGCCCTACGTATTACCGCGGCTGCTGGCACGTAGTTAGCCGGCGCTTATTCGAAGGGTACACTCACTCTCGCTTGCTCCCCAACAAAAGCGGTTTACAACCCGAAGGCCTTCATCCCGCACGCGGCGTCGCTGCATCAGGGTTCCCCCCCCATTGTGCAATATTCCCCACTGCTGCCTCCCGTAGGAGTCTGGGCCGTATCTCAGTCCCAATGAGGCCGGTCGCCCTCTCAGGCCGGCTACCCGTCAAAGCCTTGGTGGGCCGTTGCCCCGCCAACAAGCTGATAGGACGCGACCCCATCCCATGTCGGTAACCCTTTCCCGCGATCACATGCGATCACGCGGAACACCCGGCATTACCACCCGTTTCCAGGAGCTATTCCGGAACATGGGGCAGGTTGGTCACGCATTACTCTCCCGTTCGCCACTCTCACCACGGTGCAAGCACCATGGATCCCGTTCGACTTGCATGTGTTAAGCACGCCGCCAGCGTTCATCCTGAGCCAGAATCGAACCCTCCACAAAAAACATGAAAGGCCGAACAAATCGGCTCTATACAAAATAATTGACGGAACCATTCCATAAGGGGGAATGGCCCCCACTAAAAACCTCGACGTCCCTCACAGCCCCGCTAGAGGCACCCCGCAAAACACGGGGCGGACGCCAAACTGGCAATCAAAAAAAGCTTTACAAATAAAAAGTAGTACAGACACACTCTTGAGTTCTCAAACCACCACCACACCAACAAACAATCTCAACTCTTAGAGGAGAAGTTGCCGTGTTGAGCAGCAAGAGATAAATATACGCGGAAATCGGATTCCGCGCAAGTTGAAGGACGCAAAAACCTTAAGAACCGTTGCAATGATGCGGTTCTTTCGGCGTGTCACTAAAGGCGTTACTACACCTTTACGAGTTATTTTAGCTTGTAAATGTCAAGAATCAAATCGATGTAATTCTTTTTCCTTGGCGTTTCCAAGCAATAGCGCAAGAACCAATTCGTTACATGCCTTTTCATATCTAATTATTTGTCTCGAATATTGAAATGAGTTCGTTGGTAACGGAGATTTACAAGCGCTCTATACATAGGTCGAACCAGAACGTTGCAATAATCCTGTGTACCACACTTGATTTCTCTGTACCACACATGCAATCGGTACTCCGCGATTTCAAGGTCTGTGGCCTGCGCTCAATACAACAAGCGGCCGCAGATAAATAGCCTGACAATATAATGTTTTCTCACAGGCACAGCAAGACAGCGGCAACTAGAACCACGCCAGCCTGACTACAATAATATATATGACTAAAAAAATTGCGGTATTGACTGGTGCTGGCATTTCGACTTCGGCAGGTATTCCTGACTTCCGCGGACCGGACGGAGTGTGGACCAAGCACCCCGACCAGATGAGCGTCTATGACATCGATGCGTTTATGCGTGACAAGAAGGCGCGCGAATATTCGTGGGCCTGGCAGAAAGCATCGCCGGTGTGGAACGCGGAGCCGGGCGAGGCGCACAAGGCGCTGGTCAAGCTGGAAAAGGCGGGACTACTGACGTTGCTTGCCACGCAGAATTTTGACGCGCTGCACGAGAAGGCCGGCAATTCCAGCGATCTGATCGTCAACCTGCACGGAACCATCGGCACCTCGCACTGCATGAAGTGTCATGCCAAGTACAACACCGCCGACATCATGGACAACCTCGACGCCGAGCCGGACCCGCACTGCCACCGCAAGCTGCCGTATAGCGGCAATATGCCCTGCAACGGACTGATCAAAACCGACGTGGTCTATTTCGGCGAAATGTTGCCAGACGGAGCGATGGAGAAGTCGATGGCGCGCGTAGCCAAGGCCGACGAGTTCTGGGTGATCGGCTCGACGCTCGAGGTCTTCCCAGCCGCATCGCTCGCGCCGACCGCCGTGCAGGCCGGAGTGCCGATGACAATTATGAATATGGGACACACGCAGTACGACAACATCGCCACTACGCTCATCCACGACGACATCGCCAAAGCCTTGCCTGAACTGGTAGATCGAACGATCGCCGAAGCAGAGGAAGCCTAACATCGCACCCATGTGGCACAAGATAAACACTGAACATGCCATCCTCGCCCGTAGGTAGTCAATAGGGTAAATGACACCGTCACACCAATCCGCAGGTTCTCGTATTATCATCATGACGCTGCCGGAACTGGTTGACCGGACCATCGCCGAAAACAACGAATAAAGAGGTATATTTTTATGAACACTCGAGAAACATTTTTGCACATTATGTCAGAGCAAACGGAAATGGCCTTGGCGACTTCCGTAGATAACGTTCCTGACGTGAGGATCGTCAATTTCTATTTCGACCCGGACAGCAATCTCCTGTATTTCACGACATTCAAAGACAATAACAAAGTCGCCGAGATCCGGGCAAACGGCCACGTTGCGTTCACGACCGTGCCCCACACCGGCAATGCACATGTCAAGGCGCGGGGCATCGCTCGCCCAAGCAAAAGGGCCATCGGAGACGTCGCCGAACAGTTCGACGCCAAGATTCCAGGCTACGCCGAGACCTTGCAATATGGGGGCGACGACATGCTGCTCTACGAAATCAGCTTCGAGACGGCAACCGTGACACGGGACCTCGAACATATCGACACCTTGACGATTCGCTGACCCAACATGCTCGTTTCAGAATTGGCTTGATAACATAACTTCCCAAGTCCGCGTAAGACGGTTACGCGTGGAAACATGTACCAAAACGGGTTATAGGTCAAATTACATTCGGAAAGTTACGTAATTCAAAAGTAAAAAGTACGTTTGTACATTTATCGATACAGGTGTGGATGCCTCCGCTGGGACGAAATCCGCGGAGGCATCCACACCTTTGATAGCAAAATACGAGTATCAGTAGATGCGCTTCGGGTCGAAACCGGCGTCTTTAAGGGCTTTCAGGACCTGGGCGATGTGGTCGGGGCCGTTCGTTTCAACGGTGACGCCGAGGGAGACCGAATCTGTGTAGTGTCCGGAGGCCTTGAACTGGTCGTGGTTGAGCTCGATGACATTGGCGCGAGCATCGGCAAGGACCTGGGCGACCTTGACCAGCTGGCCGGGGGTATCAGGAAGCTCGACCTCGAAGTTCATGATGCGACCGCGGGCGATCATACCCTTTTGAATCACAGCACCGATGGTGACCGTGTCAATGTTGCCGCCGGAGATAATCGGGACGATGACATGCTTGCCCTTGGCCGAAGCGAAAACTCGCGAGCGCAGGCTCAGATGCTCAAGCGCGGCGAGCGAAACCGCTCCAGCGGCCTCGACCACCAGCTTGTGCTTCTCCATCATCAGAAGAATCATCTCATTGATGTCGCGTTCGGTGACGGTAATCAAATCATCAAGATATTCATTGAGAATGGCGAATGTGAGATCACCAGGATGTCCGACCGCAACACCCTCGGCGGAGGTGACCACTTTGTCGGCTGGAACGACCGTGCCGGCCGCGAACGAATTCTTGAAAGCGGGCGAACCCTCCGGGATTGCGCCGATGACGCGGACTTCGGGCTTGAAAGTCTTGATGGCGAGCGCAACGCCCGCACCCAGGCCGCCGCCGCCAAGCGGAACCACGACGTCAGTGACGTTCGGGACATCCTCAAGAATCTCCATGCCGATGGTGCCCTGGCCACAAAGCACCTCGTAATCGTCGAAGGGATGCACATAGATCAGACCGTCGCGCTGCGAAAGCTGGGAGGCGTATTCGGCGGCATCATCGAATAAGTTGCCGTGCAAGACGACGTTGGCGCCGTAGGACTTCGTCGCATCGACTTTCAGCGGAGGCGTGCTTTCGGGCATGACGATGGTCGCCTTGGCGCCACGTTCGCGTGCCGCGTATGCGACACCCTGCGCATGGTTGCCAGCGGAAGCGGTGACGATGCCCCTGGCCAAATCCGCCTCGGTTAGCGATGCAATCTTGTTGTACGCACCGCGAATCTTGAAAGAACCGGTGACTTGAAGGTTTTCCGGCTTCAAAAGAATCTCATGGCCAGTGGCTTCGGAAAGGACCGGCGAAGGCATAATGCGCGTATGACGCGCGGTACCTTTGAGCCTTTGAGCGGCCTTCTTCAATTCGGCCGCGTGATCATGCTGCAGTGCTTTGACAACGTCTACTTGTTTCATACCGGAATTGTACGGCGACATCAAGTACCGAGAGATGCCATGTCCCAGAATGCGAATACGGGTTTGATTCTCGGACTTGATTACCAACCCGCCAATCGCGTATAGCCATCGCTATTCTCAACCGCCCACGCATCCATCGGCCTGCCAGTCTCATCCAAGAATTACGCTGCCGTTTTTTCATATCCACCGAGACAAAGAAATACCTGCCGCCATCTCATGGGATGGCGCCAGGTATCGGCACTCACGATTATTTCGATGCTTTCTTGGTCTTGGACGAAGCCTTGCTCTTCGCTGCAGACTTTGATTTCGAAACGCGCTTGGCCTTTGGCTTGGTCTCCTCGTCGGGAGCTGAGCCGGCAGCGACGGCCTCGGACTCGGCTACCAAGTAACCCAGTAAACGACCGGTATCGGTAGGAGTGGCAATGCGCGAACGGGCGTTGGTCTCGCCGGCGCCGACCTTGATCGTCCACGCAGCCAAAGGCCTTGCGGGCTTCCCGGCAGGTTTCGGCCTCTGAGACTGAGCCGCCGCGACGTCTGCCTTGGTAGGCGTCTCTGCGGAATCGACCATCTTGACCACGCCGGCGTTGTCGACACCGAGAGCGGCAAGCACATCAGATTTGTCGCTGTCCGAACCGTAGCTCAAAACTGCGGCAAACATCGTTTCGTCCGTGGTGTCATCGCCGAAAGCAAGCGCAAAATCGTAACGGCCACTTTCAAGCAACGGCTTTACTGCCTCGCCCTTGCTGACATTGGCCGGGCAGACCTCGATGACCTTGGCGTTGCGCATGACCGTCAGGCCGTATTGCGGACACACCTTCTCCAGCTCGTCGACCAGACGCTCACGTTGCTCCTGGGCGAGCTTCTGATCGCTCATGCGATAGTGCCATGCCAAATCCGTGGACTTGTATTCGATAAACGACTGCGGGACGCGGGAAACGGACTTGTTCATAATGGTCTCGATAATCGGACGCCATTCGTCGGGATCGGGAAGACCATCGGCGCGCAGCCAGCGGCGCTTGGGAGCAATCGTCCTGCCCTCTGCATTTTTGGCGGTGGTTCCTGCAACCGGCTTGGTATGCCAGGCGCCGTGCTCGGCAATCAGACCGATCGGCAAACAGCCGAACCACTCCTCCATCGTCTCGCGGGTACGCCCGGAAACCAGATACAGATCCACATCGGGAATGGAACCGACTTCACGCAACAAATCAAGCAAACGATGGGTCGGCTTGGCACGACCGGGCGTACGGACGATCTGCGTCAGCGTGCCGTCGTAATCGCACAGTACCAACTTGCGCTTTGATTGGCCCCACTCGTGGACCAAATGATCGCGCTGAACGCTTTGCAGGCGACGGTCGGCCATACGCGGGTCGCTGACCTGACGAAGTGTGCTCAGGAATTCGGCGCTCCACAGGCCTGCGGTGCGGTACTTCAAGCGGGCCTGCATAGCCGCGTTGCGGCGTTTGGCCTCGCCGGAACTGATTTCCAAAGCCGAATGCAACGCCTCGCAAACCGCTTCCGTATCGTAAGGATTGACAATGAACGCGTCCGTCAGCTCGCGGGCAGCACCGCATTCATCGGAAAGCACCAGCGCACCATCGCGGCCGTCGCGGGCGGCCAGATATTCCTTGGCGACCAGATTCATGCCATCGCGGAGCGGAGTGACCAACGCGACGTCACCGGCCGTATAGATGCCACAGACCGGCTTGATCGGCAGCGAACGGGTGATGTAATGGATAGGAGTCCACGAAAGCAGCGAATACTTGCCGTTAATCTCGCCGACCAACTGATCGACCTGATCCTTCAACTTGCGGTAGGTTTCAACGTCTTCACGCGTAGGCGTCGCCAAAAGGTAATACGTAACGTGGCCGACCCACTCCGGGTAACGGCTCAGCATCAAATCAAACGCGCGCAGGCGCTCGGGCAGGCCCTTGGTGTAATCGAGACGATCGACGGAAACGACCACCTTGTTGTCTTCGGTGCCGCGCTTGGCCGCTGCCGACCTGGCGAGCTCAACCTCAGGCAACTCATCGCCGGTATGGGAACTCCACCAGTTTTCTTCCTGCTCGCTGGCTTCGACAGCCGCTTCGGATTCTGCAGCAAGAGAAGTGCTCACGCGCCTGGTGCGCTTGCCGCTGACTGCCTCGATGCCGTGGCGCATGGCCTGCGCATAGCTGGAATGCGCGTTGCGGCGATAGAGGCCATAATCAATGCCGATCGGGAAGGCGTCGACGGTGACGAAACGCTGCAACGTGCCGTTGCCGACAGGAATACGGCCGTCCTTATCAACCCCGATGCCGAGAATGGAGCGGACCGAAGCGAGGAAGTTGACACAGAAATCCTCGGTGTGGAAGCCCAGCAAATCCGCACCCATCAGGCCTTCAAGCAGGTCTTTGCCGTTGGGTAGCTGATGGAAGATCTCGGGGCTTGGGAACGGAATGTGGAGGAACCAGCCGATCTTGAGCTTGGGGAAGCGGGAACGCAGCATGGCCGGAAGCAACATCAGGTGATAATCCTGAATCCACACGGTGTCATCGGGATTGACAAGTTCGATGATAGCGTCGGCGAACTTCTGGTTGACCTCCTGATAGACCTTCCACGTAGACGAATCGAACTTGGCCTCGTGCGCAAAATCATGGAACAACGGCCACAGCGTATCGTTGGCATAACCGGCGTAATATCCGTCGACCTCTTTTTGTGTCAGGAAAATCGGAATGCAACGACGACGTTTGAATTCCTCGGTGACGTTTTTGATTTCGTCTTTCGGACACGTATCAGGATCGATACTGCTCCAGCCAACCCAAAGGCAATCATTGTGGGACTTGTGGTAAGGGCCAATCGCCGTTGCCAAACCGCCGATACTTTGCTTCATTGCGTAGGTGCCATCCGGCTTGGCGTGCAGTGAAGCTGGAAGCCTATTGGAAACGATAATCAAACGTGCCATGAATACTCCTTCGCCGCTGGAACCGCCGTATGCGAGAAGCAAATCCGAGCTTGCCATCACACAGGCAATGTCTATATTTGTATTCTAGCCCACAAAAGCCATGCGCGAGAATCGTTCGGGTAAAGGCGGAACCTTGAAACCGCTTTGCGTTGCATTCCGTAAAAATACATAACAGGATAATTTCAGATATTCCGGAGATTCCGCACATTCCGGACTCTTCCATCGGCCGATCGGCCATTGCGCTGGACGTGACAAAACCGAAAAGTTCGGCAAAGCCAACGGCGAATACAAGACACGGGTATGGGCTACGATATGCGAGATAACCCAGAGGAGGACACATGTGCGGAATAGTTGCTTTCTGCGATAAAAGCGTGCTCGACAAGGATCTGACCATCCATTCGATGATGAAGATGATCCAGCATCGCGGGCCGAACGTCAAAGGCAGCGGATACTACACGAACGACCAGGTGGCCATGGGTTTCCGGCGTCTGAGCGTCATCGATCTCAAGGGCGGCAAGCAGCCGATCTTCAACGAGGACGAGTCCATCCTCATCACCTTCAACGGCGAGATTTACAACTACAAGAGCCTGCGCAAAGAGCTGCTGGCGGCGGGGCACACCTTCCGCACCGAGGCCGACACCGAAGTGCTGCTACACGGTTACGAAGAGTGGGGCATGGAGGGGCTGCTTTCGCGGGTGCGCGGCATGTTCGCCTTCCTCATCTGGGACGACAACAAAAAGGCCATGTTCGGCGCACGCGACTTCTTTGGCATCAAGCCGCTTTATTACTACCACGAAAACGGCACCTTCATTATCGGCTCGGAAATCAAATCGTTCCTGGTGCATCCGAACTTCAAGAAGGAACTCAACGAGAAAGCTGTCAAGCCGTTCTTGATGAACCAGTACAACGACCTCAAGGAGACGTTCTTCAAAGGCGTCTACCGCTTCCCGGCGGGCCATTGGTTCGAGTTCAAGGACGACAAGCTCGACATTCACGAATATTGGGACGCGCACTACGACATCGATTACCAGCGCAGCGACGAAGAGACCATCGACGAGATTGACAAGACTGTCGAAGAATCCGTTGAGGCCCATCATATCGCCGACGTGCCGGTGGGGGCTTTCCTTTCCGAGGGTGTGGACTCCAGCTACGTGACCACTATTTTGAAGCCCGAAGAGGTATTCAGCATCAACTTCGACGAAGGTCCGTTCGACGAGGCCAGCGTGGCCAAGCAGCTCGCGGACCACGAAGGCCTGCACTTCAACCAGACCAGTGTGAAGGGCGACGAGGCGTTCCGCGACTTCGCCGAAATGCAATATCATCTGGACGAACCGGACGCGAACCCTTCAGTGATTCCGCTGTGGTATCTCTGCCGCCTGGCCCGCAAGAAGGTGACCGTCGTGCTTTCCGGCGAAGGCGCGGACGAGCTGTTCGCAGGCTATATCAATTACGGCGTGCATACCAAGAACAAGACGATTCGTGCCATCGCGGCCGATATCCACAAGCTGCCCGACGGTATGCGACGCGGTATCGCCGGCGCCATCAAGAAGATGCCGGATTTCCCAGGCAAGACCCAGCTTTACACCCAAGCCGCCAAACCGCGTGACTATTACAACGGTCAGGCGTGGGTATACGACATGGACCAGCCTTCGATTTTCACCTCGCAACAGGCCAACGACGTGTTGCAACCGGAATATCGAAACTCGCTGACTGTCAATGGGATCTATCAGGAGGATTTTGACAAGGTCTCCGATGCCGAGGAAGTCAAGCAGATGCAATATATCGATCTGCACCACTTCATGTTGAGCGATATTCTGCAGAAGGCCGACAAAATTTCGATGGCTCATTCCCTAGAGCTGCGCGTGCCGTATCTCGACCGGAAGGTGGCTGAGCTCGCCAACACCATCCCCTCCTCGAAGCTGCTGAACAGCCATGATTCCAAGGACATCTTCCGCAAGGCCGCCGCGAGGCATCTGCCGAAGGATTGGGCAAAGCGCCCCAAGCTCGGCTTCCCGGTGCCGATCAAAAGCTGGCTGCGCGAGGAAAAGTACTGCGCCCAGGTACGTTCGCTGTTCTCAGAGGAATGGGTCGGGCAGTTCTTCGAGCAGGACCGGATTCTGACATTGCTGCAAGACAACTTCGACGGCAAAGTGGACGCACGTCGCCAAATTTGGAATATCTTCACATTCCTGACTTGGTACAAGCTTTTCTTCGTCGATTTCGACGGGACACGTGAGCGCTACGAGCATTTGCAGCCGGACGTGCAGAAATTCATGGATGAAGGCGTGTTGGTATAAACGGATACCGGTATCAACGAAATTTCCCATATTCTTAACCTGAATATGGGAAATTTTTGTTTTCCAATTATTATTACCCCTATAACGGAGTAACGGTGCGGATATCACACAACACTCGAACGTGAAGAGGCAGATATGAGGGAACAATCAGCGGATACTCGGCAAACGCATGAATCGCAGGAAAATTCGGGAACCCAGGAAACGCACGAGAACCGGAATGAGCAGAGCCATCAGGAATCGGCAACTGCGAGCAAGGGCAAAGCAACTGCGAAAGTCGAGGAAAGTACTGAAGAGAGCGTCCCGGAAGAAACGCCCGTTACGCGCGGTCCGGTGCAGCAGATCGTTATTATGATTGCGGTTGGTTTGATTGCAGGCTTCTTTTCAGGGCTTTTCGGCATCGGCGGCGGCTCGATTATTGTGCCGGCGCTCGTGTGGCTGGGAATGACACAACGGCACGCGGCAGCTACCTCGCTTGCAGCGATTATTCCGCTTTCGATTTCCGGCGTGATTTCCTACGCAATGAGCGGGCACGTCGATTGGATCGCGGCAATCCTGATGGTGGTCGGCACGATTATCGGCTCACAAATCGGCAGCTGGCTGCTTTCCCGGCTTTCCGAAGTGTTCCTGCGCTGGTTCTTCGTGGCGTTCCTGGCGTTCGTTGTGGTCAGCCAGCTGGTATTGACGCCCTCGCGCAACTCCAGCATCCACTTGACCGTGGCCAAAGGCATTCTGCTCGTGCTGCTTGGCGTGCTCATCGGCATGCTTTCGGCGCTGCTTGGCATTGGCGGCGGGGCCGTCACCGTGCCGGCGCTTTCGCTTTTCTTCGGTGCAAGCGATTTGATCGCACGCGGTACCTCGCTGCTGGCTATGTTCCCCAGTGCCATCACCGGCACCATCGCCAACTGGAAACGCGGGCTGGTACATCTCAAGAACGGCCTGATCATTGGCATCGCAGCGGCTTGTGGCACGCCGCTGGGGGCTTGGATCGCCGCGTTCGTCTCGGCGAAAGTGGGCTCGTACCTGCTCGCGGCCTACCTCTTTATCATCCTGTTGCGTTCCGCTTGGACGGCACTGAAGATTACGCCCGGCATCGGGCCGAAGTTGCCGCGCAAATAAGCGTTGAGCAAGAACCAAAAGATTCAGCGGCCGTTTTCTAGCACTCACGTCAAGAAAAGCAAGAAAACGGCCATTTACACGACTCTAGTGAGCAGTTTCCGGCATAACGTTATGAAGATGCTAGAAAACGTTCATTTACAGCCGCTCGCTGAACGCTTCCCCGCGAAAAACTTCGCCAACAAATCCGCACATTCCTGTTCGCGCACACCGCCAATGACTTCGGGACGGCTGCCTACGTGCGGGTCACGAGGAATATCCCAGACCGAACCGCATGCGCCGAGTTTTGCGTCCCACGCACCGAAGACGATGCGACCAATATGAGTTTGCAATACAGCTCCAGCGCACATCGGGCACGGTTCAAGCGTGACCACCAAGGTGCATTCGGCGAGATTCCAAGCATTTGGCAGCTTTAGTGAATTGCCGCTGTTTCGAGAGATGACTGTATTGCCAGCTTCGCACGCCTGCTGAAGGTTGTTTCGCGATTTCACGGCCTCCCGCATCGCCATCACCTCGGCGTGGGCAAGCGGATCGCCATCGGTCTCACGCCGATTGCAGCCGCGGCCGATAATCTTGCCATCAGCATCGAGCACGACCGCACCTACCGGAACTTCCCCAGCGTTCGCAGCCTCCCGCGCCAACTCAAGGGCCTCGCCCATCGCACTTCGCATACTCGCAGAATCCATAATTTCTAGTCTAAAAGCTATCCGCAAAGCTTGAGGCATAATGTCGAAATACCGATTCGATATAGTGAATAGAGATAGTGTCCGAATATGTCCGAACAACTGAATACAAGCAAAACGCAAAGAAGCCTACAAGAAAGGAATCGAAATCCGTGGCAATTTTCGAGCTGATCCTCTGCATTCTGGGGGCCGTCGTCCTCTCATCATTCATCAGCCGGTTCATTCCGCGAATATCGACCCCACTTGTCCAGATTGCGCTGGGTGTCGCCCTCGCCTTCCTGCCTGCGTTCCCGCACGTCAAACTTGACCCTGAACTGTTCATGGTTCTGTTTATCGCACCGCTGCTCTACGTCGAGGCTCACGAAATCGACAAGCGAATGCTCTTCAAAACGTTGAAATTCTCTCTGCCCATGGCCATTGGCCTAGCGCTGGGAACCATGGCCGTCGTGGGATTCATGCTGCACGCGGTGTGGCCGGTCATCCCGCTGGCGGCGGCGTTCGCGTTGGGCGCAGCGCTCGGACCGACCGACGCGGTGGCCGTGTCCTCACTTTCCAGCGAAGCCTCGTTTACTAAGGAACAATCCGGCATATTGACCGGCGAATCGCTGTTCAACGACGCTTCCGGCGTTATCGGCTTCCAGTTCTCGATTCTGGCCGCAGTCACCGGCTCCTTCTCGATGGCGAGCGCCACAAAAGATTTCCTACTCTCGTTCTTCGGCGGAATCATCATCGGCATCGTGGCGGGCTTCATCGCCAACTGGATCTTTACCCTGGCCCGGCAACTTGGCTGGGAAACGATGACCACACGAATCTTGATGGAACTGTTCCTGCCGTTCCTCGTCTTCCTTGGGGCTGAAGAACTCCATATTTCCGGCATCCTCGCCGTGGTCGCCTTCGGTTTGACTGTCCATTTCGACCGCAACGGCATCGGCGGGCCAAACGTCGCCCGCACCAATATCGTCTCGAACAGCGTGTGGACCGTACTCTCGTTCGTCCTGAACGGCACCGTGTTCATCCTGCTCGGCATGCAGCTGCCGGGAGCCATGCGGGCCAGCTGGGACGATCACAATGTCAGCAATACCGCTTTGGTCAGCATTATTCTGCTGGTCACCGTCGTCGCCATCGCCATCCGGTTCCTCTGGGTCTGGCTCATCGCGGCACCCACGCGCGACCGCGAAACCGGCAAACGAGTCACTCTGAAAGCCCGCTCGCTGCGAGATTCGGCGGTAATGACCTTCGGCGGGCCGAAGGGCACCATTACCCTCGCGTTGATGTTCACTATCCCCTACACCGTCGCGTCCGGCGCTGCCTTCCCGATGCGCAACGAACTGATTTTCATAGCCTCCGGAGTTATCGTCCTGACCCTGCTGCTGGCCAACTTCATGCTGCCGCTGCTCGCACCCGCCAAAGACGATGCCGACGAATCCGAAAAACTCATCGAAATCACCATCGAAGAACTCACGCGCACCATACAGGAACTTTCAAACCGCGTCACCGACGACAACCGTCGCGTGATTCTGCCGGTCATCGACTCCTACAACAACCGCATCACCCGCCTGCGCCAACGCATCGGCGGATTCAATGTCGAGGAATTCGAGACCTTGCAGATCGACGCACTGCATTGGGAAAAGGATTACGTACGCGACCGCCTTGCGAACACCCAGGCCGATACGCAGATGAACGAGCACAATCGTCAGCTGCAGATCGAGGCCTGCGAGCGCATGATGGACCAGATCATGAACACGCTGCGGCATACGGCCGACAAGAAAACCCACCATCGCGCGGTCTCGCAGATTCGCGGGCGCGTGCATGCGCTGCGGCGTCAAATCACGACATTTGCAAGGCGGGCAAACAACAAGTTCCGCCGAACCGCCCCGATGCTCAATGAGAATGAAATTTACTACTATCTGAGAGCAACCCAAATCGACGCCATCGATCACGTCATCAACCGGCTTTACAAGGAAATGCGCAGCGGTACCTATAAATCCGAATACTGCACGCTGCTGCTGCGCGACTACCGACGCGCGCGAGCCGAGCTGCGAAGCCGCAAGGACGTCGCGGCCGCAGCGAAGGCCGCTCCGCAGATCGACGAGGTCAAGCACGAAAGCTACTCCATCGAGCTCGGCGTCATTCAGGACATGCTCGATTCCGGGGAAATTTCGCGTAATCAGGCGAAGCATTTGAGGCGAAATGTGTATGTGATGCAGGTCGATGCGGAAGCTGAACTCTAACCGGCACCTGACTGTGCGAAGAACGCCCGTTTCGACCTGCATCCTTCGCACGCGTAAGCGTGCTCACTTCGGCTACGCGGAGCCCACAGGGCTTCGCGCTTAACGCCTCAGCAAGTTGACGCTGAGGCCGAATTATAGAGGTTATCTAACTGTGCAAGAGGTCCTCATTCAACTTGCATCCTTCGCACGCGTAAGGCGTGCTCAGCTCACCTACGCGGAGCCCACAGGGCTTCGCGCTTAACGGCTCGCCAGGTCGATGCCTGGGGATAAGTGTAAAAGGCAATCTGGCTTTACACTCTAAACCTACAACTCGCTCTTTCGCGCTCGATACATCGCGCTCACTTCGGCTACTCGATACATCGCGCTCACTTCGGCTACGCGGAGCCCACAGGGCCTGTGGTGTTGAAAACACATACTCCACTTGAGCTCTTATCACTCTTTCGCGCTCGAGCATCGCGCTCTCTTCACCTACGGAAAGCCCACTGGGCTTTCCGCTTAACGGCTCAGCGCGTCAGCAAGTTGACGCAGAAGCGGAACTGTAATAGATCAGACGACGCCGGACGAGATGTTGTTGAGGAGGAGCCATTGGGTGAGGTCCGTGAACTCCGCCGGGCTCACGGCGTGGTCGAGCTGGTGATAATTCTTCACCGTCAGCCACGTATGTTCCTCAAGCCAAGCGGTCGCGCCGTAAATCTCGTACTTCGGCAGGACATTATCACGGTCACCGTAACCATAAAAGACCGGCTTTTCCATATCCGCAAGCCGGTCGTCGGCCGGAGCCGTTCCCGGAACTTGACCGGGGGCGACAAAACCGGAAAGCGCCGCGACCGCGCGGTAACGCTCGGGATGAACCCGCAAAAGATGAATCGCTAGCGCCGCACCCTGCGAGAACCCGATCGGCACCAACTCGCGCTCCGGATCGATATGCTCACCGACCCAGTTGTCGACGGCCGTAGCCGCCGCGAAAATATCCCTGTCCAAGTCCTCACCGGTGGGCACACCGTCATGGAACCAGCTATACGCACCAGAACCGCTACCGAACTCCCCAGGTCCTTCGGCCTGCAGCACCAGCGGGGCACGCAGGGAAACGTAATCATTGCCGGGTGCGACATAACGCATCATCTGCGCCAAATCCTGCTCATTCGAACCCCAGCCGTGCAGGCACAGGAACATCGGCCGCGTCGGACGCGCCTTGCCGCCGCCCTGCGAATAGATGACGTGCGAAATCTCCATCGGGTCGCCAAAGCGCCCTGGGATGGCGTCGGACTTGCGGCCGATCAAATCATTCCCGCCGTTTGCCGTGCCATCTGATTCACCGGAATGTTCGCTGTTCATTGCTTCATCGCTCATACTCCCATGATAAGCACTAAGCTCAACACCGGCTGCAAATGTTCACCGGGAATTCGGTATGAGAAAGCGGTACGGAACCGATGAATACCAATCCAACGAATTCAACAGAAATCCAATATCCCGCAAAGCTCTCTGAAGAGCACCTGCCCGGCTAAAAGCAATATAAGCTACTGCTCAGAACTTGATTCAATCGGTTCGAGCTTGCCGCCCCACTGCTGCTGCAAGGCCTTCATCGCCTTCGCGTTGCCAACGGCCATCCACAAGTCATTGCTCAAAATCCGCAGGTTTTTCTCGTCCACTTTACTGCCGGCATATTGGCTGATGAGGTTGTGCGCCTGCGAGCGCACCATGTCGCCGTCCATAGAAGCCGCTGCCTTCGTCTGGAACGTGATGAACGCAACTTGCGTCGAGGCGCAGAATGACGCAGCGGAGGCACCTGCCAACTCACCCGAAACATCGACATCCATCCAACCTTTTGAACAGGTTCCGGCGACTTTTTCGATGCTCTGCTTCATTTGAGCGGGATCTCCCTCAGGAGCCTTGGTTTTGCCCTTGAGCACGCTGATATCGGGATTATTACCGGCAGCGGAATTTGTATTACGCTTAAGCGTTTGGAGTGAGACGACTAGCGCCACGGCGATCAGAGCAACAACGACGATGACCACTATCGCGCTGACGACAAACGACTTGTGGCGTCGGACCATGCGCTGCGCCTCTGGACTTTGACGGCGCAAGTCATTGACGTTGTATATACGCGCATTATTCGGTTGAGAGTCATTTCGGGCCTGCGGGCGTGGAGAACCGGTCTGATTGCCATGGTGGTCGGAATCCTCTTTCATACGCTTTGTCCCGTCTGACGAATCCATTTTGCAATATAAATAAATATATGGCCAGCGATTCCGGACAGCGGACCTATAACAAATACCTCACAAATCCGCTTGCGAAACGAACCATTGACTTTAGTCTACCTCGCATAGATGCCGGAAAACGGCATATCTGATGTGACCGGTTATAGGCCACAGCATAGGTGGTTTATAACTGAACGCCGTCAACGGGATGTCGTCAGATTGCGAAGCGACCCACACGCGGCTGAGAACTCAAAGACGTAGAAGAAAAGAGAAACCCCGGTGCTAGGAACGCACCGGGGAAGAGAAGAGAGAAGAAGAAAGGGTTCAATTATCGGAAAATCCAAACCTCAAGATTACCGGTCAGCTCTTGCTGACAGTTCTTATATAACTACACAATCCTTGGTGCAAGAATCGGATTAGCTGAGAATTAGCTGAAAATTTAGGCTATTTTTGCCTATTTTTAGGTTTTGATGGCCGATTTCGAGGAAAAATGCGGCAGTCTGCCAACGCTCGCGGATGTCAGACCGCCGCAACGTCTACACTTATAGCAGAATAAGCCATTGCCGTGTGAGCTCGGCGCGATGTTTTCTTTCAGACCGCGTCGCACCAAACGCTGGCAGGCAAACCGACATCTGGAGGAACCTATGCTGCTGTCCGATCGCGACATCCTCGCCGCCCAGGCCGACGGCCATATCTCGCTGGACCCGTGGACGCCCGAAATGGTGCAGCCCGCCTCCATCGACGTGCGGCTCGACCGGTATTTCAGGCTGTTCAATAATCACGCCTACACTTACGTCGATCCGGCGGAAAATCAGGGCGACCTGACCGAACAGTTTGAGGTCGGCCCCGACGAACCGTGGATCATGCACCCCGGCGAATTCGCCTTGGCTTCCACTTGGGAGTATGTCAAGCTTGACGGCACCATGGCCGCACGTCTCGAGGGCAAAAGCTCGCTGGGACGCTTGGGGATTCTGACCCATTCCACTGCTGGCTTTATAGACCCCGGCTTTGAAGGCCACATTACGCTCGAACTTTCGAACGTCAGCACGCTGCCGGTGAAACTGTGGCCGGGGATGAAAATCGGGCAGATGTGCTTCTTCGAGCTGAGCTCCCCCGCCGCGCACCCGTATGGCTCCACCGGCGTCGGTTCGCACTATCAGGGCCAGCGTGGTCCCACCCCCTCACGTTCCTACGTCAACTTCTACAAGGCCGAGATCAAGGACTGAACGGCACTCTCAGCAGCACTGAGCAGCGAACAAGAGCTGCCATCCAGCCGCTTTCCAACCGCTTTCCAGCCGCTTTCCAGCCGCTTTCCAGCCGCTTTCCAACCGCTTTCCAACCGCTTTCCAACCGCTTTCCAACCGCTTTCCAACCGCTTTCCAACCGACTTGGTTTGTTTAGCAAGTTTCGCGTCCGAAAGCAGACTTAGGCGGTCCCTTTTCTGCTTTTTGACGCATGTCCCGATGTACCTGCGTTAAAAAGCAGCTTTAGGTAGCCGTTAATCTGCTTTCGAACGCATCTCTTTGGGCTATTGCGTTGAAAAGCAGATTTCAGCGGTCTTTTTCTGCTTTTCAACGCATCTCTGCCAACCCTCCGAGACGAACCCACACACCTGCCGACGAACGCAACCCGAGCTCACCGATAGCAGGCTTGGCGCGGGGTGCTGGGACAATTGGGAGTATGACTAACAAGAAGGGCCCAGTCAAAGGTTCGGGCGGAAAACATCGCAACGCATTGAAGGGCCGCGGGCCGACGCCCAAAGCCGAGGACCGCGTGTACCACAAGGCATACCGTGCCAAGAAGCAGAATGAGAAGCGCCGCTTCGCCGATCCGCGACTGGCGGCACGTCGCCGCGCGGCACACTATACTTCGGATTCCGATGATCTGGTGGTCGGCCGCAACGCGGTGCTCGAAGCGCTACGGGTGGGCGTGCCAAGCACACAGCTCTATATCGCCAACCGCATCGAGCACGACGACCGTACCCGCGAAATCGTGAAGCTCGCCGGCATGCAGGGGCTCAACCTGCTTGAGGCCGACCGGCTGGAGATGGACCGCATCGCCCACTCGCGCAATCATCAGGGCATCATTTTGAAGGTGCAGCCCTACCAGTACCACACGCTGGCCGATCTGGCCGATCGCGCCGACAAGAAATCGCATGCCATGGAAGAGGCGGATTCGCAAAGCGCCCGTATCAACGCGCGTCCGCTCTTCATCGCGCTTGACGGTGTCACCGACCCTCAGAATCTCGGAGCTGTAATACGTTCTGCGGCCGCTTTCGGCGCCAACGGCGTCATTCTGCCGGAACGGCGCTCAGCTTCCGTCAACGCCGCGGCTTGGAAGGTCTCGGCCGGCGCCGCCGCGCACTTGCCCGTCGCCCGCGTGGTCAATCTGACCAAGGCCATCGAAGCGTTGAAGGAGCGCAGCTACTACGTGGTCGGGCTTGACGGCGGCGGCGATGCCATCGTCGGCGAAAGCGGCTTCGAGACCGACCCGCTCGTGGTCGTGCTGGGATCAGAGGGCAAGGGCCTGAGCCGTTTGGTGCGCGAGGCTTGCGATTCCATCGCCAGCATCCCGATTTCCAGCGAAGTCGAGTCGCTCAACGCCTCGGTTGCCGCCGGCATCAGCCTCTACGCCGTCTCCCGCGCCCGCAGCAAGGCCGGCGAAAAGGCCGATAACGCCGAATAGCCAAGGACCTTTCTACCGGATTCTTGGCATCCGCTGACAAATGAAAATCTCCCGCGGGAATAATTCCAATGGGAGATTTTCGTATCTGCATGCAAAAACTCAGTGGCTCCAGACAGCGGCATCCTGATCGTATTCGGCCGGATCGTAGTCGTCATCATCGCCATCTGCCTTGTTCGTCGACGTGGCAGTGCCGCCGACCTCGGCATCGCCAACAGCCGCAGGGCCGGAACCCGAAGCATCAGTACCGGCAGCAGATCCGGAACTAGCCGCGGAACCGGCTTCTGCAGATTGTCGGTCATCGCTCGAGCCGCGCGCACCTCGCGCCGTGAGCACGGGGTCGGGAGTCGTTGGCCACAAATCCTCGGATACTTTGGTATCGCGGTTAATCCCGTCATCACCGCTGGCGCTTAGCGTCTCTCCCAAGTTACCTAAACCGTCACCAAGATCGGCATAATCGCCGCGGCTGATGCTGTCGACATCATCATTGTCGGAACCCACGGTGTCTGCAGTGTCGCCGTTTCCTTCATCGTCCAAGCCATCCGCAACTTCGTCGTAGGTCGAGCTGTCATCGACCACGCCGGAATCCGCGTCGGCGTTGATTTCGGCGAGCGCCTTGGAATCGATATTGTAATCAGGCAGATTGTGCTTGATATAATCACTCGCGGCGACGGCCGTGGACACGTCGTGCCCCGCCTTTTCGGCCATATACCAACGATTCTGCAGAACCTCATGGAAGAACTGGGCCGGCTCGATCTTGGAACGGTATTCCTTGGGAATCATGCGCACGACGGGCTCGAAGACCTCGCGCATCCAGTCGGTCGCAACGATTTCCAGCTCCTCGCCGTCACGCCAAGTGGAGGCACGATAGGCATCGAGGTCGTTCAACAACCGACGTGCCTGATTCTCCTGCACGTCGAGGCCCGTGAGCCGCAAAAGCTTGCGGGAGGCATACCCGGCGTCGACCACGCGAGGCCGCACCAGCACGCGCTTGCCATCGGCGGCGGTCTTGACCTCGAGCTCATCGACGTCGAAGCCCAAATCGTTGAGCTTGTTGACGCGCTTCTCGATCTTCCACATCTCATCGAGCCCGAAGTCCTCCTCGTCGGTCAACGCACTCCACAGCGAGTCATAGCGCTCGATGAGCCGGTCGCCGACCTCGACCTCATCGACCTCGTCGGGCAGCAACTTGCCGGAACTCAAATCCATCAGCTCTCCGATGATATTAGTGCGGGCGAGGTCCATATCATAGCTGCGTTGGCCGTCGGTCAGCGTCGTGTAAAGCGCACCGGTTTCCGCGTCGACCAAGAAAGCCGAGAACGCGTCAGCGTCACGCAAGAAGAGGACGTTGGAAAGAGAAACATCGCCCCAATAGAAGCCGGAAAGATGCAGACGCACCATGAGCACCGCAAGCGCATCGATCAGGCGGTCGGCAGTGTCAGGGCGCAAGTTGCCGGCGAACAAGGCACGATATGGCAGCGAGAACTTGAGCTGTTTGGTAACCAGAATCGATTCCAACGGCTCGCCTTCGCGCGTATGCCGACCGGTAACCACGGCAATCGGAGTGACTGTAGGCAGCTCGAGCTTCTGTAGACGGCGGAGCAGCTCGTATTCGTGCGCGGCCACGCGGCTGGTAATCTCCTTCATCGCGTAGATCTCGTCGCCGACGTGAACGAAACGAACGACGTGCCGGGAAATGCCTCGCGGCAGGTTCGCCAGCAGTTCCTTGGGCCAGGTCGCCAGCGGCTTTTCCCACGGCAAAGTGAACATTTTAGGATTCGAGCTCGCGGCAGTGATCTGCAGTGCCTTGGGCTCAGGAACGTCGACGTCCCCGGCCTCGGCGGTCGTTACGGACGTCGCCTTCAGCGCCCGCGGATCCATCTGCATTCCTTGCATCCCACCACTTATTTCCATACCTCTCAATCTACCGCCCGCGTAGGATAGTTTCCCTCATTGTCAGCAGCTGATATATCCATCCCCTCTTGCCATCTTATTGCAAACGTGACGCCATACGCATTACCAGCGTCACATCTGCAAGCGAACACTCCTGAATATTGCAAACGTGACGCCGACAGGACTACCAGCATCACAAACGCGAGCAAACGGAAAGGGCCCGCACACGAATGTACGGACCCTTTCAGCTAAACGACGCGAAGACGCGAATCAGTTCAGGCGCAGCTCGGAAGCCGGGGAGAAGAGGTGCATCTTGGACGGGTCAATCTTGATCTTGACGGTGTCACCGACCTTCGGCAGATCACGCGGATTAACACGAATCGTGGTCAGCTTGTTCTGGTCGGACATCGTGGCGGTGGACTCGGCCACGGAGCCATCAGTGACAATGTTGCCGTAGATGTAGCCATCAGAGCCCAGATCCTCGACGTTCTCGACCTTCAGCGCGAAGGCGTTGGGATCGTCGGCGGTCGCAAGCGAAGCATCCTCAGGACGGAAGCCGACGACGATGCGGCCCTTGTCTTCCGGAGTGAGCTTGGCGACGGCGTCCTTGTCGAGTTCGATGGTGTCGCTGCCGATCTTCGCCCTGCCGTTGACGACGGGGTGGGTGTTGATGTTCATGGAAGGCGAGCCAATGAAGCCGGCGACGAAGACGTTCTTCGGCTTGTCATACAGCTCGGTCGGGGCGCCGACCTGCTGGAGAATGCCCAGCTTGATGACGGCGATGCGGTCGCCCATCGTCAGAGCCTCGGTCTGATCGTGGGTGACGTAAAGGGTGGTGACGCCGAGCTGGCGCTGCAGTGCTGCAATCTGGGTACGGGTCTGCACACGGAGCTTTGCATCCAAGTTGGAAAGCGGCTCATCCATCAGGAAGACCTTAGGCTTACGAACGATTGCGCGGCCCATGGCGACACGCTGACGCTGACCACCGGAAAGGGCCTTCGGCTTGCGATCGAGGAATTCGGTCAGGTCGAGGACCTTGGCTGCCTCTTCGACGCGCTGACGAATCTCGTCCTTCGGAACGCCGGCAATCTTCAGGGCGAAGCCCATGTTGTCGGCAACGGTCATGTGCGGATACAGTGCGTAGTTCTGGAAGACCATGGCGATATCGCGGTCTTTCGGCTGCATCGTCGTGACGTCCTTATCACCGATGAAAATCTTGCCCTTGTTGACTTCCTCAAGGCCTGCGAGCATACGCAGGGTCGTTGACTTGCCGCAGCCAGAAGGGCCGACGAGCACGAGGAATTCACCATCTTTGATGTCGAGTGAGAGATCAGATACCGAGGGCTCCGTATTGCCCGGGTAGATACGAGTGACATGGTCAAATACGACTTTTGCCATAATATATAGTTCCTTTCATCGGCAGGTACGTGCCGAACGATCCGTAGTGAAGGGGTTTTGCATCCACCCGCAAGCCAACTTCGGCCGACGAATTTCCGCACTTTCATTCCATTATGAGTGGGGCCTTTCGGGGTTCCTCCCCCTCGAAGCTCAAGCCCCACTATACACGTTCAGCCGCAAAATATCGCGACAACACGCCTAATAACGTACAATGCGGGCGCCAATCACCTCACACCTCCAACATATAGAGAAGTAAACAAAGAACGTAATATGAAACAAGCGCATTTTATGCCGAGAACGAAAAAACTAGGCATTATTCTTTTTTAATAATTAATTTAAAAATTTTTTTAAAAACTTTTGACGCAAATAATTTTCATTTATCTATTTCAACTATTTTCAACATTTTATATTGACCTTCAGTACCATATCAATGCCGCACTTCCATGTGAGAGAAAAGTCAGAAAACACTACTAAAAACTAACTTACCCACTATCTGTATCAGGCGGATCATCACTAAAGACGAGCGACATTCCGAAATTAGCGTAATATACGTCAACGTCAAACGTAATCACTAATTTCGGGGCCTTTCTTTTTTTACACAGTTATCAGAAAATAACAATATGGAAAAAACGAATACATCCGGCAACCAAATTATGTGGTTGCGTCGAATCACTCACGACGACTCCATCAACAGCATCGCCAGGCGCACCAAAATCCCGTATGCGACGCTTTACAAGCGCTACCAATCCAACGAACTGGCGACCGACGAAATCATCACCATCGCACGATGCTACGGAATCAACCCGATCAACGCCTTGGTGGACACGGGCGTCATCAGCACCGACGAGGCCTCCGGTGTGCGTGGCGAAAACTCACTGAGACTGTGCAGCATCGACGCCATAGCCCAGGAAATCGTGAGGCGAAGCAACGAGTCAATGAATGCTCCTCTGGCCGGCCTTAACGAATCCTGAAAGCGAAGCTTGAATAGCGACCTGTCTTAAAATCACCTCCGAAGAGCAAGTTCCAGGGAACCGCAATATTGTCAGATATCGAGTTGATGCCTGTTTAAGGTAAACGTTTGATATTTGGCAATTCTATCGATGCTGTAGCTCGCCTATATGCTTTAACGAAAACAGTGGATTCCGCTATTGCCGAAATTTGTAGAATCTCACAAATGATTCAACCCCGCATTTTCGCAGCTATTGTGCATCGAGCATTTATGTCGAAGAATCCAGTAAGGAGAGGCCTTCAGCAACACATAAAGCGCATAATATCAAGGAAATACGGCAAGCTGGAAATAAAACATCAAAGCCGTCTTTTATTTCACAGTAATCTATTCACAGTAACTATTATCACTTCATATTGTTTATTTATGGCATATCTCTCTTTCACATCAAACGTTTCAGTTTTGGTGATTACTTTTTAAGGTAAAACATTGCATAATAAATATATGAACGAAAACACGAGTAGCAACCCGATCGAATGGCTGAAGCGCATTACGCATGACGACTCCATCAATAAAATCTCCCGTTTGAGCGGAATTCCCTATACGACCCTCTATAAACGCTTCCAATCGAACACGCTTGCCACCGACGAAATCATCGCAATCGCCCGCGGCTACAACATCAACCCCGTGGAGGCATTGGTCCAAAACAACGTCATTGAGAAGGATGAAGCCACCGATGTTCGGGGAAACAATGCCCTGAAGCTCTGCAGCATCAACGAAATCGCAAAAGAAATCGTGAGGCGAGACGCCGTAGGAAGAGGAATAACCTCTGCGGCCTCATCGAAAACATCCGGAGACTTTGACCACGAGGGAACTGAGTCTGGCGAATAAGGCTTTGTATGACTCAACTTGCGCCTTGACTTGCGCGGTTTAAGCAGGCTGAGTTGAACCGATTCGCGCCGTTGTAAAGGTATAAAGAAACATTCATGCATTAGACAAAAAAGGTAAATTAAGCTAATAACAAAATTATTAACGTTTTATATAATTTTTTCTAATTTTTTTCTAAATCGATTAATGTATGCCAAAAAGAATATATGAACGTTATGTTTTTGACCACCGTCTACAACGGAGCTGCCGTTCACACTTCATTATACGCCACTTGCCCCATAATATCAACGCTTTACAGGCATATTAGACAAGATATTATATCGACTAAACCGTATGCCCAATTATCAAAAAAATAAATACTTCTGAAAACATCAAACGTTTAATTAATTTTTACCTCTTACATTTTCACCCGAATTATCGGAAAATAAAAACATGGAAAAAATTCGACATAATCACATTGAATGGCTACGAGAAATCACGCACGACGATTCTATCAACAGAATCTCGCAACAAGCTGGCATCCCCTATGCCACCCTTTATAAGCGCTTCAAGTCAAACGAACTGGCGACCGACGAAATCATCTCTATCGCGCGAAGCTACGGCATCAACCCCGTAGACGCACTGGTGAAAACCGGCGTTGTCAGCAACGAAGAGGCTTCGGGCGTACGCGGCGACAATGCCCTGCGTTTGTGCAACATCGAATCGATTGCGAAGGAGATCGTCCGCCGCGACAACGAGAAGACGCAGCTGAAAAGCGAGAAGCACGAGAACGGCATCGAGGCGCAAACCCCCACAACAAAAGCCGCCTGAATACATTTATCAATCCAATTGGGCTGACGAGCGATTCGCCGTTAGCCCTTTTTATATGCTGAGTTTTCCTACGCGCGTCGAGGCTGCCGCACGTCGTAACTTTTTCTTTGATACGAAAATCTCATTTTTTGAGATTCGCTATTGCGAATTTCGTCCCCATCGGTTATCGTTGCGTTTATGACATCTCAAATTTCTTCTGCGGACAGCAGCAACGGCTATGGACTCTATCGTTCCGCCGTCAACTGTAACTCTCGTCTGCACACGATGATGTCTTGTATGACGATGTCTTGTTGTCGCTGAAACCTCGATATTTCGCCGCTACATTTTCGCATTCTTTTTCAGGTGTTGTTGGCCAGTTGGCATATTGGGCTCTAACCGATATTCAATTGGATGAATAATTTATACCGTTTTTATTTCATTAACGGAATATTCCAACTCTTGTAAGTTTTCGCGACGGAAACGCCAGCTCTTCACATAAATAGCCAAAATCTTGCTGCATTCCTTTTATTTCTTATGGAATAGACGAATGTAAACGCATTTAAAACGCACCAAAATAAGATTTTGGCTACCAAAAAACACATTCACTTCATACATTTATACATATTTTTATACAAGTAATTGAGAGGAAGATTATGACCGCAACAATCTGGAACTGGCTGGCCCTCGGCGTCACCGTTCTGCTCTTCGCCGGAATCGCCGTGTTGAGCCGCACCAAGAAGGCCGGGTTCAGCGCCCGAGTCATCATCGCTACCGTACTTGGCATCGCGATGGGGCTGATTTTTAAAGGCCACACCACTTACGTCGCCGCATTCGGCACCGTCTGGTCGAACGCCATCGGGGCCATCGTCGTGCCGCTGCTCCTGTTCAGCGTCATCGCCAGCATCACCAATCTCGGCTCGTCGCTACGGCTCAAGAACATCGGGGTCAAAACCGTGGTGTTCCTGCTTTTGAACACGCTGACCTCCTCACTTATCACGCTCGGGCTCGCGCTGGCATTCGGAGTGGGTAAGGGCTTCGACGTGGCCATGCCGCAGCACTACCAGGCCAAGCACGTGCCACCGGTGCTCGACACCATCGTCGGGCTTTTCCCCTCGAACCTCGTAGCCAACTGGGCCGCCAACCAGGTGGTGCCGGTCGTCATCTTCGCCATCTTGGTTGGGCTCGCCTACAACGCCGCGGCTTCAACGCCGAAAGGTGAGGCAGCCGTCAAACCGTTCAAGACCTTTGTAGACGCCGGCAACGTCGTGCTTTCCAAGGCCACGCAGATCGTCGTCGGATTCACCCCTTACGCCGTGCTCGCACTAATCGCCGCCGCCATCTCCAACAGCAATCTCGTGGCACTGCTCCCCCTGCTGCTCGTGCTCGTCGTGGCCTATATCGCCATTGCGCTGCAAATGTTCATCGTTCAGCCCGCCATCCTCGGCGTGACCACACGCACCAACCCGCTTCGCTTCTTCAAGTTCTTCTGGCCCGCCGGAGTGGTCGCCTTCACTTCCGAATCCAGCATTGGCACCATTCCGGTAACCGTACGCCAGCTGCGCAAAGGCGGCGTTCCCGATGACATCGCCTCGTTCGTGGCCTCGCTCGGGGCGAATTTGGGCATGCCCGGATGCGCCGGCGTCTGGCCCACGCTGCTCGCGGTATTCGCCGTCAACTCACTGAATATGCATTACACTCCGTTGCAGTATCTGTTGCTTGTCGCCCTGACCCTGCTGGTCTCCATTGGCACCGTCGGCGTGCCTGGAACCGCCACCATCACCGCGACTTCCCTCTTCGCCGCCACCGGCCTGCCAATCGCTTTCATCGCCATCGCCCAGCCGATCTCGCAGATCGTAGATATGGGCCGCACCGCGCTCAACGTGGCCGGCGCCTCTAACACCGCCTTTATCGTCGCAGCCACCGAGCATCAGCTCGACCGCGATCTTTACGACGGCCGCAAGGAGTTCGTCGACTCGGATCTGGACACGGACGCCGTAGAGCATTCCGCCGACGCCAAGCCACTTGTCAGAGCCGATGCGGCTACGGAGAGCGCCACACCGAATTCGGCTACAACAGCCGCCTCGTTGCATCTCTCAGCAACGAACAACCTGCTGAGTTTCTCCCCGTCCTCTGCCCTGGACGGCCAAGGCGATGACATGTGCGGCCTGCGTTCGTCCGATACTAAGGATGAAGACAAAACCGAATAATCCATAGACCAATTCCACCCAATTAAAAAGCCGTATCTCGACACTTATTAGAGCGTCATCGATACGGCTTTTATTCCATCACTGCCGGGCCAAACAATCGACAGCCAAGCAGATCTTACTCACCCATGGGGCTGGGTTTCGGGAGGGATCACCGACTTGTAGGGCTTGCCCTTGAACTCCTTGGCGTAGGCATCCTTAGCGGCCTGGAGAAGATCGGGGTCGGTCAGAGCGTCGTAGGCGGTCAAAGCGATGGTCTTGGCGGCCTGAACGAGCCCCTTGTGGGCCACGCTGGACTGACCGTTGGCCACCCATTGCCAAGAGTGCGCCGGGGTACCAAGTGGCTCGAAACCGCCGTAATACTGCGCGGTCGGGGTGCACCAGCTCACGTCGCCGACGTCGGTGGACGCCTGGCCTTTCGTGTCGGTGGTGTAGATCAGCGGGAACAACGGCAGCGCCATGCTGGAATGGGCCATCTTGCTTGCCTCCTCGTCGTTCAGCTCCGGATTCGCGGCCTTCAACTGCTCGGCAAGCGGGCCCTCGAAGCCCTTGGGGTTATTCGCTTGGATCTTGCCTTCGAACTCGAGCTCCTCGGACGTAAGCTTGAGCGGGCCGACCAGATCGAGGTTCTTGTCCATATCCTCGCTCAGCGGGTGGTTCGGTACGTAGTTGGCGCACGCGGAATCGAAGTCGATCGACAATTCGGTGTCCGTCATCATCGCGGCGCCCTTGGCGATCTTGACCACGCGATCGTAGATTTCCTTGGCCTGATCCAGGAACGGGGCGCGTACGAAGAAGTAAAGCGTCGCCGTGGGATGCACGACGTTGGCGGATTCGCCGCCCGCGTCGAGATAGGCGTAATGGATACGCGCGGCGTCGATGATGTGCTCGCGCAGGAACTGCACGCCAACCGTCATCAACGTGGCGGCATCGAGCGCATCGCGCCCCTGCTCCGGAGCCGCGGCGGCATGGGCCGCGATGCCCTTGAAGCTGAAGCTGGCCTGCATCACGGCAAGTCCGGAGCCTCCGGCCACAGCCGTTGTGCTGGAGGGATGCCAAGTGAAAGCCGCATCCACGTCGTCGAAGACGCCTGCGCGGGCCATGAACGCCTTGCCATAGCCGCTTTCTTCGGCTGGGCAGCCGAAAAGCTTGAGCGTGCCCTTGAGATGCTTCTCCTCCATCAGCGTCTTCAGCGCGACGGCGGCACCCAGCGCACCCGTTCCGAGCACGTTGTGGCCGCAACCTTGACCAGGCGCTCCCTCGACCAGCGGCTTGCGGTTCGGATTGCCTGCCTCTTGACTCAGGTTGTCCAAAGCGTCGTATTCGGCGGTGATGCCGATGACCGGCTTGCCCGAACCGTACGTGGCAATGTAGGCGTAATCCATACCGGCCACGCCCTTTTGAATGTCAAAGCCTTCTTTTTCAAGCACTTTGTAATGCTGCTCGACGGACTTCGGAACGGTGAAACGCGTCTCAGGCGTCTCCCAGATACGGTCCGATGCCTCGATGAACTCGCCTTTTTTATCGTCTACGATATCCATTATCCGTTGCTTGTTACTATCAATTGCCATAGAAACGCTTCCTTTCGAGGCCATGTTTTATTTCTATGAATTTCTATGAATGGCATTGCGTCGCTTTCGCAGCACAAGCCGAATCTTCCTGACGCTGCCATCACCGGCCATCCCTCAAGCGAAATGACCGATTTCCTACACCATAGCGCGTTTGCTCGCGAACCGTTAACATGCCCCGCATAGCGGATGGAAAGTATCCGAATCTTGGCATCTAACCATAAATAAAGGTCAGCCGATAGGGCACCGGAACCGGTGAAGCAACACCGTTCCAGCTACCTATCGGCTGACCTTGCTTCTAGAAAAACCGTCGTTACCGACGAGCGAACCGATCAGGCACGCTTGCGGTCGACGAGCTTGACGGCGGCACCCGCAGCAGCGAGCAGCGCCATGACGCCGACGGCGATGGAAACCGAAGCACCCGTCTGAGCCAAACCGGACTTCTTGGCTGCGTCACCAGCGGCACCAGCACCGGGTCCCATCGTCTGGGAGGCCTTGCGCACCAGAGCGGACTGAGCGTCCTCGAGCTCCACGTAGTTGTACGTGTAGTCGTCAATGCCGCCGTCACGTGTCAAATCAGAATTCTCAGAATTCTTGAGAGCATCCTTGGCGTCCTTCAAAGCCGCTGCGAAGACCTTCCAGGAAGCGTCGTTATAATCGCCCTGCTTGAGCTTGTCGGCCTGGGCAATCAAAGCGGTCAAATCAGCCTTAGTCTTAGGAGTAGTGGGGACATCCGCACCGGTCTTTTGGCCGGCAATCGGGGTTTTGAGAGCAGCAAGGCTCGAGCTCAGAATGCCTTCGGCGCTATTTACACGTTCCTGCGTAGCATTGGCATCAGCGACGACAGACTTTGCATAAGGCAGGTTCAGCGTAAGGCAGTACCAAGTGAATTCCGTGTAATCGGCAGGCTTCAACGAGGAGACCTTGGCGATATCGGCCTTGAGCCCGGCAATGCTGATCAAAGCATCTGCCTTGGCATTGAGGGCCGTGGCTTCGGCATCGAACGCTTCCTTGGTGGCGCCGGTATTGAGCATATCCTTGGCCTTGGCAAGCTCAGCGGTGAACGCGGCCCAAGGAGAAGCAGCGGTGAAATCGCTCTGCTTGTAGTCCTTCACCTTGTCGTAGGCACTGCGCAAACCGGCCTTCTTGTCGACAGGAGCAGGGGTTGGCGTCGGAGCTGGCGCGGGAGTCGGGGTCGGTGTCGGCGCCGGAGTCGATGATCCAGTGCCCCCTGTAGGGATACCCGCCACCAGCGAAGGATCCATTTCATAGACCGCGTGGAATATATTGTCGTACCCTACAGTCGTCTGATAAACGCTGTCATCCTTGTATCCAGGCTCTAGCATATAAGCAGAAGAACGAAGCATGCTCTGGACGTAGTTCCAGTCTTCGTCCGGATAGCTACCCTTCTGAACAGCCTTGATCTTGTTATAGAAATCGCGCAGATCCGACAGATTCCTCCAAGGAGCGGCACCGGTCGGCTCACCTGCAACGGCGCCCCGCAAGGCATCAGGATAAAGATTGAGGCCTTGCGTAGCAACGTCGATGTCACCTTGGTTCCTTGCTCCACCAGCAGACGTATTACCATCATTGGCGTCATTCAGCAGAGCTTTGGCATCTTGCAGCCTCACAAACATAACCGCCCAAGACCCCTGGGTGTACTTACCTGCCTGATACGTGTTCGCGATGCTCTGCACTTTATCGTAAGCTGTCCGCAAAGCGGTCTTATTGAACTCAGACGCCTGCGCAGCCACGACCGGCGCAGCACTCGGGCTGGCAGGTTCTGCAGCGCTGGCAAAACCGATGCCCGCAAATAATGTGCATGCCGCCGCAAACGACGCGACCGCAACCTTGCTTGACTTCTTCATATTCATCCTTTTCTGTCGTGAATTATCTCTCGGGGATAGTCGAGTTAACCTTACCCCCTTTTAGCAAATTTTCATAATAAATTAATCGTTTTTATCGAAATGTGACAGCGCTTGTAACAATTGTTACCATTAAAGGCCCGATTCTTAGACAATTCGCATTGTCAGACATTCTGCTGTCTCGGAAACTCAGACACTAACATATTGTAATCAGGCATTCGGGATTACCTTTCCCGAAATAACATCAAACCTTTTACTTATCCTCAAAAAGTACATAGCACTTATGTCATTACAATAATATTTGCGTACAATAAATTCTTGTCTATTTTAGACTTACGCAACAAATTGAGAATCGGTAAGAACAAGATAGCGAGATGCGGCAACAGAAACAACCAACCGTGTTATATAACGATGGTATGGGGATTGAGGACCCGAAAACGAGAGGCGGCGACGATGCGCAACATCAGAATCGGAGTAGTGGAGGATGAGCCAACCGCATGCCAGAAAGTGCTCGACTACCTCAACCGCTACCAGGCCGAAAACAGCGAAAACTTTACTGTCTCCGTTTTCGATGACGGGGCGAAAATTGTGGAGGGGTATCGGCCAATCTACGACATCTTGCTGCTCGATATCGAAATGAAACAGATGGACGGTATGGAGGCAGCACGGCGAATCCGCAAAGTCGACGGCAGCGTCGTGATCGTTTTCATTACCAACGCCTCGCAATATGCCATCAACGGCTACGAAGTGCAGGCACTCTCCTATCTGCTCAAGCCGGTGCCGTATTTTGCGTTCAGCCAGGAAATCAAGCGATGCATCGAGGCAGTGCGGCGGCAGAGCGACGATTCGATGCTGTTCGAGGCCGGGTCACAGCGCACGCGCGTCGAGCTCAAATCCATCGTCTACATAGAATCAATTCGTCATACAATAGTCATCCACACGCTCGACGGCAAACTTTCCGTCACTTCGACTCTGAAGGAACTGGAAGCACAACTGGCCGAGCACGACTTCTTCCGCTCAAATTCCTGTTATCTTGTCAACCTGCGGCACGTCACCGGCATCGAGGATCAGGACTGCATCATGAGCAACGGCGAGCGCCTGCGCATCAGCCGTCCTCGCAAGAAGGCATTCGTCGCCGCGCTGACCGGCTACATCAACGGCGGGCTGCAATGAACGTACTTAATCCCACAAACCCATACTTTAGCGACCGTCCGAAGGTACATGTTTCTGACGCTACCGTCGCAAATGTGCAACTTAGGCCCTCCAACACGCACATTCCCGACGCTACCGTCAGAAACATGCACCCTACGCCGGCCAACATGCACTTTTATGACGCTACCGTCGCAAATGTGCACCTTAACGCGTCCAAAGTGCACTTTTCCGACGTAACCGCAGCAGACTCACAGCCTGAACACAAGCACGCGGGCGCGGATCTGCGTCACCGGGGAGGCCAGCGATGAACACCATCACCAACGCGCTGCCCAATATTCCGCGGCTTTACACCGGCATCTGCGAATGGATGGCCTGCGTCGTGTACCTGCTGGTCATCTACCGGCGGGCGCCGAAATGGCGCAGCGTGCTCGTGGCCGCAATCGGGTTGCCGGCGATTATCGGAATCCAATATCTCGACGGGGCCATGAGCCTTGATTTCTGGATTTTCGGCATGTTGCTGGCGGTGGCTGGAATGTACCTTATTATCTTTCTTGGCGCGCAAACCACGCCGCGCGAGGGGCTTTACGTCACCGCCCGCGCGTTCGTGCTCGCGGAACTCGTGGCCTCGTTGCACTGGCAGATTGCGACATTTATCGGATTCAACAAACACGACCGCGGCAAAGCCTCCGTTTCGGCGTTTGACTTGCGTACGGCGATACTGGCCACGGTGATTTACCTGGTCGGTTTCGGCCTGGCTTGGGCCATCGAACGGCGGAATTTCGAGCGCGACAGACCCACGAATCCAAGCCGCACCGCGGTAGCCGGTTCCATTATCATCACGATTGTCACATTCGCGATGAGCAACTTGAGTTTCGTCTCGACCAACACGCCCTTCTCCGGCTCCGTCGGCCAGGAGATTTTCTATATCCGTACGCTCGTCGATTTGTGCGGTTACGCCATTCTCGGCGCCCAACAAGAGCAGGCGAGGGTAACCCGGGCGAACGTCGAGCTCAATTCCATCGACGCCAAGCTACAGAGCGAACACCAGGAATATCTGCAATCCAAGGAGAATATCGAATCATTGGGGCGCATCGCGCACGATTTGAAACATCAAATCACGGCACTACGGGCCGAAGTAGACCCGGAACACGTGGCTGCCGGCTTCGAGCAGCTTGAGGCGTCGGTACAGGAATACAGCGCACAGGAGCACACCGGCAATTCTGTGCTCGACGTCATTTTGACCTCGAAAGTAAAGGCTTGCGCTCAGCAAGGTATTACATTGACCACAGTGGCCGACGGCAAGTTACTGGCCGATATGAGTTCGATGGATATCGCCACGCTTTTCGGTAACGCGCTCGACAACGCCATCGAAGCAACTTCAAAGGTTGCGGAACCGGAACGGCGGCTTATCAAGCTCGCGCTCTACGCGCACGGGCAGTTCACGGTCATCCGTGTCGAAAATTACTACGAATCGACTTTACGCACCGACGCCCAAGGCGACCTGCGCACCACCAAATCCGACCAGCGCGCCCACGGCTACGGCGTGAAATCGATCAAGCACATCGCCGCCCTTTACCATGGCGACGTCACCATCAAAGCCCGCGATCACTGGTTTACGCTCACCGTGCTGTTGCCACGGTAAATCACAGGCCGGCGGATAGGTTATCTGCACATTCATATCATCGTCATTCACGCAGTCATAAAACCTACAACGTAATTTTCTTCGTCACTTTCTCCGTCATGACGAAGAAAACTCTATAGAGTCCCTAAATACGCATCCACAGGCAAGCAAAACCAACCAATCAATCGCCTTACTCGAATCGATGCCCCTCAATACGCCAGTGAGTACCCAAGAGCTCGTCTTCCAAACCGGCAAATCCACAAAAACCATACAAAGACATCTCAATACCTTAATGGAACAAGGTAAAGTACAAGCGATCGGGGAGCAACACAGCAAACTACGCACGTACAGCAGGATTGCATGAATCAAAAACACAAAGGTCGGTCGATAGGCTATCCGCAATGGCGGAATTGCGCCAATCACATTCCCTATCGACCGACCTTTGTGCTAGACAAAACCGACAGTACGGCTTACTTTTCGCTCTTGTCGCCCTTCTTCGCCGGAGCGATCCACCACTTCAGGAGCGGGTAGCTGATGATGACGGCTAGGAGCGTGTTGACCACAGAGGCGAGGGTGGAGGAAATGGCGTCATTCCAGCCGAAGCCCTTGCACAGCGTGGTGATGTAGCCGGGCAGCAGGAGGCCGCAGACCACGATGATGATGGCCAGAATCGCGTACTTCCACGCGGCGGACTTGAAGCTTGCGTCGGACTTGAAAACCCATTTCATTTGCACCACGAAGTTGACAGCCTGCGCGCAGATTTCCGCAATCAGGAAGGTGAGGAAACCGCCAAGACCGTTGGTGCTGGGTTTGGAATAGTTGAAGATCAGGAAACTGAACGGCTGGGTCAGGTGCATCGCGTGCACGAACAGCGCGGTCAGGATCCACACGGCCACGAAACGCGTGATGGTCGAAATATTCGAAAGCACATTGAACTTGATGAACTCCCAGAGGTTCGGGTACTTGGCGATCAGACGCTTGCAGGCGGCGATGAAGCCCTTACCTTCGAGTTTACCTTCGACCTGCTGTGCGTTTTCGTTCTTGTTGGTGTCACTCATTTGTTTTCCAGCTCCTTCGCCACACGCTTGTTGGCCGAGATATTGCGGAAATAACCGACGACGAACGAACCGATGCCGCGGAACGTATGACCATTCGCGATTTTGACGACGGCCTGGACCATCGCCGAATCGACCAGACCTCCCGTCATCTTGCACATCGCGCGCGGCGGCATATTCAGGATGAAGAGCGTGTTGAGGTCGGGCTGGCCGGTCTTTTGGCGAATCTTCGCCTCTCGCTTGCTCAGCGTTTTGGCGATGGTTCGCGCGAGGAAACCGCGGGAACCAGCCCAAGACGAAATCGGATCGTTCTCGCCGAAAACCGTCGGCTTGCCGGGCGCGACAACAGCATGGCCGAAAAGCGCAGACATCTCGTTGTCGGTGACGTCCTTGACCTGGCCCTTGAGATAGTGGCCAAGTACCGGGTTCGGCGGGCACAAATCAATGTCGCCTTTGACCATCTGGGTGGTCGAAAGCGGCAGATTTTCCACGCTGTCGCCGACCAGAATCTCACGTTCGCCGGTTTCGGTTTTCCACATGCCGGGCACCACATCGTAATGACGGAACGTATAGCGATCAAATGGAATCGTGACAGTCTTAGTCTCGTGCGCGCGGAGGTTGATCTTCTTGAATCCCTTGAGCTCACGGTCAGGACGCATCGCGCCACCCTGCGGCCCGCGGACGTACATCTGAGCGACAGTGGCTCCGGGAATGTCGGAATCGTTGGTGACGGTAAAGGTAACACCTTTCTCATCACTGGCCAAGCCGGAATAGGTGAACGTGCTGTAGCTCAGACCATAACCGAACGGGAAACGCACGGGCACGCCGGCGGTCTCGTAATAGCGATAGCCGACGAACGGGCCCTCGCGGTAGATGGCGTCGCGGCCGATGGCCGGGTACCAGCCGGAGCTGGGAACGTCTTCATATTTGAGCGGCCAGGTTTCGGCGAGATGGCCGGAAGGATTGACCGCGCCGGTGAGCACACGAGCCGCAGCACTTGCTCCCGCTTGACCGGAAAGTCCTATATACAGGAGTGCGGAAACGTCATCGAACCAAGGCAGCTCGACGGGGGAGCCGGCCACAAGCACGATGACTACGGGCTTGCCGGTTGCGACCAGCGCCCTCACCAGTTCGTTCTGGCCTTCGGGAATGGCCATCGTAGAACGGTCGAGCCCTTCGGATTCGCTGCGTTCGTCAAGTCCGACAACGGCGAGAATCACATCGGTCTTGCCGGCAGCGGCCAGCGCGACGGCGTCCTCAACCAGGGCGCTGTTCTTGCCGCCATGACGTTCGTAGCCCTGTTGGTAGCCGGCGACTTCGATGCCCTCGATCTTCTTGAGCTCATCAAGCAAGTTTTCTTCTTGCGTCGCGTTGATCTTCGAGGAACCGGATCCCTGATATCGTGCGGTTTTGGCCATGTCGCCGATAACCGCAACGCGAGTGCCGGGCTTCAGCGGCAAGATACGCGTACCAGACTTCAAAGAATTTGCCATTGTTGTATTACATGACTTATTTGTTGCGCTCGTTACCAAAGTTTCATTGGCAGAAGATGGATGAGTTTGATTATCCGAATCCGATACCAAACCCGCAACGTTACCGCTTTGCATGGTTGGCCGTGAACCGGAAACAGTGTCGTTCTTGAGCAACACAGCCGTATTTTCAGCAATATGACTCGCAACTTTGTGGCGTTCTTTGACGATATCATCACTGAGCAAATCATCGCGGCCGACACCCACGAAATGTGTCCGTTTGGCCAGTCTGGAAATCTCGCCAGCACGCACGTTGAGATCGGCCTCGGACAGCGTACCGGCTTCTACAGCGCCAACCAGCTCACGAACGGAAGTGTAACCAGGAGAGGGCATTTCAAGCGTCCCGCCAGCCTTCACCGCAGCAACGGCGGAATTGGAACCACCCCAATCGGAAATAACCGCACCGTCGAAGCCCCACCCCTGGCGCAGGATTTCGGTAAGCAGATGCTTGTTTTCGTGAGCGTAGGTGCCGTTGATCTGGTTGTACGAGGTCATAATGGCCCACGGACGGGCCTCACGAATCATAATCTCGAAACCGGTCAGATAGAGCTCGCGCAATGTACGCTCGTCAACCACGGAATTGGAGGCCTGACGACGTAGTTCCTGGCTGTTGACCGCGAAATGCTTCGGGCAAGCTGCCACGCCATTGCTTTGGATGCCCTTGACCAGCCCTGCGGCCATACGCCCGGCGACCTGCGGGTCTTCGGAATAATACTCGAAATTGCGGCCACAAAGCGGATTGCGCTTGATGTTCATACCCGGGCCAAGCAGCACGTTCACGTCGAGATCGTGCGCTTCACGTCCCAGCGCCTCGCCCATTTCCTCGGCGAGCGACGGATCCCAGGAATTGGCCACGGTACCAGCGGTAGGGAAACAGGTCGCAGGTTTGGAGCTACCAAGACCAAGGTGGTCGCCCGACCCAAGCTGGCGACGCACGCCATGGGGCCCGTCGCTCATCACGAAACTCGGAATTCCGGCCCGCTCGTTGCCGCGCGAATCCCACTCGGATGCGCCCGAAAGCAGCGCCGCCTTCTCGGTAATCGAAAGCTCTTCAAGTTTCATGGCTTTCTCCCAACCTTCTCCACGCCATAATCAATGGCTAACAAATCCATCTCAAAGGAGATACATATTGATATATTCCATCATCCGCTGCAGCGCACATCATGCAACGAATGACAGGCCCGCGTTCGGCGGTAATCGGCATAACACGATTATTTTGCCGATTTACCGCCTGACACGAGAAGTGGTTGAGCAGACCTCAACTACTTTGTAGCTGCAGATTCCGCATCGGCACCATCGCTGCCGGATGTCAAGCGACGCTTACGGAACCGCATGATGGCAAGGACTTCAAGCCCAACAACCAGCACAGCTGTCACGCCCCAGACCACATACATGGCTATGCGCCATACAGGGGTTTCCTTGCCGGGCTCACCGTGCTCGTAACGCCAGCCGTTTACCGCAGTGTAGAGAATATTCTTGCACGACTGACGCATCGCCTTTATCGAGGTCGCGGACTTGTCGGTGATATGGTTAGTCGTCTTGGTGGTCGCGAGCATAGCGTCGGTTCCGCCACGAATAATCTGATCGGCATTCTGATAGCTGTAGTTCGAACCGGAGAAGTAATCCGTTTCAACGAAGCCCTTGAAGCCCCACTCCCCACGAAGAATCGTGTTGTTAAGTGTGGAATTAGCACTTGAATACGTATTGCCAACGTAGTTGAAGGAACCCATGATGCCTTGCGCATCGCCATCAGCCTTGACGATAAGCTCGAACGGCTTCAAGTAAATCTCGCGCAAAGCCTGCTCGTCGGACCAAGTGCAAAGCTGACCATTACGCTGGGTTTCCTGCTCGTTCAGGGCAAAATGCTTGGTGAAGGAGTAGACACCCTTATCGGCCGCACCAAGAACCTGTTCCTTGGCGAGATTCGCGGTCAGAATTGGGTCTTCGGAGAAATACTCGAAAGTTCTGCCGCCGAACGGGGAACGGTGGATGTTGACCGACGGAGCATACCAGCCGGAGACCAGCATCTCATGGGCCATATCGCCGATGGTTCTGCCGAACTCACGCGCCAGTTCGGTGTTCCACGTGCAGGCGACCGCGACGTTTGAAGGCAAGCCAATCGAGCCAACCTTGGTAAAGTTGTCCTTCAGAGCAGCCGGGCCATCGACGTCAGAAAGACGAATCTTTCCGATGGAATCAATGGCAGGGTTCTGATAACCCGTGTTGGCGATGAGGTTGTCCATATCCTTGAACGTCAGCTCATCAAGCAGCTTCTCCCACTTGGGGTCGTCGTAGGACTTGCCGCGCAACGAAGCCAAGCGGATGTTGTTCTTCGCACCCATCGTCGGCATCTGGTCACTCGACTTGTCGAATTTCTTCGGATCATAGTTGCCGTTGTTGTAATAGGTCGCCTTGACCTTTGCGCTCATGTTAAAGTCCGTCGGTGCTGCCGTTGCAGCGGCGTAATTGGCGAAATGGTTGGCGCGCGAAAGATAATTCACGTTGCCACGGACGCTGTCGAAGCGATTCGTGGCCACTTGCTTATCCCCGTTATGCATATTGGATTTCGTGTTATAGACAATCTTCTTGGCAACGGACACGTCCTGATGGTCGAGCACTGTATGGGAGTCCGACTGGATAGAGACGTCATAGTCGCCTTTATCCAGAACATAGGCCTTTGCGTTCTTATCGTCGTATGAAGCCATGTCCGAGTCATTGAAACTGATCTTGACATCTTGCGATTCGCCGGGCTTGAGTAGTTTCGTCTTCGAGAACGTCACCAGATTGGTGGATGCCTTTTCGATTCCTCCATTGGTGTATGGCGGATCGTAATAGACTTCGACCACGTCTTTGCCTGCCTTGTTGCCCGTATTCGAAACGGTAACATCGAAGGAAACCTTGCCATTATCGTGCGAGACCTTGCCCATTTTCTGATTGAACTTCGTATAGCTCATGCCATAACCGAACGGGTATTGCACCTCTTGGGTGTAATTGATAAGACCTTCTTTGGCCGCTGTTTCATAGAAACGGTAACCCACGTAGATGCCCTCGACGTAATTGACAAATCTCGGCGAACGCATGCCACGCGCGGAATTGATCTTGAATTCGTCAACGTTTTTATACGGGAAATCACCGAAATTATTCCACGTCGGTGTCTCCTTCAGATTTGTCAGGAACGTGTCAGACGTCTTGCCGGACGGATTGATCTTGCCGCTCATCACGTCGCCAAGAGACTTGAAACCAGCCTGCCCGGGATGGGGAACCCACAAAACGGATTTGATCTGAGGATACTGCTTGATGAAATTGAGCTGGAAGACATTCGCTCCGTTATAGACCAATACCACTTTCGAGAAATTCGAAGTGACCAAATTGATCATGTCTTGTTCGGTGCGATTCAGCTCAAGATAGTGCTGCCCCTTAGCGAAATCGTCATACTTTTTGGAATTGTTCTTATACACCGTTCCGTCAGCGCGCATATCGGTCGGCAAATCAAGCCCTTCGCCGCCCACGCGTCCAACCACTACGACGGCGGTCTTGGAGAACTTCTTTGCATTGTCCATCAAAGAACTGCTGTAGTTCTCCGCCGGCGGCTCAGGCAAGGTCCAATCGGCAGACGTGACCGCAATCTCACCGCGCTTGGTGGAATAATCCGTATAGAACTTGCTCAGCTCAGTATTGGTTTTGTAGCCGGCCTGATGAAGACCATCGAGCAGGGAAGTGGTCTTATAGGATTCGTCCAACGAACCCGACCCGGTGCCGCCGTAAATCGGATTGGTGGATGCCCAACCGAAAACGTTCAGCGGCTCACTGCTGTTCAAAGGTAACGTATTGTTGTTATTCTGTAGCAACGTGATGGCCTCGTTCTCGATATTCACCGCGAGACCATTCGTTTTTTTGATAGTGTTTTGTGTCAATTGCTGCTTCGGCGTGGAGGCATTGTTAAGCAATGTCTGCACCGGCCCGGTAAGTATCATGGATACAGCCACAACGATACCCACCAACGCCACAATCCACGTCTGATTATGTACCATCTTTCGCACGCCTGTATCGGATAGGGTTTTCCGGTTGGCGGCGGCGGTAATTATAATCGCGACGATAAGCAATACGCCGATAGCGACCAAATAAGGCACCAGCGAGTGCACCACCGCGATGACGTCATCCATATTGATTCCCAACATGTTTCAGTCCTCTCCTTCGTTTACTCGTACATGAACTGAAGAAATCGACAACTTTGCCGATAACCACCCCGTAACATGACGGATTCTTTTTCAAACGGAACGGAGAATCTGCCATATCGCCGGCTTCATGTTCATTTTCATTGTGCCCAGCAATCGCGGAACTTTTCGCCCTCAAGCTTAGCCTGTCATTTTCCGCGCACGTTTTGCAACAAATTTTCTGGACCGGCTTTGCCGTCAAAAACATGCACCTTGCGATCCTCAAAGCGCACTTTTCAGACGCTGCCGTCAAAAATATGCACTTTACACCGCCCAACTTGCACTTTCTTGACGCTACCGTCAAAAACGTGCATCTTGACTGAGCCAACTTGCACTTTTCCGACAGCAGCATTGATTAGGCAAACCGCCATCACTCACGATACGGTGGATAAACCACCATTCGTCACCCAAACTTGTGGACAAGTAAGATGCGACACGCCCGAATTGTGGACAACCCCGAGCATTCGACCACAGCAGCCCGCACAGCTTGCCGTCCAAGGTACTTCACGTCTAGCGTCAGTTCCATGAAACGCAATCAGGAAGTGGAACGAATCGCCGACAAGGCGCAACAGCACCAGCGCTACTTTTTCGGGAAAACGGCAAATCAACAAAGAGCCATGCGAAAACGCTGGCTTGCCAATGAATATGTCCGTCCATGTTCAAATATCTATGCAAGAAACGAGTATTACAAAATGCTCAATCCGCAAGAACGCGCTATGCACCTGATACGCACTTTAGCCGCTAAATACCCACACAAAGTATTTGGCGCAATGAGCGCCGCCCTGGTCTTGGGGCTTGAATGCTCTTGGACTAATACAGGGATAGAACACGTGCAAATCGCGACGGAAGGTTCAATGTCAAAAGATACGCGAGGAACCATCGAGAAAATATATGTGCATCCGCTAACGTTTGTCACACAAAACGGAATTCGTGTCACTCCTGCAGAACGAACATTGGTAGATTGCGGCTTACGGTACTCTTATAGGCAGTCTCTGGGAATTTTCGATTCCGCATTGCGTTTGGGGTTAGTAACCCGGAAGGATGTAGATAAAGCTTGCGCCGGTTTGCATAAAGATTGTGCGCCAGTGCAAAAACTCTTACGCGACGCAGATGGAAAAAGTGAAAATGGCGGAGAATCGTTATGTCGCGCAACAATTCTTGAAGCTGGTTTTACGCAACCAGAATTACAGCACGAATTTCGGGATCCCGCCGACCCAAGACATCTTTTCCGTACCGACTTTCTATGGATATGCAACCGCAAAGTTATCGCTTTGGAATATGATGGCATGGAGAAATATACAAACCAACGCATGACAAACGGGCACAGTGCTCGACACGTAGTCTATGAAGAACGCCAGCGCGAAGATGCGCTACGACGTGCCGGAGTAACCACTATTCTGCGAACGGATTATGAAGAGGTTATGCAGCCAAGGCCACTCATCCAAAAACTCATCAATAACGGGGTGCCAATGAGGCGCATCTGACGATATCGCTATAACGCCTCAGGCTGTCACCGCTAACGCTGCCGTCAAAAACGCACCCAGCGCAACCCCAAGTCGCAGTTTTCTGACGCTACCGTGGAAAAGATGCACTTTGCAGACTCTAAGTTGCAGTTTTCTGACGCTACCGTGGAAAAGATGCACTTTGCAGACTCTAAGTTGCAGTTTTCTGACGCTACCGTGGAAAAGATGCACTTTGCAGACTCTAAGTTGCAGTTTTCTGACGCTACCGTGGAAAAGATGCACTTTGCAGACTCTAAGTTGCAGTTTTCTGACGCTACCGTGGAAAAGATGCACTTTACATGAATCAACTTGCATATTTTTGACGGTACCGCCAGAAATATGCACCTGACGCCGGTCTCACACTTTTGACGATACGCTACTTTTGGCCGCCACCGCCCGCAGCCATTATCTGGTCCTTGTTGGGATAGAGCCCTGATCTAGGTCGTAAGCGCCGGAATCAAAAGCAATGTGCCTAGCCTGCGTCAGATTCTTTTCCCTTGCCTTGGCGCTGCGCTCACGGTATGCGATGACCTCGGAAGCGGAAACCATGCGATGGCCCGAGATGCCACGACGTTCACTTTTCATCTCGCCGGCATCCAACATACGAGCGACAGTTTTGGCTGATACTCCCAGAATTGCTGCGGCTTCACCAGTTGTGAGCATCTCCTGCCGACCCGAAAAAGCCGCAAGTACGCTCTGCACAACTTTGTAGGCCTCGTCGCCAAGGAACGTCTTCTTGCCGTCACGACCCATCACATACGGAGCTTGCCCGTTGGCCATAGTAGAAGAGCTGCTCACGATTGTCCCCTTGTTAAGAAATATCTTGATACGAGAATAGCACAAACGGACAAAACGGACAGCAACGCAAATATGCTTCCTAGCAGTACCCACTCCGGCCACACCGGTAGTATTGGGTACATGAGCGACTTGAACGCGTTAGACCTGGAACCCGGGGAGATTGTCGGCGGATATACGCTGATCTCGCGGCTGGGTGGCGGCGCAATGGGCTCGGTCTGGCGCGTGCGCGACGACGGCGGGCAGGATTACGCCATGAAAATCCTACGGGATTCGCTCAAGGATGATAGCGATACCAGCAATCAGGATTATCAAAACAACGGCAGCGCAGACAGTAATACATCTGACAGCTATGGCAATACTATCGATGATGGCAACAACAACACGGCGCAACAACACCATCACCACAGCCACGATCCGCATGTCACGGCCCGCGAGCGCATGCGTCGCGAGGCAGTCGCGATGCGCAAAATTAACCATCCCGGGGTGTGTGCCATCGTCGACATGGAACTTGACGATTCCCTTGCTTTCATTGTCACGGAACTAATCGAGGGTAAAAACCTGCGCGACGACGTGGCGGCGAACGGACGGTACGTCGGCGACGACCTGCAGCGCCTTGCAGCAAAACTCATCGATGCCGTGCGCGCGGTTCACGCCCAAGGCATCATCCACCGCGACATCAAGCCGACCAACGTCATGATTTCGGCCGCCGGCCCGGTCTTGGTGGATTTCGGCATCGCCATGAGCGCCGGCGAAAGCCACGTCACGCGCACCGGCCTGGTGATGGGTACACCCGGCTTCATCGCCCCGGAAATCATCGACGGCGCAGAAAGCAACGAGGCCACCGATTGGTGGTCGCTCGCCAGCGTCATCGCCTTCGCCGCCACCGGCAGGCCGGTTTTCGGCAGCAAACCAATGATGGCCGTGCTCGAGCGCGAGGCGAGCGGCAACGCGAATCTCGCCGGCCTTCCGCCGAATACGTTGAACGCTTTGCGCAGCGCACTCGACCCGGACCCGACCAAGCGTTGCAGCCCCGACCAGCTACTGCAGGCCATCACGCTCGACGCGCTCAACCCCTTCGAAAACGGCGAGCTGGATGACGATGATGACGCTACCGGAAACGGCGCTGAAGGGGTGGTGCCCCCTTTTGGCCAAACGCCTCGGCCTGATTCGGCCTCTCCGAACAGCGCCACAGACAATCCACGGGCCGCTTGGATTGACAGCACTCCTATAGCATCGCCTTCATCACAAACCGATAGTCTTGCATTGTCAGGCAGCTCTCGCATGCAGCCCGCAACGTCGCAAGGCCGCCAAATACGCGGTTCGACGCGAGCGATGCCAAGAACGCAGGCAATGGCAAATCCGCAAACCCAGCCAGCGCAAAAAGCCGGATATAGCCGAAATCAGCCGCTGCAAACGCGGTCAACGCAAGGCAGCAACCCAGCCCCAGATGAGGACGCGACGGAGACCCTGCCCGCTCCTTCGCCGCAGGACCTCACCGCGACTTCCGCGATGGCTCAAGGCGACTCGAGCGCCAACGCCGCCGCAACGATGCCGCTCGGCACACCGATGACGCAAAGCCTCGAGCAGACTTCAACGCTCCCCGCTTCGAATCCGCATGCAGCGCAACAGGCCGAAGACGCCACGATGCCGCTCGCGGTTGCGCCAACACCTTATATATATGGTCAACCGAATAATCAACCGAATAATCAACCGAATGGCCAGCCGGCACCGGGCTACGTGCCGGGGCAGGCAGCAGCGGGAGCCCAGCCAATGCTTCAATCGCCGGAACCTTTGGAGAATCCGGCAAATATCCGGCGCGGCAAGCTCATTTCCCGCTCAATCTTGCCATTGTGGCTTCTGGCGATTCCGCTTGCGCTACTTTCGGCCTCGGCACCAATCATCTCGATATGCTGCGCGACGGCCCTGCTCTGGTTCCTCCTGGCGCTCGGTTACAGCGAAGAAGGGCAACTCGAGCGAGAAGGCCGCCGCGGCGGCATCCGCAAAGGCGGGGACTTTGCATTGCGCACCGTAAGCCTGCCTTGGCACATTCTCAAAGCCCTGATTTTCACCATTCCACGAGCGCTGATCCTCATCGTCATCGCCGGCGTGGGACCGGTGGTCGTGAATCTGGTCTCGGGGCTCCCCACGCACATGGTCGCCCTGACCATCGCTTCCTGGCACCTTCCGCTTCCCCTCCCGGCCGACGTTTCGATTTCATATTCGAGCGCATCGTTGGCAGTATTCATGGCCGCCGCGTGGCTGGTCATCGTCTTCGGCCCGAAAAACACGCTGCTACGCATCGGTGCCGGCAGGCTGCGCGGAGCCGCTTATCCCAAGCCAGACAGCGCGACGCAAACCCAACCGAGACCTCTTGCGCAGTCGCCCGCCGAGAACGAATACGATAATGAACCCGACGACGAGAACGATACGTACGACATCGTTGACGGTATTGATGAAATCGAAGGCGACGGAACCCCCAAACGCCATTCGGCCCGACGCTGGGTGCTTTTGGCGATTTGGGCGGTAGCAACACTGGTGGCGCTGGCGTATGTCCTTATCAACCATCAAATCGACTGGGTACCTCTTCCCAACCCCCAATTGTGATACAATTTTTTTACGAACGCACGTCTAACAGTTATTTGGGCAAAGTGGCAATATCTGCAAGAAAATTTCAGAGTACTCAGCTCTTGGGCTATTTCATCCACCCATACGTGCAAAATAGTAGAGCATTAAGTCTATTTGAGTACGTTAGTTGCTTTAGTCGCTATAACGGTGGACGAACCGGCGATTGACAGCATTTTGCAATCACAAAGAAGGGCATATGGCACAACAGGGCAATAAAAAAGCGCAAAAACGCCAGACACGAGCCCGGCGCAAAGCCGAAGAAGAGGCACGGCAGAAGGCCCTCGAAGAGGCCGCCGCGAAGGAACGCAAGCAGCAGACCATCATCGGTGCCCTTGTCGTCACCATTATCGTCATCCTCATAGCTATTGTCGCCGTGGTCTCGCTTCGTTCCATCCACAAGAAGAACGAGGCAAATAAGGTTACCGCCGACGCTTCATACAGCGCCCTGCAAAAAGTGAAAACCAAGCCCAAGTACGCCGACGACAAAGGCGGCATCCTGATTTCCAAAGACGGCTTCGACAAGAAAATCGACAAAGCGCCAACCCTCGAGATTTACATGGACCCGCTTTGCCCCGGTTGCGGTTCACTTCACCGCCAGATTGATACCGACCTCGATAAATTGGTAGATTCCGGCCAAGTCAATCTCGTTTATCATTTCATGAATTTCCTAGACGCGGATTCAACCGACCAGTATTCAAGCCGCGCTGCTGGTGCCATGCTTTACGTCTCCAGCCATGACCCCAGCACACAGCACCTGCTTGATTTCGTGAGCAACCTTTACAAAAAGGACTATCAGCCCGCAGAAGGCCCCGATTACAAGGCGACCAGCAACGACAAGATCAAAGCGCAGGCGATTGCCGCCGGCGTCCCTGAATCCATCATCGACAAGGCGTTCAACGGAACTTACGGCAAGTGGCTTGAGGCATCCTACAACTACACGATCAAGCGTAAGGAACTTTTGAACAGCTCTGGGCAGATGAGCACTCCGGCCGTCACCATCAACGGCAAGCTCATGGATATGTCTGAAGTCACCCAGTTGGGCCTCACCCAGCAGCAGGCCTTGCTGAAGTCCCTTGGCATCAAGGAATCTCAGGTCGGCAAGGAGGGCGTCATGCCGAAGATCGGCACCGGAGCACCTGAATCCTTGAGCTAACCAGCCAGTTCGGCTTCACGCCACGCGCTCGACGTGCGTCTAAAAAACCGGCGGCAGATTCACGATATTGTTCGTGATCTGCCGCCGGTTTCGTTGTTTGCAGCAAGGTTTTGGCGCTTAACCGACCGTCAATCAAGAACGAACGAAGGCAAATTCGTATCCGATATACCCATCTTGCGGCATAAACTTTAAGGGGAAAGCCAGGAAACGACAACGCCGCAGCAGGCCCGCAGCAGATATCAGGCCGAGGGGTGCGTCTTCGGGAACGTCGGTTCGCCGTTGCTGCCGATGGCCGGCTGCGCGCCAGCCCGGCCGATATTTTCGTTGGAAAGGCCGATGGACTGCAAAACGGCCTCCTTATACGTGAGTCCTATGTCGGAAATTCCCGAAATATCAAGCATCTTGCCGTTGATCACCACCACCGGGGTAGTGAGCTTGCCCTTGAACTGGCCGGCTACGTCCTTGAGCTCAGGCCGGCGCAATGTGTATTGCGCGGCCGCGGAAAGCCAAGGTTCGTACTCATTGCCGAACGCCTTGGCCGCAATAGGCGCGGGAACCCCGGATGCCACAGCCTGTTGCTGCAGCTGATCATTGCTCACGGGCTTGTAGTTGGCTGCTTCCTCAGGTTGGAAAGAATCAGAATGAATATTGGTGAGGAAGTCCAGGAGATGATCAGGGTTCGGATCATTGGAGGAAATATAGGCCACACCGTTATCGGCACGCGATGAATAGTGATCGGATGACATGCTGTCGAGGAACGTCACCGGATGAACTTCAAGGTTTATCTGGCCGGAATCCAGCAGCGCACGGAACGTGGAATCCATCTGCTGGTGGAGGACGGCGCAGCCGGGGCACATAGGATCGGTGTAGATTTCCAGCGTCGGAGCATTGGGGACCTTCTTGCCGTACCCAAGTTTCGAAAGAAGTATGCCACCTTTGTCATTGGCATACTTCGGTTTCAGTTTTACAGCCTGCAAAGCGTTGTAGGCCTGGTCTTCGGTAATATCTTGTGCTGCATTGCGCTTGGCGATGGAACGGTAGCTAACCAATCCAATAACGGCTACGAAAATGACGACGATGGTAAAAGCAATGAAGCCGATGATACGACGCTGTTTGCGCTCCTTGGCTTCCTGAGCCCGGCGCGTCTGAATTAACAAGTCCCCGGCGTCGACACCACCATACCAAGAAGTATTAGCTGCCGACTGTGCGTAGCTATTGCTTGTATGCCGAGCCATACCCCGTCCTCTATACCTTTGCGCTAACAACGTCGTCCATGAACCGGGCCCTTGCGGGAAACCGGCTGATTATGTCCTAACATTCCTACCCGCAACAAACTGTATGACGTTTAAAAAACAACAACGCCAATCAAAATGTGTGAGAAGTAGCGTTTCTAACAATATAATACCAGTTAAAATGCCAACGAATCCTCTATCGTCTAGCGAAGTTGTTTTGCGCGAAACGCAGTGTTGATCGATGTGACGTAAAATGTTATATACTCCAGAAATCAATAAATATCAGCAATTATTCACTTTCGATAATCCAAAATGATTCCTGGTGCAAAAACGTGGAACGATTTATGTTTTTCCGAGATTTTACGAGTTTAACTTTTAAGTGACGTACCTCACAAAAGGTTTATCCAAAGAAAATTATCAATCCCATCTCCCCTCCTTTCGGAACGCCACGAAGCCTGCTAGCGTAATCGAGCCTTGCTGTTAAAGTAATAATCTGTCTGGTTTTGTCGGATACGATTGAAACCAACGCCTCCTTAGCTCAGATGGCCAGAGCGGCCGCCTTGTAAGCGGCAGGTCGTCGGTTCGATCCCGACAGGAGGCTCACCGGCGCGATGTCGCGGTGAGAGACGGTTGAGTAGTTTGCAGTTGAGGTTTGTTTGTGCTGTGGTTGTTCGCGGTTGAAGCGGGCAGTGCGCTTCGATTGAAGCAGTAATGGATTTTGTTGCAGTAAGCCCGCGAAAGTGGGTTGCGTGAGTTGTGGCGGTTCGTAAACCTTACGTCCACAACGATTCCGGCGTGAAGGAGGCGCCGACAGTATTACTCGTGCTCGAGTAAGTAAGCGTTGCTTCTCTTCCATATGAGAGCAACGTCCAAGGGCGAAACTTCCCCCAATTTGCTTCGCCCTTTAGGGGCGGGAATATCCCCTTCTCTCCCGCCCCTTTTCCCTTCTTTAGAGCAAAAACCATTCTGCGGTAAAAGCGCCATTCAGTACGCATACCCACGAACGTTGTGCTTTCTTTGCAAAATCTTGACTTTATAGACCTAATACGTATTGCAATCCCCACGGCGAAACCGATAGACTGTAGACTGGATGAGACAGCGGGCATACGCGGCAATCGCGGTATGTCTGATAAATTACTTCAGGGGGTTTGGATGGCACGTCGATGGACTCCACGACGGTTCGTCACATTGCGCAGGGTTCGCGTAGCGATTTGTGTGGGAGTAGTGCTGCTGGCCAGCATCGTCTTCTTCGCCATTTCCGCACGTAAAACCGTCGCCCTGACGGTCAACGGGCAGACCAAAACGGTCACGACCTATTCTGCTTCTGTGCCCAGATTCCTCGAATCACAAGGTGTAAAAACCAAATCTCACGATTTCATCGACTCCACCGACGATAAGGCAGGCCTCAAAAACCACGACGTGGTCACCGTGCGCAGCGCCTACCAGGCCACCATCAACATTGAGGGCCAGGATGTGCCCTTCTGGACGTACGCCACCAGCGCCAACCAGCTGCTCGGCTTCTTCAAGGCCAATGACAAGAACGCCACGAAGGTGTCGGTCAACGTCACCAACGTATACAACCAGCTCACCGGCGGATTCGTAATCAACAAGGCCGGCCCGGTCACCGTCATCGCCGACGGCAAGACCAGCGTGGCACCCAACGGCAAGCTTACGGCCGCCTCGATTCTCGATTCCAAGAACATCACCATCGGCAAGGAAGACCGCGTCAACGTGAGCGAGGAAGACGGGCAGACCATCCTGCGGGTCCAACGCGTCACGCACGGGCAGGAGACGAAGGACGTCGCCGTGCCGTTCGCTACACGCACCATCGTCGATCCCAACCTGCAACCCGGCCAAACCGAGATTCGTCAAGCAGGCCAGAACGGCAACAAGCAGCAGACCTACGACGTCACCTACGTCGACGGTCAGGCCGAAAGCTCGACGCTCAAATCGGAAACCATTACACAGGCGCCGCTCGAAGAGATTGTGGCCGTCGGGCCCGCAGCGCCTGCCACTCCTGCACCTTCTGCTGGAGGCAGCGACAATGGCAATTCCGGCACTGGTTCAAATAGCGACAGCGAGTCCGGTAAGAGCAAAGACAAGAACAATGGCAAGGACAACTCCAGCAACTCGACTCCTTCCGCTCCCGCGCCTTCAGCACCTGCGGAGCAGCCGAGCCAACCGTCTCAGCCTTCAACGCCTGCTCCAGCTCCAACTCCAACTCCAGCGCCTGCACCTGCACCTTCAGCTCCTTCTGGCGGCGGTGGTCTCTGGCATCCGACCCCAGGCCAGGCACAGGACTACGCCAGCGCAGTGGCGGCACAGATCGGATGGACCGGAAGTAATTGGGATAATCTCGTCTGGATTTGGAACCATGAATCAGGGTGGCGCTGGGACGCTCAGAATCCAAGCTCCACTGCTTACGGCATCCCGCAAATCCTTTATTACAACGAATACACCAGCGAGACCGACTGGCGGGATAACGCCGCCACGCAGATTGCCGCAGGCATAACTTATATCAGAGGCCGCTACGGTGACCCTAATGGTGCACGAGTTTTCTGGAACGCACACAACTGGTATTAAATCCTCAATCAAGGAATCCGGCAGCATATATCCGCCTTCAGCTCCAAGCCCGTCTACCAAAGTTATAGCTGACACTTCTGGCTATTCACCCCTGCCAGCCTCGGGGTCCTTAAGCCCACGAACACATCGATTCGCGCGCCAAGGGTATCTTTGAAACTATGAGTGAGCAGACAACGGACGGGGACAGTTTGACAGACGAGGCGACGGCACATACCGGCCACCTGCTGGGCGCAGGGGATATCAGGCGGATCGCGGCGGACGCCGGCATCAGCCCGACCAAGAAATTCGGACAAAACTTTGTCATCGACCCAGGCACGGTGCGGCGCATTGTGCGCGAAGCCGGCGTTACCGCCGATACGCACGTGCTTGAAGTCGGGCCGGGGTTGGGCTCGCTTACACTGGCTTTGCTTGAAACTGGAGCTGCGGTCACCGCTGTCGAAATTGACCCGGCGCTGGCGGCACGTCTGCCGAGAACCATCGCCGAATTCATGCCAGAAGCAACCGACCGACTTACTGTGGTCACCGCTGATGCGATGAGTCTGAGTCCCGAAACGCTGCCGGAGTTTGCGGCGGACAATGTTTCTCGTCGTAACCAAAATCATTCGGCAACCAATACCAGCACGGGCTCAGATGCCGACGATACCGATGACAAGCCATCGTCGAACATCGAGGAAAACGAACAGACACAACGCGAAACCTCGCCCGCTGACCGCAATGCCGATACCGAAAAATCACTATCTGACCAACCAAATGCCACTGACGGCAATCCGTTCACGCTCGTTTCCAATTTGCCATACAATGTGGCGACGCCAATACTGCTTACACTGCTCGAACAATTCGATAATCTTGATCATTTCCTCGTGATGGTACAGAAGGAAGTGGCCGACCGGCTCGCGGCCAAACCGAGTTCCAAAATCTACGGCACTCCGAGCGTGAAACTGGCATGGTATGGCCGGGCCGAGCGTGTGGGGTTGGTTGGCCGCAACGTCTTCTGGCCTGCACCGAACGTCGATTCCGCACTGGTTTCGTTCAAGCGTTACGACGAAAACGAGCAAAACAAACTGGCCTCGAAAGCCAGCCGCGAGAAGGTGTTCCAGCTTATCGACGCCGCTTTCAGCCAACGCCGCAAGACCCTGCATGCAGCCTTGAAGAAGCTGGTACCAGCGGAAGCATTCGCAAAAGCCGGCATCGATCCAACGAGACGCGGCGAGACTCTGACGATCCATGAATTCGTTGCGTTGGCCGCCGCCGCAATCTAGCCAAGCAATAGCGTGGCACCCACGCCTCTTAACACCGTTCAGCGGCCCAAAAATAGCGCAACCGAGCAAAGCAGCTGAGCGTCACACTCTCACGGTAAAGTGGAAACGTCGATATTCGCCAAATTCTTTGCACGTCGGTTGAGCCCAGCCGCCTGCGAGGAAGCGGCGCAGGCACGGGTTGACAGGAACGAAACATGCAGCAATATAGTGACGAACGCCAGGCACGCAAGCAGTATGTGCATCACCGTCAGGTACGCGTGTTTTCAACGATCGCAGCCATCCTAGTCGTGGCGCTAGTGGTTTCAGTCTTCGTATTTTTCCATACGATCGGCAAAAGCAACGCCGATGTGCCGCAGGCACAAACCAATTACGGAGCGCCGCTCGTTTGCGCTACCAATGATCCGAAAAAAAGTCCGGTAGCCTATATGCAAAACGGCAACGTAGAGGTCAACGTACTCAACGGAACCAAAGCGGTCGGCCTCGCCAGAGCGGTCGGTGACGCTTTGGTCAACCGGCATTTCAACGTATCCAGCGTCGGAGATTTCACTTCTCGAAAAGTCGAACGGACCACCATCTACTACGGAATGAACAATATTGCGCAAGCCTATACGGTCTATAGCAATTTCACCGACGCAAAACTGGTGATGGACAATAGGCAAGATGGGGTTGTGAGCCTGGTCATCGGTTCGACGTTCAACGATCTGACGAAAAAAGGCGCGACGCCCGCCGCCGGTGCCCAGATCAAGAACATCAAGGGTTGCACGCTGCCAAGCAAGGTCGACCAGGCAAAGCTCCCTCAGGATTTCCGCCAGCCCAAGAAGTAACCGCCGCTAGTCGCAAAAGCAGCTTCGTCAGTAAAGACAAACATCAAACCCAAACGCCAAACATTCCTCAGACTGGCTTAGACTGCCGAACAATTCGATCAGGCGCTTAATCCCTCTTCGCCAGCCCAACGCTTGAGCTCCGCGACGGCGGTATCGTGATCGGCAGGACCGTGATCCAAACGGTAATCGAGCATGTGCTTGTAGGCGCGGCCGACGGCCGGGCCCGGCTTGATTCCAAGAATTTCGATGATCTCGTTGCCGTTGACATCAGGGCGAATCGAATCGAAGTCTTCCTGCTCCTTAAGCTCCTTGACACGAGCCTCGAGCTCGTCCATCGCCTCAGAGAACATCAACGCCTTGCGCTTGTTCTGCGTAGTGGCGTCGGCGCGAGTAAGGCGGTTCAAGCGCTCGTAAAGATGGCCGGAATCCTTGACATACCGGCGAACAGCCGAATCCGTCCAAGGCTCATCGACGTAGCCGTGGAACCGCAGATGCAGGTTCACCAGTTCGCTCACGTCGGAGACGATATGGTGGTCGAAACGCAACGCTTTCAGGCGCTTGCGTACCATTTTCGCGCCTACCACGTCGTGATGGTGGAAGCTCACTTTGCCGTGAGGCTCGAAACGACGGGTCGCTGGCTTGCCGATGTCGTGCAGGAGGGCAGCCAAGCGCAACGTCAAGTCGGGCCTAGGTACGGGGCCATCGGGGCCGGTTTCCAATGCAATCGCGCGGTCGAGCACCATCAGCGTGTGCTCGAAAACGTCCTTGTGGCGATGATGCTCGTCGATCTCCAGTTTCAGCGCCGGAATCTCCGGTAATACAATATCAGCCAAACCGGAATCGACCAACGCCTCGATGCCCTCGTGCGGACGTTCGGAAAGCAACAGCTTGGTGATCTCGTCGCGCACGCGCTCGGCGGAGACGATGGAAATACGATCGACCATATCGGTGATGGCTTCGGCGGTGTCCGGCTCGATGCGGAAGCCAAGCTGGGCGACGAACCGCACCGCGCGCATCATACGCAGCGGGTCGTCCTCGAAAGACTGCCGCGGATTGACCGGCGTACGCAAAATACCTTTGGCCAAATCGTTAGCGCCGCCGAACGGGTCGACGAATTGCAGGTCGGGCACGCGCAACGCCATCGCGTTGACGGTGAAATCGCGCCGCGAAAGGTCACCTTCCAGCGAGTCCCCATACTCAACGACCGGCTTGCGGGAATCGGGATCATATTTATCGGAGCGGTAGGTGGTGACTTCGACCTTGACTTCGGTACCGTCCTTGCGACGCCGCATCGCGCCCAAGGTGCCGAACTTGCGGCCCATATCCCAGAAACCATCGTGACCGAAACGCTTGAGAATCGGTTCGAACTGCTCAGGTCGGGCGGAGGAACAGAAATCGAGGTCGTGACTTTTGCGGTGCAACAGCAGGTCGCGCACGGGCCCGCCCACCAGCGAAAGCTCGTAGCCCTGCTCCGCGAACATGTGCCCCAGCTCAATGGCCTCAGGCCACACCTCAAACTCCACGATTTGCCTCCAACGCTCGAATTTCACGCGCCTTCCAGCATACCGTCACCGTTGCACGCACACGCAGGGATCGAAAAATCGACCACATGCACCGCAACCACAGCAGGGAAGCAGAAGATCACAGTAAAAAATAATTCCGTGCTACAGATGCGCAGTAATCGAAAATGCAATTCGTTGATATTCCGACATTTCTCATTTCCAATGATGCCACATATAAAGCAGGGAAACGGTTTTGACGATTGAACGGCGTTCCATGCTATGCCTCGCTACAAATCCGACATAATTACCGCACATATTTACGGCATCAGCAACGCGCCCGCCAAAGCCGCCTGAGAACCTAGCATGGCCTTATCACAGCGAAAAGCATTCCGTTACCCTACCTGCACATCCTTCTGAGTAAGCTGGGAGATATGATTACGCCCGCAGACCTGGCTCGGATGATAGCCAACGCCTCGGGCGACCATGCCCAAAACGAGGATAAGCAAGACAAACTCCTTTATACTTCGGAGTCCGCGGGGCGCACCGTCCGCTTCATCGAGCCGGACGGCGCGCCGACGCCAAAGATGATGCCGCACCACCGCGCCTTCCGCGGACCGATGAAATTCGCCACGTTGGACGCTCAAGAGCTGCCCGTGGCCCGCGAATATTCAGCCGGCGGCTTGATTTTTGATTCCCACAACCGCGTCGCGCTTATCGCGCGCCATTCACGCAGCGGGCACCTCGAATGGTGCCTGCCGAAAGGGCATATCGAAAAGGGCGAGACCCCGGAGCAGACTGCCGTTCGCGAAGTCCACGAAGAGACCGGGATATTGGGCGAGGTTGTGGATTCCATTGCCACCATCGATTATTGGTTCACCGGTCAGTCCGAGCGCGTTCATAAGTTGGTCCATCATTTTGCATTACGACAGATCGGCGGCACGCTGACGGTGGAAGGCGACCCGGATCACGAGGCCGAAGACGCCATCTGGGTGGATTTCGATGACCTTGACAGAGTGCTGAGCTATCCTAACGAACGTAAAATCGCGTGGCTTTACGCCAAGAAACTGAACAGGCAGGCAGAAGGTTGAAACACTCGCACTCCTGCGTTTCCGACAACAATACGCACAAAAAGCAATCGCCCATATCCACTCGGATTTCGGCGATTGTTTCGTCGGTCATAGTCTTGCTGTGCTCGTCCGCGCTCATTTTCTCCCCAAATGCCGCATTCGCCGTGAATCCCGCAGAAGCGACCCCACCTTCTAGCGGTACCTCAGGATCAGACGGATCCAGTACTTCGCAAACCCCCTCGCCTTCCACGCCGAACGGCAATGCCAATACGAACCCGGCCCAGCCTTCGCCCACTCAACCAGATTCATCGCAGCAAAACGGATCTTCGGCAAACCAATCACCGAGCCAACAGACGACATCGCCCCGCTCCTCGAATTCCTGGCCTTCCAAGCGTTCGGTCCAAAACGGCACGGACAACACCGACCAGGACGATCCGTCACCCAGCGGACAAGACACCGCCAACGCCGAGAATGAAGCCACCGTGACCGTTGCGGCCTCGACGCCCGTGGTCACTTCGAATTCCGGCTACCACCTGAGCGTGGCCATCAAAAACCTGAGCAACAACGCATTACCTGCAGGCACATTGAGCGTGGCCGTCAATGACTATTACACCTTTGTCTCCCTGACGGATCTGCAGCAATGGGCACAGGGGAATTCGCGAATCCAGGTACCCAACCAAATCGGGCAGGTCAACGTCCCACCAATCGCAAAAGGCGAGAAAACGAGCGTGACCATCGATGCAAATCCTGACCAGGAAAGCTTGAAAAACATGCTTTCGTGGGGTCCGAAACCGGTACGCATCGACTATTCCTTTGTGCGGGATTCCAACGATGACAGCAACACCTCTTCAAAATCGCAGAGCCCTTACCTCAATGTGACCCACACGTTCCTGACGCGTTCCACCGACGGCCTTCAGACGGCCAATACCCCGCCGATGGACATCACGATGGCCATGCCTTTGACCAGTGACAGCTGGCAGGTCGACGGCCAGAAACTCACGCAGTTCATGACCGCGGGGGAGGGCGATACGGCAAAAATCCTCAGCACCCATAAGCTTTCGCAGACTGTGGAACAATTGGTGAACAAGCATCCGGGCCTACAAGTCATCACGGATCCGACACTGGCCCAAAGCCTTCCCGTACCGCCAAAAACCAGCGGCATCATGCAACCTGGCAATTTCGATATCACCACATATTCGGCCGTTAACGACGGCAGCGCTTACGAAAAAGCCGGCATTGCCGACTCTACGTGGAACGCGGAAACAGGATTGAAAGAATACCGCGACGCTCTCGGTGACGCGAACGCCAACGCGCCGGCTTATGCATGGCCGGGGCGCGGGCAGTGGACGATGAGTTCGTTGACAACGGCCAGACAGCAGGGATATACCACCGTCATCGCGTCCGATGCGACGGGCGCCGGCGACAGTAATACAAATTCCACCATTCGTACGGGAAAATACATCATTCACACCTCTGCGGGCGACGTCACCGTCCTCACCGCGCAGAACGAACTGAGCCGACTGGCGCAAGGCAAACCTACCGACAAAACCGTTGACGGGGAATCGAGCTCCGCCGGCAGACTTGCACGCTTCATGGCCCAGAGCGCCTTCTACCAGATGGAAAGCCCTTACGCCACACGCAATCTGCTGGTCTGCTTCGACACCGCCACCACCGGCTCGGAAAACAGCGCGCAGGATGCGGACACGTTGATGCAGACGGCGGAGCAAGCGCCTTGGCTGAAGCTTAGGAATATGGGCGATCTGGGGCAGGCCGATGCCTATCTTTCCGGGGAAAAGGCAGCCGATATGGTGCCCGATTCATCCGACATCCACGCTTCCACGCTTCAAAACATCCGCCAGACGCTTGCCGCACTTACCGCAAGCAAGAATGACATCGATAGATTCAGCAACTCCATTCTTGATGAATCTTCATCTAATTCGTCAGACTCAGGAACATCCGGGAAATCAGAGACATCAGGAACCACGGGCGATTCCAACAATTCCGGGGCTTCGAAAACGCAAGGTGGGAAAAACGGTTCGTCGGGTACCAAATCGGGAACCGCGGCGGGCTCGGGGTCTGGCTCGACTTCCGATTCCAACTCAGGCACAGGCTCGAGCTCAAACGGCACTGCAAGCCAGCCCGGAGATTCTTCCAAAACCGGCGGCTCCAATAATTCCAATTCCGCGAAAACCGCAACGCCGTCCCCTTCAAACGCAAACGGCAGCAACGGGACCAACGACAACTCCAACAATGCCAACGGCAAAGCCAACGGTGGCAAAACCGATACTGGCGACGCGCAGGCCCTGGCCCGCCAAGACGCAGACACAACGGCAAAGCGTTCCAAGAACGGCTGCGACTGGATCGCTGCCATCTCCACCATGCAAAACTCCATCGCCCTGCATGCACTTTCCGACAGCGACACCACCGCCAAACGCATGAGCGCGAGCGCCCAGAACCTGGCCTCCCAGCTGATGGACGGTATCAAAATCACTCCTTCGGAATCCATCACCGTGTTAAGCGAATCCGCGAAAATGCCGGTGACTGTGAGCAACAACCACCCCTACCCCGTAACGGTCAAAATCTCCTCTCTTTCCGATTCGATGGAAATCGTTACGACGCGTTTCGCAACCCTTTCCATACCTGCTCGCAGCGAGGCTCAGACCACGTTCAACGTCCGAGTCTCCACTTCCGGCACCGCCACGGCACATCTGACGCTCACCGACCGCCGAGGAGACGTGTTCTCCGCCCCACAATCGACACGCATCACCAGCACGTTGCGTTTGAGCGACATGAGCGGCATCATTTTCATAGCCGTTGCGCTGGTCCTGGGCGTTATCGGCCTGTGGCGCCAATTCAACCGTAAGAAAGATCCCGACGAATGAGTTCATCTGTAGGTCATAATTCGATGGTTATGGCCGTGGGGACGGCGGCAAGCCGCATCACGGGCCAAGTTCGCACCATCCTGCTCGCCGCGGCCCTCGGAACGACGGGCATGGCGGCCGACGCCTACCAGGCCGGCTCGCAAATTCCCCAGGTCATCTTCACGCTCGTTTCCGGCGGCATCTTTAACGCGGTACTCGTGCCGCAAATCGTGCGCACGCTCAAGAAAAAGGACGCGCAAGATCGGCTCAACAAGCTCGTCACCCTTGCCATCGTTCTACTGCTGGCCGTGACACTGCTCGTGGCGCTGCTCACCCCTCCGCTAACGCGCCTTTACGTCAACGGCAATCACGACATGCTGGCCCTCGCCACCTCGTTCACCTTCTGGTGCGTCCCGCAAATCTTCTTCTACGGCCTTTACACCGTTCTCGGCCAAATCCTCGCCGCCAAAGACCATTTCGGCACCTACGCCTGGAGCTCGGTGGGCGCCAACGTCATCAGCTGCATCGGATTCACCGCGTTTATCTTCATGTTCGGCCGCGCAAACACGCAGCCCCTGAGTTTCTGGACCAGCGAGAAAATCGCCTTGACGGCGGGCGCATGGACACTGGGTGTCGCTTTCCAAGCGCTTATCCTGTTCCTTCCACTGCGCAAAATCGGACTTCATTACCGGCCAAGCTGGGGCATCCACGGCTTCGGCCTGCGTTCGATGGGTTCGGTGGCGGCCTGGGGCATTGGCATCGTCATCGTCGACCAGCTGCAGACCATCGTCAACCAGCGCGTGCTCACCAGCGTGCCCGGCAAGGCGGCGCAACTTCATCTCAACGCGCTCGATATGGCCGGCAACGCGAGCTATTGGAACGCCAATACCATTTACATCCTGCCCTATTCGCTCATCGCCACCTCCGTCGCCACGGCGATGTTCCCCAAGATCTCGCAGGCCATCGCCGACCACAACATTGACGCCGCGCGAGAGGACCTCAGTGGCTCGCTGCGCAATGTCTGGCTGATGATGTGCCTTTTCAGCGTGCTGTTCATCGTCATTCCCACGCCGATCACGCTCGCTCTACTGCCCAGCGTCAGCGTCAAAGAAGCCGTCCTGATGGCCGGGCCTTTGGCCGCGCTGTCGATCGGCCTACCGTTCTCCTCGACCTATCTCATCATTCAGCGGACGTTCTATGCGTTCGAAGACGGCTACCACCCCTTCTTCTTCACCCTGTTGGTCTCGGGCGGGCAGGCGCTGATGATCGTCATCGCGATCCTGTTCATCTCGCCGTTCAACTGGGCCACCACGGTTGGCGTCACGATGTCGCTGTCCTTCATCTTTGCCTTCCCCGTCATCGTCTATATGGTGCGCAAGCGTTTCAACGGCAGGCTCGACGGAAAGCGCATCGCCACCGCGTTCGCCAAAGGCATTATCGCCTCATTGGTCGCGAGCGCAGGCGGCTGGCTGCTGCGCTACCCGGTCTACGGGCTTTTCGGAGCCGATATCGAGCCGGGCGCAGGCGTGCGCGGCGGGCATATGAACTGGTTCCAGGCCGTCGGCGTCTGCTGCGTGCTCGCCATCGTCATCGGCCTGCTTTATGTGGGTACGTTGTGGGTACTTCGCACGCAGGAATTGATGCCAATTGCCCGCTCGCTCGCCGGTAAATTCGGTATCAGGCTTCCCGGCGCCGGCAACGACAATGGCGAGGATTCTTCCGATAGCCGTCAGAAAGACGATTCTGCGAAGGTGGAGGAAATCGAAAACGCAGGTATTCCCGGCAATATGGATGTACCTACGGAACCTGACACATCACAAACGTTCGATCCAGGTATACCCCACCCAGCCGAGCCGGACACATACCATGCAAATGCCCATAATATGGCACAAAGTCAAGGAAAACTCGACTCGTCACTCACAGACAACACAGCTACAGTAGAGGGCATGCCTTTCACGAACGCCAACAGCACCAACACGGAAACGAGGTCCCCTCAATCCGCAGGGAATAAATTCCCGTTCGGCGTAGGCCGTGCACGGCATTATGCCCCGATCAGCTTCAATCCATTAAATAACATTCCATCAGATGATGATATTTCGCGCGGCAATGCGCTTGCCAATGGAAGCGCAAACGATATCGCCGAATCTGTGCCGGCGTCAGCATCGCAAGATACGAGGCCCTCGATAGGTGATTCCGAACCCGAAGAACAGGGCCGATTCCCGGATTCGGAGATATCAGACGATTTGACGTTCTCTTCCATTTCCGCAATTTCAAGATCAAGGAACGCGAACGAAACGGAGCTTCCGTCGCTTCCCATCGAACCCATCAATTCCGCCAATTCGCCTTATGCCGAGCGCCCGGCTTCGCAGATCAAGCCGCTTTTCGGTTCCGCAGACATGTCGCACGGGCACGCCAATGCCGGTGCCGAAACTGACGCTGATGCCGCCGGCGACGATGCAGATGCTCAATCGCGAACCCCAGCCGAACCCGGCACCGAGCCTCTATCTTCAGCCGATAATTTTGCCTGGCTTACCACGGAGTCGCTGGGCTTGCCGCCCCTGACCGAAAACGAGGAAACAACCGTCGAAGGCGAAGTCTCCAAAACCGCCCGCCACCGCGCACGCTGAAACGACGGTAATTCTGACTAGATCAGGCCAAGAGCATACGACAAATCGACACGAAACATTGCCACAAAAACTTCCGTCACGGCTACGGCCACGGATAGAATAAAAGAGGCGGTTTGCCGCCTGGTACTTTTTACATTTGTTTGCGTAGGGTCGAGGACATTATGAAGCCACAGCTGGGAGATATCGTCATCAGCAGATACACGTTGGTGTCACCGCTGCGTAGCATACCAGGGCTCGAGGCATGGAAGGCCAACGACCGCATCCTCGCGCGTGACTGCCAACTCTTCATCGTCACCAACAAGGCCGCGATTCCCAGCTTTGAGGCCATTGCGTCGACGCTCACTCTTTCGCGCAACCCCCATTTCACCCAAGTCATTCAGATGCAGCACGTCGGCGATATCCCCGTGCTCATCACCCAGCTCGACCAGGGGCTTTCGCTCAATAATTTCATCGGACACGGTTCACGTAAGCTCGGCTACGAAGCCATGCGTTCCATCATCGCCGAAGTCGCCGATGGGCTGGAAACGCTGCTGCGCGACGACGTGAAAATGCGCGCCCTTAGCACCGATATTATTCGTATTACATCCAAGGGTGTTCAGATTGCCGATGCCCCGCTTGAAGCGATGTTCATCAGCAACCCCGACGAACAGAATCTGGAACCGGAAATGCTGGCCGTCCACGAACTTGCCGGCTTGCTTTACGCCATGCTCACCGGCAAATGGACTGCGGAAATCAAGGATTTCGACCTTTCCGCACTTCCCGAAGACACCCCGGAAGAACTACACATCATCTGCGAACGCGGTCTGCCCATCAAAAACGTGAACGGCAGCCCCACTCTTTCCATGGTCTCCTTGGCCGAGCTCGTCGCTTTGCTCGGATCCGTCAAACCGCTGGCAAAGCTTCCTACAAGCGAAGTGAAACGACCGAATTCGGACGGCGAAGCTTCCATTTCGAGGCTTCCGCTGCGCAGGGCACGGCGGGCCAACCTACTTGATTTTCCGCAGGATCTTTCGACCAATCAGTTGCAGTTCCGCGCACGCCAGGCGGCCAGCGCCGCAGAGTCGGCGGTGGCCAATGGCGTCGCTGCGGCGGCGGGAGTTGGCGCTTTGGCCGATGAAGCACAAAAACGGGCGGGCGCAAAGGGCACTCGTACCAATTCTTCTGCGACTCCTGGGACTTCTACTACGGTTACCGCGAAGGGGAACACCAGCCCGGTAAAACCCGGCTCCCAGAACCACGCGAATTCCGCAAACGCGAATACCAACGGCGACGACGGCGACGTGTCAACCGCTCCAAACGCAACTTCGCCGCAAAACGTCTCGTTGCCATTGCCTGCCGAGGGCGCTACGTCAGGCACTACAGCCAGTCCAACGGCTTCCGGCGCAAACAATCCGAGTGCCGATTCCAACGCCACGCAAAACGCGAATCCGGCCTCCCCCGCGCAAGACAAATCCTCGAAATGGTGGCATCAACGCGGCAAGTCCGGCAACAATCAGAACGCTTCCAACGACCTCAGCAACGCCGCAGCCCCGCGTATGGATCTGCACGATCTGACCGCCGCGGAAATGGCGGACGCTTTCAAATCCTTCGATTCCACGGCCGACGATTTCATTTTCCCAGACTTCGACCAGGACACCGTACAGACCACCAATCCCACGATGCAATTCGACTTCGCGATGAAGGGCAACACCGCCAGCGCGCACGACAACACTCCCGGCAACCGCACAGAGGCAACAGGCCGCATCCCGCTGCTCGACGCCGACGGCAATTTCATCGAACCCGGTCATGAATCAGCACAGGCACTTCAGGCCGAGCAGGAGGCCATCGATGCCGCCAACCCGGTGATCACCCCTCCCAGCTTCACACCTGCGCAGAAAACCCAGCAGGAATCTGACAATCCGGGCAGCGACGATATCGCTGACACCCCGCTCCTGGGCAAGCTCACGACCAAGGTCGTCGCCATTATCGCCATCATCGTGCTGATTCTCGCGGCCGCAGGGGTCGCCGCGTTCGTGCTGATCGACCACAACAACAAAAGCACCGGCGGCTACCAGCAATCCAGCTCCGACCCATGGCCCAAGATGAACCTCAACAACGTGCCGTTCGGCGCGGAAGGCAATGGAGGCGGCAACGAGGACCAAAACGCCAACGGAACCGATAATTCCAGCAATGCCAATAAGCAGGGCGGCACTTCCTCATCCGAATCGTCGGACGGATCTGCTTCAAAGTCCGAAGCCGGTTCCAGCGCCAAGGTGAAGACGGCTGACAAGGTCGCCAAGGCCGTGCCCGCGCCTTCGATTCCGATGAACAATACTCCGTTGACCATCGACAAGCAGGAGTTCTATCAGAGTCCGGCCGGACAGAACGGCTTAGCGTATTACATGCACATCAGCCAGCCGGCCACCGTCACCCGCTTTGTCGTTCAGATTCGTACGTCCGGCGGCACGGGCTACCTCATCGCAAACTCCGCGCAGGACCCAAACGCCGGCCAGCGGGTCGCTCAGTTCACCTTCGACCAGAGCGGCACCACCGAGGTCAAGCTGCAGAAGCCGGTCAAGTCGCAGGACTTCCTGCTCTGGGTCCCCATGGACTCCCTGCCGAACCATTCCCTCTACATCAACCACGTCGCGCTGTACTAAGAGAGCGACGCGGGCGCGCGGCACGTGCATTGCATGGACTTTAATATTTCCGACCAATTATCATTAATCATGACTTATAAATTTCAAATCACTGACATAGAAATCTCCACAATCATGACATAGCAATTTTCAAATCACTGACGTAGTGGGCTCTGGGACGCTCAAATCCGCCACCCGCCGACAAGGGCGCGCCACACTTCAAAAGCCTATTCGACGTTTTGCTTTTTCCGCCAATCCTTTGGTAACCTAGTAATAGGCGGTGTCTATACGGCACGGCGATACTGATATCGTGTCCCCGGTTCTTCCGAATCGGGGGCACGGTTGGTTCTTAATCCGTAGCATCTAGAAAGCACGCTGAAGCATATTGTGATGATTCCTTGGCGTAAGACATGTTTGTACCGCAGAAACGTTATTCTTGAATTTGTATGGTTTGTTAGGTGCAGTGTTGGATGTGGCTTTACGAAGAGGTGTGTTGATGATGTTGCGACGCGGTGGAATTACAAGCAAGATTGCGGTTCTGTTTACCGCACTCGCGCTGCTGTCCGCCAATGCCCCCGCGCCGGAAACCGGCGTCGCAGACGTGCAATCGAGCACTCCCCAGTCGTCAATTTCTGAAAATCTGACAGCTCAGCAGACTTCGGAATCCGAACAAAGCAGCAAAAATACTTCAAAACAGCCAAAAGCAATACCCCCAGCGTCAGGCACAACACCTGTAGCCGTTGATGCTTCTAAACCTGATAGTAAGGAATCATCGGCTAAAGGCACTTCTACAAAAAATACCGTTAGGCCGCAAGACGGTACCTGCACGCAACCTGGCGAGCATCCGTGGGAAACACTAACTTGGAGTGAAACCTCCATCAGTGATGGGTGTCGACTGACATTGATCTCTGGCTCGGTGCCAAACCATGCAGGTTCAGATGCCAACACGGGAGTTCCATGGACTAGCCACAACATCACCTCAGTCTATGTCAATTCGGGTGTGAAGCTCTCATCCGGCAGCAGCGGCTTATATCTGTTCGGCAATATTCCCAATCTGACAACCGTCGATGTCACCCATTTAGACGTTACGGATGCCCAGAATTTCTGCAATATGTTCTGGAATGATCCCAACCTAATAAAAATCGACGGACTCAACACATGGAACATGAGCAATGCCACCAACATAAGCTTCATGTTCCGAGATTGCACAAGTCTTTCAGCGCTCAATCTAACTAGCTGGGATACCAGCAACGTTACTTATATTAATTACATATTCGACGGATGCACCAATCTCAAAACCATCGGTAATCCTGGACTCGATGTCCCCGAAACTACCGATCCACAAACCAACATGTATACGGGTTCAGGACTCGTGTGCAGCAAAGCAGGCCGTCACCACTGGAGCAAAAACGGTAACACCCTCAACTGGCAAGAGACCCCGAACGAGGCACTGACCGAATGCACCCTCACCCTCACCAGCGGTATAGCACCCAAAAACTCAGGCACGGATACCAACACGGGAGTCCCGTGGACCAGCGACAATGTCATCACCGCCACCGTCAATTCAGGCGTAAAACTCGCTCCCGGGCAGAGCGGCACATACCTCTTCGGAAACCTTCCCGCACTGACGACTGCGGATGTGTCTCATTTGGATGTCACCGATACCGACAATGTGAGCAACATGTTCTGGAAGGATCCGAATCTAATAAGGATTGACGGTCTTGAAAACTGGGATACCCGTAACATAATCAACATAAGCTACATGTTCTGGGATTCCTCCAATCTACCCACCCTTAATCTGACCAACTGGAACACTAGCCGTGTCATCTACATCGATCACATCTTCGACGGATGTACCAAGCTAAAAACTATTGGCAACCCTGGCCTCGATATCCCCGAAAACATACCCCAAGCCGATATGTACACGGGCTCGGGACTCGTGTGTCCGAAAGCCGGACAACATCACTGGACCGAAAATGGCAACACTCTCAACTGGCAAGAGGCACCAGACGACGAGCTGACTCAATGCGCTCTCACCTTCACCAGCGGCGTCGCGCCCGACCATGCAGGAACCCCCGAAACCCCAGGCTGGCCGTGGAGCGGCGACGTCAGGGTAACAAGCGCAGAGGTAAAAGAAGGCGTAAAACTCGCGCCGACCGGCGGCCGTCTGCTAGTCAGCACGTTGCCCGACCTAAAGACCGCTGATGTCAGCAAACTCACCACTACCGGTTCCACGGACCTGTTTGGCATGTTCTACTTAAACCCTAAGCTCGAGCGGATTGACGGACTCAGAACGTTCGACACCACTCGCGTTACCAACATGATCGGCGTGTTCAACACCACCAATCTTGCCAGCATCGACCTGTCGACCTGGGACACAAGCAAGGCCACCGACGTAGGCAGCCTCTTCGCCAACGACACCAGCCTTACCACTCTTAATCTCAACGGCTGGGACACCCGCAAGGTGACCGAAATGGGCAACATGTTCTTCAACGACACCAGCCTTATTACGCTTGATCTCAACGGCTGGGACACCAGCAGAGTTTCCAGCATGAACGGCATGCTGCCGCCAAATCTGAAAGCGCTCAGGTTGGGCAAGAAGACCATACTTAAGAACGCCATCAACAACGCCGCGTTCGGCCACGTGGCCCAGTCCGGCACTTGGATCGACAAAAGTGGGAGCCACAACCCTCCTAACAGCCTCAACCCGTCCTGGAGCGGCAGCACCGCCCAACTGGCCGCACGCGCGGCGACTGACAACCCGATCGGCGAATACGTCGTCGGCAGCTACACGTTCCCGACCGCCTGCACCCAACCCGGCACACACACCTGGGGCACCCTCACCTGGAGCGAAACGCTCGAAGGCGAGGACGAGAACACGGAATGTGTGCTCACACTCGAAAGCGGCACCGTACCCGAAAACTCCGCGGGCAACACCACGACCACAGGGGTCCCTTGGAGTGACGACAGCGTCACCAAGGCCACCGTCAAGCCCGGTGTCAAACTCGCCCCCAACACCGGCGAAACCACATACGCCGGCGGTGCCTTCCTCTTCGGCAGACTGCCCAAAGTCAAGACCATCGACGTCACCAACCTCTCCACTGCCGGCAACACCAGCATGTTCGGCATGTTCTGGGAAGACCCGGCGCTTACCACAATCACCGGGCTGCAGAACTTCGACACGAGCAAAGTCACCAACATGAACGGCACGTTCAACGTCACCAACCTCGTCAACCTCGACATCAGCAGCTGGGACACCCACAACGTCACCGACATGGGCAACATATTCGCCAACAACCTCAATCTCACCGCCCTCGACCTCAACGGCTGGGACACCCGCAAGGTGACCGAAATGGGCAACATGTTCTTCAACGACACCAGCCTTATTACGCTTGATCTCAACGGCTGGGACACCAGCAGAGTTTCCAGCATGAACGGCATGCTGCCGCCGAACCTGAAGGCGCTGAGACTAGGCAAAAAGACCAAGCTCATCAACGGGGCCTTCACCAATGTCGTACAGGCTGGCACATGGGTTGATAAGAGCGGTAGCCACGGCCCGGCCTGGAGCCTCGACCCGGCGTGGAGCGGCAGCACCGCTCAACTGGCCACACGCGCTGCGACCGACAACCCGATCGGCGAATACGTCGTCGGCAGCTACACGTTCCCGACCGCCTGCACCCAACCCGGCACACACACCTGGGGCACCCTCACCTGGAGCGAGACGCTCAGCGGCGAAGGCGCCAATGCCGAATGCACCCTCAGCCTCGACAGAGGCACCGTACCCAACAACTCCGCAGGAACCACCCGCGTCACAGGGGTCCCCTGGAGTGACGACAGCGTCACCAAGGCCACCGTCAAGCCCGGTGTCAAACTCGCCCCCAACACCGGCGAAACCACATACGCCGGCGGTGCCTTCCTCTTCGGCAGACTGCCCAAAGTCAAGACCATCGACGTCACCAACCTCTCCACTGCCGGCAACACCAGCATGTTCGGCATGTTCTGGGAAGACCCGGCGCTTACCACAATCACGGGGCTGAAGAACTTCGACACGAGCAAAGTCACCAACATGAACGGCACGTTCAACGTCACCAACCTCGTCAGCCTCGACGTCAGCGGATGGGACACCCACAACGTCACCGACATGCAATGGCTCTTCGGACATAACCCCATCACCACACTCGACCTCAACAACTGGGACACCAGCAATGTCACCAGCATGTACGGAATGCTACCCATCAATTTGAACGCACTACGCCTCGGAAAGAAAACCAAACTCGCCAACGACACCGGCAACAAGGCATTTTCAGACGTCACACAAACCGGAACATGGATCGACAAGAGCGGAAGCCACGGCCCGGCCTGGAGCCTCGACCCGGCGTGGAGCGGCAGCACCGCTCAACTGGCCACACGCGCTGCGACCGACAACCCGATCGGCGAATACGTCGTCGGCAGCTACACGTTCCCGACCACCTGTACCCAGCCCGGCACACACACTTGGGGCACGCTCACCTGGAGCGAGACACTCACCGGCGAAGGCACCGCCAACGCCGAATGCACCCTCAGCCTCGACAGAGGCACCGTACCCAACCACCCTGCAGGAACCACCCGCGTCACAGGAGTTCCCTGGGCCGACGACAGCGTTACCACGGCCACTGTGCAACCCGGCGTCAACCTCGCTCCCAACACCGGCGAAACCACATACGCAGGCGGTCGTTTCCTGTTCGGCAGGCTACCCAAAGTCAAGACCATCGACGTCACCAACCTCTCCACCGCCGGCAACACCGACATGTACGGCATGTTCTGGGAAGACCCGGCACTCACCTCCATCACCGGGCTCAAAGGCTTCGACACCAGCAAGGTCACCAACATGGGCGGCGCGTTCAACGTCACCAACCTCGCCAGCCTCGACGTCAGCGGTTGGGACACCCACAATGTCACCGACATGCAATGGCTCTTCGGACACAACCCCACCCTCAACACACTCGACCTCAACAACTGGGACACCAGCAAGGCCGGAGGCAGCATGGACGGGATGATGCCGATAAACCTCAAAGCCCTCCGCCTCGGCAAGAAAACCACACTCACTAACACCACCGGCAACAAGGCATTTTCAGATGTCACGGAAACTGGCAGATGGGTCGACAAAAGCGGCCTGACCAATCCGGCATGGCGAGGAAGCACAAGTGACCTCGCTTCACGCGCCGCAAGCACAAAACCAGCGGGGGCATACGTTGTTGATGGCTTCAATTTTACGTTCCCGACTCCGCTTTCCGCGCTGCCCTTCACGGGTCTTACCCGTCAGCAGATTTTGCGAGGTCTGCTGATCGCTGCCGGCGCAGTCCTCGCCCTCGCCCTGGCCGCCGCCGCCCGCCGCGCCCGCAACCGCCAAGCCACTCGTCGCTGAGACAGCTATGCTAAAAATCCGCGAATACGTACAGGAATTCGTCACTCGTTCCGCTGAAGGCGGTGACATCCGCACTGATACCGTCTGCAAGACACCAGACGAGACCCGCGACTTCTTCAACAAGATTTTCGCAGAGGCTAAGGCTCGTCGCCGCCCAAGATTACGTACGGTTCGAGGGTGAGGGACGAGCCTGAGCCTGCGCACCATCTGCGATTCGTCACCACGATAAACGATAAGTCGGTTGGAATCCGGAATATCCAGAGCGTCGCCAATGTCCGTCAAAATCTTGCCCTGTCGCCCTCGGAAATCACCGGAAGCCTTGACCTCCACAATCCGACATTAGAAGTATCGACAATCCTACATTAGAGACATCAATAATCTGACATTAGGAACATCGATAATCCTACATCAGCAATAGTGACAGATGTCTAAATAATATTATTGTCGGAAACTGACCCAACTTCAAAAACAGTACCGTCACCGTAGCGAATCACCGGAAGCGTGTTGAAGCGGTGCTGTTTTTTCGTTGGCAATTGCGCGGCGACGGATAGGGACTAGAGTCTTCTCTTATATTCTTTAAACACGCGAAATATGTTTGGAAAGCGGCACTCGTTTCAGGCAGGGCCGCAACCGAAGGAAGGGATGGGTTGATGTCTGAGACCAAAAACAATTCCGGGAAACCGAAGGAAGGCAAAGTCAACGCTTCCAAGGCAACGGCAGGCATCGCTAAAGCTGACGACATCAAGGCACCAGTACAGGCAACGGGCCAAAACGCAAACGGTGCAAAAACCTCCGAAAGCTCCAAGCCCAAGGTCTTCAACAGCGACCCGTGGTACGGTTCCTACGCGGCCCGCGCCGACAACATGCGTGCCTCCGAGATCCGCGCGCTTTTCGCCACCGCTTCGCGTCCGGATGTGGTCTCGCTGGCAGGCGGCATGCCCTACCTCGAATACCTGCCGTTCAAGGAACTTTCCCAGCTCATCGCCAAGATGCTCGTCGACAAGGGTGACGTGGCTTGGCAGTATGGTTCGGCGCAAGGCGACCCGCATCTGCGCGAAGACGTGCTGCAGATCATGGCGCTCGAAGGCATCAAAGACGTGCAGCCCGACGACGTGGTGATTTCCAACGGTTCGCAGAACGCCATCGACCTGGTCACGCGCATCATGTGCGACCCGGGCGACGTGGTGATCACCGAGGCGCCGAATTACGTCGGCGCGCTCGGCGTCTTCTCGTCCTTCCAGGTCGACGTGGTCAACGCGCAGACCGACAAGGACGGGCTTATCCCCGAATCGTTCGAGGAGACCATCAAGGCCCAACTTGCGGCCGGCAAAAAGGTCAAGTTCCTTTATACCGTCCCCAATTTCCACAACCCCGCAGGCGTGACCATGAGCGTCGAACGCCGCCCGCGCATCATCGAAATCGCGCGCAAATACCATGTTCTGATCGTGGAAGACAACCCATACGGTCTGCTCGGCTTCAACGGCCAGACCTACCCCGCGCTGCGTTCGATGGACGCTGAAAACGTGGTCTACCTTTCCAGCTTCTCCAAAATCATCGCGCCGGGCATGCGCATCGCGTGGATCGTGGCGCCTCCGGGAATCCGCAAGAAGCTCATCCTGGCCAACGAGGCGTCGATCCTCTGCCCGCCAAACATGAGCCAGATGACCATCACCACCTACCTCGATAACTTCGACTGGAAGCATCAGATCAGCCAGTACCGCGGCATGTACAAAGAACGTTGCGACACCATGGACGCAGCGCTGAAGGAGTACCTGCCGTATTGCTCGTGGAACAAGCCCAAGGGCGGCTTCTACATCTGGCTGAAGATTCCCGAGGGCCTCAATTCCAAGGAAATGCTGCCTCGCGCCATCACCGCGAAGGTCGCCTACGTGGCCGGCACCGGCTTCTACCTCGACGGCAGCGGCACGCACCACATGCGCCTTTCGTTCTGCTATCCGACGCCGGACAAGATCACGCTGGGCATCAAGCGGCTTGCGGGCGTGATGAATAACGAGCTCAAGACCGCCGAACTTTTCGGTACCGCCAAGGCCGATGCAGACACGAGTCACGCAGCCAACGCCGCCGGCAACGCGGCCGCCACCGATAAGACGGACAAGAAAGACTGAAGGAGCATTCCATTATGGCAAAGCACATCAAAGCAACGAAGCACGCGGCCACAATCAAAGACCACGCTCCCATCGACCGCGCAGCGACGAAAGTACTCGTCATCTGCGGCGGCATGAGCCACGAGCGCGACGTCTCGATTTCCAGCGGTCATCGTGTCAGCGGCTACCTTGAAGATGCCGGGTGGGACGTTGCTATACACGATATGGACAGCGAACTGCTGCCGTACTTGAGCAACCCCGAAACCCGTCCCGACATCGTCTGGCCGCTGCTGCACGGCGCCAACGGTGAGGATGGATCGATCCGCGACATCCTCGAAATGGAAGGTCTGCCGTATATCGGCTCGCGCGCGAAGGCCTCGCGCACGGCCTGGAGCAAGCCCATCGCCAAGAACGTGGTGCGCAAGCTTGGTGGTCTTTCCACGCCGGTTTCGGTGGCGTTGCCTGAATCGACGTTCCGCGAGCTGGGCGCGAAGAAAGTAGTCGATCTACTGGTTTCCTCGCTTAAGTTGCCGCTTTTCGTCAAGCCGACGCAGGGCGGCTCGGCGATGGGTTGCACTCGCGTTGACAAGGCTGAAGAGTTGCCACAGGCAATGGTGAATAGCTTCGCATACGGCGACGTTGCGCTGGTGGAGCGGGCCGTCACCGGTACCGAAATTTCGGTATCCGTGCTGGAAATCGACGGCGAGCCGCTCGTTCTGCCGCCGCTCGAAGTGGCCACGCCCGATGGCGAATATGATTACGAAGCCCGCGTGACCCCCGGCCCTACCGATTTCTATGTTCCCGCGCGTCTGCCCGAATCCGTTCTCGAGGCGGCGCAGGAAGCGGCGCTCACCGCGCATAACACCTTGAGCCTGCGCGACATCTCCCGCACCGACTTCATCGTCGATTCCGCCGGCGTTCCGGAGTTCCTCGAGTCGAACGTGGCCCCTGGCATGACCGCAACTTCGCAGCTACCCCAAGCCGCCATCGCCGCCGGTTACAGCCTCTCGGACCTCTACTCGCTCCTGGTGGAATCTGTTCTGCGCCAGCATCGCGCGGATCAGTAGGAAATAGGCACCCTGATTCTCACGTTATTATGTGCAATCCGTCCGTTTCCGGGTTGCACATTTTACGTATTACGTCAAAAAAGTGCACCTTATCCGTGCTTAAGTGCACTTTTTCGACGCTACCGTCAGAAAAATGCAACTTACACACGCTAAAGTGCACTTTTTCGACGCTACCGTGGAAAAAGTGCATGCTGTAGGCCGAGAGCGCAGATTACCGTAATCATGCCCGGAACCGTCCAGCCAATAGGTCACTTGCCCTTACGGTACATACGTCGGAACGACATGCTGCGCTTGCTGCTCGATGCGAATCAGCCATTCCGGAGTCAGCGCCACCGCCAGCACCACCAGCAGCACCACGAGAATCGCACCGTAAATCAGCGTTCGCACCCATAGCGGGCGACGGCGCAGGGCAGGAATCCCGTCCAACAACAACCATCCCAGCACCAAACCAACCACGAAGCCACCGACATGTGCCTGCCATGCCACATGGGGCACGAACAGCGGCATTGCCAAATCGATGACAATCCAAACCACCATTCCGCGGATATCCGCGTGCGTGCGCCGGAAAACGAGAAGCACCACGGCGAAAAGTCCGAACAACGCGCCAGAAGCGCCATACGAGGACATAGCCCAATCGTTGGTGAAATGGCTATAGACGATCTGACCATCGGAGGCACCGAGCCCGCAGATCAGGTAGACGGCAAAGAAGCACCAGTGCCCGAGCAGACCTTCCAGATACGGCCCGATGATAATCAGCGTGAGCATGTTGCCCAGCACATGCAATACATTTGGGTCATGCATGAACATGGAGGTGAACCACGACCAAGGCTTCAAAAGCGCAAAACCGGAGGTGAACGATCCGTTGAAAATCAGACTGTTAAACTGCTGCGGCGAACCATATTTGAATAGCACTTCCACAAGCCATACCGCCACACAGGCAACGACGATCGCCCATGTGATTATTGGGCCGCCAGAACTCCATTGATACCGTAATTTCCGAAACCACCGCTGGATGTCGCCATTCCCATTGCTCATTGTTGCATTTTATCGATTCAAGCGTACAAGGTCTCATGTATTACATTAAGAAAGTCCTGATTGCCGCATCCAAGAATCTTGGTTCCACCTTCAAGAAACCTTGAAGTTTTCGATTTTCATGGGCTTTGCACCCAATTGTCACAAAACATCGGCTAGGATAGAAGCAACGTTGGCTTGGACGCGCAAGCCGGCACTTAAGAAAGGAGCCGTCATGGAGAACAAGTCTTCTAACGGTTGGAAGTTCTTTGCGCTGCTCTTCGGCGGTCTGCTTGCTGCAGTCGTCGGCCTGTATATGTACAAGCAGCAGAACCCCGACTATGATCCGTGGGAAGAGCCGTGGGAAAACAGCTCTTCGCCAGTCGATTTGGGTCTTGATAAGGAAGCAGATCCGAAGCCTGAAGAGGGCCCGGAAGCCGCTACCGCCTGACCTGTATTTATTTCATTATTCAAAACCGCCGCATCGCTCTTGTTAGCAGTGCGGCGGTTTTGCTTTGCTTTTAACCGTCCATAAGGCGAGGGACTATGACGCTATGGCAGCAATACGGGAACAGGATATTTCAAAGGGCATGGCAGCGTTGGACCAATGGCGCAAGGAGGCGGACACGCATCGTGGCGAACCGCTTGAGGCAAGGCTTGCGTTTTCGCCCAACGGTCTGCCGCGCAACACGTGGGCGATGGCGGTGCGATATTCGCTGTATCTCTTGGAGAACAAGGCTCCCGGCCCCGGCGTCGAAGTACGCGTGGCACCGTGGGGAGCGGTGAAAATCCTCGATGGCCCCGCTTCGGACCCGCATAATCTCACTCCGCCCGACGTCATCGAACTCGACCCGGACGTATGGCTGCGCCTGGCATGCGGCCTGACCTCATGGGCCGAGGAGAAGGACGCCGGCCGCATCACTGCGGTGGGCGAGCGCGACGATTTAGCGGCACTGTTACCGCTAGATTGACAATGACGTGGACACTTTTAGGTCCCCGCCCAAAGTGTCCACGACGTCAAACATCAAATCTGGAAATCGAGGCCAATCCGGTCGGAAAGCCAACGCGCGAACCACGAAATCGCGTAATTGATAAGCACGTAGATGATGGACGTCACCAAATAGACCGGCAACAGGCTGTTGTAGTTGGCGATAAGCACCTTCGTGTTCTGCATCATCTCGGGGTAGGTGACCACGTAGCCGAAGGTCGTGTCCTTGACCACAACGACGAGCTGGGCAACCATGGTGGGCACCACGATGCGGAACATCTGCGGCAGAACGATGGACTGATACATCTGCCAGCGGGTGAGGCCCAACGAAAACGCAGCTTCCTTCTGCCCGATCGGTACCGCTTCGACGCCCGAGCGGAAGACCTCGGCGAGCACGGCCGAAGCGTAGCTGGCCACGGGAATGACCACCATCCAATAGGTGCTCATATGAATGCCGAACTGTGCCGGCACGAGGAAGAAGAAGTAGATAAAGAGCAGCGTCGGGGTGCCGCGCACGAACTCGATGACGGCGGTGGAAAGCCAGCGAATCGGCGCGAATCCGGACAAGCGCCCGAACATCAGCACCAGGCCGCACACCAGCCCGATCGCGCCTGCGCCAAACGCTGCGCGTAACGTGCCGACTAGGCCCATTCCAAGGAATCCCCAGACCTTCGGATCGCCGAAAAGGCTCCAATACATGGGCGCAAATTGCCCGTTGATATACAACCGATAAACCACCCAGGCGAGCAACGCCACCAACGCGGCGACGGCCACGGCGGTACCCACGGCGATGCGGCGCTTGGTGCGCGGCCCTCCCGCCTCAAACAGCGCGGCCTCGGTGGGGCTCAACGATCTCGATTTCACCGACATAGTGCCACCTTCTTCTCGAGGAACCGGCCAATTGCAGCGATCACCAGGCCCGTGCACACATAGAACATCGCGGCGACGAAGAAGGTGGGGATGCCGAGCGCGTCTTTGGTGTTGATCTGGTTGACCAGGCCCGTGAGCTCGGTATGGGCCAGCGGCACCATCGCGCCGGTCGAGGAGCTGACAATCACCGAGATGAAGAGGGTGACCATGGGCTGCACCACGGTGCGCAGCGCCTGCGGCATGATGATGGAGGAGACGATGTCAAAGAACGTGAGGCCGAGCGACCGGGCGGCCTCCACCTGGCCCGGATCGATGGCGTTGATGCCGCTGCGCAGGGCGTCGCAGCCGAACGCAGAGGCCACGAGGATGAGCGTGACGATGACGCTGGGCTCGTAGTCGATCACCAGGCCGACCTCAGGAAGCGCGAAGACGATGAAGATGAGCAGCGCGAGCACCGGAATGTTGCGGAAAACCTCGACGTAGAAAGAAATAGCGGCGCGCAACGGGGGGATGGGGCTGACGCGCAGCGTGGTGAGCACGAACGCGAGCGCCACGCCTCCCACGAACGAGAGCACGCCAATGCGCAGCGCGACCCCATAGCTGGAGACGTACTGCCAGCCGTAGTGGGCGAGGAGGTAAACCAGCGACCCCCATAACGATTGATGTGTGGCCATATCTGCCCTTCTTCACCATCCGTGTTCGCGATGTCTGCAACGTTTGCGAGCTTCGCAACGTTCACGATTGTTTGTGATCATTCGCGATGCCTGCGGTGTTCGCCGCATCGCTTCACCGTTTCCGTCGGCTCGCAATCACTTTCATGCGCTTGCCGCATAGTCTTTTATTACATTACGCCCCGTGTGTTTCACGCCGAAGAAGATGTTTCGTAAATCACAGATATTGAGGTGAAACACGGCCAGAGACATTGAAACGATGGGACACAGCGATATCTCTTTCCCACCTGTATTCCACCGACATCTCACCGACATCTCGAACGCGCGAGATGGCGCCGCCGCCTTGCGAGACAGCGACGCCATCGGCGTACATCATGGTTTGATTATATTATCATTTCACCGTGTTCAAAGCTTGGCCGTATCCGTGGGGTGCCCGCGATACCCAGCACCGCGGCCGTATACGCGACCAAGTCTTGCTCACTCCTTGGTGATGGCCGGAGGCGTCGGCACCTTGGTGACGCCAGTGCGCTCGCCCACGGTGAGTTTCCAGAGCTTAGCCCACGTGCCATCGGCCTCGATCTTCTTGAGCCAGGCGTTAACGAACTCGGTGCCGTCGGAGCCCTTAGGCAGGCCGATACCGTACTCGTCCTTGTCGCCGAAAGGCTTGCCGGCGAGCTTCAAAGCCTGCGGATCCTTGGCGATGTCGCCGAGCACGAGCGACTCGTCGACCACGTAGGCGTCGATGCGGCCCTGCTTCAGGGCCTGCACGAGCTCGGCGTCGGTCTGGAATTCCTGTGCACTGGCCTTCGGCGCGAACTTCTTGACGATGGCCGGGCCGGTGGAGCCAGCCTGCACGCCGACCTTCTTGCCCGCCAGGTCACCAACGGAATTGATGGTCTTGTTGGTGGACTTGACGAGAATCGCCTGCTGGCTACTGAGGTAGGGGCCGGCGAAATCGATCTTCTGCTGACGCGCCGGATTAATGGAGTAGGTGGCGAAAACCGTGTTGACGGTGCCGTTCTGCAAGACGGCCTCGCGAGTAGATGAGTCCACCACGCTCACCGAGGTCTTCGCGTCGCCCAGGATGTAGCGGGCGAGCAGCTGGGAAAGGCCCGCGTCGAAGCCACGCACCTTATTGTCGTCAGGGCTTTGCAGCGAGAACAGCGCCGAGGACTTCACACCGCCGACCTTCAGCACGCCCTGCTCCTTGACGGCCTTGGCCCACTTGTTGGCGTTGACGGTGGAACCACTCGCCACCTCGCCGGAATCCACGAGCTTGTCGTAGGCCTTGGTATCAAGCGGCTTGCCCGTGGACTGCGCTGGCGCCGGGCTCTTGGCCGGCGCGGAATTGGTGCCGCCGCAGCCCGAAAGCGCGATGCCCAACGCGGCTACTGCGGCCAGCAAACCAACCGTTACCTTTTTCCTGGATTTCGAAAGCACCATGCGTACTCCTTTATTCTTTCCTGATCGCTTATTGTCGCGGAGCCGGCGCAACCACGCCAATCCGCACATATACCTCTTCGAAGCGCGATGCCTGCCACCCGTTTGTCTCCATTTTGGTTTCGCTGGGTTTGGAGAGAGACAGCTGGTGTCGCGCATCGGTTGTGGTTCAAGTCTAAACGCCGAGGCCGCTCTAATCTAGGGAAAATCATTCCAAATGGATATCGCGAATAGTTATGACGCTTCATCGAATGGTTGCAATCACAGTCAAATCCGCGTGCAATCGCGCCCGCAACACGAGTCACGGCCGCTTAGCCATCAGCGAATTGCAGAGACGCGACAGGGCCGGTTAGAGGCAAACAAGACCGAGACGTTAAGAGAATATCCTGACCCGATACCCCCGATATCGCCGATATCCTTGACGTCCCCAGATTTCCTCGAAGTCACACAAGTCCCTAGCAATCGCCAAAGTCCCTCGAATAAAAAAATCCGCGCGCCAACGAAAATGTGGTCACGCGGAAATTACGGAAATACCATGCCTACTATTGCTGTTCCAGCTCTGCTATCCTGCTATCAGGCCTTGTCTCCCTTGGGCTTTGGCTTACGAAGGGCGCTAGGCACAGGCATGCGAATCGGCTTGTGAGGCTTCGGCATTGGCGCCTTCTTGGCATTCGCGGATTTTGTGTTGTCGCTGCTGGAAGCCTTCGCTGCGGCCTCGGCGGCCCACTTGGCGTAATCGTCCAGGTCGTCGTCTGCAACCGGCAAATTCTCATGCTCGTCTGCGTCATCGGTATGCGCACCTTTATCAGGCTCGCCATGATTCCGCGAATATTCCTTTTCAACCTCAGTGAATGGGTCTGCCGATCCACTGCCCGGTTCCTGTGCGCCCAGCTCCTTCGCCAGCTCGTCATAATCGGTATCGGTTGTCAAATACTTCAGCTTACGGGCCATTTTCTTCTGTTTAGCCTTTTGACGTCCGCGGCCCATTTGACCCCCCGAATTATTTTCAGTCGCAATTTAATCCATCAATATAGTAGAATACCACCCAATCTGTTACGTTTCATTGTCGGCTCAGACTTTTACCATAAAAACAAGATTTTCAAGGATTCCAGACATTAAGGGCAGGTCATGGCGGACACACAGAACAGCGTGGAAAACGAACAAGTCACTGCGGCAGGCAACGAAATAAGCGCAAGTTTTGTCGAGGCAAAGAAGCGTTCCGACGCGGTTTTGGCCAAGCTCGAGAAGAATCCAGATAAGTTCACGATGCTTACCGGCGACCGGCCGACCGGACGCCTGCACCTCGGCCATTATTTCGGCTCGATTCGCGAGCGTGTCGCGATGCAGAACAAGGGCGTGCACACCAACGTGCTCATCGCCGATTACCAGGTGATCACCGACCGCGACACCACCGAGCACATTCAAGACAATACATTGAACATGGTGCTCGATTATCTTGCGGCGGGCATCGACCCGAACAAGACCATGATTTTCGCGCATTCTGCCGTCCCGAGCGAGAACCAGCTGATGCTGCCGTTCCTTTCTCTGGTCACCGAGGCCGAGCTGCTGCGCAACCCGACCGTCAAGGCAGAGGCGGAAGCGAGCGGCCACGCGCTGACCGGGCTTTTGCTCACCTATCCTGTCCATCAGGCTTGCGATATCCTCTTCTGCAAGGCTAACGTCGTGCCGATCGGCAAGGACAACCTGCCGCACGTCGAGATCACGCGCACCATTGCGCGCCGCTTCAACGAACGTTACGCCAAGAAGAACCCCGTCTTCCCCGAGCCGACCGCCATTCTTTCCGATGCGCCGGAGATTCCGGGGCTCGACGGCCGCAAGATGAGCAAATCCTATGGCAATTCCATCATGCTCGGCGCCACTGCGGAGGAAACCGCCAAGCTCATCAAGAAGAGCCCGACCGATTCCGAACGTCGTATTACATTTGATCCGATCAAGCGCCCACAGGTTTCCGCGCTGCTGACCACCGCCGGGCTGGTCACCGACCGCGACCCGAGGGATATCGCCGAGGAGATTGGCGACGCTGGGGCAGGCGCCCTGAAGCAGTACGTCACCAAATCCGTCAACGAATTCCTCGCCCCGCACCGTGAGCGCCGCGAAGAGCTGGCGAAGGACATGGATTCAATCCGCGACATCATCCACGACGGCAACAAGCGCGCCAACGAAATCGCCGCGGAGACCCTCGATCAGGTCCGCAGCGCCATGGGTATGAAGTACTAGAACTTTCAACACAAAGGTCGAGTGATTCGATTTTGGGAATGGCCATTTCTTGCCATTTCCGATCTCTTATCACTCGACCTTTGTGTTATCACACGTCATAGCGCCAAGACTTGTCGGTGATCACGCGGGCCATCGCCAGGCCGATCGGCAGGCAGAGGATGACCATGAAGGCGCGGAAGGCCCAGTCCAACGCGTTCAAAGTGTCGAACTGGCCGAGATAGAACATCGCGCGGTACATATACAGGCCGGGCACCATGATGACGATCGACGGCACGGTCAGGCAGATACGCGGGTAGCCGAGGTAGGGCGGAAGGAAGCCGTGCCGCACCGACGAACGCCAGAGCGAGGCAAGCAGGCCGGCGAGCATCGCGCCAAGGAACGCGGCGGCTTCCGGCGGCATGCCGAAATCGACGATGGTCAGGCGCAGGGTGTCGGTGATCGCGCCGATGACGGCGGCCGTGAAGCACATGCGCTGCGGCGAATTGAACAGTACCGAGAATCCCCAGACCCCGCCGAACGCGCAGACCGCACGCAGGGCGGCGTTGACCCAAGGGTTGAGGCCGAGCGGTTCGAAACCTTGCGGGCTCAGGTGGACGATGGACGCCACCATCCAGCCTGCGAGCGTGGCCATAAGGATGAGCGCGAGCGTATAAACCAAACGCTGAATGCCGCTGGGTAGGTCCATTTTGGCGATATCAAGGCCGCCGGTAATCAGCGGGAAACCGGGGATGACGAAGAGCATCGCACCGATATAGGCGGTGTCATGTCGCAGGGCCACCGGGTCGAAGACGCCGATCAGTCGCAGCGTACCCACACAAGCGAACGCGGCCACAGCAACGGCCACGAACGTAACGAAGAACTGGTTGAGGTGGTAGACGAACATCCGCCGTCGCACCCAATGGCCGATGCCGGCGCCGACGAACGCGCCGATCATGTCGTAAGGGCCACCGCCGAGCAGGAAGACGAAGCACGCGCATGCCACGGCGGAGGCGATGGCCGAGAACCACGGCGCGTAAAGCGGCTTGCGGTGCTGGATAAGGCTCAGCCTCTCGTGCGCCTGACGGACGGTGATGCCGCGGCTGGCGTTGGAAGAGGACTTAGACGTAACCTTGGCCCTGGATTGAGATTCGGATTTTGCCGATTTCGTTGCAGCAGAAGAATTAGCAGCGCTGGCACTATCGACATTTTGGTTTACTAAATCATTGGCATTGACGGAATTATCAGATGTCTGGTTATTACCCTCGACACTGCCAGAACCATTACGAATAGATTCAGAAGCGACATTCTTGTCGACAGCCGCAGCCTCACGCTCGGCGGCAATGTCTTCGCGGGTCTTGCCGATATGCTCGAAATGCGCCGCATACTCGCCCTTTGGTGGACGGAATCCGCGCTTTTGGGCCCGCTTGGCAGCCTTCTCATGCACCCGTTTACGCCGTTCTACCTCATGATGTGCCTTCTGCGTGGCCCGCAACATGGAATGTTCGGCGTCAGGATTGTCAAGCTGCTGCACCATCGCCTGCGAGACCGCGGTCTGGGCGTGGTAGGTGGTCGCCGGAGCGCCGATATTGACACTGAACCAGTCTGCGAAATGCTCAAGCAGCCAGATACGCTCCGTATTGACTCCAGTCGTCGGCAAATCGACAACTTGCGTAATCCTGCTGACACCGTCGCTGCACGACACATCCATATCGGTGAGGTTGATATTCGCCCGAACATGTACGCCGAGCGGGTAGCCGATGCGGTGCATCAGCTCGCGGATACGAAAGCTTCCCGTACCAGCGCGCAAGTCGAGCAGCCCCACCCGCGCGATGATGCTCGCCTTCGCCGCGATGCCGGCGTCCACCACCGGCGTATCCCAATCACGTTCGATGTCGGCGGTATCCAGCGGCATGTAATGCGTCAGCCGGTCATGTACCTTGGCTCGGTGATCGCCGCGAACGCCGCCGCCAGCCCCAGCGTCGTGGTCTTTATTCTCGTCAATCGAAGCCACCGCCTCGGCCACACGCCGGTATTCCTCGGAATCGGATTCATCCAATTGCCCGAAGATGTCATCGATGCCCTCGTCGCTACGCTCGGCATCATTGACGCCATCGGTCATATTGACCGTTTTCTCGATATCCTCAGCCACCGCGTCCATGTCGGCATTCTCGTCCGTCAAACTCGTCCCTTTCCTTGCCATGGCAGCCATGGCGACTTCCCCTCGTTTCGGCATCATTCAGCGCTTGTACACGTGCTTCCAGCCAAAATCTTCACGCTCAAATCGTATGAAAATACAGCGAATACCAATATTTCGTATAAAAATCTGATTTTTCCGACACTATATTTTTAGCACGCGCGAGGTAAGTCTCCGCCTCCCAGAAAACTCGTCCGGAATATGGCCATTATTGGGTTTTGTTACGTAAATGTCGATTAGGTCACCTTACAATCGAACAGGACTCGCCAAGCAATGGCTTTGGGTTCGCAACAGATGGCACCACAACCGCGGAGGAGCCGCGGAATGCCAACAGATCGAACAACCGGAAGCTTGGTTTGAAGGAGGTCTGAATGGCTGAGGATACCAAAAACAACAAGCCAGCAAAAAATCAACCGATCACGCAGCCTGATGCCGCATTATTCACTTCCGGGGTCGGGACCAAAGGCCCCGAGGAACGTGACCTTCCCGAATCGCTGAAAGACGATCTGGCACTCTGCCTTGAGATTCTGCGCACCGTGCTCGGGGAATACGACAAGAATCTGCTTTCCACATTCGACACCGTGCGCGGCTACGCCGTCAAGGCGAGCGCCGAACACTATGCGGAAACCATCGGCAAGGAACAGCCCAAGGAAGACAACCTCGAAAAGGCCGAAAAGGTCATCGACGCTCTGGACGTCCATCAGGCTCAGCTGCTTGCACGCGCGCTCACCACGTATTTCCATCTGGCGAATCTTTGCGAGGAGAACTACCGCGTTTCCGTGCTGCACAAGCGCGAGGCGAACGTGGGCGAGGATGCCGCGACCGATCCGGTCAACGAACTGACCGGTGCATATCACCAGCTCATCAACGAAATGGGCCCGGCCAAAGCCAAGAAGCTTCTGAACAAGCTTGAGTTCCATCCCGTCTTTACCGCGCATCCCACCGAGGCCCGCCGTAAGGCCGTCGAGGGCAAGATCCGCCGCATCGCCACGCTTTTGAGCGCCGGCAAGTTGATGGGAGGATCCGACAAGAAGGAGAACTACCGTCGTCTTTACAACGAGATCGACGCGCTCTTCCGCACCTCGCCGATTGGCGCCAAGAAGCCGACACCGGTTGAGGAAGCCGACACCATCATCGACATTTTCGACAACACGTTGTTCGATACCATCCCGCAGGTCTATCGTCGCTTCGACGATTGGATTCTCGGCGACCAGGCCGGAATCGCTGAGCCGCAATGCCCCGCGTTCTTCCATCCCGGTTCCTGGATCGGCACCGACCGCGACGGTAACCCGAACGTCACCGCCAAGGTCAGCCGCGCCGTGGCCCGCAAATTCAGCGACCACGCCATTGAGGCGCTGGAAAAGGCGACCCGCACCGCCGGCACGAACCTTACGATGGAAGCCGTCACCACGCCTCCGAGCGACGAACTTGTCAACCTCTGGAGCCATCAGAAGGAAATGAGCGAGCGCCTGACCGACAAGGCCGCCTCCACTTCATCGCACGAGTTGCACCGCGCGGTCATGCTGGTCATGGCCGACCGTTTGCATTACACTGTGGTGCGCGACGCCGATCTGATGTACAAGAGCTGCGACGATTTCATCGCCGACCTCAAGATCGTGCAACGTTCGCTGGCGGCAGCCGGCGACAAGCGCGCGGCTTATGGCCCAGTGCAGGACGTCATCTGGAAGGCGCAGACCTTCGGATTCCATCTCGTGGAGACGGAATTCCGCCAGCATTCGCTCGTTCACACTCGTGCTCTGGAGGACATCCGCGAGCACGGCCTGCACGGCGAGCGCGGCGAACTGCAGCCGATGACTCACGAGGTGCTCGACACCTTCCGTGCGCTCGGCGCCATCCAGAAGCGCAACGGTCAGAAGGCCGCCCGCCGCTACATCATCTCGTTCACCAAGTCCGCGCAGAACATCCGCGACGTCTACGAGCTCAATCGCATGGCGTTCTCGAACCCCGAGGACGTGCCGACCATCGATGTCATCCCGCTCTTCGAGCAGCTGCAGGATCTGCAGAACTGCGTTGACGTGCTTGACGAAATGATCAAGATTCCTGAAGTTCAGGCTCGCCTGAAGGCGACCGGCGGCAAGCTCGAGGTCATGCTCGGCTACTCCGATTCCTCCAAGGATGCCGGCCCGACCACTGCAACGCTCGCTCTGCATTCGGCACAGGGGCGCATTGCGGAATGGGCCGAGAAGAACAATATCGACCTGACGCTCTTCCACGGCCGTGGCGGCGCTGTCGGCCGTGGCGGCGGCCCCGCGAACCGTGCGGTGCTTGCGCAGCCCAAGGGTTCCGTCAATTGCCGCTTCAAGCTCACCGAACAGGGCGAGAGCATTTTCGCCCGCTATGGCAACCAGGCGCTGGCCATTCGTCATGTCGAGTCCGTGGCGGCGGCGACGCTCTTGCAGTCCGCTCCGAGCGTCGAGAAGACGACCACCGAGATGACCAAGAAGTACGCGCCGATGACGCAGAAGCTCGACGAATCCGCGCACAAGCGCTTCCTCGACCTGCTCAATACGCCTGACTTCACGCCTTGGTTCTCCACCGTGACCCCGTTGACCGAAATCGGCCTGCTGCCGATCGGTTCCCGCCCGGCCAAGCGCGGCCTCGGCGCCAAGTCGCTCGACGACCTTCGCACAATTCCGTGGGTCTTCTCTTGGGCCCAAGCGCGCATCAACCTGGCCGCTTGGTACGGCCTGGGAACTGCGTGCGAGGAATTCGGCGACCTGAAAACCCTGCGCGGCGCCTACAAGGAGCTGCCGATGTTCTCCACGTTCATCGACAACATCGAGATGTCGCTGGCCAAGACCGACGAGCGCATCGCCAAGATGTATCTGGCGCTGGGCGACCGCGACGACTTGCGCGACAAGGTCCTGAACGAAATGGAACTCACCCGCAAGTGGGTGCTCGCCATCGTCGGCGACGATTGGCCGCTGCAGCATCGCCACGTGCTCGGCCAGGCCGTGCGCGTGCGTTCGCCGTACGTCGATATCCTCTCCGTCATCCAAGTGCTCGCTCTGCGCAGCCAGCGCGAACTGCAGAAGAAGCAGGATGCACAGGCCGCCAAGGCAAAGGCCAACGGCGAGGCCCCGGAGAACGCTGGTGCCGTCGAGCCGAAGAAGACGGACAACGAGGAGCTGGCCCGCGACCAACAGCGCGGCGGCTTCACCTACCTCATCCTCTGCACGGTTTCCGGAGTAGCCGCCGGCCTGCAGAACACGGGCTGAGTTTTGTAAGCTAGTTCGTTAAGAAAGCGCCGCAGACGTTTGCGAATCATCCTTGATTCGGTATTCGTTGGCGGCGTTTTCTTATACCTCCTCTCAATGCAAATCGATGAAAATGTGTAAGCAACCGCCCAAAACAACAGTGAAAACGTGCGCTTAACCACCTAAAAGTGCAGTGAAAACGTGCATGAAAAGGCCTAAAATACCTATGAAAACGTGCAAAAAATAAGTGAATTTCTTCTAAAAGTGTGTAGAATATAGATATATTTGACTATGAAAGCGTGCAATAGTCGCACAGAAACGTTGAAATAAGGCGGAAACGGCATGAAGCGACAACTGATGGCAAAATTGGCCGAATGGCAGAGCAACCCACAACGCAAGCCGTTGGTACTCGATGGTGCTCGCCAAACCGGCAAAACCTGGCTGGCCCGAGAGTTCGGACGGACGCATTTCAAGCATCTTGCCTATGTTTCACTTCAAGACAACGAAGCCATGGAAACCTTGTTCACCGGCTCCCTGCTTCCCGAACGCCTCATTCCCGGCATCGCGTTGGCCGCGGGAACAAAAATCGATCCGAGCGATACGCTCATTGTGCTCGATGAGGTGCAGGAAGTGCCACGCGCAGTGGAGTCACTGAAATATTTTGCGGAACAGGCACCGGAATACCCAATCATCGCCACCGGGTCGACGCTTGGCATCACTATCCACCGCAATGTCTCGTTCCCGGTCGGCAAAGTCGACATATTGCGCCTCTATCCACTCACGTTTCGCGAGTTCCTTGAAGCCTGCGGTCAGGATGAACTGCTGCAGATTCTCGATAATGCGGATACCGACATGATGACCGTCTTCCACGAGAAGTTCATGGAATTCCTGAAATATTATGTGGTCGTCGGCGGCATGCCCGAGGCTGTGCAAACCTTTGTCAATACCTACCCGGGCGTTGATTTTACTGCCATCACTCATATCCAAGCCGCCATCGAGCACGGCTATCGCAGCGATTTTTCAAAATACCCTGACGATATGCCTCAAGGTTTTCCGCTGAGACTGGCGCAATTGTGGGACTCGCTGCCTCGCCAGCTTTCGCACGAAAACAAGAAATTCGCGTATAGCTCCATCAAGAAAGGAGCACGCGGACGCGAATACGACCTTGCGATCCAGCGTCTGCAGGATTCGTCGCTCGTTACAAAAATCCCACGGGTGCAAAACGTCGAATATCCACTGGCGATGTTCGAGGATCAATCGGCTTTCAAGCTTTTCGTGCTCGACGTAGGAATCTTACGTGAAATGAGCGGCATTGCACCACAAGTTATTCTCAACGACAACGAAGTATTCCGCACGGCAAAAGGTGCGTTGGCCGAGCAACTGGTGTGCCAAGAACTCGTCGCAGCCGGTTTCGCGCCATATTACTGGACCGACACCAACGCTACCCACGAGCTTGACTTCATCATCCAGCTCGCCGACAAGGTCGTGCCCATCGAGGTAAAAGCCGGCACGAACCTCAGCGCCGCCAGCCTCAAATATGCGATGAAAAAGTTCGGTCTGTCAACGGCCATCCGTTTCTCGGCCCTGCCCCAGCATCACGATGGAGCCATCTACGATTTGCCGCTCTATGCTGTAAGTACAATACGCAAATTTTGAGAATAACATAAAGCACTAAACTTTATTCATTAAAAAAGCAAAGCCACAGGCAGAAAGACGGTACTTTCGGTGTGTGTTTGACCGGAATTACCATAACTTAAGAAGCGTTGATTTTCCAACGGTTATCGCTGTCTATTCCACAATTAACATAGGGTCTACTACCCAATTAACATAAACTCTACTCCGCAATTAACATAAAAGGCCTCCGCCGGGATGAACCGGGGAGGCCTTGAGAAGATGGACTCGGCGCCTTACGCTCTAAGCCGCAAAACCGGAACATAACCGGTTTCGCCCTCGCACGCTTCAGGCGTGCTCAACGAAGCTACGCAAAGCCCACAGGGCTTTTCGCTTCACGCTTCGTCAATGAGATCGAGCATCTGGGGGACCGACTTCTTGCCGAACTCGACTTTTTGGGTGGTCGTGCCGTCGGCGGCGGTCTTGTTGACGACGATGCAGGGCACGCTCATCGCACCGTACTGCTTCTGCAGCTCGGGGAAGTGCGAGATGTCGTATGCTTCGGCGCGCACCTTTGGGTTGTCGGCGGCGATGCGCTGCGAGGAGAGCACCGTGGTCGGGCACATCGTGCAGGTCAGCGAGACGAGGACCATCACGTCGGTGGAGCCACCGTCCGCGTCCAACGCGTCGATGCGCTGCTGGGTGTCGTCGTCCACCTTCTGGCCCGGTCCGGCCGCATTATAGAGTGCCAGCACGAACGAATTGAACTCATGGCCGCTGGGGACGCCGTGGAACGCCAGACCCGTAGGCTCCACGCCGCCGTCGCCTCCCACCTTGCACAGACGCACGCAGGGGCGGGCCATCGGCATCACTTCCGCGGCATCGAACTTCGCGCGGCCTTCCGCGTCCTCGTCGCCCTCGGTGTCAGCAGAATCCGGCGCGACAACGGCGGAAAGCTTGCCGCCGCTCAAGCCGACCAGCTCGTCGATGAAGCCCTTGAGCTCCTGCGAAAGCTTGGTTTTATCGAGCGAAAGCTCGAGCACCAGCGGCTGGCTCATGCGGCCGAAAACCACATCGAGCTGCTTGCGGATGGCATCGTCGAAGAAACCGGAGATCTTTGCGCGCCCACTTTGAGCAGCAGCGCCGGCATCAGACGAGGACGAGGAAACCGGAGCCGGGGAGGTGCCGGAATTGGCGGCTTTCCTGGCCTCTTCGGCCTCACGCTTCTCGTAATTCGAACTGGTCGGGCGAGGCGGCACCAAGCCGGTCTTCTCGCTCAGGTCCTTGGCGTAACGCTCAAGTTCCACGCCGGCAACGGCACCGTCGGAAACGGCGGTGACCACCTGGCGCAGGTTTTTCTCACGCAGGTCGCCCGCAGCGTACACTCCGGCCGCGGTGGTCTCAAGATAACCGTGCGTGATCACGTAGCCGTATTCGTCAAGATCGACAACGCCCTTCAAGATCTCGGTCTGCGGCACGTAGCCGGCAAAGACGAAAACACCGAAATTCTTGCTTTTGGTCGGTGTCCATTCGGTGTCCTCGCCGGTCTGGTGATTGTGGAACACGGCGCTTACTAGGCCGCCTTCACCGGCCGAAACAGACTTCAGCTCGGTGTTGTAATGAATCTCGATGTTGGGATCGTTTTTGGCTTCGTTGGAGACGGATGCATCACAAGTGAAATCATCGTCGCGCACCAAAATCGTGACTTTGCTGGCATATTTGGTAAGGAACACCGATTCCTCGGCCGCCGAAAAACCGCCACCGACGACAATGACCTCCTGTCCATTGAAGAATTCACCATCGCACGTCGCACAGTAGGAGACGCCGCGACCGGCATACTCGGCTTCGCCCTCGAACCCGATTTTACGAGGATTGGCACCAGAAGCGACCAAAATACCGAACGTTTTGAGGTCGCCGCGATTGGTGTGAACGGTTTTGATGTCGCCTGCAACATCAAGACCCGTCGCATCGGCCGCCATAAACTCCGCACCAAAGTCCTCGGCCTGCTGGCGCATGGTTTCGGTCAATGCTCGACCGTCCGTGCGCGCAATACCGGGGTAGTTCACCACTTCATTGGTGATGTTGATCTGGCCGCCGAAATCCTCCTTCTCGAGGATCATTACACGATATCGAGCACGAGCCAGATACAGGCCTGCGGTAAGCCCAGCCGGCCCGCCGCCAATCACCACTACGTCGTACAAATCGTCTTGCTGCTTCATGTTGTCCTTTATATCGTATTCACTATTCGCAGGTCACCGGCCTTCTACGATACACCGATTCGCCGCAGGCACCAACGTTGGGAGGCATTCACCACCAAACAATTTGTATAACGCCATAGACGTCATACAAAATCTTTAATTATCCTTTTATAGGCCTTGATTTCCAAAGCTCACATTTCCTCAATCAAATCCAGGATTCCCGGAACCCCTTTCTTTCCGAACTTGATCTTTTGAGAGGTCGTGCCGTCAGGCTCGGTCTTGTTGATGACAATGCAGGGCACGCTCATCGCGCCATAATATTGCTGCAGGTCGCGGCAATGCGAGACTTCGTAGGCCTCGGCATGAACCCTGGGATTGCTGGAAGCGATGCGCTGCGTGGCCAGCACCGTCGGAGGGCATACCGTGCACGTCAACGAGACCAGCACCATGATGTCGATGCTGCCGCCGTCCGCACACAACTGGTCGATACGCTTCTGCACATCGTCGTCGAGCACTTGCCCCGGTCCGGCGACGTTGTAAAGCGACAACACGAACGAGCTGAACTCGCGGCCGCTCGGCATACCGTGGAACGCGATACCGGTGGGCACCGGCTCGCCGTCCTCGCCAACCCTGCAGACGCGCACGCAAGGCCGTACCATCGGCAGGTTCTCCTTGATGTCATACGCGACGTTGCCCTTTTCGTCCACCTCAACGCCGTCATCCGCAGGCGTGGAGGAGCGCACGGTCAGCTTGCCGCCGCTCAGCTCCGCGAGCTCGGTGACGAATCCCAGGACCTGCGGGGAAAGCGGGGTCTCGTCCAGCGCGACCTCGAGCATCAGCGGCTTGGCCATCACACTGAAGACGACCTTGAGCTGCTGGCGGATCGTGCTGTCGAAGAAACCGGCGGTCTGCACGTCTTTGGTGACGTCGGAATCCTTGCGCTGCGGCTTGAACTCGGTGTTGGACTCGTAGGCCTGCTCGTGCCGCTCGTACTTGGAATTGGTCGGACGAGGCGGTACCAGGCCGAGCTTCTCGCTGACGTCCTTGGCGTACCGTTCGAGCTCTACGGCCGCGATGCCTCCATCGGAAACAGCGGTGATCAGCTGGCGCAAGGTCTTGCGGCGCAGGTCGCCGGCAGCGTAGACACCGGCAGCGGAGGTCTCAAGATATTGGTCGGTAATGACGTAGCCTTCCTCATCGAGGTCGACCAAACCTTCGAGCAGACGGGTCTGCGGCACGTAGCCCGCGAAGACGAACACGCCGAAATGCGGGTTGCCCTCAGGCTTCCACTCGACGTCCTTGCCGGTCTTGCGGTCAGTGAAGACCGCCGAAACAAGCCCACCCCTGTCGGCGGAAACGCTTTTCATCGTCGTGTTGTAGCGCACCTCGATCTTCGGGTTGCTCTTGGCTTCGTCCGAGATGGATGCGTCGCAGGTGAAGTCGTCGCCGCGCACCAAAACGGTGACCTTGGTGGCGTATTTGGTGAGGAAAACGGACTCTTCGGCAGCAGTAAAACCGCCGCCCACGACGATGACCTCCTGCCCGTTGAAGAACTCGCCGTCGCAGGTGGAGCAATAGGAAATGCCATGGCCGGCAAACTCGGTCTCGCCTTTGAAGCCGACCTTGCGCGGTACGGCACCGGTGGCCAAAAGGATGCCGAACGTCTTCAGATCACCGTGGTCGGTATGCACGATCTTGATGTCACCATCGATATCCACTCCGGTGGCGTTCGCAGACATGAACTCTGCGCCGAAATCAGCGGCCTGCTGGTGCATGGTCTCAGCCAGTGCACGGCCATCGGTGGAAGCGATGCCGGGGTAGTTCACCACTTCACTGAGAATCGTGATCTGGCCGCCGAAATCCTCCTTCTCGAGGACAAGCACGCGGTATCGTGCACGGGCCAGGTAAAGCCCCGCTGTAAGCCCTGCCGGCCCACCGCCAATCACTATGACATCAAACAAATCATCTTGCTGCTTCATGATCCTCTTATCAATAACCGCTTCAACTCCACTAAAATCGCCAACAGCCGTGAGCCCAAGCCTGATCCTTTCGGATTCCGGCACACAGGTTCACGGCTTGACTCTTTGACGATTAATGCTTCGCTTTAGAGCTGGCCGACGAGGTCGAGGCTCGGGGCGATGGTCTCGTCGCCCGGCTCCCACTTCGCGGGGCAGACCTGATCGCCGTGCTCGTAGACGAACTGCGAGGCCTCGACGCGGCGCAGAATCTCTTCGGCGTTACGGCCGACGTTGGAGGAAATGACCTCGTAGGCCACGACCTTGCCTTCGGGACTCAGGATGAAATCGCCACGCTCGGCCTGGCCGTTGACCTCATCGTAGCTGTCGAGATCGCGGGAAAGCGTGTTGGTGGGGTCGGCGACCATCGGGAACTGGATCTTGGCGATCTTGTCGTTGGCCTCGTGCCAAGCCTTGTGGACGAACTCGGTGTCGTGCGAGACGCCGTAGATCTCGCAGCCGGCCTTCTTGAACTCGTCGTAATGGTCGGCGAGGTCCTCAAGCTCGGTGGGGCAGACGAAGCTGAAATCGTTCGGATAGAAGAAAACGAGCGACCAGTGGCCCAGCATGTCCGCCTTGGTGAGCTTGCTGAATTTGTTGTCCTGATAAATATTAGCGGTGAAATCGGTGATTTCATGCTGAAGCATGGTCATAGTTTGTACCCCTTTACCTCGAAAGTGCTATATATGTCTACGCGCGACTCCGGCCTTTATGATTCCGGCTGACGCTCTTTACGAACGTTCGTGACCAATAAACCCAGCACCCTAACAGGAGCGCCTATAGAACCTTTCGTCGTTTCGACCACATCATGGTAACGCCGAAAACAACAATATCGACAGTTAATATGCGTCTGAAGGCACTTCTTTTCGTGAACCGCAATAGACATGGGTTTATAAGCCTATTTGTGCCAAATAAAACATTAATAACTAGTCGAATTATTCTTATTTGCTATAATAAGATTTCTGACTATGAACATTTATTTTGTGCGCTTTTATATTTGATTTCGATATGCCGATTAGCAGTTGACCGACCAATAACGCAATACCGTAGCCGCACACCACAGTCCATGAGCTTCCTGCGCTGATTGTACATGGCCGCAGACCGCGAAACCGCAGGCTTTTCGTCACTAACCCGTACCTATATCACATACACGTAAAGGCGCGTCGGGAATCGCTACTTTCCCGACGCGCCTTCTACGGAAGAAACGATTAGAGCCTCTTGGCCTGATTACGTTTCTTCATCACGATGGCCAAACCCATAACGGCCGCAGCGAGCGCAACCACGACGAGCGTGGAAACCGCCGCCCCCGTCTTAACGAGCTTGCCGGACTTTGAAGCACTGGCGGCCTGACTGCCGGAATCCTTCTGCTGGTTGCCGGCAGGCGTCGACGGTATCTTGGTCCAGAGCGCATCCAGCGCGATGTCACCAGTGACCGGAGTGTTGAAATCATAGAGCGTCTTGCCGTCACCACCGTGAAGCGTCCAGCCAGCGAACTTGTAGCCGTTCCTAGTCGGATCAGCGGGCTTGGTGGCCTCGCCATGACCGTCGCCAACCCAGCTCAAGTCCTGGCCAGGCACCGACGTGCCGCCGTCCGAATTGAATCCGACATGGACCTTGTGCTGCACCGGCAACGGGCTCATCGGCGTGCCCGTGGTCTTGCCACGGCGGATACCCAGATTCTCGGTCTTGCTCCATGTGCCGTCGCCGTTCGAGCCCTGCGTGGCAGGCATGTCAAACGAAGCGCTGGTCCAGTCGCCATGCGCGTCGAACGAACCGCTCGCAGAATCGAAATCGGGGCCGTTGACAGTGTTCTGGAAACCACCGGCCTGCGGGATGCCGGACTCACCGGCCTTGATCCGCACGCGGTAGCCGGTTCCGGCGGGCAGGCCGCCGATTGACCACTTGCCGTTTTCGTCGGTGGTGGTGTGGGCAATCACGTTACCGTTGCCGTCGATGACCTCAACGCGCGTACCCTTCTTCATACGCGGCTCATTCTGGTCGATGGCACCGTTCTTCTGCGTATCGAACCAGACGGTGCCGTTGAGCGTGCGCTGCGCCACTTTGAGCACCGGGGTGAGCACGGAAGGTACGGCCTTCTCGCCGTAGTTCCAGCCAACGGTGTAGTCATATTGGGGATCCGCACTATGCGCCGACCATGGGCCGACTGCGTAGTGCAAGTTGTCACCATTATCGCGCGTGTAATACTCGATGTGAGCGCCATGCGACATCGTAGCGGGCAGGTTCGGGCCGTCGTTGGTCGCAGTTTTGTAGTGGAGTACGGTAGAAGGCTTAACGGTGATGGTCGCGTGCGCGCGGCGCCAAGTGCCCGAAGTCATAATGCCATTGGCCGTCACGTCATTGCCGGCGGTGTTGGGGTCGCGGTCGCGCAGGAAGTGAACCTCACCACCCATCTCGTAGAACGCGCCGCGATCGAACTTGCCGTTGGCACCCACGGAGAGCTTGTCGAGGAACTTGCAGCCCTGGAACATGCTGCCCACGTTGGTATCCGCGGCCGTGCTCCAATTGGTCAGGTCAAGGTCAATCAGAGCCGAATCACCTTGGAACATGCTGTACATGGCCGTTACGGCCGAAGTATCCCAGTCGTCGATACCAGTAAGTGTTTCGAGCTTGGGGCAATTAGCGAACATGCGGTTGTCGTCTCCGGTGAGCGTGGCGTGCCAGCCGGAAAGGTCGAGATGCGTCAATGCGGTGTCGCCATCGAACATGCTATAAGTGGTCGTAAGCGCCGGCGTATGCCAGCCGCCGATGCCGGTGATAACCGTCAGGGCAGGGCAGCTGTTGAACATCCAGCTCGTATTGGTGAGCGAGGTCATGACCCAACCGGTTACGTTCAGGTCGGTTAGCACGGTATCTCCGCCGAACATTCCGCCCATGTTGGTCACGCTCGAAGTCGTCCAGTTTTGAGTACCAGGCAGGCTAGTCAACGCACTGTCTTTTTCGAACATGCCGCTCATGCTGGTGGCTGAGTCAGTGTTCCAATCGGACACGTTCACGCTCTCAAGCTTCGAGCATCCATAGAACATGCTGTCCAGCAACTTGGCTTTGCTCATATCCCAATGCGGCATGCCCACAACCTTGGTAATCTTCGAGCAGCCTCTGAACATACCAATCAGATCGGTACCCATGTGCCAATTGCCCAGTCTGATGTCATTCAATGCTGTGGGCCCCGCGATAACTTGGGGATTACCGTTGGAATCGACAGTATCGGTGTCCATGTTGAACATATAGCTCATATTGAAGTCGCCAGTGACCGTGGTGTTGAGGTGCGTAGCCCAACCCGAAAGATCCATCGATTCCAGCGAGGAGTCTAGCGAAAACATATAGCTGATGTCGGATACTCTACTTGCGTCCGTGAACCAGCCGCCAATACCGTCAACGGAAGTAAGGGCATTGTCTCCGTCGAACATGTGCTTCATGTCGTAGACATAGTACGGGCGCCAACCCGTGGTGTCCACCGTCACCAGCTTGGAATCGTTGGCGAACATATAACGCATGTAATTGGGGGAACCCACATCAAGATTCTTCACGTCCGCACTGACGAGGTTGGGCATATCGGCGAACATGTAGTCAAGGGTTGAGGAGTCAAGCGTATAGACCTTATAGCCATAGGTATTGTTGTCGACGACCACCTTCGTGATGCTCTCGCGCTGACTGTACCAAGGCCAGAAGTCCCGGTGAGCGCTCTGGTGACCTAAAGAGTGATCGCCGTCATCGTTCGTGGCAATCTTTCCCCACCGGTCCTGATCGCCGTTATTGCCGATGTGCAGAACGCAGTCGGAACCTTCCGAGGTGATCTTCCAATACGCTCCTTTAAGCTTGTCGTTATGGTTGGGGTGAGCGTCACCGTCAGGCCCTACGGGATCGTAGAAAGTCGTCTCATCGGTCGGCGCGCACGTGGCTCTCGTCAAAGAACGGCTGCTATCGCTTGCCGTGCCGCTGTTTTTGGTCGTCGCCGCTGTCTGCGTGCTATGCGCGGCGTTACCTGAATTATTCGCATTGCTAGTTCCAGCAGACGAACCAGCTTCAGCAGTCTGCCCAGCACTGCTTGCCGCAACAGACGGGCCGGCTGTACCGCCATGCCGAGTACCGCTGGCCATGGCGGACGAACTGCCCGCACCACCAGACTCCTTCGCGCTCGACTTGACCTGCGTGCCCTGCCCGGCGTCATCGGTCTCACTAGCCACAGCAGACGCGTCTGGCTCGGCGGCGGATGCCCTCATGCTGGTCATCGGCGCAAGCGCCACACACATGGAGACCGCGGACAACAGTGCGATTGCGGCCGCCGCACCTCCGATTTTGTGCTTCAGATTACTGGCGATACCGTCCTCGCCTCGCCTCAATGACCTGTTGTCATACTTGCCATGCGGCCACGACTCACGCATGTCAATCCCTCCATTCCATGGCAGCGTTCCGCCGCCATTGCGACTACATGCCCTCGCTACTTCCAAGACCGAAGGCACTTATAGCAGTCATTCTCTTATTTTCGAACCATACGGATGCAGAGCATCCTCGAGATGCAGCCGTCGAAACGATTGACCGTATCGCCAATGCGTCATCGACACCGGCGAATTGAGGAAATGAACGCAATTGCGTAAGCCGTCGCCCTAAACGACGGCAGTGATTCATGATTCAATCATCATACTTGCGTTGCGATTACGCGACAGACACCATCCGCCGCGGGAAACAACGCTTCACTTCTATTGATGAAATCCCCCAATTTCACGGACTCATCCCCCATTATTTCCCCAAATTCGCCGACAAGCGAATACCAAAACCTCACGGCACGTCTGTATAACATCTCATATTTATTAGTTGTAGTACCTTAAACTGTCTAGCGCAAATTAGCCATCAGTAAACCCATTGATGCAATCTTTACATTTATACGTAACACAACAGGGTGAGGGTTCCACAAGGAGTGAAGCGACGTGGGCGCGCCTTCCAGACAGGTCAATTACCCTTTACAGGATGAAACACAATCGCGATGGCAATCCACAATCATTGCCTCATCCGCAGCAGCAGTTTTCGCAAGCAAGTACGTATAGCGACGACCGACATTTCGCAGGATGACGAACAGAGTAAAATCTTAAGAACCAAGGTGCACTTGCGCCTACGCCGTACGCCAAGGAGAGCCGATATGACCAACACTCATGAGACAGACAAGACCGCCAACGCCGAAAATAACCCACAGGCCAATGGCTCACAAGACAACAACCCGAATTCCGCCGAATCCACGGCCAATGCGACCTGGAGCCGTATGCTGCAGGGCAACGCGCGCTTCGCCTCGGGGCAGGCCGAGCACCCTTGGCAGGATCTTGAGACGCGTAAATCACTGATCGACGGACAGCATCCGGACGCGGCCATACTCTCCTGCTCGGACTCGCGCGTGCCGCCGGAAATCATTTTCGACCAGGGTTTGGGTGACATGTTCACCGTGCGCACAGCCGGGCAGACGCTGGATGATGCGGTCATTGCCTCGTTGGAATACGCCGTGACGCATCTGGGTGTGAGCGTTCTCGTCGTGCTCGGACACCAGCATTGCGGGGCCGTGGCGAGCGCCGTCGCGGAACTTGATACCATCGCTTCCGGAGCCGGCATCGACCTTGGCGCGGCTTTCGCCGCAGAAGTGACGGATTCCGAAATGATCGACCCTGCGGCAAACGATACAGAAGTTTCCCAAGCACGCACGGGTATCGACTCCGACGACGTCTTCGACAAGATGGAAGAACTTATCGCAGCCTCCGAATCCGTACTCGTCCGCTCGGTCGGCGCCTCCGTCCTGGCCGCGCAGGAGGCTGCACTCAGCGATACCGACGATTTCGAACGCGTCCATATCGCCCGCACCATCGAAGCTTTAGTCGATCGCTCAGACGTAATACAACGAGCGTTGGCGGCACAGCGACTCTCCATCGTGGGCGCACGCTACCAGCTGGACACCGGCAAGGTCGAGGTGCTTTCGTTCTAGCAGCACAAAGTTTGTTGGTTGCCAAAAGCAACCAACGGAAATACCGCATAATCACTTTCAGTAACCAGCAACCTTTGTGCTCACCGCCATTTCTATAGCACTATCCCGCGCCTCATCTAGACTTGAACCATGTCTTTGGCCTTGGATATCGTCTTCGTTTTCATCTTCTTCCTGATAGGCGGCGTGTTTTCATGCACCGAACTCGCGCTGGTGAGTTTGCGCGGCTCACAGCTTGACGAAATGGAACAAGGCGACGCGCGCGGAGCGAAAGTCGCCAAAATCGCCCGGGACCCGAACACGTTCCTTTCCACCGTGCAAATCGGCGTAACACTTTCCGGCTTCTTCTCGGCATCGTTCGGCGAGTCCGCCATCGCACCCTGGGTTGTGCCGGTCGTGGAAAACTGGGGAGTCCCGCACCATATCGCGGCACCCGGCACGACCATCGTGCTGACACTGGTCATTTCCTTCTGCGACATCATCATCGCCGAAATGGTGCCAAAGCGCATCGCCATGCAGCGCACAGAACAGATCGCGCGTGCCGCGGTGCCGGCCATTGACGTCTTCGCCAAAATTTGCAAGCCTATCATCTGGGCCATCGGCAAAAGCACCAACGGTTTGGTGCGGCTGCTTGGCTTCGACCCGAGCCAGACCGAAAGCGAGGTCAGCGACAAGGAACTGCGCGTATTGGTCAATTCCAACACCAACCTCAGCAAGGACGAGCGCACCATCCTTGACGACGTGTTCGACGCCTCGGAAACCATTGTGGCCGAAGTGATGCGGCCGCGCGCCGATGTGGTCTTTCTGGAGGGCTCGCAGTCAATCGAAGACGCGGCAAAATACGTGCGCGAGATGCCTTATTCGCGCTACCCCGTCACCGGCCGCGACTTCGATGACGTCATCGGCTTCGTCCACGTTCGTGATCTGCTCGACGTGCGTGACCCGAACGCCAAGACCGTCGCCGACGTGACCCGCGAAGGTATTTCTTTGCCCGGTACTTCGAAAATCCTGCCGAGCCTTGCCCTGCTGCGCAAACGCGGGATTCATCTGGCCGTCGTCATCGACGAATACGGCGGCACCGACGGCATCGTCACCCTTGAAGACATGACGGAAGAACTGGTCGGCGACATCCGCGACGAATACGATTTGCCTGACGACGGGAACGGCAGCGGTGCAACCAACGGCATCGGCGACGGGCACAACGGCAAATCTGCATTCGTGGACGGCGTGGCCACGGTCGATGGCGGCATGACCATCGAGGACTTCGCCGATCTCACCGGCATCGAGTTGGAAGACGGCCCCTACGAGACGGTCGCCGGCTACTTCCTCGCGCACACCGGCCGCATGGGCGAAGTCGGCGAAACCCTCCACTCCGACGACGGCTACGACATGATCGTCACGAAAGTCGACGGCCGCCGCATCGAGACGCTAGAAGTACGCAAAAGCGGTCTCGACGACGCAGACTCAAGCGAAGAGAGCAAATAGTAAAAGCTGATTCGTATAGCGGCACACTGTTCAACAGTTCAAAAAATGCAGTACATGCGGCAAAGAATATATCTCCGTATCTTTTCTGCCTCGATTAGCTTTTTTCTGCATCAGTTTGGTATAATATGATGCAGAAAAGTAATTAATGATGCAGAAAATGGTGCAGATAATATGCATACTTTTGACTACGAGCGGTCCGGGCGCAAACTGTTGACCCCGCAGACCGTGAACTTGCTCAATGCAATTCACGAAGCTAAAGGACGCCAGAATACCCAGCTACAAATCAGCCCGGATCTCGCCAAACCACTCGTCAACGTTGCACGCATCCAAAGCACAGACGCGTCGAATCGCATCGAAGGAATCTCAACCACCGACAAGCGCCTGGCAGGCATCGTCAGTGAAAAAGTGATACCTCGGAACCACGACGAGGAAGAAATCGCAGGCTATCGCGATGTGCTCAATACCATCCACGAAAACTATGCTTATATACCGCTGAAACCGAACGTCATCCTGCAACTGCACCACGATCTCTTTCGCCATACGCCACTTGCTTTCGCCGGCCATTGGAAAGACACCGACAACATGATTGTTGAGTCCGACGGGACAGGCCATGCAAAAGTCAGGTTCACACCGCCGTCTGCGCTCCAAACTCCGGAACTCATGGCGGAAGCCTGCAACGATTACAACAAAGCCAACGAATCTGGCAACATCGATTCCTTATTGCTAACCTGCATGTTCGTTTTCGACTTCACCTGCATCCACCCGTTTAATGACGGCAACGGTCGTATGAGCCGGCTGCTGACACTGCTTCTGCTCTACCGTTCTGGTTACGAAATCGGAAAATACATCAGCATCGAACACCTCATCGAGCAAAGCCGGGCCACTTATTACGAAGCGCTGGCAGCAAGCACCATCGGCTGGAACGAAAACACCAATGATTACGCGCCATTCGTCAACTATCTGCTCGGCACCGTTCTGACGGCCTACCGTCAGTTCGACGAACGGGCCGCAATCGTAAGCGCAAACGTTCCGGTTTCTTTGCACCATCCGACAACCAAAAAGCAGCGCATCGCCGACGTTCTCGCCCAAAGTCTCAGCCCACTTTCCAAGGCCGATATCCAGCAGACCCTTCCCGATATCAGCACTTCGACCATCGAACGCACGCTGAAAACCCTGCTCGACGACAATCAAATCCAGAAACTCGGCGCAGGCCGCACCACCAGATACGTGAGCCTGCATCGCCAATAAATGCATTAGATTCAGCCCGATCGAAGATATCGTGCGGCAACCAGAAAGAGCCTTCGTAACGTTTTGCCCAGCAACAGTGAGACTTAGTTACACTACCAATAAAATGGCGGAATAACAGGAAACCGGCAATAATGTTCAAAAAACAAACGCCCAATGTTCAAGTTTGCAAACGGCCAATGTTCAAAAAAGCAAATGACTGACGTCAAAGTTTGTAAATTGCCGATTAATAAAACACGGCCGAAACCAGGCTAATCTCAAAAAACGTGCAAATACCAATATCTGAAACATCGACCCCTCAGCAGTCGTTTGCTGGCACGAACTGAACAACATTGCCAATGAAGTGCCACTGACAGTTCGTCAACGGCCTTTTACCTGCACAACCGTCCGGATCCTGCCAACGAACAGTCACTGAGATGATACAAGTCCGATGCCAGCTCGCTGAATCGCAAAGGCCAGCACCCCCCCCCCCCGATTTTGACATGCCACGGCAATGCGGTACCATTTACTCTCAATAAGAGTACTAATAGTTAGAGTAAGGATAGTCTATGGCACTGCCTTCCATTGAACTCATGACACTCGGGGCGTTGAAAGACCATCCGATGAGCGCCTATGACATCAACAAATTCCTTGCCTCACGCGGTGTCAGCAACTGGGTTCAGGTCAGCGAGCAATCCGTCTATCGCATCGCCATCAAACTCTGCGACGACGGCTACACTGCAATTGACACAGATGATTCCGCAGCTTCCTCGCAAAAACGCGTCTATTCCATAACGCCAAAAGGCAAACGACATTTCAACGACCTTATGGACGAAATAGCCTCGGCACCGCCGCACATCGCCTTCGACTTCGTAGCGATGGTAGCAAATCTGTATCAAACCGACGAGGCCACCGGCCGCAGGCTGCTCACCACGCTCGAAACCAACCACCGCAGCGTTTCACAATGGCTCCGGCACTCAGTGGACGGCATGCCGTTCAGCGAGGCGAGCGAGACGGTACTGCTTTGCGCTGATACCTACGCCCTCATCGCGCGCTGGGCGCACCACTTTCAGGAACACTTTTACTCTGACTCGGCATCCGCTGATTCCGGTGAACACGCTGATTCCGATAACGGCGACGCCAACGATACGGAAAGCGCGAATCATTTAAGCAACTCCACCGATTTCGTCATCGTCGATTCGCAGCAAACCCGAAGCGACACAACAAACTCCGCAACGTCTTTTAGGCAAGAGTTCAGCGACACTCGCAGCAAAGTCGATCACGCAACGAGCACACCAAATACACCAAAATCTTCTGACCAAGAGCCAAACGAGAACGCCACTAAAACAAACGCCATCTCAAACAGCTCGATGGCTTTCAGCCAGACTCCGCATCAGAGCCAACCAAAGGCGAACGCCGACACGAACCAAGATGGCACACACAACAGCCCAACCGTCATAGTGAAGAATCAACGGTTCACCGGCTCGTTGCCGATTACGAAACTGGATTTCCACCTGCACTCCATGGCAGGCCACATCACCACTCGGTCGAATACAATCGCCGCAGCCGACGATTTCGAGATCCACTTCCATCACTGCCATGCTTCCGATTTCCAAATCGCCAACACCGCAGGGACGCTACACATCGCCAATACCGGCACGCCCTGGGACCATTTGTCGCTGACCGAAATCTTTAATCCAGCGCAATGGAACGCCTATGTCGAGGTCATCATCCCGGCCGGCCAGTCTCTGAGCCAAAGCTCCATCGAACTGCACAGCTGCGGACTGCTTGTCGCCGGTCTCGGCACCGACTCGCTCGACTTAGGGCTTCATAGCAGTTCCGCCAAGATCAGCGGCATATCCACGGACCTGGCCACCGTCGATCTTTACAGCAGCAGCATGAAGTGGGAAGGCATCGTCCGCGAGCGCATGGACCTGACCTGCCATAGCGGCAGTGCCCGCATCAGCGGCCTGCCACAAGACTTCGGCTATCGTGCGAACATCCACAACGGCTCGTTCACGGTCGCCGGCCGACCAATCATCAGCGGTCAATCCACTCTCGTCAGGCCTGGGACGCCGGCGGTGACGTTGGACCTGCATTCCGGCAGTGTCGCAATAGACTAAGACGCCCTGCTCGATGCCGCGGAACGTGTAGAATCCGCATTACACAGCACGCGTCTAAGCGGTTTCACAACCTATATGCATGTCTGCACACCAACACCAGCCTGCGTGTACGGCCATCGCGACGCAAGCCGGCCAACCGCGGCAAGACGGAAGGACACCCGCAGTCCATCCGACCGTCCGTCTCATCTAAGAACTCGACACCGAAAGTAACGTTGCACAAGCGCATGATTCAAACGTTGCAAGTAACGCAAATATTGCCGATATACGACGATGAGACTTATCTCACACATAGCGCAAAAACCCCGACATTTCAACCCTTTCAGCGATATTGGGCTACTGATGAATTTCTGTGTCCAATATCATAAATGACTAGAATGGAAACCAGCAATTATCCTCAACGAAAGGAAACAATTATGGCAGATGAATTTTTGAGCCCTGGCATTGATCAGGCAGCATCCGATAAGATCGTCTCGATTCTGCAGAACCGTTTGGCGCAGGAGGAAGAGGCTTCACTGATTCTCAAGCATGCTCACTGGAACGTCTCCGGTCCGAGCTTCATCGGCGTGCACGAAATGATCGACCCTGAGGTCGACGCCGTGCGCAACATGGCCGACGAGACCGCAGAACGCATCGCGACCCTCGGCGGCAGCGCCGAAGGCACCCCGGAGTCCATCATCAGCAACCGCACCTGGAGCGAGTTCAAGCTCATGGGCCGCCAGAACACCCAGGATTATCTGAAGGCTCTGGTCGACTACTACGCCGACTTCATCGTCGCCGAGCGCAAGGCCTATGAGGAGCTCGATCCGATCGACGTCATCAGCTCCAACATCATGCAGGACCACGTGCAGGAACTCGAGCACTTCAACTGGTTCATGAACAGCCACCTGATCGAAGAGACTCCGCACGCCTGAGCTTTAGGGCCTTTTGGTTCCGTGAAGTAATGTCAAATAATCACATTCGCACGAATCTTAGCGGATACCGATAATCGGATAAGCGATACACTCGCCGCACCCTTTCCAATATGGGTGACGGCGAGTTTTTATTGGCTCTTGTTCCGTCTCACCGCATCTTATTACGCAACTACTTCATTGCGAATCAGGCGACAGGCCCCGTGGAACTTCGATTTTGCGATTCCTAGGACACGGTGGAATTCCAACGGTCTCGAATGAGGCCCATCGGTAGAGCAGCGATTCAATCTGCCCAGCGAACGAAACCGAAGACGCAATCACCCACTCCAAGCATGCGTCAGGCGGAAACGCGTGCCCGCGCCTCATGCTCGATCTGATCCAGGGTTTTGCCGCGGGTCTCAGGCACGTACACCTTGCTGAAGCATGCGGAACCAACATTGATGAGCGCGAATATGAAGAACGTCCCCGCCGAGCCGACCGTGTTGAGCAACGGCAGGAACACCAAAGAAATGACGAAATTCGTAATATTGATGACGACATTCGCGTAACCGACACCCTTGCCACGCACAAAACTCGGGAATATCTCGGTTATCAGCAGCCAGGTAACGGGCGAGACCATCCCCTGCGCAAAAGCGAGGTAGCACATCACGAGGCCAATCAACACCCACGATAGCGCGGGATTCGGATGTTTCGAATCAATGAAAAGATAGCACAGACCAACTGCGGCCAAGAAGAACGAGGAACCGCACAAACCGACGATCAGGAACGTGCGACGGTTGATTCTGTCGATGAAAATGAGCCCGCCGATTATGGCCGCGACTGCGGAAGCGGCCATGACCGGCACCATTGCTACGACGGAGTTGTGGGGGTCGATACCGAGTGTGCTAGAAAACATGGTGGGAGCAAAATAGTTGATTGCATTACACCCGATGAGCTGATTAATCATCGCGACGCCGATGCCTACAAACAACACGCGACGCAACCAGGGGGCACGGAACGTCGGAGCTTTTGCCGCGCTCCTGTTTGCCTGATTCGCCGAGCGCGGCGATGTAGCCTGCTCCAGAACAACATTTGTATCAGAATCCGCTTGCGACGAAGAGTCTTGTTTGGGGGACGAAACCGTAGTCACGTCACGTTTATTTGACACATCGCTCTGCCGACCGCTGAAAGTCGGAGCCTCCTTGATGACCAGCGCAACGACCGTCAGCAGAACCGTAGGCACCACGGCCGCCCACACCATCGCGTGCCAGTCGGCGACGGACACCAAAACCGCGTTGACCAGCGAGGCCGCCAATTGCGCGACATTAATCATGACGGAATTGACCGAAACAATGAAACCACGACGATTGGCGGGAGCCATCTCACCGAGGTAAATGGGAATGACGCATTCGGTAATACCGATAGCGAATCCGACGATAAAGCGGCCCGCCAGAAATCCTCCGAAACTGGTCGCGAGCGCACACAGCAACGCACCGACCACCGCGGTGATGCCCCCGGCGATAATGAGCCGTTTACGACCGAAACGGTCCGCAAGCTCCCCGCCGACATATGACCCGATAGCACTGCCCAACAGCATCACAGCCGTCAGCACGCTCTGATCCCAGGCACTCAGCGGACGGTTGGAACCGTCGAAGTTCATGGAGACCAGCGCACCGGAAAGGAAGGTCAGCGTATAGCCATACAGTCCGCCGCCGCAAATGCCCAACGCAACAAGCACGGCCATATAGTGCCGGTGCGAAGAGGGAGGCGATACCACCGATGGGAGCTCGACAGAATCAGCAGACCCGGCCACCTCCACAGGTTGGGTTACACCAGCAGGCCTGGCCGAACCCGCGGAATCTATGGAATCTACTGAACCCGCGGAATCTACCGAGCTCACTGAATCAGCCGCACTTGGCCATCGAATCTGTTCAGATAGCATCAAAATCCCCTTTCTTAACAACCTCGCGTTCGCACTTCCATGCTTTTACAGGTTTCCATTTGTCTTCGCACAGTAGGTAATCGCCACAAACACGACTAAACGCTGAAATTCCAACATTCCCTCGGACAGCGGCCTTCATGCCTTCCACCAGAAAGCCTCTGTCTAATAGGAAAACAAACGAAACCCAACACAAAGCGGTAGAACAGATCGGTAGTTGCGCTCATCCTTACAATGAGTAGACGCTGCATTTGATGTGGGGAAGAACCGAAAAAACGCCGTATTTCGCAGCAGATAGGGCAGCAGACATTGTGCCTTCAGCCATCAATCCGGATGAAGGCACAATGTATATTTGCAAAGTTTTACCGGATTTCAGCTCTCCCGATAGACCCGCTGAGCGGAAGCTTGGGCACGCGGGCGAACCACGATCGAATCGATATCCACGCTGTCGGGCAAGTCAAGCGCCCACTCGATGCACTCGGCGATGTCGTCGCCGGTCAGTGGGCTCGGCACGCCGGCGTACACCGCGTCGGCCTTGGCCTGATCGCCGTGGAAGCGGTTGAGCGAGAACTCCTTGGTCTCAACCATGCCAGGGGAGACGTCGATGACACGCAGCGGCTGGCCGACCTGCTCAAAACGCAGTGTCTGCGCCAAAACGCGCTCAGCCGACTTCACGCCGCAATACCCACCGCCACCTTCGTAGGGTTCAATGCCTGCCGTCGAGGAAACGACGACGACCGTGCCGCCACCCGGAGCAGACTTGAGCGCCGGAAGCAACTTCTGGGTGACGCGCAACGTACCGAGCACATTGACGTCATACATTTTGCGCCAATCGTCGACATTGCATTCTTCAATCGGATCCTGTCCGATGGCACCGCCAGCGCAGTTGACCAGCGCCTTGACCGGCCCGCCGCGCAAAATCCTCGTGACCGCGGCTTGCGTCGAAACTTCATTGGTCACGTCACACACCACGTATTCGCAGGCGTCGCCAAGTTGGTCGGAAAGCTCGATGAGCTTGTCACGCCTACGCGCGAGCGCCACGACCTTCCAACCAGCTGAAGCCAGTTGCAGCGCGGTCGCACGTCCGATTCCGCTGGAAGCGCCCGTAACCACTGCACGCTTCGATGTAATCGTGTTCCCGAGTCGAATCTCGGATTTTCCTTCATTTTCCGCTGTGTTGCCAGCCAACGTTCCCACCATCGAAACCTCCTCGCCGATTTCCAGCGCGTTATATACCCTGCCGCCGCGTCACCGAGGTAGCAATACTTCAACAATAACGCTACCGCAAAATACGTCGTTTATCCCTGAACAACGCTCATAAAAATGCACAAATATCACGGGTATCCTGCCAGGAGGCTCGCCCCCAATCCACGGTTATCAAAAGATACTGTACGAATTCCAAGCGGTTACTTTTGGTGACCATGGGTTAGGGTGAGCCGACTTTTCGCTACCACACCATTTCACGGTTCAAATCGCGCCGCAGCACCCGCCAGTTCGGCAAATATCGGTCCATGCGCCGCTGAAATTCGGCACCGTGACCGCTTGCCCACAGATGCGTCAATTCGTGAACCAAAACATATTCCAGAAAGCACGGATCCATCAGCCCAAGCTGTAGGTTCAGGCGAATCCGTCCCGTCGGGGGTGTGCAGGAACCCCAACGCGAAGTCATCAGGCGCAAGGTGATATGGGTCGGTGTGCGGCCGATAAGCGGTTCCCAACGTTGAAGCAGGGCCGGCAGTTGAGCATTGATATTGGTTTCGGCCAAGCGCTTGCGTTCATCCGTCCATTCGAAAGAAGGGGAAACGCCCTTCTCCGCTATCAATTTCTTTTGCCGCTCAATCCAAGTCCGGCGTTCTCGCACGAATGCCGCGATTTTCTCATCGTTCATTCTCGCCGGCGCGCTCACTTCGATCTTGCCGGCCGGAGGCTTGATACGCAGGTACATATTGCGCATAGTCTTACGAGTCACGTTGACGTCCAGATCGTCGACGCGCAGCACAGTGCGTGAAACGGTTCTGGCTTTCGAACGGCGACGATAAGGCATATCCGCATTGTCTCGCGTGCGATTGACCAGAATCGCTTGGCAAAGGCACACATCGCGGTACTCGTTATATTTTCATCGCCCAATATCTTCAACAAACGTTCACGACACGCAAGACTATCGGGTTGACTAACGTCGTTCAGATGGTAAACTATCCCTTTGTACGCCTTAAAGCGTGCTGATTGGGCCCGTAGCTCAGCTGGTTAGAGCGCATCCCTGATAAGGATGAGGTCGGAGGTTCAAGTCCTCCCGGGCCCACGCAAGATTCCTGCTTTTCAATCCAAACAAGATTAACAGCGAGAATCGTTGTGTTTCTGGGGCTATGGCGCAGCTGGTAGCGCATCTGCTTTGCAAGCAGAGGGTCGCCGGTTCGAACCCGGCTAGCTCCACTTTCAAAATGCCCTGTGAGCAGCCGTTTCTGTCTTTTTATCCTTGATTATTCCATACTATGCCAAATCAAAGGCTATTTTGGAATAAATCTACTGAGCAACAAAAATATGGCTCCTACCAATGATTCTCAGCTCCCTCTCCCCGATATAATAAATTGAGATTTTCAGCCAAATCCCTTTACTCAGCACTCGCAATGAACTAAAGTCCGAAGTATGACCGAATCGTTGCGAACCTGCCCGCTCGGGGTTGAAGTGGAGATATGCAGGATGGATTTCGAGGCCCGCAGCCGCTTTAGACTCAACGAACTCGGATTCCGCTTGCACGAGCCGATTCGCGTGATCCAGAAAGCGATGTTCGGAGGGTGCGTGGTTGCGCACGGCGGCGAACGTATCGCCATCGACGGCGCCACCGCACGTCATATTTTCGTGTCACCTCGAACGCAACGTTTATAGTATCAAGTAGTAATTATTAGCGAAACTTGGCGGGCGAATATGGACAAGACGACTACGGCCACATCACCCGCAAAAACATTCAAAAGCAACAACAATTTGAACGATCCTGATCTGATGCCGGAACCAGCGGATTGCTGCGGTTCAGGTGGATCTGTCAGCGGTCCTGAAGGCGGGCATGGTGCTGATAACGCTGCCAGTGACGCGGGGCACGCAGGACACACCGGTCACAGCGGACACCACCATCGGCGCGGGCTTGCAGTGTTGCTTCCCCAACACCACGGCCACCAGCATCACGGCGATGAAACCCACGATATGGCCGGCATGGAATCGATGGGCAGCAAAGCCGGCAAGCCGAAGCCCGCGAATCCGCGCATCGTCTTCGTCGGCAATCCCAACGTCGGCAAATCCACGCTGTTCAACGCGGTGCTCGGCGCCAGCGCGACCGTAATGAATGCGCCAGGCACCACCGTTTTGGTGGAATCCGGCAGTTTGGAACGCATCGATGCCGCCACCAACAAGCACGAACGCTGGGACTTTATCGACACCCCCGGCACGGCCTCGCTCGATGCCTACAGCCCAGACGAACAGGTTGCGGGAGAGGCGGCGATGGGCCGTCGCGGCTATGCGAAGCCCGACGTCATCGTCTTTACATTCAACGCAACCTCACCCTCGAAATCGTATTACCTTCTGAGCCAGTTGATGGATCTCGGATTCCCTATCATCGTCGCGGTAACCATGCTCGATCTGGCGGAAAAGCAGGATTCGCCAGTCACCCTGCAACGGCTTAAGCGCACGCTTCCAGGCATCCCGATGGTCCGTGTCGACGGCCGCATCGGCGAAGGCAAAACCGAATTATTAGACACCATATCGGCGACCTTGACCGAAATCAAGGCACAGCGGACCGAGCGTAAACTCGAACAAACGGATTCGTCACCGAGTCTCATAACTCTGCCGGATACGGTCGAGGACGAAAATCCATCGCAGGGTTCGTTGGAAACAGAAGGTTCCCAGTCACTTCTCGTTCGGGAACATTCCGATAATGGCGACGATGAGGATAAACAAGGACACGACACTAAGCAAAACCACACTACCCAAAAACCAGACACGCTTACAAATACAGGTCAGGCTACCGGTCAGACCACCACGCAGACACGACAGGAAACCGCCAAACAAGTGGTGACCGAGGCTGCACATAAGGCCTCGGAAGTCGTAGAGGCCACGCTGGAAAAGGCGGAAAATGCGACACCTATTTTGGATGATGGTGGAGCGGATGTTTCGCGCGAGATTCATGTGCAACTGACGCCGACCCCCGTCACGAGCATTCCCGCGCCACCCGCGAGCGCTACGCAGGAGGAAGTCTCGCAGTGGGTGCGTAAAACGTCTGATGAACGTTTTGAGTGGATTGCCGAAAAACTTCGGGAAATCAACAAAGACCTGCCACAGGGCGCGGCGGCCACGGCGAACCACGAGACGTTCTCCGACAAGCTCGACCGCGTACTGCTGCATCCTGCGATTGGTCTGGTGGTCTTCCTAGTGACCATGTTCCTCGTTTTCGAGGCGACCACGACGCTGGCCGGCCCGCTGCAGGACTGGTTCGACGTCACGCTGCGCGGCTGGTGCACCGACGGCATCGCCTGGATCTTCACCACCATCGCAGGCAAAGGCGCGCTCGACGGCTGGCTCTATTCGCTGGTGGTCGACGGGTTCCTGAACGGCGCGATCACGGTGTGCACGTTTATTCCGCCGATGGGCATCATGTTCATCATCCTTTCGTTGCTTGAGGACTCGGGCTACCTGGCCCGCGCGGCGTTCGTGATGGATCGTGCGATGCGTATGGTCGGCCTCGACGGACGCGCATTCCTGCCGTTGGTAGTCGGCTTCGGCTGCAACCTGCCCGCGTTGGCCTCCACGCGCACGCTGCCGGACTCGCGGCAACGTCTCCTGACCGGTCTCCTGATCCCCTTCACGTCCTGTTCCGCGCGCCTGAGCGTCTACGTGGTGCTCGCCTACGCGTTCTTCGGCAAGTTTGCTGGGCTGGCTATCTTCCTGATGTACGTCAGCTCCATCGCCATCATCCTGGCAGTCGGCTTCGCACTTCGCAAGACGCAGTTCAAAGACCTCAAAACCCAGCCGTTCGCCATGGAACTACCGCCCTATCAGATGCCGCGGCTCCTGCAACTGCTGAAGTCCGTCTTGCAGCGCCTCTGGTCGTTCATCACCGGCGCGAGCTCCGTCATCGTCTCGATGCTCATCGTCGTATGGGTGCTTTCCGCTATTCCGATTTCCGCTGGTGCAGCGGGCGCGGCCAACCCCAATTCCTTCGGACACGTCGACAAAGTCGAAAATTCCGTATTCGGCGCGGCTTCATCGGCCATAGCGCCCGTTTTCAAACCGGCCGGTTTTGACGACTGGCATGCGGCCTCGGCGTTGGTCACCGGATTTGTGGCCAAGGAGGTCGTCGTCGGCTCACTTTCGCAGAGTTACGCCATCAACAATTCTGGCGACCAATCCGAGCAGGCGCAGGGCCAGGGGAGCCTCGGTCAGGCCGTGCATCGCAGCTTTGAGAAGTCCAGCGACGGACACCCTAACGCCGCTGCCGCAGCCTTTATGATCTTCATCCTCGCCTACACGCCGTGTCTGGCCACGGTGGCCGAGATGAAACGACAATACGGCATGAAAACCGCGTTGCAATCGGTGGCAACAGGGCTGATGGTGGCCTATATCCTTGCCATTATCGTCTTCCAAGTCGGGCGATTATTATGACATATATCAGCCCAGCCGTATTGCTCTGCGGGTTCCTTCGGTCTCATGTGGTCGCTACGTCGGATGCTATATCCGTGAATTTCAACGCTGTGGTATTCACGTCACAGCACCGAAAAACGTTAAGGCAGGTTTTATCGTTTCCGTGCTACAAGCATAAGAAGAATATACTATTCAAAAAATCGAGATCCGCATGATACCAACGATCTCCGATCTCTCTATTACTAGCTTCGATAGCACTGAACACAGGGAACATCCGTCTGAGGGATTCCGTGCTACACAAGCAGGCAAATCATCACATAATCATCGTAATTGGGTAACAGCCTCCAGCTGCAATGCAAAGCCAGATCGTGCTGATCGGCCGGTATCACACCGCAATGGTCGAACATCATCATCTCGCCATAATGAAACCACGACAGCAAGCAGAAAATCGGCGGCACCCATCGCGGCCACCATCATCAACGAACTCACCCACGGCCAGACACCGCGTATGGTGGCGGACAGGTTGGGCCTTCCGCTTGACTTCGTGAATCTGGTCATCGAACGCGAGCGCCGAGCCGGCCGCCTCAATATCTACGACCTGCGATCCTGCAACTCCACCACCGGCGAAGGCTGCGATCCTGACCCGGACAGCCTGATCTGCGCCGGCTGCCCGATTCTCCCCGCCGCCATCCGCCGACGCCAATCCCTCTTCGGCCGTCTCAAGGCGAAGCTGCGCACTGGGATATAGGCCAAAAATGCGGATAATGCTTGCCAAAAAGGCTCAATAGCACCTACGTAAGGACCCTGAGCAACTCCGGGAAAGCCATCATGCCGCCTCCCCGGTAATCCTCTCTACCAATTTTTACCAACCCTATCAGCCTACCGGCGACCATACCGCTTGATCGCAGCGGACAGTGCGAGACCGGCTAGCAGCGTGACGATTGCAAGTGCGGCAATACCGGCGACGTCGGAACCGGTCGCAGGTATGGCACGCTTGGGTTGCGAATTTGCATTCGGCCCCGCGGGCTGCGAAGGCTGCGCAGGTCCGCTTGGCCCTGTCGGCCCAGTCGGCTCAACCGGCTTCGGACGCGGAGCCACCGTCTGCTCACAAACCACGCTTTGGTCGTTGGGAAGATCGAGTTTGCCCTCGTCGAGCGAAACGTCTTCGGAGTTGTTGATGACGCAGCTCATGGCTTTCGTGACGTGGTAATCCGGCTCGCGCGACATGTCGGTTACGATCTTATAGTTGTCGGCGAGCACGCTGCGCTCGGCGTTGTCAGGCAGAGCGATGTCCGAACCACCGGTTGACCCGGCGGTCGATGGAACGAGATCAACTGGGAAGTCGGCGGGGGTCACGTTGCTGTTGCCAGACCCGTTGTCGTTGCCTTCAACGTGCGTAATCACCTTGATCTTTGCAAGCAAGGAACGCACGGTGCGCACGCCGACGACCGCATGCCCGTTGGCAATGGCGATTTGCGCATTGGCGGGTGTCAACGGCCTGTTGGCGGTGGTATCCGTGTATGCGATATCCCCGATCTGTTCGTAACCAGCCGGCAAATTGGAACCCCGAATGGTATATGTGCCCGCATTGACGTCCCGGCTCTCGCCTTCGGTAAACGGCGTGGTATCCGAGCGGTCGCCGCCTTGCGCAGTCACGGAGAAGCTGAAATCGCTGGGTTTGGCGCTGCCGCCGTTGCTCGGGTCAACCACGGTCTTGAGCGTCAGGTTGCCCGGCAGATCCTCCACCACGCGCGTACCGACAATGTGCTCGTGCACACGCAGCACCGGCTTGCCATCAACCAGATCTGCAGGCGTTCCGGTGGCGTCGTTGACGTAGGTGATCGGCCCGACCTCGCGATACCCATCGGGAACCGGGGAGCCGGTGATGGTGTAATCGCCCTCGGCGACCCGGTACGAATCCCCACCTGCCGTGTTCTGGTAACGGTAGGTACTCGCGGCAGAATTGTTATCGGTGGCGGTGAACGTGAAGTCACCTGGCGTCTTGGTGCCGCCGTGGCGGTTATGGACCACGGTGACCAGTGTCAGCGCAGGGTCGGGAAACGCTTTCTCACTATAGACGCACTGCACGTTGGCGTCATAATTATTGGGTATCTGCAGCTTGCCGCTGGAGTCCAAGGCCACAGACGCATTGTTGTTATTGTTCACATCGACGCATTTGACAGTTTGAGTGTAGTCATTTGGCTGTGTAGACGGTGCGGGAACAAGCGTGGATGCTATCCGGTATTCGCTACGCGGCGCGACGCTGCGTGGACCGATCTTCGCAGCCTGAATGCCGTTTTCCGACCCGCTGGTGGTCACGCTCAAATCCTGCGTGCTGGGCGAGACGGCTTGGGCGTTCATCGTGAATTGGTCACCTGCGTTCTTGCGACCGCCGACGATGTTGGTAAGCACGGTGAGGGTCGGCACGTGAACGTCGGCCCGATAATCCTCGACTTCGCCGGAACCACTGGCCAAACCGGTCGGAGCCATCGGCGAACCCGTATTACTGGTGATGCGAAGGCGCAGATACGAAGGATTGCCACTAGCAGAAATCTGATTCTGGGCATCGTCGGGGACCTGCCAGTGAAGGGTCGCAGAACCGGCGGTGCAGGCCACCTGATCGCTCGCCTCGGCGTTCCTGTCCCTGCCAGAACTAGCCTGAGCCTCGTCGAACTTGCCGTTGTGGTTCCAGTCGATCCATCCGCGCACGTCGCCGGTACCACTGCACCGGACAGGCAACGAATAGCTGCCGGACGAATCGGGGGTCACGTTGATGGCCTTGGTATCGGCGGGAATATCCACACCGTCCTCATCGTTGATGACTTTGCCATCAGCGCCGACATCGCCATGGGCATCATCCCAATTGGCTCCAGAACTGAAGTGCGGCTCGGCCTCGGAATCCTCACGGTCACCCAATCGCGGCTCGGGTTGCGCGAAATTCGCAACGGTATCCGAGCTGGCAGATGCTGCGGCAACGTCACGCGCCTGGGAAAGATTGAAGGACTGTGCGCCCACCATGGAGGAATCGGGATCGATGGGGTCCTTTTCACTATACGTCGTGCCGGTAATATCGGAACCAAGAGCGCCACCGTGCCATTGCGGCTGGAAGAGCGAGCCTGCGGCCCCATAGCTTTGCGGAGCATCGCCGAAATCAGAGGCGACAATAGTACCCAGCGCCACAGCAGTCTCACCGCCGCCCCTGAACGTCACCTGAGCACCGGTGGAACCTTGCAGGAACATGGCCGACGACGGACCGGTACCGCCGTGATTGGAGCATTGCGGGCCGTCGGAGCGGAAGCGCAGCGTGCGATCCTTGAGCTCGGCGATGGAGTTCGTGCGGCATCCGGGCGTGCGGTAGCTATCAAGCAGACGCCAGGTCGGATTGCCGCCTTGAGGCGTGGCCTTGATGTATTCCTGCTGGTGTCGCGTCCAGTTGTTGGATTCCGCGTCCGCGAACACCAGACCTTGCAGAGGCACCGGAACGAAGCTGCCGGTATTGGTGCCGTCGTTGAGCGTGGCCGACGGATCGACGGACGAAGGAATAAGGTAAGCGGCGCAACCAAAATCGAAGGTCACCGTCTCGCGATTGTTGACGTTGGCGAGGCCCGCAGTGAGCTGGTTCTCGTTGCCCGAACCGCCTTTGTAATACATTTGAGCCAAGGCGTCACCACCATATACGCCCGTCCTGTAGGCCTGAATCGGCAACTTGTCCGAAAGGGCGGTGTCGACGCCGCTTGATGGCTCCAACGAGCAACGGGTCGAAAGCCAGTGGCCACCCCCTATTTCGATCGGCGTGGTCCACGTGACCTTCTTGCCGGTGATCCGCTCGCCGGCGTTGCCCCACTCGACCCAGTTGATATTGGAGAGCATACGTCCGTTGCCTCCGGTCGCCGAAACCGCGTTCGCCGGTTGGGCCGCCACCACGAGTCCCGTGAGCGCCATGGCTGCCGTAGCGGCAATCGCCGAAATCTTACGGAATATGCCATGCGGCTGTTTTGCTTTCCTGCGTGTCACGTCACACTCTTGTTGATATTTCGACACTTCTTCGTCCCCCGTCTCAGATGTGCATGAAAAAGAAAGTGCTATCTGATAATATTTTTCCTCATTCTCAACTACCTTCTCACAAGAAATACAGCGATTTTTCATTTAAGCGAGGGGAGAAGCCATACGGTTATCTTTTGTATAAGAAATACGTTTATTCATACGTATTGCATAATAATGGGGATTGATAGGTGTTTTTGTCGAAATAATATTCGCATCTTTGTAAATATACATATCCTATGCAAGTAACCAAATCATTACTGCTTCAACCGCCGAATCGACCATACCCGGCAACAGGGATTCTCCATTGAACCCGCTATAAAGCCGCCGTTTTAACTCACGGCCGCTCTTTCATTGACTTCGGACAGACAAAAGACGGCGGGTAGCAGGAAATCAAATCCCTTGCTACCCGCCGTCAGGCCAATCTGATGAACCGACATCTACAGACTCATCAGATTGTTTATTTATTCACTTCATTCACTCGTAGCGATGCAGCGCCTTGCGTGTTCCGGTAGCGAGCGCCATACCAGCCATCAGCGTGATGAGCGCAACCGCCACCACAGCGATAACGTCGGCACCCGTGGCCGAAAGCTCTGGGCCACTTGCGGTCTTACCGTTCTGGAACACATTGGACCTTACCAGACCAGAGCCGTCACCGTTGTTTGCAGACGGATCAATCGTCAGCGTCACCGGTTTGGTGAGCTCGTGGCCAGCCGGGGCCTTCGTCTCGGCAACCGTCCACTTGCCCCACTTGAGGCCCGTGACCTTGAACTTGCCAGGCGTCGGATCCTTGTCGGCACCGGTGCATTCAAGCGCCGTGCAATCCTGAACCTCAATCTTTTCGCCGTTCGGACCGGTCAGCTCCCACTCAGAACCGCTCAGCAGCGTCTTGCCGTCCCCGTCGTAGCGCGACCATTCCAGCGTGCCCGGCACGTCCACGTTCTTCAGATCGACACGCACGTGCGAGCCTGGGGCAACGTAGAAAGTGCCGTCTGGGTTGAGCGTAACCGGCTGCGGGTTGCTGCCGTCGGCATCGGTGGTGTAGACCTTGATGCTTTCGAGCTTGTAGCCCGCGTTGAGCGCCTCTTCGACGGAGTACCTGCCCGAAGAGACCTGCTTGCTCTGGTCAAGCGTCACGTCCTGCGACGAACCGCCAACCGGCTTAATGGTAATCTTCGAGCTGGAGCCGGCAGCCGTGCCGCCGTACTTGTAGTCGGTGTCGAGATGAACCGTGAGCGTAGGCTTCTGGGCGATGGTGCGCACACCGGTGACATGCTGTCCAGCGTCGAGCGCAATCTGCGCCTGCTCCGGGGTCAACCTATTGCCTGTGGCGTCATCGGTGTAGACGATCTCGCCGACGTCCTCATAACCGTCCGGAAGTGCCGCACCGGTAACCGTGTACTTGGCGCCGCCTGGAATGTCGCCGGTGTTGCCACCGTTGGTAACGGGAATGCCAGTGCCATTCGCAGGTTTGACAGTGAAGTCCATACCGTTCGGCACAGCACTGCCGTCCTGCATCTCGGTCTTAAGCGTCAGCTTGGCCGGGGCACCTTGAACAACGCGCACACCAGTCACATTGTGACCGTTGGCCATGGCAGCTTGGGCTTGAGCCAACGTCAGTGGATTGGTATGACCAGGATCAGTATCGTCGTTATAGTAGTCGAAGCTGACCTGCGTATAGTTGGCCTTGTCAGAACCGGTCACCGAAGCGATACCGCCGGTAGGGGTAGTCACAATGCCACCTTGGGAGACTGTCTCGTTGGAGCCGCTCGTCGGAGCCACAGTGAAGTCAAAATCTTCTGGCTTGGCATTGCCGTTCTTCACCACCGTTTCCAGCTTCATCTTCGCGGCCTTAGGGGTCACGGTCTGCTCACATTCGACGTTCTGCCCGTTGGCCAAGGCCACGGTTGCGTCATCGACGGAAACCGGGGTGCTAGGGGTCCCAGGAACGACACAACTCAACGGGCTAGTGACTTCATAACCAGTCTGGCCAGACATGTCGGTGGCAATCTTGTAGGAGCCCTCATTGAGAGAAACTGCATCTCCATCACCCATACTGGTTTCATTTCCACCTGTGATCGGTGTCGCTGTCACTGGGAAGTTCGCAGGGGTAGCCGTGCCACCATTGACGTGCGTGGTGATCTTCAGCGTCGGATTGGCTAGCTTTGTCTTCACGTAGGTGCATTGCACATCTGCGTCATACGCACCAGGCATCTTGATTTTGCCATTTTCTACAGGTACAGCAGCATTCGGGGTTTTAGACAAGTCTAAACACTGCAGTTCAGTCTTATAACCACTTTCTTGACTTGCTGAACCGTTTGCCAACGAAGCCGATAATGTGTATTCATGGTTCGGTCCCACGCTGCGAGGACCAATCTGATTCGTCTGTATACCATCATTCGTACCAGAGGTTGTTGCGCTGTCCACCTGATTGCCATTCGCATCCTTGATGGTCATATCAAACTGATCAGTGGAATCTCTACGTCCTTCAGGCAAATTCATCAACACGTGAATGGTAGGAATATAGACATCGACAGGGTAATCCTCAACCTCGCCATCCGTAGTTGTAATTCCGGTTGCCTTGAGTTCGATAATCCCATGATTCTCATTGTCGAGAGGACTCTTCTCCCCGGTGATACGTAAGCGCTCAAATGATTGATTTGCTCTGCTCGTAGTACTGACAGCCACACCTCGTTTAGCATCATCCGGTATAGTCCACTTCAATGTCGCAGTACCTTGTTTGATGCCGCCTGAACCGTTGGGACCAGAATCAAGGCATTTCACTTGGTTACTGGCTTCCGTATTCTCGTCAAAGACACCGTTATGGTTCCAATCAATCCAGCCTCTGACTTCAGCATCACCATCTGCCGCACAACTGACAATCTGTGTAAAATCGCCACTTGGATCAGGCAGAATCTTCACATTACCAGTTGTTTCGTTTTTCGGTGCCTCAGCCAGACCATCCTCGTCGTTGAGCATTGTGCCACCATCTTTGTCACCATTCAAATCATCCCAGTCGGCGTTTGGCGAAAGGTGACTTCGTGATTCTGGATCCTCATGCACGCCAAGTCTTGGTAAAGGCTCATCCATATCAGCGAATTTTTTGTCTGTACGAGCTTGAGTCAAATTGAATACCTGAGCACCAGCCATACTTGGGTCAGGATCATCAGGTTCAGTGGAAGCACCGGCGCTTACAATATCAGTACCCAGTTCGCCGCCTTTCCACTGGGGTTGTACGAGGGAGCTGGCAACCTGGTAATTGTGGTCAGCATCGTATCCCGCATCTCCAGGTTGGGATCCTGGTACGCGTCCGGGGGCGTCACCGAAATCGGTGGCCGCTACAACACCAAGTGCGATGGCTGTCTTGCCGCCACCCTTTATTTCCACTCTGGCCTTCTCAGAGTTCTGCAGGAACATCACTGATGATGGTCCACTAAACGAGTAATTGCTGTCAGCGCATTGCTCTCCGTCGGAACGAAAACGCATGGTCTGATCAGCCTTCAGTTCAGCTACTGAATTCGTAGTGCAACCAGTAGTTCGATAGCTGTCAATCAATCTCCAATCAGGCGTTTTCTGGTCTTCAGCAGTTGGAGTAACTTTAATGTATTCCTGCTGACCGGCACTTCCTGTCCAGTTATTTGATTCGGCATCGGCGAATACCATGCCTTCGAGCCCGACTTCTTGGTAAGTACCAGCTGCAGGTCTCTCATAACTTTCGCCATATTCAGGACGGTTCTGGGAAGTAATGAGGAAAGCCGTGCAGGAGTAATCGAAACTGACTCTTGCGCCATCTTCCTCGTTTGCCAAGCCAATGGTCAACGTATTTTCATCATTTGAGTTCTTACGGTTGTAAAGATTGATAAGACCATCGCCATACCATTCTCCTGGCTTATAGGTAGTCATCATGTTGTCTGACGATAACGTGTTGCTATCGCCAGTAGGATCAATTTCACAACGAGTAATCAGCCAATGACCATCACCTGCATTCGTCGCCTTACCCCAATGGACTTTCTTACCGGAGATGTTAACATCGCTATTTTGATCCCACTGCACCCAGTTGATAGCTTCGCTGAATCGCCCGTCACCGCTGGTGGCGGAGATCTGCGGGCCTATTGCGGGATGGCTGGCGGGTGACGCAGCGTTTGCGGTGCCGGTCACCAACATGCCTGTCAATCCCATAGCGATGGTGCCGACCACACCGGCCAGCCTCGCTAATCCTTTGTGCTTCACCATTATCGTCTCCTCTCAATGAGACTTAATCAAAGGCAAATCTTGACGCGAACAACCTCTCACCTTCGAGATACTTACATTGTAATATTTTCATAAAAATACCAAAAACCGACGTTTATGCACAAAATGGCGCTTTTCATGCGTTCCTCGAAAGTAATGCAAACTGCAAAACACAACGAAGGAAAATGGCCGTTAAACGTTATATATTATGAAAAAATTGGAATTCTCCATATTTGTCGTTCAAAAGGCAAACGAAACATATAATCAAAATTATCTATACATTTATTCATACCTCGTCGGTATCCGCAGTAAATTCGACAAGGTCAACCAGACAGAAAACTTTCGGAATTTCTCAAGGTTTTCGTTACCAGCATATAATCCTAGACGTTTCAAGGACTGGCGTATATCAATTCAGACACGAAACGAATCGACACAAATGTTTCCCATCGGCCGCGCAAAAATAAGGTGGGGCAACGGAAAGTGCCTTCCGTTGCCCCACCTGAATCGCAAGTCAACTTTGTATTAAAGCCCGCTTGCGAAATTTCAGCTCACCAGCGCTCGCCCCATTCGTGACTTGCGTGGCGCGCCTTGCGCGATGCTCTGACCCCCCGAATACCGAGCGCCAGTATCAAAGCGACCAACGCAATGACCGCAATCGCTGTGACTGCCGAGCCGGTCGTCGAGAGCTTCGGTGCTTCGGCTGGGTTGGGTTGCTTCTGCCCCGAAACCTGCGGCCGAGACGAAGGTTGCTGGCCACCGTTGCCCGGTGTGATGACAACCGGTTTCTTGCCGTCCTGGAACTCCGCATGCTGCAGCAGTCCATCGGTGGGATTTAAAGGCAAACGTACGGGTTTCGTAAGCTCATGGCCGGCCGGAGGGGTGATTTCGCTAATCGTCCATTGCCCCCACGGCAGGTTCGGAACCTTGAATTTGCCGGGCGTCGGATCCTGATCGACGCCAGTGCAAACCGCAGCCGTGCAATCGGTGACGTCGATGCTCGCACCGTTCGGGCCGTCCAGATGCCAGACCGAACCAGGCAGCAACGTCTTGCCGTCTTCGTCAAAACGGGACCATTCCAACGTTCCTGGTTCATCCACATTCTTCAAAGTGACGATGACATTCATATCACGGGGAACCGCAAACGAACCGTCGGCATTGACCGTAACGGGCGTGCCGTTGTCAAGTTTGACGTCGACGGATTCTTGTTTGTAACCAGCGTTCAGAAGCTGCTTGACTGAGTACGTCCCTGAAGCGACGTGCTTGGCCGAGTCGAGTATGACGTCCTGCGCGGATCCGTTTGGCGCAACAAGACTGATTTTGGAGCCGTCACCCGCAGCGGTGCCGCCATAACGGTAATCGCGCTCAAGCTTGACGGTCAAAACCGGTTGGTGGCTTTTCACGGTACGCACGCCGGAGACGCTCTCGCCGTTGGCAATGGCGGCCTGAGCCTCTCCCAGGGTCAACGTGACGCTGGGATCGCTGTCCTTGTGGTAGACGATGTCGCCGACCTGCTCGTAATCGGGCTTGTCGCTGCCGACCACCGTGAAGTTGCCGCTGGGTGCATCGTGTGAGACGCCTTCCTTATAGTTCTGAGCACTGCCACCGACCGGGGTGACCGAGAAATCAAAATCGTTGGGGGTAGCGGTGCCTTCGCCCTGAACAACCGTCGAAAGGGTCAGGCGTGCTCGGCCCGGCGTCACCTCCTGCGTGCAGGCAACATTCTGTCCGTAGCTGAGCGGGACCTTGCCGCTCACCAGAGGCAACGGCACGGAGTCGTTCAGCACACAGCTCAGCTCGCTGCTGATGGCATAACCTGGCCGACCGCTCATGTCCGTGGCGACCGTGTAACTATTGCCAGGGAAGTTATGGGGTACTCCATCGGGCATTGAAACCGTGGCGCCGCCGGTAGGGGTCGCGGTCACGGGGAAGTCCCCGGGAACCGCGCTTCCGCCACGAACCACTGTCGTGATCGTGAGCTTTGCAGGCTTGCTGGCCACTTTGCGTACGCCGGTGACCGACTGGCCGTTGGCGATGGCGATCTGCGCAGCGCTCGGAGTCAGGGGCAGATGGCTGACGTCATCAGTGTATGTAATATCGCCTACCTGAACGTAACCGGGAACCGCGGAGCCGACAACCGTGTACTTGGCAGCAGAAACCTCTTTTTGATCGCCTTCATTGTAGACAACCGTATCGGTTTCATTGCCCCCGTCAGGTGTTACGCCGAATTGGAAATCATTGGAGGTGGCGGTGCCACCATTGGTGTTGTCGACCTGCGTAACCAGTTTCAGCTTGCCCGGTATATCGCGCACTATCCGCTTACCGGTTACATGCTGGCCGGGCGCAAGTGCGATTTTCCCATTCGAATCAGGATTTATCACACTTCCGTTGGAATCATCGGTATAGACGATATTGCCGACCTGCTCGTATCCTCCGGGAAGTGCCGTGGGGGTGATCAGATAGTTATCATCGCCCAACGAATGGGAGACGCTGCCGGTGCCATCGGTGCTATGGAAATCATTGGTTGTGCCTGGCGTGCGGTCGCCGACAACGCCAAAACCGAAATCGTTACCGTTCTTCGTGCCGCCGTGGCTGTTCTGCACGACCGTGGTCATGGTCAACGAAGGATCAGTATTACGCGTCAGCTGATAGGTACATTGAACGTTGGCATCAAAGCCGCCGGGCATGGTCAGGTTCCCGCTAGAATCTATCGGGACATCGGCATTCCCGTTGGATAGATCGACACACTTGACAGTCTTATTGTAATACTCTGCTCCGCTACCGGAACCATACGTAACGGGCGCAGAGACAGTATAGCCGTAGTTCGGCCTCACACTGCGGGGCGCAATCGCGGCAGGCTGCAGACCACTGATGTTGCCGCTGGTGGCCGCACTGCTGATTTCACTGCCGCCGTTGCCAACATTGATGGCCATACGCAATTGGTCATCCGGGCTCTTGCGGTCGCCTGCGATCTTGGTGCGGACACTCAGCGTCGGAATATGGACGTCGGCCTTATAATCCTCGACCTCGCCGCCACCGCTGGTCAAGCCGGTTGGCTGCATATCCATAATGCTGTTGCTTCCGGAAGCCTTCTGGTTGGTGATGCGAAGGCGCATGTAGGAAGGCGTGCCATCGCCTGAAATCTGACGTTTCGCGTCACCAGGCAAGTACCAGCTCAATGTCGCCGAATAGCCGGTGGAGGAGCTGGAATCCGGGGTGCAAGCCACCTGATTGCTTGCCTCGGCTTCCCTTTCGTTGGCTGCAGTCGCCTGAGCGGCCTCGAACGTCCCGTCATGGTTCCAATCGATCCAACCTCGGACATCGCCAGAGCCGTAACAACGGACTTTCTGGTCGAATGTGCCGGCCGCGTTGGGCATCACGTTGATGGCATGGGTCGTTGCCGGGATGTCGATGCCATCCTCGTCGTTGATCACATCGCCAGGGGCCACCGCGAATGCGGAATCGCTGTTGGCGTCATCCCAATCGGCGTCAGCGTCGAAATGAGGCCCGACCTCACCGTCCTCATTGGCCCCGAGTCTAGGGCTGGGTTCCTCGTTTTGAGCGATCAGACGCGAGTCGGTCGCCGCACCGTCTTTAGCCGCGGAAAGGTTGAAACGCTTTCCGCCGACCATGCTGGAATCGGGATCGTACTGATCCTTGGAGGTGTAATCGTTGCTCGGAATATCGCCGTTGCCAAGTTCTCCGCCCTGCCATTGCGGCTGGAACATGGAACCGGCCACGCCGAAGCTGGACGGAGCATCACCGAAATCCGAAGAGACGATGCTGCCCAGGGCCACAGCCGTCTTGCCGCCGCCTTTGAGCGTTACCGTCGCTTCGGTGGAACCTTGCAGGAACATCGTCGAGGACGGGCCGGTACCCCCGGAGTTGGCACACTGGCCGCCGTCGGAACGGAAGCGCATCGTGTTGCCCTTGAGCTCTGCGACCGAATTGGTGGAGCAGCCGGGAGTACGGTAGCTGTCAAGCAAACGCCAGACGGGACTGGTACCGTTTTTTGGAGTCGCCTTGATGTATTCGCTTTGGTAATACGTCCAGTTGTTGGATTCGGCATCGGCGAAGACCAGGCCCTGCAATGGGATATTGAAGAAGCTGCTGGCGTTGGTATCGGTGGAACCGTTGAGATTGGCGCTTGGATCCGTGGACGAATCGATCAGATATGCGGAGCAGCTGAAATCAAATGTCACCTTTTCTGCGTCATCAGCGGTCGCCAAACCGATCTTCATATTGTTGCCGTATCCGGGACCGCCATCAAAGTACATCTGCCCCAAGCCGTCGCCGCCGTAGCTACCCGGCCTGTAAACTTTGACGGTTCTGGATGACGAAAGCGCATCGCCGGCACCTGCAGCTGGTTCGAGCGAGCATCTGGTCGACATCCACTTGCTCGGGCCTGCCTGCGCCGGCTTGGTCCACGTCACCTTTGAACCAGAGATGGCGGATCCTTCCGCTCCCCATTCAACCCAGTTAATGCTTGGCGCCATACGGCCGTTCCCACCAGTTGCAGAAATGGCGTTGGCGGTACCCCCGAACGCCACGAATCCCGTCAGAAGCATGGCAACCGTACCGACAATCGCCGTGATTTCAGTGAATAATTTATTGTATATTCTATGAGAATTTAAGTACTTAGTCACTTCTTCGTCTCCCGTCGCTTTCTACGAACCTCGTGTAAAGCTAGCTGTTTCAAGTATTTTCAGCCATTTTTAACATTGTCACGAGAAACCGTTCAGTGATTCAGAAAATGAATATTATGCTTAAGGTGAAGTCATTTATACATTCAATGTACAACAAATCATCGTTAAAGAATCGTATTGCGCAATACAGCAGACAGTTGGTAAATATGAACTAAATTACATTTCAAGACGACACGCCGTCAGCAATGACAGAGTGCCAACACAACACGGGCGATTAGGAAAACCAATAAACCGCTCCCCGAGTAGATTCAAACGATTACTCTGAATCCACCCCGCGGTTTTCCATTTGTTCGTACAGCTTCAGCGCGCGGCGCAGCGAGGAAACCGAACCGAACCCACAACGGTCCCCAATCTCCACCAATGTCAACGACGGCTGGCTCTTGCGCAGCTCAAGTGCCGCATCGGTGCGGGCACGACGCACAAGCGCGGTGAAATTGGTATCCGCCTCCTGCAGCGCCAGCTGGACGGTACGCACGGAAACATTCTCGTGTTCGGCCGTTTTGGTGACACTCAACGTCGGATCCGTATAGTTTTGAGAAATATATTTACGCACCCGCTCGATCAGCGGCATCACGGTCATTCCCTGCCCGAAACACGCAATCAGCAGCGAACGCGCGACATCGTTGGCCACGTTTTCCAGCGTATCGACCATCTGCGAATGCGGGTTGTTGAGATTGCAGGCGCTGACCACGAAGGCGAGCAACGGCTGCAACGAAACAACATCGAGTTTCGAATTCTGGCCCATCATCAAAAAGGTCTTGTAATCAGGCAGAATCGTGGCGAACAGACGCGAGGAAAGACTCACCCCGATCAGCTCATTGGCGGGCGCGGTGGTTTTGAAAACGACATCGCCGGTTTCCGGAGGAATAAGGTACACGCCCGGATGACGTTTGAGGATCTTGTTATCTGGCGTGCTGATTTCCACATGTCCGTGAATCACAAAGGTCATCGTGGCCATTTCGGCAGTGGACTTCTCGCGATTCCACTCCAGCACCGTCGCCGGCAAATTGATATGCGAAAAACTCACTTCGGGAAAAATCGCGGAACGGGAGGTCATCTTCTTGTTTCCCGGAAGGGTGTGGAAGTGCGTATTGCCCACGGAATCAGAATCATAATTTTGGTTAGGGTCATGAACATTGTGAGAATAGTCCGTAGCGTTTATATCGTTCGTCCGCACCGAGTCATTGCCCTGCTTCGCAAGACGCACATTCCTCAGTTTGCCGTTCCTCAGCAAATTGTTACGGTCGAACATAGCCTGACCTTACCGCCTCTCATTGCCAAACAAGTGTCTGTAACCTAGCATACTATCCAACGCCACCAATGAGAAACAATTCTCATCTATTGCCCACGCAACGATAAGACCTCTATGCTGGAATCGCCGCTTCTGGCCTGTTTCCCGGTCTGCCCTCAGGTCGGTGCCGGCTTGGTTCGCTTCCAATATGTGTTATAAAACAACCAGTCTTAACAGCCTAATTTTATTACAAAACGATTGATTCGTCCTCCTTTAGTGCATTACCTGACGAGTTTGTTCCCAGAATTGTCGCCTTGAGGCGTCTGGGTCTTGAGATCCTTGAGCTCGGCGGAAATCTCTTTCAACAGGTCGACGGTCTGTTGGTCGGTACTGATTTCCTTCTTCTCATCCTGTTCGTCCTCTTTTTTGAAGAGCTTTTCGGACATGTCGCGGAATTTGTTGATCGGCACGAGAATGCAGAAGTAGACGGCGATGGCGACCAGAAGGAAGTTAAGCAGCGCCCCGAGAATCGCGCCGATCGATATGACGGCATTGTGATTCAAGGTAAACGTCAGGACGTTATCGAGGTCGGGCTTGCCGAAGATTGCGGCAATCAGAGGATTGATGAGGTTTTTGACCAGCGAATTGACCACGGAGGTCACTGCGGCGCCCATAACGACACCGACGGCCATGTCGATCATGTTGCCGCGCGAAATGAATTTCTTGAATCCCTTGAACATGGTACATCCCTTCTCGGTATCGTATTACTTCTATTCTACCGTTTTCAGAACGTGACGCCATACACAAACCGATCTGTTTCGCCCAATCCGGGACATATTTCTTCGCGTTCTGACCATGCTTATCAACCTGCCATCCAACGATCCGGCCATCACATGTCCGTCACTCGATTATCAAACCGACCGACATTGACCAACGCACCCCATTATCTATGTTTCCGTTTCGTTAACATCACGAAAAAATATCCGCTTTTTTTGAACTCGGCCTTTCGCCGGACTCGTGAGATTCTTACAATAAAAACCGGTAATAACCACTCAACGATGGAGTATCAATGCTGACCAACGAGTATGTCAAGCGCGTCTATGCGCAGGTTGAGAAACGCGACGGCGACCAGCCGGAATTCCTGCAGGCCGTCCGCGAGGTCTTCGAGACTTTGGAACCGGTTGTAGCCAAGCATCCGGAATATGAGAAGAACGGTATCCTTGAGCGGCTGGTCGAGCCGGAGCGTGCCATCAAATTCCGCGTCGCCTGGGTCGACGACGAAGGCAAGGTGCAGGTCAACCGCGGCTATCGCATCCAGTTCAACTCCGCCATCGGACCTTATAAGGGCGGCCTTCGCCTGCACCCTACCGTCACCGAATCCGTCATCAAGTTCCTCGGATTCGAGCAGGTGCTGAAGAACTCCCTGACCGGCCTGCCCATGGGCGGCGCCAAGGGCGGCTCCGACTTCGACCCACGCGGACGTTCGGACGGCGAAGTCATGCGCTTCTGCCAGGCCTTCATGACCGAGCTGCAGCGCCACATCGGCCAGTTCACCGACGTCCCCGCCGGCGACATCAACGTTGGCGCACGCGAAATCGGCTATATGTTCGGCCAATACAAGCGCATCCGCAACGAGTATTCCGGCGTTCTGACCGGCAAGGGCCTTGAGTTCGGCGGCTCGCTGGCCCGCACCGAAGCCACCGGTTACGGCCTCTGCTATTACACGCAGGCCGCACTGCGCACGCTCAAGAACGACTCGTTCGAAGGCAAGACCGTCGTTATCTCTGGCTCCGGCAACGTCGCCATCTTCGCCATCGAAAAGGCGCAGGAGATGGGCGCGAAGGTCGTCACCTGCTCCGATTCCAACGGCTATGTCTACGATCCGGACGGCATCAAGCTCGACGTGGTCAAGGACATCAAGCTCGGCCATCGTGGCCGCATCAAGGAATACGCCGACCAGGTGCCGGGCGCCGAATACCACGAAGGCAGCAAGGGCGTCTGGACGGTGCCGTGCGACATCGCGCTGCCGTGCGCCACCCAGAACGAGGTCGACGGCGAATCCGCAGCCGCGCTGGTCAAGAACGGCTGTAAGGTCGTGTGCGAAGGCGCGAACATGCCGTCCACACCTGAAGCGATTTCGACCTATCAGAAGGCCGGCCTGCTCTACGGACCCGCGAAGGCCTCGAACGCCGGCGGCGTCGCCGTCTCCGGTCTCGAGATGAGCCAGAACTCGTATCGTTTGAGCTGGACCTTCGAAGAGGTCGATAGCAAGCTCAAGGACATCATGGAGAACATCGTCGCCACCTCGCTCGCCGCCGCCAAGGAATACGGCCACGAAGGCGATCTGATGCTCGGCGCCAACGCCGCCGGCTTCGTGAAGGTCGCCAACGCCATGGTCGCCCAGGGCGTTTGCTGAGTCTAGTCTCATAAGCAAAACCCGCCGCTGGTATATATCAGTCGGCGGGTTTCGTATCTCTGCCGTCAAAAAAGTGCACTTAGACTACTGTAATGTGCATGTTTTCGACGCTACCGTCAAAAAAGTGCACTTAAACCGCAACAAAGTGCAGATTTCCGACGCTACCGTCAAAAATATGCAGATTAATCGCTGTAAAGTGCACATTTCTGACGGAAGCCAGAATTATTCGTCGTCGTAACCACCGGCATCCCAATCACGGCCGGGGATCAGGTCGTAGGGCATCTGGTGGGCGAAAAGCCAGAAGACGACGAGCACGAAAATAGTCACCATCCCAATCTTGATTGAGGACGTGCCGAACAAGCCGATGCCGTTGGAACCGCCTGTACTGCCGCCGCTGGCCCCGAAAAGTTGCAACGCCGCGAACAGTACTATCAGCCGCACCGCATAGAACGCGACGCGCATGCCGCCGTGCCGTTCCTTGGTCTCGCAGCTCATGTGCGTGAACATGCCGCCGAGCGTCTGCCCGCGGTGGGTGACGGGGATAAGCACCTCGAAGATAACGAACGAAAGCACCGTGAAGAACCGCGCCAGACCGTCCGATATGCCTGTGCCGAAGGCGTGTCCGAGGAACATATATGTGCCGTTGGGGAGGTATCTGGAGGATTTCTGGAAGAGGTAGATCGAGCCGAGTGTCAGCGATCCGTCCACGACTGCGATGAATACCAGATCGATCATCAGCGCGACGGCCCGATGCAGTAGACCTGGCTTTTCGATGACCTCGTTGCGGTCCTCAACTTTGCGCACCGGCACTAAGGCACCATATATCCACGCGATGAAACAGCCGATGACCGCACCCAGCGTATTGGTCAGCAGATCATCTACGTCGAACTGGCGGTACGAGCACGGATAGATATGCCAGACGCCCGTAAGCTGGGAGGTTTCAATAAAGAGGGATACCAAAAATCCGGCCGGAATCACCGCATAGAACTTCCAGCGGGCCCAGCGAGAGAGGGCAAACCCGAGTGGGACGAAGAAGGCGATGTTGAGCAACAGCTGGAGAGCCGCAGATTTGCCGCCGTACGCCAGATCGCTCATAAATCGCATTACATTAAGCTGCGGACGGTGAGTGTGTGTCAGGCAGTATGTAGCCGGGTCGTCAGGCATCGGGTAGAGCGTGAACGTGACCAGCCCGAGCGCGTAAAGCACGCACAGATACGCCGCGAGCACCGCGCTAGAACGCAGCCGGTGGTAGCGGTGGTACATTCCCGCCAGGATCGGCAGGGTCAGCACGGCCGAGAGGAACGGCCAAATCGCCATCGCGAGGATGAACGAGGTGCTGAAATTCCTGAAGTAGGCAATCACAACGGCTACTTTAGCGGACGCAGTTTACGAAATTCTGTGAATATAAAAAATAAATATGAGCAGAATTCCAACGATGGAACCGAAACGACGTTCACGACAACTGATATTGCAACGATTACCGAACCAAATCCTGCACACGATACCGAGGATATCGGCTGATACGAATAGCTGGCCCAAGATGGAGTGCAAAACCAGAGAAAACAAAAGTGCTGGATTCCATGTTTAAATGGAATCCAGCACTAAGCAGTCAGATTCATGTTCCGGTTTGGTTCAGAGCTGATTCAGCAACATGACCTTCAACTAGTAGCCGACAATCGCTGAGTCTGAACCAAGCCGAATCAAAGAATCATGCAATCAGTCTTGGCGCTCGTTGGCACGATGTTGCGCTTCAAGGGAGCTATTGCGCTTGACATAAATCCCATAAACAAGCGCAATCGCTACAGCAACAATAATCCACCAGAGCCAGACAGGCGCATTTGCATGTTGCGTCAAAGCCGCTGAAGCAGCAGTCTTCGGAGTTTCACATACATTACCGCTTGCCATCACGCGATAGCCAGCGACATTAACTACATAGGCAGCACCGGAAGTCTTGCATTCGGCACGGCGCCAATCCTTTGGAGCAGGAGTCTTCGGCACGGACGGAGTCCTATCATGACCGATCTGCGGTGCAGTGGTCATCGCCTGAGGAGCAGCACCAGCAACACCACGAGGAGCCACAGTCAAAGCCGACTGAGGAGACACAGCGGCGGCAACAGGCAATGCCGGAGCAGCCACTTGTACCGAACTGTTTGGATTCGTGGCAGCCGGAAGCGTCGCAGGATTCGTGGTCTCACTCGGAGAGGTCGGTCCAGCAGGATTCGTAACAGGCTCTAACTTCCAAACACCGTAAAGCGTCACATCCGAATTGTCACTCTTCAGCATGACGTGGTCGCCAGGCTTGTAGAGAGTTCCGTCTTGATCCTTCCAACCGGTGAACATATAGTGTCCGGTCTCGTCGAGATTCAAGCTGTACTTGCTCGGAATGGTCATCACCATCGTTTCGTCGGTGGTGCTTCCTCCGGAGACCGCGGCAAAGCTACGCGAGACCTTGGCCTTGTCGTTCTTGGACGTAGGCTGGAAACGCAGGTTGTAGTTGTAAACGCGGGCCCACTGACCAGTCAGCACGACATGCGGGTTGGCATCAGTCAAGTTGACGGTATCGCCAGCCTGATAAGTATGGCCCATGCCATCGCTCCAACCGGTAAACTGCCAGCGCTGCTGATCCTCGCGGTAATACTTGTTGCCCGCAGGAACCTTCAATGAAGCGGACTTGGCCGTGGTGGCCTTGCCCTTCACCGGATCAAACGCCTTGGAGGCGGTTCCTTCCGGCAGACCGGACACGAAGGAGAGCGAATACACATATTCAGGAACCCACTGTGCGTAAAGCGTCGCAGCCGGATTGTTCGAATTCAGCGTCAACGTATCAACACCACTCGCCGACACCGGGCTTTGACCAGTACCGTCGGCCTTGGTGTTCCAGCCGTTGAAGTGCCATCCTGCACGAACGAACCCATTGGCAGGAATCGTGAACGTGTGGCTCGTATCAGCCGTCGGGCCGACGGAACCGACCTGCGGCATGGAACCAGTTACACCCTTGGAGGCGTTCGCATTGAACTTCAGAGAATAGGTATAAAGCTTGGTCCAATGTCCCTTAAGCTCGGTGACACCAGGAACAACCGAAACCTGATCTCCAGGCTTGTAAACCGTCGTGCTGCCATTGAGCGTCCAACCGTCGAAACGGTAGCCATCAATGGCCGGATACGCCTGATGATCGATCTTGATAGCGTGCGGCTTGGTGATATCGGCAGGAGAATCAAGCTGGAACACCGAAGTGGCCTTATCAGGCGCAGCAGGCTCAGTCACACCGGAACCCGCAGGCGGATTCATCTTGAAGTCCAGCACGTATTTCGCATGAAGATCCATCGAAACACCAGGGGTGCCAATGCGCTTCCACTGGGCATACAGGGTAACGTCATTATTCATCGGCACATCCTGACCAGGTGCGTAGCTCGTACCAGTACCGTCCTTGCTCGTATTCCAACCAGTGAACTTGAAATACTTCGGGCTGTTGGCCGCGTTGTCGACACTCATATTGACATGCAGAGCAGTCTTATCAGGAGCCTTAAGCGTGCCGAATTGCATCTGCCACACGTCCTGCCCTTGGGCATTCTGAACGTATTTGAAGTGTCCGACAGCCTTTTGCGGGTCGGAGACCGTGCCCCACTTCTTGTCACCTACGGCATTCATATCGACCGAAAGCTTTGTGGAGTCGCTTCTTACATACGTGCCCGAACGTGAGGGGTCAGAACCCTGGGTCCGGTGCTCTACATCAAGCGAAGAATATTGCTTGGAAAGATTCGCCTCAGGAACCGCTGCACCGTTGACATCGGCCACGCGAACCCATGTCGCATCACTCATCAAAGGATCCTCAAGCCATATATCGCCCCACCATGTCCCGGTACTGGCAGGGGTCGGAAGTACGACGTTGTCGCCAAGCTTCAGCTCACGAAGATCAAATTGGTCTGGGTCACTGTTAGCAATTGAAAGCATATGCCTTACTTTGGAGACACCTCGCATATTAAAGTTTCGCAGATCCAATGACGTCAAAGCGCCGTCACTCATGAACATATCAGTCATATCGGTAACGTTACGCGTATTGAAATGAGAAACATCCAAAGACGTCAGGTCCTCGCAAACCGCAAACATACCACTCATGTTGATAACCTTGTGTGTATCAAAACCAGAAACATCCAAAGACGTCAGTTTCTCGCAACCACTAAACATTGACCCCATATCTTTGACATTGCCAGTCTGGAACTTTTGTCCAAGCTTCAACGACTGCAAATTTACACAGTCCTGGAACATGCCATTCATATCACGTGGGGTCCCTGCATCAACCCCATATGAATCTCTTCCAACTTGGCTCGTATCGAAGTTCGTGATATCCAAAGAGGTCAAACTACTGCAATTCTTGAACATTCCCGCCATGTCAGTCACGTTATGCGTATCAAAATGAGAGACATCCAAAGACGTCAGGTTATAGCAATATTCAAACATTCCCGCCATGTCAGTCACGTTATGCGTATCAAAATGAGAAACATCCAAAGACTTCAATTTGCTACAAAACATGAACATGGCAGTCATATTCTTGACTTTGGAAGTCTTGAAGTTTGCTCCAAACTTCAATGTCGTCAAACCTTCGGCCATATGGAACATGTAATACATATATTCTACGTTACTGGTGTCAAAACCAGAGAGATCCAAAGACGTCAAAGCTTGATCTCTCGCAAACATGCTCGACATGTCCGTCACCTTGTTGGTGACGAAACGTGGTCCGAATTGTATAGAAGCAGCTGATGCCCCGTAGAACATATCAGACATGTTTGTGACGCTGCTGGTATCAAAACTCGACAAATCCAACGATGGAATCCGGGTCGCTTCGAACATGCTGCTCATGTCCGTTACTGCACTCGTGTCCAAATGGTCAAGACCATCAATTGAACTCAATTTCATCATATGGTCAAAATAGCCATGGGCGCTAGCGGGAAGCTTAACTTTGCCGACACCATTAAAAATCACATGCTCAATAAACGCACGCTGATATGCGACGCTTGGTTCGCTATCGTCCAAAGTGCTGGGGATCACCGTAAACTGATACTCGTTGACCGGATCAGTGGCAGTGACTTCAAGCGTGCACTGTCCGTCTTTCATACCCAACGTCCAAGAGCCATTGGCGGAAGATTCGGCAGCGTTCCCACCTTTGTAAGGCTTGCAATCCGCTGTGGTCGGAAGCACTTCCTGAGGCCCAACCGTCGCGTTCTGGTTGCTCTGCGTTGACGGCGTAGGAGCGGCCGACGATCTTGTATTCGCCGTATTGTCGTCTTTCGCAGAAGAATTTGGAGTCGGCGCCTTCTGTTCCGATTTTGTCGTATCTTGAGGCGCTTCGTCCTTTGGCGCCTGTCCGATGACATTATTTTCATCGTTATTGAGATTCTTGCCGATATCCGACTTCGCGGCATCCTGTGTCGAAGCAGTGGAAACTTGCTGGCTTGCAGCCGAATTGGCGGTTGCATCCACTGGTTGCGCTGGTTGGGCACTTGCCGTGGCCACGACGCCGCACATCAATGCTGCGGTGGCCACAATGCCAATGAGTTTTCCCCCATTAAAACGCATTATTAATCCTTTCTGAAACTTCTACTTGATCGGACTTACACCCGATCCAGTACCCCCAGGATTTGTAGTAATACGATGCATAGACAAATAATGTAAAACTTTTTTAATATTTAGACAATACTTTAATTTGGAGTTATAAATAAACACTGTATTTACGCCATTGAACCATTCCGTACCAGTAATCTCAACCGGTTTACCATTGCCCCGTTGTCTGAGTGTATAAAACCATATTCATAGCAAGCCAACAATGACTCGAGATGGATAACGATGACCCTGAAATAAAAAGAATCACACTGCCAACGTCGGCAACATATACGCAGATATCCATTAAATCAAGAAAGGTAAAACGGGACAAAAGAAGAAACAAAAAGAAAACGGCACGAGAATTAACAAGCTCGTTCTATGCAGACTCGTGCTTACGAATGCGCGATGCCGCCGACTTTTGCGAACACATCGTGGTGGGCATGGACCACGCCAAACCTGCTGGTGGGCATGTAAGTGAGCATAGCGACGCCCTTGATGCGGTCAAGCGGGACGAGACCATGGTTGCCGTCATCGGGGTGATAACGGGAATCGGCGGAATTGGCGCGATTATCGCCAAGCACGAACACATTGCCCGGTGTAACCTTCATTTTAAAGGCGAACTTGCTTGGTTTTACCCCGGCTTTCAGGTACGAGGACTCGTCTATCGCCACGCCATTGACCGTCACAGGCTCACCGTAACCCTTGCAGGCCACCACATCGCCGGGCAGACCGATCAACCTTTTGACCAAATCGTTGGAGGCAAAAATGTTTTCGGACTGCAACCAATTCGCCGGATCCTTGAATACCACGACATCGCCGCGCCGCAGTTTCAGGACCGGTTTGGCTAGGCGGTTGGTGACGATGTGGTCGCCGATATTAAGCGTCGTTTCCATGGATCCGGAAGGAACGACGTAGAGTCCGATGACGAATATACGCAAGAGACTTGCGATGATGACCGCGATAAGGCAATAAATAAGGACAGAAATGATGTCCAAAACCCTCATTTGCCCTGTTGTATCTTTCGCGTGGGCGGGGCCGTTTTTCTTCTTTTTTCTGGAAGACTCATTGTCTAAAACATGTCGCTTTGATCTGCTCTTCGACCGTTTATTTTCCATTTATTTTCGTCCCATAATCGCCGATTACCCACTATCAGTCATCGCCGAGGGTGACGTGCACGCCCCCTACGAGCTGGCTGATTACATTATAAAGAGCCGCGATGATGACCGCGAACAACGTCGCTACAACAACTTCCACGATGGATAGAATCGTGACGGCACTGAGTACGGTACCCAGCGAGAAAACGCTCGCAAGGTTGAAACCGCCTGTGTCAAGACCAGTGGAGGAGACAATCTGCGTGACCTGATCGAAAACGCCGACCACGTTCAAAAGCGCCCAGATAAGCGCCACTGCGACAATCTGGATGATGCCGAACGCAACTGAAAGCAGAAGCGTTACTTTCGCCACGGACCAGGCGTCGACTCTGGTGAGCGAAAGACTCATGCGGCGTGCACGCGGGGTGCGCTTGCGCTGACGCGAGCTTTTACCGGCTGCATTGCCATTCAACGGCCACGCAGCGGACTCCGACTTGGGAGCTGACCCTTCTCCTAGAACGGAACGAGCCACACGGGGTGAGCGTTCGGAAGCAGAAGCGCTGTCACTTGCGTTTTTTGCCTGGCGCGACTGATTCTCGTCAACGTTTTCGTTCATCATTACTCCTTGAGCCACCACACGGACCGCATAAAATCGCATATTTCCGCGCAAAACAACCTGCTACGAGGCTATCAGTCTTCTGGGACGAAAATAGCCTGCAAGACTTGTGTATTCGTATGCAGATATGACGCTAAACGTTGCGGCCGCCAATACCTTTGGTACCAGCAGCCGCAACGTTATCATCTTGAGTTCGGGTTACGCCTCAACTACCTTGCGTCACTCGGTTTTGTCGTCACTTTTATCAGCTGACGCAGCCGAATCATCGGCCGCTTCGGCAGAGGCGGCAGTGGTGGAATCGGAGGTGCTTGCACTATCGGAACCTTCGTTTTCAGCCGACTCGCTGTTTTCGCTGTCCTCATCGTCATCATCGTCCGTATCGGTGTTACGCGCGATGGAGAGAATCTCGTCACCCTTGTCGGGCTTGGCGAGCGTCACACCTTGTGTATTACGTCCGGTGCGTTTGACCTCGGATACATCGGAGCGAATGACCTTGCCGGACTTCATGATGGCAAGGATCTGATCGGAGTCGGCCACGATGACCGCACCCACGAGTTCGCCGCGGTCTTCGTTCATCTGCAGTGCCTTGACGCCGAAGCCGTTGCGGCCCTGGAGACGGTACTGGCTGATGGAGGTGCGCTTGGCGAAGCCCTCGTTGGTGACCACGAGCAGGCTCAAGTCGTCTTCCATGTCGGCGCGGACCACGTCCATCGCCAACAGCTCGTCGCCGTCGCGGAACTTCATGCCCTGGACGCCGGCGGTCTGACGGCCCATCGGACGCAGCTGCTCGTCATCGGCCTTGAACTTGAGGCTCATGCCGTGCTTGGAGACGAGGATGATATCATCGTCCGCGTTGCACAGCGTCGCGCCGATCACCTCGTCAGCCGGCTCTCCGGTCTCCGGGTCCTCCATCAGGCGCACGGCTATGAGGCCACCCTGGCGGGTGGAATCGTACTGTGCCAGCGGGGTCTTCTTTACCTTACCGGAACGAGTCGCGAGCACGAGGTACTTGGCGACTTCGTAATCGGGGATGGAAAGCACGGCCTGAATGGACTCGTCAGGCGAAAGCTGCAGCAGGTTGGCCACATGCTGGCCCTTGGAATCGCGGGAACCTTCCGGCAGCTCGTAGGCCTTCAAGCGGAAGACACGGCCACGGTTGGTGAAGAAGAGAATCCAGTTGTGTGTGGAGGTGAGGAAGAAGTGGTCGACCACGTCGTCCTGGCGCAGCTTGGCGCCCTTGATGCCCTTGCCGCCGCGATGCTGGGCGCGGTATTCGTCGGCCTTGGTGCGCTTGACGAAACCGGAGTGCGTCACGGTGACGACCACGTTTTCGTCGGCGATGAGGTCTTCGTCGCTCATCTCACCGGAGAACGGCAAGATCTTGGTGCGGCGTTCGTCGCCATACTTGGCCACGATATCGTCGAGTTCGTCGCCCACGATCTTACGTTCGCGTTCAGGGCTGGCGAGAATGTCGTTGTAATCGGCGATCTTCTTCATCAGCTCGTTGTGCTCGTCGACGATCTTCTGGCGTTCCAGAGCGGCGAGACGACGCAGCTGCATCGCGAGAATCGCGTCGGCCTGCACATCGTCCACGTCAAGCAGATCCTCGAGGCCTGTGCGTGCGGTTTCGACGTCCTTGGAGGCACGGATGAGGGCGATGACCTCGTCGATCATATCGAGGGCCTTCAAATAGCCCTGCAGGATGTGGTCGCGGTCTTCGGCCTCGCGCTTCAAATAGCGGGTACGACGGTCGATGACTTCCATCTGGTGATCGACCCAGTGGCTGACGAAAGCGTCGAGCGAAAGGGTACGCGGCACGTTGTCGACCAGCGCAAGCATGTTGGCGCCGAACGTCTCCTGCAGCTGGGTGTGCTTGTACAGGTTGTTCAGGACGACCTTCGGCACGGCGTCGCGCTTCAGAATGAGCACGAGACGCTGTCCGGTGCGGCCCGAAGTCTCGTCGCGCATGTCGGCGATGCCCTGGATCTTGCCGTCACGCACGGCGTCGCGGATCGAGGCAGCGAGACGGTCAGGGTTGACCTGATAGGGCAGCTCGGTGACCACGAGGCACATGCGGCCCTTGATTTCTTCGGTGTTGACCACCGCACGCATGGTGATCAGGCCGCGGCCGGTGCGGTAGGCCTTCTCGATGCCCTTGTGGCCGAGAATCGTGGCGCCAGTGGGGAAGTCCGGCCCCTTGATGCGCTGCAGCAGCGCCTCGAGCAGTTCTTCCTTGGTGGCGTCCGGGTGGTCCAGCGCCCAATGCACGCCATCGGCGACCTCGCGCATGTTGTGCGGGGGGATGTTGGTGGCCATGCCCACGGCGATGCCGGAGGAGCCGTTGACCAGCAGGTTCGGGAAGCGGGCGGGGAGCACGGTCGGCTCCTGCGTCTTGCCGTCGTAGTTCGGCACGAAATCGACGGTGTCTTTATCGATATCGCGCACCATTTCCATCGCGAGCGGTGCCATGCGGCATTCGGTGTAACGCATGGCGGCTGCGGGATCGTCGCCCGGGGAGCCGAAGTTGCCTTGTCCGTCGACCAGCATGTAACGCATTGACCACGACTGAGCCATACGCACCAACGTGTCGTAGATGGCGGAATCGCCGTGCGGGTGGTACTTGCCCATCACGTCGCCGACGACGCGGGAGCACTTGTTGTAGCCGCGGTCGGGGCGATAGCCGCCGTCATACATCGCGTAGATCACGCGGCGGTGCACCGGCTTCATGCCGTCGCGCACGTCGGGGAGCGCGCGTTCGACGATCACGGAGAGGGAGTAGGCGAGATAGGACTCGCGCATTTCCTGGCCCAGGTCGATACGCTGAATACGTTCGCCCTTCATCAGGCCGTAATCGGTGTCGTCGGCCTCCTGCGGGCTCAATGGCTCAAGCGCACCACCAGGGACGTACTCGTCATCGCCGCTGTCATTGTTGTTATTGTTTTCGTCTGCCACTGTAAATCCTTATGTTTATTGATTCACTAAGTCTGTTGTGCCGTTTATACGGGGATATCGAATGGGACTATGATTCATTCTTTGATATCAATAGCCACATTCGATATGCCCATTAAGCGTCGATGAACTTCGCACTCGGGGCGTTGCGCTGAATGAACTCGCGGCGCGGGCCCACTTCGTCGCCCATCAGCATGGAGAAGGTCTCGTCGGCCTGGGCCGCGTCCTCGATCTCGACCTGCTTCAAGATGCGGTGCTCGGGGTCCATGGTGGTGCCCCACAGCTCTTGGTAGCTCATCTCGCCCAAGCCCTTGTAACGCTGAATGCCTTCGCCCTTCGGCAACTGGCGTCCGGCCTCCCTGCCCTCTTTGAGGACGCGGTCGCGTTCGGCATCGGTGTAGACGAAGCTGTGCGGGCCCTTGGTCCACTTGATGCGGTACAGCGGCGGCATGGCGACGTAGACGTAGCCGGCGTAGATCATCGGGCGCATGTAACGGAAGAAGAGCGTCAGGTTGAGCGTCGCGATGTGCGCGCCGTCGACATCTGCATCGGCCATGATAATCACTTTGTGGTAACGCACCTTGTTGATGTCGAAGTCCTCGCCGTACCCGCCACCGACGGCCGTAATCAGGGCCTCAATGGTATCGGATTTCATGATGCGGTCGATGGAGGCGCGCTCGGTGTTCAGAATCTTGCCACGAAGCGGCAGGATGGCCTGCGTGATCGGGTTGCGGCCCTGGATGGCGGAGCCGCCTGCGGAATCGCCCTCGACGATGAACAGCTCGCATTCCTCGGGGTTGTTGGACTGGCAGTCCTTGAGCTTGTCGGGCATGCCGGCGGTCTCGAAAACGGACTTGCGGCGGGTGTTCTCGCGGGCCTTCTTGGCGGCGATACGCGCGTGCGAGGCCTCGAGCGCCTTCTGGATGATGTTCTTGGCATCGCTCGGATGGGCGTCGAACCAGTCACCGAGGCGGTCAGTCATCACGCGCTGCACAAAGGTCTTGGCCTCGGAATTGCCGAGCTTGGTCTTGGTCTGGCCTTCGAACTGCGGGTTGGTGAGCTTGACGGAAACCACGGCGGTCAGGCCCTCGCGGACGTCGTCGCCTGAAAGGTTGTCGTCCTTCTCCTTCAAGAGGTTCTTGTCGCGCGCGTAGCGGTTGACCAGGCTGGTCAGCGCGGCACGGAAGCCCTCTTCGTGGGTGCCACCTTCCGTGGTGGAGATCGTGTTGGCGAAGGTGTGCACGGCCTCGGAGTAGGCGGTGGTCCACTGCAATGCGATTTCAGCGGAAATGCCGAGATTCAGGTCCTCGGCCTCAAGGTCGATGACCTCGTCCTCAATCGGTGTTGCCTTACGGGACTTGACCAGATAGGCGACATAATCCTTGATGCCGTTCTGATAGCAATAGGAAACAGTTTCCGGCTTTTCTTCGGTGGCGTCGTCTTCACCAGCGACCTCATCACCGGCAATGTTGTGCTTGCGTTCGTCGGTCAACGTAATACGAAGACCTTTGTTGAGGAATGCCATCTGCTGGAAGCGCGAACGCAGCGTTTCGAAGTCGTATTCGGTGGTTTCGAAGATCTTTGGGTCGGCCCAGAAGGTGACGGACGTGCCGGTGGACTCGCCTTCGGCCATCGGAGCACCCTGCTTCAAGGGAGCGACCGCGTGCTGGTCATGGAAGTTCTGCATCCAGTGATAGCCCTGACGGCGCACTTCCACGTCGATTTCGGTGGAAAGCGCATTGACCACGGAGATGCCGACGCCGTGCAGGCCACCGGAGACCGCGTAACCGCCGCCGCCGAACTTGCCGCCCGCGTGCAGCTTGGTCATCACCGTCTCGACGCCGGAAACACCTTCACCGGGCACCTCGTCGACGGGGATGCCGCGGCCGTTGTCGACCACACGCACACCGTTGTCCGGCAGAATGGTCACTTCGATATGCGTGGCATAGCCGGCGAGCGCCTCGTCGACCGAGTTGTCGACGATCTCGTAGACCAAGTGGTGCAAGCCGCGCGGACCGGTCGAGCCGATGTACATACCCGGGCGGATACGCACGGCCTCCAAGCCTTCCAAAACCCTCAGATCGCTGGCGTCATAGTGTTCTGGTGCAAGCGAATCGTCAAGCTGGGCGTCTTCGAGCTCATCGTTTTGAATGGCTTCCTGCGCCTTGGCTTCCTGTTCCGCTTTATTGACGGCAGCGTCATTGGCTTGTTCTTCATTCATTGCTGAATCTGCCACAAGGTTCCTTCCTGCATTTTCCCTCGCACGAAAGGCTTCCCGCGGGGGCGATACACTCTAGAAAGCAAATAATGGGGTCTTCTAGAGGTTTAACCATATAATGGTCATTTTACTCGGATATGGGGACTTTCAAGGCATTACCCCCAAAAGATGAAATTTCGAAAGATTGAATTTTATTACACTAGATAATAGCAGGCAGATTCCACGGAACGAATCAATATCAGTTACATTTTCTGTTGTAAATATGTGTTGTTTGAATATGTGACTTCATTGCCCGACTGTTGCCAATCGCCACTGATCAGCGACGCATATAGCGATTCGGATAACGCCGGCCACCGGCCCCATGCCTGAAGTTGTGCGATTGTGGACCGGTGACGCGGATTTCGCGGATTTCCAGACCCTTGAGCCGCTGACGGATGGTTGTGGTGAGCTGAGGAATGAGATAGGTCAGCTGTGTGGCCCAAGCGTTGGATTCGGTGTTGATGGTGAGTACGCCGTCGCGGAAATCGGTGACCACGGAATGGCCGGCAATGGCCGGCCCGACCACCTGATCCCAGTGATTGCGCAGTTGCGCGAGCTTCAGGTGTGGGGTCCAGTCGCCGTCGGTGGCGATAACGGACAGGACCCCGCCAAGCTTGCCCGGGTCGCGTCCGGGTTTGCCGAAGTTGTTCCACGCGTTCTCTTCGCGCGACTTCCACTCCTTGCGTGCGCCGGCGCGGGAAGAGAGCCGATTGAAGACTTCCGCAGGCAGCTTACGTTGGTCGAGATGCAGTTGTTCGGCAATCGGCGGTTTCATGATTCCGCTCCGTCGTTGTCTTTACTGTTTTCCCGCGCGGCCTGCAGTTGCGCCACCAGATTCGCGTTCTCGTCTTCCGCACCAGCCTTAAGATCGGCCACGTCTACAATGGTCGCCTTACCGGATTCCGCGACGTTCAGCGGGATATCGCCAGCCGCAGCTACGGTAATCAGCACCTGATCCTGTTGTAATGCAAAGTCGAGGATCTGCCGCCGCCGGGTTTCGTCAAGCTGTGCAAAGACATCATCCAAAATGACAATGGGTTTGACCTGTTGTACTTCAACGATTTCGTTGAACAACGCCATTTTCAAAGCCAGCGCCATGGTCCACATCTCGCCGTTGGAGGCGAATTCGCGGGCGGGCATGCCGTCAAGTGTCAAGGTCATATCGTCGCGGTGCGGACCGATAAGGTTGCGCCCACGTGCGATTTCGCCGGCATACAACCGTTGGTAATGCTTGCTGATCTCCGGTTCCGGCTGCTCGAAATCGAGCACTTCCTCGAATGAAGGTGCGTACTCCAACCCTGCGTGCTGCGGTTTGCCGGCAAGTTCGTCATAAATGCGTGAAAAAGGCCCAGCCAAATGTTCAATCAATCCGGCGCGGGCACGGGTCAGAGTAACCCCAACACCAATGAACTGCCCAGTCCATATTTCCAGCCCGTTAAGTGCGGCATTCTGCGCATCGGCAGGTTCGCCGCGTTGTCCAAGTTGCTTCAAAAGCGTAGCCCGCTGCTTGGCGATTTTGTTGGCATTGGAAAGATTGGCGGCATAACCGGGAATCAACAACGATCCTGCTTGGTCAAGAAATCCGCGTCTTCCGGCCGGATCGCCCGCCACCAATCGTTGGTCGTCAGGCGTAAACGAGACGCTGGGCACCTTGCCGACGATATCGCGCATATAGAGCGAATTCCCGCCGTTGATGCGCCCTCGATTGGCTCCCCGCGCAGCAATGGTCACCTCATAAGTGGTTTCACGAGTCGTATTCTCGGCGACAGGGTTCTGATTTCCAGCGTTCTCGCCGGTTTTATTGGCTCCCTCATTCTCGGCAGCTTGATGAACATCACTTTCGACTTCGACAAAAACCGGCTCAGTCTCATCATCTTCATCAACATTGGCACGAATGGTCGCCTTGGTTTCGCCTCGTTCGATTAGCGGCAACGAACTGGAGACGCGGTGGCTGGAACCGGTGGAAAGCACTTCGACGGCTTCCACGATGTTGGTCTTGCCCAGTCCGTTCGCGCCTTTGAGGATGGTCACCCCGGACGTGAAATCGACGACAAGGTGCGACCATGAACGGAAATGGTCAAGCGCCAGCCGCGAGATATACACCCGAACCCCTTACCTTGTCTTTTTGGATAACAATAAACCTTAAAAGAAAAATATCTTACGATGTGCAACTAAATTAGTGAACATCGTAAGATAAATTTCATACTTCAAGAAATCAGTTGAACCGCATCGGCACGAGCAGATAGCGATAATCCATCGATTCATCGGAATCTGCTTCTTGTTGCCCGTTGAACTCGACCGGCTTGACGGCGGTGGTCATCTTCATCCGCACGAACGGCTCGGTAATCGCGCTCAAGCCTTCAATCAGGTATGAAGGGTTGAAAGCGACAGTGATATTTTCGCCGTCCATGTCGATGTCGAGCACTTCCTTGGCCTGGGATTCGTCGGCGGTTCCCGCGGAAAGCGTCAAGGTCTGGCCTTCAAATACCATACGAATCGGTGCATTACGTTCCGCGACTAGTGCCACACGTTTGATAGCGCCGAGCAGCGCTTCCTTGGAAATAACAGCCTCAATCGGGTATTCATCGGAGAACAGCCTATCGACCGCGGGGAATTCACCGTCGATGAGCTGCGAGGTCGAAACGCGTCCGGCATTCTCAAAACCAAGCAATGACGGGCTTTCCGGGTTGAAATCGATAACGACATTTTGGTGTTCGTCAACTGCTCGAGCCACATCGCGCAACAGCGAGCCGCGAACGAGCGTTTCGGTTTCCAAATCGTTGTCCTGCGGGGTCCAGGTGAAGCTGGAACGGGAGAGACGGAAGCGATCCGTCGAGGTCATCACGACTTTCTCGCCGTTGAACTGGATACGAACACCGGTCAAAACCGGACGATTTTCCTCGTGGGAGACTGCGACCGAAGCCTGTGAAACCGCCTGAACAAAAGTCGGCGCATCAACCTGGCCGAGCATGGCCGGGGCTTCGGGGAGATCCGGGTATTCGGATTCCGGCATGAGCTGCAGGTTGAATGTCGACTTGCCCGAGGTAATGGTTAGTGTCGTCTCGGTGGTGGAAAGATAGGCTTTTTCCTGCGGCAGCGACTTGGTGATATCGGCGAGCAGTTTGCCTTGAACCAGCACTTTTCCGGCTTCGTCGACGCCCGCTTCGATGTGGTGGCGGGCGGAAATCTCATAGTTGAAGGCGGAAAGTTGCAAAGTTCCGTCTGCGGCTTCGAGCTTGATGCCGGCAAGAATCGGGTTGGCAGGTCGTGCGTCGATGACACGGGTAGTCCATGCAACCGCGTCCGCAAGTGCGGTGGAGTTGATTTCGACTTTCATAATGCTCCTACTTTGGGTGATAACTGGTTTCTATTCTAGTTGCTTCTTTTTATCGTGAGATACAGATTCAACTTGTTCGCGTCGCTGACAATGATGAAACGTAAGTTTGTTCTAGTAATCAGGATAATAAGCACGGTGAATATGTGGATAACCTCTTAAACCACTTACGAACAGCGTTATCCACAGCATGAGAGCATGTGGATAACTAAGAGAGGAATTGTGGATAAAACGTTAAGTTATCCACCGCAGAGGTTTCGCGCTTTTTCTGTCCACACTTTTTGAAGAGTCGTCCACGACTTTTCCACAGGGTTTATCGGTGGTATCCACGACTTATCCGCCGAGTTTACCCCCATTTGTGAATAACTATGTGGATAAATTTTCCTGAATTTCTTTCCACAGTCGGTGTGTCGCTCAGTGGATAAGGTAAAAACAGTGTCAATTTCGGTCTCTACGGCCTTCTCTCAGATGCTCTTTTTTGAACGCGTGCACGAAAACGAAAGAATGACGACTGAGCGAAAAACGTTAAACAGTGTAAACTATTTTTTTGCGCAAAATCGCATGTTTCTTGTATATTCGTGTGCCGATTACTCGTCACTGCTTGTTGCGTTGTTTTTCCTCTTGCAGGTGTAAAGGTACCCTGCTATAAGGCATGCAATCGTGATGATAAGCACAAGCCCAATCATCCATGACCAAGCAGCGGGATGCCTTGATGAGGCGCTCCTTGCGCCGGCTGTGGTCTTGTCCCTTTGACGATGGTGCGCATCACTGTTTTGATTGCCATTTTGGGAGCCGTGCAGAGAAGGCTGCGTATCATTGCTGCGTGCGTTGAGGATTGCACCGTTGAAGTCATTGGATTCGTCGACATTTGTCGATTGCTTCTTGCCGGACGGCGACGGCACCTGTCGGCGTTGTAACGACGATGGTGAATCTTGGTTGTTGCCGTTCGATGAGCCGTCTGACTTCTTGTCGCTGTCGGCCGAAGATCCATTGCCTTTATCTTTTGCGTTTTTGACTGTATCATCCTTGCCGTTATGGCTGCTGTTTTCCTCTTTTTTGCCTTCGGTGTTGCTATGTTCACTATCGCTGGTGATGCCCGAGTCACTGCCAGACGGCGTTGGCTCAAGGCCGGCGATAGTGTCGATCAGATGCTGCCAGGCGTTGTCGATGATGTCTTGGGTGGTGTTCGAGTCGTTCTGCGTATCTTCCGCGAGATCCAGGGCGCCAAGGAAATTTCTCCAGGCCGTTTCATCGTATCTACCGTCTTTATTGCCTGTTCGTTTCTTGTTCTCAGCCTCTTTGATGGTATCGCTTAATACGGTTTTGTCATGGCCGTTGTGGTTTTGGCGTACCAGACTTTTCATGGCTTGTGTCAGGTTCCTGACGGCTGCGGATATTTCATCTTGAGTCGAGTTGTGGTTGTCGAGTACGTTTTTTGCGGCTGTCAGGGCGTGCTGCAGGCTATTCCATGAGTCGCTGGTGTAGTCGTTTTGAGTGAGTCTGCCGGCTTGGTCGACCAGTATCTGCAAAGGGGACTTGTCAAGTTTTGATCGTGCATCGCAGAGGTTGGCGAGAGTCGTGTCGACGTTGGTTTGCCCCTTGCTGCCGTCGGCGAGCACGTTCCCCGCGGCGTTCAGGGCCGTCTGGAACGCGTTCCACGTGGCATTGGTGTAATAATGGTCATTCGTTATGCCGGAATCGACAATGTATTCGTCGTTGAGACTTCTGGAATCCCTGTTCCTGTTCCAGTTGGCTTTCAGTGTCACGCTATCCGCGGTAAGGGTGACGGTATCGCCTGCGGGGTAGATCCTGTTGGCCACCGCGTCCTTCCAGCCTACGAAGGTGAAGTCTTTGGTCTCGTGGCCTCCGTTGGAGTAGGTGATGGTGTTGCCGGGAAGCGTGACTTTCATTTCACGATTGGCGACATACGCTGTTCCCCCGTCCCCGTCGGGCAGGTTAGCGTCAGCATTATATCCGAGGGCGACCAGCGGATTTGGCGCAGTCGATGGTGCGGTGGTCGACGAATATCCATCTTCTGGTGCCTCGTTGTCCAGCAGCGCAACGCGCTTTATTTGCCGGAGGTAAGTGCCCTTCACATCGGTAGAGGCCGCATTGACGTGGTCGATTAGCTGGGAGGTGGTGTATGACGCATCGTGGTCGAAGCTGACATATGGGCTGGTCACCTGTGTCCAGGTGAATCCGGTCGCGGCGACAGGAAAACTGTCACTGCCCAAACGAGTTGTCAAACTGACGGTCAGTTGGGTGAGGTTGGCAGGAAGTGTAATCGGGGTGGGGGCGGCCTGGCCCGGTGGCAATGGAGATCCTGGAGAAATCTCGGTTTTGGTCATGTCCCAGGTGGTCAGGTCCAGTGTGGTCAGAGGGCTCGTCGCGAACATGTTGTGCATGTACTTCACCTTGCCGGTCCTGAACGCGCTGAGGCCCTCGATGTTGCTTACGTTGGCGTTCGCGAACATGCTGTCCATGTTTTCCACGTTTTCGGTGTCAAAAGTGGACAGGTTGAGATCCATGGGCGTGTTGTTTCCGCTGTTGAGTCCGGCGAACATGCCCTGCATATTTTTGACGCTGCTGGTATCGAAGCTGCTGAGGTTCAGTTGATTGAGGAGATGGTCGCCGTAAAACATGTTCTGCATGTTGGTGACGCCGAGAGTAATGAACATTCTCAGGTCAAGATCTCGCATGGATACATTGCCGTAGAACATGTTTCCCATATCGGTGACGCTTGTGGTGCTGAAGTTGCTGATATTAAGGTATTGAAGGGCGATATCGCTGGCGAACATGCTGTTCATGTTGGTCACGTTGCTGGTGTTGAAGCCGGCGAGGTCGATGCGTTGAAGCGCTGTATCGCCCATAAAGAGGAAGGCCATGTCGGTCAGCTGCGAGGAGTCCACCAGACTCGCGCTCGTGAATGTCACCAGGTTGGGTTTGGAGCTGAGATTGAGGCTAGTAGTATCGCTGAATACGGTCTTGGAGGGGCCTGCGAAGGTGACATGCTGCACCTCGTTGCTCACGGCATTGGGCATCGCGTTGTTGGTGCCCTCGGCTTTGACGGTCAGGGTGCAGCCTTCAAAAGTGTCGGATTTTCGCCATCCGGCATGCCCGTCAGTAGCCGGGGCGGAGAATGGTGCGACACAAGGTATTGGTTGGAGAGTGTCCTGAACGTGGACTTGGGAATGCGTCTCGCCGGAACCTGTGTCGATTCCGTCGGCGTTGGCCAGCACAGGTGCCGTCAGTGAGGCGATTGCCGCCAGCGCGCCGATCGCGGCTTTCCAATTGTTCTTCATGAACTTCCTTCGTCGTTCTTCCCACTTGGCGCATGACATCTTTGATTTCACCTGTTACGACCTGTGAGTATTACAAATAAATATTATATTGTATTGCCTTAGATCCTCGAGCTTCTGATGCATAGTGTAATGTGCCGGCAGAGTGATGTTTTTAGGGGGATTCCGGGCTTTTTATGACGTTTTGCAACGAGGTAATAGACAGTTCGCTACTTTTTGTTTTCAATTTGTAGACAAATATCTATATCCGGTAGACGTTTGTCTATTTATCAAGAAAACGGAGAAAATCCGCACTGCGATACGTTCTCAATGTTGAGAAATTAAAATTCACCATATCTTTACTATTGTCCAACCTTTGAATGGTCTTTTTGCTTGGTTGCAAGCGGAATGGTGCAATTGACAATCCACGAATCGTCTTCGGCCGCCGTCTCGAACGTGCCACCCATGGCTTCCACCGAATCCTTATGCAACCCAAGTCCTTTGCCGTGTTCCACTCCCTTGAGTTCGAGGCCCGAACCGCTGCAATCGTTTGTTTCCGTGATGCGCAGCCATCCGTTTTCGAGTTCGGCGACAAGCGCATAACCGTCGATACCAGGGCTTGCGTGCCGAACAATGTTGGTATAGATCTCGGTAAGCAGGTGGTTCGCCATCCCTATGGACTCCATATTCGCCTTTTCGCCTTTACCCAGGCCGCCGCGCACCTGCGATATCCCGGTATAGCCGAGGGCGTGAAGCGACGAATCCTCGTGGGCGAGCCGTGCGACCAGCCATCCGTGAACATCGCGGGTGGCGTCATTGAACTCGTTGGGTGTGTTGCCGGTGCCGTTGAGCAGATCGATGACCTCTCCGATGTTGTCGAACGCATCCTGAGCCGCGCGACCCACCAGTTGCAAGGTTTGGTTCGTCCATTTCCTGTTTGGGTCGTCGGTGAGCAAAATGATGGTGGAAAGCTCGTTGGTGATGGAGTCGTGGATGGCCTCGGCAAGTATGCCATCGTAGTGTTCCTTGTTGAGCTGGGTCGTTTTCGTCAACAACTGGCTGTTGATCCATGCCGCATGGTTCAGCCCCTGTTGACGTCTGGCATACCGTCCGATTTTCCATGGGGCAAGAGTAAGGAGTGCCATGGTCAGTATGCGGGCCAATATGTCGTGTTCGACCAGGATGAGATCGCCAAGAAACACCACGGTCATGGCCACGCACAACCAGAGGCTCCAATGCCGGCCGCGCCGCGAATAGCCCAGCAGGATGCCGCTGCAGACGGTCATGATGTAGGCGGCCACATGAGGGATTCCCGGTATCATGATGAGGCTTACGGCCACGATGAACGCGATTGCCGCGCCTGCGGTCGGCAGGAACACCATGAGCAGCGATAGCAACGCCATGAGCGCGGTCATCGGCAGCGAGAGCGACGGAGCATAGGGGGAGGGTATGAATGTCGAGACGATTATTGCCGTCAGGCTGATGGCGATGGTGGGTGCCGTAAACCGGTCAAGACGAAGGCTGTGACTGACTTTGCCGTTTGTTTTAGCGGTTATTTTGCGGTTTGTTTCGGTGCGTGGTCCGTGGGTGGTTTCCGTGGCCGGCGCGACGGCGTCATGAATGTCGGCTGAGGCCTTGCACCTATTGGATATGGGCCTGTGTTGCAAGACGGTATGCGTTGCCGTTCGCGATGTCGTCGGCACCCCTTGTCGCGCCGGATTTTCGCGTTTTTCCTTGATTCTTGGCATGCGCAGGAGATGCACTATTCGCGCCACCTTGCCGTATGTCGCTGTCCCGTTGCCAATCGGCTCACCGGCGTCGGAAATCTCATCGAAGAGATTGATGACCTGATGCATCTCGTTCAGTGCCTTTTTCGCTTCTCCTGCGATGCGTTGGCGCCCGTCGGCGGTCAGTGCTTCGGCTTGGCCGGCAAACACGTTGATGGATTTCAGCTCTTCCATGACCTTGTTGTGCAGAGTTGCCGCCATTCGGCGGTTCTGACGCGTCGCCTCGAGCCGTATGGTGGCCCGACGCAGTTCGTCCTCCTTGCGCATGGTGCCGCGCATATCGCTCTGCTGTCTGGCAATCATGCCCAGAATCCAGGGGAAAATGATTACCAACATCACGCCGAGCAGCCCGCTGTCCATCGCATATCTTGGTTTTCCGGGTGCCGCATTATCGCTGACGAGCGTGATGATGATGGCGATTGCCAACGAAATCGGCATCAGACACGCCAGTTTTTTCCAGCGTTTGAGATACCCCAACATCAGCTCGGAAGCGATCAGCATCACCAGTACATCGGTCAGCACAAAATTCGCAATGGTGTCATTACCTTGTTGCTGGAGTCCATACGAAACATATATGCTGAAAAGTGCTGCCAGAAACGAAGCTATAGCACCGATTGTCGGCACGAACAGGCTGCTGAGCAATGCCGCTATGAGTATGATAACGACAATTCCGGCAGATTCGGCGGAAGCGAATAGGTCGCCGAATATGCTTACAGCCAAAAGAACAATGGTGCCGCAGACCGTTACTGCGATGACGGGTGGCTCGGCCTTGATGCCGTGCCTGAGTTTCTCACTTATGAACCGCAGAGCATCCTTGATGGTGAAAGCCGCTGACGAGCGGCCATCCATCGAGGTGTCGCCTGCTTTGTTCACTTGTGTTCCAACATCCATACACCTACGCCCTGGCTCAACGTGGAAGCACCTAGCTTTTTGATCGCGCGATGTGCGCCGGTGCGTATGGACGATTCGCTGATTTCCATTTCGTCAGCGATCTGCTTGTATCGTTTGCCCTGTGCCAACAGATCCATGATTTTCTTCTCATGTTCCGTCAGTTGGACCTTGTCGTTTGAAGGTTCCCGGCTTATGCGGTTGTATGCCTCTTGGGCGCTCGAAAAATGAACGTCGTTGAATACCGAATAGATGTTGCCCTGCGAGATGGCCTGCAATGCCGTCTGGAGTTGGGGAATATCCGATTTGGAGACCAGACCTTGTGCGCCCGCATCGGCCAGATCCGCCGCGTAATGTTCCAATGAGTAAGAGGTGATGCCCAGCACTTTCACCTTCGGTGTTACCTTGCGAATGGCGTGGCAGACTTCAGGGCCGGTATAGGTCGAACTCAGCGACATGTCGAGAATGAGTATGTCGGGCATCGAGGCGGGTTCCGTTGCTTTGGCAATGGTGTCGGTGGCCGATGTGGAGCTCCATATCACGATGGAGTCGGGCACGGTATGCGGCAGAAGATTTGCGAGCGTCATCAGGGCGAAGTTGTCATTGTCGGTGACGGCGATACGTAATGGTCGCGTCCTGCCGGCCTTGTTGTGCACATTCTGGGACGCGAGGACGTCATCTTGTCGGACGGAGGTATCCCCTGTACTGCTATACATCGTGCACTTCCTTTGTGTTCTCTGTTCCGTTGTGTAAGTATGGCATGCTTATACAGTGTTTATAGAAATGTAAAACGGAAAACGATAAACAGAATCGTCAATCCTTTTAAACCGATTTCCCTTATTCCAATAGACTATTATAGTCGGTTTTAAGCCATTTTGTCGTTGTTTTTGAAATACGAATTCGTCCCACCGAATGGTTGGTTCGATGGGACGAATTCACACGGGTGACGTATCTGGGGACACGCAGACCGTCACCAGGTTGCTGGCATCAGACTTCCGTACGATGCTGGGCAGTGGGTTCTCCGTTCTCGGACTCACGGTTGCGTGCATACCAAACGCCGAAGCAAACCGCCGCGACGATGAGTACCAGCAACAGGAGCCACAGCCAGTTGAACCCATGTGAGGTCTTCGTAGCAGGGGTGGCGACTGCTGTTTCGCAACGAGGGATCTTTGCCATATCGACGCTGCCATCCGAGGTTGTCCATGCAGACATCTCGACGATGTCGCCATCGCTGTTCACACAGACCTTGGAGCCGCCTCGCTTGGACTTGCTGCCGCTATTGGAGTCCTTCATGGAATCACGATTGCTGGAACCGTTGGATCCGTCGGAGGAGTTCGTGTTCGAACCGTCGGTTGCATTCGGATTCACGCCATTGGCACCGTTCATGCCAAAAGTCCCGTATGGCAGTCCACGATAGAGATAAATCGGGGAGCGACCTGCAACCAAAACACCTTGTCCGCCGTTGCCTGCGCCGTTACCGGAACCACCGTTACCGGACCAGTTTCCGCCGTTACCGCCGTTTCCGCCGTTGCCGCCGTTGCCAGCGTTGCCACCGTTGGAACCGGAACCGCCGTTACCGCCGTTGCTGGAACCGCCGTTGCTGGAACCGCCGTTGCCGGAACCGCCATTGCCGGAACCACCGTTACCGGTGTTGGAACCAGCATTCGTTGGCTGAAGGTTGGTCACAGCGTCGATCAGGTTCTTCCAGGCTTGGTCAATGACAGCCTGAACGGCGTTCGGGTCACTCTGCACCTTCTTCGCATCTGCAAGTGCTTGGGCGAAATGCTTCCAAGAATCTTCCGTGTACTTCGATTGGTTTGGAATCTGCTTGTTGGCTTGCTTAATGATTTCGTCCAGAACCGTCTTATCGCCCTTGGCGACGAGGTTGCCTTTGGCGTCATCGAGTTGGTGCTTGGCTTGGTCGACCTCTGCCTTGGAGGGTGCGGGCGTCTTGCCGATCACGTCTTTGGCGTGGTCGATGGCGGCCTGCACGGGCTTCCATGACTCGTCGGTGTACTTGCCCTTGTCCTTACTGATTGCGTCGATCTCGTTGGCGAGGTCTTGGCGACCGTTGGGTGTGAGGTTGCTGACGGCGGTGATAAGGTCGGAAAGCGCCTTGTTCACGTCTTTCTGGGTCGCGTTCTTGTCGTTAAGCACCTTGTTAGCTTGCTGCATTGCGGCGGTAAACGCTGGCCAGTTAGCGGGATCGAAGTCAGCTTCTTGCTTCGCCTGGTTCTTGTTGTACAGGTCCTGCAGCGTGCTCTTGTCAGGAATCTCGGTCAGACCGTTCAAGGCGTTCTGCAGATCTTGCTTGGCCTTGTCGATTTGATCCTGAGTGGCATCAGCAGGTAGCTTGGTAGCTGCGGTGATGGCATCCTGGACTTTGTCCTTGCTGTTCGGAGTGTACTTGTCCTTGCCCTTGTCGAGCTCGTCCTTGGCTTGGCTAATCAACTCATCTAGGGCGTTGTGATCGCCCTTGGCGACGAGGCCGAGCTTGGCCTGGTCGAGCTGTTGCTTGGCCTGGTCGACGTCCGCCTTGGAGGGTGCGGGTGTCTTGTCGATCACGTCTTTGGCGTGGTCGATGGCGGCCTGCACGGGCTTCCAAGAGTCGGCGGTGTACTTGTTCTTGTTCTCGTCCATGTTGGTAGCGTTGACATCGTCAACGAGGTCTCCACGGCCGTTGGGCACAAGGTTGTTGATGGCAGTCGCAAGGTCAGCCAAAGCGGCGTTCACGTCCGATTCGGTTGCATCCGGATTGCCGAGAACTTCTTCGGCATGTGTCAATGCGTTCTGGAACGCGGGCCACAGACTCGTATCCGTCGGGTCGAAGTCGGCCTTATTCTTGTCCTTGTTCTTGTCGTACAGGTCCTGCAGCGGCTTCTTGTTGCCTTTTTCAACGAGGTTGTCCAAGGCGTTTTGCAGATCCTGCTTGGCCTTGTTGACTTGGTCTTTGGTAGGATTGTTGTCCTCAAGAACCACCTTGGCTGCATTGATGGCCTGCTGTACCTTGTCCTTGCTCGTTGGGGTGTACTTGCCGTCCGTCTTGTCCTTGTTGAGCTTATCCTCAGCCTGGTTCACGGCAGTTTGTAGTGCGGACTTGTCAGCCACGAGGCCGGCGAGCGCGTTGTTCAGATCATTCTCGGCAGTTAAGACGTCGGACTTGCTGGCTTCAGGATTGGCAACCACGGCGGCTGCCTTGTCCAGCGCATCTTTCAGTGCTTGCAAGGAGTCAGCGGTGAAGCCGTTCTTATCCTTACCTTTGACCAAGGCGATGTCTGCTTCCAACTTGGACTTGTCGACCTTGAGCTTGCTCATCGCATCATTCAGGGCATCGAGTGCCGAGCCGATGATGGATGCAGAAGCGGTATCGTCCTTGTCCACGGCTGTGGCGTTAGCAAGTGCGCTTTGTAGAGCTTGCCAGGAATCATCGGTATAGCCGGGCTGCGTCTCCTGTTTGGCCTTGTTGATGGCTTCTTCAAGAGCAGTCTTGCTTGGCTTGAGCTTGTTGATGGCGTTGCTGATGCCGTCGATGGCTCCGTTCACCTCATCCTTGGAGGGATCAGGCTTGCCGGCGATTTCCTTGGCGTGGTTGATGGCTTCTTGCAAAGCATCCCAGGTAGGCTTGGTGTATTTGTCCTTGTCCTTGTCCGCGGGCACATTGCTGATGGCAGTATTGAGAGCGCCCTTGTCGCCCTTCTCCTTCATACCGTCCATGGCGTTGAGCAAATCGTTCTGTGCCTTGTTGATATCGGCTGCAGAAGAGTTGTCATTAATGTCCTTGGCCTTGTTGATCGCATCTTGTAGAGCAGCCCAGGAATCATTGGTGTAGTTATCACCAGAAGGATACTTGGTTTGGGCTCTGTTGATCAAAGCGGTTAGGTTGCTGCGATCCACCCTGGGCTTCAGATTGTCTTTGGCCTTGTTCAGCGCGGTCAGTGCAGCCTGCAGGTCCTTGTTGGAAGCGACATCGGGTTCGGTCTGTTCGACCTTGCCCTCTGCGGCGGCGATAGCGTCCGTCATATCCTTCCAGGAATTCGGCGTGTAGATGTTATCTGACTTCGGAGCGGCGGCAATGCTTTGCTCGATCTTGTTGATCAGTTCCCAGCGGTCGCTGTGCTTGAGTCCCTGCAGTGCCTTATTGACATTGGCGGTGTCGCTGTTGACTTTCGTCTGGCTGGCTTCAGGATCCTTGTTGGTCTTGTCGGCCGCGGTGAGCGCGTCCTGCAAGGCCTGCCAAGTGTCATTGGTGTAATCGAGCTTGTTGAGCCCGGAGGTGCTGTTGATGGCGGACTGCAGCAGCGACTTGTCGGCGCGCTCCTTCATGCCCAGCACGGCCTTGTTCAGGTCTGTGATGGCTTTCTGGATTTGTGCGTCCGTGGCCTCATCGTCAATGGCAGTGAGCGAACCATTGTAAATCGGGCCCCTGTCGGCTGCTGTTCCATCACCCCACAGTCCCTTCCAGGAGCTGGGCGTGTACTTGTCCTTGTCTGCGGCGGGGAATTGGGTTCGGGCGTCGTTCAGCAGTTGCTTCAACGCATCGTTGTTGGCTTTGGCCTTCAACGCATTGAGCTTGAATTCCAACAAGTTGTATGCCGCGTTCAGGTCAACTACATTTGCGTCCGTGGGATTCGAAAGATCCTTCTGGTCGGCAAGCACCTTCTGGGCCTTTTCTTTGGCGTCGGTCATTCCACCCCATGAACTCGGTGTGTAGGGGTCCTTGCTTGCAGGAACCTTGGCCAGCAAGCCATTGAGACGATCCAGCGCGATCTTCCAAGCACTGGGCTTCATAGCGCCCATCGCAAGTCTCAGAGCGTAACTCTTGGCGTTGATCTGGTCCTGCGTGAGGTTGGCGTTCTCGCCTTCGCCCTTGTTGGCGGTTATGGCGTTGTTAAGCGCATCTTGCAACGGAGTCCAAGTATCTTTCGACCAATTCTTTTGGTCGCTCGAAGGATAGTTTTGCTGGGCTTCGTTAATCAGGTTGTTGAGTTCAGTCCTGTCGGGCTTGTTCACCAGCTTGTCTTTGAGCGCGGAGAGCTTTGTGGTTTCCGCAGCGACTTGCGCGTCAGTGGCGTTCAGGTTGTCATTGACGGCCTTGGCCTTGGTCACCTCGTCCTGGAGGGCTTTCCAAGGGCCCGGCGTGAACTTCTTTGAGTCCATTCCGGCGATTTCGCTGAGCAAGTTTTGCAGATCAGTTTTATCTGCGCGCTCCTGTAGCTTGTTCATCGCCTTGTTCAACGCTGCCGTGAGGGCATCGACATCGTCTTGCGAAGCGGTTTCCTGTTTGTTGGCAACGGCATCCTTTGCGTTTCCGAGAGCTGTTTCAAGCGGTGTCCACGAATTAGGCGTGTAGTCGTCCTGCTTGTACTTGTTCGCTTCGGTGATGGCATTGTTGAGAGCGGTGAAATTAGCTTTCTTCTTCAGACCAGTAATGGCATTGTTCAGCGTATCGAATGCATTGCTGACTTGTTGATCCGTAGCGTTTACATCGTCCAGAACCGTTTGTGCTGTATCTTTGGCACCAGGCAATTTTTTCCAAGTGTCCTTGGTGTAGTCACTCTCTTTCAGCTGGTTTGCTTGGTTTATGAGCACCCGAAGTCCCTCTTTGCCGGCTTTCAGCTGCAGCTTGTCCTTCGCGTTCTTAAGGTTAGTTCGAGCCGTGTCAACGGCATTCTGATTCTTGCTGCCGTCGCTGAGCACATTCTTGGCCGCGTTCAGAGCATTCTGGAATTCTTGCCAGGTTTTCTCGGTGTATGCCCCCTGAGTGAGGGATTTATCCTCGTTGTAGTCATTATGCAGGCCGCGGGAATCACGGTTCTTGGTCCATTGTGCCTTAAGGGTCTTGTCGCCGGAGTTCATGTCGACTGCTTCACCGACGTTGTAAGTCTTGCCGTTGCCGTCGGACCACCCGCTGAACGTGAAGTCTTTAGTGTCGACATGGTCTGTGTACTGGACGGAGAATTCGTTTTTGGGGATATTGACAGTCTGGTAGCGCGGGCCATAGGTCGAGCCGTCTGGTGTGGTGTCTCCGTCATAACCGTCGCTCTGTATCGGAGCCATCGAGCCAGCCAGTGTGTATCCGTCTTGTTTGTCGCTTTGCAGGGTGAGAGTATGTTGCTGCTTAATGACGTACGTACCAAAAGTACCGGAATTGTGGCTATCAACTCGTGACGCCAATGCATCAGGGCTGTAGAAGGTGTCATGGTCGGCTGAACCAGGCAATGCCTGTGCCCACTTGCTGGAAGAATCTTTGAAGCTTAAGGCCTTCAGACTCGTTTCCGGGCCAGTGGTGATTTGCTTAAGGTTATCGGGAAGGCTAATCGGAGAACTGACATGGATCATGTTCCACTTCGAAAGATCCAGCTTGTTCAGCACTACGTTTGCTGTGAACATGCCGGTCATCAATTTCACCTTGGAAGTGTTGAGATTTTCCAGACCCTTGATGTATTTCACCTTGCTGGATTCGAACATGCTGGTCATGTCTTCAACATTCGCGGTATTAAACTGCGACAAGTCCAGATCTGCTGGTTGCTGATTGTAGCTATTTATACCTACGAACATGTGGCTCATGTCAGTTACACGGGAAGTGTCGAACTTATCCAACCCTGTGATGTTGTGAAGATGGTAAGTGGCTGAGAACATGCTGTCCATGTTGGTGACTTTTGATGTGTTGAAGCCGCTGAGGTCGATATCTGTCAGCTTGCCGTCCATACCGAACATGGTGTCCATGTTGGTGACTTTTGATGTGTTGAAGCCGCTGAGGTCGATGTTTGTCATTGCGGTGTCGGCGTAGAACATCCATGACATGTTAGTGACGTCAGATGTATCCACAAGTCCGTTGCTCCGGAACGACAGCAGATTAGGTTTCAACTTGAAGGCTTGTGTGGCTGAGACGTTGTCGAGTTTGGTCGGTGTAGTTCCCGAGAAGGTGACGTGTTGTACATCGTCGGTCACTTCACTCTTCTCGGTGCCGGCATCGAATCTGATCTTATTGTTTGCGCCTTCGGCCGTGAAGGTCATCGTGCAGCCGTCCGCGCCGTCGGTCTTCTGCCATCCAGCATAACCGCCGTCCGCTGGTCTGCTCTTCGTACCTGCGCAAGGTATGGCCGCTTGCGTCCCTACAGTGTTTGTCGCCTGGCTTTGTGACTGCCCCGGGTCAGAGCCCTGGATGTTGTTGGCATCGGCTATCGCCGGTGCCCCCAACGTGGCGATCGCGGCCAGTATACCGACCGCGGCTTTCCATGATTTTCTCATTTTCTTCCTTCCTTGATTCCGCGTCATTTTCAGAGACGTGGAACCTTTCTCTCGCGCGCGAGACAGGTCATTTGTAAAACAAAAAACGTTACGATATGTAAGATTATCTGCCTCACGTTTATCGGGATTCAATGTGAAAATAGATATAAATTAAGCCGATGAATAGTTTAAAAGCGTAAAAAAAATATCAAGATAGACAAAGCGCTATTTTTATTTTTGGCAAGTGGACAATTGTCTAATTGTGTGACAAATGGCTAATAGCTGTAATCGCCCCTGAATTTTCGTCGTTTGGAAAAAATTTTACAGAAAAATCACAATTTAAGTAAGAGATGCCGTTGCTATTGTGTCAATACAAGCGGAATAGTGCAATTGACGATCCATGAACCGTCTTCGTCGACGGTCTCCATCGTGCCGCCCAAAGCCTCGATAGACTGTTGATGCAGTTCCAGACCTTTGCCGTGAGCGATCTGCGTAAAACCCGCAACAGGATCACTGTAATCATTGGTTTCAGTGATGCGCACCTGCCCTTCGCCGAGCTCGACGACAACCACATAACCGTCGATGCCGGAGCGTGCGTGGCGAATGATATTCGTGTAGATTTCGGACAGCAAACGATTGACGGTTTCCACTGCCTTTGCGTTGATTTTACGTCCCTCAACCAAGTCGCCGCGCACTGTTGAAATGCCGGAGTATCCAAGCGCATGAAGCGACGAATCCTCTTGGGCGCAGCGGTTGACCAACCATTCGCGTATGTCGCGGCTCTTCGCCTCGGACGTCACGGTTTGCTTCTTCTCGCCGTTGAGCAGCTTGACCACTTCATTGATGTTGCCAAGTGCGCCAGATGCCTTACGATTCACCGTGTGCAGAGTCTGGGCGGTCCAGGGTTTGGCGACATCGTCGGTGAGCAGAATGATCGAGGAGAGCTCGTTGGTGATGGAATCATGGATGGCTTCGGCAAGCATGCTGTTGTAACGTGCGTTGTCGAGCTGAGCGGTTTTCGTCTCCAGTTTCTCATTGTTGCGCATCGTCTGGTTCAGGTTTTCCTGGATCCTGAAGAAGCGTCCTATCAATACAGGGTTGATGTACATCAACACCAGCATCAATATGGTGCCGATACCGCCGCGGCCCATCATGGCAAAGCCGTAATAAAGTGCTATGCTCGTCGCCGCGCACACCGCGACGCCCCATGTCTCGTTGCGTCGTAAATATCCCAGCAATATCCCGCTGGCGATGGCCAATATGAACACCGCTGCTCTTGCGGTTCCGGGTATGAGGATGCAGATTCCGCTGGCGACAAAAGCCGCGATGGCTCCGCCGGTCGGCAGAAACATTGCGGAAAGTAGCAGCAAATCCGATACGATGGTTTGCCCCACCGTTGTTGAAAGCACGGTTCCTGGGTCGCCCGCGATTCCCGACACCGTGACCAGTGCGACGCCGATTGCTATGACCGTCGTCGACAATTTGTCGCTCCGGATGCGGTTGGTGGCGGTGGACGATACGTTTGTGATGTCTCGGTTTGCATGCTGTGAGCTGATGCGGATGGTGGATTGCGCCATTCTTTGCCTTTTGTGCCATCCGTGGATTCGGCGGACGATTGCGGCTGGTCTATACGATACCGGCCGTGCCGTCGCCACCTGCGTATCGGTGTTTGCTGCATGGCTTTGGCCCTTGATTGTATTGCTGCAGTGATTTGACGTCTCGCTGCCTTGTTGGCTGTCCAAGAGATTGATGACTTTGTGTATTGCGTTGAGTGCTTTTTTCGATTCTTCGGAAATCTGCACGCGGGCAGTATCTGCTGGATCTTGGGGCATCCTCGTCAGTTGGATAATGGACTTCAGTTCTTTGGAAACGGAATTCTGGATTGCTCTGGTCATCTCGCGGCCGCGCTCCACCTGCTCGAGTTGCATCGTGGTTTGTTGCAATTGATCTGCAGCCTGGGCCGCCTTGCGGATATCTTGCTGTTGCATGGCGAGGCGGCCCAGCAGCCAGGGGGAGAGGAACAGGAGGACTATGCCGAAAAGCCCTGTTGCCATGGGGCTGTTGGCATCTTGGACGACGATATTGTCGTAGAAGATGTTGCCCATTCCGGCGACCGTAAATGCTAGGGGCAACATGGAAGCCAGTTTTTTTCGCCGTTTTTCACACCCCAACATAAGGCCTGAGCCGATCAGCGTGATTATGATAATCGTCAGCAAAGAAGTCGAGATCGTATAACCGTTGTGTATCTGGGAGGCGCTTGCCGCCAGTGTCGCCCCCATTGCCGCGACCATGGCCGTCATGGGTGCGGCCAAGGGGAAAAACAGCCCGAAAAGCATAATCACGGACAGCATGAGGGCGGTGATTCCTTCAGCGGCAGGGGGCGTCAGCAGACCAGTGAACAGGCTGATGATCAGGACGATCGCGACGGTGATGAGCGATACGACCACAGTGGGGCGTTCGCCTTTGATGACATGCCCTACCGGCTTCATGACCGCTCAGCCTTCCGGGTGTTGCTTCAAGCGGACGGTCAGCTCCATGACGTAGTTGTAGATCTCCTGCTTTTCCTGCATCTCGTTGGAGATGCGGGTATAGGCGTGCATCACGGTGGTGTGGTCACGGCCGCCGAAGACCTCGCCGATGTCGACCAGGCTCATGCTGGTCATCTCGCGGGCCAGATACATGGCAATCTGCCGTGCCAGCGCGACGTTCTTGGTGCGTGCGCGACCGACGAGGTCGTCGAAAGTGAGGTGGAAGTATTTGGCCACCTGTCCGATGATGTCGGTCGGCTTGATTTCGACGTCGGTGGTGAAGAAGTCCTGCAGGGTTTGCTCGGCCAGAGCGCGCGAAACCGGCTGGTTGCTCAAGCTTGCCACGGCGGTGACGCGGGTCAGCGCCCCTTCCAGCTCGCGGATGTTCTCCGTGAAGCGTTCGGCGATGAGGTCAAGTACGTCGTTGGGGATGTTGGAATGGTTCATCGAAGCCATCATGCGCAGGATGGCGATGCGGGTCTCGAGGTCCGGCGGCTTGACGTCGACGGTCAGGCCTGATTCGAAGCGCGAGATCAGGCGGGCCTCGAAGCCCTTGAGGTTCTTGGGCGCCACATCGGAGGCGATGACGATGCGCTTGCCGGCCTGATAGAGCGCGTTGAAGGTGTGGAAGAACTGCTCGAGCGTGGCTTCCTTGCCGCCCAGGAACTGGATGTCGTCGATCAGGAGCACGTCGACCTCGCGGTAGCGCCGGTTGAATGCGGCGATCTGGCCCTGGCTCTGGTTCGGGGTCTGCAGCGCCTCGATGAACTCGTTGGTGAATTCCTCGCTGGTGACGTAACGGACCTTGAGGCCGGCGTCCTTGACCAGCGCGTAGTTGCCGATGGCGTTCAAAAGGTGCGTCTTACCCAGCCCCGAACCGCCGTAGATACACAGCGGGTTGAAGTCCTTGCCGCTGCCCTCGGCAACTGCCAGCGCCACCGTGCGGGCGAACCGGTTGGAATCGCCGGGCACGAAGGTGTCGAAGGTCGCGTTCTTGTTCAGGTGCGTTTCCGGGTCGCGCGTGGTTTTCTGGTCGTCCACCTCAAACTGCGGGACGGGTTGGGAAACGGGTTGCGGAAGCGACTGGGTTGCGCCGCCAGTAGACCGTGAACCCGACGGATGCGATACCGGGAACGACGATTGCTGCGGGGCCGATGTCGATGTGCGTGCTTGGTTCGCAGGGTTGTTGGGATTGCCAAGGTCGCCCGCGAAATTCGTATTGTTCGCTACGTTCTGGGATTGCCCGTTCGAATTGACCAAGGAGTTGGCATCGTTGCCATTGTTGGCTGCGGAAGTCTGATTTCCTGCAAAATCCGGTTCGTCAAAGGAAAGCTGCGATGCATGTGGGGCGTTGGTCTCGCGCTGGTACTGCTGGTAGGAACCGGTTTGGCCGGTCTGTTCGTTCTGCCCGCCGGTTCCGTTCGACGTATTAGCGGCGCCAAAGCCGTTGTTTCCCGCTACCTGGCTGGGGTTCGTCGGCCTGTTTCCGAAGTTTTGCGATGTCGGATAAGTCGTATTTTGTTCTGGTGCTGCAAAATCGGTATTGTTATTTGCAGTGCTGTTTTCAGGAACGTTTTCCTGCACGTTTTGAGGGCCGTTGGTTTCAGCCCCGGGTTCCGCGATCTTAAAGGCGGGGAACATGTCATGGCCGGTCGCGAGCTTCAGCGCGCCAAGCAGCGCATGGTTGAGTTCGCCTTGCAGGGCTTGTTGGGTTTCGGTATTGGCCACGCAGAGCACAATGGTCGGGCCGAACACGCCTTCAGGCTTGACCCCTTCAAGCCAGCCTTTGCTGCGTGGGGTGATCGAAGTATCCTGACGCAAGACCGCAAGGGCGTCATCCCAAATCCGTATGGCTTGGGTTATAGGGTCGTTCGACTCATCTGCCATGGTG